>NZ_BSSA01000006.1 GCF_030268885.1 Kitasatospora phosalacinea
GTCCGGCCGCGTGCGTGATGGCCTGCTGATGAGCCGACAAATCCCAAACAGGACAGCCCGAGGCGTCAGTCAGGGGGCGGGTCAGGCTCATCAGCAGAACCACCAGTCACATCATCACTGTCAGGGGGTGACGACCGGGAACGCCGGGTCGGACTCGTCCAGGACCGCGAACAGCCGGTCCAGGACGGCCGGGTCGCCGCTGAGGTCGATCCCGTCCCGGCCCCGGCCGGCCAGCAGGTCGAACAGCTGCGGCTTGGTGAGGGTGGCGGTGAGGTCGGCCGGGCCCGGATCCCGGGTGACCTCGCCGTGCACCAGGACGCCGTTGTGCAGGGTCGCCCGGTGGGTGGTGCCGAGGTCGGTGAACTTCCAGACGGTGCTGAGCCGTTCGCCCCAGGCCGCGGGGCCGTTGACCCGGATCGCCAGCGAGTCGAAGACCTGGTCGACGGTGAGCGCCCCGGCGAAGCTGCCGGCCCCGAACGGCATCGCCTTCGGGGGGTTGCGCAGCTCCAGCGCGCCCATCAGGTAGCAGTTGCGCCAGGTCGCGTTCTCCGCCCCGTACCCGAGCCGTTCGAAGACCTGCGCGAGCTGCTCCTTGGCGTCCTTGCTCTCCGGGTCGGCGAACACGGCGTGCTTGAGCAGTTGGGCGGCGAACCGCAGGTCACCGGCGTCGGCGTACTCCCGGGCCTTGGCGAGGACGGCGTCCTGGCCGCCGATGCAGTCGACGTAGCGCCTGGCGCTCTCGGTCGGCGGGTGCTCCCAGAGCGAGGCCGGGTTGCCGTCGTACCAGCCCATGTAGCGCTGGTAGATGGCCTTCACGTTGTGGCTGACCGAACCGTAGTAGCCGCGGGCGTGCCAGGCGGAGGCCAGCGCGGGCGGGAGTTCCAGCTGCTCGGCGATCTCCGGCCCGGTGAGGCCCTGGTTGAGCAGGCGCAGGGTCTGGTCGTGCAGGTAGCCGTACAGGTCGCGCTGCTCGGACAGGAAGCGGGTGAGCCGCTCGGTGCCCCAGGTCGGCCAGTGGTGCGAGGCGAAGACCACGTCGGAGTCGGCGGCGAAGAGCTCGATCGCCTCGGTGAGGTAGCGCGACCAGACCCGGGCGTCGCGGACCACCGCGCCGCGCAGGGTCAGGATGTTGTGCAGGTTGTGGGTGGCGTTCTCGGCCATGCACAGGGCGCGGCGCTCGGGCAGGAAGAAGTTCAGCTCGGACGGCGCCTCGGTGCCGGGCGTGAGCTGGAAGCGGAACAGCACCCCGTCGAGCCGCTCCTCCTGCCCGGTGCGGGTGACGTCGAGGGTGGCGGGCAGCAGGCTCGGGGTGCCGTGCGAGGCGGTGTGGCCCAGGCCCATGCCGACCAGGCCGGTCGGGCCGGGCGGCAGGTCGCCGCCGGAGTAGTAGTCGCCGCGCCGCAGCATCGCGGTGCCCGCGTACACGTTCTCGGCGACCGAGTGCTCCATGAACCCGGACGGGGCGACGATCGGGACGTCCGAGCCCGGCTCGATCACGCCGTGCACGCCGCCGAAGTGGTCGATGTGCGAGTGGGTGAACAGCACGGCGGTGACCGGGCGTTCGCCGCGGTGCTCCCGGTAGAGCGCCAGGCCCGCGGCCGCACACTCGGCGGACACCAGCGGGTCGACCACCACCACCCCGCGCTCGCCCTCGATCAGCGTCATGTTCGACAGGTCGAAGCCGCGGATCTGGTAGACGCCCTCGGTGACCTCGAACAGCCCGGCGCGGGCGGTCAGCTGGGACTGCCGCCAGAGGCTGGGGTGCACGGTGTCGGGGCACTCCCCGGCCAGGAAGTCGGTGGCCCGGAAGTCCCACGCCACCCGGCCGTCCGCGGTGGTGACGGTGTCGGTGACGGGCGGGGCGATCAGCCCGCGGTCGGCGTCCTCGAAGTCGGTGCGGTCGGAGTAGTCGAGCTGGTCGTGGTGGCTCACCGTGGCGCCTCCCGGGTCGCGGGCCGCACCCGCGCCGCTCGCGGAGCGGACCCTCTGCCCACCCTCCGTCCCCGCGCCCCGCCCCGGCCCGCACTGCTGCTCCGAACCGGTGAACGGCGGGCCGCGCGTCCGTCCACAGGCCTGTGGACGGACGCGGGCTCAGGCGTCGAAGTCGTACTCCAGGATGTACGAGGCCGAGTCGAGCACCATCTCGTTGACCTCCACCGCCTGCCCGTCCTCGGCGAACGCGATCCGGTGCACCAGGAACACCGGCGTGCCGGGCGCCAGCGCCAGCCGCTCCGCCTCGTCCCCCGCGGGCATCCGGGAGCGGATCTGCTCCTGGAAGTGCACCGGCTTGTGGCCCAACTCGGCGAGCCGGGCGTACGTGCCGCCGGGGCCGGTGTCGGGGTCGGTGATCCGGCTGCCCGCAACCAGCGCGGCCGGCAGGTACGAGTCGGAGAGCAGCACCGGCTTGCCGTCCAGCACGAAGCGGCGGCTGCGCACGCAGGCGGGCTCGCCCGGCTTGAGGCCCAGCACGGCGGCGATCTGCTCGGGCGCCTCCCGCTCGGCGACGCTCAGCTGGTCCACCGCCAGCTCGCGGGAGGCTATGTCGGCCGACCAGACCGAGGCGCCGCCGCCCCACGTCCGGTCGGACAGCCGCTGGATGCCGCGGCGCCGTATCGGCCGGAACTCCCGGACGAACACGCCCACGCCCCGGCGGGCCTCCGCTATCCCCTCGCCCTGCAGCACCCCGAGCGCCTGACGGGCCGTCATCCTGGCCACGCCGTACGTCGCCATCAGGTCGTTCTCGCCGGGGAGCCGGTCGCCGGGGCGGTAGCGGCCGGCGTCGATCTCGCGCTTGAGGTCATCGGCGATCCGCTGGTACTTGGGCTGCGTGACGCGCGGGCTACTGGTCATGGCGGCGGACTTCCTTCCCCTCTTCTCTAGACATCCTACGCAGGAGCTGCCCCTGACGCATTGACATCTCTAGAGATTTCAGCTTGTCTAGAGATGTTGGGATCTGACATACCCTCATATCGGCTGCCGAGTCCCCGCCCATCGGGCGAAACCGCGTGAGGAGCCTGCCGTGTCCGTCCACCGTCGATGGTTCTCACTGCCCCGCGAGCCCGCCACCGTCGCCGCCGGACGCCACCGGGTCCGCGACCTCCTCGCCTCCTGGAACACCCCCCTCGACGAGGACACCCGCTTCACCCTCGACCTCGTCACCTCCGAACTCCTCGGCAACGCCGTCCGCCACGCCACCGGCCCCGCCGTCACCGTCGGCGTCCACGCCGACCCGCTGCACCACCGCGCCGTCATCGAGGTCTACGACTCCTCCCCCGCCGTCCCCGTCCTCGCCCCCGGCCACCCCGCCGAGGACGAGGAGTCCGGCCGCGGCCTGCTCCTGATCGCCGAACTCGCCCTCGCCCACGGCGTGGTGCGCAAGCGCGGCGGCAAGTGGGTCTGGGCCGAGATCGCCCTCCCCGGTGCCGCCGCCCGCCCGGCCGACGGCACCGCCGACCCCCCGCCGCACCGGGCCCCGCACGGCGGGATCGCGCCCTGGGCGATGACCTGCCAGTGACGGTGCCCCGGGCGGGCCGGGGCCGGGCGGGCCGGGGCCGGGCGGTCGGGGTCAGGCCGTCAGCGCCCGGTGCAGCTCCTCCGTGCCGCGGCCCAGGGAGCGCGCCGCCAGCCAGGCCGCCGCGCCCGCACCGTCCCCGGCCGGGCGGAGCGGGGCGCCGGGCCAGCGGGCGGCCAGCAGCGGGCGGAGCCGGGCGGCGAGCGGGGTCGGGGAGCTGAGCAGCCCCCCGGCCAGCACGATCGGGAGGGCGCAGTCGGGCGGACGGAGCAGGGCGAGCGTGTCGAGCAGGTGGTCGGCGGCCCGGGCGACCAGGGCGAGCGCCGCCGGGTCGCCGAGCCCGGCCCGCTCCAGGACGACGGGGGCGAGCCGGGCCAGCCGGGCCGGGGCCTGCGCGTGGACGGCGGCGATCAGCGTCGACCGCGGGTCCTCGCCCGGACCGTCCGGGCCGGTCAGCGCCTCGGCGACCGCCGCGTCCAGACCGGTGAGCGGCGCGTCCCGGTCGATGGTGGCGAGGGCGCCGGAGACCGCCTCCCGGCCGAGCCAGACGCCCGAGCCGCGGTCGCCCAGCAGCCAGCCGTGCCCGTCCGCGGTGCGGCGCAGCTCGTGGTCGAGGACCTCGGCGGCCATCCCGCCCGTCCCGCTGAGCACCACGTTCCCGTCCGGCGCGGAGCTGCCGGCGGCGTGCGCCAGCAGGACGTCGCTCACCAGCACCGGGTGCGCGCCCAGGCCGAGCCCGTCCCACAGCCCGGCGAAGTCCGGCTGCACCACCAGCCCGCCCGCGAGCCCGAGCACCCCCGCCGCGACCCGCCCCGGGTCCACCCCGGCCAGCGCGGCCCGCACCGCTCCCCCGATCTCGGCCGCCGCGGCCTCCGCCCCGTGCGCGACCGGGTTCCCCCCGCCCCCGCGCGCCTGTCCGACCACCCGCCCGTCCAGCCCCGCCACCAGGACACGCGTGCTGGTGCCCCCGACGTCCAACCCCAGCACCAACTCCGCACCGGCCACCACGCACCTCCGGCTCCATGCTCCCACCCCCCGGAGGGCCCACCCCCGAGGGCCCGCACCCAGGGGCCCGCAGCAGCACGGACTCACCGTTCCCCGATCTCCTGATTTCGCTTCCCGCCGTTCCCCGGCCCCCTGAAATCCGCTACCGCACGGCTGCCCGACGGGTCAGCATGGCGAGGTGGAGGAGACACCGAAGAGGCAGGTCCGGGCCCGGTACGACGACGAGACGGTGACGGTCTACCAGGCGTTCCGCCCGGAGATCGCCGAGCCCGCCGCGGCCGAGGGCCGGTTCCCCGCGGCGTTCAGCACGGAGCGGATGACGTGGGTGAAGCCCTCGTTCCGCTGGCTGATGCACCGCAGCGACTGGGCCCGGAGCGAGGGGCAGGAACGGGTGCTGGGGGTGGTGATCCGGCGGGAGGGGTTCGACGCGGCGCTGGAGGCGGCGGTGCTGAGTTCGTACGAGCGGGGGGTGCACGCCTCGCGGGCGCAGTGGCAGCGGGAGTTGCGGCGCAGCGCGGCCCGGGTGCAGTGGGACCCGGAGCGGGACCTGGGGCTGCAGCCGCTGGCGCACCGCTCGCTGCAGCTGGGCCTGGGCGGGGAGCTGGTGCGGCGCTACGCCGGGGAGTGGCTGGTGCGGATCGAGGACCTGACGCCGCTGGCCCGCGCGTTGCACGCCTCGCGGGACGCGGCGTTGCTGCCGCCGGAGCGGCCGTACCCGGTGCCCGCGGGTGCGGCCGCCCGGCTGGGGGTGTCCTGACCGCCCGGCCTCAGCCGTGCAGGTAGACGATGCCGAGCTTGGTGAGCCGCCAGTGCTGGGCGGCGGAGCCGTTGTCGGCGGCGAGCCGGACCAGGCGGTTGCCCTGGGCGTCGGTCTGCGTGGTGGCGGTGGCGAGCTTCGTCGGGTCCTGGGAGTCGGCGAGGGTGTAGGTGCCGTCGCCGACGGGCTTCAGCAGCCAGTGCTGGTTGCCGCCGCCGTTGCAGCGCCACTGCTCGATCGTGGCGCCGGGCGCGGTGGAGGCCCCGGCGACGTCGAGGCACATGTCGCGGTTGCCGCTGAAGTCGAGCTCGTAGCTGCCGCCGGCCTTGGCCTCGAACACGAAGGACTGGTTGAGGCCGCCGGTGGCCGGATAGGTGATGGCGGTGCGGCCGTTGGTGGCGTCGCCGTAGCTGCCGCCGCCGGCCAGGTCGAGGACCCTGCCGTCGGCCTGGTTGGTGAGCTGGTACCAGGCGCCGTCCTCGGGCCCGTCGGGGAAGGGCGCGCCGGGGGTGAGCGGGGTGATCGAGGTGCCGTCCTGCTGGTTGAGCGAGCAGAACGCCTGGGCGAGCGCGGCCTGCTGGTAGAACTGCCGCAGGCAGGCGGCCTCGGCGGCGTACCCGGCGACCCGCAGGTGGTACGACTGGCGGACGTTGTTCATGCACAGGCCGGGGATGGCGATCGGGCTGTCGCAGCCGTTGCGGGTCGTCTCGGACAGGTCGATCACGTCGCCGTTGGTGTACTCGTACGGGGAGCTGGTCCACTCGGCGCAGACCTCGTGGCCGAAGGCGACCCGGCGCTGGTCGAGGTAGCGCACCCCGGGGACGGCGGCGGCGGCTTCGCGCAGGGCGTCGCTGAGGGTGGGGACGACCCAGTTGTGGCCCCAGGCGAGGTCCTCGGGGAAGGCGGGGCAGCCGTCGGCGACCTTCCCGGCGTAGTCGTTGCGCCGGATGTCGGGGGTGATCGGGTTGAAGTAGGACTGGTAGACGAGCTGGTAGGAGTCGTCCGAGTAGCCCGCGGCCCGCATGGTGCTGCGGATGTTCGTGAGCGCGGCGACGACCTTGGGCTTGACCCCGGCGGCGCGGCGGGTGATCTCGGCGCTGCCGATGGTGTCGCGGCAGCCCTTGGACTGCGGGATCGGGAAGTACTGGGCGAGGCAGTCCATCATGATGTTCGCGAACTCGAAGTCGTCGTTGGCGCCGATCGTGACGACGACCATCTTGACGTCGTACTGCCGTGCGACGGAGGCGAGTTGGACGTCCTGCTTGGGCTCGCCGAAGTCCCCGCTGCCGGGACCGGTGGTCTTCGCCAGCTCGGGGTCGCTGACCAGGTCGCCGGTCTGGGCGCCGGAGCAGGCCAGGTCGATCGGGGTGACGCCGGGCAGTTGGGTCACGAAGATCTCGGACCGGGTGGAGCGGTGGCAGTAGTTGGTGGGCGTGTCGGTGCCGGGGACGTAGTCGTCGCCGGTGTCGGTGCCCGCGCCCTCGCCGGAGATCGCGCTGTCGCCGAGCGAGACGATCGCGGCGGGCTTGCCGGGACTGCCGGACGCGGCCCGGGCGTCGGCGGCGCCGAGGCCGCTGCCGAGTCCGAGGGCGGCGAGCAGGGCGGCGGTGGCGAGCAGGGCGGGTGGGCGGCGGCGGGCGGCGCCGCGCGGTGACCTGGACACTCATGACTCCTTGCGAGGGTGGGGGATCGCCCGGCGGCTGCCGGGCGGCGCGGAGCACGGGTGCCGAGCGGGGCTCGGCGAACATGAGGCAGGCTCACATGCTAGGTACTGACAGGTAACACAACAAGAGTCACGACGAGTTGACCCGCCGTCACCACCCTTGCCGCTCCCGGCCGGAAACGCGGCCGAGCCGCCGCCCGCACCTCACCGGGAGGATGCGGACGGCGGCTCGGCCGACCAGGGGGCTCGCGTCAGCCGACGTTGGCGCAGGAGTTGCCGAACGCCGGGTTCAGGGCGCCGATGACGTCCACCGAGTTGCCGCACAGGTTGACCGGGATGTGCACCGGAACCTGGATCTCGTTGCCGGAGGCGACACCGGGGGAACCGGCGGCGACACCCTCGGCGCCGCTGCTCGCCATGGCGGAGCCCGCACCGGCGGCGACGATGCCCACGACAGCGGCGCCGACGGCGGCGGCCTTCTTGATGCTCATTGAGTCTCCTCGATAAATCAGATCTTCCAATTGCCGCGCCGGGGGCTGCCGGTAGGAAGCACACGGGACGTGCACCAGGCCAACGAAGCCGCCCGGGCACAGTTGCGCACGCCCTCGAACAATCACCCACTCGGCCTAATCCGCCGCATTCGGGTGATCGGCGAATCCGACCGTTTCCCCGACCGCGCCGGCTCGTTCTTCCTCACGAACACCGCTCCACAGGCAGCCCCGGGCCGCCCTGGAAGCGCCGCGAAGCGACCGCTCCCCGCCGTGAGTGAGCAGTCGCGGGCGCACCCCGACGCGGCACGTACCGCCCAAGCCACGGGCGACACGAGGGTGTTGGGCCGCGTGAGTGACATTCACGGCGCATCCGGAAAACCGCGGGCGATGATGCCAATCGCCCGGCACCCGACCATCCACAGTCGGGCAGAACGTGAGGAAGAAAGCTATGCGCAACTTCAAGAAGGCCGCGGTCCTGTCCGTCGCCGCCGCCGGCCTGGTCCTCGGCTCGGCCGGTCTGGCCAACGCCTCCGCGGGCGCCGAGGGCGTCGCCGCCGGCTCCCCCGGCGTGCTCTCCGGCAACCTGATCCAGGTCCCGGTGCACGTCCCGGTCAACGTCTGCGGCAACACCGTCAACGTCATCGGCCTGCTGAACCCGGCGTTCGGCAACCACTGCGCCAACGTCGGCTGAACTGCCTGACGCAGCGCCCGCGCCGCACCGCACGCCCGTCGTGCGGTGCGGCGCACCAACTCCCTGTGTGATCTAGGAGATCAACCCCCATGCAGAACGTGAAGAAGGCCGCCGTCCTGTCGGCCGCCGCCGCCGGCCTGGTGCTCGGCTCGGCCGGTCTGGCCAACGCCTCGGCCGGCGCCGAGGGCGTCGCCGCCAACTCCCCCGGCGTGCTCTCCGGCAACGCCGTGCAGGTGCCGGTGCACGTCCCGGTGAACGTCTGCGGCAACTCGATCAACGTGATCGGCCTGCTGAACCCCGCGTTCGGCAACTCCTGCGCCAACATCGACGCCCCGGTCGTCGAGGAGCCCCCGGCCCCGGTCGGCGACGACTGCTGAACAGCCCACGGCTGATCGGTACCCCCGTGCAGACTGCCCCCCGGCCCGGTGGCCGGGGGGCCGCGCGCGTTCTCCTCGGAGCCCCGCTCCACTCACCCCGTAAGGATTGGCCGATGTCCCGGAAGACCACCGGCGCCGTGGCCGCGCTCGGCGCCGCGATGCTGCTCGGCGGCGTCACCGCGCAGGCCGCGCACGCCGAGACCGAAACCCTCGGCGGGCTCCCCGTGCCCACCACCCACCTGCAGAACACCGACCCCCAGCAGGCCGTCGGCGGCACCACCGGCGCGCTGGGCTACGCGATCGCGCCGGTGAAGGAGCTGCGGCTCGACCCGTGGGCCGGCTCCGGCGCGGACGTGCTGAACAACGGCGTCGCGGTCGTCCCCGACAACGGCGTCGCGCCGGTCGGCACCGCCCCGCTGACCGCCCCGCTGTCCGGCGGCGGCGGCGCGGAGGACCTCCCGCTGGCCGGACCGCTGCTCGGCGTGCTGCCGGGCTGAGGGCGGACGCGCGTACGGCCCGGGCCCCTCCGCGGAGGGGCCCGGGCCGTACGCGCGTCGGGCTGCCGTCAGACCTGGGCCTGGTTCAGCCCGTCGGCGAGGATGCCCACCGGGTCGGCCTGGTTCACCATCTCGCCGGTGGTGGCGGTGGTGGTGGCGGCCAGGTTCCGCACCGAGTCGGTGACCGAGATCTGGTCCTGCTCGCCGCCGAGCGAGGCGCTCGCCCCGGGGACGGCCTGCACCGGCGCGGTCACCAGGTGCGGGTCGACCTTGTCCAGGGTCAGCGCGGCGTCGGTGAGCTGGCCGCCCTGACCCTCCACGAAGGAGACCGGCTGGCCGAGGCCGACCGCCGGACCGGCCAGGTTGAGCGGGGCGGCCGGGGCGTCCAGGCCGAGGGTGCCCAGCTCGGCACCGCGGTCGACCTCGGGCAGCGGCAGCACGGCGCCCAGCGAGGGGCCCGCCTTGCCGCCGTTGATCGCGGGCAGCACGTGGTCCGGGATCGGCTGGGTGGGGCTCTGCCCGGTGTCGGTGGGCGGCATCAGCGGCGAGGTCGGGATCCCGCCGTGGATCTCGCCGCCGTCCGGCAGCAGCGGGAGCGGGGCGGTCGCCGCGCTGAGCGGAATGCTGAACGGCACCTCCTGGGTGGCCAGGCCGTTCTCGATCGCGGCCACCTCGGCCGGGGTCTTCGGGGCCGCCTGGGCCACGCCCTGGGTCGCCGCCACGCCGGCACCGACCGCCAGCAGCAGGGCGCCGGTCGCCCGCTTGGAGAGCTTCATCGTGTTCGCCGTTCGTTCGGGAAACTTCGTTCGGGAAAGTTCGTTCGGGGAAAGTCCGTTCGGGGAATCGGTTCGATTGCCCGGTAGGCACCCTGGCGAACGAGCCAGCTCCCGCGCGGATAGCGGGAGTTAACCGGAACGGCTGAATAATCCGATCTCCGCATCGTCGAAAATCCGACCGGCGCGCGGGGAAAACGGTGAACGCCGACGAATTTCCCCGTGACCCCGTAACTTTCCGAGTCGCCATTCTTTGATCCCGACGACGACGGGGCAGCACCCCTCGAACGGCATTTCAGAGAGGTATCTCCACCATGCTCAAGAAGACTTTCGCTACCGTCGGCCTGGCCGCCGCCGCGCTGGCCGCGGTGTCCACCCCCGCCGTCGCTATCGGCAACGCGGACGGTTCGGCCGGCTCGATCCAGGGCAACGGCGGCACCAACGCCACCGGCACCTGGGGCAACAACAGCCCGAACTTCCACTTCGCCGACAACCCGAACCTGTGCCTCCCGGAGATCCACAACATCGGCGTTGCGGTGCTCGGCGTGGCCGTCCCGGTCGAGGTCGACGCGCTCAACAACCAGCCCAAGCAGACCTGCGTGGTCGGCCAGGGCACCCTCGGCAGCGGCGACGGCGGCGTCTCCCACCTGGTCGGCTGACCCACCGTCACTGCCCCCGGCGCGGAGCCCCACGCTCCGCGCGGCACGACCCGCCGGGTCCGCTCCCCCGGCCCGGCGGTGGGACCGGGCGCGAGCCACGCGCCGGTCCACTGCTCCACTCCATCAGATCCGAAAAGGAAAACCCAATGATCAAGAAGGCTCTCGCCGCCGCCGGCGTCGCCGCCGCCGGTCTCGCCACGATCGCCTCCCCGGCGATGGCCATCGGTGACGCGGACGGCGCCGCCACCTCGGTCCAGGGCAACGGCGGCACCAACGCCACTGGCACCTCGGGCAACCACAGCCCGAACTTCCACACCCTGGACAACCCGAACCTGTGCCTCCCCGAGGTGCACAACATCGCCGTGGCCGTCATCGGCGTCGCGGTGCCGATCGAGGCCGACGTCCTGGACAACGAGCCGTCGCAGACCTGCGTCGTGGGCCAGAACACCGTGGGCAGCGGCGACGGTGGCGTCTCCCACCTGATCGGCTGACCTCCCGGTCGCAACCGACCGCCGGGTCCGGGGGAGCGATCCCCGGGACCCGGCGGTTCCACGTCTCCGGCCGCTCCCGGAGACCCGTTCGTCTGCGGCGCGATCGGGTGATCGGAGCACCGGTGGGCGCGTGCAGCGCCGCTCCAGCCGCACCCCTGTGTTGACGTAGAGACGCACCACCTGACGCAGAGAGGAACTTCCCCATGAAGAGCAAGCTGGGCAAGGCCGTCATCACCTCGGTCGCCGCGCTCGCCCTGGCCGGCATCGCCGCCCCCGCCTACGCGCACGTCGCCGTCGGCGGCGGCGTCGAGGGCGTGGCCACCGCCGACGAGCCCTTCGTCGCCGGGCACTGGGCGGGCTTCGCCGAGACCTCCCACATCTTCACCGCGGGCGGCGGCTACGGCTGGGCCACCGACACCGCCGTCGGCGGCGGCGAGGGCGGCGTCGTCGCGATCGACTGACGCCGGATCGAACGCGGAGGGCGCGGAGGCCGTCAACGGCCTCCGCGCCCTCCGTGCTGTCGGTTCCCCGGCGCGCCCGACGGTCCGTCAGCGCAGCATGCCCGCGGCCTCGACCGCCCAGTAGGTGAGGATCTGCTCGGCGCCGGCCCGGCGGATCGAGGTGAGCGTCTCCAGGATGGTGCGCTCGCGCTCGATCCAGCCGTTGGCCGCGGCGGCCTCGACCATCGCGTACTCGCCGGAGACCTGGTACGCGGCGACCGGCACCGGGGAGGCGTCGGCGACCTGGCGGACGACGTCCAGGTAGGACATCGCGGGCTTGACCATGACCAGGTCGGCGCCCTCCGCGACGTCCTGGGCCAGTTCGCGCAGCGCCTCGCGGGCGTTGGCCGGGTCCTGCTGGTAGGTCTTGCGGTCGCCCTTGAGCGAGGAGCCGACGGCCTCCCGGAACGGGCCGAAGAACGCGGAGGCGTACTTGGCGGTGTAGGCGAGGATGCCGGTGTCCTGGTGCCCGGCGGCGTCCAGCGCCCGGCGGACCACGGCGACCTGGCCGTCCATCATCCCGGACGGGCCGACCAGGTGGACGCCCGCGTCGGCCTGGACCACGGCCATCTCGGCGTAGCGCTCCAGGGTGGCGTCGTTGTCGACCGAGCCGTCGGCGGCGAGCACGCCGCAGTGGCCGTGGTCGGTGAACTCGTCCAGGCACAGGTCGGACATCACCACCAGCTCGTCGCCGACCTCGGAGACCACGTCGCGGATGGCGAGCTGCAGGATGCCCTCGGGGTCGGTGCCCGCGGTGCCGGTGGCGTCCTGCACCGCGGGGACGCCGAACAGCATGATGCCGCCGACCCCGGCCTCGGCGGCCTCGACCGCGGCCCGGCGCAGGGTGTCGCGGGTGTGCTGGACCACGCCGGGCATCGAGCCGATCGGCTGCGGCTCGGCGATGCCCTCGCGGACGAAGGCGGGCAGGATCAGCTCGGCCGGGTGCAGCCGGGTCTCGGCGACCAGGCGGCGCATCGCCGGGGTGGTGCGCAGGCGGCGCGGGCGGACGGACGGGAATTCGGCGGACACTTCGAAGGCTCCCTGAGTCACGGAAGAACGCGTCGGGGGGAGGCCCGCGGGCCTCCCCCCGACGTGAGGGTCAGCGCGCCTTGCGGCGCGAGCCGGGGCGGCGTTCGCTCGGCCGGTAGACCGGCTCGCCCGCCGCGGTGGCGGCGTCCCGGCGGTTGGCCCCGAAGTCGGCGAGCGCCTGGGCGAGCGCCGACGCGGACGGGGCCGGGGCCATCACGTCGACCCGCAGGCCGTGCTCCTCCGCCGTCTTGGCGGTGGCCGGGCCGATGCAGGCGATGACGGTCACGTTGTGCGGCTTGCCCGCGATGCCGACCAGGTTGCGGACGGTCGAGGACGAGGTGAACAGCACCGCGTCGAAACCGCCGCCCTTGATCGCCTCCCGGGTCTCGGCCGGCGGCGGCGAGGCGCGCACCGTCCGGTACGCGGTGACGTCGTCGACCTCCCAGCCGAGCTCGACCAGGCCCGCCACCAGGGTCTCGGTGGCGATGTCGGCGCGCGGCAGCAGCACCCGGTCGATCGGGTCGAACACCGGGTCGTACGGCGGCCAGTCCTCGAGCAGCCCGGCCGCGGACTGCTCGCCGGAGGGCACCAGGTCGGGCTTGACGCCGAAGTCGACCAGGGCCTGCGCGGTGGTCTCGCCGACCGCCGCGACCTTGATCCCGGCGAACGCCCGGGCGTCCAGGCCGTACTCCTCGAACTTCTCCCGGACGGCCTTGACGGCGTTGACCGAGGTGAAGGCGATCCACTCGTAGCGCCCGGTGACCAGGCCCTTGATGGCCCGCTCCATCTGCTGCGGGGTGCGCGGCGGCTCGACCGCGATGGTCGGCACCTCCTGCGGCACCGCGCCGTACGAGCGCAGCTGCTCGGAGAGGCCGTGGGCCTGCTCCTTGGTGCGCGGGACGAGGACGTTCCAGCCGAACAGCGGCTTGGTCTCGAACCACGAGTGCGAGGCCCGGTGGGCGACCTGCTCGCCCACCACGGCTATCACCGGGGTCGCCGGGTCCACCGGGGCGGAGACCGGCGAGGGCAGCACCCGGGCGGCCTTCAGGTCGGCGGCGATGGCGGCCAGCGTGGAGGTGAAGGTGCGCTGCCGGGTGGTGGTGCCGGACAGCGTCGCGGAGAGCGCCGCGTCGGGCTTGCGGCCGTGCGCCACCAGGGAGTTGGCGGTCGCGGGCAGCTGGCCCAGGGTGGTGCGCACCACCAGGGTGGTCTCCGGCGCGCCCAGGTCGACGACCTGCCCGGCCAGCAGCGCCTCGGCGTCCACGAAGCGGACGTCCGCGCCCTGGCCGCCGCGCAGCGGGACGCCCGCGTAGGCGGGCACGCCCACCGACTGGGCGACGCCCGGGACAACCTCGAACGGCACGCCCGCCTGGGCGCAGCGCAGCATCTCCTGGGCGGCGCAGCCGTCCAGGCCGGGGTCGCCGTCCACGGTGCGGACCAGGTGGCGCCCGGCCTTGACCGCGTCGGCGGCCAGGTCGGCGAGCTCCCGGCCCGCGTCGGCCGGGTCGATGACCTGGACGCCGCTGGGACAGTGGGTGCGGACCGCGGCGGCGGTCAGCGGGTCGGCGATCAGCACGTCGGCGGTGCCGAGCACGTCGACGGCGCGCAGGGTGAGCAGCCCGGGGTCGCCGGGGCCGGCGCCGAGGAAGGTGCAGCGCCCTGCGGGCGGGTGGAATCCGGCGGCGGTCATCGGGCGCGCTCCCCCATCAGGTTGGCCGCTCCGGTGTCGAGCAGCCGGGTGGCCAGGGCGCGGCCCAGGGCCGCGGCCTGCTCCTCGGCGGTCTCGTCGGGGACGAGCGGGCCGTTGGCGGACATCTTGAGCAGTTCGGCGCCGTCGGTGGTGCCGACCACGCCGTCCAGGCGCAGTTCGGTGCCCGCCCAGGTCGCCAGCGCGGCGACCGGGGCGGAGCAGCCGGCCTCCAGGGTGGCGAGCAGGGCGCGTTCGGCGACCACGGCGGCCCGGGTGGGGCGGTGGTCGAGCCGGGCCAGGACGGCGGCCAGGGTCGGGTCGACGCACTCGACGGCGAGCGCGCCCTGCCCGGGGGCGGGCAGCATCAGCTCGGGGTCGAGGTGCTCGGTGATCTCGGCGGAGCGGCCGAGCCGGTTGAGCCCAGCGGTGGCCAGCACCACGGCGTCGAGCTCGCCGGAGGTGACGTAGTTGATCCGGGTGTCCACGTTGCCGCGGATCGGCACCGTCTCCAGGTCGGCGCCGCGGGCCCGGGCCCAGGCGTTCAGCTGGGCCATCCGGCGCGGGGAGCCGGTGCCGACCCGGACGGTGCGGCCGGTGCTCTTGCCGACCAGCTCGGCCAGGGTCAGGCCGTCGCGGGCGACCAGCGCGTCCCGGACGTCCTCGCGCTCGGGGACGGCGGCCAGCTGCAGCCCGGCGGGGGCGGCGGTGGGCAGGTCCTTGAGCGAGTGGACGGCCAGGTCGATCCGGCCCTCCAGCAGGGCGTCGCGCAGCGCGGAGACGAACACCCCGGTGCCGCCGATCTGGGCCAGCGACTCGCGGGAGACGTCCCCGTAGGTGGTGATCTCGACCAGCTCCACCCGGCGGCCGGTGACCTTGGCCACCTCCTCCGCGACCATGCCCGACTGGGCCATGGCGAGGGCGCTGCGGCGGGTGCCGAGGCGCAGCGGAGTCACTGTCTCTTGACCATTCATGAGGTGATCGTCCTGGTCGTGCTGGGGGGCTGACGGGGTGTTCATCTGGTGGCTCCGGCGGGCGGGGCGGTGGCTCCGGCGGACGGGGCAACGGCGGCCTGGGCGGCGGGGATGCCGCCCGGCGGGATCGAGGACCCCGCCTGGGCGCCGATCGGGGTGCCGGAGACAGCGTGCACTGCCGCGGGGTCCAAGTCGAACAGTTCGCGCAGGGCCTCCGCGTAGGAGGCCCCGCCGGGTTCGGCGGCGAGCTGCTTGACCTTGACGGTCGGGGCGTGCAGCAGTTTGTCGACCACCCGGCGCACGGTCTGCGAGATCTCCGCGCTGGAGCGCTCGTCCAGGTCGGGCAACCGGGAGGCGAGGCGGGCGAGTTCGCTGCTGACCACCTCGGAGGCCATGGCGCGCAGGGCGACCACGGTCGGGGCGATCCGGGCGGCGCGCTGCGCCTGGCCGAAGGCGGTGACCTCGTCGGCGACGATGGTGGCGACCGCGTCCACGTCGCCCGCGCCGGGGGTGGCGGCGTGCGCGTGCGACAGGCTCTCCAGGTCGACCAGCAGGGCGCCGTCCAGGTCGCGGACGGCGTGGTCGACGTCCCGGGGCATGGCCAGGTCGAGGAAGGCGAGGGGTTCGGGCGCGTTCCGTGCGGCGAGCGCCGCGGCGACCTCGGGGGCGTCGATCACGGTGCCGGCCGCGCCGGTGCAGGAGATCACCAGGTCGACGTCGGCCAGCGCCTGCGGGACCTTGGCGAGGTCCAGGGTGCGGGCGGCGCCGCCGAGGATCTCCACCAGCCGCTCGGCGCGGGCCGGGGTGCGGTTGGCGATCAGCAGGTCGGTGACGCCGGAGCGGGCCAGGGTGGCGGCGGCCAGCGAGCTCATCGAGCCCGCGCCGACCACCAGGGCGCGCTTGCCCGCGATCGGGCCGGCCCCGGCGGCGACCTGCTCCAGGCCGAAGGTGACCAGCGACTGCCCGGCCCGGTCGATGCCGGTCTCGCTGTGGGCGCGCTTGCCGACCCGCAGGGCCTGCTGGAACAGCTCGTTCAGGCCGCGGCCCGCGGTGTGCTCCTCCTGCGCCTTGGCCAGCGCGTCGCGCAGCTGGCCGAGGATCTGGCCCTCGCCGACGACCATCGAGTCCAGGCCGCAGGCCACCGAGAACAGGTGGTGGACGGCACGGTCCTCGTAGTGCACGTACAGGTGGGGGGTGAGCTCGTCCAGGTCGACGCCGCTGTGCCCGGCGAGCAGCTGGGACAGCTCGGCGACGCCCGCGTGGAACTTGTCCACGTCGGCGTACAGCTCGATCCGGTTGCAGGTGTTGACCAGCGCGGCCTCGCCGACGGTCGCCGAGGCGGCCGCCTCGTGCAGCACCCGGGTCGGGCTGTCGCCGGTGAGCGCGGCGCGCTCCAGCACGCCGACCGGCGCGGTCCGGTGGCTCAGACCGACTACCAGAAGACTCATGCCCCCACCTCGTCGTGACGGATGTTCGTGCTCACGCCGGCATCACCGCGGACAGGTCGTCGTCCGGACCGCCCTTGGCGGCGGGCGCGGTCTTCGCCGGTGCGGTCTTCGCCTGCTCGGCCTTGCCGCCGCCGGCGGCCCGGCGCAGCTTGGCGGCGGCGGCGCGGACCGGGCCGGGGGCGCGGTCGAGCACCGAGTCGCCCGCGGACGGCTCGTCGCCGGCCTTGCGCTGCTCGTGGAAGGCGAGGATCTGCAGCTCTATCGAGAGGTCGACCTTGCGCACGTCCACCCCGTCCGGCACGGTCAGCACGGTCGGGGCGAAGTTCAGGATGCTGGTCACGCCGGCCTCCACCAGCCGGTCGCAGACCTGCTGGGCGGCACCGGGCGGGGTGGTGATCACGCCGATGGAGACGTGCTGGGTGGCGACGATCTCCTCCAGCTCGTCCATGTGCCGCACGGGCAGGCCCGCGGCGGTGCTGCCGACCACGTTCGGGTCGGCGTCCAGCAGCGCGGCTACCCGGAAGCCGCGGGAGGCGAAACCGCCGTAGTTGGCGAGGGCGTGGCCCAGGTTGCCGATGCCGACGATGACGACCGGCCAGTCCTGGGTGAGGCCCAGCTCGCGGGAGATCTGGTAGACGAGGTACTCCACGTCGTACCCGACGCCCCGGGTGCCGTAGGAGCCCAGGTAGGAGAAGTCCTTGCGGAGCTTCGCGGAGTTCACCCCGGCGGCGGCGGCCAGCTCCTCGGAGGAGACGGTCGGCACGGAGCGCTCGGAGAGCGCGGTGAGCGCCCGCAGGTAGAGCGGGAGGCGGGCGACGGTCGCCTCCGGGATGCCCCGCGCGCGCGAGGGTCGGCGCGCGGCTCCGGGGTCGGGCGTCTGCGAACTGCTGGGTGAGGGTCGGCCGATTGCCACGTTGCTCCTGCGGGTGAAGCTGGGCTTGGACCGCCAGGCTATGCGTTTGTGAACGTGTGCACAAAGATGGTGTCCGATTTGTCCCCGAACAGTGACACGCATCACTCGTAACCCGCCGAACCGATCAGCGCCCGCGGGCCCTCCACCCCGGCCGGCCACGGCCCCAGCGGTGCCACCCGGCGCAGCAGCGGGACGTCCTCCCGGGCGCGCACCGAGCGGGACGGGCCCAGCCGCGGCCAGGGCACCACCGGCTGCGCGGGCAGCTGCACCTCCGCGCAGCCCGTCCGGCGGCAGTGCCGCAGCAGCTCCACCGTGGCCAGCGCGTCCCCCAGCGCGGTGTGCGCCGGGAACCAGCCCAGCCCGGCCGCGTCCACGCACGCGGACAGGCCGAAACCGCCCGCCTCCGGCAGCAGCCGGCGGGCCATCCGCATCGTGCACAGCAGCGGCAACGGGGGGAGCGTCACCCCGATCCGCGCGAACTCCCGCTCCAGGAACGCCCGGTCGCAGGTCACGTGGTGGCCGACCAGCACCCGGCCGGCCAGCAGCTCCAGCAGCCGGGGCGCGATCTGCCGGAACCGCGGCGCCCCGAGGACGTCCTCCTGCGCTATCCCGTGCACGTGGGTCGGCCCGACCGGTCCGACCGGGTCCACCAGCGTGGCGAACTCGCGCTCGACCCGCAGCCCGGCGTCCAACTGCACCACGGCGACCTCGACCACCCGGTGGCGCCAGGGGCTACGACCGGTGGCCTCGACGTCGACGACGGCGTAGCCGTTCATCGCGCCCTCCTCTTGCACAGCCCCCGGCGGACACGGAAACCGTTCGATCGTAAGCCGAGAAGTCAGCGAACTCCTAGGGCGATCTTCATCGGACGTTCACGAAGCACCGGTTCCGCGGGGCCCGCTCAGGCCCCGAGCGCCTTGCGCAGCCGGGCCTCGTCGACCCGCCAGAAGTCGTGCTGGCGGCCGTCGACCAGCGTCACCGGGATCTGCTCGGCGTACTGCTCGTACAGCGCCGGGTCCTGCAGGATGTCCTTCTCCTCGAAGGCGGCGCCCAGCTCGGCGGTGACCTTGAGGATGACCGCCCGGGCGTCCTCGCACAGGTGGCAGCCGGGCTTGCCGATCAGGGTCACGGTGGTGTCGGCGGGGTTCTTCTTCGCGCGTCGCAGCAGGCTCACCGGTTCATTGTGCCGCCGCGCGTTCACTGCCCCGGCACTCCGGCGACACGGGGTCGGTCGGCCGCGCTGACTATGCTCGTCGCATGGCAGCGCTGCGAAGGCTCACCCGGGCAAGGCGTTCCACCGCGGACCTGACCGCCCTGGCGGGAGAGGCCGCGGCCGACGCCGCCGAGGCCCAGCTCCCGGCGGCGGACGCGAGGTCCCCGGAGGGGGACCACACGCCGGTGCCCGGGGACGTCCGGGCGGCCGCGTTCTTCGACTGCGACAACACCATCCTGCGCGGGGCCGCGATCTTCTACCTCGGGGTCGGCCTGTACCGGCGGCGCTTCTTCTCCCGCCGCGACCTGCTCCGCTTCGCCTGGCAGCAGGCCGCGTTCCGGCTGCACGGCGCCGAGAACCCGGACCACATCGCCGACGCCCGGGACAGCGCGCTCGGCCTGGTCGCGGGCAAGCGCACCGCGGACCTGGAGCAGATCTGCGAGGAGATCTTCGAACCGGTGCTGGCCGAGAAGGTCTGGCCCGGCACCCGGGCGCTGGTGCAGATGCACCTGGACGCCGGGCAGCGGGTCTGGCTGGTCACCGCCGCGCCGCAGGAGGTGGCCCGGCTGATCGCCCGCCGCCTGGGCATGACCGGCGCGCTCGGCACCGTCGCGGAGACCCGGGACGGCGAGTACACCGGCCGGCTGGTCGGCGGGATGCTGCACGGCCAGGCGAAGGCCGCCGCGGTGCAGGCGCTGGCCCGCCGCGAGCAGTTGGACCTGGCGCGCTGCGCGGCGTTCAGCGACTCCGCCAACGACATCCCGATGCTGAGCCTGGTCGGCCACCCGTACGTGATCAACCCGGACGGGGCGCTGCGGCGGCACGCGCGGGCGATGGGCTGGCGGGTGCGGGACTTCCGGACCGGGCGGAAGGCGGCCCGGATCGGCGTCCCGGCGGCGGCCGGGCTCGGCGTGCTGGCCGGGGCGGCCGCGGCGGCCGTCGCGGTGCACCGGCGGCAGCGGGCCTGAACCCAGGCCCCGGCGCGGCAGCGGGCCCGGACCCCGGCCCCGGCCGGCCCCGTCAACGCGGCGTCGACGACACGCCCTCCGGAGGGTGATCCCGGCAGGTCAGCGGGGGTGAATCCGGCGGGGGCGTCCGGCAGTTCGGGAACGTCCGGCCCTGACCGGAACTGATCGTTCGACAGTCGGCCAAAGTCATGGGTTGGGATCGCGGATCGCGGGGAAACCCGGCCCGCGCCCCGGTGTTCGGTCACCTGGCGTGCACAACCGGTCACATTGAGCCGGATGGATGGCGCCAACTCCGGTCACTGACAGGTGAATATGCGCAAGAAGTGGACCTCATCCGACCACTTCGACCACGCGGTGTAGCTGTCATTGCACAAAGCGTTATTCTCTCCTGGATGCACCCCACCCGAACGTCCCCGTGACGGGTGGCCAGTGCGGCGTGCTCTCCGCACAGGCGGAGGTGATCCGTCCACAGTTCTGCCTCTGGGAGTCCCGTGTACCCACCCGTCCGGAACGACGCGCCAGCCACCTCCCGCCCGTCGACCGCCACTCTGCGCCGCGGTGTGCGCCTGGAACGGCTGTGGGCCGCGATCCGCGAGTTCGAACTGATCGCGCCCGTGCCGCAGCCCGCGGTGGCCGGTGCCGCGTTCGCCGCGCCGGCCCCCGCCGCGTTCGCCGGGCCGCTGCTGCGCTCGACCGCCACCGGCCCCACCGCCGGCCCCGCCGCCGCGGGCGGCAGCGCCCCGGCCACCGGGGCGCGCGGCCGCACCGTGCCCGCCCCCGGCACCCGCGGCCGCTCCCGCAGCGCGCCCGCCGGGCCCGGCTACGACACCGAGCACAACCCGGTGGTGGAACTGGTCGAGCGGGCCCAGAACGGCGAGAGCGAGGCCTTCGGGCGGCTCTACGACCACTACGCCGACACGGTCTACCGGTACATCTACTACCGGGTCGGCAGCCGGGCCACCGCCGAGGACCTGACCAGCGAGACCTTCCTGCGCGCCCTGCGCCGGATCGGCACCTTCACCTGGCAGGGCCGCGACTTCGGCGCCTGGCTGGTGACCATCGCCCGCAACCTGGTGGCCGACCACTTCAAGTCCAGCCGGTTCCGGCTGGAGGTCACCACCGGCGAGATGCTGGACTCCAACGAGTGCGAGCGCAGCCCCGAGGAGTCGGTGCTGGAGTCGCTCTCCAACGCCGCCCTGCTGGACGCGGTGCGCCGGCTCAACCCGCAGCAGCAGGAGTGCGTCACGCTGCGCTTCCTGCAGGGCCTCTCGGTGGCCGAGACGGCCCGGATCATGGGCAAGAACGAGGGCGCCATCAAGACGCTGCAGTACCGGGCGGTGCGCACGCTGGCCCGCCTGCTGCCGCCGGACGCCAGGTGATCCGCCGACCGTGGACGCGATAGCCCACAGACCGTCGTCGCCGCCCCCGGCGACCGACGGCCCGTCAACCCGCCCCTGGCGCCTGCACGTCCGGGTGACGGGGCGGTCATCTGCTCTGCTTAATACGCCAGGGGGGTCGTGCGTAACCGACTCCCGACACCGCTCGTTGGCCAGCGTGCAATCCCCCACCGGGCCCGCAGTCAAGTGGGAACTCGTACTGTCACCCGATGGTGTGGTTTCGGTCTGCCGGGACAACCAACTGGCAGGCCACGGTGTCGAAAACGACGAAGGGAGGTGTGGCCCGTGACGGCAAACGTGCTGGAGCACCGGCGGGCGAAGTCCTTCGCCGAGGCGCTGGAGGCCCACCAGAGTGACCACCGGAGCAGCGGCTCGCACCGGGCCGGCTCCGCCGCCATGACCGAACTCCTCGCCATGGCCGACGCGCTCGGTGCGGTCCCCGCCCCCGAGCTCGCCGCCGAGACGCGGACGGTCCAACGCGCCCAGCTGATGGCCGCGTTCGAGCAGGAGTGGGCGGGCGGCGCCCCCACCGCGGTCCTCCCCGCCCAACGCAGCCGACGCCTCCGCGGCACCCGCTGGGGCCGCCGCCTCGCCATCGGCGGCCTGGTCGCCGGCGTCGCCGTCGGCTCCCTCGCCGGAGCCGCCGCCGCCTCCACCAACGCCCTCCCCGGCGACGCCCTGTACGGCATGAAGCGCGGCCTCGAAGGGCTGCGCCTCGACTGGGCCGACGACGACACCGAGCGCGGCGCACTGCTGCTCCAGCAGGCCACCACCCGGCTCGACGAGGCGCAGACCCTGCTCGACCGCGCCAACGGTCCGGCCGCGCTCAGCCCCGACACCGTCGACCAGGTCCGCCGCGCGCTCGACGACATGCACGCGGAGGCGCTGCGCGGCCGCGACCTGCTGCGCGCCGTCTACCGCACCAACGGCTCGCTCACCCCGATGCGCCAACTCGCCGGTTTCGCCGGGGAGGACCAGCGCTGGACGGCCCTGCAGTCCAAGCTGCCGTCCGGGCTCAGCAGCCAGGCGTCCAAGGTCGACCAGCTCTTCGACGACATAAGCGAGGACGTCGCGCCGCTGCGGCTGGGGCAGCTCCCCGGCCAGGGCGGCAGCGGCGGCAGCGGGGCGGCCACCGGGGGCGGCGGCGAGAGCGGCGGCACCGGCAGCGGGACGGGTCAGCAGCCGCTGCTGCCCGGCACCGGCGCCTCCGGCGGCGCGAGCGGCGGCCACGCCCCGAGCACCGCTCCCAGCGCCCGCTCCACCCCCGCGCCCGGCGCCTCCACCGCGGGCGGTCTCGGCGACCTCCTCGGCGGCCTCACCGGCACCGGCGCCACCCCCGCGCCCTCCGGCTCCGCCGCCCCCGCGACGGGCAGCACCCCCGCCCCGTCCGGCTCCCCCGCGGCACCCCCGGCGGACACCGGCCAGGGCATCACCGTCCCGCCGCTCATCCCGGGCCTGCTGCCCGGACTGACGCTCAAGTAGCGCAGGCACACCGACAGGACGCGCGCCGACCGGGGCGCGGGGAACCGCGCGCAGCGGTTCTCCCCGCGCCCCGGTTTCGCTTCCGCCTCAGCCGAAGACGGAACGCCGTTGCACCAGCAGCTTGTACAGCGTGTGCTGGATGGTCTCGCGGACCTGGTCGGTGAGGTTGAAGACCAGCATCGGGTCCTCGGCCGCGTCCTTCGGGTAGCTGTCGGTGGGGATGGGCTCGCCGAACTGGATGGTCCACTTGGTGGGGAGCGGGATCGCCCCGAGCGGCCCGAGCCAGGGGAAGGTCGGCGTGATCGGGACGTAGGGCAGGCCGAGCAGCCGGGCCAGGGTCTTGAAGTTGCCGATCATCGGGTACGTCTCCTCGGCGCCGACGATCGAGCAGGGCACGATCGGGACGCCCGCCCGCAGCGCGGAGGCGACGAAGCCGCCGCGGCCGAAGCGCTGCAGCTTGTAGCGGTCGGCGAAGGGCTTGCCGATGCCCTTGAAGCCCTCGGGCCAGACGCCGACCACCTCGCCGCGTTCCAGCAGGGTCTGGGCGTCCTCGTTGCAGGCCAGGGTGTGTCCGGCCTTGCGGGCGAGCTCGTTGACCACGGGCAGGACGAAGACCAGGTCCGCGGCGAGCATCCGCAGGTGCCGGTCGGCGTGGTCGTGGACGGCGACCTGGGTCATCAGGGCGTCGAGCGGGATGGTGCCGGAGTGGTTGGCGACGATGAGGACGCCGCCCTCGGCGGGGATGTGCTCGGTGCCGCGGACCTCGATCCGGAAGTACTTCTCGGCGAGCGGCCGGAGCAGGGCGAGGAAGACCTCCTCGGTGAGCTCCTTGTCGAAGCCGAAGTCGTCGACCTCGTAGTCGCCGGTGAGTCGGCGGCGCAGGAAGCCGAGGCCGTTGGTGGCGCGCTCCTCCCAGCCCTTGCCGAGCAACCGGGTGGCGGTGGCGCCGAGTTGTCCGGCGAGGGCGGTGCCGAGGCCGTCGGCGATCCGGTCGGCGAGGCCGGGGCGGGGTTCGGGGCCGCTCCAGCTGGGGGCGGACTCGATCGGGATGACCTTGGCCGCCGGGTCGGCGGATTCCCGGGCGGCTGTCATCGCGGCCTCGTTTCCTGGTGCGGGGTGGGCTGGTGGTGGTCGCCGAGCATCCCGGCGAGCCGGTCGGTGACGCGGTCGGTGACGGCGGTGAGCCGCTCGGGCGGGAGCGGCCCGGCGGAGGTGTGCGCGACGAAGTCGGCGAAGGCCCCGGCGGTGGTCCAGCGCGGGGCGTAGCCGAACCGGTCGCGGAGCTGGGCGGTGTCCACCACCCGTCCGTGGGTGAGGAGTTGGAGCTGTTCCTGGGAGAACGCCCGGTCCGCGGGGGCGGACAGCTGCCGGGCCAGCCGGCCGACCAGGCCGAGCGCGGGGCGCAGCAGCGGGACGGTGGGGCGGCCGAGGCGGCGGGCGCACTGGGAGAGCAGCAGGACGCCCTCCCCGGCGACGTTGTAGGTGCCGGGGGCGGCGCCGAGCGCGGCCAGCCGGAGCACCTCCAGGGCGTCCTCCTCGTGGACGAACTGCAGCCGGGGGTCGTACCCGAAGGCGGTGGGCAGCACGGGGAGGCGGAAGTACGCGGCGAGCGGGGTGTCGCCGTCCGGGCCGAGGATGTTGGCGAAGCGCAGCACGGTGACGTCGACGTCGGGGCGGCGGCGGGCGAAGCCGCGGACGTAGCCCTCGACCTCGGCGGCGTCCCGGGCGAAGCCGCCGGGGGGCAGCGCCTTGGGCTGCGTCCGCTCGCCGAACACGGCGGGGTCGCGGGGCGCCGAACCGTACACGGCGGTGGTGGACTTCACGACCAGGCGGCGCAGGCCGGGGGCCTGCTGGCAGGCGCCGAGCAGCTGCATGCTGCCGATGACGTTGCTCTCCTTCACCGCGGCCCGGCCGCCGTGGCCGAGCGCGGTGACGTTGAGGTGCACGACGGTGTCGACGCCGTGCTCGGCGATCACCCGGGCGACGGCCGGGCGCCGCGGGTCGACCTGGGCGTAGTGGACGCCGGGCGGCAGGTCCGGCGGCGGCGGGGCCGCGTCGACGCCGACCACCCGGTCCACCTCGGGGTGCGCGGCGATCCGTTCGGCGAACCGCGCGCCGAGCGGCCGCGCCACCCCGGTGACGAGCACGACCTTGCCCACGTTGCCCCGACCTCCCTGGACGCCCACCCTGGTCTGCACCGTACCGCGCGGAGGCCGCGGGGGCGGAAACGCCACTGCCCGCCCCGGGGATTTCTCCTGGGACGGGCAGCGGCACACCGTCGGCGCCAGTTCTACCTGCGTCGCTGAACGCGTGTGCGGGGTCGTCCCCCGCGTGAGCGAGGACGGCGCCGAACGGTGTTACTTCTTGTTGCGACGCTGGACGCGAGTCCGCTTCAGAAGCTTGCGGTGCTTCTTCTTGGCCATACGCTTGCGACGCTTCTTGATGACAGAGCCCACGGAATTTCCTCGCTCACTCGGACCCGCGCCCGTGAGAGACGGGAGTCCATACGACTGACGGAGGGCCTAGCCTACCGTCCGCGTCGCGTTTGCCGTAATCGGTACCCCTGCCGGGGCTCCGGCCTACGCGCTCTCCAGGCGCACGTAGGACTCCTGGAGGTACTCGTGCACCTTCTGCTCGGGCACCCGGAAGGAGCGTCCGACCCGGATGGCCGGAAGCTCGCCGCTGTGCACGAGGCGGTAGACCGTCATCTTCGAGACCCGCATCACCGAGGCGACCTCGGCCACGGTCAGGAAGACGACATCCTGCAGGGGACGTTCGCCGGAACTCATGACCCATCACCCGACCCTTACCCGTGTGCAAGGCACCGGCTTCCCCTCCGGTGACTCCACCGGCACACGTGTATCCCCAGAGTAGTTATGGGTGGTACGGGTGGGAAGAGGGGGGCCCTCACCTGTTGTACGGTGCGAGATCCGCCCGTTGCAGTACGTAGTCGCTCAGCGGAACGTAGCAGCTCGGGGCCGAGCCGTCCTCCAGCGGTACGACCACCTCGACCAGGCCGTCCGCCTCGGCGGCGAACGGGGCGACGTCGTTGCAGTCCGCGATGCCCCCGGCCGGGATGCCGAGGCGGCCCGCGCCGCACAGCCAGCCGTGGTCGCCCAGCACCAGGTCGGGCGGGCGGTGCCCGGCGTCGGCGAGGGCGGTCAGGGCGAGCCGGACGGGCAGCGGGGAGTGGGTGTGCGCTAGGTCGCCGGGGCCGGGGCGGCCGGGGCCGTCGGGGCCGTCCAGGGCGCGCATCACCAGGACGCCGTCGAGCACGTCGAGGTAGCGCGGGCGCTCGCCCTCGGGGGTGGGCTCGCGGAAGCGCACGCCCCGCGCGGGGGTGTGCACGGTGCAGCCCGCCGCTTCGAGCGCCTCGGCCAGCGCGCGGTGGAAGCCCGCGAGCTTGGTGGGGTGGCCGGTGCCCGCGAGCACGCTGCCGCGCCGGTCGGCGGTGCGGCGCAGCAGGAGGGCGAGCCGGTCCAGGGCGTCGAGGGTGCGGTCGGGGTCGATGGAGTCGGGGCCCCGGACGTGGCGCGGGTCGGGGTTCACGCCGACGCGTTCGGCCATCAGCCGCAGCACGGCGGCCTCGTCCCGACGGGGCTCCGGGTCCAGCCCCATCAGGGACTTGGGGTCGCCCTGGGCGAACAGCCGGTAGTGCCGCAGGTTGTTCTGCCGGGGGGTCGGGACCTCGGGCCCGGCCAGGCGGTGCTTGACCAGGTAGGCACGGAGCTCGTCGCGGGCGGTCACGGGATCAGTCCGTGCTGCGGGAGGACGGCCCGGCGGGTGGCCAGGACGGCCTGGTCGAGGCGGTCGGCGGGGTCGTAGCCGCCCTCGTGGAAGTCGGACCACTGCGGGGTCGTGCCGTCGGTCATCCGCAGCGGGGCGGGCCGTCGGGTCAGCCGGTACACCTCGGCGCGCCACTCCTCGGGGGTGTCGGTGGCCGGGTCGACGGGGTGGCCGGCGGCGGTGGCGACCAGGTGCGTCCAGGTGCGGGGCACCACGTCGACCACGGCGTACCCGCCGCCGCCGGTGGCGATCCAGCGACCGTCGGCGTGCTCGTGGGCGAGGCGGTGGACCGCCTCGGCGACGATCCGCTGGGCGTCGACGGTGACGGCGAGGTGGGCGAGCGGGTCCTCGACGTGGGTGTCGGCGCCGTGCTGGCTGACGATCACCTGCGGGCGGAACGCGGCCAGCAGTTCGGGCACCAGGGCGTGGAAGGCGCGCAGCCACCCGGCGTCGCCCGTCCCGGCGGGCAGCGCGAGGTTGGCGGCGGTGCCCTCGGCGCCCGGCCCGCCGGTCTCGGTGGCCCAGCCGGTCTGCGGGAACAGCGTGGTGGGGCTCTCGTGCAGCGAGACGGTCAGCACCCGCGGGTCGTCCCAGAACGCCTGCTGCACGCCGTCGCCGTGGTGGACGTCCACGTCCACGTAGGCGACCCGCTCGGCGCCGAGTTCGAGCAGCCGGGCGATGGCCAGCGCCGGGTCGTTGTAGATGCAGAACCCGGACGCCTGACCGGGCATCGCGTGGTGCAGCCCGCCCGCGAAGTTCACCGCGTGCGGGGTCTCCCCGCGCCACACCGCCTCGGCGGCGGCCACCGACTGCCCGGCGATCAGCGCGGAGGCGGTGTGCAGCCCCGGGAACGCCCAGTTGTCGTCCGTCCCCAGCCCGTGCGCGGCGTCCACCGCGGACGGGTCGGCGGCGGCCCGCTTCACCGCCGCCAGGTACTCGGCGGTGTGCACCAGCCGCAGCGTGGAGTCCCCGGCGGGCGGCGCCGAACGCACCGTCACCGACGGCTGCCTGGTCAGGCCCAGCGACTCGACCAGCCGCATCGTCAGCGCGAGCCGCGTCGGGTCCATCGGGTGCCCGGGCCCGAAGTCGTATCCGGTCTCGGCCTCGTCCCAGAACAGGTGCAGGCCGCAGGTGGTGTCCGCCATGACCCACACCGTAGCGGGGTCGGACCCGGCTCCCGGCGTGCCGGTCCGGAGGCGGAGCGATTCGGCCCGCCGGTCGCAGATTTGATGATCGATCAGGCATTAACCGACCGGATTGTGACTTTCCGTCGACCGCTTGGCGCGGAGCGTAGTCGCGGTGCTACGTTCCGCAGCACCTCACCGAAAAGTTTCGCCCCGGCGGTGCTGGAACACCCCGGGGCACGGCACAGGACCACTCCCATGCGTTAGGAGCCAGCAATCCCATGCGAGTTCATCGTAATACCCACCGGTCCCACTTCACCGTCTTCCCGAACGAAATGCTGCAACAGGTCGGGTTGCGCAACGCGCCGCGGGGGCTGCTCACCTTCCTGCTCTCCCTCCCCGACGGGGTGCGGATGACCGCGCAGGAGATGGCGACCCGCACGCACGAGACCCTCTACGCGACCCGCAAGGCCCTCCGGGAGCTGACCGCCGCCGGGTACTACAAGGTCGCCAAGGTCCGCATCGCGAAGGGGCGGATCATCTCCGTCCAGCACGTCACCGACACACCCTTCCAGTTCACACCGGGTGTCGAAGGGCCGGTACCCGGTCCGGCCCCACGTCCAAAGACAAAGACTCGGAAGAAAGAAACCACCCCCCTCCCGCCCCTCCCGCCTGAACCTGAACCACTCGCGCGCGAGCGTTCGCAGACCCCGGCAACCGGACCCGCCCCCGCACCGGCCCGGGTGCCCCGGCCCCGCCCGGCCGCCCCGGACGGGCGGACCCACCAGGCCGCCGAGTTGCTGCTCCGCGTCGTCAGCCGACAGCCCCTGCTCCGCATCGGCGAGGTCGAGGCTCTCCGGCTGGCCCCGCTGGTCCTCGAGTGGCTCGACCGCGGCTACACCGAGGCCGTCCTCGCCGCCGCGCTCCTCCCCGGCCTGCCGACCCTGCTGCACAGCCCGGCCGGGCTCCTGGAGCGCCGCCTGATCGACAAGCTCCCGCCGCCGCTGGCCGCCCCGGCCGCCCCCGCCCACCGCTGCACCGACTGCCAGCGGCCCTCCGCCCGCCCCGGCGTCTGCCCGAGCTGCCAGCAGGCCAAGGACGGCCCCGCCTACAGCGGGGCCACCTACGCCCGCCCCGTCCGCGCGGCCCGCTGAGCCGCGCCCACCGAAAGCACGGCCCCCGCATGCCCGAATCCCTGTCGATCTCCGAGGCCCGCCCCCACCTCTGCCGGTTGGCGCGCCACGTCTCCGACACCCGTGACCGCGTCACCCTCACCGTCCACGGCCGCCCCGCCGCCGTCCTCGTCAACCCCCGCCAACTCGCCGACCTGGAAGCCACCCTGGCCTGGTACCGCACCCGCCTGCCCGCGCCCACCCCCGGCCCCTCCGCCTGAGCCGCACCCCGGAGCAGGCAGTGCCGGGCCCCGACGAGGCCCTTCCCCCGCCGCGGCCGCGCGGACCCTTCGGCGGACGGTCGTGGTCAGACCTGCTCGAAGCCGTCCGCCGCGGGGCGGGTGACCTCGTCCAGCACGGCGGCGAGGAGGTGGGGGAAGCGGGCGTCGAGTTCGTTCCGGCGCAGGGTCACCAGCCGGGTCTTGCCGCTGAGGCGGGTGGAGGTGATGCCCGCTTCGCGCAGGATCCGCCAGTGGTTGGACAGCGTGGAGCGCGGGACCGCCAACCCCTCGGGGCTGCAGGTGGTTTCGCCGTCCGTCGCCAGGCGCCGCAGCAGTTCCAGGCGCACGGGGTCGCCGAGGGCGTGCAGCACGGTCGCCAGGTCGAGGTCTTCCGGCTGGGGCTGGGGCAGTGCGCGCATCCGCTTCCTCCTCCGCGGGACGGGTGTCTAGTATGGCCCTCGGTTCAACAATTCGGGAAAGTCGAATTGATCTTGGAGGGGTGACCGTGAAGGTGCTGACCACGCTGGCCCGGCTGTACGTGGACGACCTGGACCGCGCACTGCCCGCCCTGCGGGAGCTGACCGGCCGGGAGGTCGGGCGGCGCTTCGCCCACGGCGACGTGGAGGTGGCGGGCATCGGCGGCTTCCTGCTCGTCGCGGGCACCGAGGAGGCGCTCGCCCCGTACCGGGACGTCCAGGCCACCGTGCTCGTCGACGACCTGGACGGGCTGCAGGCGCTCCTGGAGGCGCGCGGCGGGGAGGTCGTCTCCGGCCCGAACCGGGTGCCGACCGGCCGCAACGCCGTCGTGCGGCACCCCGGCGGGGTCGTCCTGGAGTACGTCGAGCACACCGCCTGAGCCCGCGACGCCGCCGCTCAGGCCGGGATCGACGCCAGGTCGGGCCGGTCGTCGGCCGGGGCGGGCGCGAAGTGGGGGGCCAGCGGGAGGATCGCCAGGACGAGGAGCATGGGCGCGCAGAAGGCCCAGCGGTAGTCGGAGAACTCGGCGAGGGCCCCGACCAGCGGGGAGCCGACGAGGAAGCCCACGTAGTTGAAGAGGTTGAGGCGGGCGACGGCGGCGTCGCTGGCGTGCGGGAAGAGGCGGCCGCCCGCGGCGAAGACCTGGGGGATGATCGCGCAGATGCCGAAGCCGAGGACGGTGAAGCCGAGGACGCCGGTCCAGGTGCCGGGGGCGAGGACGGCGATCAGGAAGCCCGCGGCGGCGACGGCGGTGCCGGTGCGGACGACGGGCAGGACGGTGAAGCGCTGGACGGCGCGGTCGCCGACCGCGCGGCCGAGCAGCATGGCGACCATGTAGCCGAGGTAGGAGAACTTGGCGAGGTCCTCGGGGCTGTGCAGGCCGTCGGTGAGGTACTTGACGCTGTAGTTGGAGACGGAGGCGTCGGCGATGTAGGCGAAGGCCATCACGGCGCACAGCGGGAGCAGCGGCCGCCAGGGGATGCGGCGGGCGGCGAGGGCGGCCGCCTCGCGGACGGCGTCGCCGAGTTCGGCGGGGCCGGCGAACCGGCGTCCGGCGAGGAGCGCGGCCGGGACCAGCACGGCCGCGGCGCCGCCGAACAGCAGGGGCAGCCCGGCGTCCTGGTGGGCGCCGAACGCGGCGAGCGCGGCGCCGACGATGCCGCCGAGGCTGAACGCGGCGTGGAAGCCGATCATGATGCTGCGGCCGTAGCGGTGTTGGAGGCCGACGCCGAGCATGTTCATGGAGGCGTCGAGGGCACCGACCAGCAGGCCGAACAGGCCGAGGGCGACGGCGAGTTGCCACAGCCGGGAGCCGAGGCCGGTGAGGGCGAGGGTCAGGCAGAGCGCGGGTTGGACGACCCGCAGGACGCCGCGCGCGGTGGTGCGCTTGACGAGCGTCTCGGAGGTGATCGAGCCGACCCCGGCCAGGATCGGGACGGCGGCGAGGAAGAGCGGGAGCAGGCCGTCGCTGAGGCCGTAACGTTTCTGCAGATCGGTGATGCAGGTGACCAGCAGCGCGAAGGTGGTGCCCTGGAGGAAGAAGGAGACGGCCAGCGCGGCCCGGGCCTGCCGGAGCCGGGGGGTGGGTTCGGCCGTGGCCGTGACCTGCATCGGGACCTCGCTCACCACCGACGCTACCGGCCGGTACGCAACTGTTGGGCAGAGCGTAGGCGGTCGGCGGCGTCGGCGGGAGGGGTCCGGCGGGGTCAGTTCGGCAGCGGCCGCGGCCCGGTCCGGCGGCGGCCCCGGCTCAGTTCGGCAGCAGGGCGATCGCCTCGTCCAGCGCGGTGAGCAGCCCGGTCGCGCCCGCCGAGGTGAGCTTGGCCGGGTCGGTGAGCGCCGCGTAGCCGTACACGTCCATCCCGGCGGCGCGGGCGGCCAGGACGCCGTTGCGGCTGTCCTCCAGGACGAGGCAGCGCGCCGGGTCGACGCCCATGGTGCGGGCGGCGTGCAGGAACAGGTCGGGGGCGGGCTTGCCGACCCCGACGTCCTGGGCGGAGAACAGCAGCTCGTCGGTGAAGTACCCGGACAGGCCGGTGAGGCGGTGCGCGGTGCGGATCCAGGAGTGGTGGGCGGAGGAGGCCACGCAGTAGCGGACGCCGTGCTCCTGGAGGTGGCCGAGCAGCTTCTCCGCCCCGGCCACCGGCCGCAGTTCGCGCTCGAAGGCGGCGAACACCCGGGCGTGGAACAGGTCGTCGAAGTCCTCCGGGAGCACCGCCCCGTACCGCTCGGCGATCACGTCGTGCACGGTGTGCGCGGCGGTGCCCATGAAGTCCCGGTAGGAGTCCTCGATCGTGGTGGGGTGGCCGAGCTCGGTGAGGTACTCGGCGAGCACCCGGTTGGAGATCGGCTCGCTGTCCACCAGCACGCCGTCGTTGTCCAGGATCAGCAGGTCGTAGCCGTCGCGGCCGGTGTCGTCACTCACGTCGCCCGAGCCTACTTGCCGCCGCCGGCCAGCTCCCGGGAGCGGTCCCGGGCGGCCTCCAGCGCGCCGAGCATGGCGGCCCGGACGCCGTGGTTCTCCAGTTCGCGGATGGCGGCGATGGTCGTCCCGGCCGGGGAGGTGACGGCCTCGCGGAGCTTGACGGGGTGCTCGCCGGAGTCGCGGAGCATCACCGAGGCGCCGATCGCGGACTGCACGATCAGCTCGTGCGCGACCTGGCGGGGCAGGCCGAGCAGGATGCCCGCGTCGATCATCGCCTCGACCAGGAAGTAGAAGTACGCGGGGCCGGAGCCGGACAGCGCGGTGGCCGCGTCCTGCTGGCCCTCCGGGACGCGCAGCGCCTTGCCGACCGAGCGGAAGATCGCCTCGGTGCGGGCCAGGTGCGCCTCGGTGGCGTGCGAGCCGCCGGAGATGACGCTCATGCCCTCGTCGACCAGGACGGGCGTGTTGGGCATCACCCGGACCACCGGGGTGCCGGGGGCGAGGCGCGCCTCGAACCAGGCGGTGGGGATGCCCGCGGCGGCCGAGACGACCAGCTTGTCGGCGGCGACGTGCTCGGCCAGTTCCTCCAGCAGGGTGCCCATGTCCTGCGGCTTGACCGCGAGGATCAGGGTGTCGGCGAGCTTGGCGGCCTCCGCGTTGGTGACGGTGGTGACGCCGTAGCGGTCGGCGAGCTCGGTGGCGCGCTCGGCCCGGCGGGCGGTGACCAGGACGTCAGCGGGCGCGGTCCCGGCCCGCAGCAGCCCGGAGAGCAGGGCCTCGCCGATCTTGCCCGTCCCGAGGAAGGCGATCTTCTGGCCGGCGGTGGTGCTGTCGCTCATGGTGCGTACCCTCCGTGCGCTGCGGTTGCTGGCCGCCCATCTTGCCCCGGGACGCCCCCGCCCCGACGGACCTGTCCACCCTGCGGTCGGCCCGCCCTCGCCCCGGCCCCCGTAGGGGGAAACTCAGGGGTGCGGGCTCTGGATTCCGGGGGCGGGCGGGAGCACCGTGGAGGCATGGGACACGGAGAGTTGTCAGGACGTGAGAACCGCCAGGTCGCCGTCGCCGCCGCGACGCTCGGGCCGTGGCGGACGGCGGCGGCGGTGGGCACGGTGGTCGGCGGGGCCGCGCTCGCGGTGGACGTGATCACGCTGCACTGGTCGCTGGACATCCTGGCCGGGCCGGTCAGCTGGGGGTTGTTCTTCTTCTTCCTGGTGGGCACGGTCGGCGGCCGGCTGCGCAGCGGCGGCGACCGGCGGCTGCGCCGCTGGGCGGACGAGCACCCGTGGCAGTCCGCGCTGCCCGCCGCCGGGGCGCTGCTGGTGCTGGACACCCTGGCGCTGTGGCTGCTGGGCTCCCACGGCCTGTTCGGGGCGCTGTTCACCTCGCTGCTGCCGGCCGGCGCGCTGCTCGCGGTGGCGGGCGTGGTGGGGGCGGTGAAGGCGGCCCGCAAGGGCTGACGCCACGTCACGTCCGCCCCCCGCTGTCGGGTGTGTCGGCGGTGGTCGGCATACTTCCGGCCGTGCCGACGACAGATGAGCCAAGGCCGGACGACAGCGTCCCCGGCAGACCCGACGACCCCTTCGAAGGGCTGGTGCTGGACGAGGAGTTCGTCCGGTCCGCGACCGCCAAGGAGGCGTCCGGGCGGGCCCGGATGCTGACCGAGCGGTGGAAGAACGACCCGCCGCCGGAGAACGGGCCGTGGCGCCCGACGACGGAGGTCCGCCCCGTCACGGAGATCCGCCGCTCCCGGTGGCGCCGCCGGGCCCGCCCGGTGGGGCGCCGTCCGGGGCGCCCGCACCCGGTCCGCAACGCGCTGCTGGTCCTGGGGGTGGTGGCGGCCGTGCTGGTCGGGCTGGTCGTCACCGACCGCGGCGGCTCGAAGCCGCCGAAGTCCTCCGCGCTGCCCACCGTGGGCGCGGAGACCGCCCCGCCGAGCAGCGCCCCGCCGAGCGTGGACCCGGACGTGCCGACCCCGGAGCACCCGTGGGCGGGTTCGCCCGCCGAGGCGTGGCCGAACGGCGTGGACGGCATCGGGCTGCCCACCAGCATGCCCGCCACCGGCGTGTTCAGCGCGAAGCAGGTCGCCGCGAACGTGGAGGCGGTGAAGGCGTACCTGGTCGCCGGCAACCTCGACCCGCAGGTGCTGTCGGGCGGCAGCGTCCAGCACGTCCTGGACCTGATGGACGGGCCGGACGCCGAGGACCTGGCCGCGGCGCTGGCGCACCCGAGCGCCGAGCACGACCCGACGACCTGGGTGAGCCGGTTCGACCCGGCCCGGGCGGTGCCGGTCACCGACCAGGTGAAGGTGCAGGGCCGGATCAGCTTCGAGGGCGACGGCGAGCGGGGCATGCTGGTGCACACCGACGTGACCTACGTGTACGCGCTGCGCCCCGGCCCGGACGCCGGGAAGGCCGTCCCGGGCGACGGCGGCACCGCGCTGCCCGCCTCCTGGGCCCAGGTGGACCGCAGCCGGGTGGTGGACCGGGAGATCGTCCGCCGGGTGCAGGACTTCCGGTTCTACGACCCGAAGCACTACGAGGTGACGCCCGGGAAGCCGCGGCTGGGCGAGGGCCGCAGCGACTTCGGCAACAACCGGTGCGACGCGCACTCCGGCTACCTGGAGCCCGAGTTCGAGTTCACGCGGGCGGCCGCGACCGGTCCGGCGCCGAGCGGCCCGGCCACCGACCCGTACGACCGGACCAAGCCGCTGCAGGACGGCGAGGAGTGCGGCACGCTGACCCGCAGCTGACGGACGCTCAGGCCCGCCGCCGGGCCGCCTTGCGGGCCTCGCGCTCCGCCCGGGCGGCCCGGCGGCGGTGCCAGGTGGCGTTCTCCTGGTCGTAGGCGGCGCGCTTGAGGCCCTCGCCGGGGGCCTCGACCAGGCTGCGGGCGAAGTAGGCGGCCAGGGCGCCGACGAAGCCGACCAGCCAGACCCCGGCGAGCTGCTTCTCCTCGGCCATCCAGCCGGTCAGCGCGTCCTTGCCCTCGGTGAGGATCTTCCAGTTCCGCAGGCCCGCCATGGCGGAGCAGAGGCCGAGGGCGAGGGTCAGCAGCAGGGTGAGCGGGGCGGCGTCGGAGATCCGGACGCCGGAGACGCCCAGCCGCAGCGCGAGCGCCCCGGCGGCGGTGGCCGCGAGGGCGCCGAGCGGGACGAGGACGCGGCGCAGCCAGTAGCCGGTGCCGCGGTCGACCCAGGTGGTGCCGAACCAGCGGATCGGCGGGGGGACGGGGGCCCCGTCCGCGGTGGTCGTCGTACTCGCCGTACTCGTCGTACTCACGGTCCGATTATCACCACGAGCGGGGTCCGTCCCCCGGGTGCCACGCGTCTCAGCCGAGCTTGGAGACGTCCCGGACGGCGCCCTTGTCGGCGGAGGTGGCCATCGCGGCGTACGCCCGGAGCGCCGCCGAGACCTGGCGGTCGCGGTTCTTCGGGCGGTAGCCGCCCTCGGACTCCAGCTTGAGCCGGCGCTCGTGCAGCTCCTCGAAGGAGACGTCCAGGTTGATGGTGCGGGCCGGGATGTCGATGGTGATCGAGTCGCCGTCCTCGACCAGGGCGATGGCGCCGCCGGAGGCCGCCTCCGGCGAGATGTGGCCGATCGAGAGGCCCGAGGTGCCGCCGGAGAAGCGGCCGTCGGTGATCAGCGCGCACGCCTTGCCCAGGCCGCGGCCCTTCAGGAAGGAGGTCGGGTAGAGCATCTCCTGCATGCCCGGACCGCCCTTGGGGCCCTCGTAGCGGATGACCACCACGTCGCCCTCGGTGACCTGCTTGGTCAGGATCTTCTCGACCGCCTCGTCCTGGGACTCGCAGACCACGGCCTTGCCCTGGAAGCGCCAGATCGACTCGTCCACGCCCGCGGTCTTCACCACGCAGCCGTCCTCGGCGATGTTGCCGTAGAGCACCGCGAGGCCGCCCTCGACCGAGTAGGCGTGCTCGACGCTGCGGATGCAGCCCTTGGCGGCGTCGGTGTCCAGCGACTCCCAGCGCTCGGACTGGCTGAACGCCTCGGCGGAGCGGACGCAGCCGGGGGCGGCGTACCAGAGGTCGACGGCCTCCTCGGAGGCCGAGCCGCCGCGCACGTCCCAGGTCTTCATCCACTCGGCGAGCGAGTCGGAGTGCACGGTGTGCACGTCCTCGTGCAGCAGGCCGCCGCGGTACAGCTCGCCGAGGATCGCGGGGATGCCGCCGGCCCGGTGCACGTCCTCCATGTAGTACGAGCCGTTGGGGGCGACCTTGGACAGGCAGGGCACCTTGCGGGAGATGCTGTCGATCACCCGCATGTCGAAGTCGACCTCGGCCTCCTGGGCGGCGGCCAGCAGGTGCAGGATCGTGTTGGTGGAGCCGCCCATCGCGATGTCCAGCGCCATCGCGTTCTCGAACGCGGCGCGGGTGGCGATGTTGCGCGGCAGCACCGACTCGTCGTCGCCGCCGTAGTAGCGGTTGGTGATGTCGACGACGGTGCGGCCGGCCTGCTCGTACAGGGCGCGGCGGCCGGTGTGGGTGGCCAGCAGCGAGCCGTTGCCGGGCAGCGAGAGGCCGATCGCCTCGGTCAGGCAGTTCATCGAGTTGGCGGTGAACATGCCGGAGCAGGAGCCGCAGGTCGGACAGGCGTTCTCCTCGATGATCGAGATGTCCGCGTCGGAGACGTTCTCGTTCACCGCCTGGGAGATCGCGTCGACCAGGTCCAGCTTGCGGACGGTGCCGTCGACCAGGGTGGCCTTGCCGGCCTCCATCGGGCCGCCGGAGACGAAGACCGTCGGGATGTTGAGGCGCAGCGCGGCCATCAGCATGCCGGGGGTGATCTTGTCGCAGTTGGAGATGCAGATCAGCGCGTCGGCGCAGTGCGCGTTGACCATGTACTCGACCGAGTCGGCGATCAGGTCGCGCGAGGGCAGCGAGTACAGCATGCCGTTGTGGCCCATCGCGATGCCGTCGTCGACCGCGATGGTGTTGAACTCGCGCGGGATGCCGCCCGCCTGCTTGATCGCCTCGGAGACGATCCGGCCGACCGGCTGCAGGTGGGTGTGGCCCGGGACGAACTCGGTGAAGGAGTTGGCAACCGCGATGATCGGCTTGCCGAAGTCCTCGCGGGCTACGCCCGCGGCGCGCAGAAGGGCGCGGGCGCCCGCCATGTTGCGACCCTGGGTGACCGTGTTGGACCTCAGCTGGGGCATCGTTGCCGCTCCTTCAGGAGACTCTCGGGGGCTGTCGAGCCTACGCCCGCACCGGCCGCTTCCGGACACGGTGTCCGCGATGCGGTCAGTGCGGGCGCCCCGGCGGACGCCGCGGCGCTACGGCCTGGGCAGCACGAAGACGTCCAGCAGGTACGGCTCGACGACCCGCCCGTCCGGGAACTCGGCGAGCAGCGCCTCCCGCTCCGCCGCCAGGACCGGGGCCCGCTGCTCCGGCTCCAGCACCGCGAAGTACGAGCGGGAGGTCAGGTCGTCGATCACCCGGTCCACCGGGACGGTCCGCTCCCAGCGCAGCCGCTCCGAGCGCACCTCCAGGCCCGAGGCCGTCAACCTCTCCGGCCGGGCGTTCCCCCCGCCGGTGTAGTGGTAGGTCGACAGGGCGGTCCTCAACCGCTCCTGCTGGGCAGCCAGCCACGGCACCTCGTAGTCCTTGACGTTCCACCACACCGCCAGCGCCCCGCCCGGGCGCAGCACCCGCACCGCCTCCGGGACCGAGCGCTCCGGATCGGTCCAGTGGAACGCCTGGGCGTACGTCACGAAGTCCACCGAGGCGTCGTGGAACGGGAGTTCGTCACCCACCGCCTTCACCACCGGGATCCGCGGGCTGACCTCGCGCAGCACCGCGGCCATCCCCTCGCTGGGCTCGACCGCGACCACCCGGGCCCCGCGCCCGGCCAGCAGCCTGGTCGCGATGCCGGTGCCCGCGCCCACGTCCAGCACGTCGGCCCCGTCCAGCGGGCGGCCGGAGAGCCGCTCCAGCACGTCGAACAGCTCGTCCGGGTAGGACGGCCGGGCGGCCTGGTACTGCGCGGCCACCGGGCCGAAGGAGTTGGCGTGCGCCTTGAGGTCGTGCATCGGGGTGTCCTCCTCGATCGGGAATCCGTTGACCGTGCGGTCGACCCTAGGCCCGGACGCGCGGCCCGTGCACGGGTTCCCCTGTGGGCGGACGGCCCTTCAGCTGCCGGGCCGGGCGGTCGCCAGGTGCAGCCTGGTGAACGCCAGCGCCTCCGCCAGGTCCGCCTCCCGCTCGGCCGGGGAGCCCGACTTGCGGGTGTTCACCTCCAGCACCACGTGCCCGTCGAACCCGGTCCGCGCCAGCCGCTCCAGCAGTTCCGCGCACGGCTGCTTGCCCCGCCCCGGGATCAGGTGCTCGTCCTTCCCCGACCCCGACCCGTCCGCCAGGTGCACGTGCGCCAGCCGGTCGCCCATCCGCTCCACCAGCTCCAGCGCGTCCGTCCGGGAGGTCGCCGCGTGCGACAGGTCGACGGTGAAGTGCCGGTACGCCTCGTCCGTGACGTCCCAGCCCGGGGCGTACGCCAACACCTCCCGGTCGCGGTAGCGCCACGGGTACATGTTCTCCACCGCGAACCGGACGTCGGTCTCCCCCGCCATCCGGTTCACCCCCGCCACGAACTCCCGCGCGTACTGCCGCTGCCACCGGAACGGCGGGTGCACCACCACGGTGTCCGCGCCCAGCCGCTCCGCCGCCTTCCTGGCCCGCACCAGCTTCGTCCACGGGTCCGTCGTCCACACCCGCTGGGTGATCAGCAGGCACGGCGCGTGCACCGCCAGGACCGGCACCCCGTACCGGTCGGAGAGCCGCCGCAGCGCCTCCACGTCCTGGCTCACCGGGTCGTTCCAGACCATCACCTCGACGCCGTCGTACCCCAGCCGCGCCGCCAGCTCGAACGCCGTCTCCGTCGTCGACGGGTACACCGACGCCGTCGACAGCGCGACCTTCGTCCCCGGCACGTGCAACGCCGGGTGCGGCGGCGGCCACCCCGGCCGCTCCAACTTCCGCCGCGCCGCCCTGGCGGCCCGCGCCGCCTTCAACGGCAGGGGGCCGCGCCTCGACCGCCGCTCGTCCGCCGAATCCGCCACGCCCACCAGACTAAGTCAGGCCGGGGAACGCCGAGGAACTGCTGCGCCGGACGCTGCGGAACCGGGGGCGCGGGGAACTGCGCGGCCGGCCGGGCACCCGCAGCCGGGTCGCGACGCAGGACGGTCACTTGCACCGTCTCGCGATCCTGCTGACGTGCGACTCCGCTTCGCGCAGTTCCCCGCGCCCCCGTCGGTGCGCCTGCTGCTCGCGTCCCCGGCCGCGCTACGCCTCGATCGCGATGCGGCTCTCGTGCCCGTCCATCGCGTCCAGCCGCCGCAGGATGATCCCCTCGCGCAGCGCCCACGGGCAGATGTCGAGCTCCTCCAGCCCGAAGAGGTCCATCGCCGCGTCGGCGACCAGCGCCCCGGCCAGCAGCTGGCGGGCGCGGCCGGGGGAGACGCCGGGGATCTGCGCGCGTTCGCCCGGCGTCATCGCGGCGAGGCGGGGCAGCCACGCGGAGAGGCCGGAGCGGGTGAGCTTGCGGGGGACGCGGACGCCCGCGCCCTCGGGGGCGGCGCCGGTCATCCGGGCGAGCTGCTTGAAGGTCTTGGAGGTGGCGACCGAGTGGTCGGGCGGTCCGAGTCGGGTGAAGTCGCCGACCGTCCCGGCGATCTCGGCGCGGATGTGCCGCCGCAGTTCGCGCAGGTCGCCGGGGTCGGCGACCTCGCCGGGGAGGCGGGAGGTGAGGCGTCCGGCGCCGAGCGGGAGGGAGGTGGCGACGTCGGGCTGCTCGTCGAGGCCGCAGGCGATCTCCAGCGAGCCGCCGCCGATGTCGAGGTTGAGCAGCCGGCCCGAGGACCAGCCGAACCAGCGGCGGACGGCGAGGAAGGTCAGCCGGGCCTCGTCCTGCCCGGACAGGACGGTGAGCGCGACGCCGGTCTCGTCCTCGACCCGGCGCAGCACCTCCTCGCCGTTGGCGGCCTCCCGGACGGCGGAGGTGGCGAACGGCAGCAGGTCGACGACGCCCTTGTCCTCGGCGACCCGGAGCGAGGAGGCGACCATCGAGACCAGGCGCTCGACGCCGACCTCGCTGATCGCCCCGTTCTCCTCCAGCAGCTCGGCGAGGCGCAGTTCGGCCTTGTGGGAGTAGGCGGGCAGCGGGGCCGCGCCGGGGTGGGCGTCCACCACGAGGAAGTGGACGGTGTTGGAGCCTACGTCGAGCACACCGAGTCGCATGACCGTCCAACCTAGCCCAAACCGGTGACCACCAGGGGTGCGGGCGGGGTCACAGCATGCCGTCCCAGAGCTGCTCGACGATGACCGCCCACCAGTTCTCCGGGTCGCGCAGGGCGGTCCGGTCGAGCGCGGCCAGCGCCCACTGGAACTCGGCGACGGCGGGCCCGGCCTGCTCGGGGGGAAGGTCGAGCAGGCGGGGGCGGCGTTCGGCGAGCAGCGCCAGGCAGCGGGTGAAGGCGGTGAGGTCGGTGTTGCAGTAGCGGGCCTCGCAGGTGTCGGGGTCGACGGCGCGGACCCGGCCCTGGGCGGTGTCGACGGTGAGCAGCGCCCAGCCGTCGGTGCCGATCAGGCGCTGGCCGAGCAGCGCGGTGCGGGCGGCGGCGGTGGCGCGGCGGCCGCGGCCGAGGGCGCCGAGGTGCTCGGTGAGGTCGGGCAGCGGCGGGGCGGCCTGTTCGGCGATGCCGTCGGTCTCGGGCAGGTGGAGGGTGAAGAAGCCGGGCACCTCGCGGGGCAGTCCGGTGCGCTGCAGCGGGCGGGCGACGGCCTCGGGCAGGTCCGCGGCGAGCGTCTCGGCCGGCTCGAAGCGGCGCACGGCGTCCTCGCCGAACAGGGCGGCCAGCCGCTTGCCGAGGCCGGTCTCGTCCTCGGGCTGGGCGGGCGGCACGGCGGGCGGGAACGGCACCCGGTTGTAGGCGCTGCGGGTGCGGGCCACCAGGGCCCGCACGGCGGCCGCCCGGTGGTCGTGGCGCGGCCCGTACGGCTGCTCGAACTCCAGCCGTACGCCGGGCAGTTGCTCGGCGACGGCCTGCTCGGAGTAGCTGCCGGGGAGCATCGACAGCCGCAGGTCGGTGCGCAGCGCGACCAGATTCTCGGCCGGGACGCCCCGGGCGGCGAGCTGCTCCCGGGCGAGCAGGGCCGGGTGCGGGCGGCCGTGCGCGGAGCGGACGGTGAGCGACTGCAGTTCGTCCTTGTCGTCCCGGTAGCTGAGGGTGGCCCGGGTGCCGGGGCCGGTGACCGGGGGCAGCGCCGGGTTGTGGCTGCCCGCGCCGAGGCGGTCGCGGTGCAGCTGCTCGACCACCGGCACCGGGACGGACGGGTAGACGACGAGTTCGCCGGTGACCCGGTCGACCACGGCGCAGGCCGCGCCGATCTCCTCGGGGGCGTGGCGGGCGCCGGTGAGCGGGTCGGTGAGGACGGGCGCGGGCTCCGGCCAGAGCACCCAGCCGAGGTCGAACTCGTGGCACCTGACAGGCCGCGCCCCCTCCTGCGGGAGGTCGCCGTTGACCCAGCGGTGGGCGGTGGCGAGGGCCTGTTCGCGGGTGATCATCGGCTGGTGCTCCCGGTGGTGGTGCGGTGGATGGTGAGCCGGGAACGCGGCGGTGCGGGCGCGGCGGCGGGGGCGGCGCCCTCCTCGGACGCCCCGGTCTCCGGGGCGGCGGCGCCGACCAGGGCGGGCTCGGGCTCCGGCTCCGGCTCGGGGGCGCGGTCCGGGACGGCGACGGTGGCGGGCAGCGGCGCGGCCAGGTCGACCGGCCGGTCCGCGGCGTCCACCGCGATCGCCCACAGGCCGTGGTCGGCCGGGTAGAGCGGGGTGGGCGCGGCGTAGCCGGTCTGGTGGTCCAGGTAGCTGAGCACGCCCTTGTGGTTGACCGCGTTCCAGGTGTGCGAGCGGCCGAAGGCGTCGACGGTCAGCAGCACGGCGCGGGTGCCGGTGCCGTGGGCGAGCAGGGCCCGGCCGAGCTTGTCGTGCGCGTCGGGGCCGTCGCCGAGGTCGAGGAAGCGGGTGCCGAGTTCGAGTTCGGCGCGGTCGCGGCCGCCGCGCTCGCCGGCCGGGCCGTCGGGCAGCCGGGGCGCGGCGCAGGTCGGGACGCCGCCGAGGGTGTCCACGGCGGACAGCGCCACGTCCACGCAGTTGTTGGCGCGTCCGGCCTCGGTGCGGCCGCCGCCGTTGAGCACCTCGATCCACTCGCCGACCATCGGGTCCGGCGCGGGCACCGGGGTGCGGCGCACCGCTTCGGCCTGGTGCGCCGGGTCGACCGGGCCGAGCCCGCCGGGCAGGCCGTACGGGCGGCTGTCGGCGAGGGTCCGCTCGCGCTCCCCCTCCGGCAGCGGGCCGAGGGCGCCGCCGCGGCGGCCGTTGGCGATCACCAGCCAGGCCGCGGACACCTGCCCGGGGTTGACCGGCAGGCCCTGCTCGTCGGTCGCCGACTGGCGCCGGACGTCCACCGGCGGCTCGTAGCCGCGCACCGGGCCGCCGGGCGCGTGCTGGCCGATCCCGCCGCCGCCGACCGGCCCCACCGGGCCGGTCGCCACCGCGCGGCCGCCGACCGGCTGCTGGCCGACGCCGACCACCGCGGCCGCGCCGCCGGAAGCACCGGACGCACCGGGAGCACCCGCGGTGCCGCCCGCCGCACCCGCCACCGGGCCGGTGACCGGGGCACCGGCCGCACCGGGGGCGCCGGGAGCGCCCGCCGCACCGGCCGCCGCGCCGGCCGCCGCGCCGGGAGCGGCCCCGACCGCGCCGCCGACCGGGCCCGCGCCCGTCACCGGGGCGCCCGCCACCGGAGCGGTGGTCGGCATGCCGCCGACCGGGGCGGCCGAACCGCCGCCGACCGGGCCGAGCTGGAACGAGGAGCCGTTCGACGCGGCCGACCCGCCGAAGGAGGACGCCGGGTCCGCCGCGTGGTGGCCGCCACCGCCGCCGATCCCGCCGCCACCGCCGCCACCGCCGCCACCGGACGACCAGATGTCCCCGGCCGACACCGGCGGGACGCTCGGCGCGGGCGGCGCCGCCACCGAGTCGACGTGCACCGAGATCGGCCCGCGCACCGGCGGGACGTAGTCGCCGCCGGAGCCGCCGGAACCGCCGGAACCGCCGAAGTCACCGGAGCCGCCGCCGTAGGAGCCGCCGTAGGACGGCGCGGGGTACGAGGCCGCGGTCGAGCCGCCGTACGACCCGTGCGAGCCGCCCGAGCCGTTCTGGTAGCCGCCACCGCCACCGCCGTAGCCGCCACCGCCGCGGTGCCCGCCGCCGTTGTCGACCGGCCCGGGCTGCGGCCCGGGACCGCCCGTCACGCCCTGCACCGTGCTGACCGCCTGGGCCCCCGCGGTGTCGACCGTCTGCTGGACGGTCCCCAGCAGGCCGCCGTGGTCGCCGCCCGGTGCGCTCTGGCCGTTCGCGCCGCCGGGCCAGTTGCCCGGCCCGTTCGGGCCGCCGTGCCCGCCGTGGCCGCCCTGCGCCCCGAAGGGCCCGCTGCCCTGCTGCTGCCCGTCCAGGACGGCGACCGGCTTCCCGTCCGCGCCGAGCAGGTCGACCGGACGGCCGTCCGCGCCGAACTGCACGACCTGCCCGTCGGGGCCGGTGGCCCGGCCCGAGGCGTCGACGGTGAGCGGGTGGCCGTCGTTGCCGACCAGCAGGTGGCCCTTCTGGTCGGTGACCAGGCCGGAGACCTGGGTGCCGTCGGCCATCATCACCGGGTGGCCGTCGTCGCCGAGTTCGAGCTTGCCGCCGTGGCCGATCGCGAGCGTGATGCCGGTGCCGACCAGGGCGCCGGTCAGGCCGACCAGCAGCGGCTTGCCGTTGGCGCCGAGCAGCGGCTTGCCGTCCTCGCCCATCGCCACGCCGGTGACCGGGGAGCCGTCGGGGCCGACCAGCTGCTGCTGGCCGTCCGGGCCCTGGGTGACCGTCAGGCCCTCGACGCCCTTGACCCGCTGCCCGTCCTCGCCGACCAGCACCGGGTTGCCGTGCCGGTCGGTGCGCACCGTGCCGTCGGCCTTCAGCTCGGCGTGCAGGCCGGCGACGCTCGCCACCTCCACCGAACGGGCCACCCCGGCCTTCGCCAGCGCCCCGGTGACCTGCCCGGAGCGGGCCGCCATCGAGGACTCCCGCTGCTCGCCGTGCAGGCCCCGGCCGTCGGCCTGGGCGATCCGCTCCAGCGCGACCAGCGGCGGCTCCTTGGCCAGCGACCTGGCGGCCTCGCCCATGTCCCGGCCGAGCTGCTCCAGCAGTTGGCCGATCTTCACCTTGGCGTGCTCGACCGCGGCCAACTCCTCGGCCTCGGCGGCGACTTCCTTCACCGCGCCGACGGCCGCACCGACCGCGCCGGTCACCAGCCCGCCCAGCCCGGTGGTCATCTCCTTGCCGGCCGAGGCGATGTCGGCCTTGGCCTTGGCCTCGGCCGCGTCGGCGGCCCGGATCTTCTCGGTCAGCTCGGTGAGCACCGCGATGATGTCGGCCTTGGCCTGGTCGGCCGCCCCGGCCGCCTTGTCCAGCGCGGCGGCGACCAGGGCCGCGGCCGCGGAGGCGTCGTCCAACTGGCCGCGTCCGCCGCCGCTGAACTGCCGCCAGTGGTCGGCGAACGCCTCCACCGCGCGGCCCTTGTTCTCCCCCGAGACCCGCTGCGCGGAGGCCGCGCCCCGGGTCACCAGGGCGTCCGCCTCCGACCCGAACTCCCGCCACAGGGCGGCCGCCTGACGCAGTCCGTCCTCGTCCGCCTGCGGCCACGCGTGGCCGGTCCGCGCCAGCGCGGGGGCGAGTTCCTCCGGCAGGTTCCTGGACACGTGCTCCCCCTTCGGGTGGTGCGGCTCGGCGCGCGTGCAGCGGCCCGCCTCCTGGTCTGACTCCGGTTCAGGCCCGGCCGGTTGCGGTCGGGTGGTTCAGCGAGGGCGCGGTGAAGTCCGCGCTGACGTCCTGATCGGTGCGCTCGCTGTTGTCCGCCATCGTGTGCAGCCCGCGGCCGATCCGGCCCAGCCGCTCCGACAGCCCCTGCAACCCGGCCAGCGCGCCCTCCCGGGCCTCGCCGTACGCGGTGCCGAACGGCGCGCCGGGCTCGTCGGAGCCCCACGGCGCGCCCAGCGCCGCCAGCCCGCTCTCCAACTGATGCGCCGCTTTACCGAACTCGTCCGAGATCTTCTCGAACTCCCGTCCCTCGCCGTGGAGTTCCCACGACCGGATGACGACCTCGTCGCCCATCTGCACTCCCCCGTGCAAGGGCGCTCGCGCGCCCGACCTACCGGCTGGGCCATCCTAGGACCACTCCCGGCCGCCGCCGACCGGCCTGCGGTCCTTTTCACAGCCGCTTCACCTTCGCCACCCGCCCGAAACCCGCCGAACCGGGACGGATCGGAACGAACCACCGGCAAAGCCGCGTCGCCGCACCCCGGGCCGCCCCGTCCAGGCCATACCCTTACCGGGTGGCACCAGCTGACAGCACCAAGAGCAAGAAGACCGAGAAGCCCGCCAAGGGCGCCAAGACCTCCAAAGCCGCCAAGGGCGCCAAGGCCCCCGCGTCCAAGGGCCCCGCGTCCAAGGGCCCCGTCGTCGACCTGGCGATGCCCACCGTCCGCGAGGTCGCCCTCGACTTCCCGCGCGCCTGGGTCGAGTTCACCGACCCCGACGACGAGGACCAGGTGTTCCGCTGCGACCTCACCTGGCTCACCTCCCGCTGGGGCTGCATCTTCGGCAAGGGCTGCCACGGCATCCAGCCCGGCCGCGGCGCCTCCGACGGCTGCTGCACCCTCGGCGCCCACTACTCCGACGAGGAGGACGAGCAGCGCGTCGCCGGGCACGCCGCCCGGCTCACCCCCGACATCTGGGAGCACCACGCCGAGGGCACCGACGCCAAGGGCCGGATCCGCCGCGACGGCGGCATCACCATGTTCGACGAGGACGGCGACCGGCAGACCCGCCGCGTGAACGGCGCCTGCCTGTTCCTCAACAGCCCCGGCTTCCCCGGCGGCGCCGGCTGCGCCCTGCACGTGCTCGCCCTGCGCGAGGGCCTGGAACCGCTGGAGACCAAGCCGGACGTCTGCTGGCAGCTGCCGGTCCGCCGCACCTACGACTGGATCGACCGCCCCGACGACACCCGCTACCTGCAGGTCTCCATCGGCGAGTACGACCGCCGCGGCTGGGGCCCCGGCGGCCACGACCTGCACTGGTGGTGCACCGGCTCCCCCGAGGCGCACCGCGCCCCCGACCCGGTCTACGTCTCCTACCGCCCCGAGCTGACCGAGCTGATGGGCCCCGCCGCGTACGAGCAGCTGGTCGCCCTCTGCAAGGCCCACGACACCCGCCTGGCCCCGCACCCGGCGGACCAGTAGCCCCGGCAGCGGGCCCCCGCCGGGGGCCCGCTACTTGTCGATGTCGCCGACCACGAAGAACATCGAGCCCAGGATCGCCACCATGTCGGCGACCAGCGTCCCCGGCAGCAGCTCGGTCAGCGCCTGGATGTTGTTGAAGGACGCCGAGCGCAGCTTGAGCCGCCACGGCGTCTTCTCGCCGCGCGAGACCAGGTAGTACCCGTTCAGGCCGAGCGGGTTCTCGGTCCAGGCGTACGTCTCGCCCTCAGGGGCCTTGAGCACCTTGGGCAGCCGCAGGTTGACCGGCCCGGCGGGCAGCTCGGCCAGCCGGTCCAGGCAGGCGTCGGCGAGGTCGAGCGCGTTGGCGGTCTGCTCCAGCAGGCACTCGAACCGGGCCAGGCAGTCGCCCTCCTCCCGGACGGCCACCTTCAGGACGTCCTGCAGCTGCCCGTACGCGAGGTACGGCTCGTCGCGCCGCAGGTCGAAGTCGACGCCGCTGGCCCGGGCGATCGGCCCGCTGACCCCGTACGCGTGGACGTGCTCGCGGGAGAGCACGCCGACGCCCGCGGTGCGGCCGCGGAAGATCTCGTTGCCGAGGACGAGGTCCTCGAAGACCGGCAGCTGCCCGCGCACCACGCCGACCGCGCGGCGGACCCTGCCGAGCCAGCCGGCCGGCAGGTCCTCTTTGAGGCCGCCGACCCGGTTGAACATGTAGTGCATGCGGCCGCCGGAGGCTTCCTCCAGCACGTGCTGGAGCTCCTCGCGGCCGTTGAAGGAGTGGAAGATCGGCGTGATGCCGCCCAGTTCCAGCGGGTAGGAGCCGAGGAACATCAGGTGGTTGAGGACCCGGTTCAGCTCGGCCAGCAGCGTGCGCAGCCACACCGCCCGCTCGGGCACCTCCATGCCGAGCATCCGCTCGACGGCCAGCACCACGCCCAGCTCGTTGGCGAACGCGGACAGCCAGTCGTGCCGGTTGGCCAGCATGATGATCTGCCGGTAGTCCCGGGCCTCGAACAGCTTCTCCGCGCCGCGGTGCATGTAGCCGATCACCGGCTCGGCGCTGGTGATCCGCTCGCCGTCGAGGACCAGCTTCAGGCGCAGCACGCCGTGCGTGGACGGGTGCTGGGGGCCGATGTTGAGCACCATGTCGGTGCTGCCGCCGTCGCCGGGGAGCGTCTGCGCGCCCGGACCGATGCCGACCGTGGTCTCCGTCATGGCCGTCGCCTCCTTCTACGAGGGGAGAGTCTGCCATCCCGGCAGGCCCGCGAGGTCCTCCGGTACCGGCATGCGGACGGCCTGGACCAGCCAGTGGAACGCGCCCAGCCCGGCCGGGTCGGTCAGCTCGGCCGCCTCCCCCGCCCCGGCCAGCGCCCGCAGGTAGGCCGCCGGGTCGCTGCTCGCCAGCGCGAGCGGCGGCCGGGCCCCGCTGACGCCGAGCGCCCGCAGCGCCTCGCGCTGGGTGGCCAGCAGCGCCGGGTGCCCGGCCACGGCCGCCGCGTCGAGCGCGACGTGCGCGGTCAGGTCGCAGGAGCCGTCCGGGACGGGGGCGCACTCGCGGCCCTCCCGGAACCCGGTCAGGGTGCCGAACGGCGGCCGGGCGGCGCGCAGGTGCGCGTAGTCGACGGCCACCGCCAGGCCGCGGTCCAGGGCGCCGACCGCGGCGGCCCAGGCGGCGTCCCGCGGCCCGCCGAGCTCGACCCGCTCCCCGTCCGGCCACCAGCGCCCGGCCCAGGCCGCGTCCGCGTCCGCCACCGGTCCGCCGAGCCGCTCCGCCCCGTCCGGCGCGACCTCGACGTACCGCAGCCGCCCCTGCCCGTCGGGCTCGGCGAGGTCCAGCGGGACGTTGTCCAGCCACTCGTTGGCGAACAGCAGGCCCGCGGCGCCCGACGGCAGCTCCGCCGACCAGTGCACCTCCACGGGCAGGCCGGCCGGGCGGTCGGCCAGTTCCACCGCCCGCAGCCGCACCCGCCCGCGCAGGCCGTCCGGCAGCAGGGCCCGCACCGCGAGGACGAGTTCGCCCCGCCCGGCGCCGACGTCGACGAAGTCCAGCCGCTCCGGCCGCCCGAGCGCCGCGTCGACCCCCGCCAGCAGCCGGACGACCGCGGCGGCGAACCGCGCGGAGGCGTGCACGGAGGTGCGGAAGTGCCCGGCGGGGCCCTCTGACCTGCGGTAGAAGCCGCCGTCGGGCCGGTACAGGGCGTGTTCGATCGCGGGCCGCCACCGCATCCAGGTCATGGCCCACGACGTTACCGGGCGCCCGCGCCTCCACCCTGGGGAGTAGCCGCGGATCGCCCTCGCGGCGGAGCAGAACCCGCTCCCGGACTCCCTAGGCTGGAAGCGTGCACCGACTCAACGCCTGGTTCCGCCGACACCCCGTGGTCGTCGACTCCGGCTGGGCGCTGCTGGTCCTGATGCTGGGCGTGCTCGCCGCCGTCGAGTCCACCGGCGTGCCGGGCTCCCCGCTGCCGTCCTGGAAGCACTACGCCGGCGTCGCGGTGGCCTTCCTGCTGCCCGCCCTGATGGTGGTGCGCCGCCGCTGGCCGGACGCCACCACCGCGGCGGCCGTCGTGCTCGGGCTCGGCCAGGTCGCGTTCGGCGTCGACCCCAACGCCTCCAGCATCGCCTACCTGGTGTTCGCCTACACCGGAGCCGCCTTCGGCCACGCCTGGACGTCCCGGCTGGCGCTGGCCGCGAGCCTGGCGGCCGGACCGCTGACGCTGTGGCGGCTGACGCCCCCCGACCAGCGCGGGGACGGCTACAAGGCGGTGTTCCTGGCCGCCCTGATGACCACCCCGTTCGTGCTGTGCTGGGCCTGGGGCCGGCTCACCCGGGTCCGCCGCGCCTACCTGGTCGAACTGGAGGACCGGGCCGCCCGGCTGGAGCGCGAGCGCGACGCCCAGGCCCAGGTCGCGGTCGCCGCCGAACGGGCCCGGATCGCCCGCGAGCTGCACGACGTGGTCGCGCACAACGTCTCGGTGATGATCGTCCAGGCCGACGGCGCCGCCTACGTGCTGGACTCCTCCCCGCAGCAGGCCAAGGAGGCGCTCGGCACCATCGCCTCCACCGGCCGCCAGGCCCTCGCCGAGATGCGCCGCCTGCTCGGCGTGCTGCGCACCGCCGACACCACGGGCGAGTACGTGCCGCAGCCCGGCGTCGAGGAGCTCCCCGAGCTGCTGGAGCAGGTCCGCACGGCCGGCCTGCCGGTCGACTTCACCGCCACCGGCGAGGTCCGCGAACTGCCCCGCGGCCTGGAACTGACCGTCTACCGGATCGTCCAGGAAGCCCTCACCAACGTCCGCAAGCACGGCGGCCCGAACGCCCGCGCCAAGGTCGCCGTCGACTTCCGCCCCGCCGACCTGGAGGTCCTGGTCGAGGACGACGGCCGCGGCTCCACCCGCGAACAGCTCGTCGGCGGTGCCGACGGGCTCGGCCACGGCCTGATCGGCATGCGCGAACGCGTCGGCATGGTCAGCGGCAGCCTGGACGTCGGCCCCCGGCCCGGCGGCGGCTTCCGGATCCGGGCCGTGCTCCCCCTCAGAACGCCCAAGTGAACGTAGAAGGAGACCCGACCCGCATGCCGATCCGCGTGATGCTCGTCGACGACCAGGAACTGCTCCGCACCGGGTTCCGGATGGTCCTGCAGTCGCAGGGCGACATCGAGATCGCCGCCGAGGCGGGCGACGGCCAGCAGGCCGTCGACGTGCTGCGCACCGCCGAGGTCGACGTGATCCTGATGGACGTCCGGATGCCCCGGCTCGACGGCGTCCAGGCCACCCGCCGGATCTGCCTCGACGACCACGGCCACCCGGTCGAGGGCGCCCCCCGGGTCCTCATCCTCACCACCTTCGACCTGGACGAGTACGCCTTCGCCGCGCTCAAGGCCGGCGCGTCCGGCTTCCTGCTCAAGGACGTCCCGCCCACCGAGCTGGTCGCCGCGATCCGCTCCGTCCACGGCGGCGACGCGGTGGTCGCCCCGACCACCACCCGCCGCATGATCGACCGCTTCGCCGAGGTCCTCCCCACCCCCGCGAGCACCCCCGGCTCCCCCGTCCTCGCCCCCCTCACCGACCGCGAGCGCGAGGTCTTCCTGCTCGTCGCCCAGGGCCTCTCCAACGGCGAGATCGCCGCCCGCCTGGTCCTCTCCGAAGCCACCGTCAAGACCCACGTCGGCCGCATCCTCGCCAAGCTCTCCCTCCGCGACCGCGTCCAGGCCGTCGTCCTCGCCTACGAGAACGGCCTCGTCCGCGCCGGCGAAACCCCCTGAGCCCGCTGCCCCGCGCACGGGTGGGTGGGCGGGCGGCAAACCCCCGTACCATTGACCGGTACGTCTGGTACCCCTAGAGGACTGGAACGGAAGAGTGCTGCCCGACTTCGGAGACCCCTCCGACCCCGGTAACCGCCCCGCCCGGCTCGCCGTCGGCGTCGTCGGTGCGGGCCGCGTCGGCCCCGCCCTGGGCGCCGCCCTGCAGCTCGCGGGCCACCGCGTGGTCGCCGCGTCCGGCGTCTCCGCCGCGTCCCGCCGCCGCGCCGAGGCCCTGCTGCCCGGCGTCCGGCTGGTGACGCCCCCGCAGGTGATGGCGGCCGCGGACCTGGTGCTGCTGACCGTCCCGGACGACGCGCTGCCCGACCTGGTGCAGGGCCTGGCGACGACCGGCGCCGTCCGCCCCGGCCAGCTGCTCGTCCACACCTCCGGCGCGCACGGCGTGGCCGTCCTGGAGCCCGCCACCCGCGCGGGCGCGCTGCCGCTGGCGCTGCACCCGGCGATGACCTTCACCGGCACCTCGGTCGACGTGGCCCGGCTGGCCGGCTGCCCGTTCGGGGTGACCGCCCCGGAGGAGCTGCGCCCGGTCGCCGAGGCCCTGGTCGTGGAGATGGGCGGCGAGCCGTCCTGGATCCCGGAGGAGGTCCGCCCGCTCTACCACACGGCCCTCGCGCACGGCGCGAACCACCTGGTCACGCTGGTCGCGCAGGCGATGGAGCTGCTGCGCACCGCGGGCGTCCAGGAGCCGGGCCAGATGCTCGGCCCGCTGCTGGGCGCGGCCCTGGACAACGCCCTGCGCTCGGGCGACCTGGCGCTGACCGGCCCGGTGGCCCGCGGCGACGTCGGGACGGTGCGCACGCACCTGGGCCGACTCGCTACGGTGACCCCGGACATCGGCCAGGCGTACCGGGCGATGGCGAGGGCGACCGCGCAGCGCGCGGTGGCCAACGGCACGTTGAAGCCGGAGCCGGCGGCGGCGCTGCTGGACGTACTGAACGAGGAGAAGCACTGATGGCACGCGACAGGCGCCCGGCGAAGGCCCCGAAGCCGGCGAAGGTCCGCAAGGCGGTGCTGACCCGCACCGTGGAGGAGTTCGAGGCCGCGTTCTGGCCGGACGAGCAGCCGGTGGACAACGCCGTGGTGATGACCATGGGCGCGCTGCACGAGGGCCACGCCGCGCTGGTGCGCGAGGCCCGCCGCCGGGTCGGCAAGGACGGCCGGGTGGCCGTGACGGTGTTCGTGAACCCGCTGCAGTTCGGCGCGGGCGAGGACCTGGACCGCTACCCGCGCACCCTGGACGCGGACGTCGCGCTGGCCGAGGAGACGGGCGCGGACGTGGTGTTCGCCCCGTCCGTGGACGAGGTGTACCCGAACGGCGAGCCGCTGGTGCGGCTCTCCGCGGGTCCGATGGGCGAGGGCTTCGAGGGCGCGTCCCGCCCGGGCCACTTCGACGGGGTGCTGACCGTCGTCGCCAAGCTGCTGCACATCACCGACCCTGACTTCGCGGTGTTCGGCGAGAAGGACGCCCAGCAGCTGGCGATCGTCCGCCGGATGGTCGCCGACCTGGACTTCGACGTCGAGGTGGTCGGCGTCCCGACCGTCCGCGAGCAGGACGGCCTGGCGCTGTCCTCCCGCAACCGCTTCCTCTCCGAGGCCGAGCGCACCCGGGCGCTCGCCCTCTCCCGCGCCCTGTTCGCCGGCCGGGACGCCGGCGCGCAGGGCCCGAAGGCCGTCCGCGAGGCGGCCGCCGCCGTGCTGGAGGGCGCGGACGGCATCTCCCTCGACTACCTCGCCCTGATCGATCCGCTGTCCTTCACCGAGGCGCCGGACGACTTCCAGGGCGAGGCGGTGCTCGCCGTCGCGGCCAAGGTCGGCTCGACCCGGCTGATCGACAACGTGAGCGTCATCGTCCGCTAGCCCGGACGCCCCGGGGCGGTCGGCCTCCCGAGTCCCGCCCGCCCCGTCCACCACCGGTACGCACCACCAGGCATGCACTCACAGGAGGCGTGACCCATGTTCCGCACCATGCTCAAGTCCAAGATCCACCGCGCCACCGTCACCCAGGCCGACCTGCACTACGTGGGCTCGGTGACGGTCGACGAGGACCTGCTCGACGCCGCGGACCTGCTCCCCGGCGAGCTGGTCCACATCGTCGACATCAACAACGGCGCCCGGCTGGAGACCTACACCATCGCCGGGCCGCGCGGCTCGGGCGTCATAGGCATCAACGGGGCCGCCGCCCGCCTGGTCCACCCCGGTGACCTGGTGATCCTGATCGCCTACGGGCAGATGGACACCGCCGAGGCCAAGGCGTACCTGCCGAAGGTGGTCTTCGTCGACGAGCACAACCGGATCACCGGCCTCGGCGGCGACCCCGCGGACGCCCCCGAGGGCAGCGGACTGCTGCGCGGCGACGCCGCGTACGGTGGTGCGAACGGCGCGGCCGACGCCGCCGCGCGCTGAAGGAGTAGCTGAACCCATGTCGCACCGCCTGACCGCCCCCGCCCCCGGCTGGACCACGAGCACCGACGTGGTCGTGGTCGGCTCCGGCGTGGCCGGGCTCACCGTCGCGCTCAACGCCCGCAAGGCCGGCCTGCGGGCCATGGTGGTCACCAAGGCGGTGCTGGACGAGGGCTCCACCCGCTGGGCCCAGGGCGGCATCGCCGCCGCCCTGGGCGAGGGGGACACCCCCGAGCAGCACCTGCAGGACACCCTGGTCGCGGGCGCCGGCCTGTGCGACGAGGAGGCGGTGCGCGCCCTGGTCACCGAGGGCCCGGACGCGGTGCGCCGGCTCATCGAGGTCGGCGCCGAGTTCGACCTCGACGAGGACGGCGAGATCGTGCTGACCCGCGAGGGCGGCCACCACCGCCGCCGGATCGCGCACGCGGGCGGCGACGCCACCGGCGCCGAGATCGAGCGCGCCCTGGTCGCCGCGATCGAGGCCGACCCGGGCCTGGAGCTGATCGAGCACGCCCTCGTCCTGGACCTGCTCACCGACGCCGGCGGCCACGCCTCCGGCGTCACCCTGCACGTGATGGGCGAGGGCCAGCGGGACGGCGTCGGCGCGATCCTGGCCCGGGCCGTGGTGCTGGCCACCGGCGGCATGGGCCAGGTCTTCGAGGCCACCAGCAACCCGGCGGTCTCCACCGGCGACGGCGTCGCGCTCGCCCTGCGGGCCGGGGCCGAGGTCACCGACCTGGAGTTCGTCCAGTTCCACCCGACCGTGCTCTGGCTCGGCCCGGACGCCAAGGGCCAGCAGCCGCTGGTCTCCGAGGCGGTCCGCGGCGAGGGCGCGCACCTGGTCGACGCGGACGGGGTGCGCTTCATGGTCGGCCAGCACGAACTGGCCGAGCTCGCCCCGCGCGACATCGTCGCCAAGGGGATCATCCGCCGGATGCACGCCAAGGGCACCCGGCACATGTACCTGGACGGGCGGCACTTCGGCGCCGAGATGTGGGAGCACCGCTTCCCCACCATCCTGGCCGCCTGCCGGGCCAACGGCATCGACCCGGTCACCGAGCCGATCCCGGTCGCCCCGGCCGCCCACCACGCCTCCGGCGGCGTGCGCACCGACCTGCACGGCCGCACCACCGTCCCCGGCCTGTACGCCTGCGGCGAGGTCGCCTGCACCGGCGTGCACGGCGCCAACCGGCTGGCCTCCAACTCCCTGCTGGAGGGCCTGGTCTTCGCCGAGCGGATCGCCGCCGACCTGGCCGCGCTGAACGCCGCGGGCCGGCTCCCGGCCCGGACGGTCAACATCGGTGCCGCGCAGGCCGCGACGCCCGTCCCGCTGCTGCCCGCCGAGGCCCGCGGCGAGCTCCAGCACCTGATGTCCGCCGGCGCGGGCGTGCTCCGCTCCGCGGAGTCGCTGGCCGCCACCGCCAAGGGCCTGGCCGCGCTGGCCGACCCGGCCCGCGGCGCCGACCCGTCGGTGGAGACCTGGGAGGCCACCAACCTGCACCAGGTCGCCACCGCCCTCACCGCCTCCGCCGCCCTCCGCGAGGAGACCCGCGGCTGCCACTGGCGCGAGGACTTCCCCGACCGCGACGACGCCCACTGGCAGCGCCACGTCGTCCACCCGCTCGCCGACTGACGCCCCGCGCCGGTCCCCCGCGCCCCACCGGGGCGCCGGGAACCGCTCGGGGCGGAGGCCGACGACCGTCTACCGTTGACCCGACCGCCCTTCGCACCGCCCGAGGAGCCGAGCCACCGCCGACACCGGACCCGACCAGCCGTCGCTTCCGACCTCGCGCAGTTCCTCGCGCCCCACGGTTCCGCCTCCCGCCGCCCTTTGGAGCTCCTCACCATGTCCCACTCCGAACTGCCCCTCCTGTCCACCGAGTCCGGCGGCTGCGGCGACGGCTGCGCGTGCGGCGAGGGCGAGGAGTACGAGACCGGGCTCGACCCGGCGCTGGCCGCGCTGCTGGAGGAGGCCGGGCTGGACCCGGTCGAGGTCGAGGACGTGGCGATGATGGCCCTGTCCGAGGACCTGGCGGGCGGCGAGGACGTCACCTCGGTGGCGACCGTCCCGGCCGAGGCCGTCGCGACCGCCGACTTCACCGCCCGCCAGGCGGGCGTGGTGGCCGGTCTGCGGGTGGCGGAGGCCGTGGTCTCGCTGGTGTGCGAGGAGGAGTTCGAGGTCGAGCGGCACGTCGAGGACGGCGAGCTCGTCGCCCCCGGCCAGGTGCTGCTGTCGGTGCGCAGCCGCACCCGCGACCTGCTGACCGCCGAGCGCTCGGCGCTGAACCTGCTCTGCCACCTGTCCGGCATCGCGACCGCGACCCGCGCCTGGGCGGACGCCCTGGAGGGCACCGGCGCGGTGGTCCGCGACACCCGCAAGACCACCCCGGGCCTGCGGGCGCTGGAGAAGTTCGCGGTGCGGGCGGGCGGCGGCGCCAACCACCGGATGGCGCTCTCCGACGCGGCGCTGGTGAAGGACAACCACGTGGTCGCGGCGGGCGGCGTCGCCGAGGCGTTCACCGCCGTCCGGGAGGCGTTCCCGGAGCTGCCGATCGAGGTCGAGGTGGACACGGTCGAGCAGATCGCCCCCGTCCTGGAGGCGGGCGCGGACCTGATCCTGCTGGACAACTTCTCCACCGAGCAGCTGCGCGAGGCGGTCGCCCTGGTCGCGGGCCGGGCGAAGCTGGAGGCTTCCGGCGGCCTGACCCTGGCCACCGCGCGCGAGGTCGCGGAGACTGGTGTCGACTACCTGGCCGTCGGGGCCCTGACGCACTCCGCGCCGATCCTGGACATCGGCCTGGACCTCCGCAGCTCCTGACCCTTCGAAGCAGAAAGCGCCCCATGCTCCTCACCATCGACGTCGGCAACACCCAGACCACGCTCGGCCTGTTCGACGGCGAGGAGATCGTCGAGCACTGGCGGATCTCCACCGACCCGCGCCGCACCGCGGACGAACTGGCCGTGCTGATGCAGGGGTTGATGGGCGCCCACCCGATCGTCTCGGCGGACGACCGGGTGGCCGGGCTGGCGATCTGCTCCTCCGTCCCGGCGGTGCTGCACGAGCTGCGCGAGGTGACCCGCCGCTACTACGGGGACGTCCCCGCGGTGATCGTCGAGCCGGGCGTGAAGACCGGCGTGCACGTGCTGATGGACAACCCGAAGGAGGTCGGCGCGGACCGGATCGTCAACGCGCTGGCCGCCAACCACCTGTACGGCGGCCCGTGCATCGTGGTCGACTTCGGCACCGCCACCACCTTCGACGCGATCAACGCCCGCGGCGACTACGTGGGCGGCGCGATCGCCCCGGGCATCGAGATCTCGGTGGACGCCCTGGGCGGCCGCACCGCGATGCTCCGCAAGATCGAGCTGGCCCGCCCGCGCAACGTGATCGGCAAGAACACCGTGGAGGGCATGCAGTCCGGCATCCTGTACGGCTTCGCCGGGCAGGTCGACGGCCTGGTCAACCGGATGGCCAAGGAGCTCGCCAAGGACCCGAACGACGTCCAGGTGATCGCCACCGGCGGGCTGGCCCCGCTGGTGCTGGGCGAGGCCGACTCGATCGACGTGCACGAGCCCTGGCTGACCCTGATCGGCCTGCGCCTGATCTTCGAGCGCAACCGCCCGGCCACCGCCGCCTGACGCCCCGTCGGCCCCCGGGCCCCGGCCCCCTCGGACGGGGGTCCGGGGCCCGTCGCGTCCCTCCACCGCAGCTCGGGAGCGAATGCACCATCTCATAGGCCAATCGGGACAAACACGTCCTCAATCGCCATAAGTCGGACGTACGCCACGTACTGTCGACCCATGCCAACGCCACACGGATCGCGCGGCGGCATGGCCTTCAGCGCCGACGAAGTCCGGGTGCTGCGCCGTGTCCTCGCCCAAGCCCTCTACCCGGCCGCCCCCGACCGGCTCCCGGCGCCCGCCGCGGCCGTCGAACTGTGGGCGGAGGACGTCCAGGACGCGCTTCGGCTCACCGAGGCGATCGACGAGGCGGTCCAGGAGGGCGGGCGGCTGCGCGCCTTCATGCTCACCGACCTGACCCGCTACCGCGCCGCCCTGCCCGGCAGCGCCCGGGGCTACCTGGACCGCCTGGAGGAGGCCGTCACCGACGGCTACCTGCCCACCGCCGAGGACCTGTCGGCGCTGCGCTCACTGTCCCGCCAGCCGTGCGGACCGCACGAACGGGCCCGCCGCTCCCGGCTCGCCGGACGCTGCCACGCGCTCGCCGAGGCCGAGGTTCGCGAGCGGCTCTCCCTCGGCTCCGGACAGCGGCACCTCGCCGCGGTGCCCAGCCCCGCGCCCGAACCCCAGCCCGCCACCCCAGTTGGAGGACGGTTCCCGATGAGCGACCAGCAATCCCAGCCCCCCGCCGACCGCCCCCGTCCCCGCCGGATGCCCACCCCCGCCGAACTCTTCGGCCGCCGCTCCCGCCCGGCCCCCCACCAGGACCCCCCGGACGACGAGAACCGCCCGGAACTCGCCACCGGCACCGACGGCTGACGCCCCGTCACCCCGCGGGCCCCCTCCGCTCCGGAGGGGGCCCGACCCCTTTGGTAAAAATTCGGCAAAACTTCGATCTGATACGAACCTCCCTGCCCCGAAGTGTCCGGTTCGAGCACCCTCGGTGGCCGGAACCCGACCCTAGGGTCTTCCCGCACACACCGTGCACACGGAACCCTTTGGGGGGATCATGCGCACCTCGCGCTCCCGTTCGCTCGGGCTGGCCACCACCCTGGCCGCGCTCGCCCTGGGCGGCGCCGTCGCCCCGGCCGCCCACGCGGCCGACAGCACGCTGAAGATCGAGGCCCCCGACGCCGTCGCGGTCGACCCGCACTCCACGGCCCCGGACCACAGCAGCGACTCGACCCGGGTCCACCTGGACCTGACGCTCTCCAACGCCCCGATGAGCGCCATGGGCAAGGTCACCGTCGACCTGGCCCCGCTGCAGGGCATCGCCTCGGTCTCGGTCCTGTCCCACGGCTGCACCACCTCCGGGCAGGTGCTGACCTGCGACGCGATGTCGATGTACGGCGGCAAGCAGGGCCTGGACCTCTACCTGTACGGCCCCGACGCCGCCAAGCCCGCGGGCAGCTCCGCCGTCCTGCACACCACCGCGGTGTTCAACGGCGCGACCGCCTCCGCCGACACCAAGGTGACCCTCGGCGGCAGCAACCTGGTGGGCGAGGAGCTCCCGACCAACCGGGACCTCAAGCCCGGCGACACCTGGACTCCGGAACTCAAGATCACCAACAAGGGCCAGCTCCCCGCCTCCCAGCTCTACCTGACCTTCACCGGCGGGATGGAGCTCACCTTCCTGCCGCAGTTCTCCAACTGCCAGTACTCCACCAAGGGCGACATCCAGATCTGCACCGTCCACACGGCGGTGGAGCCCGGCGAGACGGTCACGCTGTCCCCGATCGGCTTCAAGGTCGGCTCCGACGCGTACTACTCGTACGAGGACGTCCAGGTCACCACGACCGCACCGGACCTGAGCGGCTGGCTGGGCCAGTTCCACTTCGTCCCGGGGCAGTCCTCCGCCAAGCTGACCGTCGTCGGCAAGCCGGACAACAGCACCCCCAACGGGGTGATCGACTTCGAGCGCGGCAACTACCTCAGCCTGCAGGCGACCGTCCCGAACACCGCGGACTTCGCCGCCACCGGTAGCTGGGCGCCCGAAGCGGGCAAGCAGCAGGGCAAGTTGACCGTCGGCCTGGTCAACAACGGCCCGGCGTCGATCGACTGGCGCAGCGGCACCCACCCGGCCGACGTCCGGGTGGACCTGCCCGCGCAGGCCAAGGTCCTGCAGAAGCCGGACAACTGCCGCCCGGCCAGCACGGACCCCGCGGTCAACGCCTTCACCTGCTCGACCACGCCCTACGTCAAGAACGGCTACCGGGCCTCCTTCGACTTCACCGTCCAGGCCGACCCGGCGGCGAAGCTCTCCGCCGTGGTGACCCTGCCCTCGCTGGGCGAGGACAACCAGGAGAGCGGCAAGCCCTGGGACCACAACAAGGCCAACGACGTGGTGACCGTCGCCCTCGGCGGCGAGGCCTCCACCGGCACGCCGTCCCCGCAGCCGAGCCCCTCGACCGGCACCGGGACCGGCGGCACCGACCCGTCCGCCTCCCCCGCGCCCGCCCCGAGCAGCTCGTCGGCCGCGCCCTCGCCGAGCGCGAGCACGAGCCGGAACGGCACCGGTGGCACCACCGGCGGAACCACCGGCGGCACCGGCAGCCTGGCCTCCACCGGTGGCGGCCAGGGCAGCGGCACCGTGCTCGCCCTGGGCATCGGCGCCATCGCGCTGGGCGGCGGCGTGGTCCTCGTCACCCGCCGTCGCAAGGCCGGCGCACAGCAGTGACCTCCCCGGTGCCCCGGGCCGCCCGCACGGGCGCCCCGGGGCACCGGCGCGTCCGGGGCCGCCACCCGGATATCCCGTGGCGGAGCAGGCCGTGAGGCTGGCTACCCTGGTGGGGTGAGCGATCAGAGCACCCTTCCCGCGACCGACGACCTCCCCGAGCAGATGCGCGTCCGGCGCGAGAAGCTGGACCGGCTCCGGGCGGCCGGCATCGACCCGTACCCGGTCGGTTTCCCCCGCACCACCACCATCGCCGAGCTGCGCGAGAAGCACCCCGACCTGGCCCCGGACACCGCCACCGGCGAGCGGGTCGGCGTCACCGGCCGGGTGGTCCTGGCCCGCACCGGCGGCAAGCTCTGCTTCGCCACGCTGCGCGACGGCTCCGGCGACCTCCAGGTGATGCTCTCCCTGGACAAGCTGGGTGCGGAGCGGCTGGCCGCCTGGAAGGGCGACATCGACCTCGGCGACCAGGTCGGCGTCGAGGGCGAGGTGATCACCTCCAAGCGCGGCGAGCTCAGCGTGATGGTCGACCGCTGGGAGCTCACCGCGAAGTGCCTGCGCCCGCTGCCCGACAAGCACAAGGGCCTGAGCGACCCGGAGGCCCGGGTCCGCCAGCGCTACGTGGACCTGATCGTGAACCCCGAGGCGCGCGAGATGCTGCAGCTGCGCACCAAGGTGATCCGCTCGATCCGCCGCACCTACGAGGACCGCGGCTACCTCGAGGTCGAGACCCCGATGCTGCAGCCGATCCACGGCGGCGCCAACGCCCGCCCGTTCAAGACCCACATCAACGCGTACGACATCGAGCTGTACCTGCGCATCGCCACCGAGCTGTACCTCAAGCGCCTGGTGGTCGGCGGCGCCGAGAAGGTCTTCGAGATCAACCGGAACTTCCGCAACGAGGGCGCGGACGCCACCCACAACCCGGAGTTCACCGCCCTGGAGTCGTACGAGGCGTACGGCGACTACGACACCCAGGCCGAGCTGATCCGGGCGATCATCGTCAACGCCGCCCGGGACGCGCTGGGCACCACCGTGGTCAAGGGCGTCGGCCCGGACGGCACCGAGCACGAGATCGACCTGGCCGAGCCCTGGGAGGAGGTCTCGGTCTACCCGGGCATCTCCGCGCACCTGGGCACCGAGGTCACCCCCGCCACCTCCGTCGAGGAGCTGCGTGCGCTGGCCGCCGAGCACGACCTGGACCAGTACCTGGACCCGAACTGGGACCACGGCCAGATCGTCCTGGAGCTGATCGAGCGCCTGCTGGAGCACCACGCGATCAAGCCGACCTTCATCAAGGACTACCCGACCTCGGTCTCCCCGCTGACCCGGCAGCACCGCTCGATCGAGGGCGTCGCGGAGAAGTGGGACCTGGTGATCTTCGGCACCGAGATCGGCACCGCCTACTCCGAGCTGATCGACCCGGTCGAGCAGCGCGCCCGGCTGACCGCGCAGTCCCTGCTGGCGGCCGGCGGCGACGTCGAGGCGATGCAGCTGGACGAGGACTTCCTGCGCGCCCTGGAGTACGCGATGCCGCCCACCGGCGGCCTCGGCCTGGGCGTGGACCGCCTGATCATGCTGCTCACCGGCAAGAACATCCGCGAGACGGTGCTCTTCCCGCTGGTGAAGCCGGAGAAGGCCGAGAAGGCCGAGAAGAGCGAGAAGGCCGCGAAGAGCGGGCAGCCCGTCGGGGCGGCCGAGTCCGACACCACCGAGGAGTAACCGTGGAGTACGTCAGCGCGATCGTCCCGCCGCTGGTCATGGCGGTCGGTTTCGCCTTCCTGGTGCGGGCCATCATCCGCAGCCAGGGCGGCGCCCAGAAGGCGAAGGAGGACGCCGCGGCCGAGGCCATGGCCGCGCGTTCCGCCGCCGAATAGCGGCCACCGCGGCGGCGCGCCGTTCCCCCTCCGGGGAGCGGCGCGCCGCCGCGTTTGACGTTTGCCGCCATTTGTCCGCATCGGTCCTATCCTTGGCGGCACTATGGTGCGGCAACTCGGAGAACTCGAGAACGACATCATGACCCGGGTGTGGCAGTGGAACCGCCCGGTCACGGTTCGGGAGGTTCTGCAGGATCTGCGGTCGGAACGCGAAATCGCCTACACCACCGTGATGACGGTGCTGGACAAGCTCCACCGAAAGGGCTGGGTGCGCCGCGAGCGCGCGGGGCGCGCGTACCGATATGAACCGGTCTCCTCCCGGGAGGCGTACACCGCCGCGCTGATGAACGACGCGTGGGCGACGAGCGACAATCCGGCCGCGGCCCTGGTGCACTTCTTCGGGATGATGTCGCCGGAACAGCGCGAGTGGCTGCGCGACGCACTGCGGGTGGCGGGCGCCGATACCGAGGAGACCGGGCCGCCCGCGGCACGATAACGTTCCCCGGCATGGAGGTCACCATCCGCCGTGCGCGGACCACCGACGTGCGCGCCATCCGCCGGCTCATCGACACCTACTCCCGGAACGGGATTCTGCTCGACAAGCCGACCGTCACGCTGTTCGAATCCGTCCAGGAGTTCTGGGTGGCCGAACGCGACGAGGACGGCCGGGTGGTGGCCTGCGGGGCGCTCCACGTGATGTGGGAGGACCTCGCCGAGGTGCGCACCCTCGCGGTGGACCCGGTCTGCAAGGGGCTCGGCATCGGGCACCAGCTGCTGGACAAGCTGCTGGAGACCGCGCGCTGGCTCGGCGTCCGTCGGATTTTCTGCCTGACGTTCGAGGTGCCGTTCTTCTCGAAACACGGCTTCGTGGAGATCGGCGAAAACGACGATCGTACGGCAGACCCCGCCGCCGTGGCCACGGAAGTCTATGAAGAACTCCTGCGCTCGTACGACGAAGGCGTCGCCGAGTTCCTCGACCTGGAGCGGGTGAAGCCGAACACGCTGGGCAACTCGCGGATGCTGCTGCACCTGTGAGTCATGCCCGGCGGCGCGACCTGCGACACAGGGGTTTGTGTTTTCCGGTGAAAGGCGCTTTCCTTTCTCTAGGCAATGGATCGTTATCGCGGAAAGGGAAGCCCGTGGCACAGAGGGTTCAGGTCATTCTGGAAGACGATCTCGACGGCGGATCCGCGGACGAGACGGTGACGTTCGCCCTGGACGGCGTGGCCTACGAGATCGACCTGAAGAGCGACAACGCGGAGAAGCTGCGCGTCCTGCTCGCCCCGTACGTCGAGAAGGGCCGCAAGCAGAGCGGCCGGCTGACCGCCCCGCGGCGCGGCGGCAGCGGCGGACGGAGCTCCGGGCGGGCCGCCTCGGCCGGTCAGGCCGACACCGCCAAGATCCGCACCTGGGCGAAGGAGAACGGCCACGCGGTCAACGACCGCGGCCGCGTCCCGAGCAACGTGCGCGAGGCGTACGAGCGGGCCCACGCCTCCTGAGCCCGCGCGGCTCTCAGCGGGCGGGCGGCAGGCCCAGCCGTTCCCGCGCGCAGGCGTCCGCCAGCGCGTCCAGCAGGCGGAGCAGGTCGGGCGAGCGCAGGTCCAGGGCGGGGCGTACGGTCCCGGCCCGCAGCCAGTCGGCGCTCCGCGGTTCGGGCACCCGGGGGTTCCCCGGGTGCGCCGCGCCCGTTCCGATCGGCAGCCGCAGCTCCGGCCCCCAGCCGAGCCAGCGGAGCAGTTCGGGCACCGGCTCGGCGGCCCCGGGGGCGAGCAGGAAGGCCGCCCGGTCGGCCCGCCGCAGCACCGGCCCGGTGCGGTGCCCGAGGCGCTCCAGGCGGCCCAGCGCGGCCCGGGCGGGCCCCAGCGGGGCGGTCACCCGGTCCGACCCGCGCCAGAGCGCGGCCGCGGGCGGTGCGGCCGGGGCGAGCGGCGGCGGACGGGTCACGACCTGTGCAACGCTGGAGGGGCCGGGCGGTCACGCGACCGCCACCGGTACGGCGGTACGCCGCCCGCGACCGACCTGATGTTCCGTCACCCCGCGGACCGGGTCGGCGGACTTCTCGCCAGGCGAACAAGCACCCCGCGGAAACCGCGCGAAACCCGCCGGATTACCGGGTATGAATGCTGGTGGACGGGGTCTTCGGAGCCCGGACGCAGCACGTCGCGGGGTCGGTCAGCCGGTTCCACCGAACCGTGTTCGCCGTTGGCGTAGCGGGATCCGGTGCATCGGGCCCGCCGCTGGGAACACCGTCTCCCAGCATCAGGTTGGGAAAGGTGTCGGCTGGTCGCGCAGCATGTTGCTCCCGCTCCGCGGGAGTTCCGTAGCCGCGCTGCTGAGCGGGACTAGCATGCGGAAGGACAGGGCGGGGACGGCCCCCGAACTGACCGACCGCTCTGAGGAGCGATTAACGATGTTCGAGAGGTTCACCGACCGCGCGCGGCGGGTTGTCGTCCTGGCACAGGAAGAAGCCCGGATGCTCAACCACAACTACATCGGCACCGAGCACATCCTCCTGGGCCTGATCCATGAGGGCGAGGGTGTCGCCGCAAAGGCGCTGGAGAGCCTCGGCATCTCGCTCGAGGCGGTCCGCCAGCAGGTCGAGGAGATCATCGGCCAGGGCCAGCAGGCCCCGTCCGGCCACATCCCCTTCACCCCCCGGGCGAAGAAGGTCCTGGAGCTGTCGCTCCGCGAGGCCCTCCAGCTCGGCCACAACTACATCGGCACCGAGCACATCCTGCTCGGCCTGATCCGCGAGGGCGAGGGCGTCGCCGCCCAGGTCCTGGTGAAGCTCGGCGCCGACCTGAACCGGGTGCGCCAGCAGGTGATCCAGCTGCTGTCCGGCTACCAGGCCGGCAGCGGCAAGGAGTCCGCCACGGCCGGCGGCCCGGCCGAGGGCACCCCGTCCACCTCCCTGGTGCTCGACCAGTTCGGCCGCAACCTGACGCAGGCCGCCCGCGAGGCCAAGCTCGACCCGGTGATCGGGCGCGAGAAGGAGATCGAGCGGGTCATGCAGGTGCTGTCCCGCCGCACCAAGAACAACCCGGTGCTGATCGGCGAGCCCGGCGTCGGCAAGACCGCCGTGGTCGAGGGCCTGGCCCAGGCGATCGTCAAGGGCGAGGTCCCGGAGACGCTGAAGGACAAGCAGCTCTACACGCTGGACCTCGGCGCCCTGGTCGCCGGTTCGCGCTACCGCGGTGACTTCGAGGAGCGCCTGAAGAAGGTCCTCAAGGAGATCCGCACCCGCGGCGACATCATCCTGTTCATCGACGAGCTGCACACCCTGGTCGGCGCGGGCGCCGCCGAGGGCGCGATCGACGCCGCCTCCATCCTGAAGCCGATGCTGGCCCGCGGTGAGCTGCAGACCATCGGCGCCACCACGCTGGACGAGTACCGCAAGCACCTGGAGAAGGACGCCGCGCTGGAGCGCCGCTTCCAGCCGATCCAGGTCGCCGAGCCCTCGCTCCCGCACACCATCGAGATCCTCAAGGGCCTGCGCGACCGCTACGAGGCGCACCACCGGGTCTCGATCACCGACGCCGCCCTGGTCGCCGCCGCGACCCTGGCCGACCGGTACATCTCGGACCGCTTCCTGCCGGACAAGGCGATCGACCTGATCGACGAGGCCGGTTCCCGGATGCGCATCCGCCGGATGACCGCGCCGCCGGACCTGCGCGAGTTCGACGAGAAGATCGCCGAGGTCCGCCGGGAGAAGGAGTCCGCGATCGACGCGCAGGACTTCGAGAAGGCCGCGTCGCTGCGCGACAACGAGAAGCAGCTGCTCCAGGCGAAGGCCAAGCGGGAGAAGGAGTGGAAGGCCGGCGACATGGACGTCGTGGCCGAGGTGGACGAGGAGCTCATCGCCGAGGTCCTGGCCACCGCCACCGGCATCCCGGTCTTCAAGCTGACCGAGGAGGAGTCCTCGCGCCTGCTGCGCATGGAGGACGAGCTGCACAAGCGGGTCATCGGCCAGGAGGACGCCATCAAGGCGCTCTCCCAGGCGATCCGCCGCACCCGGGCCGGTCTGAAGGACCCGAAGCGCCCCGGCGGCTCGTTCATCTTCGCCGGCCCGTCCGGCGTCGGTAAGACCGAGCTGTCCAAGACCCTGGCGGAGTTCCTGTTCGGGGACGAGGACGCGCTGATCGCGCTCGACATGTCCGAGTTCTCGGAGAAGCACACCGTCTCGCGGCTGTTCGGCTCCCCGCCCGGGTACGTGGGCTACGAGGAGGGCGGCCAGCTCACCGAGAAGGTGCGCCGCAAGCCGTTCTCGGTCGTCCTCTTCGACGAGGTCGAGAAGGCCCACCCGGACATCTTCAACTCGCTGCTGCAGATCCTGGAGGACGGTCGCCTGACCGACTCCCAGGGCCGGGTCGTGGACTTCAAGAACACGGTCATCATCATGACCACCAACCTCGGCACCCGGGACATCTCCAAGGGCTTCAACCTGGGCTTCGCGGCCACGGGCGACGTCCAGACCGGCTACGAGCGGATGAAGGCGAAGGTCGGCGAGGAGCTCAAGCAGCACTTCCGTCCCGAGTTCCTCAACCGCGTCGACGACATCGTGGTCTTCCACCAGCTGTCCGAGGCGAACATCATCGAGATCGTCGACCTGATGATCGCCAAGGTGGACCAGCGGATGAAGGACCGCGACATGGGCATCGAGCTCAGCGTCGAGGCCAAGCAGCTGCTGGCCAAGCGCGGCTACGACCCGATCCTGGGCGCGCGTCCGCTGCGCCGCACGATCCAGCGGGAGATCGAGGACCACCTGTCCGAGAAGATCCTGTTCGGCGAGCTGCGGGCCGGCCACATCGTGGTCGTCGGCGTGGAGGGCGAGGGCAAGGAAGCCAAGTTCACCTTCCGCGGCGAGGAGAAGTCCCCGGTGGCGGACACCCCGGCCGCGGTCTCGGCGACCGGGCCGGACCTGACCAAGTAATAGCGCCGCAAAGCGCTCCACAAGCCGCCGCCCCCGACCTGACCCGGTCGGGGGCGGCGGCTTTTTCGCGCCCTGCTTTTCAGTTGAAAAACTGTTTAGGTTTCCGTGTGCTGTGAATGCGGGCCCCGGAGGCCGCCGAACGGGTACGACACGCCTCGGTGCGGGCACGACCGAACCGGGCCGCCCAGGGACTGCGGGTAGATTGACGGATCGTCAGTCGATCGGGGTTGCGGGAGCATAGCGGCGTGGCCATGCCATGGTCAAGGTCTTTCTTTTTTACCGGACCTTGGGTCAAATGTCGTCCACCTGTCTTGCATTGGTACACCGGTCCGGCCACCAGCCCCACCGGTAAGGGGAGGACGTCACCACGTTGAAAATAACCAAGAGGGCTGTCGCGGCTTCCGCCGCCGTCGCGGTGACCGCCGCGCTGGGCGCCGGGATGCTGCCGGGCACGGCCGTGGCCGCCCCGGCCGACACGAGGATCACTGACCCGGCCGACGTCATCCAGAACGACAGCGTCCCGCGCGAGCTGCAGAGCCCGCTGGCCGAGAAGCAGCAGGCCGAGCAGACCGCCGCGGTGGAGCAGCTGGTCAACGGCACCGCGAAGGTCGAGCAGCACGGCAGCGGCTCCTCGATCAAGCTGGGCCGCGACAAGTACGTCGAGCTCTCCCGCGAGCGCACCGACAAGATCTTCACCATCCTCGTCGACTTCGGCGACCAGGTGGACACCACCACCAAGACCGCCGACGGCAAGGTCAAGTACGGTGGCACGCCCGGCCCGGCGCACAACCAGATCGCCGCTCCGGACCGCGCGAAGGACAACTCGACGGCCTGGCAGGCGGACTACAACCAGGCGCACTACCAGGACGTCTACTTCGCGAAGGACAAGCCTTCGCTGAAGACCTACTACGAGCGCCAGTCCTCCGGCCGGTACTCGGTCGACGGCCTGGTCACCGACTGGGTGCGGGTGCCGTGGAACGAGGCCCGTTACGGCTCGGACTACTGCGGCCAGCACGTCTGCGCCAACGCGCAGGACCTGATCCGCGACGGCATCAACGCCTGGGTCGCCGACCAGAAGGCCAAGGGCCGCACCGACGCCCAGATCAAGGCCGACCTGGCGCAGTACGACCAGTGGGACCGTTACGACTACGACGGCGACGGCAACTTCAACGAGCCGGACGGCTACCTGGACCACTTCCAGATCGTCCACGCCGGTGAGGACCAGTCGGCCGGCGGCGGCGTGCAGGGCACCGACGCGCTGTGGGCGCACCGCTCGTACGCGTACGCCAACCAGGCGGGCAAGACCGGCCCGGACAACAACAAGCTCGGCGGCACCCAGATCGGCGCCACCGGCCTGTGGGTCGGCGACTACACCATGCAGCCGGAGAACGGCGGCCTGGGCGTGTTCGCCCACGAGTACGGCCACGACCTCGGCCTGCCGGACCTGTACGACACCACCGGCACCCCCGGCGTCGACAACTCGGTCGGCTTCTGGTCGCTGATGTCCTCCGGTTCCTGGCTGGGCGAGGGCAAGAACGAGATCGGCGACATGCCGAACGACCTGGACGTCTGGTCGAAGCTCAAGCTGGGCTGGCTGAACTTCGACACCGCCAAGGCCGGCCAGACCTCGCTCTCGCTGCTGGGCCCGGTGGAGTACAACACCAAGCGCAAGCAGGGCCTGGTCGTCAACCTGCCGCCGAAGACCGTCACCACCGAGATCAACACCCCGTTCGAGGGTGGCAACGAGTGGTGGAGCGGCAGCGCCGACGACCTGAACGTCTCGCTGACCCGTGACGTCGACCTGACCGGCAAGTCCTCGGCCACGCTGACCGCGAAGGCCTGGTACGAGCTGGAGACGGACTACGACTACGCGTACGCCGAGGTCTCCACCGACGGCGGCAAGAACTGGACCGCGCTGGCCGGCACCTTCAACGGCACCGCGCTGCCGGACAACGCGATCAACGGCAGCTCGAACGGCGCGTGGGGCGACCTGTCCTTCTCGCTGAACGCGTACGCCGGGAAGGCCGTCAAGGTCCGCTTCCACAACACCACCGACGGCGGCGTCCACTACAAGGGCCTGGCCCTGGACAACATCGCGGTGACCGCGGACGGCGCGGCCCTGTTCACCGACGGCGCCGAGAACGGCGACAACGGCTGGACCGCCGACGGCTTCTCGCGGATCTCCGGCAAGTTCTCCAAGGACTACGACCAGCACTACCTGGTCGAGAACCGCCAGTACGTGTCCTTCGACACCACGCTGAAGACCGGCCCGTACAACTTCGGCTCGGCCGCGCGTCCGGACTGGGTGGAGCACTACGCCAACCAGAACGGCATCCTGATCTGGCTGTGGGACTCCTCGCAGTCCGACAACAACGTCGCCACCCACCCGGGCCAGGGCCTGATCCTGCCGGTCGACGCCCACCCGGCGCCGATCAAGTGGAACGACGGCACCCTGATGCGTCCGCGCTTCCAGTCATACGACGCGACCTTCGGCTTCGAGCGCACCGACGGCCTGAGCCTGCACAAGGCCGACGTGGCGACCAAGATCCCGAGCTCGCGCGGGGTGACGGTCTTCAACGACCACACCACCAAGTACTGGTTCAACGAGAACCCGTACAGCGGCGTCCAGGTCCCGGACACCCGCACCCAGATCGAGGTGCTGTGGCAGTCCGGCAACAACCTGGAGGCCATGATCAAGGTCTCTCCCGTCCGGAAGTGACCGTCTGATCGGTAGTGCGTGCGGGCCCCGGCGGTCTCCAGACCGCCGGGGCCCTTCGCGTGCCCGGAGCGGGGCGGTCCTGGGGGCGGGGGGCGGCTCAGAGCAGGGCGAGGAAGGCTTCCAGGGCCTCGGTGACCTCCTTGGCGCTCCACTGCTCGGCGTCGGCGAGCACCGTCACCTCGGTCATCGACAGGCCGGGCTGCGGACCGGGCTCGCGCCAGCCGCCGAATAGCGCGACGCCCTGCTCCTCGGCCTGCCGGTAGCCGGCCTCGTTCAACCGCTCGGCGGGGTGCGGCAGCCAGAACTGGAACTGGTGGGTGTGCGGCGGGGCGGGGTTGACCCGGGCGCCGGGGGCCTCGGCGAGCGCGGCGGCGACCACCTTGGCGTGCGCCACGTACCCGGGCAGGCGGGGCAGTTCGCGCTCCAGGCCGGCCAGGGCGGAGAGCACCGCGGGCCACTGCTGCCAGAGGTTGCCGCCGTAGCGGTGCCGCCAGACCTTGATCCGGCGAACGTACTCCTCCTCGCCCGCGACCAGGGCGCCGCTGTGGCCGCCGAGCGACTTGTAGCAGGAGACGTACACCGACCCGGCCCGGGCGCAGACCTCCGGCAGGGTGCGGCCCAGGTGCGGGGCGGACTCCCAGAGCCGGGCGCCGTCCAGGTGGACCGGGCGGCCCTGCTGCTCGGCCAGCTCGTACAGCGCCTCCAGCTCCGCCCAGTCGGGCAGCACGAAGCCCGCGTCGCGCAGCGGCAGCTCCAGCATCAGCACGTCGTACGGCTCGTCCAGGGCGGCCAGCTCGGCGGCGGTGGGGTGCCGCCGGGCGCCGGTCTGCGGGACGCTGCGCAGGCCGGAGAGCACCTGGTGGGCGCGGCGCTCGTGCACCTCGGGGTGGGCGAGCGGGTGCATGGCGACCACCGGGCCGTGGGTGTCGGCCCAGGTCTTCAGGGCGGCCTGCTGGGCCATCGTCCCGGTCGGGAAGTAGGCGGCGTCGGGCTTGCCGAGCAGTTCGGCGGTGCGGCGCTCCAGGGTGCGGACGATGCCGTTGCCGTACATGTCGACGGGTTCGTCCAGCGGGTGGGGGTCGTCGGCCAGGGCGGCGAGGGAGGCCAGGGACTCGCGGACGGTCTGCGGGCGGCTGCCGGAGAGCAGGCGGTCGGCCTGGCGGCGGGTGCGGAAGCGGCGGTCCAGAACAGGGGTGTCGTTCATCAGCTGATCATCTCCGACGGTGAGGTGGATCGGATGGTGCAGCTGGTTCGAAAGCCGGTTGTACCCGGCCCCGTTCGGGCCCAAACCGGTCGGCTTCCGGTGGCGCTGCTCACAGCACATTTCCGACATACGACCCGGGATAGGAGGTTTGGGGCGGGAAAACCCGGGCCGCTCCTGGCTCCGGGGGCCCTTTTGCCCGACTTGTGCACTACGGACCGTCGTAGGTCACACTCTTGGGCCTACGCATCCCGGTCGTTTACACCGGAGTCGTTCCACCAGTTCGGCGAGCCGCACCGGCTCGGCCCCGCACTGGCCCCGTCCGTGAGGTTCCGACTCCCGATGCGTTCTCTCCCCGCCACCGGCCGCCGGCTTCTCCAGGCGACCACCACGCGCCACGTCCGCTCCGTGCTGTCCGCCCGCCCGCTCACCACCGCCCGGCTGGCCCCCGCCAAGGCGCTCGCCTCCGGCGCGGCCGTGGTCGCCGCCGGCGCGCTGCTGGTCCCGACCGGCCAGGCCCTCGCGCAGGGCTCGCACCCGGCCGACCAGGCCGCCGCCACCGCCGTCACGGCCACCGCCGCCGGCGGCAGCGACGGCGACGCGCAGCCGGGCTTCCGCCTGCCGAACGAGCCCGCCGCCGAGAGCGCGCAGGTCAAGAGCGTGAAGAACACGCTCGCCGCCGCCCTGGAGCAGAGCACCGCGCAGCACGGCGACGGCCAGCACGAGCAGGCCAGCCGCAGCGAGCAGCGCACCGAGCTGCTCGTCCCCGGACAGGCGCCGAGCACGGACGCGGGCGCGGGCCAGCAGGCCACCGGCCAGCAGGCCGCCGAGCAGGCCCCGGCCCCCGCCGCCGAGCAGCCGCAGCAGGCCGAGCAGCAGCCGCAGCCGCAGACCGAGCAGCCCGCCGAGCAGCAGGCCGCCCCGGCGCCCGCCCCGGCCCCGGCGCCCGCTCCGGCCCCGGCGCCCGAGCCGACGCCGACCCCGGAGCCGGCCAAGCCGTCCTGGTCCTCCCCCGCGCCGGGCGCGACGATCAGCAACCCGTACCACAAGACCAACGCCGCGTACGCGGCCGGCTACCACACCGGCACCGACTTCGCGGTCTCGGTCGGCACCCCGGTGCTGGCGGTCGGCGACGCGACCGTCGTCTCCTCCGGCTACGCGGGCGCCTACGGCAACCAGATCGTGCTGAAGCTCTCCGACGGCCGCTTCGCGCAGTACGCGCACCTGTCGCAGCTGGGCGTGAAGGCCGGGCAGCACGTGGACGCGGGCCAGCAGGTCGGCAAGTCCGGCAACACCGGCAACTCGCACGGCCCGCACCTGCACTTCGAGATCCGCACCGCGAACCAGTACGCGAAGGTGATCGACCCGGTCGGCTACCTGAAGCAGCACGGCGCGAACAACTTCTGATCCGCCGCCCGCCACTCCCGCACCGCCGCACCGCCGAGCCGTCCGCGCCCACCGCGCGGGCGGCTCGGCGCGTGCCTAGCGGGCGGCCGGCTCGATGCGGGCCGCGACCTCCAGGGCGACCTCCAGCGCGGCGTCCATCGCCTCCTCGACCGAGGCGACCGGCTGGCCGGGCTCGCACAGCTCGGCCTTGAGCAGGAACATCGCCGAGTGCACGGAGGTCAGCGCGACGGTGGCGCGCAGCTTGTCGCGGAAGGTCGGCTCCGGCCCGTGCAGCAGGGCGATCATCCGGATCATCCGGTCCTTGAACGCCAGCCCGGCCGCGGACTCCCGCAGTGCGGGCTGGTTCTCGTGGAAGAAGCGCAGCAGCGGGGCCCGCTCGCCCATCCCGGCCGCGAACCGGCGCAGCAGTTCGTCGCGCAGCGCGGGCGACCAGGGCTTGCCCTCGCCGTAGGCGATGGCGTCGTCGAGCGGGGCGGCCATCTTCTCGACGATGCCGCGGACGATGTCGTCCTTGGTCTTGAAGTGGTAGTAGAGGGCCGCCTTGGTGACGCCGAGGCGGTCGGCGATCTCCCGCAGCGAGGTCTTCTCGTAGCCGTGCTCGGCGAACAGCTCCAGGGCCACGTCGATGATCCGCGCTCTGGTGTCGCTGCGGGGGCTCTGGGTGGTGGTCATCGCGGAAGGCCTGCCTCGGTGAGCGGGTGCGGACGGGTGTCAAGGCGCGGTTCTGTTGGCATTCTCCCTGCCCAGGGGCGCTGTTTCGAAACTGGCTTGACGACCGGCTAGGGAACAACTTACCGTGCCGGACGACGATTAACTAGCCGGTCGTCAAGTAAGTACCGCCGCGGCACCCCGCGGCACCTGCGCCCCGGGAGAGACGCACCATGACAACCCAGCAGTCAGCGGCGGTTCCGGAGGAACCCGTCGTCGCACTCGGGAAGCCCGACGAGTTCGAGCAGCGCCCGCACCGCGAGATCCGCCTGGTGATGGTCGGCCTGGTCATCACCATGCTGCTCGCCATGCTCGACAACCTGATCGTCGGCACCGCGATGCCCACCATCGTCGGCGAGCTGCACGGCGCCGAGCACATGTCCTGGGTGGTGACCTCGTACACCCTGGCCACCGCCGCCTCCACCCCGATCTGGGGCAAAGTCGGCGACCTGTACGGCCGCAAGGGCTCGTTCCTGGTCTCGATCGTGATCTTCCTGCTGGGCTCGGCGCTGTCCGGCATGTCGCAGAGCATGACCCAGCTGATCGCCTTCCGCGCCGTCCAGGGCCTGGGCGCGGGCGGCCTGATGGTCGGCGTGATGTCGATCATGGGCGCGCTGGTCCCGCCCCGCGAGCGCGGCAAGTACCAGGGCCTGTTCGCCGCCGTGATGGCGCTGGCCACCGTCGGCGGCCCGCTGATCGGCGGCTTCATCACCGACCACCTGAACTGGCGCTGGACGTTCTACGTCAACCTGCCGCTGGGCGCGATCGCGCTGGCCTTCGTCATCGTCGTGCTGAAGCTGCCCAAGGTCCGCTCCAACGCGAAGATCGACTACTTCGGTGCGATCCTGCTCACCGTCGGCATCGTCTCGGCCGTGTTGGTGACCACCTGGGGCGGCCACGAGTACGCCTGGGGCTCGAAGCAGATCCTCGGCCTGAGCGCCCTCTGCGTGGCCTCGCTGATCGGCTTCTGCTACGTCGAGCAGCGGGTCGCCGAGCCGGTCATCCCGCTCCAGCTGTTCCGCAACCGGAACTTCACCATGGTCTCGATCATCGGCTTCATCGTCGGTTTCGCGATGTTCGGCGCGGTGACCTTCCTGCCCACCTACCAGCAGATCGTGCAGGGCGCCTCGGCGACCAACTCCGGCCTGCTGCTGATGCCGATGATGTTCGGCATGCTGGTGGTCTCGCTGGTGGTCGGCCAGGCCATCACCAAGACCGGCAAGTACCGGATCTACCCGATCATCGGCACCACCGTGATGGCCGGCGGCTCGCTGCTGCTGTCCACCCTCGCCGTGGACACCAAGAGCTTCACCTCGTCCTGCTACATGGTGGTGCTCGGCGCCGGCATGGGCTTCCTGATGCAGGTCACCATGCTGGTCGCGCAGAACAGCGTGGAGATGAAGGACATGGGCGTCGCCTCGTCCTCCGCCACCCTGTTCCGCACCATCGGCGGCTCCTTCGGCGTGGCGCTGTTCGGCACCCTGTACGTCAACCGGCTGAACGACACCATGAAGGCGGCCGGGCTGGGCGGCGGCGGCCAGGCCACCGGCTCGATGACCCCGGAGTCGCTGAAGAACACGCCGCGCGAGGTGGTCACGGTGATCCAGCACGGCATCGCCAACGGCATGCACACCGTCTTCCTGTGGGGAACGGTGATCAGCGTGGTCGCCATCGTCGCGGCGCTGTTCCTGCGCGAGGTGCCGCTGCGCGGCGGGCCGACCGCCGCCGAGGCCAAGGCCGAGGCCGCCCTGGAGGGCGCGCTCTGAGGCCCACCGGGGTCTGACCCGGCGTGCGAACGGCCCGCCGCCCCCGACCGGGGCGGCGGGCCGTTCCGCGTCCGTCCGCGGGTGCCTACTGCGGCAGCCGGTAGGTGCCCGGGCCGACCGGCTCCACCAGGCCGTCGGCGACCAGCCCGTCCAGCGCCCGGGCGCGCTGCACCGCGTCCGGCCAGACCACGTCCAGTTGCCCCTGCTCGACCAGCCCGTGGGCGTCCCGCAGCACCGCGAGCAGCTTGCCGCGCACCTGCCGGTCGGTGCCCTCGTAGGTCTGCCCGCGGCGGGCCGGGCCCTGGTGCGGGGGGCGGCCGGCCCGCTGCCAGGCGCAGTCGGTGCGCAGCGGGCAGGCGCCGCACTCCGGGCTGCGGGCGGTGCAGACCAGGGCGCCCAGCTCCATCACCGCGACCGCCCAGGTGGCGGCCCGCTCGTCGGTGGCGGGCAGCAGCTCGTGCGCGGTGCGGCGCTCGGCGGCGGTGGTGGCGTTCGCCGGGTACTCGACGCCGGTGACGGCCCGGGCGAACACCCGGCGCACGTTGGTGTCCAGCACCGCGTGCCGCTGCCGGAAGGCGAACGAGGCGACCGCGGCCGCCGTGTACTCCCCCACCCCGGGCAGCGCCAGCAGCTGCGCGTGGTCGCTCGGCACCTCGCCGCCGTGCCGCTCGGTGATCGCGACGGCCGCGCCGTGCAGCCGCAGCGCGCGGCGCGGGTAGCCGAGCCGCCCCCACATCCGCACCGCCTCGCCGGGCGCGTCCGCGGCCAGGTCGGCGGGCGTGGGCCAGCGCTCCAGCCAGGCGGCGTACGCGGGCAGCACCCGCTTCACGGGCGTCTGCTGGAGCATGAACTCGCTGACCATCACGGCCCACGGCGAGGCGTCGGGGGCCCGCCAGGGCAGGTCGCGGGCGTGGGCCTCGTACCAGCCGATGACGGTCGAGTGCAGCGCCTGGAGGGCGCCCGGGGCAAGGGTCGGAGCAGTGGAAGACATGGTCCCCCGATCCTGCCACGACCCGCCCCGCGGGCTTAAAGCCCCAGGTCGTCGAGCTCCTTGAGCAGGGCCGCCCGCGGGCTGGCCGGGGCCGCCGACGCCTGGGCGCCCTTCGCGCCGGGGGCCGGGGCGGGCACCGGCAGGGTGCCGTCGGCGGACGGCACGGCGGCCGGTCCCGGGCTCCGGTCACGGAAGAGCCAGGCTCCCACCAGGCCGCCGACCAGGCCGCCGAGGTGGCCCAGCCAGGACACCCCGGGAGTGCCCGGGACGGCCGCGGTCAGCACGTAGGCGAAGGAGGCGCCCATCACCAGGCCGATCAGCGAGTCGATCAGGTTCCGGTCGAACAGGCCGCGCAGCACCACGTAGCCGAGGTAGCCGTAGACCAGGCCGCTCGCGCCGACGGTCACCGTGTCGCCGTCCTGGAACAGCCACACCGTCATCCCGCTGGTCACCACCAGCATCGCCGTCAGCCCGAGGAACTTGCGCACCCCGCGGTAGGCGGCGAGGAAGCCGAACACGAACAGCGGGCCCGAATTGCCTTCCAGGTGCTGCCAGTTCGCGTGCAGGAAGGGCGCGGTCAGCAGGTACTTGAGGGTGTCCGGGTCGTGCGGGCGGATGCCGTGCATCATGGCCATCCGCCCGTCCAGCAGCCAGTTCACCAGCTGCGTCGCCCAGACCAGGCACAGGAATCCGAACATGACGAAGAACGCCCGTCGCGCCTCGGCGATCATCTGCGCCGGGTCGAGGCCGGTGCCGGCGGGGGCGTGGTCGTGCGGTGAGGCCATGAGGGCGACTATAGGGCGACGCACCGACGTGTCGAGTCCCCCTTCCGGACCAAATGGCGGATCATGTGAAAGAAGTGGTCCCGGTGAGGTGTTGATGCGTCAACAGGTGCACAAGGTCTCGTAGAGTTTGCGCGTGCCTTCTCTGCGCCAGCCCGTCGGACCGCTGCCCGCCTCGATCTACTGGCGGCGCCGCGTCGTGGTCCTCCTCGCCCTCGCCGTGGTCCTCCTCGTGATCGGCCTGCTCGTGTTCGGCGGCGGCGACGACGACAAGCGGAAGGCCGCCGGGAGCAGTCCGCAGCCCGCGCCCGCGCAGTCCATCACCCCCGGCGCCTCTCCCACCGGCCCGGCGATCACCACCCGCCCCGGCGGCTCCTCAGGCGGTTCCTCCGGTGGCTCCTCCGGGGGTTCGAGCGGCGGCGCGGGCGGCGAGATCAGCGTCACCGGCGGCGGGAGCTCCTCCGGCGGTTCGAGCGGCGGCGCGGGCGGCGGTTCGACCGGCGGCAGCGGTGGCGGCAACTCCCGCCCCGGCGGCGGGGCTTCGCCGGCCGTCAACACCACCGAGGTGATGGCCCTGCCGGTGTGCACCACCTCGCAGCTCACGCTGGAGCTGGCCCCCGCGCAGAACGCGTTCGCGGCGAAGGACAAGCCCAAGCTGGCGCTGACGATCCGCAACTCCTCCGGGGCGGGCTGCCGGATCAACCTCTCGCACGAGCACTCCTTCCTGACCGTGACCTCCAGCAGCAACGAGCGGGTCTGGTCCTCCGCCGACTGCATCCCCGAACGCACCGACGCCTGGGCCCAGATCGGCGGCAACAGCGGCGTCACCGAGACCTTCACCTGGGACCGCACCCGCTCCAAGCCCCAGTGCGCCACCCCCGACCCGACCCCCGCCCAGCCCGGCAACTACCTCGTCCAGGCCGACCTGACCAGCCCGGCCGGCGGCCCGCTCACCGCCCGGACCTCCCTCCGCCTGGAGGGCTGACCCCCCCGGCGGGGCCTACGCGTTCCAGCCGGTGCCGCGCAGCGAGCGGCCGAGGGTGAGCGGGAGGAGCGCGACGGCGAGGGCCGCGGCGAGCAGGAGCAGGACGGTCGGGGCCGGGAGCCGGTCGAGCAGCAGGCCCGCGGCCATGGTGCCGAGCGGGAGGCCCGCCATCAGGAGGGTCATGGTGCCGGCCACGGCGCGGCCGCGCATCGCCTCGGGGACGCGCTGGAAGACCAGGACGTCCAGCATGACGCGCAGGGCGGGCACGCCGAGCCCGGTGAGGGCGAGGGCCGCGAAGACCACCAGCGGGCCGGCCGCGGCCGCGGGGGCGGCGAAGGAGAGCACCGCGGCCCAGGCGACGGCCAGCAGCAGGACGCCGGGGCTCAGCAGGCGGTGCAGGCGGGAGACCAGCAGCGCACCCAGCAGGCCGCCGACGGCCTCGCCGGTGAGGGCCAGGCCGATGCCCGCCTCGGAGGTGCCGTGGTCGCGGAGCAGCACCATGACGGCGAGGAGCATCGCCGAGCCGGTGAGGTTGAGCACGGAGACGACCAGCACGGTGCCGCGCAGCATCCGGTGGGCGAACAGGTGGCGCAGGCCGGCGAGCGCGGCGCCCCTCTCCTTGCCGCCCGCCTGATCCGGCGCGTCCGGGCGGGAGTCGAAGCGGACGGCGACGCTCGCGCCGAGGGCGAGGCCGGAGGTGAGGACGGTGGTCAGGAAGGGCACGGCGGTGCCGAGGCCGAGCAGGAACCCGGCCAGCGGCGGACCGGCCAACGCGGCGCCGTTGACCCGGAGTTCGTCCTGGGAGAGGGCCTGGCGGAGCTGCTCGGGCGGGACGACGGCGCGCAGCGCGAGCATCCGGGCGGGGCCGCCGTAGGCCATGGTCGCGCCGATGACGGCGGCGGCGAGCAGCGCGTGCGGGACGGTCAGCCGGTCGGCGGCCAGGGCGAGCACGACGCTGAGCGCGGTGAGCAGCCGGGCGGTGTCGGCGAGGATCAGGACCCGCCGCCGGTCGTGCCGGTCGGCGACCGTGCCGCCGTGCAGGCCGAACAGCACGGAGGCGCCGAACTGGACGGCGCCGAACGCCCCGGCCACCGTCGGGGAGCCGGTCATCGCGAGCAGCAGCAGCGGGTACGCGGTGTCGGCGAGGCAGGTGCCGAGCATCGCGGACGCGGAGCCGGCCCAGAGCGTCTGGAAGCGGCGGTTGCGGCGCAGCGGCACCACGGCCGCTCCCGCTCCCGCTTCCGTTTCGAGTGTTGCGGTCATCCCTCGCACCCCGTTCATGTCTCCGCCGATGTTCACGACCGTGCAACCATTCACGCGTTCGTGAATGGTTGCACGGTCGTGAACAATTGCGCAAGCGTTGACGGCATGGCTGAATGTGAACGTGGTGGATCAGATGAAGGAGCGCGAGGTCACGGACGTCGCGACGCTGAAGGCTCTGGCGGACCCGCTGCGGCTGGCCGTCCTCGGGGTGCTGATGAAGCGCGACCCGGAACCGGTGTCGGTGAAGGAGGTCGCCGCCGAGCTCGACGAGGCGCCGACCAAGCTGTACCGGCACGTCAGGCAGCTGGAGCAGACCGGGCTGGTGTACGTGGCGGAGACCCGGCTGGTCTCCGGGATCGTGGAGAGCCGCTACCGCTCGGCGCAGCAGTCACTGCGGCTGTCGCCGCAGGTGTTCACGGAGGGCGGGGAACAGCCGGCCGTGCTGGAGACGGTGCTGGCCGCGATGGACCTGGTGCGCTCCGAGTTCCAGCGGTACTTCCTGGCGGGGCGGGTCGACATGTCCCCGGAGAAGCAGGCCGGCAAGTTCGCGCACGCCACCCTCCGGCTCAGCCCGGAACGGCTGCGGCGGCTGCGCGCACGGATCGACGAGGCGCTGGACGAGGCGTTCGCGCAGGACGACTCCACCGACCCGGACGCCGTCGAGGCGACCCTGTTCGCGGTGCTCTACACGGTGGACCCGCCGAAGGCCGAGCAGGACTAGACGTACCGCTCCAGGATCGAGGACTCGGCGAGCCGGGACAGCCCCTCGCGCACCGAGCGGGCCCGGGTCTCGCCGACGCCCTCGACGGTCTGCAGGTCGTCGATGGAGGCGGCGAGCAGCTTCTGCAGGCCGCCGAAGTGGTCGACCAGGCGCTCGATGACGGTGTTGGGCAGCCGCGGCACCTTGGCCAGCAGCCGGTAGCCGCGCGGGGAGACCGCGGAGTCCAGCGACTCGGGGGTGCCGGTGTAGCCGAGCGCCTTGGCGACGGTCTGCAGGTCGAGCAGCTCGGCGTGGGTGAGCGCCTCCAGGTCGGCGAGCACCTCGGTGACGGTGCGGCCCTTCTTGGCGGCGCGGTCCGGGAAGTAGTCGCGCACCACCAGCTCGCGCTCCGGCTCGACGCCCGCGATCAGCTCGTCCAGCTGCAGCGAGAGCAGTCGGCCGTCGGTGCCCAGCTCCAGCACGTACCCGGCGATCTCGCCCGCGATCAGCCGGACCATCTCCAGGCGCTGCACCACCGCCGAGACGTCCCGGACGGTGACCAGGTCCTCGATCTCCAGCGCGGACAGCGTGCCGGCCACCTCGTCGAGGCGGAGCTTGTAGCGCTCCAGGGTGGCCAGCGCCTGGTTGGCGCGGGACAGCACGGTGGTGGAGTCCTCCAGCACCCGGCGGGCGCCGTTGACGTAGATGGCGATCAGCCGCATCGAGTGCGAGACCGCGACCACCGGGTAGCCGGTCTGCCGGTTGACCCGCTCGGCGGTGCGGTGGCGGGTGCCGGTCTCGTCGGTGGGGATGTTCGCGTCCGGCATCAGGTGGACGCCCGCGCGCAGGATCTTGGTGAGGTCCTTGTCGAGGATCACCGCGCCGTCCAGCTTGCACAGCTCGCGCAGCCGGGTGGCGGTGAACTCGACGTCCAGCACGAAGCCGCCGGTGCACAGCGCGTCCACGCTCTTGTCGAAGCCGAGGACGATCAGGCCGCCGGTGTTGGCCCGGAGCACCCGCTCCAGGCCGTCCCGCAGTGCGGTGCCCGGAGCGATCGCACTGAGGGAGGCCCGCAGCAGGGCCTCCTCGCGGGAGGACTTGTCCGCCCGGTCGATGGCTGCCACGTGACTCCTTGGGCCGACCCTAACCGTGTGCCGCGGCGGCCGACGGTCTGTCTGTTGTTGCTGCTACTGATGCCGATGAGCAGGTGAAGTCTAACTGCGTACGGCCGCGGCGGGGCGTGGGTCAGCCCAGTTCGTCCGAGTCGACCGGCTCCCAACCCGCCATCAGCTCCTCCGGGAAGGCCGGGACGGGGGCCTGGGCACGGGCCCGGGCCAGGGCGTCGGCGCCCTGCTGGGCGGGCGTGCGGGCGGGCCGGTCGCCCTCCGCGCGGGGCTTCGAACGGGGGCGGCGGCCCGGGATCGCCCGCAGCGCCTCGCCGATGTCGGCGACCTCCACCACCTTCATGCCCGCCGGGACCTTGCCCGGGTCCGGCGGGACGAGGGCGTGCGTGAAGCCGAGCCGGTGCGCCTCGGCGAGGCGGCGCTGCACGCCCGTCACCCGCCGCACCTCGCCCGCCAGGCCGACCTCGCCGATCGCCACCAGGTTCTCCGGCAGCGGCGTGTCGGTGGAGGAGGAGGCCACCGCCAGGGCGATCGCCAGGTCCGCCGAGGGCTCGGTGAGCTTCACGCCGCCGACCGTGGCCGTGTAGATGTCCTGCTTGCCGAGCTTCACGCCGCCGTGCCGCTCGACCACCGCCAGGATCATCGCGATCCGCGGCGACTCCAGGCCCGAGGTGGTGCGCCGCGGCGAGGGGATCTGCGAGTCGACCATCAGCGCCTGCACCTCGGCCACCAGCGGGCGCTTGCCCTCCAGCGTGACCGTCAGGCAGGTGCCGGGGACGGCCTTGTCGCGGCGGGTCAGGAACAGGCCGGACGGGTCGGCCAGGCCGACGATGCCCTCGTCGTGCAGCTCGAAGCAGCCGACCTCGTCGGTCGCGCCGTAGCGGTTCTTGACGCCGCGGATCAGCCGCAGCCGGGCGTGCCGGTCGCCCTCGAAGGAGAGCACCACGTCCACCAGGTGCTCCAGCAGGCGGGGACCGGCGATCTGGCCGTCCTTGGTGACGTGGCCGACCAGCAGGGTGGCCATGCCGCGCTCCTTGGAGGCGCGGATCAGCGCGCCCGCCACCTCGCGGACCTGCGCGGGGCCGCCGGGTGCGCCGTCCAGCTCGGCGGAGGCCACGGTCTGCACCGAGTCCATGATCAGCAGGGAGGGGTTGACCGCCTCGACGTGGCCGAGCACCGCGCCGAGGTCCTGCTCGGCGGCGAGGTAGAGGTGGTCGGAGAGCGCGTTGATCCGGTCCGCCCGCAGGCGCACCTGCCCCGCGGACTCCTCACCGGTGACGTACAGCGTGCGGTGCCGGTCGCTGGCGGCCTTCGCCGCGACGTCCAGCAGCAGCGTCGACTTGCCGACGCCGGGCTCACCCGCGAGCAGCACCACGGCGCCCGGCACCAGGCCGCCGCCGAGCACCCGGTCCAGCTCCGGGACGCCGGTGGAGCGGGCGGTGGCCACCTGCCCGTCGACCTGCCCGATCGGCCTGGCGGGCGCGGAGACCGGCCCGGCCGCGGTCGTCCGGATCGGGACGGCGCCGTGCTCCTCCACCGTGCCCCAGGCGTTGCACTCGGGGCAGCGGCCGACCCACTTGAGCAGTTGGGCGCCGCACTCGGTGCAGCGGTACGAGGGGCGCGGCTTGGCGGTGGTCTTGGTACGGGCAGCCATGCGGGCCACGGTAGCGCCTCGCACCGACATCGCCCGGACCTCACCCGAACGGAGTCACCCGGCCGAACAAGGAATCGGTCCGGTTACCCGAAAGGAGGACAAACGGCCGAAACCTCCCGGGTGGCGGGTTTCGGCTGCCTACCGTCGATCGGGTGACCACCGGCCAGCCCCACCCCGTCGATCCGTCCCCGGTACTCCGGGCGTACGGCGCCTGCGTCGACGGGCTGTTCACCTACTGCCTGTCCGTGCTCTGCGAGCACGAAGCCGCCACCGCGGCCGTCCTGGAAGTCCGCGACCTGGCCCAGCGCCACGGCGACCGGCTCGACGACCCGGCGCTGCTGCGCGCCTGGTTGTACGCGCTGGCCCGGCACCGCTGCCTGGCCCGACTGGAGGGCGCGGTCGCGGCGGACGGCGCCCCCGCGGGCGGGCCGCCCGGGCCCGGCGCCGTCCGCGAGCGGCGGCGCGAACTCGCCTCGCTGGCCTGGCCGGAGGCGGCCGGCACCGACCCCGAGCAGCGCGAGGCGCTGGAGCTGGCGGTGCGGCACCGGCTGGACGGCACCGAGGTCGCCGCCGTGCTCGGCCTGAGCACCGAGGCCGCGGCCGCGCTGCTGGACGCGGCGGGCGCCGAGGTCGGCCGGACCAGGACGGCGCTGCTGGTGCTCGGCGTCGGCTCCTGCCCGGAGCTGGCGCAGCTCGGCGGCGTCGGCGCGGAGTCCTGGCGGGGCTGGGTGCTGGGCCCGGCGCTGCGCCGCGAACTGGTGCTGCACCTGGTGGAGTGCCCGACCTGCCGGGGCACCGCCGAGCGGGTCGCGGGCCAGCTCGGGCACGGCCTGGCCGGGCTGCCGGGCCTGCCGCTGCTGGCCGCGCCGGGAGTGCTGCGCCCCGGCCGGACGGCGCCCTCCGGCGGGACGGCGTTCCTGTCCGGCGCGGCGGCCGGGCGGCGGATCGCGCAGGGCCCGGCCCAGCCGCGGTTCGACCAGCGCGGCTTCCCCCGGCACCGGATGCCCCCGGCGCCGCGCGGGACGGCGGTGCGGCAGCGGGTGGTGACCACGGGCGTGCTGGCGGCGGTGCTGGCCGCCCCGGTGGTGGCGCTGTGGAGCGCGCACCGCGGCGGCGAGGAGCAGGCCGCGGCGGTCTCCTCGGTGCGGGTCGACCCGACGGCGGGAACCGGGCAGCGCGTCCCGGTGCCGGAGCCGACGGCGGTCGCGGTGGCGGTGCTGCCCCCGGCCGGCCAGGTCGCCTCGATGGAGCTGGCCGGTGCGGTGACCGCAGAAACGTCCCTGCCGACGGTGCAAGGTCCGGCCGTGCCGGTGCCCTCGCGCGGCGCCGCACCGCTCTCCAGCCCCGCGCTGACCCCCGAGCCCGCCCCGCCGCCGCCCGCCGCCGCGGACCGGCTGACCGTGGAGGCCGGCGCGTACGGCAACCGCACCGTGCTGACGCTCACCAACTCCGGGGACGGGCCGCTGTCCTGGCACGCCGTGCTGGACGCGGACTGGCTGCGGCTCAGCCGGGACTCCGGCACCCTGGCCCCCGGCCAGCGGATCACCGTGACCGTCACGGTGGACGAGGCGCGCGCCCCGCAGTCCCGCTGGACGGCACACCTGGCGCTGCCGCCGTCCGGCGCCGTGGTGACCCTGGAGGGCGGCAGCGACCACCGCGGCGTGCCCACCCCGGACCCGACGCCGACGTCCACGCCCTCCGACGGCGGCACGCCGACCCCGACCCCGACACCCTCGCCCTCCTCCTCGTCGAGCGCCTCCGCCCCGGCCACGACGGGCCCCTCGGCGTCGCCGTCGGCGTCCGCGTCCGCGCCGGTGGAGCCCTCCCCCTCCGCGTCCGCGTCCTCGGCCTCCCCGTCCGCGTCGGCCCCGCCGTCGCCGTCGCCGTGACGGGACGTCAGTCCGCCGCGGTGCGCTCGGCCGCCAGCCAGCGCTCACCGCGGGCCACGGCCTCCTCCAGCGAGGCGTCCAGGACGGGGTCGGCGGGAACGACTCCGTCCGGGCCGAGCGCGCCGGCCAGCCCGGTGTGCTCGGCGAGCCGGACGAAGGAGGGCTGCGCCCCGGCGACGATCAGGCGTCCGCCGCGGGCGCCCAGCTCGTCGTTCCTGCGCCGCAGCAGCTTGACCATGCTGGACGAGGGCACGTCGGGGACGGTGCGCACCACCAGCACCAGCACCGCGGGCCCGTCCGGGGCGCGGGGCCAGTCGGCCTCGATCAGCGGGAGCTCGGCGAACAGGCTGACCCCGCCGTAGGCGAGCACGGTGACCCGGCCCGCGGGCAGTTCGGCCGGGGTGTCGGCGAGCTCCCAGTGCCCGTCCGCGGTGCGGGTGAGCGCGGTGAGCTTCGCCTGCCGGGACGCCTGGACGCAGTAGAGCAGCAGCGAGAGCACCGCGCCGAGGATGATCGCCTGCTGCAGCGGCAGCTGGGTGGTGCCCAGGAAGGTGACCAGCATCGCGGCGGCGGACAGCTTCGAGGTGCGCAGCACCAGCTCGATGTCGGCGACCTTGCCGACGATCAGCTCGCCGCCGACCACGATGATCAGCCCGCCGATCACCGGCATCGGGATGCGCTCGGCCAGCGGGGCCAGCGCCAGCACGATCAGCGCCAGCCAGACGCCGGAGAACACGCCCGCCCAGCGGGTGCGGGCCCCGGCCGAGACGGCGACGCCGGTGCGCGACAGCGAGCCGCCGACCGGCAGCGACTGGAACAGCGAACCGGTGACGTTGGCCAGGCCCTGCGCGGCGAAGTCGCCGTTGACGCTCGACTTCGAGCCGTCCGGGTTGGGCACCGAGGGGCTGATCCCGGCGGCCTGGGCGAGCGCCACCAGCGCGATCGACAACGCCCCGCCGACCAGGTGGGGCACCGCGGACCAGTCGGGGGCGGTGAAGTGCGGCAGCGCGGCGGGGACGTCGGCGATGCCCTTCACCAGTTCGACGTCGGTGCCGAGCACGGCGACGACGACGCTGACCACCACCATCGCCACCAGCAGCGCCACGGTCCGCAGCCGCCGCACCGCGTGCGCCAGCGCCCACACCGCGACGGTCCCGGCCGCCACCAGCGTGGCGGCCGCCTCCCAGGAGCCGACGTGCACCAGCCAGTCGCCGAGCTGCACCAGCTTGTTGTGGCCCTGCGGCGCGTACCCGGTGGCGTCCTCGAGCACGCCGACCACGATCTGCAGCGCGATGCCGGTGGAGAAGCCCACCATGACCGCGTTGGAGACGAAGCTGAGCACCACGCCCAGGCGCAGCACGCCCATCAGCAGCATCACCACGCCGGACAGCAGGCCCAGCACCGCCACGTTCCCGGCGTCGGACGGGTCGAGCCCGGCGTCGGCCAGCACGCTCTGCGAGGTCAGCGCGATCGCGCTGGTCAGCGTGGTGACCATCAGCACGGTGCGGGCGGTCAGCGAGCCGACGATCGCCGGGACGACGCCGGAGAACAGGCCCGCGACCGGGTTGAACCCGGCGATCGACGCGTACGCCATGCCCTCCGGGATCGAGAACAGGCCGGTGACCAGGCCCGAGGTGACGTCGCTCGGCTTCGGCCGCCCCGGCGAGCGCAGCGGCGGTCGGCGCATCAGGCCAGCCCCGCCACGGCGTCACCGACGTACTTCGCGCCGAGGACCAGCAGCAGCACCAGCATGATCGCCGAGTTGTGCGCCGACATCCACGCCTTCCAGCCGCCCAGCACCTCGCTCGCCCGGGCCCCGCCGAGCAGGTAGACGCCCAGCGGCAGCAGGGTGCACAGCGAGCCGATCAGCACCAGCAGTGCGCCCGCGACCGCCTTCTCCCCGCCGCTCGCGCCGCTGGTGGCGATGGAGACCGCGCCGCCGACCGCCAGCACCAGGTTCTTCGGGTTCGCGGCGGCGAGCACCGCCGCCAGCCCCGCCGACTTCGCCGGGGTGAACCGGTCGATCGCCCGCATCCAGCCCGGCGGCTCGGCGACCCTCCCCTCCCGGGGCCGCCCCTGCCACTGCCTGGCCGCCAGCAGCAGGAACAGCACGCCCAGCACCAGCTTCACCCAGTACGACCAGTCGGGCGTCCCGGCGCCGGTGTCGATGCCCGAACCGGCCAGCACCACCACGGTGGTGACCGCGGCCAGCGCCACCACCCAGCCCGCCGCGAACGCGATGCCGTTGGAGCGCCCGCGCGGGGTCGCCAGCATCAGGATCACCGCGATCAGCGGCAGCGGGCTGATCGCGATGCCGACCGCCGAGGCCAGCATCTGCCCGATCGCGTCACCCATCCCCGTCCCCACCCCCGGTCAGCGCAGCCGGACGGCGGGCAGCCGGTAGCTGCCGTCGAGCACCGCGTCCTGCGGCTGGTACATCCGCACCATCGGCCGGAACCCGCCCGCGGGCGCGGGCAGCCAGTTCGCGAACTCGTCCGGATCGGTGGGGCGCCGGTGCTGGAGGTAGAGGGTCAGCGAGCCGTCCTCGCCGTACACCAGGCCCGGCGTGCGGTCGCCGATCGAGTACCGGTCGATCTCGTTGGCGACCAGCAGGTACTCCGGGGTGTCGTACATCGTCACCGACCAGAACGCACCCACCGGCGGGGTCCTCTCGAACCGCAGGGTGTACGCGTGCGCTCCGGTCAGCGGGACGCCGTCGGCGTCGTGGTACGTGGTGGCGTACACGGCCTCGTAGGCGTGGTTGCCCCACAGGCCGGTCCGGGCCGCGACCGCGCGGGACAGGTGGGCGGCGCGGCGGTCGGCGATCTTCCACTGCGGCTCGTCGCGGGTGCCTGGGCCGAGGAAGTCCAGGTTGTAGTCGAACAGGTGCAGGTTGGCCGCCCACTCGCCGGTGGGGTCGCCGGTGCCGAGGGTCGCCGCCTCCACCCGCTCCCGGCCCGCCGCCAGGCCCTTGGCCAGCGCCGCCGCCCACTCGGCCGGGCCGTCCAGGTAGGGCGAGCGGCCCTCGTCGAGCAGGCCGATCGGGGCGAAGCGCTGCTGGAAGGCGACGTCGGCGGCGGCGGGCGGGAAGGCCGCCATCCACCGCCGCAGCTTCTCCAGGAACAGCAGCTCCTCCGGGACGCCCGCGGTCGGCTCCGGCAGCCCCGCCGGGGCGCCGCCGCCCTCCAGCGGGGTCAGCGTGAGCTGCCGCTGCAGCTCGCGGACCCGCGCCAGGTCGTCCGGCCCGGCGCAGTGGTTGCGCACCGCGATCGCCGCCACCGCCGTCGGCGCGGTGATCACCGGCACGCCCTCCGGGGCGGCGCCCTGCCAGCCGGGCGGGGCGAGGAGCCAGGTCTGCTCGGCGGTGCCGGAGGAACGGCGGCCCACGTAGGCGAAGTTGTTCGTCCAGGCGTCGATGAACTGCAGCACGTCGTACGCGCCGCCGGTGTCCGGGACGTGCAGCAGCAGCGGCCCGGCCGACAGGTCCAGCGGGGCGACCGAGTACACGGTGTCGTTGTTCACCGACACGAAGTGCGAATCGGGGCCCGCGAGTTCGGTGGCGTGGCCGAAGGTGTTCCACGGCGTCGGGCCGATCGAGCTCAGCCCCCGGTGGATGATCGTGTCCACCATGGTCAGATTGGCCACCAGCGGGGATCCGTACACCAGGGCCTCGGCGGCCAGCATCTCGGGGGTGGCGTCAGCCATGCGAACGTCCTTGTCTGGTCGGTGACTTCATCGAGGGGTGGGGGTGGGCAGCCGCCAACTGCCGTCCAGCAGCGCGGGCTCCGGGCCGTAGGCGCGCACCGCGACGAAGTACGGGCCTTCGGGAACGGGCAGCCAGTTCGCCAACTCGTCCGGATCGGTGGGGGGTCGGTGCTGGAGGTAGAGGGTCAGCGAGCCGTCCTCGCCGTGCACCAGGCCCGGCGTGCGGTCGCCGATCGAGTACCGGTCGATCCCGTTGGGGACCAGCAGCCGTTCGGGCAGGCGGTACGCGGTCGCCGACCAGAAGAACCGGGCCGGCGGGAGCTGCCCGGCCGCGAAGTGCAGCACCGCGGGCTCCCGGCCGCCCGCCGCCGACTCCCAGCCGCCGTACCAGGCCTCCTCGGCGGGCAGCCCGTACAGGCCCGTGAGGGCGCCGCAGGCCCGGTCCAGGTAGCGGGTGCCCAGCTGCTCCCGGGTGCCGAACAGGGCGGTGCCGGTGGCGGCGCCCCCGGCGGCCGCGACCAGTTCCTCGCGGGCGTCCGCGATGCCCGCGAGCAGGGCGGCGCGCACCTCGGCGGGCAGCGCCGCCGGTTCGAAGTCGCCGCTGCCGACGCCCAGTTCGGTCAGTCGGCCGCGCAGTTCGGCGTCCGCGGGCAGGGCCGGGAAGAAGCCCAGCAGGAAGTCCAGCAGCGAGAAGAACTCCAGGGTGCCGAGCACCTCCTCGCCCCGCCACACCGGCCACACCGGCTCGGCGGCGACCGGCCGGGGCGTGCCCAGGTGCTCGCTCAGCGGCTTGAGCAGGTACCCGGCCTGCACCCGCTCGACCTCCGGCACGTCCTGCGGCCCGGCCGAGAACGTCCGCCCGAGGATGCCGACCAGGTTGGTGTCGGCCCGCAGCACCCCGTCGAAGCCCTCCGGCGGGTTCGCCCGGTGCCCCGGCCCCGCGACCAGGTAGCGACCCGCGCCGTCCCCGGTGGTCCGCGAGCCGACGAACCCGACGTACGCGGTGTCCAGGTCGTGCACCGGCAGCACGTGGTAGCGGTCGGTCGCGGGCTTCTCCAGCACCCACGGCTCGGCCCGCAGGTCCAGCCAGGCCCACGAGTACGGGGTGTCGTTGTTGGGCGTCACCACGTCCGTGTTGTCCGGGGTGAAGGGCTGCGGGTAGTGGCGGAACACGCCGAAGCCGCCGACGTACCGCGGGTCCGCGTCGTCGATCGCCTGCGGGTAGATCGTCCGGTAGTTCTCCACCATCGGGTAGCCCCAGATCCACGCCCGCGCCGCCGTCCGCCGCACCGCCTCCGGATCCGCGCCGACCGGGTTCCCCATCTCGCCCACCCTTCTTCCCCCACGAAAGGGACCATTCAGACATACCGGTACACCGGGATGCTATGCGCTCCCCCCGCGATCAGCACTCCGGGCACCACAGGGTCGCGCACCGGGCCGCGCACCTGACCGTCCGTCCGACCGGCTGTCCGGCCGACCGTCTGCTCCTGGCATAACCGCTCCGCTCCCGGTGAACGCGGCGCATGGACGGCCACCGCCCCGGAGACCCTGCAGGGCATGGACATCCTTCTGCTCGGCGGCTCCACGTTCCTCGGCCGCGCCTACGCCACCGAAGCGCTCGCCCGCGGCCACCGCGTCACCACCTTCAACCGCGGCATCAGCCGGACCGACCCGCCCGGCGTCGAAGCCGTCCACGGCGACCGCACCAACCCCGACGACCTGCGGCGCCTCGTCGACGGCCGCCGCTGGGACGCCGTCGTCGACACCTCCGGCCAGCAGCCCCACGACGTCGCCACCGCCGCCCGGCTGCTCGACGGCCGGGCCGGGCACTACGGCTTCGTCTCCTCGATCCACGCCTTCGCCGACTGGCCCGCCCGCCCCGTCGACGCCCACTCCCCCACCCTCGACTGCCCCGGCGACCTCCCGCCCGACCAGCCCTTCGCCAACGCCCTCAAGGCCGGCTGCGAACGCGCCCTCGCCGAGAACTTCGACGGACCCGCCGCGGTCCTCAACTGCGGCCTCCTGATCGGTCCCCACGAACCCATCGGCCGCCTCCCCTGGTGGCTCGACCGGATCGCCCGCGGCGGACGCGTCCTCGCCCCCGGCACCCCCGACAGCCCGCTCAGCCTCATCGACGCCCGCGACTTCGCCTCCTTCGGCCTCGACCTCGCCGAGCGGCGGGCCGCCGGACGCTACGTCACCACCGCGCCGATCGGCTCCGCGACGACCGGCGAACTCCTCGACGCCTGCCGCACCGCGACCGGCTCCGACGCCGAACTCGTCTGGACGCCGGACGCCGACCTGCTCGCCGCGGAGGTCTCGCCGTGGGTCGAACTCCCGCTCTGGGCCCCCGACACCGAGGGCTGGCACGGCACCTGGCGGGCCGACCCCGCCACCGCCCTCGACGCGGGCCTGCGCATCCGCCCGCTGCTCGACACCGTCACCGACACCTGGGCCTGGCTCGAAGCCGGGGGGCGCGCGGAGGTCGCCTACCGGCAGCTCGACACGCCGCTGGGGATCGACCCGGAGAAGGAGCGGAAGATCGTCGACGGGAGGTGACCCGGCACCGGGTCTAGTACGCGCGGCGGGTGACGAGTTCGGCGAGGGCCAGGAGGTCGTCGGCGCGGGAGGGGTCGGGGACGGCCGCGGCGAGGTGGGCGATGGCGGCGGCCATCCGGTCGCAGCTCTCGGTCTGGGCCCAGCCGCGGCCGCCGGCCCGGTCGACCGCGTCGGCGGCCGCGGCCAGCTCGGCGGGGCTGAGCGGGCGGCCGGAGGCGTAGAGGGCGGCGAGCTCGGCCCCGGCGGGGGTGCCGGAGGAGAGGGCGTGGACCACGGGGAGGGACTTCTTGCGGGCGGCGAGGTCGGCGCCCACCGGCTTGCCGGTGACCGCCGGGTCGCCCCAGATGCCGATCAGGTCGTCGATCAGCTGGAAGGCCAGCCCGATCTCGCGGCCGAAGGCGTCCATCGCGTCGGCGGTCGCCGCGTCCGCCCCCGCGTACAGCGCGCCGAGCGCGCACGCGCAGCCGAGCAGGGCACCGGTCTTGCCCTCCGCCATGGCCAGGCACTCGGCGAGCGTGACGTCGGTGCGCTGCTCGAAGGAGCAGTCGGCCTGCTGGCCCGCGCAGAGCTCTACCACGCAGTCGGCGAGGCGGCGGACCGCGGCGGCGGCCGCCGGGTGCGGGTCCTCGGCGAGCACCCGCAGGGCGAGGGAGTGCATGGCGTCGCCCGCCAGGATCGCGCCGGTGGTGCCGAACACCCGCCAGGCGGTGGGACGGTGGCGGCGGGTGTGGTCGCGGTCCAGGACGTCGTCGTGCAGCAGGGTGAAGTTGTGCACCAGCTCGACGGCGGCCGCGGCCCGCACCGCGTCCTGCGGGCGGCCGCCGACCGCGGTGGTCGCGGCGAGCACCAGCGCGGGGCGGATCGCCTTGCCCGCGCCGACCGCGCTCGGGGTGCCGTCGGCCTCCAGCCAGCCCAGGTGGTAGCCGGAGACCAGCCGCATCGACTCCGGGAGGGTGTCGACGGCGGCGCGCAGCGCGGGGTCGACCACGGTGCGGGCCCGGCCGAGCAGGGCCATCGCCTCGGCGGTGTCGCGGCCGCCGTCGGGGGCCGGGGCCGGCGCACCCGCGTCGTGCTGCCCGCGTTCGGGCACGGTGATGGCCATGGTGAAGTCCTCCCCCTCGGCGGCCCCGGCTGCGGGGCGGCAGGAACACGTGCGCTGACGATCCGTCGGACGGTGGGGCGGGCGGGCCCAGGACGGTGGGCCCGCCCGGTGGTCAGTGCTGCCAGTGGGCGACGTCCACGTTCTCCAGGACGCCGATGGCGTCGGGAACGAGGATCGCCGCCGAGTAGTAGGCGCTGACCAGGTACTTGACCACGGCCTTCTCGTCGATGCCCATGAAGCGCACGTTCAGGCCCGGCTCGACCTGGTCGGGCAGCGCGCCGGGGCGCAGGCCGATCACGCCCTGGTTGTCCTCGCCCACCCGCATCGCCAGGATCGAGGTGGTGCCGTCGACCACCGGGATCTTGTTGCAGGTGAGGATCGGGACGCCGCGCCAGCTGGGCACCGTCCTCCCCTCGAACTGGACCGTCCCCGGGTAGAGGCCGCGGCTGTTGCACTCCCGGCCGAAGGCCGCGATCGCCTTCGGGTGGGCCAGGTAGAACTTGGTGCTGCGGCGGCGGCAGAGCAGCTCGTCCATGTCGTCCGGGGTGGGCGGGCCGGAGCGGGTCTGGATCCGCTGGCCGTACTCGGCGTTGGCCAGCAGGCCGAACTCCGGGTTGTTGACCAGCTCGTGCTCCTGGCGCTCGCGCAGCGCCTCGACGGTCAGCCGGAGCTGGTGCTCGGTCTGGTCCATCGGCTTGTTGTAGAGGTCGGCGACCCGGCTGTGCACCCGCAGCACCGTCTGGGCCACGCTCAACTCGTACTCGCGCGGCTTGAGTTCGTAGTCGACGAAGGCGGTGGGCAGGTCGAACTCGCCCTCGTGGCCCGCCGACATGCCGATCGCGGCCTCGCCCTTGTGGGTCTGCGGGAGCTGCGAGTCGGCGATGAAGGCGAGGACCTGGTCGCGCAGCGCCTCGGAGCGGTCGACCAGCTCCTGGAAGGCGGGCCAGGCCAGCACCATCGCGGTGCCCGCGGTGGCGGCCTTCACGCTGTAGGGCCAGCGGCGGTCGGCGACGGTGAGCGCCTCGTCGCCGATGTGGTCGCCGTCGGCGAAGGTGCCCAGGACCGCCGGGTCGCCGTACTTGCCGGTGCCGACCTTGTCGACCTTGCCGTGCGCGACCAGGAACACCTGGTCGATCTCGGTGCCCTGCTCGATCAGCACCTCGCCCGCCGCGAAGTCCCGCTGGACGAAGCGCCCGGCCAGCTCGGCCAGCAGCGCGTCGTTCGCGAAGCCGCGCAGCACCGGGACCTCGCGCAGCGTCGGCGGGACGACCGAGACCTCGCGGCCGGTCTGCACGAAGCCCACCCGGCCCCGGCCGACCGCGTACGACAGGCGGCGGTTGACCCGGTAGGTGCCGCCGGAGACCTCGACCCAGGGCAGCGCGCGGAGCAGCCAGCGGTTGCTGATCTCCTGCATCTGCGGGGCCGACTTGGTGGTCGACGCGAGGTTCTTGGCGGCCGCCACCGAGAGGCTGCTCTGCGGCCTCGTCTGGGGAATTCCGGCGGTGGTTTCGGTCGTCATTTCGAAGGGGCCCCTGATCGCGTCGACGGCACGGTGCGGCAACCATGCTGACGCCCGTTCAGGTGAGGCGGCAATCACTCGTGGGGGTGATTCGGGTGCGTGCGCGCAATGGTGCGACCAGCGCACTGGAGGGATCATCCTTCGATCCGCGCGCCTCGGCGGGAGGGGTCGGAACCCCCTTCCGGACGGCTTGTCGGCGGCCCTTCAGGAGCCCCCTCCGGAGGCCCGTTCCGGGGCGTCCGCGCTGCTCACCCACCCCCTGTTCGAATCGCAACGGAACAGCGCTAAGGTGGCCCCCTCACCGCGTGGTGACCGCCGCCGCAGCGCAGGCGAACCGGTCGGTGACCTCCCATCGGCACGCCCTTCTCCAGGGAGACCCTCGTGACCGCGCCCGTCCGCGTCTGGCTGAACCGCACCTACGCCGAGAACGTCTTCTTCATCGACCTGCTGCGGGCCGGGACGCGCCCGGTGCACGTCCTGGCCACCCACGTCGACCCCGACTCCCCCGTGCTCGCCGCCGCCGACCTGGGCGCCCTCGAACCGGACGGGCTGTCCGCCGAGGCCTACGTGGAATTCGCGCTGGAATTCTGCGCCCGCCACGACGTGGACGTGTTCCTGCCCCGCCTGCACCAGTTGGCGATATCGCTGCGCCGCCGTGACTTCGAGGCCCTGGGCACCGCGCTGGTCTGCCCGCCCGCCTCCGCGATATCGCTGTTCGCCAGCAAGGTCGACGGCTACCGGGCGCTGGACGCGGCCGGGCTGCCCACCCCGCTGTGGCGGCAGGCCGACACCGCCTCCGAACTGCTCGCCGCCGTCGAGGAGATCGAGGCCACCGGCTCGGCCGCCTGCCTGAAGCCCGCCTCCGGTGCGGGCGGCGAGGGCTTCCGCGTCCTGACCCGCGAACCGTTCGGCCTGCACCGGCTCGCCGGGTACGTCGACGCCCGGGTCCAGCTCGACCAGGTGCTGTCCGCGCTGGAGCGGTCCGCCGACCCCGCCGACCTGCTGGTGATGCCCTACCTGGACGGCCCCGAGGTCTCGGTGGACTGCCTGGCCGAGCAGGACGGCCGGCTGCTGGCCGCGGTCGGCCGCACCAAGCAGGGCCGCCGCCGCGGCTTCACCGTCGACCCGGCCTACCTGGGGCCCGCCCGCCGGCTGGTCGAGGAGTTCGGCGTCGGCCACCTGTCGAACGTGCAGTTCCGGCACGAGCGGGGCACCGGGCGCCCGGTCGTCCTCGACATCAACACCCGCCCGTCCGGCGGGCTGCACCAACTCCGGCTGTGCGGGCTCAACCTGCCCGCCGCGGCCGTCGAACTCGCCCTCGGCACGCGGCCGTTGCTCCCTGCGGCGGACGAACTCACGCTCGGCGACTACACCCTGGTCTCCACCATCCAGGCGGTGCTGCCCCGGCAGTCCGCGGCCCCCGCGCTGGAGCGCATCGAGGGCGCGGAGCGGCGGTCCGCCGCCACCGTCGCCGTGTAGCGGCCCCGCTAGGCCGTCGGCCCGGTCCAGTCCAGGGTCGGCGGCAGCACGCCCTCCAGGGTGAGCAGCCAGCGCTTGGTCTCCACCCCGTGCCAGGCTCCGCCGAAACCGCCGAGGCCGTCCGCGGCCACCACCCGGTGGCAGGGGACCAGCAGCGGCAGCGGGTTCGCGCCCATCATCTGCCCCACCGTCCGGGCCGGGGCCCCCGGTTCGGTCGGTTCGGTGAACACCCCGCTGCGGGCGGCGAGTTCGCCGTAGGTGACGGTCCGGCCCCAGGCGACGGTCTCCCACAGGCAGCGCAGCACGGTCAGATGGGGGCCGGTGGCCCGGGACCAGTCGATCGGCAGGCCCAACTCCCGCCGCGCACCGGCGAAGTACTCGCCGACCCGGGCCCGCACCAGCTCCGCCCGGCGTTCGTCGGTGCACTCCGGGGCGGGGGTGTCGCAGAGGTAGCTGGCGGCGGCCACGCCCCGGTCCGTCACCCCGAAGCGCATCGGGCCGCTCGGCAGCGGGGTCGGGACGGTCACCCAGGAGAGCTGCATCCGTCCACTGTAGGGGGCGCGCGACCGGGGGTCCGGCGGGTGCGCGTCCAGGGGACCGGGGAACGGCGGGCCCGGGGCTGCTCAGAGGTGGTCGCGGAGGTAGGTCGCGAGGGTGCGGGACCAGGTGGCGAGTTCGGCGCGGTCGGGGGCCTCGCCGCTGCCCAGGGTGGCGAGCTGTTCGGTGGAGAGGCGGCCGCTCGCGGCCATCGCGGAGAGACCGGCCAGCAGGCCCGAGAGGCGTTCGGCGTCGGAGTGGCTGAGCATCACCAGGGTGTCGGTGTGGCCGAGGGTCATGGAACCGGGCATCGCATCCTCCTCGATCGGTCCGATCGGTCCTCCGTCCACCGTACGACCGCGGGGGCGCGGTCGCGCGGGGGCTCGGGGAGGGCTCCGGGGGCGTTCCTCGCCCGTTCGGCCCACCCCGATGGCCGGGGGCCGGGGCGCCGTCGGACGGTCGGAGCAGGTGTGTCCGCCGGGTGACAGGGAGCGCAGATGCCAGCACAGGCCGCCGGTCCGTCCCAGCCGCCCAGCCTGCGGGAGTTGCTGCGCAGCCCCGGGTACGGGCGGTTGCTGTTGGTGTCGGCGCTGGTCGGGGTGCCGGTCTCGCTGGCGGCGTTCGGCTTCGTCAGCCTGGAGCACGAACTGCAGCACTGGGTGTGGGAGACCCTGCCGGAGGAACTGGACTACGCGCGGGCGCCGTGGTGGTGGCCGCTGCCCGCGCTGGCGCTGGCCGGTCTGCTGCTGGCGCCGGTCGTGACCCGGATGCCCGGACGTGGCGGGCACATCCCCGTGCACGGGCTGGGCGGGCCGCCGACGCTGCCGGTGGAGGTGCCGTCGGTGGTGCTGGCGGCGCTGGCCGCACTGCCGCTGGGCGCGGTGCTCGGCCCGGAGGCGCCGCTGATGGCGCTCGGCAGCGGGCTGGCGCTGCTGACGGTGAGCGCGGCCAAGCGGGCGTCCAGCCCGATGGTCGCGCCGCTGCTGGGGACGGCCGGGTCGACGGCGGCGATCGCCACGATCTTCGGGAGCCCGGTGGTCGCGGCGGTGATGGTGATCGAGGCGGCGGGCCTGGGCGGCGCGCAGCTGACGCTGCTGCTGCTGCCGTGCCTGCTCTCCTCGGGGGTGGGCGCGCTGGTGTTCACCGGCTTCGGGCACTGGACGGGGCTGTCGATCGGCGCGCTGAGCCTGCCGTCGGTGCCGAAGGCGCAGCTGCCGGACGCCGGGGACTTCCTGTGGGGGGTGCCGCTGGCGGTGGCGGTCGCGCTGGTGATGGTGGCCGGGCAAACGGTGGGCCACCGCTTCGCCGCGTTCACGGCGCAGCGGACGGCCGTCCGCACGGTGCTGTGCGCGGTGCTGGTGGGTGCCTGCATCACCGGGTACGCGCTGGCGACCGGGCGTTCACCGGAGGAGGCGGCGCTGTCGGGGCAGGCCATGCTCGGACAGTTGGCCGCGGACCCGTCCGGTTGGTCGGTGGGGGCGCTGCTGGCACTGGTGCTGTTCAAGGGGCTGGGCTGGGGGGTGGCGCTGGGGTCGCTGCGCGGTGGTCCGATCTTCCCGGCGGTGCTGCTGGGCGCGGCGCTCGGGGTGGCGGCGGGCGGCCTGCCGGGGTTCGGCGTCGAGGCGGGGCTGGCGGCCGGGATCGCGGCGAGCGGCGCGGCGGTCACCCGGCTGCCGGTGACCAGTACGGTGCTGGCGACCGTGCTGCTGGGCGACCAGGCGGCGGACTCGATGCCGCTGCTGATCGTCGCGGCGGTGGTGGCGTCCGTGACCGCGGCGCTGGTGCACCGGGTGGCCGAGCCGTCCCGGGCGGCGGCGACCGCGGAGCACGCGGAGGCGTGAGGGCGGCCGGTGCACCGGCGGCGCGGCGGCCCGGACCCGGTCAGCGGCCGGTGCACCGGCGACGCGGCGGCCCGGTCAGCGGCCGCAGGTGCGGCACGGCGGGCGGGTGGCGCGGCCGTAGGCGAGGGCGGCGGTGCCGAGGCCCAGGCCCCACAGCCAGTAGGCGGGCATCGCGACCCACAGGAAGGACAGCGGCAGGTCGCCCGGCTGCGGCACCGGGTGCAGCGTCTCGCCGACGAGCTGGCCGATGCCGACGCCGAAGTACACCAGCAGTCCGGCGGAGACCGCGGCGGCCGGACCCAGCAGCAGCCACCTGGGAACCCGGCGGCCGCCCAGCAGCGGCACCCGGCGCGGGACGTCCCGCCCCCAGCGGTGCACCAGGGACAGCGGCAGCGCGGTGCCGGCCAGCACGAACCCGGTCTCGAACGCGGCGAGCGACACCGCCCCGGCCGTGCCCAACGGGCCCGGGTCGCCGAACCCCAGCCCGTACTGGGCGAGGATCCGCAGCCAGCAGGACGCGACCGCCCCGTACGCCGCCCAGCGGGCCCAGGACGGGGTGCGGGTGCGGGCGCCGGGGTCGTGCGGGCCGCCGGTGCGGCCGCAGCGGAGGCAGTCGCCGTGCAGCCGCCGCCGGTGGTCGAGCGCGGCGGCGGCCAGCAGGACGGCGGTCGCGGCGCACCCGGCCCGGCTGAGGAAGCCGGCCGCCGAGTGCGGGAGGTGCAGACCGGGCAGCAGGCCGCCGACCACGTCCAGCAACAGGAACGGACAGGCCAGCAGCAGTCCGGCGGCCACCGCGGCGGCGGCCGCGACCAGCGCCGGACGGTGGCGGCGGGCCCGGTGCAGGCCGTGCGCGAGCAGCGCGGCGGCCGCGCACAGCGCCACCGCGCCCCAGCGGGGGACGACCAGCAGGTCGGTGCCGAGCCGCCCGAACGACGGGGCGCCGCCCAGCGCCCACCGGACCTGCAGCGTCCCGTACCCGAGGGCGGCGGCGAGCGCGGCGACGGTCGTGCGGGGCGGGCGGGAGGAGCCGGGCGGGTCGGGGCGGTCTGCCATGGCGTCCACGCCAGGGAGCGGCGGGCGGGCGGGCGTCGGCCGTACGGAGGTGGGCGGACAGGTCGCGGGGAGGAGCTTACGGCTCCGCTGCAAGGAGGTTGACGCTGCGTCAGGTCGTCCGGCGGGAGGAGGCCCGGGTGCGGAGGGGCCGGGCGGGCAAGGGGCCGGGCGGGCAAGGGACCCGGAGACGAAGGAGGCCCGGGGGCGCACGGGTTCCCCCTGGTCCGCGGCATCCGCCGCGGGCCGGTCCCGTGCGTCCCCGGGGCCTCCGTCCAGCACGGCGGTCCCCTCGTCCGCCGTCCTGTGCTTCCGCCGTCCGCTCCTCGTGGCCCCGGCGAGCGGCTGCCGTGGCGCGGAGCGGGTCGACGGGTCGCGGCCCGTCCGGGTGTCCGGGGCGTCCGATCGGGTCGCGGGTCGGAGTGGCCCGGCCGGTGGCGGCGGGGCCGGGTCGGGTCAGGACCAGCCGGTGTCCCGTCGGGCGCGGCGGACGGTGGCGGTCGGGGTGCGGGTCATGCTGTCCTCCGTGCTGTGCCGGGCCGGGAGAGCGCCGGGGCCCCGGCGGGGGCCCGTGGTGCAACAGGGCAAGCCTGGATTGAGTCGATAATCGGCCGATAACATCTACCTAACGTGCACCGACGAAGAGTCGGACGGGGAGCACGCGGACAGGGAGCACCACGGTGCGCTTCGGTTTGCTCGGAACTCTGACGGCCCACGACGGAACGGCAGACTGCCGGATCCGTGGCCCCAAGGCCCGTACCCTGCTGGCCGTCCTCCTGCTGAACGCCAACCGGCCCGTCTCGCTCGACCGCCTGACCGACGCGCTCTGGGGCGAGCACGCGCCCGCCACCGCCGAAGCCTCGCTGCGCAACCTGGTCGCCCGACTGCGCAGGTCACTCGCCGACGAGGACGGGAAGCGGCTGAGCGCCACCCCGTCGGGCTACCAACTGGCGGTGTCGGAACACGAGTTGGACACCCTGCAGTTCGAGTCGGCGATCCGCCGCGCCCGCGCCGCGCACGAGGCCGACGACCTGCCCGCGGTCCTGGCCGAGACCGCCGCCGCGCTCGGCCTCTGGCGCGGCGAACCCCTCGCCGACCTCCCGGAGGCGGCCGCGGACGGCGCCGTGCGCGAACAGTGGCGGGAGAGCCGCCTGCAGGCCCTGGAATGGCGCTTCGACGCCGAACTGCGCCAGGGCCGCCCGCACGCCCTGGTCCCCGAACTCACCCGCCTGGTCGGCGAACACCCGCTCCGGGAAGCCTTCCACGCCCAGCTGATGCGGGCCCTCCACCTGACCGGCGACCGCGCCCGCGCCCTGGCCGTCCACCAGCGCCTGCGGGCCGCCCTGGCCGAGGAGTTGGGCGTGGAGCCCGGGTCGGCCGTCCAGGAGGCGCACCGGCAGGTCCTCGCCGAACACCCCGCCGCCCCGGTCCCGGACCCCGCCGCTGCCACCGCCGACCGCCCGAGGCCTTCCCAACTGCCCGCCCCGGCAAGCCACTTCGTCGGCCGCCAGGAGCAGCTGGACGCACTGCGCCGCACCCTGCTCGTCGACTCGGACCGGCCCGCGGTCGCCGTGGTCAGCGGCATGGCGGGCATCGGCAAGTCCGCCCTGGCCGTGCGCTGCGCCGACGCGCTGCGCCCCGACTTCCCCGACGGGCAGCTGTTCCTGAACCTGCGCGGCGCCACCCCCGGCCTGACCCCGCTCAGCGCCCACGCCGCACTCACCGCCCTGCTGCACGGCCTCGGCACCCCTCCCGGGAAGGTCCCCGCCGACGCCGACAGCGCCGCCGCCCTGCTGCGCACCACCCTGACCGGCACCCGCACCCTGCTCGTCCTCGACGACGCCGCCGACGCCGCCCAGGTCCGCCCGCTGCTGCCCGCCGGCCCGGGGTGCGCCGTCCTGGTCACCAGCCGCTCCCCCATGCACACCCTGGACCGCACCCTGCACCTGCGGCTGGACCCCCTCTCCGAGCACGACAGCATCGCCCTGGTCGAACGCACCGCGGGCCGCGCCACCGTCGACCGGTCCGTCGTCGCCATCGAACAGGCCGACCTGGCCCGCCTGGTCCGGCTCTGCGGCCGGCTGCCGCTCGCCCTGCGGATCGCCGGCGCCCGCCTGGCCACCCGCCGCACCCTGCCCGTCCGCGGCCTGGTCGGTCGGCTGGAGGAGCACGAGGACCGCCTCGACGAGCTCGAACTCGACGACCTGAGCATCCGCCAGTCGCTCGCCCTGACGTACGACTCGCTGCGCGCCTCCACCCGCCGCCCGGACCTGCGCGCCGCCGACGCCCTCGCCGCGATCGGCGCGATCGACCTGCCCGACTACTCCGCCCCGCTGCTCGCCGCCGTCCTGCGGATCACCCCCGCCCAGGCCGGCGCCGCCCTCGACCGGCTGGTCGAGGTCGCCCTCCTCGACGAGCCCCGCCCCGACCGGTACTCCCCGCACGACCTGGTCCGCGACTACGCCCGCGAACTCGTCCCCGACCCCGACGAACGCGTCCGGCACGTCCGGGCCGCGCTCGGCTGGTACCTGTCCCTCGCCTCCCGGGTGGCGCACGGCATCGCCCCCGGCTCCCAGCGGGTCCGGCAGCTGCCCCCGGTGGACGACGCCGACCGGCTGGACGGGGACGCCGCACTGGCCGCCGGCGACGCCGAGTTCGGCAACCTGTCGACCCTGGTCGAACGGGTCGCCGCCGCGCCGTGGGCCACCGCCGCCGAGGTCTCGCTGCCCGTCCGCACGATGGCCCCGTACCTGTGGCTGCGCCGACGCCCGGAGACCTTCCGGCTGAACGAACTCGTCCAGCACCTGGCCCTGCGCGACGGCGACCGGGAGGCGCTGTCGTACGCGCTCGCCGACATGGCGCACGTGCACTTCGTCACCGGCCGCAGCCTCGAAGGGATCGAACTGGTCGACCAGTGCCTCCCGCTGGTCGACGACCCGGAACGGCGCCGATCGCTCCTGGCCAACCGCGGCCTCCTGCTGTCCAACCTCGGCCGCACCGAGGAGGCGGTGACCTGCCTGGAGGAGGCGCTGGCCCTCGCCGTCCGGGCCGGCGACCTCCGCGGCGAGGCCACCACGCTCAGCGCGCTCGGCAACCTGGTGGAGGCGGAGGACCCGCACCGCGCCATCGCCCACCACCGGCGCAGCGTCGAGGCCGGACGGCTCAGCGGGTTCGGCGACGCGGTCTGCGCCGGCCTGACGAACATCGGGTTCGCCCACCTGCGCCTGAACGACCCCGCCACGGCCCTGCACTACTTCGACCGGGCCACGGCGTCCCCCGAGTGGGTCGGGGCCTGGCACGTGGTGCTGGAGAACCGGCGCGGCCGGGCCGAGGCGCTCCGGCACCTCGGACGGCTGGAGGAGGCCCTCGACCTGGTCCACGAACTGCTCCGGGACACCGCGGTCCTGGAGGACGCCTTCGCCACCGGCAGGATCGAGCACACCCACGGCCTGGTCCTGCGCGACCTCGGCCGCCACGCCGAGGCCCGCGCCGCCTGGCGCGCCGCCCTGGCCGGGCTCGGCCCCTCCGGCCACACGGCCGTGGCCGAACTGCGCGAACTGCTCGCCACGGGGTGAGCGGTGGCTGCGGCAGCGCCGACCGCCCCACCGCCACCGCCACCTGACGGCCACCCGACCGCCGAGCGACGCTGGTTCACTTGTCCCGGCCCACGACGGGGCCACGAGGAGACGGAGGCGGGCATGGACGCGGTGGAACTCATGGACCGGCTGGCGGAGCGGGGCTGCAGCGTGGTCCTCAAGGCCGACGGCGAACGGCCGCCCGGCCGGCGCTGGATGGTGCTCGCCTCCGGCGGCACCCTGGGCGAGGACGGCTCCTTCCGCACCGACCGCCCCACCCCCGAGGAGTGCCTGAACGCCCTGCTCGAACACCTGGAGGGCCGGAACCTCTCCCCCTTCGTCTGACGACGACGCGCAGGACGCACGGACGGCCCGGACAACGACCGAGGGCCAGGCTGCCGGGAGAACCCCGGCGACCTGGCCCTCGTCGCACGTCTTGCGGCCTTGCTGGCGGAGCCCCCTGTCGGGTTCGAACCGACGACCCCCGCTTTACAAGGATTGGCGTGTGGGGCTGGCTTTGACCTGGGCCTTGCAACAGCGGCTCACAGGTCGCCACCATGCCGTGACCGCCCCCGAGTACCCGTCACGTACCGCGTGTTCTGGCACGGCTATGGCACGAGGCGCGCTCGGTTGAACACCAGGGCCGTCTAGGGGGTCTTCGCGTAGTCGGTGGTGTCCTTGACCCGCGCGTAGACATCTTCCCCTACCCAGTGACAATACAAAGAAGGTTTTCCGCTAATTGCCAAGCGGCGCGAGTGCTGCCCCTCTGCCGACCAAGCTGCCACCTCAGCTCGCGGCTTTCCTGATTTGCGCGTCAAGTCCGCAACGAATTCCAATGCCGGCTTCAGATCAGTATCCGTCGACATCATGATCCCAATATCATACTGACCTCTGGCCGCCATAACGGCGAAATCCAGGGTCAGCTGAACATCAATACCCTTCTCTCGCGGACGCTCGCCATTCTGGTGATTAGGGTAGTTCTGAGGGTACTTGAGCGGGCGCGTAACCAAGTGCACGAGAGGGCTAAGTTCCCAGCCTGCATGCTGGCGGCGAGCAGCAGCGTAGGCCCCCGGCTGCTTCGTCGAATCCGGCAGGCCGCGATATATACGAACCTGCGTCAGCTCGCGCTGAAACGGACTATCCTGCGCGATATGTTGCGCAAGAGCCACGGGATCAAACTGGCCACATGACCATGACTCCCACGACTGATGGAAGGTGCGACGCGCCCCCATATATGTGTTCTGGTAGTCGAAAAAAACAACCACCCGATCTGTCACTGCCCCTCCCAAGCGGGGTGATCAACCCCGAAAAAGATAATCCCCGCCAGTGCGGGACGAACCCGGACGGCGGGGAGGAGTGACTTCACTGTAGCCACCAACGAACAGGTCATGCACAGCGATGCAGTGTGATCCATGTCACATTCACCCGATCGGGCTACGCCATCGAGCTGCCTTGCAACAGCCTGACCTGCCCAAATAATGTGCGGCCTGCCGGCTAGAGCACAGTCGACTCAGCCATGTGACCTGCACCCCACCAGGCAAGCTTCGAGCTCAGCGGCCTAACGTGCTGTCTTTGCGGGATGACAGACCCTGGAAAGTTCGAGCCAATCCTCCAGACAACGGATCACCATTGGCATGGCGCAGACCAAGCGGGGCGGTTCCCTCCTCGATCGGGCAGCTTCGCCGCACCCGGGTTCTCCAGGGGCCGCCAAGGCTCACGTCCGTGACGCTTGCGCTTGGCCTTGGCGGCCCCTGGAGGTTCCGGGTACGCCCTTGGGTGTCCGGTCGAGGAGGGGGCCGTCCCGCGCCCCACACCGATCACCACGACGAAGGTGCGCCTTCGCTCCCGCCGGCTTCCCCCTCCGAGGAGGGCCGGGGTTTGGGGCAGAGCCCCATAGGCTTCACAGCGTGATCGCTACAGCCGCGCCCGGCGGGAGCCGGGCCGGAGCGGGGCGAAGACAGGAGCGTCGGCCCGGCGGTGAGCCGGGGCGCGCGGCGAGCGGTAGCGAGCCGCCTTGAACCCGTAGAGAAGGTTTTTACTCACTCACGCCCGGGCGTCAGCTCGCTCCGCGAGATCACGAAGCTCCGGCGTCGCCGATCGGCCTGCGACCAACAGCAGTTCGCGAATCGTGGCTCGTGCGGTGACGTGGGTGTGGATCAGGTCCGGTGACAGCTCCTCTGCCTGGAGCAAGGCGTTCAGGGCTTCACCGAGTTGCCGACGCTGCGTGTAGGCCCGGCCGAGGTCGAGAAGGAGCCGTGCCTGCCGCTCGGCCGAGAGCCCTGACGCGTCGATCCGCGTGCCGACGTCGAGCGCTTCGCCCGCGTCACCGAGGTCGACCGCGATCGAGACGGTCTGGATCTCGACGTTGGTTGGGCCGAACTCCAGATTGAAGTCGTTGCGGTCCTGGCCCAGCCTGCGGGCGATCTTCCTTGCGCGGTCGAGTTCTTGGCGGGCCCGCGGCCGGTCGCCGGAGCGCGCGTTGGACAGTGCCAGCACCAGATGCAGCGAGCCCGTGACCGACAGGGCTTCGGGACTCGGGTCGCCCTCCCGGAGGTGCTGCTCCAGCGCGTGAAGCGCGGTCGTCGCCGAGTGGTCCGCCTGGTCGTAGTGCTTCAACCGCACGAATGCCTGCGCGAGCCGGAAGACGCCAGCGAACACCTCCAAGGGCTGACCGGACTCTTCGGCGGCACGGATCGAACGGTCCGCGGCGATCCAGGCGGCATCGCCCTCGTCCTGGCGCACGAAGGCCGCGGACAACGCCTGGTAGGTCCGGCTGAGCTGGCCCCACAACTGGGGACGCTGATTGGTGGGCGCCGTCCGGGCAGCACGCTCGATCCTCGGCAGCAGCGAACCGAGAGCCTTGCTCAACTCGGCGAACTGGTTGCTGTGGGTCATCTCCCACACCCGGTCGACCGCGGCTTGCAGCTCTGCGACGGTCACAGGCGCCTCGGTGGGGTGCGCCGCCAGCAGCACCTCGGGCACAGGGTGACCCGAGATCAGCAGGCGGGCCTGGTCCAGGTCGTTCGACTCCTCCGTCGGCGGAACGGACACAGCGGCGACAGGCGCCGGCGCGTCCGGCCGGAGGACTTGGAGCGACACACCCAGGCCGTCAGCGAGCATGCGGAGGACGTCGAGCCGGTTCACCGGCTGAATGCCGCGCTCGACCTGCGAGAGCCAACTCGCCGTCCTGCCGATCTCGGCAGCGAGCTGCTTCTGCGTCAACCCGCGGGCCTCGCGCAGCTCGGCCACCCGCACCCCGAAGGCGCGTCGCTCCTCGGGCGTCATGCCGCCACCGGCCCCTTCCCTGCCGTGGCGGACAGGAACGTCACGTCTACGCCGGACAGGTACTGCTCGCGCTGGGCGAGGAAGTGCTTGGTGTGGGGCTGCTGCTCGTGCTGGTCGAAGGCGTCGCGGTCCGCGTAAAGCTCGTAGAACACGCGGACGTTCGGCTCATCCGGAACCGTGTGGACGACGTAGGCGAGCGTCCCGGGCTCCAGAGCCTTGATGCCCGCGAGCGTCTGCTCGACCAGGTCGTCGAAGGCCGCCGCGGCTTCGTTGTCACGAAGCTCGAAGCGGACCACCAGACCGAATCCGTTGATCATGCTCTCCCCTTCATCTGCAGGTACTTCCCAGCTCACGGTCAGCCTTGTGCCGCGCAGCACAAGGCTCGCAGAAGTTCTGCTGCACAGCTACTCGCAGAACTTCTTGACTCGCAGAAAAACTGCGCCTACCTTCATAGAGAAGCTGCTACTCGACGCACGGGCGTCGGAGCTGACTCAAGGAGTAGGCCCATGGCCACCTTCAAGATCGACCTCTCGACCGCGTTCGTGTTCGTGGTCATCCCGCCGTCGCCCAAGCTGGTGAGCAAGCAGACCGGCGAGGTGGCGGTCGACCGGGAGACCGGTGCGCGGCTGCTGACGGTGGGACTGACCATCGCTGACGAGGGCGAGGCGAACCTCTACACCGTGACCGTGCCGGAGACCGGCGTCTCCGACGGTCTGGCGGTCGGCATGCCGGTGGCGGTGACCGGACTCAAGGCCCGCGACTGGGAGAACGAGTTCAACGGCCAGAAGCGGCACGGGATCTCGTTCCGCGCGATGGCGATCACGTCCCTCGCTCCGGCTCCCGCGAAGGCGTGAGCGCCGTGTCCGAGCTGCTGACGCTGGCCGAGGTGGGTGGCCCGCTGGCCGCTGTCACCGGCGGTGCGGCGTACGCACGGGTCAAGGCTCCGGCCCTCTACTGGTCGGCGATCGGTCTGCCGATCACCGCGGTCCGGTTCTCGGCCACCTACGGCAGCACGATGGACGCCTGCGGCCTGACGGTCGAGCCGTCCCGGCTCCGGGTGCTGATCACCCGGGCGACCACCCGGCGGGAGATCCGCCCCGTTCCGCCGAGGATCCAGCGGGTTCAGCCGACGTCAACGGGCCTGCGGGTCCGCCTGCGGCTGGCCCCCGGGCAGGAACCGGCGGACGTGGTGGCTTCGGCGGAGCGTCTGCGGCACGCCTGGGGCGTCCACGCCGTGCACGTCTCGGTGGTGAAGCCCGGCGTGGTCGAACTGCGGATGACCGGTTTCGACGTGCTCCGCAAGGTGCGGATGCCGCGTCGCCTGCCGTCCGGTGAGCTGCTGGTCCCGGTGGCCCTGCGGGAGGACGGGACGGCCTTCGTCCGGAACTACCGCGCGGTGCCGCACTGCCTGACCCTGGGTGCGACGCTGACCGGCAAGTCGGTGTACCAGCGCAACCTGATCACCGAGCTCGCCCGGCTGAACGTGGCGCTCGTCGGGATCGACTGCAAGTTCGGTGTCGAGCTGGCTCCGTTCGCGCCCCGCCTGTCGGCTCTGGCCACGGACCACGGGCAGGCCGGTGCCCTGCTGGACAAGCTCGTTGCCGAGATGGAGGCGCGGTACGACCTGATCCGCAGCCATCAGGGGATTCCCGGTTCGGTGGCGGACGAGGAGATCACGTCGGACATCTGGGGTCTGCCCGCGCAGCTCCGGCCCGTCCCGCTGGTGCTCGTCGTGGACGAGATCGCCGAACTGTTCTTCGTCGCCACCCGCAAGGACGAGGAACGGCGGGATCACTCGGTCACCCAGTTGATCCGGCTCGCCCAACTCGGCCGTGCGGCCGGGGTGTTCTTGGAAGCCTGCGGGCAGCGTTTCGGGTCCGAGCTGGGCAAGGGCGCCACCATGCTGCGGGCTCAGCTCACCGGCCGCGTGGTGCACCGGGTCAATGACAAGGCCACGGCCGACATGGGACTCGGCGACGTCTCGCCCGAGGCCGCGCTCGCCGCTACGCAGATCGCTCCTGAGATGCCCGGTGTCGCGGTGGCCGGTGACTCCTCCGGCGGCTGGTCCCGCATCCGCACCCCGTACCTGTCCCTCGGGGACGCCGCCCGGGTCTGCCGGAAGACCGCCCACCTCACGCCCGACCTGCCCGCCCTGGCCGCGTTCCGCCCCTACGTCCCGCCGGTGAACATCCCGGCTGACGGCCCGTCGCTGGTCAAGCCCCGCCCCGTCACGGACTGACCTCCACAGCCACGGTCGGCGCGACCGCATCCGCGCCACGTCCCTACCCCGCCATGCCCGAATCCCGGAAGGAGGACCTGCCGATGCGACTGCCCCGCGTGGATGCCGTACTCGTCCAGGCCGCCATCGCTGGTGCCCTGTCCTTCGCCCACCTTCACGACCTCGCTCAGGCCGCCGGACAGCACGGCTGGAAGGCGTGGGCCTACCCCGTCTCGGTGGACCTGCTCCTGGTCGCCGCCTGGCACCGCATGCGCGTCCTGCGGGCCACCAACTCCCCGGCTCCGGCCGCCTGGACGTGGTTCGCCATCGCCCTGACCGCCTCGCTCGGCGCCAACGTCGCCACCGCCGGACTGCTCGACCTGGCCCACGTCCCGGCCTGGCTCCGCATCCTCGTCGCCGGTTGGCCCGCCCTCGCGTTCTTCGGCGGCACCCTCCTCGCTCACGGCGCCACCGGCACCGCGCGGCCGGCCGATTCCGAGGTGGAGGAGGAACTCCCGCTCTACGAACCCGAGATCGCGCCTCCGCCCACCGCGGTGCCCGACTCGGAGCCGGAACCGGTCGAAGCACCGGAAGCGGTGCCCGCACTCCCCGCTGCCCCGCCGCCGCCCCAAGCCGTGCCCGTTCCGGCCGCCTTGGTCGAGCACGCCCGCAAGGTCGCCGACGACCACCGCGCCCGCACCGGTACGCCGATCGACCCGGACACCCTCCGCGTCCGCCTCGGTGTCCCGCCGCACTTCGCCGACGCCATCGCCGCCCAACTCGCCTGACAAGAAGGGAGATCAACCGTGCCCCGTCCGATCCGCCTGCGCAACACGATCCGCATCGGCCCCGTCCAGGTCGCCACCTACTACGACGGTCGCGGCCGCGAGAAGCACACCGCGGTCTGCACCGCCCCGCGCTGCGGCTTCTCCGCCGACTACGACTCCCGCGCCGCCGCCGAGATCGCCGCCCGCACCCACCGCTGCACCGTCCGCTGACAGGAGACCTGCCATGAACGTCACCCTGCCCCTGGTCGTCGTCCTCGGCGCCGGTGCGTGGACCGCCGTCAAGTTCCTCGGCATCCGCCTGTGGGTCGCCGCCCTCATCGCCCTCTTCGGCTTCTACCTCGCCGGGACCTTCCTCGCCCCGGTGATCGACGAGACCACCCGCTCCGGCGTCAACGCCGTCACCCAGAAGTGAAGGGCGGTCCGCCGTGCCCACCACCGTCTTCACGCCGGGCCCGCTGGTCCTCACTCCGGACGCCTCCGGCCTGATCGCGGAGATCGAGGCGTACCTCGCCACCTTCCCCGCCCCGGCCCGGGTCCTCGTCCCGTACGTCTGCCCGCTCGGCAGCACCGTGCAGCCCTGGAACTTCGGCTTCCCGCTGCTCCGTCCGACGCTCCTCGACCGGATCACCCACCGCCAGGCCCGGCCGACCCCGGTCTCCGTGGCCGATCACCTGCGGCTGGCCTCCCGCTACCTCCACGCCTTCGGCTGGGTGCAGGGCGCCCTGTGGGACTCCACCGGCCGTGTCTGCCTCCTCGGCGCCCAGGCCGCCGTCCTCGCCCACGGCTACGGCACCCCGGACACCGTCCGCCGGGCCCGCAACCAGGTGATGGAAGTCCTGCACACCACCGGACGGCCCGTCGCCTCCCCGGACGTCTTCAACGACGCCCCGGGCACCCGGCAGGCCGACGTGCACCACCTGCTCGACCGGGCCTCCGCCCGCGCTCTCTCCCTCGGCATCTGACCGGTCTCCGGGGTGGTTGCAAGCCTCCAAGCCATCCCACCGCCCCGGAGACCTCGACCCGCTCCGGAAGGACCGCCATGGAACTCGCCCCGCTCCTCGCCGCCGGTGTGCCCCTGCTCGGCTGGACCACCCACAGCACCGTCCTGGCCCGCCGCCTGGCCACCGCCCGCCGCGACCCGCTCACCGGGCTCCTGACCCGCGACGGCTTCACCACCCGCGCCGAACGGCTCATCCGCCGCCACCCCGAGCGCACCACCGTCCTGCTGATCGACCTGGACGACTTCAAGGCCGTCAACGACACCTACGGCCACGCAGCCGGAGACGCCGTACTCGCCACCACCGCCCGCCGCCTGGCCACCTGGTGCGGCCCCGACGGCATCGCCGCCCGACTCGGCGGAGACGAGTTCGCCGCCGTCGTCCTGGACGCCGAACACCGCGTTCCCGACCTCCGCGACCTGCTCCACCACCCCGTGCCCTACGGCACCCAACTGCTGAACGTCGGCGCCTCCGTCGGCACCTCGCACCCGGCCACCCTGCTGCTCACCGAGGCCCTGTCGGCGGCCGACCGCCAGATGTACGCCGCCAAGCCCGGCGCCCGCACCGCGCGCCGCCGCTGACACAAGACCGGTGCCCGGCACGGCAGCAAGCCTCCAAGCATCCCGCCGCGCCGGGCACCTCAACCCTCCCCGAACCGAAGTCCGCGAAGGAGAGCACCATCATGCCCCAGCACACCCGTCCGGCACGCCTGATCTGCCCGAACTGCGACGGCTTCGCCAGTGCCGCCATCGCCACCGGCATGCGCCTGACCGACGGCTCCCGCGCCACCGTCCCGGTGAACTGCCCGGCCTGCCACGGCACCGGCACCACCGCGGCCCCCGCCCGGCGCACCCTCACCACCGCCCGGCGCTGACCGCCGTGGGCGCCCAGTTCGACTGGTCCGACAAGCGGCACTGGTCCCCGCGCGCCGAGCCCTGCGGCATCTGCGACAAGCCGACCAACCTCCGCTCCGACCGCGGCAAGCCCGCCCACAAGGTCTGCGCGGAGACCTGGACCGACCAGCACGCGAAGCCCACCGACAAGCCCTGACCGCACGGCCCGGAGCCGACTCCCCCGGCTCCGGGCCCCGTTGCACCGGAGGTGATCCACCTGCCCGCCCTCACGCCCCCGCCGATCGCCGACCTGACCGCCTTAGCCTCTTTCGGCACCATGCCCGCCCTGATGCGGCAGCTCGCCGGGCTCGGTGGCTGCGGACGGCCCATCCGCCTTGACGGCCACCGCACCGAGGTCCACAGCGGCACCGGCGAGATCCTGCACCACCTCGACTCGACCACCCTCGCCGCTGGCAACCTGCTCGTGCGCTGCAACAACCGCCGCACCACCCGCTGCCCCGCCTGCGCGGAGACCTATCGGCGCGACACCTACCACCTGATCACCGCCGGGCTCACTGGTGGCAAGGGCACCACGGCCGCGGTCACCGCGCACCCGCGCGTCTTCGCCACCTTCACCGCCCCGGGCTTCGGCGCCGTCCACAACCGGCCCTCCACCGGCCGGTGCCGCTGCGGCGTCCAGCACCCGGACGGTGCAGCCGAGTTGGGTACGCCGATCAACCCGGACACCTACGACTACCGGACGGCTGTCCTCTGGAACGCGCACGCCGGGAAGCTCTGGGCCCGTTTCTCGATCTACCTGCGCCGCGAAGTCGCCAAGCGCGCTGGCCTGTCGCAGCGGGAGTTCCGCGAGCACGCCCGGATCTCCTTCGCCAAGGTCGCCGAGTACCAGAAGCGCGGCGCCGTCCACTTCCACGCCGTGATCCGGCTCGACGGCCCCGAGGGCGGCAGCACCCCGCCCCCGGCCTGGGCCACCCCGGACCTCCTGGCGGACGCCATCCGGGCCGCCGCCAGGGCCGCCGAGATCCCCGGCCCCGTCCTCGACGGCACGGCCCACACCTTCGCCTTCGGCAAGCAGCTCGACATCCGCACCATCAAGTCCGCCGACTTCGCCGCCGGTTCCGCGCTCACCGAACGCGCCGTCGCCGCCTACATCGCGAAGTACGCCACCAAGGGCGCCGAGAGCGCCACCGGCACCCTCGACCGGCCCGTGAAGTTCCTCGCCGAACTCGCGGGCCTGGACATCTCCGAGCACGCCCGCCGCCTGATCCGCACCTGCTGGACGCTCGGCGCCCGGCCCGAGCTGGAAGACCTCCGCCTCCGGGCCTGGGCCCACATGCTCGGCTTCCGCGGCCACTTCTCCACCAAGACCCGCCGTTACTCGACCACCCTCGGCGCCCTCCGCGACGCCCGCGCCGCCTGGCGCCGTGCCCAGGCCACCGGCACCGAACTGCCCGCGCTCACGGGTACCGCGGCTCCGGCCGACGAGCCGACCGTCCTCGTCCTCGCCCACTGGACCTTCGCCGGTGTCGGACTCGCCCCCGGCGAACGCTGGCTCGCCGACGCACTGACCCCCGCCCCCGGAACGGAAGGAGAACCCACTCATGGCTGAACAGCTCCTCACGGTCGAGAAGGTCGCCCGGCTCCTCGGGACCTGGGAGACCAGCGGCGAGCGGTTCCCCCGCCGCCTCATCGCCGAACGCCGCATCGCGTTCGTCAAGGTCGGCCGTCACGTCCGAATCCCCGAGTCCGCCGTCACCGCCTACATCGCCGCGCGCACCGTCCAGCCGATCACCGCGCGCCGCACCGGCCAGAGGCGGGCTGCCTGATGGCCAACAACAAGAACAACCGCCGCCGCTTCGGCTCGGTCCGCCGACTGCCCTCCGGCCGCTGGCAGATCCGCTACCCGGACCCGGTCACCGGCCAGCTCCGCCCCGGCGAGAAGACCTACGACACCAAGACCGACGCCGAGGTCGCGCTGTCCGTGCTCGAAGCGGCCATCGTGGAGGACCGCTGGACCGACCCGGACGCCGGGAAGGTCAAGTTCGGCGAGTTCGCGGACAAGTGGCTCAAGGAGCGCAAGCTCGAAGCGACCACCCGCGAACGCTACGAGGGCGTGCTCCGCCTGCACATCAAGCCTGTCCTCGGCGGCCGGTTCGTCTCGGAGATCACCCCGGCCCGCGTCCGGTCCTGGCGAACGGGCCTGCTGGAGAGCGGAGTCGGCGAGCCGACCGTGGTCAAGGCGTACCAGATGCTCCGCGCCATCATGACCACCGCGGTGGACGACGAGATGATCAAGCGGAACCCGTGCCGGATCAAGGGCGCCGACACCTACGACGTGCCGGAGCGGCCCACCCTCTCCGTCCCCGAGGTGTACGCGGTCGCCGACGCGATCCAGCCGCAGTGGCGCGCCCTGGTCCTGCTGACCGCGTTCACCACGCTGCGGCTCGGCGAGCTAGCCGCCCTCCGCCGACGGCACGTGGACCTGGACGAGCGGCTCCTCTGGGTCCGGCGCAACCAGGCCGAGCTGAGCGACGGCACCCTGATCGACAAGGCGCCCAAGAGCAAGGCCGGGTACCGCCCGGTGGCCTTCCCCGCGGACATCGTCCCCGTCCTCGCGCACCACCTCGACCAGCACGCCGCCAAGGGCCCGGACGGGCACTTCTTCGTCGGCCCCCGCGGTGGACGACTCCGCCGCAGCAACTTCCGCGACGACTGGATCGCCGCCAAGTCCGCGGCCGGTGTCTCCCCGGAGACGCACTTCCACGACCTCCGGCACACCGGCAACAACCTCGCCGCCCGGAGCGGCGCGAGCACCCGCGAGCTGATGACGCGCATGGGCCACAGCACCACCCGGGCCGCGCTGATCTACCAGCACATGAACAGCGGGCGGGACCGGGAGATCGCCGACCGTATGGGCGAGGCAGTCCGTCGGGCACTACTCGATCAACCACCACAAGGAGACTCGGGGGCCTCCAAGTAGCAGGACTGCTTACATGTGCCTCAACCAGTAGCCCGTCGGCCAGCTCCGTTCGTGCCACCCAGCGCGCACAGGGCTGGCCTCCCGGCGTCGCAGGGGAGGTGACTTCTAGATTCATGCCTCGACATGTCAGCGACATGATCTAGGGTCTGGCCATGACGACTTCTCTCGGCCCGATGGCTCCCGGCGACATCCGCACGCGGGCTCAGATCCGACAGGAATTCGGAGGAAGCCCGCAAGGCGGAATCTGTCCATCGGACGAAAAGAAGAGTGTCAACCTCTATTCCGACCCGAGCATTGGGGAGCACGTCGGATACTACGACGGATGGCTAGCCGAGGAAGACGAACTAGGCCCGGTATTTGAATACACCGGGGCTGGCCTGACTGGTGACCAGACATTTGATGGACCATTCGGAATGGGAAATCGTTCAATCCTCCGCCATGCCGAGCAAGGCCGCAAGCTGCGGGTATTCATTCGCGCAGGCACCATCAAGGGAACCGCAACAGCAACGCACCGGTATGTCGGCACTTTCAATCTAGACCAGCGCCTCCCTTACGTGTGGCGAAAAGTGCGTGGAGAAAATGGCGAGGTGCGAAGCGTAATCGTATTTCGCCTTCGCCCCGATGGTGCATTCAAAAGTTCTGCAGCGGATACCATCCCCGCAGCCAAAAAAACCACGGTTGAATTCGTTCAGTTTCAGCCGATCACGGCATCGATGCTGAACTCGGGGCCTGCAACCCAAGGGGCACTATCCCTGCCGTCGCAGCGACAGGGAGCAAAGAGTTCCGCTAGGAAAAGAACCACGAACGCATCCACCGAAGGCGTCTTCGTAGTCTCCGAGGCTTTCAACACGGAGATGAGCCTCAGGGCTGCCACTGCAGCAAGCATCGCCGTCCGTCGCGAGGCCGCACTGACAAAGTCATACAGGGCTCACTTGGAGGCAGCTGGACACACGGTTGGTGCATTTCAGATTAGGGTTGAGGGCCTGAGTTCGACCCTGCGCACCGACCTCTACGATGCCACCTCTCACGTCCTCTACGAGGCGAAGGGCTCAAGCTCACGCGAGGACGTGCGCATGGCTATCGGACAGTTGCTCGACTATAGCCGCTACGTGAAGACAGACGCCCATCCGCACGAGCCTCGCCAAGCGATACTGCTACCCGCAGCTCCAGACCCGGACATCCGCGTCCTGCTTGAGCGCCACCAGATCGGCCTGGTACACCAGCTGAGCGATGGTCAATTCACCGGCCCGGACTTCACGGCCCCGAGCTAGTCCGCAGCGGGCGCTGCTCCAACCGCCAAGCACCGCTAGCGATTGGAGCAGCATCCGGAGCTTTTTAAAAGCTCCATTTCTTTACCGCAAATCCCAACGGTGTGGCGCCGGAGTAGGGAACCAGGTCCAGAGGGTGCATCCACGCATCAGAGAAGTGAATGTTTAGATGGAGGGCCATGGGTAACAAGATGTCTTGGCCCGGCACTGCGTCTACCTGCATGAGCGATGAGCCCGGCAATGGCGACCTGTTAAGGTTTCCATTCTCGGGGTCTGTCCACTGCAAATGACCTTTTCCGAGAACCCATACGCTATCCGGCCACTCGATCGGGTCTCGTCCCCCACACCAATCCATCAGATGATTGCCAATTGTCTCAAGGTTGAGACTGTCAAAAGCAACGATCATCCCAGATGTCGGAAAAAAATTAAAATTCTTACCGTATGCCGATGTGGAACGAGGGATGAGCCCCGGGACCGGCCGGTAAGCAACTTTACCAAGCCTACGAACCTTGGCAATCTTTTCGCAGGCATCCACCAACTGTGCCTTGTCGAGCTTTGTCTTTACCTCAACTACGCCGTAGACACACTCGTTGGGGATGATTCTGTAGCCATTGAGCGTAGTAAATGGTGGTGTCCCTCGGTCAATAAGCACAATGTCGCACTGGGGTGAAACCTGACCACCAGAGGCAACAATTTCAGCACTGTGGACGGCCTCAACATGCGACGGCAGGTAGCCTGAGAAGAACTCGCGTATCAACGCCTCACGTGATGCGCCGGCCTCACCATTGTGGTTGAAGTTCCGGGACTGCTCAAAGTCGGCATGCATCTTCTTGGCCACGGAGCCGAGGATCATGCCGAGCTTCTCTTGGGTCATACCCGGATCCTAGGCTCCACCATGTGGCCGCGGCCGGTCACCGCCACTTCTCGCCAACGTCTTCTGGCACGAACGTGGCACACCCGCAGTGAGGCTATAGCAACAACGAAGGGCCAACTCGTCCGGATCACCCCGGTGAGCTGGCCCTTCTGCAGTGTCTGGCGCTGAGCCCCCTGTCGGGTTCGAACCGACGACCCCCGCTTTACAAGAGCGGTGCTCTGGCCAGCTGAGCTAAGGAGGCGTGGTGACCGTCCGCGGGATCCACGGCGGTACCAGTGGGCAGTGTACCGGGCGGGGCGCGCAGCCGTGGGGGTTGTGGGCCGCGAGCGGATCGATGGGGAACTCGGAGGCGCGGGAGGTCACGGGTCCGCTCCCCGCCCGGGGCTCCGCGGTCGGGGGAGAACGGTCCGGCCCGGCCGACCCCGGAGTGGGGGTCGACCGGGCCGGAGCTGTTCGGGGCGCGGTCAGGCTCCGACGCCGAGGGCGTTCGCGGTGGTGACGTACGCGGCCGCGAGCGCGTCGTAGTAGGTGTTGTTGGGCAGGATGCGGGCGCTGGAGTCGGTGTAGGTGTAGGTGTAGGTGGCGGTGTCCAGCGCACCGCCCGGGGTGTGACCGACGGAGACCGCGGCGGCGAAGTCCACGGCCATGTCGGCGTTGCCGTTGAGGGGGCGCCGCCCGTCTGGCAGGTGTCGTCGGCCGCACTGGACGAGCCGCAGCGGATGTAGTTGTGGCGCTTCCAACGGCACCTACGACGGCGAGCACTTCCGGGTCACCGAGAACGGCATCCAGTGCTGGTTCGGCCTGAACCAGCTGCCCGGCCACCGCTCCGGCCGCACCGAGACGAAGTCGGTCTGCACGGAGCCGGTGTACGGCGCCCGCGCCGGCGACCCCTGCCACGGCGCGACCTTCGCCGCTTCCTCCTGCACCCAGGGCTGGCGCTGGAACCTCGACTTCGTCGTGGACACCCGTGACAACGCCGCCGCGTACTACTACGCCCCGGAGACCGGCTACTACGGCACGAACGCGCAGCGCACGGCCGTCGCGTACACCCGGGGCGGCACGCTGTCCCGGATCGACTACGGCATGACCGCCTCCACCGTCCACGCGCAGACCGCGCCCGCCCAGGTGGTCTTCGACACCTCCGAGCGCTGCCTCCCCGGCGTCCCGGCCGGTGCGGTCTGCGACGACGCGCACTTCACCGCGGCCAACGCCGCCCGATGGCCGGACGTCCCGGTCGACCTGAAGTGCGACCAGGGCTCGTCGACCTGTGACACCCACACGCCGACCTCCTGGTCGCGCAAGCGGTTGACCACCATCACCACCCAGGTGCAGAACGCCGGCAGCACCCAGCAGGTCGACCGCTGGACCCTGGTCCACTCGTTCCCGGACGGTGGTGACCACGCGCCCACGCTCTGGCTGGACAGCGTCCAGCACACCGGCCCGGACACCACCGCGGGCGGCGGCCCGGCCCTGACCCTGCCCACCACCAGCTTCGACCCGCCGGCCCAACTGGCCAACCGGGTCGGCACGGTGAGCAACCAGCCGGCCATGTACCACAACCGGATCAAGAACGTCGTGACCGAGTCCGGCGCACAGACCACGGTCAGCTACAACCCGACCGAGTGCACGCCCGCCAACCTGCCCGCCGATCCGGCCGGGAACACCAAGGCGTGCTTCCCCGTGCTGTGGACGCCCCCGGGCTACAGCAGCACCCAGAAGGACTGGTTCCACGAGTACACCGTGGCGAGCGTGCGCACCGACGACCTGCACAACGCCAACCAGGACGGCACCTGCCCCTCCCCGCTCACCAGTTACCGCTACCTCGGCGGCGCGGCCTGGCACTACGACGACGGCAACGAGTTCGGCAAGGCCGAGTACACCTTGCCGGTCAAGGCGCTCCAGGCGTGGGGCTACGCGCCGTCGGGCATCGTCACCACGTACGTGACGCGCTACCAGCACGCCGACGGGCGCGTCACCGAGAGGACCTGGAACTACTTCAAGATCCTCGCCTACGTTCCGACCGTCTACCCCGGGCCCGAAGCACCGGCCCACGTCATCCAGGAGATGCCGCCGAAGTAACCGCTCCCACCGTCCACACCGAAGGAGGTGCGGTGACACCGCACAACCGCCGGCGTCGCCGGCACCACCGGATCGTGCTCGCCGCGCTGGCCCTGGCCGCGGTGTCCTGCTCCCCGGGAGCGGGGCACCCCGGTCGGGCGGCGGGCACGACCACCGTTTCGTCCGCGAAGCCGAGCGCGGGACTGCCGCGGACGGACGCCTCGACGGTCCGCCGGGAGGCGCTGGGCTGGGCCGCCCGGAACCACGCCGAACCACGCCGAACCGGGGCCGGGCGGGTTCGTCCCGGTCGGGTCGGATCCCGACTGGGATCCCGAACTGGTCTGGCAGTCCGCCGAGTCCGGTGACCTCTGCCTGGCCGAGGGCGACGGGCTCGGGGTGTCGTTCCTCTGCGAGAAGGCGGCCGACATCACGGCGATGCCGTCCCCGGGACTGAAGGGCGTCTTCGATGCCACTCTGGACGTGACGGCCCGGCGTTTCCGGGTGCTGATCCTCTCCACCGGGGAGGACCTGGTCTCCCTCGGCTGCACGGACGAGACGGTCCAGCCGCAGAAGGTCGTCGAGGTGGGTGTCGGCGGCAGCCGGTACGTGCTGTCGTGGGCGGCCATCGGCGCGGACCGCGGCGGCACCTACCGCGCCGCGGTCCACCGGAACGGCGCCGCCGCGTCGGAGAGCATCGTGCTCCACGCGATGGGCGAGGTGTCCTGCTGACGCGCTCGACCACCGCACGACCGGGCCGCCGTCTCCCCTCCGGGGGAGGCGGCGGTCCGTCGTTCCGGGCCGGTGCGGCGGGTGTGACCGGATCGATGCGAACTCGGGGGCGGTGGAGGGCTGACAAAACGATGAACTGCCAGGTAGCGTCGCGGGGAGCCGTACCCGACGGCCGTGGTCCAGACCGGTCGGGGGCGGTGGGAAACATCCACCTTTACTCGGATCGTCCGGCACGTTCCTGCCGGTGAAGGAGAGAAGCACCATGGCTTCCGTGACGTACGACAAGGCCACCCGTGTGTACCCGGGTGCCGACAAGCCCTCCGTCGACCAGCTCGACCTGGAGATCGCGGACGGCGAGTTCCTCGTCCTGGTCGGCCCCTCCGGCTGCGGCAAGTCGACCTCGCTGCGCATGCTGGCCGGTCTGGAGGACGTGAACGAGGGCGCCATCCGCATCGGCGACCGCGACGTCACCCACCTGCCGCCGAAGGACCGGGACATCGCGATGGTGTTCCAGAACTACGCGCTGTACCCGCACATGACCGTCGCCGAGAACATGGGCTTCGCCCTGAAGATCGCCGGCGTGAACAAGGCCGAGATCCGCACCAAGGTCGAAGAGGCCGCGAAGATCCTCGACCTGACCCAGTACCTGGACCGCAAGCCGAAGGCGCTCTCCGGCGGTCAGCGCCAGCGCGTCGCGATGGGCCGCGCGATCGTCCGCCAGCCGCAGGTCTTCCTCATGGACGAGCCGCTGTCGAACCTCGACGCCAAGCTCCGCGTCTCGACCCGCACCCAGATCGCCTCGCTGCAGCGCCGCCTGGGCATCACCACCGTCTACGTCACCCACGACCAGACCGAGGCCATGACCATGGGTGACCGCGTCGCGGTCCTCAAGGACGGTCTGCTGCAGCAGGTCGACGCCCCGCGCGCGATGTACGACCGCCCGGGCAACCTGTTCGTGGCCGGCTTCATCGGCTCCCCGGCGATGAACCTGATCGAGGTCCCGCTGGTCGACGGCGGCGTGAAGTTCGGCGGCTCGGTCATCAACATCGCCCGCGAGGACCTGGCCAAGGCCGGCAGCGCGAAGAGCGTCGTGGTCGGCATCCGCCCCGAGCACTTCCAGGTCGTCCCGGCCGGCGGCCTCGAGGGCGTCGCGGTCACCGTCAACGTGGTCGAGGAGCTCGGCGCCGACGGCTACGTGTACGGCACCACCCAGATCTCCGGCAAGGACAAGGAGATCGTGGTCCGCGTGCACAGCCGCGAGATCCCGCAGCGCGGCGAGACCATCCACGTCGTGCCGGTCGGCAACGAGCCGCACGTCTTCACCACCGAGGCCGAGGGCGGCGTGCGCCTGAGCCGCTGACCCCGGCTCCGGAGGGGCGCCGCACCTGACGGCGGCGCCCGTCCCACCGCTTCTTCCACGGAACCCCCTGCCCACGGCGGTCGGCAGGGGGTTCCGGCGTTCTCCGGGTGCGTTCCGTCAACCCGACGGGGGTACAAAACGGGACACCCGTCACCCGATGGGGTAACGTGACGCGCCCGCTCCGCCACGCAGCGCTACTCTCCTGTGCGTGAAACAGCTCGTGCGCCGCATCGCCCAGACCGTTGCCCTCACCCTGCCGGTGATCCTGGTGACCACCGGCACGCTCGCCGTGACCCGCGTCCCGTGGGCCCCGCCGACGGGGCTGGACCAGCAGGTGGTCGCGGCCTCCAGCGGCGACGGCACCATCGGCCGCACCTCCACCGTCCCCAGCACCGAGGGCATGGCCCCGCAGGACGCCCTCCGGGTGGACCTGATGGAGGAGTTGAAGAACCACAACCCGGGGACGGCGCTCGACCTGCTGGAGCGCACCATGCGCGAGAAGCCCTCGCTGACCCCGTACTGCAGCCAGCTGGCCGGCGAGCTCGGCCGCGCCGCGGTGAAGAAGTACCAGGGCGACGTGCAGCGCGCCCGCTCCTTCGCCCGCCCGGTCTGCGACGGCTCGTTCGCCGCCGGCGTGGTCAACTGAGCGCTCCCGGCCGACGGTTCCCTGCCCGACGTTTCCCCGGCTGAGCACTCCGCAGTCGGCCATCTCCGCTGAGCGTCCCACCGCTGAGCGTCCCACCGCCGGGCGGCCCGCCACCGTACCGCCAACCGGCGCGCCGGGCAGGGCCGTGGGCCCCGGCGAGGCGTGCGCCCGCGGGCCCGTCCCCGGGCGGACGGGCCCGCTATCGTGGCGCGCATGACAGCAGACACCACCGGCACCGCCCCGGGTGCCACTGCCCCCGCCGTCACCCAGGCGGTGATCCTGGCGGGCGGTCAGGGCTCGCGGCTGCGGCCGTACACCGACGACCGGCCCAAGCCGCTGGTGGAGATCCCCGGCACCGGCAAGCCGATCATCGGGCACCAGTTGGAGTGGCTGGCCGCCGAGGGCGTCACCGACGTGGTGGTCTCCTGCGGGCACCTGGCCGAGGTGCTGCAGGAGTGGCTGGAGCAGGCCGACCTGCCGCTCCGGACCAGGACCGTGGTGGAGGCCGAACCACTGGGCCGCGGCGGCGGGTTGAAGTACGCGTCGGCCGCCCTGCCGCGCCCCGCCGAGCCCTGGTACGCCACCAACGGCGACATCTGGACCAGGTTCAGCCTGCGCGAGATGGCCGCCTTCCACCACGAGCGGGCCGCGGTCGCGACCCTGGCGCTGGCCCGGCCGCGGATCCCGTGGGGTGCGGTGGAGACCGACCGGTTCGGCAACGTGCTGGACTTCATCGAGGCCCCGCCGTCCCCGTTCCTGATCAACGCGGGCCTGTACGTCTTCGCACCGGGCTTCCACGAGCTGCTGCCCGAGGTCGGCGACCACGAGCGCACCACCTTCCCGCAGCTCGCCCGCGACCGCCGCCTGGCCGGCTACCAACTGCCGCAGGGCTGCTACTGGCGGGCCATCGACACCGCCAAGGACCTCGCCGAGGCCGCCAAGGAGCTCGCCGCGACCCGGAAGTAGCCGGAAGCCGACCGGAACGGCCCCGAACGGCCCGAAGCGGCCCGGAGCGGCCGGAAGCAGCCGGAAGCAGCCGGAAGCGGCCCCGGGCGGCCCCCGCGGTCGGCCGAGCCGCAGAAGCCCCGCAGAACGGCCGTAGGGCCCCTCCTCCGCACCGGGGAGGGGCCCTACGGCCGTGTACGGGCCCGTCAGGCGGTGCCCGCGGGCTGCTGCGGGCTCATGCCGAGCTCCAGCAGCGGCGGCCCGCTGCCCAGCAGCCCGCCGATCACGCCGTGCGACGGCTGCGCGGTGCGCGGAGTGCCCGTGGGGGCGCCGCCGCTGCCGGTGCCGCCCGCCGCCGAGCCGCCGCCGGTGGTGCCGCCCGAGCCGGAGGTGCCGGAGCCGCCGCGCGTGGAGGGCGGGGTGCTGCTGGTCGAACTGCCCCCGTTCTGCTTGGACTTGCTGCCGCTGCGGCTGGGCGAGGGCGAGGGCGTCGAGGAGGCCGGGGCCTTGCTCGGGCCGGTGCTGGGGCTGGGCGAGGGCGTCGGCGCGGGTGCGGACGGCGACGGGCCGCTGCTGGGCCAGATCGGGGAGCCGTAGTCCGTGGGCGGCTTGGCGGGGGCCTTGGTGTCGCCGGTGCGGACCGCCGCGCCCAGCAGCGAGCCGGACAGCAGGGTCAGGCCGACCACGACCGCGGTGACCACGCCGCGGCGGCGCAGCATCCGCCGCCGGACGGCGCCCGGCGCGGTGGGCCCGTGCCGCCGGAACGCCTCCAGGGCGATCCGGCCGTCCAGCGAGGCGAACGGGGCTCCGGCGATCAGCAGCGGGCTCCAGGCCGCGAGGAAGATCAGGTCGGGGGTGTCGTAGACCGGCACCGCCTTCCAGCTCACGGTGAACAGCAGCGCCGCGGAGAGCGCCATCGCGGTGCCGGCCGCGAGCCGCTGCCACAGGCCCAGGATGGACAGCACGCCGACCACGACCTCCAGGAAGGAGACCGCGAGCCCGGCGCCGACCGGGTGGGCCATCGCGAAGTCCAGCAGCGGCTGGGCGACCTTCCACGGGTGCAGCGAGGCGAGCCAGCGCATCATCGAGCCGCGCTCGCCGCCGTCGAAGTACACCGGGTCGCACAGCTTGCTGAACCCGGCGTACACCGACAGCGAGCCGAGCAGCACCCGCAGCGGCAGCAGCACCAGGCCGAGGTCGACCCGGCGGCCGGGGTACCAGGCGTGCTTGGAGCCCTCGCTGAGCGACGGCACCTCGGGCAGTTCGCCCTCGGGCTGCCAGCTGCGCCCGGCGCCGATCCGGACCGACTCGTCCAGCAGGTCGGGGACGCCGACGTGCGGGGTCTCCCCGGGGCCGGTGGACCCGTCGCCCGGCCCGTACTGCCGCGGGACGGCCTGGAGCTGCTGGGTGTCGTCGTCGGCGCGGCCCTTGGCGGGGGCGGGCACGGTGGTCAGCCGGACGGCTTCCAGCAGCTGGGTCGCGGCGGTGTCGCCGGGCCCGGCCTGGCCGCTCCAGGCGGTGACCACCCGCGCCTTGCGGCGGGGCGCCGCGCCGGTGACCGAGGCGGCGGTGATCCCGGCCAGCGCGGGCACCGACGACGCGGGCACCACGACCTGCGGGGTGACCGTCGGGCGGACGCCGCTCTGCAGGCCGTACGGGTCACCGAAGGCGGCACCGGCCGGGGCGTCGATCATCGGGGCCACCGGGGCGGAGAGCCTGACCCGGAAGCTGGCCTGGGTGCTGCTGAGCCTCGACGGGTCGGACGGCACCCGGACCGTGTTGAGGACCGGTCCGTCGTCTATCCCCGCGGGGCGCTGCCCGAGGCGCAGAGGTGTTCTGGTGTCCACACCCCTCTAACCGGGTGACGGGCCCCGAGGACACTCTCCCGGGTGGATTCCGGGAGGGGATTTGAAGTGATCATGGGAAAACCGACCGGGCCCGACCGGACCCGACCGGTTCCCCCACGAAAACGACCCGCCGGGCCGTCAGCGCTTGGCGCGCAGCCGGGCGGCCTCGTACAGCACCACGCCGGCGGCCACACCGGCGTTCAGCGACTCGGTCTGCCCGGGCATCGGGATCCGCACCCGCAGGTCGCAGGTCTCCGAGACCAGGCGGGACAGGCCCTTGCCCTCGGAGCCGGCCACGATCACCACGGGGCCGGTCAGCGCGTCCAGGTCGCCGATCTCCGCCTCGCCGTCGGCGGCCAGGCCGACCACCATCAGGCCCGCCTTCTGGTACGCCTCCAGCGCGCGGGTCAGGTTGGTGGCGCGGGCCACGGGCAGGCGCGCCGCCGCGCCGGAGGAGGTCTTCCAGGCACCGGCGGTCATGCCGGCCGCCCGGCGCTCCGGGATCACCACGCCGTGCGCGCCGAACGCGGCGGCCGAGCGGACGACCGCGCCCAGGTTGCGGGAGTCGGTGACGCCGTCCAGCGCGACGATCAGCGCGTCCTGCCCGGCCTCGGCGGCGCCCTCCAGCAGGTCATCGGGGTGCGCGTACTCGTACGGCGGGACCTGCAGCACCAGGCCCTGGTGGTTGAGGCCGCCGGTCATCTGGTCCAGCTGCGGGCGCGGGGCCTCCATCAGCGGGACGCCGCGCTCGTTGGCGGCCTGGAAGGCGTCCCGGACGCGGTCGTCGGTGTCGATGAACTGCTGCACGTACAGGGCGGTCGCCGGGACGCCGCCCTGCAGCGCCTCGACCACCGAGTTGCGGCCCACCACCAGCTCGGCCGCGCCCGCGCCGCCGCGGCCGCTGCGCGAACCGGCACCGGCGCGGCGCATGCCCGCACGGGACTTGGCGTCGCGCTCGCGCTTGAGCGCGGCGTTGGCGGCGCGCTGCTTGGGGTGCCCCTTGCGGGCCTCGCCGGGCGGGGTCGGGCCCTTGCCCTGCAGTGCCTTCCGGCTGTGGCCGCCGGTACCGACACTCGCGCCCTTCTTCGATCCGGGGTTGCGGCGGTTCCTGCGCTGGCTGTTGCCGGCCATGGCTGTACTTCCTGTCTCTGCGTCTGCTTCGTGCGTCGGGGCCGCACCCCTACAAAGGTACGGCCCCTGCGCGCCCCGGGGGGCTACTGGTTGCTACGGGTTGATCGTCCAGCGCGGGCCGGACGGGGTGTCCTCGATCGCCAGCCCGGCCGCGCCGAGCTGGTCGCGGATCTCGTCGGCGGTCGCGAAGTCCTTGCGGGCGCGGGCCGCCTGGCGCTGGTCGAGGACCAGCTTGACCAGCGAGTCGACCACGCCGGTGAGCTCCTCGCCCCGGCCGCCGTCCTGGGCCCACTGCTCGTCCAGCGGGTCGAGGCCGAGCACGCCGAGCATCGCCCGGACCTCGGCGAGGCGGGCCGCGGTCGACTCCTTGTCGTCCGCGCCGAGCGCGCTGTTGCCCTGCCGGACGGCGGTGTGCACCACGGCGAGCGCCTGCGGGACGCCCAGGTCGTCGTCCATCGCCTCGGCGAAGGACAGCGGCACCTCGGGCGCCGGGTCGACCGGGCCGCAGCGCTCCACGGCCCGCTCGATGAAGCCCTCGATCCGGTTGAACCCGGTCTCGGCCTCGCGCAGCGACTCCTCGCTGTACTCGATCATCGAGCGGTAGTGCGGCCCGGCCAGGTAGTAGCGCAGCACGATCGGGCGCCAGCGCTTGACCATCTCGGAGACCAGCACCGAGTTGCCCAGCGACTTGGACATCTTCTCGCCCGCCAGCGTCACCCAGGCGTTGTGCACCCAGAAGTTGGCGAACTCGTCGCCGAACGCCCGGGACTGGGCGATCTCGTTCTCGTGGTGCGGGAAGATCAGGTCGAGCCCGCCGCCGTGGACGTCGAAGGCGCTGCCGAGGTACTTGTGCGCCATCGCCGAGCACTCCAGGTGCCAGCCCGGACGGCCGCGGCCCCAGGGCGTCTCCCAGCTCGGCTCGCCCGGCTTGGCGGCCTTCCACATCGCGAAGTCGCGCGGGTCGCGCTTGCCGGTCTCGTTGTCGCCGGAGGGCTGCCGGAGGTTCTCCAGCTCCTGGTTGGAGAGCTCCAGGTACTCGGGGAAGGTGGTGACCGCGAAGTACACGTTCCCGTCGGCGGCGTACGCGTGGCCGCGCTCGATCAGGCCGCGCATCATCTCGATCATCTCGGGCACGTGGCCGGTGGCGCGCGGCTCGGCGCTCGGCGGCAGGCAGCCGAGGGCGGTGTAACCCTCGTTGAAGGCGCGCTCGTTGGCGTACGCGATCTTCCACCACTCGGTGGACTGCTCGCGCCCCTTGGTGATCACCTTGTCGTCGATGTCGGTGACGTTGCGGACGAAGGTGACGTCGTAGCCGCGGTAGCGGAACCACCGCTGCATCACGTCGAAGTTCAGGCCGGAGCGGATGTGCCCGATGTGCGGCGGTGCCTGGACCGTGGCACCGCACAGGTAGATCGAGACACAGCCCGGCACCAGCGGGACGAAGTCGCGTACCTGGCGGGTCATGGTGTCGTACAGGCGAAGGCTCACAGCGACCAGGGTAGTGGGCGGCGGGGGGTGCCCCGCCACCTTCCGGCCCATTGGCGTGCCCTCGTCCGGTCCCCTTTTCCGGGGCCCCTGCTCAGAGGTTGTTGCCGACCACCTTGCGCGGGCTGAGCCGGACCACCACCCGGACGTCGTCCGGCCCGTCGAAGCCGTAGTCCTCGCCGCGGTACTTGTGCGACAGCTCGTCGATCAGCTCCCGGCCGCCCGCGGTGGTCATGGTGACCTCGCCGCGGGCCTCGAAGTAGGTGTACGGGTTGTCCGCCGGGTTGACCAGCAGGCTGATCCGCGGGTCGCGGACCAGGTTGAGGTGCTTGCGGCGGCCCTGCACGGTGGAGAACAGGATGTCGTCCCCGTCCCGCTTCACCCAGACCACGGACGACTGCGGGCTGCCGTCGGGCTGCACCGTGGACACCACGGCGTAGCTCTTCGCGTCCAGCAGTTCCTTGACCTTGTCGCTGAGCTCGACGCCCATGTCGCCTCCCGTGCCGGTTCTCTGACGTGCGATCAGGAGTCAGGCTAGGCGGCGGGCCGTTCGTAGACCAGCGCCGTGGCGATCGCGGCGAGTCCCTCGGCGCGGCCGGTCAGGCCGAGGCCGTCGGTGGTGGTGCCGGAGACCGAGACCGGGGCGCCGACCGCCGCCGACAGCGCGGCCTGGGCCTCGTCCCGGCGCTTGCCGACCTTCGGGCGGACGCCGATCACCTGGACGGCGACGTTGCCGATCTCGAAACCGGCCTCCCGGACCAGCCGGGCCGCCTCGGCCAGCAGCGCCACCCCGGCCGCGCCCGCCCACTCGGGGCGGGAGGTGCCGAAGTGCGCGCCCAGGTCGCCGATCCCGGCGGCGGAGAACAGCGCGTCGCAGGCGGCGTGCGCCGCCACGTCGGCGTCCGAGTGCCCGGCCAGGCCGGTCTCGCCGGGCCAGTCCAGGCCGGCCACCCGCAGCGGGCGGCCCTCCTCGAAGGCGTGCACGTCGGTGCCGATGCCGACGCGGGGCAGGATCGGGCGGTCAGTAGCCATCGGTGGCCCTCCGGCGGGCGAGCACGGCCTCGGCGAGCACGAGGTCCAGCGGGCGGGTGACCTTGAACGCCTCCTCGTGGCCGGGCACCACGACCACCCGGCCGCCGAAGCGCTCGATCAGCCCGGCGTCGTCGGTCACCTCGGCGCCCTCGGCGAGCGCCTTCTCGTGCGCGGCGACCAGCCCGGCCAGGTCGAAGCCCTGCGGGGTCTGCACGGCGCGCAGGGTGGAGCGGTCGGGCGTGTCCAGCACCGGCTCCGGGCCGGACGGCTGCGGCTCGACCCGCTTGACGGTGTCGGCCAGCGGCACCGCGGGCACCACCGCCTCCGCCCCGGCGCGGACGGCGGCGGCCACCGCGTCCACCACCTCGACCGGGACCAGCGGGCGGGCCGCGTCGTGCACCAGCACCACCCGGGTGCCCGCGGGGACGGCGGCCAGGCCCAGGCGCACCGACTCCTGCCGGCTCGCGCCGCCCGGCACCACCCGGACGTCCTTGCCGTCCAGGCCGTGGCTGTCCAGCAGCGAGACCACCTCGGCCACGCCGTCCGGCGGGGCGCACACCACCACCAGGCCGACCGCCCGGCTGCGGGCCAGCGCCCGGACGGCGTGCACCAGCAGCGGCACGCCGCCGAGTTCGCGCAGCGCCTTGGGGGCGCCGGGGCCGAGTCGCTCGCCGCGCCCGGCGGCCGGGACGACCGCTGCCGCGAGCTGTGCTGAGGCGTTCAGGTTTGGCTCCTCGGTAGTGATGGGTATGGCCCGTGCCGAGCGCGGATGACGCGAGCGGGCAGGCCCCCTTCCTGACTGCACGTTAGTGGAACCGCGCCCGACGCACAGCCGTGCCACCGACCCCTTCCGGGCATGGCGAAGCGCCCGAGGTGCCGTTGCGGGCACCACCGGGCGCTGCGTCACACCTGCTTCGGCCCCGTTCGCTTCGACCCCGTTGCGGGAGCCGGGAGATCAGGACGCGCAGCCGGATCGGCGGCTCAGGAGGCGAGGACCTCGTCGAGCAGCGTCTCGGCCTTGTCCTCGTTGGTGTTCTCGGCGAGCGCCAGCTCGCTCACCAGGATCTGCCGGGCCTTGGCCAGCATCCGCTTCTCGCCGGCGGACAGGCCGCGCTCGCGCTCGCGGCGCCACAGGTCGCGGACGACCTCTGCGACCTTGATCACATCGCCGGAGGCGAGCTTCTCGAGGTTCGCCTTGTACCGGCGAGACCAGTTGGTGGGCTCTTCGGTGTACGGTGCGCGGAGCACCTCGAACACGCGGTCCAGACCTTCCTGGCCCACCACGTCGCGGACGCCGACGAACTCGGCGTTCTCCGCGGGAACGCGAAGCGTCAGATCTCCCTGCTGCACCTTCAGCACCAGGTAGGTCTTGTCCACACCTTTGATCTGGCGAGTTTCGATGGCCTCGATCAGCGCAGCCCCGTGATGGGGGTAGACCACCGTGTCGCCAACCTTGAACGTCATGTGACAGGACCCCTTCCGTGGCTTTCCAGAATAACACGCTTTTCGGCTGACTCGAAGGGCGTTTTCGCAGGTCAGGGCGGGTTCCAGGGCTTGACAACCACCCCCGTCGCATGCTGCGACCGGTGTTCGATCCGGGCTTCCCGCAGGTCGGAGGCGGTCTGAGCGCGGGACGAAACCTCTGGTCACCGTCCCGAAACCATGATTGGATCTTGAGTTTTTGCCCCCGACGCGCCGGATGCCCCGGATCGTGATCGGACCGCGACACGGGGCCACCCCGTGAGAGGCGGATATGTGTGGTCGGTAGTCTGACCCTCGACCACCGACCGTGATCCGTTTTCCGCTGGATCGTCCCCCACCAAGGAGAAGTCGCCGCCGTGAGCCGGAGCCTTCGACGCGGCGCTGCAGCCGCCCTCGTCCTCGCCGCGATCGTCCCGCTGGCCGCCTGCGCGGCGGGCAACGACGCGAGCACGCTGGAGATCAAGCCGGACAACGCGGCGACGGCGATCGGCACCGACGTCAAGCTCAACAACATCGTCGTGGTCACCCCCAAGGGCACCGCCGGCGAGTACTCCGGCGCGGCCGCCCTCACGGTGAACATCGCCAACACCGGTGGCGACCCGGAGGTGCTGACCTCCGTCAAGATCGGCGACAGCGCCGCCAAGCTGACCGACGAGAAGGGCGCCGCGGTCCAGGACATCACCCTGGCGCCCGGCCAGTCGGTGCTGCTCGGCGCCGAGGGCGGCCCGACCGCCTCGGTCACCGGCTCGCCGCTGTCGGTCGGCGGCTACGCCAAGACCACCTTCACCTTCAAGAACGCCGGCACGGTCTCCGCCAACGCCAACGTGCAGCCCGCCGAGGGCTACTACGAGGGCTTCGGCCCGAAGACCGCCGCCCCGTCCGCCGCCGCCTCCGGTTCGGCCTCCGCCTCCGCCTCGGCCTCGGCGAGCGCGTCGGCCGGTGCCCCGGCCACCGCCGGCGCCTCCGGCTCGCCGTCGGCCGGCGCCACCGCGAGCGGCTCGGCGAGCGCCCCGGCCGCCCCGTCCGGCTCGGCCACCGCCCAGCAGTAGGACGCCGTCGTGCCGGAGGGCCCCGCCTCGGCGGGGCCCTCCGGCTGTGCGCGGGACCGGCCCGCGGCCTACGGCTCGAACTTGTAGCCCAGGCCGCGGACGGTGACCAGGTAGCGCGGGGCGCCCGGGTCCGGCTCGATCTTCGCCCGCAGGCGCTTGACGTGGACGTCCAGGGTCTTGGTGTCGCCGACGTAGTCCGCGCCCCAGACCCGGTCGATCAGCTGCATCCGGGTGAGCACCCGGCCCGCGTTGCGCAGCAGCATCTCCAGCAGGTCGAACTCCTTGAGCGGCAGGTCGACCTTGGCGCCGTCCACCGTCACCACGTGCCGGTCGACGTCCATCCGGACCGGGCCGGCCTCCAGCGCGCCCGGGGCGGCCGCGCCGTCGCCGCCGCCGTCCTCGCCCCGGCGGCGGAGCACCGCGCGGATCCGGGCCACCAGCTCGCGGGTGGAGTACGGCTTGGTGACGTAGTCGTCGGCCCCTATCTCCAGGCCGACCACCTTGTCGATCTCGCTGTCCTTCGCGGTGACCATGATCACCGGCACGTTGGAGCGGACCCGCAGCTGGCGGCAGACCTCGGTGCCGGGCAGGCCGGGCAGCATCAGGTCGAGCAGGACGAGGTCGGCTCCGTTGCGCTCGAACTGCTCCAGCGCGTCGGGGCCGGTGGCGGCGACCGCCACCTCGAAGCCCTCCTTGCGGAGCATGTACGACAGGGCGTCGCTGAACGACTCCTCGTCCTCGACCACCAGTACACGGGTCACGATCGGGCCTCCGGGGCAGGAAGTGTGGTTGCTGCGTGGGTTTCGGGGCCCCCGGCCGGTGCCTGACCGGCGGGGAGCCGCAGGGTGAAGGTGGACCCCTGGCCCTCGACGCTCCACACCGACACGGTGCCGCGGTGCGAGGCGGCGACGTGCTTGACGATGGACAGGCCGAGGCCGGTGCCACCGGTGAGGCGGGAGCGGGCGGGGTCCACCCGGTAGAAGCGTTCGAAGATCCGCTCGCGGTCCTTCTCCGAGATGCCGATGCCCTGGTCGGTCACCGAGATCTCGATCAGCTCGCCGTCCGCCTCGCCCAGCGCCGCGGCGCTGGAGATCCGGCGGGTGGCGATGGCGACCCTGGTGCGCGGCGGGCTGTAGTTCACCGCGTTCTCCACCAGGTTGCCGAGTGCGGCGGCCAGTTGGCCGCGGTTGCCGACCAGGTACAGGTCGGTGGTGCCGCCCGCGGCGATGACGATCTGCTTGGCCGCGGCGGTCTGCCGGCAGCGGTCGATCGCCTCGGCGATCAGCTCGTCCACCGCGACCGGCTCCGGGTCGACCTTGAGCTGGTCGTCCTGGACCCGGGACAGGTCGATGATCTCCTGCACCAGGCTGGCCAGCCGGGTGGCCTCCACCTGCATCCGGCCGGCGAAGCGCTGCACCGCCTCCGGGTCGTCGGAGGCGTCCGCGACGGCCTCGGAGAGCAGCGAGAGCGCGCCGACCGGGGTCTTCAGCTCGTGCGAGACGTTGGCCACGAAGTCGCGGCGGATCGCCTCGATCCGGCGGCGCTCGGTGCGGTCCTCGACCAGCACCAGCACCAGCCGGGAGCCCAGCGGGGCGACCCGGACCGAGACCGCCAGCGGTTCGGCGGTGCGGGCCGAGGCGCCGGGGCGGGTCAGCTCCAGCTCGATCTGCCGGATCTCGCCGTCCCGCCGGGTGGAGCGGGCCAGCGACAGCATCTGGTCCACGGCCACCTTGCCGCCGCGCACCAGGCCCATCGCGTAGGCGGCCGAGGAGGCCTTGACCACCTCGTCGCCCTCGCCCAGCACGATCGCGCAGGAGCGCAGCACCGAGAGCACGGTGTCCACGCCCGGGGGCAGTGCGGGTTCCTGTTCCAGTTCCGGCCCGCCGCTCCTGCCCTTCCGGTCCCGGGCCTGCTCGCGCTCGCTCCAGCGGAAGGCGATGGAAGCGGTGAGGCCGACGCCGAGCCCGGCTATGGCGCAGGCAGCGGCGGCGGCCGCGTTCACGTCCATGCCAGCCAGCGTAAATGGTGTCCGGGCGCGCTCCGTAAGGGTGCGATCAAGGCATCGGCCCGACGTTGCCGAGAATTCACCTTCAGGATTCCGCCGGTTCACCGCACCGGCCGTGGGAGGTCGCCCGAACGGCCCAGTCTGGGCCGGGCAAGCCCGTGCGGGCGGTGACGCGGCTACCATTCGCGCCACCAGCAGCGGCCGCCCGCGCCTCCCGCCCTCCGGCGGGCCGGTCCGGGGCGTCCGGTCGGCACCGCCACCGACACCGGTACTGGAGGAGAAGAGCGCATGCGCGACGCGTACCACGAGGAACTCGACTCGATCAGCGACAGCCTGGTCGAGATGGCACGCCTGGTCGGCTCGGCGATGGGCCGGGCCACCACCGCCCTGCTGGACGCGGACCTCGAACTGGCGGAGAGCGTGATCGCCGCCGACGAGAAGATCAACGGCCTGCACCACGACCTGGAGAACCGGGCCATCGACCTGCTGGCCCGCCAGCAGCCGGTCGCCACCGACCTGCGGATCGTGGTCACCTCGCTGCGGATGAGCGCCGACCTGGAGCGCTGCGGCGACCTGGCCCGGCACGTCGCCAAGGTCGCCCGGCTGCGCTACCCGGAGACCGCCGTCCCGAACGACCTGCACCCGATCGTGCTGGAGATGGGGCAACTCGCCCAGCGGCTGGTCGCCAAGGCGGGCCTGGTCATCGCCACCAAGGACGTCGACAAGGCGCTGGAGCTGGAGGCGGACGACGACGCGATCGACGCCCTGCACCGCGAACTGTTCTCGCACCTGCTGGACGACCGCTGGCACCACGGCATCGAGACCGCGGTGGACGTCACGCTGGTCGGCCGCTACTACGAGCGCTTCGCCGACCACGCGGTCTCGGTCGCCAAGCGCGTCGTCTACCTGGTCACCGGCGAGCACGTGGACGACTTCGTGGCCACCGCCGAGGCGGCCGAGTAGCCGTCCGCCGACCGTCCCCGCCCGGCCCGGCGAGGGGGCGCACGGGGGCCGAACCACCAGCCCCCGCGCGCCCGTTGACGTGCCGTCGACCGCCGGGTTCACTCGAAGGGACGGGCACTCCCCTCGGGCTGCCCGGCTCCGCCCGGACGAGGAGGCAGCGCGATGAAGACGACCGGCACCCCGAACACTCCCCCGCCCGCCCCGACCGCCCCGGTCGCGGCCCGGCTCCTGCCGGTCCTCGCCGCGGGCTGCGGCTGCGGCCCCGGCTGCGGTTGCGGCTGCCAGTCCGGCTCGCCCTGCCAGTGCGGCGGCGCGACCGGCGGCTGCTGCGGCGGCCACTGAGCCCCCGCACGCGCGCACGGCCGGACGGCCGGGCACCCCCTCTGGAAGGGTGCCCGGCCGTCCGGCTGCTTCCCGCGTCCTCCCGGGCGTCAGGAGAAGTTGACGTCCATGCACTGGTAGAACGCGTTGCCGGTGTCCGCGATGTCCCAGACCGCCAGGATCACCTGGTGGCCGGTCAGCCCGGCGGGCAGCGTCGCGGTGTGGCTGAGGGTGGCCGGGGGCTGCTTGCCGCCCATCGGCACGGTCAGGAACGGGGTCAGGTTCAGGTTCGACCGGGTGAGCTTGGTGGTCGCGTCGTAGCCCGGCTTGGTGAGGAAGTACCGGAACGAGGTGGTGGCGTGCCGCGCCTCGATGCTCCAGGTCAGCGTCAGCTGCTGCCCGGCGGTCACCTTGGTGGTCGGCCACGCCCCGGACCGCGGGTTGTCCAGCGGCGCCCAGCGCGTGTCGCCGCCCGCGCACAGCGTGCCGTCGGCGGGCCCGGAGGACGGGAAGCCCTTCGGCCCCTCGACGCTCTGCGGCTCCCACTGGATCTGCCCGCAGTTCTTGACCACGCCCGCCCCGCACAGTCCGGCGCGGCTGGGCGGCGTGGTGATGTACCCGTGCGAACTGGCCGGGATGGCGGTGGCCAGGACCGCGGCGGCGGCGGCGAAGCCGACCGCCAGGACGTTGCGCTTGCGCATGGTGCTCCTCCGTGGGGGTGGATGGAGTGCGCGACCGCGGGCACGCGGAAGGGGCCGCGTGGGGGGCGACCAAGATTGTCATGCCCGCGCCGACAGTGCCTCCACGCTAGGAGCAGCCCCCGCCCCCCGTCAATGGTCTGAACCATTCTTCCCCGTGAATCAAGCTTTGCCACCCGTCGGTTGACACGCCGTCAGGGAACGGAACAGCCCCCTGGGCCGGGGCGTCGTTGCGCCGGACAGGGGGCTGGGAGGCGGGGTGAGGGCGAGCGGGTGCTACTTCTTGCCCTGGTTCTTCACGGCCTCGATCGCGGCCGCGGCGGCCTCCGGGTCGAGGTAGCGGCCACCGGGGGTGACCGGCTTGAAGTCGGCGTCGAGCTCGTAGACGAGCGGGATGCCGGTGGGGATGTTGAGGCCCGCGATGGCCTCGTCGGAGATGCCGTCCAGGTGCTTGACCAGGGCGCGCAGGCTGTTGCCGTGGGCGGTGACCAGGACGGTGCTGCCCGCCGCGAGGTCCGGCACGATGGCGTCGTACCAGTACGGGAGCATCCGCTCGACGACGTCCTTGAGGCACTCGGTGTTCGGGCGCAGCTCGGACGGGATCTCGGCGTAGCGGGCGTCGCCGGCCTGCGAGTACTCGGCGTCGTCGGCGAGGGCCGGCGGCGGGGTGTCGTAGGAGCGGCGCCAGAGCTGGAACTGCTCCTCGCCGAACTCGGCGAGGGTCTGGGCCTTGTCCTTGCCCTGGAGGGCGCCGTAGTGGCGCTCGTTCAGGCGCCAGCTGCGGCGGACCGGGATCCAGTGGCGGTCGGCCTTGTCGAGGGCGATCTGCGAGGTGCGGATGGCGCGGCGCAGCAGCGAGGTGTGCAGCACGTCCGGCAGCAGGCCCTCGGCGAGCAGGAGCTCGCCGCCGCGGGCGGCCTCCTTCTCGCCCTTCTCGTTGAGGTCGACGTCGACCCAACCGGTGAACAGGTTCTTCTGGTTCCACTGGCTCTCGCCGTGGCGGAGCAGGATCAAGCGATAGGTCGTGTCAGCCATGGGGCCAAGCCTAGTGGAGGGGTAAATCCGGTCGCTCGGGTGTCCACGGGCGATGTAATGTTCGCTCATCGGTTTCGACTCTTACCGTCCCACCCGTCCGCGGGCGGCCGCCCCACCCTGCCCGCGGCCGCTCCGGGCCGTACCGCCCGGGAGCCCCCATGCCCCTCCTCGCCCGCCTGGCCGCCGAAGCACGCAGAGCGGGCGGCGGGCTCCCCCGCCGGTTCTGGTGGCTGTGGACGTCGACGCTGGTGAACCGCCTCGGCGGCTTCGTGGTCACCTTCCTGGCCATGTACCTCACCCACGAGCGCGGCTACTCGGCGGCGTACGCGGGCCTGGTGGCCTCGCTGTTCGGGCTCGGCTCGGCGGTGGCCGCGATCGGCGCCGGGGTGCTGACCGACCGGCTGGGGCGGCGGCCGACGCTGCTGGCGGCGCAGCTGTCCACGGCGCTGTTCACCGCGCTGCTGGGGTTCACCGACGGGCCGGTGGCGATCGCCGCGGTGGCCTTCCTGGTCGGCCTGGCGAGCAACGCGTCCCGCCCCGCGGTCAGCGCGATGATCGCCGACCTGGTGCCCGCCGCGGACCGGGTCCGGGCGTACGCGCTGAACTACTGGGCGATCAACATCGGCTTCGGCGCCTCCGCCGCGGTGGCCGGGCTGATCGCCCTGCACGGCTACCTGGCGCTGTTCCTGCTGGACGCGCTGACCACGCTGCTGTGCGCGGTGGTGGTGTTCGTGAAGGTCCCGGAGACGCAGCCGGAGGCCGCCCCGGCGGCCGCCGCCGGGCGGGAGCCGCGGGTCGGGCTGGGCACGGTCTTCCGGGACGGGCCGTTCATGGCCGTGGTCGCGGTGAACCTGCTGCTGGCGCTGGTCGTCCAGCAGGGCTCCACCACGCTGCCGGTGGACATGGGCGCGCACGGCCTCTCGGCCGCCCGGTTCGGCCTGGTGATCAGCCTGAACGGGGTGCTGATCGTGCTGCTGCAGCTCCCGCTGACCCGGCTGATGGAGCAGCGCGACCGCACCGCCCTGCTGGTGGCCGGCGCCCTGCTGACCGGCTGGGGCTTCGGCCTGACCGCGCTGGCCGGCTCCTCCGCCGCGCTGTACGCGCTGACGGTGGCGATCTGGACGGTCGGCGAGATCGTCACCGCCCCGACCATGATGGCGCTGGTCGCCGAGCACTCCCCCGCCCGGGCCCGCGGCCGCTACCAGGGCGTCTACTCGCTCTCCTGGTCGCTGGCCTCGTTCGTCGGCCCGCTCGGCGGCGGCCTGCTGCTGCAGTACGCGGGCAGCTGGGCGCTGTGGGGCGGCTGCGCGGCGGCGGGCACGCTGGCCGCGCTCGCCTTCGTCGCGATCGGACGCCGTCGGCCCCGGCCGTCGGAGGCGGACGGGGCGCCGGCCGCGGCGCCGCTGGAGGCGGCGGCCTGACCCTCCCGGGCCCGGGGCGCCGAAGGGGTGGCGGCGGGCACCTCCCGCGGGCGGCACCTCCCGCGGGCGGGACCTCCCGCGGGCGGGCCTCAGGAGGCCGCGCCGCCCACCTCGCTCTGCCGGAGCCGGACCCAGGAGTCGTGGTCGTCCTCCAGGACCGCCTGGTACTCCTCGATCAGCGGCGCCAGCCGGGACGGCTCCGGCACCGCGTCGCCGCACTCGGCCTTCAGCAGCCCGAGGCGGCGGCGCAGCGAGTTCAGGCGGTGCACGGTGTCGGAGCGCTGGATCCACAGCGTGCGGTAGCCGAAGAAGGCCGCCCAGGCGGCCAGCACCGTCACCAGCGCGCCGGAGACCAGGGCGACGTCCGCCAGCCGGGCGGCCAGCGGCTCGCCGACCTTCAGGCCCAGCAGCACGGTGACCAGCGCGGAGAGGCTGACCGTGGCCAGTTGCAGGGTCAGCGCCCGGCGGCGGTCCCAGTCGCGGCGCCGCCGACGCTCCTTCAGCTCGGCGTCGAGCTCGGCCTCCAGCCAGGCCAACTTCCGTTGTGCGGCGGCGGATTCGGCGATACCGGCGTATTCGGTGTCCATGGTGTCCTCCCCGGCGGGGAGGATACCCGGATCAGGCTCCGGCGGGAGGGGTCTCGCTCGCCAGGTGCGCGAACGCGGCCAGGTTGCGGGTGGACTCGCCGCGCTTGGTCCGCCACTCCCACTCGCGGCGGATCGCGGTCGCGAAGCCCAGCTCCAGCAGGGTGTCGAACGGCTCGTCGGCGTGCTCCAGCACGCTGCCCAGCAGCCGGTCCACCGCGTCCGGCGTCACCGCCTCCAGCGGCAGCCGCCCGACCAGGTAGACGTCGCCGAGCCGGTCCACCGCGTACGCCACCCCGAACATCCGGGTGTTGCGCTCCAGCAGCCAGCGGTGGAACGCCTCGTGGTTCTCGTCCGGCCGCCGGATCACGAACGCGTTCACCGACAGCGTGTGGTCGCCGACCCGCAGCGCGCAGGCGGTGGAGAGCTTCCGCGTCCCGGGCAGCGCGGCGACCACCGTGTACGGGTCGGCCGCGGCGGGCTCCCAGGCGACACCGGCCTGGTCGAGCGCGGTGCGCAGGAGGGTGAGTGCGTCGTCCTTGGCTGCCATGGCCCCCACGCTAGCCCCCGGGTCGGCGGACCGGCGCGCCCAGGGGGTGGGAACGGGACCCGGAGCGACGGCGCGCACCGGCGGCGCACCGTGAGCGGACCCGGGCCCGCCGCTCCCCGGGCCCCTGGTCGTTCCGGTCCGTCGGCCGGAGGGCTTCAGGCCCGGACGACGGCCGACATCGCTCCCGTGTAGACCTCGGCGGTGGCGCCGGCCGCGGCGGACCAGCCGAAGGCGGCGGCGTGGCGGGCGGCCTCGGCGCCGCGGGCGGCGGGGAGGGCGGGGTCGGTGGCGTACGGGAGGAGGGCGCGGGCCCAGGCGCCGGGGTCGTGGCCGGGGACGAGGGTGCCGGTGCGGCCGTCCCGGACGGCGACGGGGAGGCCGCCGACGGCGGCGGCGACCACGGGGGTGCCGCAGGCCTGGGCCTCCAGGGCGACCAGGCCGAAGGACTCGCTGTGCGAGGGCATCACCAGGGCGGTGGCGGCGCGGTACCAGTCGGCGAGCTGCCGCTGGTCGACCGGGGGGTGGAAGCGGACCACGTCGCCGATGCCGAGCTGGGCGGCGAGCTTGTGCAGGCTCTCGGGGCGGGCCAGGCCGGTGCCGGAGGGGCCGCCGACGATCGGGACGACCAGGCGTTCGCGCAGCCCGGGGTGCCGGTCGAGCAGCCGGGCGACGGCCTTGAGCAGGACGTCGGGCGCCTTGAGCGGCTGTATTCGGCCCGCGAACAGCAGCACCGCGGCGTCCTGCGGGAGGCCGAGCCGGGCGCGGGCGGCGGCGCGGTCGCCGGGACGGAACACGTCCAGGTTGACGCCGGGGTGGACGACGGCGAGCTGCTCGGGGCGGGCGGCGTAGTGGTGGGCCAGCTCGGCGGCCTCCTCCGCGGTGTTGGCGATCAGCCGGTCGGCGGCGGCGACCACCTGGGTCTCGCCGATCACCCGGGCCGCGGGCTCGGGGGTGTCGCCCTCGGCGAGGGCGGCGTTCTTGACCTTGGCCATGGTGTGCATGGTGTGCACCAGCGGGACGCCCCAGCGCTCGGCGGCCAGCCAGCCGACCTGGCCGGAGAGCCAGTAGTGCGAGTGCACCAGGTCGTAGTAGCCGGGGCGGTGCCCGGCCTCGGTGCGCAGCACGCCGTGCGTGAAGGCGCACAGCTGGGCGGGCAGGTCCTCCTTGAAGAGGCCCTCGTACGGGCCGGCGGTGACGTGCCGGACGAGGACGCCGGGGGCGAGCTCGACGGTGGGGGCGTCGTCCGAGCTGACGGCGCGGGTGAAGACCTCGACCTCGATGTCCAGCTCGGCGAGGCGCTTGGCCAGCTCCACGATGTACACGTTCATGCCGCCGGCGTCCCCCGTGCCGGGCTGGTGCAGCGGCGAGGTGTGGACGCTCAGCATCGCGATCCGGCGCGGCCGGCGGGCGGCCGCGCCGGGCCCGGCGAACGCGGCGGGGGCCACCGGGGCGGCCCACCGCGGCTCCCGGAGGGGCGTGCGGACGAGGGGCTGGGTCACCTGCGGATGCCTCCCTGTGCGCCGGCCGTCTGGTCTGCTCTTCTCGTGCCGCCGCCCGCGGCCGGCGGCAGCGGGCGGATGGACTTCAGCCAGGGCAACGGGGCGGCGCGGCGCCGTATTCCCGCCAGCGGATCCGGGTGTCCTGTGCTCCGGAACCGCTGCGTACGCTTGGTGACCATGGCAGCGAGCGACACGCCGTCCTCCCGGGGCCGGTCGGGCCGACCGGTGGGGACGATCACCCGGGGCACCACCAACACCAACCGGCTGCGGCGGATGGACCGCTGGATCGCGTACGCGGCGGGCCGGGCGCTGCGGGCGCCGGTGGCCCCGCCGGTGGTGGTGGACCTGGGGTACGGCGCGGCGCCGTGGACGGCGGTGGAGCTGTCGGCGCGGCTGCGGGCGGTGCGGGCGGACGTCCGGGTGGTGGGGATCGAGATCGACCCGGCCCGGGTCGCGGCGGCGCTGCCGATGGCCGAGCCGCCGCTGCTGGAGTTCCGCCGCGGCGGGTTCGAGGTGCCGCTGGACGGCGGGGCGCGGGCCCAGCTGATCCGGGCGGCGAACGTGCTGCGGCAGTACGACGAGGAGCAGGTCGCCGAGGTGTGGGCCCGGCTGTGCGGGCGGCTGGCCCCGGACGGGCTGCTGGTGGAGGGCACCTGCGACGAGGTCGGGCGGCGGCACGTCTGGGTGGCGCTCGGTCCGGAGGGGCCGCGGACGGTGACCTTCGCGGCCCGGCTGGGCGGTCTGGAGCGGCCGTCCGAGCTGGCGGAGCGGCTGCCGAAGGCGCTGATCCACCACAACGTGCCGGGGCGGCCGGTGCACTCCTTCCTGCGCGACCTCGACCGGGCCTGGGCGGCGGCCGCGCCGCTGGGGGCGTTCGGGGCCCGGCAGCGCTGGGCGGCGGCCTGCGCGGCGCTGGCGGCGGACTGGCCGCTGCGGGACGGGCCGGTGCGGTGGCGGCAGGGCGAGCTGACGGTGGAGTGGGCCGCGCTGGCGCCGCGCTGAGCCGGACCGGACCGGACCAGGCGGACCCGGACCAGGCGGACCGGACCAGGCGGACCGGACCGCCAATCCGATCATCCGTTCGATACTTCACTCGAACGAGTTATCGATTTCCTCTGGCGTGTTGACGCCCCGTCACGCCACCATGGAGCCGTCCGGGTGGTCGTTCCAGCGGCCTCCCGAGGGGCGGTCGTTCCAGCGGCCCCCCGAGCACCCGTCAGCCCGTCCGTCCCTCGACCTCGCGCCACACCCGTTCGAACGCCGCGTACGCAGCGGCATCGAACAGCACGAACCGCACCTCGTCCAGGTCCAGGTCCGCGGCCTCCGCGACCGCGGTCCCCAGGGCGATCCGGGCCGCGTCCTCCAGCGGCCAGCCGTAGATCCCGGCCGAGACCGCCGGGAAGGCCACCGTCCGGGCGCCCAGCCCGGCCGCGACCCGAAGGGACTCCCGATAGCAGGAAGCCAGTAGCTCCGCGCGCCGCGGGTACTCCTCCGCCCGGTACACCGGACCGACGGTGTGCACCACCCAGCGGGCGGGCAGCCGTCCCGCCGTGGTCGCCACGGCCCGGCCGGTGGGCAGGCCCTTGCCGTAGTGCGAGGCGCGCAGCCTGCGGCACTCGGCCAGGATCTCCGGTCCCCCCTTGCGGTGGATCGCCCCGTCCACCCCGCCCCCGCCCAGCAGGGAGCTGTTGGCGGCGTTCACCACCGCGTCCACCCGCTGCTCCGTGACGTCACCCTGCACCAGCGTGATCTGCGTCACCGCTGCTCACCTCCGGCCGATTCCGGTCCCCCAGTGGCGGAAACCTGCGGAAACCCTAGGCAAAGCCGCCACCAGGCGCGTGGCAATAACCACATCGGCGCCGCCCAGTCGAAGAAATCCTCGGAGATCACGTTATGGTCGCGGGAAGCCCCTCGATGCCCGGCACCGCCCGGGCACTGCGGACGGACACCAGCCGTTGGTCCGTCGGGGAAAGGAAGGACCGACCGATGCCCGCTACGGGAGACGGGCGGGCACCCGACGCGACCACGAGCGCCGGTACCGCCGAACGCAGCCGCAGCCGCCGCGCCCACGGCGCCCCGCGCCCCGACCGGACCGCGGGCCCCGCGCCGATACCGCATCCGCGCAGCACCCCGGCCCCCGTCGAACCCGCCCACCCCACCGCGGGGTTCCGGGTGCTGGTGGTGGAGGCCGACGGGCCCGGGCACGCCCTGTTCGACTCACTGGCCGCCGAGCTGGGCCAGCACGCCGAACTGCACCGGGTGAACGGCGTCCGGGAGGCCCTGGCCGTACTGCCGCCGCCGCCCGGCACTGGCCGCCGCGGGCAGCGCACCCCCGACTTCCAGTGCGTCCTGCTCGACCTCGGCGCGTCCGCCGAGCCCTCCGCCGCCCCCTCCGCGGAGCCGTCCGACGGGCTGGACGGCCTGCGCGAACTGCTGCTGCGCGCCCCGCACACCGCCGTGGTGGTGCTGACCGACGCCGCCGGGGCCGAGCTCGGCGCCGCCGCGGTCGCCGCGGGCGCCCAGGACTTCCTGCTCCGGCAGGACACCGGCGGCCCGCTGCTGGCCCGCGCCCTGCACTACGCGGTGGAGCGCAAGCGCGCCGACGAGTCGCAGCGCCGCCTGGTCGAGGCCGAGATCCGCGGCCAGGAGAACGCCCGCCTCCAGCGCCACCTGCTGCCCACCCCGCTGCTGGACGGCGCCAACCTGGCCTTCACCCGCCGCTACCGCCCCGGCCGCCGCCGGGCCCTGCTCGGCGGCGACTTCTACGACGCCGTCCGCACCAAGGACGGCCGGGTGCACGTGGTGATCGGCGACGTCTGCGGCCACGGCCCGGACGAGGCCGCGCTCGGCGTCGCGCTGCGGATAGCGTGGCGGACGCTGGTGTTCGCCGGGCTGACCGGCCAGCACCTGCTCACCACCCTGCAGCACGTGCTGGAGCACGAGCGCCGCAGCGACGAGATCTTCGCGACCCTGTGCATGGTCGTGCTGGACGCCCCGGGCGAGGAGGACGGCCCCGACGCCGCCGAGCTGTACCTGGCCGGGCACCCCGCCCCGCTGCTGCTGGGCCCCGACGGCCCGCCGGTGCTGCTCCCGCTCGACCAGGCCGGCCCGGCGCTCGGCCTGCTGCCCTGCGACGCGACGCACTCGGTCTGGCCCGCCCTGCGGGTCGAACTCCCCTCCGGCTGGCGGCTGCTGATGTACACCGACGGCCTGGTCGAGGGCAAGGTCGGGGCGGGCTCGCCGCGGCTGGGCCAGGAGGGCCTGATCGAGCTGATCACCGACCACCAGGCCGCCGGGCTGACCCGCGGCCGCCTGGTCGACTCGGCGATCGCCGAGGTCGAGGAGCTGAACGGCGGGGCGCTCACCGACGACGTCGCGGTGCTGCTGCTGGAGCGCAACCCGGTCCCGGTGATCATGGGCTGAGCGACCCGCCCCGAACGCCGGAAGGGCGGCCCCCGCGCGGGGGCCGCCCTTCCGGCGTTCTCGCTGCCGCTCCGTCACCAGGGGCCGTACGGGCCCTGGTTGCTGCGCCCGCCGCGGCCGCGGCCGTCGGTGAGCAGCTTGATCGCGGGGCGGACGTCCACCACGTAGACGATCGAGGCGACCAGGCCGACCAGCGTCATCAGGCCGGTGATCGGGTTGGCACCGAAGAGCAGGTCCCAGCCCAGCGACAGGCTCAGGACGATCACCCAGAAGCCCTTGGTCTTCTTGTCCGCCGCCCGGTACGCGTCCTCCCGGCGGAACACGGCGTCACCGAGCGCGAACACCTTGAAGCAGATGATCGCGGTGGCGATCCACCAGAACGGGTTAAGGAGGTCGACGTACAGGATCACCTTGGGCTCCTCACTCTTTCCTCCATCCTGGCACGGCCGTCACCCCAGTCAACGGCCCGCGTCGGCGCGGCGTTCCGGCCGCCGCTCCGCCGCGCGCCGCGTCTCACTCCGCCGCGGACGCGCCGCCCTTGCGGGCCCGGGGGGCCTTCTTGGCGGTGGGCTTCGGCGCGGCGGGCTCCTCGTCCACCACGACCTCGGCGGTCACGACCTCCTCGACCGACGCGTCGTCCTCGGCCGCGGCCCCGTCCTCGGCGGCCTGCGGGGCGGCACCGGCGGCCTCGACCACGGTGCGGCCGCGGACGGCCAGTTCGTCGTAGACCTCCTTGGCCTTCACCGCGAACTCCAGCGCCCGGCCGACCTGCTGCATCGCGAACTCCTGCGCCTTGGCCTGGAGTTCCTTCACGTCGGTGGGCAGGGCGGTGACCGCCTCGGTGACCTTGGCCTGCGCGCCGGCCAGGGCGGCGCCCGCGTCCTGCAGGGCGGCGGCGGCCTTCTCCTGGGTGCCCTTGCGGTCCGCGGCGAGCGCCTCCAGCTGGGCGGGCACCTCGCGGAGCTTCTCGTAGGCGAGGTCGCCCGCGCCGGCCAGGGCGTACAGCGGGGTCGGGTCGGTGAGGGTCTTCTTGAGCTCGTCGCTGATCGGCATGTCGGTTCCTCCCGGTCGGGGGCGCCGCGCGGTCGGGTCGCGCGGGGCTCGGTCACGCGGGTCCGGTCGTCCGGGCCCGCTCGTTCTGCTCGTGCTCGGCCTACTCGTCCTCCGACCCGGCGGGGCCGGGCGGGCGGGCGGGCTGGTTCTCCTTCAGGAACGCCTCGTAGACCGACAGCAGGGCCTGCTTCTGCCGCTCGTTGATCAGCGGGTCGGCCAGGATCGCGGCCCGCAGGCCGGGCCCCTCGCCGTCCCGCTCCTCCAGGATCCCGGCCTGCACGTAGAGCGTCTCCGCCGAGATCCGCAGCGCCTTGGCGATCTGCTGGAGGATCTCCGCGCTGGGCTTGCGCAGCCCGCGCTCGATCTGGCTCAGGTACGGGTTGGACACCCCGGCGGCCTCGGCCAGCTGCCGCAGCGAGTACTGCGCGCTCCGCCGCTGCTCCCGGATGTACTCGCCGAGCGAGCCCACGTTCAGTGACGCCATACGGGCAGTCTGCACCGCCCTGCTTGCAATTGCAAGCAGCCTGCTAGCGGCGGCCGGGGGTGACGTCCGGGACGGCGGGGCGGTGGAAGGCGTCCAGGGTGAGGTGCAGGACGGCGGGGTGTTCGAGGCGGTGACCGGCCAACTGCCAGGGGGTATCCGGGCCTCCGGCGGCCTGGGCGAGCTGGAACTGCAGGAAGGACGGGGCGGGGGCGGGGTCGTGGTGGGCGGCCCCGTGGTGCAGCAGCATCAGGGTGGACGGGACCGGGCGCGGCGGGACGGGTTCGGGCCGGGGCCCGTCCGGGCAGGCGTGGTCGGCGGGGAGCAGGTCACCGGGGAACAGGTCGCCGGGGAGGTGGTCGCGAACCTCCCGGACGAGGTCGGGGCCGCCGCGGTGGAGCCACTGCGCGGTCAGGGCGCGGAAGGCGGCGTCCTGTTCGGGCCGGCCGCGAACCGCCCCGGCGTCCAGGATCCGGCGGCCCGCGCCGGACAGCCCGGCGGCGATCGCGGCGACGGGCGTGCGGTGCACGACGCTGCTGTGGCCGACCATCCGGATCCCGAGCATCGCCGCGCGCAGCACCCGGGCCGCCTCCTCCGCCCGTCCGCCCGGCTCCGACGCCCACCAGTACGGGCCCCGGGCCCTGCGGATCCGGGGGTCGGCGCGTTCCGGGTGGGCGGCCGCGTAACGGCGGCCGGTCGGGGAGGACTCCCAGTGCAGATCGGTGAGTTCGAGGGACGCGGCCGGGCCGCGCAGTTCGCCGCCCGCCCCCGGGCCCAGCACCACCCCGTCCGGCCCGGCCTGCGGGAACAGCCCGGCGACGTCCGGGCCGGCGAACCGCAGGCCGGTCAACTCCGGCAGGTGCAGGGCGAGTTCGGTCGGGCCCCGGGCGGCCTGGCGGTACCGGCGCGGCAGGGCGAAGACGATCCGGGCGTACGGCGCGCCGGAGCCGGGGCGTTCGACCGCCAGCCGTCGGAACTCGGCGCCCGGCAGGTCGTACTCGGCGGCCGGCCAGGCGGCGGACTCCGGGTCGAGGTCGGCGAACCGGGTGTCGATGGTGTCGCCCCAGTAGCGCAGGTGGGCGGGCTCGGGCACGGGCGGGAGCAGGAGGCGTTCGACCGGGACGCCCGCGGCGGCGGTCCGCTCCACCACCCAGGCCCGGCGCCGGTTGCCGAGGTCGGCCAGCCAGCGGACGGCCCGGCGGGCGCGGTGCTCGCGGGCCCAGCGGGTGGGGGCGGTGACGGCCCCGAACAGGGCGTGGGTGTTGTTGTCCCACACGTCCGCCAGCCGGTGGCCTCGGCGCGGTCGAACTCCCGTGCGTCCGAGACCAGTTCGGCGATCCGGTCGATCGAGGCGTCGAGCAGCGCGGCGAACGCGAGCAGCGTGCGCGGATGCCGGGGGCGCAGGGGCATGGGGGTGGTTGTGCCCCGCGGTGCGGGTGGTTGCCATACGGAGAAGTAGGGTGGTCGTGGCGAACTGGCCTCGCCGGGACGGGACTTCACCGACCGAAGCGGTCACGCCGGTCGGAAACGGGCCCAGGGAACGGGCGCGGGCAACGGGCACGGGCACGGCAACGGGAACGGGAGGGCCGGGCGGGATGGCGGAGCGGCGGATCGGTGCGGTGCTGTGCGACCTGGACGGGGTGCTGCGGATCTGGGCGGACCTGGCGGACGTCGACCTGGCGCACGGCTTCGCGCCCGGCACCGTCGCCGCGGCCGCGTTCCGGCCGGAGCGGCTGCTGCCCGCCGTCACCGGGCGGGTCAGCGACGAGGAGTGGCGGGCCGCGGTCGCCGAGGACCTGGCGGCCGGGTGCGGATCGGCGGAGCGGGCGCGGGCGGCGGTGGCGGGCTGGGGGCGGCAGCCGTTCCGGGTGGACGCGGAGGTGCTGGCCCTGGTCGCCGCGGTGCGGCGGGGCGGCGTCCCGGTGGTGCTGGTCTCCAACGGCACCACCGCACTGGAGGCCGACCTCGCCGCGCTCGGGTTGGACCGCGCCGTCGACGCGGTGGTCAACTCCGCCCGGGTCGGCGCGGCCAAGCCCGACCCGCGGATCTACCTCGCGGCCGCCGAACGCGCCGGGCTCCCGCCCCACGACTGCCTGTTCGTGGACGACACCGCGGGCCACCTCGCGGCCGCGGCCGCCCTCGGCATGTCCGGCCACCACCACCGCGGGGCGGCCGGGCTGCGCGCGGCGCTCGGCGGGCACGGCCTGCTCTGACCGGCCCGCGAAATCCTCTGCCGCACCCGGCCGGGGCGTGCCACCATCCGGGCCATGACGATCTTCTCCGGGTACGACGGAACGACCCTCCACTACGAACAACTCGGCGACGGCCCGCCCCTGGTGGCGATCCCCGGCGGCCCCGGCGCGGACGCCCGCTACCTCGGCACCCTCGGCGGGCTGGACGCCCACCGGCGGCTGGTCCGGCTCGACCCGCGGGGCTGCGGCCGCTCGGCGACGCCCGTCGACCGGGCGAGCTGCGCGTTCTCCGCCCAGGCCGCGGACGTCGAGGCCCTGAGGGAACACCTCGGCGCGGACCGCATCGACCTGCTCGGCCACTCCGCGGGCGCCCTCACCGCGCAGCACTACGCCGCCGAATTCCCGCACCGGGTACGGTCGTTGGTGCTGGTCACCCCGGTCGGCCGGGCCGCCCGGGAGCCCGACCCGGCGGAACTCGCCGCGATCCGGGCGGCCCGCTCGGCCGAGCCCTGGTACCCGGACGCGGCCGAGGCGGAGGCCCTGCTGGCCGCCGGTGCGGGAGATCCGGCGGAGCTGGTCCGGCGGATCACGCCGTTCTTCTGGGGCACCTGGAACGAGCGGGCCCGCGCGGCGGCCTTCGCCCCGGAGCTGGTGCCCGCCGCGCCCTGGATGCGGGAGGCGTTCTACGCGAACGGGGCCGCGCCCCGGCCGGTGGCGGCGCCGGTGCTGGTGGTCGCCGGTGAGCGGGACGGGATGATCGGCACCGCCCCGGCGCGGCTGGCCGCCGCCCTGCACCCGGACTCCCGGCTCGCCGTCCTGCCGGGGGTGGGCCACCGGCCGTGGGTGGAGGACCCGGACGGGTTCGCCGCGCTGGTGGGGAAGTTCCTGGAGGACGCCTGAACGGTCAGGGGCCCGGGGAACGGCGGGCTCGGGGCTGCCGGGGCAGTTCACTGCCCGCGCGTGCGGTGGCTTCGGGCTCTTGCTCCCACGGCCCGAAGCCGCACGGACACCTCGACGGGCTCCGGCCCAGCAGCTCGGACTCGCCGTCCCCCGAGCCCCTGACGGGGCCCTCGCGCGGAGCCCTACTCCGTGAGGTGCCGGTAGAGCGGGGCGAGGAGGTGCGCGAGGTCGGGGGCGAGGTCGGGGAGGGCGGGGGCGGGCGGCTCGGGGGGTGCGGGGCGCAGGGTGAACTCGCCCTGCCAGAAGGTGTCGAGGCACTGGTCGATCGGCTGGTCCACGGCTTCAGGCTCCGGTCGCGTCGGCGGAGAGGGTGAGGAGTTCGCGGAGCTGCTCGGTGGGGAGCTCGGTCAGCCAGTGCTCGCCGGCGCCGACCACCGCGTCCGCCAACTCCCGCTTGCTGTCGATCAGTTCGGCGATGCGTTCTTCGACGGTGCCGGTGCACACCAGCCTGCGGACCTGGACGTCGCGCTGCTGGCCGATGCGGTGGGCCCGGTCGGTGGCCTGGTCCTCGGTGGCGGGGTTCCACCAGCGGTCGAGGTGGACGACCTGGTTGGCGGCGGTGAGGTTGAGCCCGGTGCCGCCCGCCTTCAGGGAGAGCAGGAACACCCCCGGCCCGTCCGGGTCCTGGAAGCGGTCGACGAGTTCCTGGCGGCGCGGCGCGGTGAGGCCGCCGTGCAGGTGGAGGACGGGGGTGCCCAGGCGGCGGCGCAGGTGGGGCTGGAGCAGGGCGCCGAACTCGGCGTACTGGGTGAAGACGAGGGCCCGGTCGCCCTCCGCCAGGGCCTCCTGCAGCAGCGCGACCAGGCGTTCGACCTTGCCGGAGCGCCCGCCCAACGGCGAGCGGTCGCGCAGGAGTTGGGCCGGGTGGTTGCAGACCTGCTTCAGCCGGCCGAGGGCCGCCAGCACGGCGCCCTTGCGTTCGACGCCGCGGATGCCGCCGAGGCGGCCGAGCAGGTCGGCGACGACGGCCTGGTAGAGCCCGGCCTGTTCGGGGGTGAGGTTGCAGCGGACGGTGAACTCCTGCTTGGCGGGCAGCTGTTGGCCGATCTCGGGGTCGCTCTTGAGGCGGCGCAGCAGGAAGGGCGCGGTGAGCCGCTGGAGCGCGGCGGCGGCGTCCCGGTTGCCGGACCGCTCGATCGGGACGGCGTAGCGCTCGCGGAAGGACTCGGGGGTGCCGAACAGGCCGGGGTTGGCGAAGTCGAGGACGGTGTGGAGTTCGGCGAGGCGGTTCTCCACGGGGGTGCCGGTGAGGGCGATCCGGGGGCCGGAGCGCAGCGAGCGCAGGGCGCGGGACTGGCGGGCGGCGCGGTTCTTGGCGTGCTGGGCCTCGTCGGCGACGACCCGCCGCCAGTGGACGGCGCGCAGCGCGGCGGCGTCCCGCTGGAGGACGCCGTAGGTGGTGATCACCAGGTCGGCGGCGGGGTCGGGGGCGGTGCGGTCGGGGCCGTGGTGGAGCTGGACGCGCAGCCGGGGGGCGAAGCGGGCGGCCTCGCGCTGCCAGTTGCCGACCAGCGAGGTGGGGCAGACCAGCAGGACGGGGCCGCGGGCGCCCCGGGCGTGTTCGAGGGCGAGCAGGGCGAGGGTCTGGACGGTCTTGCCGAGGCCCATGTCGTCGGCGAGGACGGCGCCGAGGCCGAGCCGTCCGAGGGCGTCCAGCCAGGCCAGTCCGCGTTCCTGGTACGGGCGCAGGGCGCCGGTGAAGCCGGGCGGGGGCGGGGTGCGGCGGGCGCCGGGGAGGCGGCCGAGGCGCCCGGCCAGCAGCTCGCCGAGCGGGCCGTCGGCGTGCACGGCGGTGACCGGGAGGCCGTCGACGACGGCGCCGTCGGTGGCGGCGAGGCGGAGCAGGGCGGCGGCGTCGAGCTGCGGGTCGTCGCGGCGGGCGGCGAGGAAGCGCAGGGCGGCGGCGAGCTGTCCGGCGTCCACCTCGATCCACCGGCCGCGGAACCGGACCAGGCCCGCCTGGGCGGCCGCGAGTTCGTCCACCTCCTGCTGGGTGAGCGTTTGCCGGCCGACGGCGAGCTGCCAGCGGAAGTCCAGCAGGGCGTCCCGGTCGGCCTGGGCGGCGCGCCGGACGGAGCTGGGGGCGGTGGTGCGCGCGGTGGCGGCGAGGCCGAGCCGGGGGCGGCGCTGCCACCAGGCGGGCAGCAGGACGCCGTGCCCGGCGGCGGCGAGCGCGGGGGCGGTGTCGCGCAGGAAGGCGAGCGCTCCGGCCCGGTCGAGGTCGATCCCGGTGGGGCGGGTGCGGTGCAGGGCGGCCCGCAGCTCGGGCAACAGGCGGGCGGCGCGGTCGAGTTCGGCGAGGTACGCCGCGACCGGGTCGTCGACCGTCCGGGCCAGCGCGGCCGCGCCCGGTCCGGCGGACCAGAGTTCGGCGGCGGGCAGCAGCAGCGAGGGCCGGTCGACCGGGCCCAGCAGCACGTCCAGCCGCCAGTTCTCGTCCACGACGGTGGCGTCCGGGTCGTCGTCGGCGGTGCCGAGCGGTTCGGTGAGGCGGAAGGCCAGCCGGACCAGGCCCAGCGGCTCGGTGCCTGCCGCACCGGCGGCCAGCCGGGCGACCTGCGCGGGGTCGGGCGGGGCGGGCAGCCGCCCGTCGGGGCCGCGCAGCGCGGCCACCCAGGCGGGGCCGCCGGGCAGCTCCGGGGCGTCCTCCCCCAGCGCGACCCGGGTCTCGTGGTCGGTGAGGGCCTCCAGCACGGTCGCGAACAGGGCGCCGCCGGTGGGCTCGTGCCCGTCCTCGGCGCGGGCGACCGGCGGGCACCCGGCCGCCAGCGCGCGGGCCTCCCGGCGGCTGGCCGGATCGTGCGCGGGCCGCCAGCGCGCCGCCCACCCGCCGGGCTCCGCGACCAGCGCGGGCAGCACCCGGCCGCGCCCCGCCAGCCGCCAGGCCAGGTCGTGCACGCCGGTCAGCCAGCGCAGCGACGCCCCGTACGCGAGCTCCACCGCCCGGCCGCCGGGCAGCTCGACGGTGGTGCCCGGCCAGTACGGGTCGAACAGCTCGCCGAGCAGCTGCGCGGCCTCCGGCAGGTCGAACAGCAGCGCCGGGACGCGCCAGGGCCGCAGTTCCGGCCCCCGCGCGGTGGAGCCCACCGGCAGGTCGGGCGAGGGCGTCGGCCGGGAGCCGAGCGTCGGCAGCCGCAGGGTCAGCCACCGCTCGTCGCCGCGCTCCGCCAGCCACGCCGGGCCGGGCCCGACCGCCCGCAGCAGCGCCGCGACCTCGGCGGCCGGGCAGGCGTACGGGTGCCGCGAGCCCTCCCGCCCGCGCCCGGTGAACGCCCCGCCGTCCTCCGCCCACACCCCGAGCCGCCCGTCGACCCGCCACTGGGCGTGCAGGACGTACATCGGGGACCTCCGGTGGCGGGCACATGGACCCTCCAGCGTAGATCGGCCCGCCGACACGTCCGCAGGACGCGAGGCCGGGGGCCCTCAGCTCAGGTGGAACACCGGCCCGCGCGGGGTGAACGGGAGGGTCGCGCCGCGCGGGACGAGGTAGGCGTGCTCGCGGCGCGGGACGCGCAGGACGTCGCAGTCGGTGTCGGTGATGATCAGCAGGGGCGCGGTGGCCGGGAAGTCGGGGGCGCGGGCGAGCAGGTCGACGCCGGGTTGCAGGACGGTGCCGCCGCGGCCGCGGACCCGGACCCGGCCGGCGAGTTCGGCGACCGGCAGGTAGCCCGCGTCGTGGGGCGCGGCGTCGCAGTAGACGACCCGGGCGGCGGGGACGTCGCGGGCGGCGGCGTAGGAGGCGATCGCACCGATCGCCTTGCCGAGCAGGGTGCGGTCCATCGAGCCGGAGGTGTCGAGCAGCACGCCGAAGGTGCAGCGCGGGGTCTCCTCGTACGGGTGGTGGCGCCCGGCGCGCGGAACGTCGGGGCTGGCGGACTGGCGGCGGGAGGGGCGGGCGTAGGAGCGCAGCGGTTCGGGGCGGGGGACGTGCTCGTCGAACCAGCGGGCGAGCCGGGCGTCCCAGGGCAGCGGCGGCTGGGCGAGGGCGCGGATCTCCTCGACCAGTCCGGCGGGCAGCAGGCCGCGGTCGCGGACGTGCAGGTCGAAGCCCTGCTGGAGGCCGCGCCGGTAGAAGTCGTCGAGGTCGACGTAGCCGCGTCCGCCCGGGCGGGGCAGCGGTTCGCCGAGGACGTCGCCGAGGCCCTTGCCGCGCAGGGTGGCGAGGCGGCGCAGGCGGCGCTGGTCGCGGGCGATCCGGTCGTAGACCTCCTCGGCGGACAGGCCCTTCAGCTCGGGGTCGTGGAGCAGCCCTTCGGGCATCTCGCCGACGCCCATCTCCAGCAGCCAGCCGTTGATGACGTAGTCGGCGGCGACGTTGAACAGGTAGGGGTCGCGGCCGCCGGTCCGGTCGCCGTGGCGGAGGGCGGCGTGCAGCATCTCGTGGGCGAGGACGAAGCGCCACTCCTCGTCGGTGTGGTGGCGCAGCGGGTTGAGGTAGATCTCGCCCGCCTCGGCGTTGACGGCGGCGATCGCGATGCCGTGGGCGCGGGCGAGTTCGGCGTCGGCGACGAGGGTGAGTCCGGCGGCGAGGCCGCCGAGCAGGGGGTAGTGGGCGACGAACCAGCCGAGGGCGCGTTCCCAGGGGCGCTGCGGGAGGCGGTCGCCGTCGAGGGTCTCGCGGCGGCCGGCGGCGACGTCCATGGCGGCGGAGACGGTGCGGGTGAGGGCGTGGGCGAAGGCGAGGGTCCAGTCCTCCGGGTCCTGGCGGGCGGTCCAGGGCGTGAGGTGCTGGTCGGGCCGGTCGCCGCCGGTGCCGCAGGCGCGGTACTCGGGCGGGACGCCGTCGCGGCGCCAGCGGGCGGCGAGCTCCTCCTCGTCGCCGCCGGGCCAGCTGCCGGGCAGGTCGTCGGGGGCGCGGCCGATCGGGAAGGTGTGCAGGAAGCGGTTGACGACGGCGCAGCGGGCGGCGAGGTCGGCGGCGTCGGGCGGGGTGCGGGGGCCGCGGGCGGCGGGGAGGTGGCCGAAGCCGAGGTGGAGCAGGGCGTGGGCGAGGGCCCAGGCCCACTCCTCGGGTTCGGCGCGGCGGCGCCGGTTGTGGTGCAGGGTGCCGTGCGAGTCGGCGACGACCCAGCCGGTGGCGGGGTGCAGCGGGCAGTCGTCCTCGTCCCGGACGCACAGCCCGGCGGGGACGGCGTCGAGCGCGGGGTTGCCGTGGACCGCGGCCAGCCCGGCGGTGAACGCGGCCTTGACCGGGTCGGGCTTGGCGGTCTTCTCCGGCCCGGCGGCCCGGCGGCGGCCGCTCACCGGCGGGCCTCGACCAGGCGGGGCAGGTCGCGGGCGGCCTCGATCAGGAACCAGGACGGCAGCACGGGGTTGCCGTCGGGGCCGTCGGCGATGACGGTCTGGGCGACCTCGACGGAGATCTCGGCGAGCTGCACCAGCAGTGACTTGGAGCGGTACGCGTGCTGGCGGACGGTCGGCGAGGCGTGCTCCTTGCGGGCGGGCAGCTCCTTGACCAGGCGGCCGCGGAAGGAGTCGGCGAGGTAGTAGAGCAGGTCGCGGTCCTCGACGCGGTGCGGCCAGGAGGCGTCGCCCTTCAGGATCGCGTCCAGCCCGTAGGCGTTGCGGACGATCTTGACGTAGCCGCAGAAGGCGACGGCGTGGGCGGGGGTGAGCAGGCCGTGGGCGATCACCTTCAGGGTGTCCTCGCCGAGGCCGGGGCCGAAGGAGTGCAGCGCGTCGGAGAGCATGTGCCAGGCGCGCGGGGTGGAGAACGGTTCCTCGGTCTTCGGCGGGGCGGACCACAGGTGGTCGGGCCGGTCGGTGAGGTGGTCGAGGACCCACGGGTGGATGCCGTGCCCGGCGGCCCAGCCGAGCCAGTCGTCGGAGCTGGCCCGCAGGTGGACGTGGACCAGGCGGTTGAGCAGCGCGGACGGCATCGGGCGGGCGAGCGCGCCGTCGGTGGCGCGGTTGCCCGCGCCGATCACGATCGAGCCGGGCGGCAGTTCGTAGTTCCCGATCCGGCGGTCGAGGATCAGCGAGTAGAAGGCCTTCTGGACGTCGGGGGTGGCGGCGTTCAGCTCGTCCAGGAAGAGGCAGTACGGCTGGTCGCGGGCGATGTTCTCGGGCGGGCAGAACCGGGAGCGGCCCTCGGGGGTGAGCTGCGGGACGCCGATCAGGTCCTCGGGGGCGAGCTGGGTGCCGAGCAGCGAGACGCACTCCAGGCCGAGCGACTCGGCGAACTGGTTGACCAGCGAGGACTTGCCGATGCCGGGCGCGCCCCAGAGGAACACCGGCCGCACGGTGGCGAGGCCGAGCAGCAGCTCGGGGACCTGGGACGGCGACACGGTGACGGCAGACTGCACAACTCTCCCAAGGCGGGTGGGGTTCGGGGGTCCGGCGGCCAGTGTGAACGGCGCGGCGGGCGGGCGCACCCGGTTTTCCGCGGCACCGCGGCGGTTGTCCACAGGCTGGGGACAACGCTGTGCGCGGCGCCCTCCCACCGGAACTTAGAACAACTTTCAACTTTGTGGTTGAAAGTTGAACCAGATCGGCGTACGGTGGAGCACGTGAACAAGTTGAAGCCTCAACAAACGGCTTCGACCCCCGTACCGAGGAGAGAAGCCATGGGCATCTTCAACCGCAGCAAGAACACCGCCACCGTCGCCGCCCCGGCCGCCGCCACCGTCGCCGTCCCGGCCGCCGTCCAGGGCCCGGACCTGGCCCACCTGACCGGCGACTACACCATCGACGCCGCCCACTCCAAGATCGGCTTCGCGGTCCGGCACGCGATGGTCACCAACGTCCGCGGCGAGTTCGCCGAGTACGAGGGCAGGCTGCACCTGGACGGCAGCAACCCGGCCGCGTCCACCGCCGAGCTGGTGATCAAGGTCGCCTCGATCAGCACCGGCCAGGCCCAGCGCGACGAGCACCTGCGCACCGGCGACTTCTTCGACGCCGCCGCGTACCCGGAGATCACCTTCAAGTCGACCTCCGCCGAGCGGGTCGACGGCGACACCTACCGCCTGCACGGCGACCTCACCATCAAGGGCACCACCCGCCCGGTCACCCTCGACCTGGAGTTCACCGGCGCGGCCACCGACGTGTACGGCGCCAACCGGGTCGGCTTCGAGGGCGGCACCAGCGTCGACCGCACCGCCTGGGGCCTGACCTACAACGCCGCGCTGGAGACCGGCGGCGTGCTGATCGGCGAGAAGGTCAAGCTGACGCTGGACGTCTCCGCCGTGCGAGCCTCCTGAACCCGCCTGCCCGGGCCGCCCGTTCGGCCTCCCCGGTACCGCCCCCGCCGTCCCCCTCGGCGGGGGCGCCGCCGTTCCCGGGCCTCAACCACCGCTCCCGGACCCTCGACCGGAGAGCAGCGCCGCGTCCTCGGGCGGCAGCCAACTGCCCGCCGGACGGGTCAACCAGCCCTCGGCGGCGGCGAGTTCGGCGGCGCAGCCGCGCAGCGCGGCCAGCCCCGGATGGCGGACGCCCGGGCGGTGCACCAGGCCGACCAGGCTGAGCGGCACCGGATCGACCAGCGGTCGGGCCACCGCGCCGGGGACGCCGTGCGCCCCGGCGGAGGTCAGCACCGGGCTGCCGTGCCGGGCCAGGTAGCGGGCGAACTCGGCGGCGCCGACCGGCGGGGTACGGGCGGGCGCGGCGGTCAGGCCGTGCGCGGCGAGCAGCCGCAGGCCGAGGTCGGTCCACTCGGCGGTGGCGGGCTGTCCGGCGAGCACGTCCACCGGGTGCCCGGCGAGCGCGGCCAGCGGGACGGCGGGCCGCGCGGCCAGCGGGTGCTCCAGCGGCAGGAAGACCGCCATCGGCTCCAGCCGGACGGGCAGGTGCACCAGCCGGGCCCGGTCGGCGGCAGGCAGTCCGGCGTACCGGCCGAACGAGGCGTCCAGTCGGTGGGCGGCCAACTCCCGTGCGGCGGCGGTGAGTCCGCCGCAGTAGCGGGCCAGCAGTTCGGCCTCCGGGCAGTGCCGGCGGGCCGCGGAGAGCACCCGTTCGGCGGCGGAGTCCGGGCCCCAGTCCTGGCTGTTGAGGTCGACCAGCAGCGCCCGGGTCTCGCCGAACGCGGTGATCTCGGCCTGCAGCTCCAGCAGGTGGCGCGCCTTGGGGAGCAGCGCGGCGCCCGCCTCGGTCAACTCGACGCTGCGGGTGGAGCGGTGCAGCAGCACGCAGCCCAACTCCCGCTCCAGCGCCTGGACGTCGCGGCTGACCGCCTGCTGGGCCAGGTGCAGGCGTTCGGCGGCGCGGCCGAAGTGCAGGGTCTCGGCGACGGCGGCGAAGCTGCGCAGCAGGCGGGGGTGGAGGTCGCGGGGCACCCCCGAAGATTAACAACAGGAAGCGGTGAATCCGGCGGAGCAGGTGTTGGACGCCCCGCTCCCCCGCCCCCGAGGCTGGAGGCTCCCCTCCCCCTCCTCCCGGAGCCCTTCCTTGTCACTGCCGCTCGCCCGCTACCGCCCGGTGTTCGCCGCACCCGGCACCCTGACCTTCACCCTCTCCGGACTGCTCGGCCGGCTCGCCCTGGCGATGAACGGCGTCTGCGTCGTGGTGCTGGTCGCCGACCGGCGCGGCTCGTACGCGCTGGCCGGGGCGGTCTCCGCGGTCGGGGTGCTGGCGGGCGCGGCCCTGCTGCCGCTGCTGGGGCGGCTGGTCGACCGCCGCGGGCAGGCCCGGGTCGCGGTGCCCGCGGTGCTGGCCGCCGCGCTGCCGACGGCGGGGCTGCTGCTGTGCGTGCGCTCCGGTGCGCCCGCCTGGACGCTCTTCCTGTGCTGGGCGCTCTCCGGCAGCAGCCCCGACCTGGGCGGCATGGCCCGGGCCCGCTGGGCGCACCTGCACCGCGCGGACCCGGCCGTGCTGCACCGGGCCAACGCGCTGGAGCAGTCGCTGGACGAGCTGTGCTTCATGGCCGGTCCGGTGCTCGGCATGGCCCTGTGCACCGCCCTCGCCCCCGAGGCCGGGCTGCTCACCGCCCGGGCGCTCGGCACCGCGGGCACCCTGCTGTTCGCCGCCCAGCGCGCCACCGAACCGCCCGCCTCCACCCGACGGCCGTCCCGGGCACGGGGCTTGCTCCGGACGCCGGGCCTGCCGCCGCTGCTCGCGGTGTTCCTGGCCGCCGGGGTGCTGTTCGGCTCGCTGGAGGTGACCACGCTCGCGTACACCGACGCGCTCGGCCGGCAGCCGGCCGGGGGCGCGCTGCTGGCCCTGGTCGCGGCCGGGTCCTGCGTCTCGGGGCTGGTGTTCGGCACCGTCCGGCCGCGCCGTCCGGCGGCGGTGCGGCTGGCGCTGGGCACCGGCGCGATGGCCGCCCTGATGCTGCTGCCGCTGGCGGCGGGCCTGGCCGGGGCGGGCGTCCCGGTGCTGGGAGCGGCGCTGCTGGTCGCCGGGTCGGGCACCGCGCCGACCATGGTCAGCGGCATGACGCTGGCCCAACGGCTGCTGCCCGCGGGCCGGTTGACCGAGGGGATGGCGCTGGCGGTCTCGGCCATCCTGGTCGGCATCTCGACCGGGGCGACCCTCGGCGGCGCCCTCGCCCAGCACACCTCCCCCGGCACCGGCTACCTGCTGCCCTCCGCCGCCGCCGCGCTCGCCCTGCTCGCGGCCGCCCGCCTCGCCCGGCGGACGGACTGACCGCGGCACCGGCGCCGACCCCGCCGCGCCCCGACCGGGCGGGGCGGGTCAGCGCCAGCCGTACCGGTACTCGGGCAGCTGCGTCCCGTCCGGGAAGTGCGCGGTGCCGCGGCCGAGGCGGCGGGCGCCGTGCCGCTCGTAGAAGGCGATCGCGCGCCGGTTGGCGGCCAGCACGTCGAGCCGGACGGGCGCCCGCGGGAAGCGGGCCAGCGCGGCGTGCAGCAGGTGGGTGCCGACGCCGCCGCCGGTGCGGTCGGGACGCACGTGCAGCTGCTCCAGCCGGACTTCGCCGCCGTCCGGCACCAGGTGGGCGAAGCCGAGCGCGGGGCCGCCCGGGCCGTCCTCGGCGAGCAGCAGGACGGGCGTGTCGGCGGGCGTCCCGTAGTCGGCGTCCAGCCGCAGCGTCCAGAGCAGTTCCTGGTCGGCGGCCTCCGCGTCCAGCGCCCACTGCGGCACCAGTCCGGCGCACGCGCTGCGGCGGCCCGCGGTGTGCAGCCGGGCGACGGCGGCGGCGTCCGCGGCACCGCCCTCGCGCAGGGCGGGCGGCGGCGGGGTGCGGTCGGTGGCGGGCATCCGGCCAGCCTGCCACACCGTCCTCCCCGGGCCGTTCCGCGCCGAGGGGTTGAGCGTGCCCGAACCGTGCCCTAGAGTCGTCCCCGCAGATTTCTGAACATGTTCGAAACTCATCCTCCGCACGCCGCCCCCGGCCGCCGGGCGGACGGGTCGGCACGCCCGCGCGACCGGTCCGGTGCCAGGGGGCACCGGGCACGCCCCGGCTTCCGATTCGCCCTCCCGGTCCGGAGTTGTCCCGGTCCGGGCTAGGCTCGGGCTCGTAGGCGACCGTGACGGAAGCGAATCAGGCGGGGCGAGGTGTCAGGGAACGGCCAGGAGCAGGATCGTCAGCGCCCGGTGGGATCCGGCGACGCGGGGGGCGCGAGCGGCAGGGACGCGCAGGCCACCGGCCTGCCCGCGTCCGGCGAGCTGGCGGGCGGACGGGCCCAGCCGAAGACCGACAAGAGCGAGGCCACCCGCGCGCTGATCCTGGAGACCGCGATGCGGCTGTTCCAGGAGCGCGGCTACGAGAAGACCACCATGCGGGCGATCGCCACCGAGGCGGGCGTCTCGGTCGGCAGCGCGTACTACTACTTCGCGGCCAAGGAGTTCCTGATCCAGGGCTTCTACGACCGGATGACCTACGACCACGCCGCCGACGCCGAGGCCCGGATGGCGCACACCCGCGACTTCGCCGAGCGCCTGCAGATCGCGATCGAGTCCTGGATCGACACCGCCGCGCCGTACCACGAGTTCTCCGCCCAGTTCTTCCGCACCGCGGCCGACCCGACCAGCTCGCTCAGCCCGTTCTCCAACGAGTCCCACCCCGCCCGCGCCACCGCCGTCGAGCTCTTCCGCGAGGTGCTGCAGGGCTCCGAGCTCGCCCCCAAGCTGGACGCCGAACTGGTCGAGCTGCTGCCCGACGTGCTGTGGCTGCACCTGATGGTCGTCGTCCTCTACTGGGTCTTCGACCGCACCCCCGACACCGAGCGCACCCGCGAGTTCGTCCGCCGCTCCACCCCGCTGGTGGCCCGGCTGATCAACCTCTCCCGCTACCGGGTCTTCCGCCCCCTGGTCCGCGACGCCAAGGGCCTGATCCAGGACTTCGTGCTGCCCAGCATCGGCAGGACCATCGTCAAGTGACGCCCGGCCGGGCGGCCAACTGCGCCGCCCGGGACGGGTGTTAGGGTCGTGCCGGAATCGGCCGGAGCGGCTTCGGGCGGGGGCGCGAATGGCGGACGAGGACACCCACCGGCTGGTCGCGGCCGCCCAGCGGGGCGATGCCTTCGCCCTGGACGCGCTGATCACCGAACTCACCCCCTACGTCGGCCGGATCTGCGCCTCGGTCGCCCTGGAGCACGCCCCGGACGCGATGCAGGAGGCGTTCATCGCGATCCTCCGCGGCCTGCCCGCCCTGCGCACGCCCGAGGCGCTGTACGGATGGGTGCGGGTCGTCACCGTGCGCGAGGCCGTCCGGACCGCCCGGCAGCACCGCCGGGAGGTCGCCGTCCCCGACCTGGCGGACGCGCCCGCGGCCGGGGACGCCACCCTCTCCGGCGACGTGGCGGACGTGCTGCGGCGGCTCGGCCCGGAACAGCGCGCGGTGCTGGTGCTGCGGCACGTGGAGGGGCTGGACGAGCAGGAGGTGGCCCGGCTGCTCCGGGTGCCGGTGGGAACGGTCCGCTCCCGGCTGTTCCGCGCCCGGGCGGCCTTCCGGCGCGCCTGGGGGTGAACGCGCCGTCCGCTCAGGCCCGGCGCGCCTCGATCCGGGCCCGCAGCCGGTCGAAGAGCGCCTCGCTGCGTGCGCCCGCGCCCGGGCGGCGCAGCGCCCCGAGGGCCGCGCCACCGGGGAGGCGGTAGCTGCTCAGGTAGCCGAACCGGGTGCCGCCGCCCTCGGGTTCGGCGGCCATCGCGCCCAGCAGCACCCGGCTCTGCATCAGGCACCAGCCCGGGGCCAGCAGCACCTCGAAGGTCTCCCGGTGCCCGAGCCTGCTGACCGCGACGGCCCGGAATCGCCCGCCGTCCGCCGACCCCTCCTCGGGGGTGAACGAGCGGACGCCGGGCAGCAGGTGCGGGAGTTCGTGCTCCAGGTCGGAGACCACCTCCCACAGCCGCTCCGGAGGCGCGTCGAACAGCCGGGTGGCGGGGACCGGACGCCCGGCGGCGGTGGCGGCGATCACCTGCAGCCGTCGCAGCGGCCCGAGTTCGGCGGTCGGCCAGACGGTACCGCTCGGCTCGGGGGGCATGGCCGCAACTCCTCACAGGTCGGCGCCGGACGCCCACAGGGTAGCCGCTGCGCCCGCGCCCCCTCCCGCCCGCGGCCCCTCCCGCCCGCGCCCCCTTCCGCCCGCGGCCCGTCCCCGGCCCGTCAGCGCCCGAACAGCGCCCGGGCCCGCTCGGCGACCAGTTCGGGGCGCTCCGCGGGCAGCTGGTGCCCGGCGCCGGGGACGGTCTCGACCCGCAGTCCGTCCCGCAACTCGGCTCCGCTGGCCAGCAGTTGCGGCGGGATCACCGGGTCGCGCTCCCCGGTGAGGGCCAGCGTGGGCGTCCGCAGCCGCAGCCCGTGGAACTCCCGGCGGCGCAGCGCGGCGATGTCCCGGACCACAAAGGCGCGGTGGACGGCCTCGCCCGCCCGCGCCGCCAGCGGCTCCCGCGCGGCGGCCGCGTACTCGGCGACCTCGGCCGGGTCGAACGCGGTGCGGCCCGCCGGGCCGCGGCGCAGCAGGAAGCGGGTGAAGGCCGGGCAGTGGCGCAGGACGGCGCGGCCGACGGGCGGCCACTCCAGGGCGAGCGTGTACCAGAACCGCCAGGCGTGGCCGAGGGTGGCGCGGCGCTCCGGCCAGAGGTGGACCATGTTCAACGCCAGGTGCCCGTCGAAGCGTTCGGGCTGCCGGGCGCAGGCCAGGAACCCGGCCCAGGCGCCCCAGTCGTGGGAGACCAGGAACGCCGACTCCAGCTCCAGGGCGTCCAGGAAGCCCACCAGGTCGGCCGCGCGGGCCTCGGTCGACCAGCGCCCGGGCTCGCCCTCGGACCAGCCGAAGCCCGGCATGTCGAGGCAGAGCAGCCGGAACTCCCCGGCCAGCAGCGGCAGCACCCGTCGCCAGGCGTACCAGTGCTGCGGGAAGCCGTGCACCAGCACCACCGGCGAGGCGTCGGCGGGCCCGGCCTCGGCGTAGTGCAGGCGCAGGCCGCCCACCTCCGCGGTGCGGTGGCGCACCCCGGCGAGTTCGGGCAACGGCCGCTGTGATGCCGCGAGTCGACGTGTCATGAGGCTCTCCCCGTGCGGATCCGGTGAACGGTTCGCCTGAACAGAGGAACGAGCCGGACGCCGCACTCCCCCCGCCCCTCCGTGACGTGCGTCACGGCCGCCACGGGCACCGCGGGAGCCCCACCGGGCCGGGGCGGCACGGCACCCGGCCGGACGACGGGGCGGGGCGCCGCACGGACGGTGATCCGGGTCGCGGGGCCGTGGACCAGCGGGAGCCTGGGCATGATCGTGCGGCGCAGTGCGTGCAGGGAGAGCGGATGCCGGAACCGGGAGCACACCGGCAGGGTGTTCGGCGCCCGGACGGGCGGCGGCGGTGGTGGCGGCGGCACCGGCGCACCGGGGGCACCCGCCCGGTGGCGCCCCCCGGACGCGCCGCCCCCGGCACGGTGGTGCCCACGCCCACGCCCGCGGCCACGCCCACGTCCACGCGCGCGGCCAGGCCCGCGGCCGTCGGAGAGGCACCGGGCGAGCCCGAGGATGACGAGGAGTGCGGAGACGGCGACGCACGGTGCCGCCGAGACGCTAGGCTGGAACACGTCGGAGCCCCTTGAGCTTGCAGGGTTCGGTGGGTCGCTCCGGCTGCGCCCCGGGGGTGTTCCTGCACCCACCGGGGCACTTCGCTGCCGTCCCGGGCGACCCGAACGCCCCGAACGCTATGCAGCGGCAAAGGAACTGTCGATCCGTCAGGTTCGAACGGAAACACCCGCCGCGAACCCGCGTTCACCCCTCCGGGTGGCCCTCGCCCGCCGCATCGACCCAGCTCACCGACACAACGCCAGAGTTGCGCCCGACGCACGCCAACTCCGCGCCACAGCAAGCATGTTCGACGCCCGCGCGAGTGATTTCCGCCCCACTCCGGTTGACGTCACCCCCGGCGCCCCAACTCCCGGCCGAACAGCCGACGTTGCCGCTCCCGGCCGCAGGCGGACGGCCCCGCCGGGGCCCGTGCGTCGGAGGGTTCACGGGCCCCGGTGCGGCTCCCGGTCAGAAGCTGTCCGGGTTCCAGGGCGCGCGGGCGGTGCGCAGCAGGGCCTCGGCGCGGGCGGCTGCGCCGGGGGTCAGCTCGGTGAGCAGGGCCGCGTCGGCGAGGGCCGCCGCACTGCCGCCGCCGAGGTAGAGGCTGCTGAGCCGGGAGACGTCGAGCGCGAGGTCGGCCGGGTCGTCGGTGGGGGTGATCCGGCCGGTGCCGTCGGTGGCGGCCTCCAGGGCCCAGCGCCCGGCCGTCCAGCCCGCGCGGTCGGTGACGTCCAGCACCAGGCGGCCGGGGGTCTCGTAGCGGCGGGCGGCGAACGCGGCGGGCAGGTCGAGCAGCCGCAGCCAGGTGAAGTCGGCGCTCTCCTCGTGCGGCTTGGCGCCGCGCGGGTCGCCGAGCAGCAGCGGCAGCGGGTCGCCGGGACCGAGGTGGGGGGCGACGACGTGGCGCACCCAGTCGACGGAGAAGGCGAACGCCCAGAGTGCGTTGGCGGTCCTCCGGTCGAGCGCGACGAAGTCCCGGACGGTCAGCGGGCAGTCCGGGTAGGCGCCGTCCCACCGGTCGTCGACGGTGTAGTTGACCATGCCGGTGAGGGTGCCGTCTGCGGTGCGGTGGAAGGCGGTGAAGCCCTGCTTCCAGTCGAAGCCGGGCAGGTCGATCTCGCCCGCCCGCAGCCGCCACCAGCCCTCGGGCCGGCCGATCGCGCCGGGCTGGGTGGGGCGCCAGCGCTCGTGCAGTTCGGGGCCGTGCTTGCGGAACTCCTCCAGGGTGGCGAAGTCGATCCGGTGGCCCTCGTGCACGGGCAGCCCGGCCCGGATGCCGCCGGAACGCAGCACGTCCACCCGCCAGCCGGCCAGCGGGGCGGCCGAGCCGAAGCCGAAGCGGCCGTAGATGTTGTGCTCGGCGGCGATCAGGATCGCGGCGGCCGCGCCGCGCTCGCGGGCCGCGGTCAGGTCCTGCCGCATCATGCCGCTGAGCAGGCCGCGCCGCCGGTGGGTCGCGTTGACGGTGACGCCGGTGACCGCGTCGACCGGCAGCTGCGCCCCGCCGGGCACGGTCAGTTCGGTGTCGAAGCTGCGGAAGGTCGCCACGCAGCGCGGCCGCCCGTCGGCCGCCGGACCGTCGTGGTCGAAGGCGCCCAGCATCCGCCCCGGTTCGTACAGCAGCTCCCGCCACTCCGTCGCCGGGGCGACGTGCGGGCGCATGAACCCGAGCGCGATCGCCCGGTCCCAGTCGGCCAGTTCCTCGTGGGTGATCGGCCGGATCTCGATGCCCCGGTGGGGGTCCTGCTGCGCGTCGTTGCCCATCGAGCCACCGTACGACGGCCTCCCGGCCCCGGCATCCGGTTTTCCCCCCGCCCCGGGACGGGCGGCGCGCCCGGCGGGCCGGTCGGCGGCGGCGCCCCCGGCGAACCGGGTCAGGGGCGGGCGTAGAAGTCCGGGCGCCCCATGATCCAGAGGCTGGCCTGCTTGATGGCGGTGCCGGGGCGGGGGGCCTCGATCATCTGGTCGTCGCCGAGGTAGATGGCGACGTGGTAGATGTCGGCGGCGCGGCCGGTCTTGGTCCAGAACACCAGGTCGCCGGGGCGGAGTTGGGCGTAGCTGACCGGGGTGGACTCGGCGTACTGGTCGGCGGCGAAGTGGGTGAGCCGCTTGCCGCCGAGGCGCCAGGCCATCATGGTCAGGCCGGAGCAGTCGTAGCCCTGCGGACCCTCGCCGCCCCAGATGTAGGGCAGGCCGATGACGGAGCGGGCGAAGGCGAGGGCGGCCGCGGAGCCGCCCGCCGACCAGGCGCTCTCGCGCTGCGGGGCGGGGCGGTGGCGGGCGGCGTCGGCCGCGGCGGCGGCCGCCTCGGCCTCGGCCTGGGCCCGGCGGGCGGCCTCCTCGGCCTCGCGGGCGGCGATCGCGTCGAGCGCCTCCTGGCGGCGGCGTTCGAGGTCGACGGTGGTGTCGCGGGCGGCGGCGAGTTGGGCGAGCAGGGTCTCCCGCCGGGCGGCGGTCTCGGCGACCCGGGCCTGCTGGTCGGCCACGTACTGCTGGGCGCGCTCCTTGGCGGTGCGGACCGTGTCGGCGGCGGTGCGGGCGGCGGCCTCGGCGCTGCGGGCCTCGTCGGCGGCGCGGGCGGCGGCCCGCGCGGTGGTGGTGGCGTCGTCGAGGATCTGCCGGGTCCGGGCGCCCGCGGTGCCGACGGCGGCGGCCCGGTCGGAGAGCGAGGCGGTGCCGTGCGCGTCCAGCAGGGCGTTGACGGCCGAGAGCTGGGGAGAGGCGCCCTGCCGGTAGATCTCGGCGAGCAGCCCGGCGGCCCGGTCGGCGGCCTCGGCCCGGGCGGTCTCGGCGGCGGCCGAGCGCTCGGCGGCGGTCCGGGCGGCCTGTTCGGCGCGGGCGAGCCGGACGAGTGCGCCGTTGTACGCCTCGACGGCCTGTTCGGCGGCCTGTCCGGCCTTGTCGAGCTCGGCCCGGGCGGCGGCCAGCAGGGCTTCGAGCGCGGCGGTGTCGGCGGCCTTGGCGTCGGCGTCGGCGTGGGCGCGGGCGACGTCCTCCGCGGAGGGGAACCCGGGCTCCGGGTCGTCGGCGGGCCGGGCCGCGACGAAGGCGGCCGGGGCGGCCGCCACCGCGGCGTCCACGGCCGGGGCGCCCGCCGCCGGGGCGTTCGCCGCGGGCAGCAGGGCGAGCAGGGAGGCGGTGGCGAGGAGGAGGGTGGGGAGGAGCCTGCGCGGCATGACGGGTCCTCTCTCGGCGGCTGTCGGCGGTCTCTGACGGTCAGCCAGGTGTTCCGCGACGTGACGGTCCGGTCACGCACCGCAAGATTCTCAGACCGGCCGGTGACCCGGTGCCATCGCCATGCGGCCGCGCGGGTGAGATGTCGGATTGTCTGAACGGGCAGATGCACCGAGCGGTCGGGACGTCACGAACCCTACCGGCCCGTCCCCGCACCGCCCCCGTTTTCAACTGTCCTTCAACACCCCGTCGGTGCTCCGCCGAGGCCCCGTCAACGCCGCCCCGTCAACGCCGCCCCGCCGACCGCCCCGCGGGCCGCCCCGGCCCGGTCGCGGTGGTCCGCGGCCGCCCGGCCCGCACCGTCCGGCGGCGGCGCTGCGCCCGGGCCCGCCGGGCCGGGTCCCCGCCCGCCCCGTCCGCGTCCTGCGCCCCGTCCGGGCCGTACGCCCCGTACCCGCCCGGCCCGTACCCGCCGTGCGCCCCGTACCCGCGGTCGGCGGCCGCGGCGCCCCGACCCGGGCGGCGGCGGTGGGCGAGGGCCCGGGCGGCCATCCGCTCGGCGACCGCGTGGGCCTTCGGGTGCCCGGCCGGGACCTTGTCGGGGGCCCCGGCGATCAGGTCGAACAGCCAGGTGCGGGCCCGGTCCGCCCGCGCGTGCAGCCGCCGTTCGCGCCGGTTCGCCCGCGCCATGCGCCGGGGGCGGCCGGTGTAGCGCCAGCGCGCCCAGGGGCTGGCGGGGCGGGCCAGCCGGATGGCGCCGATCCAGGACAAGCCGGGCACCATGATGCCGAGCAGGCCCGTCCAGACCTTGCCCTTGAGCAGCGCGACCAGGCAGACCAGCGCGTTGACCCCGATCACCGCGACCAGTCCCCAGCGGGTGTCCTGGCCGGGGACGACGCCGAGCGGCACGTAGCCGGTGAGCAGCAGCGCGGTGAGCAGGATGCCGAGGATCACCGCGTCCACCGACTTGCGGCCCTGCTCGCTCCAGTACACGTCGTCCAGGTGCAGGATCAGCGCGAACTCGTCCAGCACCAGCCCGCAGCCGATGCCGAAGGACAGGCCGAACCAGTCGATCCAGGGGTGGCCGCCGTCGGTGGCGAAGGTGCCGATGCCGCCGAGCAGCAGGAAGCCGAGGCCGAACACCATGTGGTGGATGTGCAGGCCGCCGGGGGTGATGTTGCCCGGCCACCAGCGGACCTGGGCGCGGATCATCCGGGTGCTGAACCGGATGAACGCGAAGGAGGTGATGAACCCGACCAGCAGCAGGAACAGCGGCTGCTTGTGGGCGTCCACGATGTGGTGGCGGTAGCCGTCCAGCAGTGCACTGATCATCGGGTGGTGCCTCTATCCGACAGGGGGGCTTGCTCAGAAACCGCGGGTGCGCTTCGCCGCCCGGCGCGGGATCAGCACGTGCGGGGTGTCGCGGTCGCTGGCGCCGGGGTTCTTCAGGAACAGCCGGGCCACCTCGCCGCCGAGGTTCACGCCGATGGCGAGCGCCAGCGCCAGCGCGACCGCCCGGGAGGCGGAGACCAGCCCGGACGCGGGGTGGCCCTGGGCGAAGGCCAGCATGCCGAGGTACAGCGCCGAACCGGGCATCAGCGGCCCGATCGCCGCGGTCACGTACGGCAGCGCGGAGGCCGCCCGGTAGCGGGCCAGCAGCTGCCCGAACAGGCCGACCAGGCCCGCCGCGACGCCGGTGGCGACGATCGGCGAGACGTCCGCGTTGTGGGTCAGCACGCCGTACGTGGACCAGCCGATCGCCGCGTTTATCACCACCATCGGCAGCGAGCGCCGGTCGGTCTGCAGCAGCATCGCGAAGGCCAGCGCCAGCACCATCGCGGCGACCAGCTGGACGGGCGGGTTGGTGGTGCCGCCCAGGCTCTCGTCCGGCCGCAGCCTGGCGTTGTAGTTGACGCCGACGTACAGCACCAGCATCACGCCGATGACGATGCCCGCGATCAGGTACACCACCTCCAGCAGCCGGGCCGCGGCGGTGATGTAGAAGCCGGTCAGGCCGTCCTGGACGGCGGCGACCATGGCCCGGCCGGGCAGCAGCGCGAACAGGCCACCGGTGATCACCACCGAGCCGCGCAGGTGCAGCTCGTTGAAGGACAGCAGGATGCCGCAGAGCGCGGCGGGCATCGCGGCGATCACGAACTGGTAGAACTCGGGCAGCCCGCGGCGGGCGATCGCCGAGGCCAGCCGGTCGCCCAGCACGGCGGCGGTGAACGCGGAGACGAACACCAGCCAGGCCGTGGAGTCGACCTGCCCGCCGACCAGGAAGGACGCCGCCCCGGCCAGCAGCCCGGTGGCCAGCGCCATCAGCCACACCGGGTACGGGTGCCGGTTGCGGCGGATCCCGGCCAGCCGCCGGTACGCGTCGTTGACGGTGACCTGCTCGGCGGTGATGTCGGCGACCAGCTCGTACACGGCGGCCAGCCGGGTGTAGTCGGAGGTGCGGCGGCGCACCACCCGGTCCGCGGTGACCGGCGGGTCGATCAGCGAGGGCTGGTGCGAGATCGAGATCAGCGTGAAGGTGACCTGCGGCTCGCAGTGGTCGAGCCGGTACGCGTGGGCGATGCCGAGCATCGCGGCCTCCACGTCCTCGGCGGCCTCGCCGCTGGCGAGCAGCAGTTCGCCGATCCGCAGCGACAGGTCGAGGACCCGCGGCACGTTGCGCTGGGCCTGCGCCCCGGCGGAGGGGTGCAGTTCGCGGGCGGTGCGCTCGAAGGCCGGGCGCTCGGCCATCGGCGTCCGCAGCAGGGTGCGCATCCGGTCCGGCCAGGGGGCGTCGCCGGGGGCGCCCTTGTGCAGCTCGGCCAGGTCGATGCCGCGGGACGGGGTGTAGCCCGCCGCGTTCCACTCCTCGGGCGTCAGGGTGTCCTGGTAGAGCGGGCCCCGCCGGACCCGGGCGGGCTCGGCGGCCTCCGGCACCGGGTGGTGGCCGAGCAGCCCCTCGGTCTGCACCGGCTGCGGCGCGTGCGGCACGCTGACGGACCGTTCGATCGGCGGCGCGTCCGGCCCGAGCAGCCCCTCGGTGGGCGGCGCTTCCTGCGCCGGCGCGCCCTCCGGCTCCCGATCGGACACGGTGCTCCTTCGCCTCCCCGGCCGCCCGTCCGGTCGGGGCGGCCTCCTGGCCTCCACCTTGCCCGATCGGCGGCGCGGGTGCGAACAGCGCCCGACGTGGGCCGCGCCACCCGGGGCGCCCGGCCTCCCCTCCCACCCGGAAGACCCCAAATCAGACATAATGACCGGTTATGAGCGAGCAGCGGACGACGGCCCACGACGCCGGCGACCCCGGGGGCGGTGGCAGCGAGAGCGTCACCACGGTGATCGTCGCGGGCCTGTGCAACCTCGGCATCGCCCTCGCCAAGGCCGTGGCGGGCGCGGTCAGCGGCTCCAGCGCGATGCTCTCCGAGGCCGCGCACTCCTTCGCCGACACCGTCACCGAGGTGCTGCTCTTCCTCTCCCTCAAGCGCAGCACCCGCCCCGCCGACGACGCGCACCCGCTCGGCTACGGCCGCGAACGCTACCTCTGGGCGCTGCTCGCCTCCTTCGCGACCTTCGTCGGCGGCGCGGTGTTCTCCGTCCACGACGGCGTCCACACCCTGCGGTACGGCGAGGACCTGGGCAGCCCGGCCCTCTCGTACCTGATCCTCGCCGTCGCCTTCCTCCTGGAGTCCGTCTCGCTGGCCCGGACGGTCCGTCAGCTGCGCGGCGAGACCCGGCGGCTGCGGGTCGGCGGCTACCGCTACCTGCGCCACACCTCCGACACCACCGTGAAGGCCGTCTTCCTGGAGGACTCCGCCGCCCTGGTCGGCCTGCTGCTGGCCTTCGGCGGCCTGCTCGGCGCCCAGCTCACCGGCGACGCGCTCTGGGACGGCCTGGCCTCCGTCCTGATCGGCGCGCTGCTCGCCTGGGTCGCCTACGTGCTGGCCCGCGACAACGCCTCGCTGCTGATCGGCCGCGCCCTGCCCGAACGCGAGGAACGCACCATCACCGAGACGCTCGCCGCCCAGCCGCGGGTGGTCCGCGTCCTCGACCTGGTCACCAGCGTGCACGGCCCCGACGACGTCCTGGTCGCCGCCAAGGTCGGCTTCGCCGACCTGGCCACCGCCGCCGAGATCGAAACCGCCTGCGACCAGGCCGAACGCGCCGTCCGCCGGGCCGTCCCCGCCGTCACCCGGGTCTACCTCGACCCCACCCCGCCCCGGCCCTGACCCCGCCCGCACGGCAGTGGGCCGAAACCGCTTCCGCCGCCCGCCCGCCCGTGCCACGCTCTCCCCGGAACCACTGGGGGGGGAACGGATGACCGACGCATCGGACGGAACCAGACTGCTGCCCGGCGAACGGGTGCTGTGGGAGGGGAGGCGGGGGCCGCGGACCTGGTCCGCGAGCGAGGACGGGATGCTGCTGCTCCTCCTGCTGTTCCTGGTGGGGTCCGTGCCGACGGTGTTCCTCGGGACCGCGTCGAACCGCACCTTCCCGCTCCTCGCCGCCGCCGCGGCGCTCTGCCTGGCCGGACTGGCACTGGCGGCGCGCCGACGGCTCGACCGGAACCCCGACCGCTACCTGCTGACCGACCGCCGCCTGGTGGTCAGCACCGGGGACGGGCGCACCTCCGCGAGCTACGGGCTGCACCACCTCGACGCCCCGCAGCTCGTCCCGCGCGGGCCCAGGCGCTCCGAGGTCCGGTTCGGCGCCCCGGCCGGCTACGGCAACGCCTCGCGCACCCTGCCGCCCCTGCCGCAGCCCGTCCTGCACGGCCTGCCCGCCGCCGAGGCCCCGCACGTCCTGGAACTCGCCACCGCGGCCCACCGGGCGGTGCTCTCCGGCACCCTCCCGCCCCTGCCCGCACCGCCCGCCATCGCCCTGCCCGGCATCTACGCCCGCGCGGTGCGGTTGATGCCCGGCGAACGCGTCCACTGGACGGGACAGCCGGTCGACCCGCCGCTGTGGCTCAGCCCGTACGAGGCCGCCGTCACCGGCCTGCCCGCTCTGATGGGGCTGTTCGGCCTCGGCGTCTTCATCACCCGCACGCACCTCCCGTGGCCGCTGGCGCTGCTCCCGGTGCTGGCCGGGCTCGTCTCCGAGTCCGTCCGGCTGCTCGGACGGCAGCGCCGGATCCGCGCGTCCCGCTACGTCCTGACCGACCGCCGCCTGATCGTGCTCGTCCACGGCCGCGTCCTGGCCGCGCCCCCGCACGCCGTCCGCCCGACGCTGCTCCGCCACGACCGCGTCCTGCAACTGGTGCCCCGCACCTCGCGCCGGTTCCTCTTCGAGCCCAGGCGCACCTGGGACCTCGACCCGGTCTCCCCCATCAGTCCGGCCACCCTGGTCGCCCTGCCCGACCCGGCCGCGGCCCACCTGCTGCTCGCCTGCACCCTGCTGCCCCGCCTGCACCCGGCCGCCGAACGGGCGGACGCCGAACGGCCGGTCACCGGCTAGCGGCGACCGGCCGTTCCCGCGGCACGGAGCGGGGTCAGAGCCCGTAGTCGTCGACGATCTTCTGGTGGCGGGCGGTGTCGGCGCCCGCCGCCTCGGCCAGGGCGGGCCAGGCGAGGGGGTGGGCGAGGTCGGCGGTGAGGGCGGTGAGGAGGGCGTCGGCCCGGGCGGCGGTGCCGGTGGGCGGGACGCCGAGGGCGGCGTAGATGCCGGGGAGGTCGTCCTGCTCGCCGGTGGGGTCGGCGATCCGGTAGCCGTCGCCGCTGTAGACCCAGACGGCGTGCCCGGCCTCCCGGAGGGCGTCGCGCAGGGCGTACCACTGCTCGGGTTCGGGGCAGGCGCCGTCGATCCAGTAGGTGGTGTAGCCCGCCGGGTCGAGCAGGGTGAGGAGTTCGAAGACCGGGCGCCACTCCTCGGCCTCCGCGGAGCCGGGCTCCGGGCGGTCGTTGAGGACGGCCGGGGAGAACACCACGACGTCGCCGTGGTTGAGGTCGACGTCCTCGCCGAGCACCGGGAGCACCCGGGCGGTGGCCGGGCCGGTGCGCAGCGCGGGCAGGTCGGTGGTGGTGCCGTTGGTGCGGGGGACGCGCAGCTCGACCAGCTGCCACTCCTCCTCGACCGGGCCGCTGTCGGTGTCGAACTCGATGCCGAGCCGGGCCCCGGCGGCGCGGACGGCCGCCCAGTCGCGGTTGGCGGTGGCGGCGGTGACCAGGTGCCACAGGTCGGGCTCCTGGACGGTGCGGTGCGCGTCCGCCTCGCCCGCCTCCGCCGGGTCGAGGGCGTGCTCCAGCAGCTCCTGGTACAGCCGCTGGGCCTCGGCGTGCTCGCCGCGCCGGGTGGCGGCGGCCGCGGCCAGGCGGCGGGTGTTGAGCGCGTCGGGCGAGTGGGCCAGGACGGCGGCGCACTGTTCGCCGACCTCCTCCCAGCGGCCCTGGGCGGCGGCCCAGCGGGCGCGCAGCCAGTGCGCGTCGGACGGGTCCTCGGGGCTGGCCGCGGCGAGCCGGGCGGCCAGCCGTTCGACGCCCTCGCCGTCCTCGGCGTCGATCAGCAACTGGCCGAGCATGCCGGTGAGGTACTCGTGGCCCGGGTCCAACTCCAGCTGCGCCCAGGCCAGTTCGGTGACGGCCCGGATGTGGCCGAGGGCGCCGAGGGCACCGGCCAGGTTGACCACCAGGACGGTGTCGGGCGTTCCGCCGAGGGCCAGTGCGGCGGCCAGCAGTTCGGCGCCGGTCTCCGGATCGGGGCGGTGCTCGGCCAGCCACTGCGGCAACTCCTCGACCGGAACCGGGAGTTCGGGCCGCGGCAGGGCCTCGGCGGCGGCCCGCAGCGCGGCCACCTGCTCGGCGACGCCCTCGGTGCGGCGGAGCTGCCCGAGCTTGCGCTCGCCGGTGCGGGCCAGGGTGAGGGCGACCTCGCGGGCGCCGCGGGCCAGGGCCAGCCGTCCGGCCCGCAACACCAGCTCCAGGCAAGGCCGGTGCGATCCCGCGACGTCCAACTCACCGGCCCAGGAGGCGAGTCGGGCGCCGAGCGCGGCGTCGTTCTCGAACTCCTTGGCGGCGACCAGCAGTTCGACGGCGGAGGACCAGCGGTGACGGATGTCGGGGTACCGGTCGGCCTCCTCGGCGTCCGGCAGCAGCTCCAGCGCGTGGTCGGTGCGGCCGAGCGCGGCGAACTGCAGGGCGCGGCCGGCCGCGAGCTTGCGCCGGTCGTCGTCGTCCAGCCGGTTCCCGGCGGCGACGTAGGCGCGCTCGGCGGTGTCGTAGGCGTCCAGCGCGTCCTGGTGGCGGCCGAGCCGGTACAGGGCGGAGGCGCGGCTGTGCGCGAAGGACAGCGAGGTGCGCTCGCCCGCCGCCCGGATCCGGGTCTCGGCCCGGTCCAGGTGGGTGAGCGCGTCGGCGGGGCGGCCGTCGTCCTCCAGGGTGTCGGCGTACTCGCGGGAGAGGCAGTCGAAGCAGGCCCGGGCCGGTTCGACCCGCTGCAGCGCCTCCTCCAGCACGGCGAGCCGCTCCGGGACGTAGCCGGGGCCGTCGATGTTGGCGTGGCAGATGGTGAAGTCCTGGACGGCGCACACCGACTGCGGGCAGGACGCGGTCTCCTCGCGGTGCGCGAACTCCAGCAGCGACACCGCCTCGGACATCGCGGCCTCGCCCTGGTGGCGCTTGTTCAGCAGGTTCTGCAGCCGCCAGTGCCGCAGGAACACCTCCACCCAGGGCAGGCCCAGCGCCCGCGCCGAGGCCAGCGCCTCCGGGAACATCGCGTCCAGCTGCTCGTTGCGGCCCTCGACGGCGTGCCCGGCGATCTCGGCGAGCGCGTCGGCCAGCCGGTGCTGGCCGGACTCGGCGAGCTGGCGGTGGGTGTCGTGCACCCAGGACCAGATGTCGGTGGTCATCGTTCCTCGTCCCCTCGCGGAAGGTCTGCTGCGGAGATGGTGTCGGGCACCGCCGACACGCCGTCGGCGGGGACGGGCGCGGTGAGCGCGGCCACCGCGGTGGAGATCCCGGACAGCGCCGCCCCCAGGTCGCCGCCCGCGGAGCCGGAGGCCGCCGCCATGATGACCTTCAGCGAGCGCAGCAGCGCCGCCGCGGTGGCCGCCCCGGTGCGCCCGTCCCGGTACGCGGCCAGCAGGTCGCGGACGGCCGGCGAGGCCAGGTTCAGGTACAGCCGGGCCTTGACCGCGCCGTCGGTGCGCGCGGTGAACGCCCGCGCCAACTGCAGGGCCGCGGACGGGATCCGGGCGTCCGCCCGGTCGTCCTCGATCCGCGCCTTCAGCTCGGCCTCGCGGTCCGGCACCAGCACCAGCGGCAGCCCGGGCGGGTCGAACCTGGCGGGCACCAGCTGCTCGCCGTCCTCGGCCAGCGCGGCCGCCAGCCACGCCTGCTGCTCGGCGGGCAGCGGCACGTCCGGGGCCCGGAACAGCTCCTTGTTGCCGCTCTCGCTGCCCAGTTCGACGATCCGGCACTCGCGCAGCCGCGCGTAGCGGCGCAGGAACGGCAGCACCGCGTACCGGTCGCCGCGGGCGATCGGCACCTGCATCGCCCGGTACAGCATCTCCTCGAAGCCGCCGCCGCTGCCCAGCGCCACGTGCACCGCGCCGGAGCCCGCGGCCCGCAGCGCGCCCGCGGTCAGTTCGCCCTGCGAGGTCGGCACCGGGACGTCGTCGGCGAGCAGCGTGAACAGCCGCTCGTCGCAGAGCGCCGCGCCCAGCAGGTCCTGCCCGTGCCGGGCCAGGATCCGCCGCCAGGCCGCCGGGTGCAGCCGGGCGGTCTCGTACAGGCCGTCCACGATCGCGTCGGTCAGCGCCTGCTGGAGCGCCCGGTAGTGCTCGTCGCGCTGCAGGTCCTCGCGGCTGGCGGTGGGGGTGAGCCGGGACGACTCGACCACGCCGCCGATGAAACCGGCCCAACTGGGCAGCAGGTCACGGGCGTCGTCGGCGAGCAGCATGCCGCGCAGGTACACCGCGAGGTCCCGGTTGTCGCTCGACCCGTACGTCCCGCCGTCCTGCACCCACAGCAGCCCGACCGCGTCGGTGCGGCCCTCGACGGGCGCCACCGGGAAGGCGGTCAGCGGCTCGAAGCTGCGGGCGAACGCCGAGGCGAACCGCATCCGGTGCTGGTGCACCGGGCCCGGCAGGTCCTGCCGCCAGGGCACCGCCACGTCGTTGACCGGCTGCTCGTCCTCGCCGACGTACACCGCGATCGGCAGCAGCACGCAGTACCGCGCCAGCACCTCGCGCAGCGCGGACTCGTCCGCGAGGTGCGCGTGCTCGGCCTTCAGCCGCAGCCGCAGCACCGTCCCCGGCCCGGGCCGCGCCGGGGCGGGCTCCACGCTGTACTGCTCGCCGCCCCGGCTGCGGTAGGTGTGCGCGGCCAGCGGCTCGCGGTGCGAGGCGGTGGTCACGGTCACCTCCTCGGCCACCGAGAACGCCGAGAGGAAGCCCAGCCCGAACGCCCCGATCAGGTCCTGGTTGCCGGTGAGGTCGCGCAGCATCCGGGTGTAGCCGGTGCCGACGGTCGCCAGGTACGCGTGGATCTCCGGCTCGGTCAGCCCCGCCCCGTTGTCCTCGATCGCCACCGTCCGCGCCGCCGGGTCCCCGGTGACCCGGATCAGCGGGCGGTACGCCCCCTCCGGGTCCTCCAGCTTCCGCCGGGTGTGCGAGTCGTGGGCGTTCTGCACGAGTTCGCGCAGCGCCACCAGCGGCGTGGAGTACAGGTGCGTGGCGAGCACTCCGACCAGTCCGCCGAGATCGACCTCCGTGGTGCGGAGATTCGCCGAGTTCTCGGACGCGGGGAATTCGGCGCCGCTTCCGTCGGGCCCGGAAGCGGGGGGAAGACCATCAGACATAAGGCCCCAGTGTGCCAGTACGACAATCAGGCGACCACTGTTTTCTGATTTCCGGTTTCTGTCGATCCTCGGTCAAGCCGGTGTTGACGTGCAGGGACTCCGGCCGACCCGCCCGGAGCGGTGAAATCCCTTGTCAGCGTGGTGTTCCGGCGGTCACGGCCGGTTCCGGGGCTATTCCACGAGAGTGACACCTTCGAGCGAACCCGCGTGCCCCCGCTGGAACCCGAACGGCCCAGTGGGCAATCCTGATGACGCGACGTCAGGAACCGGCGCGGACGGGGCGGCCACCCCGCGGCGTCACATTCGCACCAGTTAGCAGGGAGACCACCGTGTCCCGTATTCGCGCAGTCGCCGTCGTCACCGCCCTCGGCGCCTTCCTCCTCGCGGGGGTCGGCACCGCCGCCGCCGACAACGGCGCCGGCGCCGACCACTCCTCCAACAGCAGCGTGGTCAGCAACATCGGCTCCAACAACATCGTCGGATCCGTCCACGGCAACGCCAACGGCTCCCAGCAGACCGCGACCGGCTCCGGCGCCGGCAACCAGAACAACACCCTCGGCGTCACCGGCAACTCCGGCGGCGTCGGCGCCCTCCAGTCCAACGCGAACCTGGCGCACACCGTCTACTACCCCTTCGTCCTGTACTGAGCCGCCCCGCGGGCGCACCGCCGGAACGCGCACCGCCAGGGGCGCGGGGAACCGCGCGAGCAACCCCGCACCCACCGCAGGATCGCGAGGTGACGTCGACTCACCGTCCACCTCGCGATCCTGCTGGCGTTCACCCCTCCCGCACCACCCCGCCCAGCGCCGCGGCCGCGTACGCCGCCACCGCCGCGGGTGTTCCCGCTCCGCTGCGGGCGGTGTCGATCGCGACCGCGATCATCGCGTGGACGCGCACCCGGGCCTCCGCCGACGGTTCGCCCGGCATCGAAGTGTGCTCGACCCAGGCGCGGAGGAACTCGCGGCGGAAGTCGACCGCGGCGCGGCGCTCACCCGGCGCGAGGCGTTCGGTCTCGGAGAGCATCACGCCGAGGTAGTCGCGTTCCCGCCAGGCGAACGCGGCGAAGGCCGCCACCGCGGGAGCGGGGCCCGCCGCGAGGACCGGCAGCACTTCGCGGCGCAGTTGCTCCCGGCCGCGGTCGAGGACGGCGGCGAGCAGCGCGGACTTCGTGCCGAAGTGCTTGTAGACGCTGGGCCCGGCGATGCCGACGGCCGCGCCGAGTTGCTCCATCGAGACGTTGTCGAAGCCGCGCCGGTGGAACAGCCGGGTCGCCGCCGCCACCAGAGCGTCCCGACGCCCCACCCCCTCCGACACCGACGGGCCGGGCGGGCCGGGCGGGCCGGGCGAACCGGACCGTCCGGGCACCACCGCCGCACCGAACTCCCGCACGGCCAACAGGCGTTCGCGCATCCCGCCCAGGAGCTCCAGGTACCGCCGCCGGGGCAGGACCACCCCGTGGTGGCTCAGGCTGCCGTAGGCGGAGAGCACCGCCCACCGGGCCAACTCGCCCTCCTCGCCCGCGGATTCACGCACCGCCGCACGCAACTGTCTTCGCAGCACTGCCCGTTGCCCCGGCGGCAGCAGTCTCGCGTCGCGCTGCCACAGCGTCCCGAACTCCCGCCGTTCCAGGGCGAGTTCGGCGAGCTCGACCGCCCCGCCGGAGGCGGTCGCCGCGCAGACCGCGTGCAGGCCGGACTCGACGGCGCGCAGCAGGAGTTCGGACTTGTTGCGGAAGTGCCGGTAGAGCGCGGGGGCGGTGATGCCGACCTCGGCGGCGATCTCGGCCATCGAGACCCGGTGGTAGCCGTCGCGGTGGAAGCGGGCGGCCGCGACGGCGAGGATCCGGGCCCGCCGACCGGGCGGCCTGCGCACCACCGGACGCCGCTGCACCACCGCGTTCCCCTCCCCGGCTGCTTCTCCCGCCCCTCACGGCCAGGCTAGCAACGGTTCACTTAACCCCCGCCGACGCCCGTCACCGAGCGGCTCGACGGGCACGTCGTCCGCCCTGGACACCGGAAGCTACCGGCGATTAACTTAACTGCGCGATCAGCCGCAGCCGAAGGGAGCGCACCGTGCGCCGCACCGTGTACAACGAGGACCACGAGGCGTTCCGGGAGACCATCCGGGACTTCATCGCCAACGAGGTCGTCCCGGTCTACGAGAGCTGGGAGGCGGCCGGCCACCCGCCGCGCGACTTCTACCGCAAGCTCGGCGAGCTCGGCGTGTTCGGCATCGAGGTCCCGGAGGAGTACGGCGGCGCGGGCGAGACCGGCTTCAAGTACCAGGCGGTGATCTACGAGGAGACCGCCCGCGCGGGCGTCACCTTCGGCTCCTCGGGCGTGCACACCGGCCTGGTGCTGCCGTACCTGATGGAGTACGCCAACGAGGAGCAGAAGCAGCGCTGGCTGCCGGGCTTCGTCTCGGGCGAGATCATGACGGCGATCGCGATGACCGAACCGGGCGCGGGCTCCGACCTGGCGGGCATCTCCACCACGGCGAAGCTGTCCGCGGACGGCACCCACTACGTGCTGAACGGCGCGAAGACCTTCATCACCGGCGGCGTGCTGGCCGACCTGGTGCTGGTGGTCTGCCGCACCGCCCCGTACGACCCGGCGGACCGCCGCGCGGGCCTGTCCATCCTGTGCGTGGACACCAAGTCCGAGGGCTACGCGGTCGGCCGCAAGCTGCAGAAGATCGGCCTGCGCACCTCGGACACCGCGGAGCTGTCCTTCAGCGACGTCAAGGTGCCGGTGGAGAACCTGCTCGGCGAGGAGGGCAGGGCGTTCTCCTACCTGACCCACAACCTGGTGCAGGAGCGCCTGGCGATCGCGGTCGGCGCGTACGCCTCGGCGGCCGCGGCGGTGCAGTTCGCGGTGAAGTACGTCAAGGAGCGCAAGGTGTTCGGCAAGGCCGTCGCCGAGTTCCAGAACACCAAGTTCTCGCTGGCCGACTGCCAGGCCCAGGTGCTCGCCCAGCAGGCGATGGTCGACCAGGCGCTGGAGCTCTACCAGAACGGCGAGCTGACGGTGGCGGACGCCGCCGCGGCCAAGCTGTTCTGCACCGAGTCGGCCTCCGAGGTGATCGACAAGTGCCTGCAGCTGCACGGCGGCTACGGCTACATCCTGGAGTACCCGATCGCCCGCCTCTACACCGACAACCGGGTGTTCCGGATCTACGGCGGCACCAGCGAGGTCATGCGGACGATCATCGCCAAGTCGCTCGGCCTGTGACCCGCCGCTGAGCGCCGGGACCGGCCGCGGACACGAGCCCGGCACCGGGCACGGCCGCAGCCCCGGGCACGGACACGGACACGGACACGGCGGAGGCGGGCACCCCCACCGGGTGCCCGCCTCCGTGCCGTCCCGCCGCCTCTCCGGTCAGTTGACGCTGCTGCGCCACGCCTCCAGTCCGGCCGCCGAGGCGGCCCTCGCCTGGTGCAGGGTGCGCTGCGCGAGTTCGGTGGGCGGGGTCTCCAGTGACCGGACCCACCCCCGGCCCGCGTTCGCCAGGGCGGCGCAGACCAGCGCCGTGCCGGTCAGTCCGACGACGGCGCCGAGCCCGGTGAGGGCCGCGCCGGCGGTGAGCATGCCGCGGTTCACCTGGAAACCGCCGAAGGTGATTTTCTGATTGGTCGCCATAGGGACACCTTCGGCCCGGTCCCGCCGCCCCGCACGCCGAGCGGCCCACTCCTTAACCCCTGCGCGTGACCCAGCGCGCGACACGCGCGGGGCGCGGCCTAGGGTCGGCCGCGGGCCCGGTCGGCGGGCCCGGTGGTGCGGGGGCCCGACGGAGGAGAACGCGATGACCGAGCAGCCGACCCGGATCGACCTGAACGCCCTGGCCGAGGAGCACGCCGCCAAGGCCGCCACCAGCCCGCACGGCCGCAGCGCCCACCTGCTGCTGCACGACGGCGTCCTGCGGCAGACCGTGATCGCCCTGCGGGCCGGGGCGGTGCTGGACGAGCACAACGCCCCGGTCGCCGCCAGCCTGCAGGTGCTGCGCGGCCGGGTCGCGCTGACCGTCGAGGGCCGCCGCCAGGAGGCGGGGCCGGGCGAGCTGCACTCGATCCCGCAGGAACGGCACGGCCTGCTGGCCCACACCGACGCGGTGGTGCTGCTCACGGCCGTCACCGCCTGACGCCCGCGCCCCCGCGCGCACCGGGCCCCGCCCCGGCCCCGTACCGGGCCGCGCCCGCCGCGCCCCCGTTCAGCCCCTCGCCGCGGTCCCCGCCGCCCCGGCCGCCGCCCCGACCGGCGCCTTCTCCCCGACCGGCACACCGCCGGGCACACCGCCGGGGACGCCGCCCAACACGTCGCCGCAGACCAGGGACAGCCCGCGCAGGTACTCCTCGCCGCTGGGCGCCAGTTCGGGCTTGATCAGCCACTGGGCGGCCTGCCCCAGCAGCAGCGACTGGTAGAAGACGCCGCGGGCCAGGTCCTCCGGCGTGTCCTCCTCCTCGGCCTTGCCGTGGAACAGCGCGGCCAGGCCCAGCCGGCCCGCCTTCTGTGCCGCGGCCAGCCGCTCGGCCAGCCCCGGCAGGCTGTCGAGCTGCCCGAGGATCTCGAACTGGACCGTCCAGAGCCCGCGGTTCGCGGCGAAGCTGTCGCGCACCGCGTCCCAGGCCCGGACGAAGCGCTCCTGCGGGTCGTCGACCTCCGCGGCGGCGGACAGCGCCCCGCCGATCGTGTCGCCCCACCGGCCCATCGCCTCCACCAGGGCCTCCACCAGCAGGGCGTCCTTGGAGCCGTAGTGGTAGCCGATCGCGGCCAGGCTGACTCCCGCACCGGAGGCGATGTCCCGGGCGGTGGTCCGCCCGTAGCCCTTCTCCTGCAGGCAGCGGGTGGCACTGGCCAGGAGGTCTTCGCGGTTTCCCATGCGCCCGATCGTACCGCGTCCAAGACGAATGTCTTGGTCAAACGTCTGGAACGATCGACTTAGACGCTTGTACTAGACAGATGTGCAAGACGCTCGTACAGTCATCGTCATGACCACCGACCAAGGCCCCGCGGGCCGCCGGGCCTGGCTCGGCCTCGCCCTCCTGCTGCTGCCGACCCTCGTCCTCGCCATGGACATGGGCGTGCTGTTCTTCGCCGTCCCCTTCATCGCCACCGACCTGCACCCCAGCGGCACCCAGCAGCTGTGGATCATGGACATGTACACGTTCCTGCTGGCCGGGATGCTGATCCCGATGGGCGCCCTGGGCGACCGGATCGGCCGCCGCAAGCTGCTGATCGCGGGCACCGCCGCCTTCGCGGGCGCCTCGCTGGTCGCCGCCTGGTCGAACGGGGCGAACCAGCTCATCGCCGCCCGCGCCCTGTTGGGCGTCGCGGGGGCGGTCTTCGGGCCCTCCACGCTGGCCCTGATCCGCAACATGTTCCCCGACCCCAAGCAGCGGCAGGGCGCGATCGGCGCCTGGAGCGGCGTGATGATGGCGGGCGCCACCCTCGGACCGGTGCTCGGCGGCGTGATGCTCAACCACTTCTGGTGGGGCTCGGTCTTCCTGATCGCGATCCCGGTGATGCTGCTGGTGATGGTCGCCGCACCGTTCCTGCTCCCCGAGTACCGCGCCCCGCAGGAGGGCCGCTTCGACCTGGTCGGCGCCGCGCTCTCGATCGCCACCGTGCTGCCGGTCGTCTACGGCGTCAAGGACCTCGCGGTGGACGGCTGGAACCTTCAGCCCGCCCTGGTGCTCGCCGCCGGACTCGCGGTCGGCGTCGCCCTGGTGCACCGGCTGCGGACGGCCGCCAACCCGCTGATCGACATCACCCTGTTCCGGATCCGCACCTACACCGGCGCGATCACCGTCAACACCATCGCGATGTTCGCGATGATGGGCTTCACCCTCTTCACCTCCCAGTACCTGCAACTGGTCAAGGGCTACAGCCCGCTGTCGGCCTCGCTCTGGGCCCTGCTGCCGAGCATCGGCGTCGGCGCGGCCGTCGGCGGCTTCGGCGCCCTGGCCGGCAAGGTGCGCCCCGCGGTCCTGCTGGTCGCCGGGTTCCTGGCCAGCGCCGCCGGGTTCGTCGCGATGGCCTTCGTCGTCCCCGACTCCTCGCTCGCCCTCCCGCTGGTCGCCGCCGGTGTGATCGCCGCCGGCTCGGTCGGCACCGTCAGCATCACCGGCGAGATGGTGCTCGCCGCCGCTCCCCCCGAGCGGGCCGGTGCGGCCGGCGCCACCTCCGAGACCGCCCAGGAGCTCGGCAGCTCGCTCGGCATCGCCGTCCTCGGCGCGGCCGGCGCGGCCGTCTACCGCTCGCAGATGGACGGTTCCGCCCCCGAGGCGGCCCGCGACACCCTCGGCGGGGCCGTCACCACCGCCGCCCACCTGTCCGGTGACGCCGCGGACCAGCTGCTCACCGGCGCCCGCAACGCCTTCGCCGACGGGATGCACGTCGCCGCGGTGGTCGGCGTGGTGGTCATGCTGGGCGCCGCCCTGGCCGCCCACCTGCTGATGCGCCACCTGCCCGCGTCGAGCGGCCCCGCCCCGGAGCCGGAGCCGGAGCAGCCGGAGGAGCAGGCCGTCGCCGCCTAGCGGCACAGCGGCCCGGCAGCACGGCGACCCGGACGCCCGACGGCCGGGACACCGGAGCGGGGCACCCGCGGGGAACCTCCCCGCGGGTGCCCCGCTCCCGCTCTGCGCGCCGCCCGCTCCCGCCCTAGGGTCGCCGTATGGCGGAGGAGGACGAGGAGCCGCAGGAGCTGGACTTCCGGTTCACGCTGGCGAACGAGCGGACGTTCCTGGCCTGGATCAGGACCGCGCTGGCGCTGCTCGCCGGGGCGGTGGGCCTGGACCAGCTGGCGCCGGACCTGGCGCCGGTGCCGGTCCGGGTGACGCTCTCGGTGCTGCTGGCCGCGGGCGGGGCCGGGCTCGGGGTGGCCGCGTACCACCGGTGGGTGCAGGTGGAGCGGGCGATGCGGGCGGGCGGGCCGCTGCCCGCGACCCGGATCATGCTGGTGCTGACGGTGTGCACGGCGGTCGCGGCGGCGGTCTTCTCGGTGCTGATCATCGGCTGGTCGCGGTGACCGCCGCCCCCCGCGACCCGGGCCTGCAGCCGGAGCGGACGCTGCTGGCGTGGAGCCGCACCGCGCTGGTGCTGGCCGCCGACGCGCTGCTGGTCCTGCGCACCGGCTACGTCCGGGGGCTGCCCGGACTGGCCGCGCTGGGCGGGCTGTTGGCGGTGGCGGCGGTCGGGCTGTACGTGCACGGGGTGCGGCGGCGCAGTGCGGTGGAACACAGTCCGCACGTCACGGCGGGCCGGTGGTGGATGCGCGGGCTGACCCTCGCGGCGGTGCTGGCGGCGGCCGGGTCGACCTGGTCGGTGCTGGTGAACCGGGGCGGGTGAGCCTCGGGCGGGCCCGCCGGGCCGGGCCGCCGGACCCGCCAGGTGGTACAGACCACATGACTCGGATCACCTGTTTTTCGGCGGCTGTTTGCCGACGGGTGTATACGTTCGCCGACAAGGCCAGGCATACTGGCCGAGTCGGGCGTTCCGCCCGAGCCCTTAGTCACAGCGAGAACTTCCACGAAAGGACCGGTGGTCAGGGATGTTCCGTAACGGTCTTGAGCCCTGGCACATCGCCATCATGGTGGTGGTGCTGGTCCTGCTGTTCGGCTCGAAGAAGCTGCCCGAGATGGCCCGCGGCCTCGGCAAGTCGATGCGCATCCTGAAGGCGGAGACCAAGGCCCTCCGCGAGGACGACGCCCCCGCGGAGACCCAGAACGGCACCGCCGCCTCGCAGGCCGAGCAGCCGCGCCCGGCCGTCGAGCCGACCAACGTCACCAAGGCCGCCGAGCCCACCAAGACCACCACGGCCTGACGCCGCGTCGGCCCCGGCCGACGCCGTCCGCCGTACCGGAGCCCCCGGCCCGTCGCTCCGACGGGCCGGGGGCTCCGGCGTGTCGGCACGCCCGAGTGGCTGACCGATTTGTTCTGTTATCTCCTGGTATCCAGCTGACGGCGGATCACCAGGGAGGCACGGATGGCGGCGGACCCGTCGGAGGAGCACGAGCTCGCGGAGCTGCGCGAGCGGATCGCCGTCCTGGAGGAGCAGAAGGCCCCCCGGCGGGAGCACCACCGGGTGCGGTCCTTCTTCGCGGTGCTGCTGATCGTGCTGGCCGCGGTGCTGACCCCGCTCGGGGTGGTCGCCGCCTGGAGCAAGTCGCAGGTCACCGACACCGACCGGTTCGTGTCCACGATGGCGCCGCTGGCCTCCGACCCGTCGGTGCAGAACGCGCTCACCAACCGGGTCACCGCCGCGGTGATGGAGCAGCTGCCGATCACCGACCTGCTGAACGACGTCGCGCCCGCCGACCGCCCGCTGCTGGACGCCGCGCTGGGCAAGCTCGGACCGGCGCTGACCAGCGGGCTGACCGGCTTCGTCCACGACCAGGTGCTGCGCTTCGTCCAGTCCGACGCGTTCGCCACCGTCTGGACCGGGGTGCTGCGCAACGCGCACGGCGCGTTCGACAAGGTGCTGACCGGGCAGGGCGGCGGGGCGGTGCAGGTCAAGGGCGACACCGTCAGCCTGGACCTGGGGCCGGTGGTCGCGGCGGTCAAGGACCGGCTGGTGGCCAACGGGCTGGGGCTGGCCTCGAAGATCCCCGAGGTGCACACCGACTACACGCTGGTGCAGTCGAGCGCGGTGCAGAAGGCGCAGACCGGGCTGCGGCTGCTCGACCTGGCCGGGTTCTGGGTGCCGGTGCTGGCGCTGCTGTGCGCGGTCGGCGGCGTCCTGCTGGCGGTGCACCACCGCCGGGCCGCCGTCGGGGCGGCGCTCGGCATGGCCGCCGCGGCGGGCCTGCTGGGCATCGGGCTGACCGTGTTCCGGGCGCTCTACCTGGACAAGCTGCCCGCGGGCGTCGACCAGGCCGCCGCGATGGCGGTGTACGACACCCTGGTGCGCTACCTGCGGGCCGCGGTCCGGATGCTGCTGGCGCTGGGCGTGGTGGTCGCGCTGGCGGCCTGGCTGACCGGACGGGGCCGCCGGGCCGGCTGGGTGCGGCACCTGTGGCAGGAGGGGCTGGGGGCGGTGCGGCGGGCCGCCGAGGGCATCGGCATGCGGCTGGGACCGGTCGGCCCGTTCGTCCACCGCTGGAAGGCCTGGCTGGGCTGGGGCGCGGTCGCGGTCGCCGCCGTGGTGCTGCTGACCTGGAGCTACCCGACCGGCGCGGTGGTGCTGTGGATCGCGGTGGTGCTGCTGGCCGGGCTGGCCGTGCTGGAGTTCCTCGACGCCCCCGCCGCCCCTACCGCCCCCGGCGCCCCGCCGACCGCCCCGCCGACCGCCGGGCCGCCCGCGGACCGCCCCGGCGGTGGGAAGGCCGCGGCGGCGTGAAGGACCTCGTCCGGACGTACGTCGGCCTGCTGGCCGGACCGGTGGTGCTGCTGGTCGCCTACTTCACGGTGCCGGTGGGCTGGTTCGGGCCGCACCACCCGCGGATCAGCTGGACGGCGTTCGGCGTGCTGCTGGCCGTGCTCGGCGCCGGGGTGCTGCGCGAGGTGCGGATGCAGGTGCTGGGGCAGTCCCGGCACCCGGTGCCGCGGATCCTGGTCCTGCTGTGCGGGGCGCTGGTGGTGTTCTCCACCGCCTACCTGGCGATGTCCAAGGAGCCGGGCGAGCTGGACGGGTTGGTCACCAAGGTCGACGCGCTGTACTTCACGGTGATCACGATGGCGACCGTCGGCTACGGCGACATCCACCCGGCCGGGCAGGCCGCCAGGATCGTGGTGATGATCCAACTCCTGTACACCGTGGTGTTCCTGACCACCGGGGTGACGGCGCTGACCAGGCAGGTGAAGACCAGGGCGGTGCAGCGGGCCCGCCACCGCGAGCAGCGGGACGACCGGCGCTAGTCCTGCTGGGCGGCCTGGGCGTGCACCAGCGCGGTGAGGGCGGTGAGCCGGGCCTGCCAGCCGATCAGGAGCGGGGCGTCCACGGCCTTGCGGCGCTGCAGGTCGTGGACCAGCTTCTGGGCGTCCTTGAGGGAGTCCTCGGCGTCCGCGGGCTGCTTGTCGTTGACGTCCTGGGTGGCCCGGTCGAGCAGGCCGGTCAGGTCGTCCTGCTTGTCCCGGTCGCGCTTGAAGTCGGCCTGCGCCACCTCGGCGCGCAGCTGGGCGAGTTGGGCGGCCACCGGGCCGCCCCTGGGGGTGGCGGAGGGCTTGGGCGAGGCGCTGGGCCTGGCGCCGGCGGACGCGGACGCGGAGGCGGACGGGGAGGGCGTCGGGGCGGCGGGGCTGCTGGCGGCGGCGGTCGGGGCGGGGGTGTGCGCGGCCTTCGGGGCGGGGTCGCCGCCGCCGAGCGAGAACGCGGCGATGCCCGCCACGACGGCGATCACGGCCGCGCCGATGCCCGCGTACACCAGCGGGTTGCGGGTGGACCGCGGCCCGGGCTCCTCGTCCTCGTAGCGGGCCGAGGGCAGCAGCGGGGCCTGCACCGGCGGCAGCACCGAGGTGCGCTGCGGCTCGGTCCACGGCTGCTGCGGCGGGGGCGGGGGCGCGGCCGGGAAGGCGGCGGCGGGGACGGGCGGCAGCACCTGGGTGGCCGCGCCGAGCAGTTGGGCGGTGCGGTCGGCGGGGGCGGCCGGGACGGCGGCGAGCAGCTCGGCGGCCGCGGACTGCGCGTCGGCGGGGCGCTGGTCCGGGTGCTTGGCGAGCAGCCGCAGCACCGCGGCGTCCAGCGCGGGCGGCACGTCGGGGCGGTGGACGGACACCGGGGCGGGGTACTCGGTGACGTGCTTGAAGGTCACCGCGACGGGGGTGTCGGCGGTGAACGGCGGCACGCCGGCCAGCATCTCGTACAGCACGCAGCCGACCGCGTACAGGTCGGCGCGGCCGTCGACCTGCCCGGCGGTGGCCTGCTCCGGGGAGAGGTAGGCGGCGGTGCCGAGCACCGAGGCGGTCTGGGTGAGCTGCTGGCCCGCGGAGGAGCCGGCCCGGGCGATGCCGAAGTCGACGACCTTCACCCCGCCGTCCTGGGTGATCATGACGTTGCCGGGCTTGATGTCGCGGTGCACCAGGCCCTGGGCGTGCGCGGCGGCCAGCGCGTCCAGCACGGCGGCGGCGGTGCCGACCGCGCGCTCCACCGGCAGCACGCCCTGCTCGGCGATCACCCGGCCCAGGGTCGCGCCGTGCACCAGCTCCATCACCAGGTACGGGGAGCCCTGGTCGACGCCGGAGTCGAAGACCGTGACGATCCGCGGGTGCGCCAGCAGCGCGGCCGACCGGGCCTCGCGGGCGAACCGCTCGGCGAACCGCGGGTCGTCGGCCAGGCCGCCGTTGAGCACCTTGACCGCGACCGGGCGGCCCAGCTGGTGGTCCAGGGCGCGGTACACGGTGGCCATGCCGCCGACGCCGAGGATCTCGCCGAGTTCGTAACGCCCGTTCAGCGCGCGTCCGATCATCGGATACTCCTCTCAACTCCGGGCGGGCACCCGTGAACCATAGCGGGCCCCGTCCGCCGGGGTTCACGGACGCTGGACGAGCAGCAGCGCGGCCAGCGCGGCGAGGGCCGCCGCCAGCAGGGTGCGGGGCACCGCCCGCGGGCCCCGGGCGGTGCGGCGGGCGGACCGGCGGACGGCGCGGCGGGCGGCGCGTTCGGCGGCGGGCGAGGTGCGGGGGAAGGTCATCGCGTCAACTCCGGTTCGCCGGGGCCTGGAGGGAGCCGTAGCGCTGCATCCGCTGCCAGCGCAGCCGGTTGCCGGCCAGCGCGGTCCACACCGACTGGATCACCACCAGGTACATCAGCTGGCGGTAGACCACCTGCTGGAGCGGCAACGTCCACAGCGGGCCCGGCCGTTCCCCGTCCAGCCGGAACGCGTAGCAGGCCGACAGCACCTGCAGCACCAGGAAGCCCAGCCAGACCGCGGCGATCCGCACCGGGTCGAGGAACAGCAGGCCGTAGACCGCGAACACGTCCACGGCCGGGGCCAGCAGCGGCAGCAGGACCTGGAACACCAGCAGGTAGACCAGCCCGCGGCGGCCCAGTTTGCCGGCCTGCCCGCGCTGGGCGAGCGCCCGGCGGTGCTTCCACATCGCCTGCAGGGTGCCGTAGCACCAGCGGTAGCGCTGGCGCCACAGCGCGGAGAGCGAGGCCGGGGCCTCCGTCCAGGCGATCGCCCGCTCCTCGTAGACCACCCGCCAGCCCGCCCGGCACAGCGCCATGGTGAGGTCGGTGTCCTCGGCCAGGGTCTCCTCGGCGACGCCGCCGAGCCGCAGCAGCGCCGAGCGGCGGAACGCGCCGACCGCGCCGGGGACGGTGGGCATGCACTGGGCGAGGTCGAAGAAGCGGCGGTCCAGGTTGAACCCGACCACGTACTCGATGTGCTGCCAGCGGCCGAGCAGCCCGCCCCGGTTGATCACCTTCGCGTTGCCCGACACCGCGCCGACCCGGCGGTCGGCGAACGGCTGCACCAGCAGCCGGACGGCGTCCGGCTCGAACACGGTGTCCCCGTCGACCATCACCACCAGCTCGCAACTCGCGTGCCGCAGACCGTTGTTGAGGGCCGCCGGCTTGCCCGCGTTGGTCTGCCGGAGCACCCGGACGCCGGGCAGGCCGAGCGACTCCACCAGGTCCGCGGTGCCGTCCGTGGAGCCGTCGTCGACCACGATCACCTCCACCGGGTGGTCGGAGGCCAGCAGCGAGCGCACCGCCGCCTCGATGCCCGCGCGCTCGTTGTACGCGGGCACGGTCACGGTGACCGGCTCGGTGACCGGCGGGCCCCAGCCCCGGCGGCGCAGGCGCCGGTGGCGCGCGGCGGCGAACAGCAGCACCACCGCGCGCAGCACGCTGACCGCCCCCGCCGCCCAGAGCAGCCAGCCCAGCACCGCCACCGCCAGGTCGCCGCCGGACAGGGCGAGCAGCAGCGCCCGGCCCTGCCAGTGCTCGGCGCCGCTCGCCGGGTGCGCGGCGTCCGCGATCGACGCGGTCTCGGAGACCGTCCCGACCCGCAGGCCCGCCTGCTTCAGCTTCGGCAGCAGCTCGGCCAGCGCCGCCACCGTCTGCGAGCGGTCGCCGCCCGCGTCGTGCATCAGCACGACCTGCCCGGCCGGGCCCTGCGGGGTGGCGTTCGCGACGATCCGGTCGACGCCCGGGCGCCGCCAGTCCTCGCTGTCCAGGGTGGTCAGCACCGTCAGGTAGCCGGACTGCCCGGCCTGCCGGACCGCCTGCCAGTCGGCGTCGGTGAGCGCGTCGTTGGTCGAGGAGTACGGGGGCCGCAGCAGCGCGGTGGTGGTGCCGGTCGCCCCGGCCACCGCGAGCTGCGCCTCGCGCAGTTCGAGCGAGCGGCGCCACGGCGCGGCCTGCGCGAGGTCGGCGTGGGTGAAGGTGTGGATGCCGAGCTGGTGGCCCTCGGCGAGGATCCGGCGGGCGAGCTCGGGGTGGTCGGCGACCTGGGTGCCGACCACGAAGAAGGTGGCGTGCACCCCCTGCTGCTTCAGCACGTCCAGGATCTTCGGCGTCCAGACCGGGTCGGGGCCGTCGTCGAAGGTCAGCGCGACGGTGCCCGGGGCGGGCCGGGCGGTGCGCGGCGTCGCGGCGGAGGCGTCGATCACCGGCCCGCCGTGGGCGGCCTCGGGGGGCACGGCGTACGCGGGCCCGGTGGGGCGGGCGGCGCCGTCGGGCGCCGATCCGTACAGGTGGCGGGTGTAGCCCTGCAGCAGCAGCGCCGCGGCCAGGGTCACCACCAGGGCGGTGAGCAGCAGCCAGTGGGTGCGGGGCGCGGGCTGCCGCACCACGCCCCGGCGGCCCCGGCGGCCGCGCGGGGCGGGGCCGCTGCGGCGGGGGGAGGTCCGGGGGAAGGTCATCGGGGCTCGCTAGGGGTTCTTGACGGGTTTGCGGCTGTTGCCGGGCGCCGCGGTGGGTCGGCCGTGCGAAGCCGTGGGGCCGGGCGTCGCGGCCGTGGCGGTGGCGGTGGCCGCGGTGGTGGCCGCCGCGGTGCTCCGGAGCGCGGAGCCCGCCGCGGCCGGGGCGAGGGGGGCCTGGGCCGGACGGGTCGCGGGGGCGCCGGTGCTGCCCGGCCCGGGCGTGGAGCGGCCGTCCGCCACCGGGTCGGGGGCCCCGGTGGGGACCGGGACGCTCGGCCCGGCCGGGGCGGCCGGCTTCGGCACGAACGGCGCGTCGAAGGACGGGCCGCCCAGCGCGCTGCTCGCCACCAGGGCCAGGTACCCGGCGGCCGGGACGGCCAGCAGCCACCCGATCCGCCGCGAACGGCGCTGGCGCCTGCCGCTGGCGTCGACGAACACCGGGGCCGCCGGGACGGCGGGCCGCGCTGCGCGCGGGGTTTCGGTCACCGGGGCTCCAGGGCGTTCGGGCGGTACGGCGGGGCTGGGCTCCGGACGGACGGCGGACCCGGGGGAGTTCGGTCGTCCGTCCGGAGCGGGTTCCCCGACCGGCCGCGGACCCGGGGGAGTCGTCGACCGGTCGGAGCTGTCCCGGACGGGTGGGGGCCCGGGGGAGCCCGGCACCCGTCCGGAGTCGGTCCGGGCGGACGACGGGTACAGGGGCCCATCGGCCGCCCGGAGGCGGTGCCCGGTCGGACGGGGCCCGGGGGAGCCCGCGGTCCGACCGGAGTGCGGTGTCAGTCCTGGCCGTTCCCCCCGGCGGTCGGACGGTCGGTCCCGGTGCGCCCCGCCTTGCCGGACGAGGGCGTGGCCGAGGGCGGCGCGGACTGGCCCGGGCCGGTCGTGGGCCGCCCGTGGTCGTTCCCGCCCGGCGTCTCCCCGCCGTGCGCGGAGAGCAGCGCGCAGAACCCGGCCACCTTCTCCGGTGCACCGGCCGCCTTCAGCAGCTCGGCCAGCGCCGGGTCGGCGGCCGCGTCCCTGGGCTTGCTGCCGCCCGCGACCCGGCCGGCGAAGCCCTCGCAGAGCTGCTTCAGCGCCGGCAGGTCGGCCGGGCCCGAAGCCTGCCCGGAGGAGGGCCGGGCCGGGCCGCCGGAGCGGCTCGGGCCCGCGGTGGGCCGGTCGGTGCGGTCGGCACCGGGGCTCGTGGACGGGCTGCCCGGCCCCCCGCTCGACGGTGCGGGCGCGGCGCTGGTGGCCGACGGGGCCGGGGCGGAACCGCCCAGCACCTCCGGCAGCCGGCCGGTGGAGGCCGCGACCGCGACGCCGCCCACGGCGGTCACGCCCAGGGCGACGGCCACGGCCTTCGCGCTGAGGGCCCGCGCGAGCGCGCTGTCCGCCATCTTCCGTCGTCTCCGGTGCTGCTGGGGGGTCGGCTGGCGACGAGCCTGCCGGAACGCGGCCAGGGCCCCCTCTTCGCCGGGCAGCGGGCCGTCGCCGGCCGCCTCGCTCGTCGCAGCGGCGGCGAGCAGGGCGGCGAGCTCCGGCCGTCCTGGCGCGGACTGCTGCCCGGCGGAGGGGTCCTGACCGGCCTCCGGGTCGACCGTGACACCGCCGAGCAGTTGCTCGGCGGCGGCGCGATCGATCCGGCGGGATCGGTTGGTGCTCATCTCATGTCCTTCAGCGTCGGCGCCTGCGCCGGTGTCACACCCTGCGCGGAAATTTTTTTCCCGGCCGTCCTCCAGGCCCCCTGGCGGGGCACCCCGGCGGCCGCTCCCCCGCTCTGCTCCAGCACCTTGGCCAGCCGCCTGAGCCCCCGGTGGGCGGCCATCCGGACGCTGCCGGAGCGCTTGCCGAGCACCTTCGCGGCGCTCTCCGCGTCCAGCCCGAGCACCACCCGCAGCAGCACCGCCTCGGCCTGGTCGGGCGGCAGCGAGGCGATCAGCGCGAGCGCGTCGGAGGTGGCGACGGTGGCCATCGCCTGGCCCGCGGTGTCCTCGGCCGCGGCCAGCTCGGCCAGGTACTCCACCGGCAGGTCGGCGACCGGGCGGCGGCGCACCCGGCGCAGGTGGTCCATGGCCCGGTTGCGGGCGACCGTCGCGGCCCAGCCGCGGAACCCGTCCGCGTCGCCGCGGAAGTCCGGCAGGTCGCGGGCGATCTGCAGCCAGGCCTCGGAGGCGATGTCCTCGGCGTCCTCGGCCCGGCCGCCGACCAGCACCCGCAGGTAGCGCAGCAGCCCCGGCTGGACGGCCCGGAACAGGACCCGGAACGCCTCCTCGTCGCCGTCCTGGGCGGCGCGGACGGCCGTCGCGAGGTCGGCCCGCCGGGTGGAGGGCCCGGCAGGGGGCCCGGCGGACGGTCCGGCGGGAGGACCGGCGGACGGGGACGGACCGGCGGGCGGACGGTCCGGTGCCTTCGGAGGGTCGAGCCGGTGCCCGGCGTCCGCCCCGTGGTGTTCAGCTCTGTGCACCCGCCACATCATGCGCCATCCGGGGGACCCCGCCCACCTCCGGGGCGGCGCCCCTCCGGTGACGGGCCGGTGAGGGCCCGGTGCGGACGCGGAACGGTGTGACGGCCCGTCAGCCCCGCCCGCCGGGACAGGACGAGGGGCCCGCGCCGGACCGACCTTCGTCCCGTCCGCTGCTGTCCTTCGCCCGCGGTTCGGGCCCGCTCCCCCGCCCTACCGTGCAGATAAGGGGCAAATCACCCCTTTTCGCCGCTGACCGAGGAGGCCGGAGCCGGCATGCCCACCGCCCAGGAGCTGTACACGACCGGGATCCGCGACCACTTCGCGCCCGCGCTGCGCGCGCTCGGCTTCCAGGGCTGGCGGCACTCCTTCTCGCTGCCGGACCGCGACCGCTGGGCGGTGCTCGGCGTGCAGGCGGTGTCCGGCGACGGACGGGTCCGCTACACCGTCAACCTCTCCGTCACCGACAAGGCCGCCTGGGACCGGCGGAGCATCCGACCGGACGCCAACTCTCCTACTGGGCTCGAGCGTTGGCGCTCCCCGATCGGCGAACTGCTGCCGGTCGGCGGCGAGGTCTGGTGGGAGGTCGCGCCCGGGCCGCGCTGGCTGATCGCCGTGGAGGACTCGGTCGCCGCCGTCCGCGGCTACGCACTGCCCGAACTGCGCCGCCGGCTGCGCACCGGGGAACGCGAGCACTACCTCGGCCAGGCCGAGCTCGACGGCGTCAACGGCGCCCTCGCCGCGGCCGCCGTCGCCCGCATCCAGCGCGCCGAACTCACCGACGGCACCCTGGAGTTGCACGGCGCATGGAGCCGCCACGACCCGGCCGCGCACGCCGTCCTGGCCGGCGCCGCCCGCGGCTTCCTCTCCGCCCGGGACGCCCGGTTCCACGCCGTCCGGGTGCTCGACACCCTCGGCCGGACGCTCTGGGAGTTCCGCCCCGCCGCCGACGGGAACCATCCCGAAGCGGGCTGAGTCCCTGTCAGTGGCGGTGGTGCGCGCGTGCACCACCGGGACGCGAGGAACGGCACGGGACGCACGGAGCGCGTGGGGCGCACGGGGCGTACGGAACACAGCGGGGGGCTGACATGACGGGGACCACGGCGATACCGCACGAGGAACGCCGGATCGACTGGGACGGCTGCCTGAACGTCCGCGACCTCGGCCTGCTCCCCACCCTGGACGGCCGGCGCACCCGCACCGGCGCGCTGGTCCGCGCCGACAACCTCGACCGGCTCACCGCCGAGGGCCAGAACTCCCTGCTCGCGTACGGTGTACGCACCGTCATCGACCTGCGCGACGCCGCCGAGTACCGGCCGCTGCTGCCCGCCCCCGACGGCATCGACCTGGTCCGCGTCCCGCTCGACGCCCTGGCCGGGTCCGACTGGTGGGCCCGCTTCGGCGCCCTGGACGGCACCCCGCTGTCCTTCCGCCCCTACCTCGACCACTGCCGCCCGGCCGTCGCCGAACTGGTCGCCGCCGTCGCCCGGGCCCGTCCCGGCACCGTCGTGGTGCACTGCGGCGCGGGCCGCGACCGCACCGGCCTGGCCGCCCTCGTCCTGCTCGCCCTCGCCGGGGCCACCCCCGCCGCGATCGCCGAGGACTACCTGCTCTCCGCCGAGAACCTCCGCCCGCTCTGGAGCATCCTCGACCGCCCCGAGGAGGAGGCCGGCATCGCCCGCGTCCTCGCCGACGCGGGCACCACCCCCGAGCAGGCCCTGCACGAGGTGGTGGCCGAGTTCGACGCCGAGCAGTGGCTGCCCGCCGAGGACGTCGCCGCCGTCCGGGCCCGCCTGCTCGGCTGAGCGGCCGGCCGAGCGGCCGGATTTAATCGCTCGCCCGCCCGTCCGGCCGCGGACGATACTCCCGGCATGACGGACTTCTCCCTGTTCGACACCCGCGGTTACCCCACCGTCGACGTCCGCACCGGCTACGCCGGGTGGGTCGACAGCTACGAGGACACGGTCCAGGACGCGATGGACGTCGACGTCCTGGCCCGGCTCGCCGTCCCGCGCTGGGCCGAGGCCGGCCTCGCCGTCGACCTCGGCTGCGGCACCGGCCGCACCGGCGCCTGGCTGCGCGCCCGCGGCGTCGGCACCGTCGACGGCATCGACCTCACCCCCGAGATGCTCGCCCGCGCGAAGGCCCGCGGCGCCCACCGCCTCCTCCTGGAGGGCGACCTCACCGCCACCGGCCTCCCCGACGGCGGCTACGACCTGGCCGCCTGCTCCCTCGTCGACGAGCACCTCGCCGACCTCGGCCCGCTCTACCGCGAGGCCCACCGCCTGGTCCGCCCCGGCGGCCTGTTCACCCTGGTCGGCCTCCACCCCGCCTTCATCATGGCCGCGGGCATGCCCACCCACTACGACGGCCCCGACGGCCCGGTCGCCATCACCACCCACGTCCACCTCGTCAGCGACCACGTCACCGCGGGCCTCGCCGCGGGCTGGCAGCTCGCCGAGATGCGGGAGGAGGTCGTCGGCGACCAGTGGACGGCGCTCAAGCCCAAGTGGGAGCGCCACCGCGGCCAACCGGTCTCGGCGGCGTACGTCTGGCGCAAGGCGTAGGGCCCGCTCCCTCCTCCTCCTAGAAGCCGGAGTTCGGCGCCGTCACGATCCGGGTGCGCCCGTCCGCCCGCGCGGCGAGGCCCGCTTCGAGGCGGAGGGCGCGGGCGGGCCCGAGGAGCGCGAGCGCCTCGGGGACGGTGGCCCAGCGGTGGTCGTCGAGCTCGCCCGCCGGGAGGGTGACGGGGGTGTCGGCGGGGAAGGTGCCGAGGTCGAAGAGGAAGTGGCAGGCGGGGTGGTCGAGTTCGCCGCCGGGATTGGTCCAGGCGACGGCCAGGAGGTCCCCCGCCTCGCGGTGCAGGCCGGTCTCCTCGTGGAGTTCGCGGGTCGCGCACTGCCGCGGGTTCTCGCCGAGGTCGACGGTGCCGCCGACGAACTGCCAGGCGTCGCGGTAGCCGGCCTTCACGATCAGGACGCGGCCGTCGGGGTCGGTGATCAGGCAGCCCGCGGCGGCGTACACGCGGTGCAGGGAGGCGAGCCACTCCTCGCGGGAGGCGAACTCGGGGGCGTCGGCCATGGCACTCCTTCGGCGGGGGCGGAGCTTGCGAGCCCACTCTCCCACCCCCGCCGCAGCTCTCCCACCCCCGCCGGGGGTTCAGTGCGCGGAGTGCCGTTCCGCCCCGCGGTGCCGGTGACCCGGCAGCTCGGTGTGGGTGGCGGGCCCGGCGGCGGGGCCCGCCGCCTCCGGCGCCCGGCGACCGCCGTGGCTGAACACCGCGTCGCCGTAGTGCGGGCCGGTGCGGGTGCCGAGGTCGGTGTCGGTGCCCAGCTGCGGGGCGCGGGCCACCGGGGCGGTCACCATGCCGCGCTCCGCGAGCAGTTCCTCGGTGCCCCGGCGGAGCATGGCCGTCCGGTCGGTCGAGCGCTCGGTCATCGCCGATCTCCCTTCGTCGGACCTACATCAGACCGATATTCCCGTTATCCACCGATATATTCCGAGACACCTGAACTCCCTTGCCGGAACGGCCCGGTCGCGGTCCCGGCGGTGTGGGACCATGCCGCGTGGCCACGGTGATACAAGCCGACGAATCCCGGGAGTCCCGGACGCCCCCGCACCGGACCCGGACCCGGCGGGTGGACCGCGTCCGGCACCCCGCCGCGCTGATCCGGACGGTCGCCGGGGCGTGCTGGATCCTGCTGGTGCTGCTGCTGGCCGGGTACGCCCGCTCCTCCGCGCTCGGCCTGGACAGCGACGTGTCCCGCGGCGTCGACCTGCTGCCCTGGCCGCCCGCCAAGCTCACCGCCGCACTGTGCGGCGCCGCGCTGCTCACCGTCCCGCTCGGCTTCGCCGTCGACCGGGTGCTGCGCGGGGGCGGCCGCCGGATCGCCGACGGCGTGCTGGCCGCCGTCCTCGCGTACGGGCTCTCGCTCGGCCTCGACCTGCTCGCGGGCAGCCTCACCGCGCTCACCCACCCGCTGCCCGCCGGCCCCGGCCGCACCGACCCGGTGTACGGGCACCTCGCGCCGGTGCTGGCCTTCATGACCGCCCTCGACACCGCCGGACGGCGCCGCTGGCGCACCGCGCTGGCCGTCACGCTCGCCCTGTCCGCCCTGTCCGGGCTGGTCACCGGCTACGCCACGCCGCTGTCGGTGGTGCTGGCGCTGCTGCTCGGCTGGACGGTCGCGCACGCCGCCCGGTACGCCGTCGGCGAGCCCGTCGGCTCCCCCAGCGAGGAGCAGATCGCCGCCGCCCTGGCCGGCACCGGCGTCCGCCCCGGCGCGGTGCTGGCCCTCGGCCCCAGCCGCTACCTGGTCACCCAGCGCGACGGCCGCCCCGAACTGGACGTCCACCTGCTCGACCGGTACGCGCAGGCCAGCGGACTGCTCGGCCACCTGTGGCTGGCGCTGCGGCTGCGCACCGCGCCCCGCCCGCTCGGCCTGGGCCCGCTGCGCGCCGGGCTGGAGCACCAGACCCTGCTCGGCCACGCCGCGACCGCCGCCGGGGCCCGCACCCGCACCCCCGTCGCGGTGGTCGAACTCGGCCCGGACAGCGCCCTGGTCGCCTACCGGCGGATCGACGCCCGGCCGTTCGGCGAACTCTTCGAGGAACTGCCCGCGAGCCCCGACGGCCCGGACGTCGGCCCCACCGACGCCGAACTACGGGACGCCTGGCAGCAGTTGGCGCTGCTGCAGCGCCGCCGGATCGCCCACCGCTCACTCTCCCCGAGCACCGTGCTGCTGGACGCCGAGGGCCGGGTCCACCTGGTCGGGCTGGCCCGCGGCGAGATCGCCGCGAGCGACCTGCTGCTGCGCCTGGACGTCGCCGGGCTGCTCGCCGTCCTCGCCCTGCACGCCGGGCCGCAGCGGGCGGTGCGCGCCGCGATCGAGGTGCTCGGCCCCGGGCCGGTCGGCGCCGCGCTGCCGCTGCTGCAGCCGATCGCACTGGCCCGCGGCACCCGGGACGCCCTCGCCCGGCACAAGGAGCTGACCGCCGACCTGCGCGCCGAGGTGCAGCGCCGGATGCCGCAGGCCACCGCCGTGCCCGTCCGGCTGGAACGGCTGCGGCCGCGCACCCTGCTCACCGTCCTCGCCTGCGTCGCGGTCGGGTACGCACTGCTGCAGTTCCCCAACCCGGTGGCGGTGATCTCCGGGGCCGACCCGCTGTGGCTGGCCGGCGCGGCGCTCTGGTCCGCGGTCAGCTACCCGGTGGCGACCTTCGCGTTCAGCGGCTTCGTCCCCGAGAAGCTGTCCTTCCGCCCCACCCTGGCCACCCAGGTGGCCGGCTCCTTCGTCAAGGTGGCCGCCCCCGGCGGCGTCGGCGGGCTCGCCCTGAACACCCGCTACCTGCAGTGCGCGGGCATCCCCACCGCGCAGGCGATGTCCAGCATCGGCGTCAGCCAGCTGTTCGGCCTGGTGCTGCACATGCTGCAGCTCGCCGTGTTCAGCGCCCTGGTCGGCGTGGACACCACCGCGGTCGACGGCGAGGGCTCCGCCCTGCCCAGCGGCTGGGTGCTCTGGCTGGCCGGTGCGGTCGCCGCCGTCGTCGCGGTGTCGGTCGCCGCGGTGCCCTCGCTGCGGCGGCGCGCCCAGACCCTGCTGCGGCCGCTGCGCGCCGAGGTGCTGCCCCGGCTGCTCGACCTGGCCCAGCGCCCCGGCCGGCTCGCCACCGGCGTGGCCGGACAGCTCCTGGTGTCGATGTGCTTCGTGGCCTGCCTGTACTGCTGCACCCGCGCGGTCGGCCAGTACCCCGGCTTCGACGCCGTCGCGATGACCTTCCTGGCGGGCAACGGGGCGGGCAACGTGGTGCCGTCCCCCGGCGGCGTGGGCGGGGTGGAGGTGCTGATGTCCACCCTGCTGACCCTGACCAGCGGCCTCGACGACGACAGCGCGCGGGCCTCGGTGATGCTGTTCCGGCTGCTGACTTTCGTCCTGCCGGTGCTGCCGGGCTGGGCCGCCTTCGCCTGGCTCAAGCGCCGCGAGGCGATCTGACCGGCGGAGGCGGCCCGGCCCGGCGGACGGCTACTCGCGGTAGTCCTCGTCCTCCAGGGCGACCTCCCGGACCTGCTCCACCGCGTCGCCCTCGTCCGCGGGATCGCTGCCCCGCTCGCGCTGCTGCCGCAACACCTCCAGGTCGTCCACCTCCGGCTCGACCGCCGCCCGCTCCTCGTCGGCGGCCTCCAGCACGGTCGGGGACTGCTCGTCGTCGTCCTCGGGAAACTCCGGGTTCTCCGCATTGGCACGCATAGCGCCAGTATCCGACCGATCCGGCGCGAACCCGAGCCTTTCCGGCGGCGGGTCTCGCATCCGGCCGTTCCCCGCCGGCTTCAGGCCCCGGCGGAGGCGGGGGCCCGGCGGTTCGCGGCCGGGACGACCAGGGGGGTGCCGGTCTCGGGGTCGGGGATGACCCGGCAGGGCAGCCGGAAGACCTCCTCGACGAGTTCGGCGGTGACCACCTCCCCGGGCGGCCCGGCGGCGACCAGCTTCCCGTCGCGCAGCGCGACCAGGTGGGTGGCGTAGCGGGCGGCCTGGTTGAGGTCGTGCAGGACGGCGACCAGGGTGCGGCCCTGCTCCCGGTGCAGGCGGGCGCACAGGTCGAGGACCTCGACCTGGTGCGCGATGTCCAGGTAGGTGGTGGGCTCGTCGAGCAGCAGCAGCGGGGTCTGCTGGGCCAGCGCCATGGCGATCCAGACCCGCTGGCGCTGGCCGCCGGAGAGCTCGTCCACCGGCCGGTCGGCGAGTTCCGCGACGCCGGTGTCGGCCATCGCCTCGGCGACCACCCGCTCGTCCTCGGTGGACCACTGGCGCAGCACGCCCTGGTGCGGGTAGCGGCCGCGGGAGACCAGTTCGGCGACGGTGATGCCGTCCGGGGCGATCGAGGACTGCGGGAGCAGGCCCAGGGTGCGGGCCACCTGCTTGGCGGGCAGCGTGGCGATCGACCGCCCGTCCAGCAGCACCTGCCCGGCGACCGGCTTGAGGGTGCGGGACAGTGCGCGCAGCAGGGTGGACTTGCCGCAGGCGTTCGGGCCGACCACCACGGTGAAGGAGCGGTCGGGGACGTCGACGGTCAGGCCCTCGGCGATGGTGCGCCTGTCGTAGGCGAGGGTCAGGTCGCGCCCGGCCAGGCGCGGCTCGGTCTGGGCCATCGGGGGCTCCGTTCGGGACGGCGGGACGGACGTGGACGGGTTCTCGGAGGGGCCGGGGGCGTTCTTCCCGGAGGGGCCGGGGGCGTTCACAGGCGCCCGGCCCGGCGCTGGGTGGCGAGCAGCCAGAGCAGGTAGCCGCCGCCGAGGACACCGGTGACCACGCCGACCGGCAACTGGCGTTCGCCGAACAGGTGTTGGGCGGCGAAGTCGGCGGTGACCAGCAGTGCGGCGCCGGTGCACATCGACGCGGCCAGGTTCGGGCCCGGTGAGCGGGTGATCCGGCGGGCCAGCTGGGGGGCGGTCAGGGCCAGGAAGTTGACCGGCCCGGCGGCCGCCGCGGCCAGCGAGGCGAGCAGCACGGCCGCGCCCAGCAGCACCGTCCGCAGCCGCTCGGGGTGCACGCCCAGGCCGCTCGCCGCGTCGTCGCCCAGCTCCAGGGCGCGCAGCGCGGGCCCGCAGGCCAGCAGCACCAGCGGGACGAGCACGGCCAGCGCGAGCGCCAGCGGACGGGCCTGCTCCCAGCCGCGGCCGTCCAGGCTGCCGGTCAGCCAGAGCACCGCGCGGGCGGCGTCCATCAGCTGGGTGCGGGTCAGCAGGTAGCCGTTGACGCCGGTGAGGATCGCGGCCGTCCCGATGCCGACCAGCACCAGCCGGGCGCCCTGCACGCCGCCGCGCCAGGCCAGCGCGTGGATCAGCGCGCCGGTGACCAGCCCGCCCGCGACCGCGCCGCCCGCCAGCGCGGCGCTCGACCCGCCCGCGACCACCACCAGCAGCGCGCCGGTGGCCGCGCCCTGGGTGAAGCCGAGGACGTCCGGGCTGCCCAGCGGGTTGCGCACCAGCGTCTGGAAGAGCGCCCCGGCGAGCGCCAGCGCCGCGCCGACCAGCAGCGCGGTGACGACCCGGGGCAGCCGCAGCTGGTTGACCACGAAGTCCTCGGCCGCGCCGCCGTTGCCCAGCAGCGCCCGCACCACCTCGCCGGGCGCGATCGGGTAGTCGCCGCGCCCGAGCGCCAGCACCGCGACCGCCGCCGCGACCGCCAGCGTCCCCGTGCACACGGCCAGCGCCCGCGGCCGGTACCGCACCGAGAACCGGGCCACCCTCAGGGTCTTCATGCGCGGGCCTTCCCCCGTCGTGCGAAGTACAGGAAGAACGGGCCGCCGAGGACGGCCGTGACGATGCCGACCTGCAACTCGCCGGGACGGCCCAGGACGCGGCCCAGGACGTCCGCGCCGAGCAGCAGGACGGGGGCCAGGACCGCGCAGTACGGCAGCAGCCAGCGCAGGTCGGGGCCGGTGAGGGCGCGGACCAGGTGCGGGACCATCAGGCCGACGAAGACGATCGGGCCGCACGCCGCGGTGGCCGCCCCGCACAGCAGGGTGACGGCGGCGATCGCGGCGGCGCGGACCGCGGCCGGGCGGGCCCCCAGCGCCCGGGCGGCGTCGTCGCCGAGCGCGAGCGCGTTCAGCGGGCGGGCCAGGCCGAGCGCGAGCAGGGCGCCGACCGCGACGAACGGCAGGATGCCGAGCACGGTGGAGGACTGGGCGCCGGCGAGCGAGCCGACCGTCCAGAAGCGCATCCTGTCGAGCGAGGCGGTGTCCAGCAGCATCACGGCGCTGACGTACGAGTACAGGGTCGCGTTGAGCGCGGCCCCGGCCAGGGCGAGCCGGGCGGGGGTGGCGCCGCGGCCGCCGCCGACCGCGTACACCAGGACGGAGACCAGGGCGGCGCCGGCCAGCGCCCACCAGACGTAGCCGGTGAAGGAGGTGACGCCGAGCAGGGCGACGGCGGTGGCGACGGCCGCGGAGGCGCCCGCGTTGATGCCGAGCAGGCCGGGGTCGGCGAGCGGGTTGCGGGTGAGGGCCTGCATGACGCCGCCGGCCAGGCCGAGCGCGGTGCCCGCGAGCAGCCCGAGCAGGGTGCGGGGCAGGCGCATCCGGTGGACGACGGTGTAGCCGGGGGCGTCCGGGTCGAGGAGTCCGTGCCAGACCTCGGCGGGGCCCAACTGCTTGGCGCCGAGGCCGAGGCTGAGCACCAGGACGACGAGCAGCACGAGCAGTCCGGCGGTCAGGCCGAGGGCGCGGGCCGGGCCGCGGCGGGCGGTGGCGGCAGTGACGGCGCCGGGGCCCGGGTCACGGCCGGGGCCCGGGTCACGGCCGGGGCCTGGGCCCGTACCGGTGTCCGGGCCGGGTATCGGGAGGGAGCCGGTGGTGCTCAAGGGTGCTCCGGATCGGTCGGGGGACGGGTCGGCGGGCCCCGGGGGGGCTCTCCGTGCCGCAACTTAGGTTAGGTTAACCTACGTACGCCCGGCGGCCGCCGCCGGGTGCCGCACCCCGGCACTCCCGTCGACGTGCCGCTCCCCCCTGCCCCGAAGCGCCCGAACCGAGGTACCGCCATGTCGCCTTCCCCCCGCCTGACCCGCCGCGGCCTGCTCGCCGCGGGCGGAGCCACCGCCCTCGGCGCGGTGCTCGCCGCCTGCGGCTCCTCCGGCGACAAGGCGTCCGGCGGGTCGGGGTCCGGCTCCGGGGACGCCGCGGCCGGCGGCCCGTGGACCTTCACCGACGACCGTCCGCAGACCGTCACCGCGAAGACCACCCCCACCCGGGTGGTCGCCTTCACCGGCGCCGCCGCCGCGCTCGCCGACTTCGGCCTGGACCGGCAACTGGTCGGCGTCTTCGGCGAGACCAAGGCCGCCGACGGCAAGGCCGACCCGCAGGCCGGCAGCCTCGACGTGAACAGGATCGAGATCATCGGCAACGCCTGGGGCGAGTTCTCGATCGAGAAGTACGCGGCGCTGCGCCCCGAGCTGCTGGTGACCCACATGTACGACCCGGGCGCGTACTGGTACGTGCCGGACGAGTCCAAGGACAAGATCCTGCAGCTGGCCCCGCAGGCCCTGGTCTCCACCGGCCGGGTCACCATCACCCAGCCGATCGAGCACTACGCCAGGCTCGCCGAGTCGCTGGGCGCCGACCTCGGGGCGGCGAAGGTGGTCGACGCCAAGGCCCGCTTCGAGAAGGCCTCCGAGGAGCTGCGGCAGGCCGTCAAGGCGGCGGGCGGCGTCAAGGTGATGGCCTGCTCCGGCAGCGCCGACCTGTTCTACGTCTCCAACCCGAAGATCTCCTGCGACCTGATCTACTTCGCCGAACTGGGCGTCGAGTTCGTCCAGCCGGAGAAGACCGACGGCGGCGACTACTACGAGGGCCTGAGCTGGGAGAACGCCGGCAAGTACCCGGCCGACCTGCTGCTGCTCGACCAGCGCTCCACCGCCCTCCAGCCCAAGGACCTGGCCGCCAAGCCCTCCTGGGGCCAGCTGCCCGCCGTCAAGGCCGGACAGATCACCCCCTGGGACGCGGTGCCGCGCTTCTCGTACGCCGGGTTCGCCCCGCTGGTCGAGCGGCTGACCGCCGCGATCCAGAAGTCCCGCAAGCTGAGCTGAAGGGCCGTCCGATGACCGACCGGGCTCCGGTCCAGGAGTACGACTTCTTCCCCGCCCGGGTGGTGCGCACCCGTCGGCTCGGCCCGACCGTGCTGCGGGTCACCTTCGGCGGCGAGGCGCTGCGCTCGTTCGCGAGCGGCGGGCGCGACCAGTCCTTCTCGCTGTTCCTGCCGCAGCCCGGCCAGGACGAGCCGAACCTCCCGTACCGGGAGGGCGAGGGCTGGTTCGCCGCCTGGCGGGCGATCCCGGCGGACGAGCGGGCCGTGATGCGCTCCTACACGATCCGCGCGCAGCGGGGCGGTGACGGTCAACCGCCGGAGGTCGACGTCGACTTCGCGCTGCACGGGGTCGGGACGGGCGGTTCCGGCACCGGCACCGGCACCGGCGGTGCGAGCGTCGGCACCGCCTCGGACGGCCGCCCGCCCGCCGGGCCGGCCTCCGGACCGGTCACCGGACCGCCCGCCGGACCGGCCGCCGCCTGGGCCGCCGCGGCGGTGCCCGGCGCGCGGGTGGTGCTGCTCGGCCCGACCGTCGCCGACAACCGCTCGGTGTCCTTCCGGCCGCCCGCGGACGCCGACTTCGTGCTGCTGCTGGCCGACGAGACGGCGCTGCCCGCGGTCGGCGGCATCCTGGAGTGGCTGCCGACCGGCACCCGCGCACTGGTCTGGATCGAGGTGCCGCACGCCGCCGACATCCAGGACCTGCCCGCCCCCGACGGCGTCGAGCTCACCTGGCTGGTCCGCGCCCCCGGCGCCCCCTCCGGCCTGCTGCCCGCCCTGCGGGCGGCCGAACTGCCCGACGGCGCCCCGTACGCGTGGATCGCCGGGGAGTCCGGCACCGTCAAGGAACTGCGTCGGCACCTGGTGCGCGAGCGCGGCGTCGACCGGCGGGCGGTGACCTTCTCCGGCTACTGGCGGCGCGGCGCGTCCGAGGACCGGCTGCGCGAGGAGGCGTACGCCGAGCCGTCCTGACTCCCGCTCCGCCGCGAAGGCCCGCCCGGGTTCCCGTTCCCGGGCGGGCCTTCGCCGTGCGGCGACCGGCGAGCGTCGACCGGCGTACGGCGACCGGCGTACGGCGACGCCGTGCGGTGACACGGGGCCATCCGAAGCCATCCGGGGCCACCGGGGGCCATGTGACGACACCGAGCCTTAATGACCCATCATCGCTTCTGCAAGTTATGTGCAATAAGGTGTCACTCGCAACTGACCCTCCGTCGAACGAGAAGGGCTGCTCCGCCATGGGTGCCTACACGCTGCCTGACCTGCCGTACGACTACTCCGCCCTGGAGCGGGCGATGTCCGCTGAGATCCTCGAACTGCACCACTCCAAGCACCACTTGGCGTACGTCAACGGCGCCAACTCGACCCTCGACCAGCTCGCCGAGGCCCGCGACAAGGAGCAGTTCGGCGCCTTGGTCGGCCTGCAGAAGACCCTGGCCTTCCACCTCTCCGGCCACGTCCTGCACTCGCTGTTCTGGGAGAACCTCTCCCCCGACGGCGGCGACCGCCCCGACGGCGCCCTCGCCGACGCCATCACCGAGCACTTCGGCAGCTTCGACGCCTTCCGGCAGCAGCTCACCGCCGCCACCGTCGGCGTCCAGGGCTCCGGCTGGGGCATCCTCTCCTGGGAGCCGCTCGGCAAGCGCCTGATCGTCGAGCAGGTCTACGACCACCACGGCAACGTCGGCCAGGGCAGCGTCCCGCTGCTCGCCTTCGACGCCTGGGAGCACGCCTACTACCTGCAGTACCGCAACGTCCGCCCCGACTACGTCACCCGCCTCTGGGACGTCGTCAACTGGCAGGACGTCAGCGCCCGTTACGCCGCCACCCAGGGCTGACGGGCCCGGCGGTCTCCGGCCCCGGGTGGGGCGTCACGCCGAGCCACGCCGGGGGCCGCCGGGGGCCGCCGGGGGCCGCCCCACCCGAGGGCTCAGCGGAAGGCCGACAGCGCCCCCGCCGCCCAGTCGGCGAACGTCCGCGCCGGACGGCCCAGCACCCGCTCGACGTCCGGCCGGACCGCGGACTCCTCGGGCAGCGGCGCGCCCAGCACCTCCAGCGTGCCGTCGGCGACCTGCGGCGGCATGAACCGCACCAGGTGGGCGTACGCCTGCTCGCGGCTCTGCTCCACGAACTCGACCTTCTCACCGAGGAGTTCGCCCAACAGCTCGGCCTGGCGGCGCGGGGTGACGGCCTCCGGGCCGGTCAGCGCGTACACCCGGCCCACGTGCTCGTCCGCGGCGTCCCCGTCCCCTTCCCCGGAGCGCAGTGCCGCCGCCGCGACGGCCGCCACGTCCGCCGGGTCCAGCACCGGCATCGCGACCCCGCCGAACGGTGCGAACACCGTACGCCGGGCGCGCACCGACTCCGCCCAGGCGAAGGTGTTGGACGCGAACGGGCCCGGCCGCAGCACCGTCCACGGCAGGCCGCTACCGCGCACCGCCGCCTCGAACTCGCCCATCCGTCCGTGCCAGCGCTCCGCGGGCCGGGTCGCGGTGATCAGCGAGGAGAGCAGCACCACCCGGCGCACCCCCGCCGCCGCGACCACCTCCAGCAGCTCCGCGGCCGGCGCCCCCGGCGCGTTCAACTCCGGCGCCAGCATGAGGAACAGGGCCCGCGCACCCGCCAGCGCCGACCGCAGCCCGGCGAAATCCGCCAGGTCCGCCCGGACCGGGCGCACCCCGTCCGGCAGTTCCTCGGCCGTCACGCTCCGGGAGAGCGCGACCACCTGCTCCCCCGCCGCCGCCAACTCCGCGACCAGCGGCCGACCGACGTTCCCGGTCGCCCCCACCACCACGATCATCTGCCAACAACTCCCTTTTATTTCATGCCAGTTGAGGCAACACCCGCACCGTCCGGGCGTTCGCCACCGCGAAGCTAGCACCCCGAGGACACTAGGTACCCAGACGAAAGCCGCTACCCGAGGAGCCCCCGTGCCGCCCCGCCCCTGCCCCGTCGCCGCCGCCGTCGACCTCGTCCACAGCCGCTGGACCACCCCCGTCCTGTGGAACCTCGACCACCGCGGCCCGCTCCGCTTCAGCCAACTGCAGCGCCACATCGGCGACATCAGCCCCAAGACGCTCACCGAACGCCTGCGCCACCTCGAACGCCACGGCCTGGTCACCCGCACGTACCACCCCGAGATCCCGCCCCGGGTCGAGTACGCGATCACCCCGCTCGGCCGCAGCCTCGCCCCGCTCTTCACCGCCCTCACCGCCTGGCAGGACCGGCACCTGCCCGCCGTCGAAGCCGCCCGCCGCGCCTACGACGCCGCCGACTGAGACCTCGACCGCCGCCCCTGCCGCAGCACTCGCCCCGCGAGCACCGCTCCGCACAGGAAGGCACCCGCCGCGACCAGTGCCGAGGCGTGCAGCCCACGCACCGGGCCCAGGCCGCCCGTCAGGGTGCCGAACAGCGCCACGCCGAGCGAACTGCCCACCTGACGCGAGACGTTGAACACCGCCGAAGCCGTCCCCGCCACGGCCGACGGGGCCGCCTCCAACACCGCGACGGTGGCCGCGACCACGGTCACCGGCGTCGCCAGGCCGGTCGCCGCCAGCGCGAACAGCAGCACCGGGTAGGGCGTCTCCGGCCCCGCCACCAGCCAGCCCAGGAACCCGGCCGCCCCCAGCCCCAGCGCCCCCGCCATCGGCGGGTAGGGGCCGTACCGGGCCGCCAGCCGACTCGACAGCGGGGCCGCGAGCAGGCCCATCCCCACCGAGGGCAGCAGCGCCAGCCCGGCACCCAACGACCCGTATCCGCGCACCAGTTGGAAGTGCAGCGTCAGTACGTACAGCATCCCGTAGTAACCCAGACTGAGCAGCAGACCGACGACGTCCACCGCGGCGAGCCGCCCGTCCCGCAGCAGCGCGGGCGGCAGCAGCGGCGCCCGGCCGCCCCGACCCGCCGCCGAGCGCCGCTCCAACCACCACTCCACCCGGACGAACCCGGCCAGTGCCACCGCCCCCACCCCGAAGGCCGCCAGCACCCACGGCGAGCCCCAGCCCCGCGCGCCCGCCTCGTTCACTCCGCCGACCAGGGCCACCAGCCCGGCCACACCCAGCAGTTGGCCCGCCGGGTCACCCCGCCGCCCCGACCGGCCCGGCCGTCCTGCCACCGACGGGCGGACGTACCGGCAGGTCAGCACCGCTCCCAGCACTGCGACCGGCAGGTTCACCCAGAACACCCACCGCCAGCCCAGCCCGGCGACCAGGAGCCCGCCCACCGCGGGCCCGGCCCCGAACGCCACCGCCGAGACCAGCCCCCACACCCCCACCGCCCGAGCCCGCAACGCTCCGTCCGGATACGCCGCCCGCAGCAGCGCGAACGACGCCGGCACCAGCAGCGCCGCCCCCGCCCCCTGCCCGAACCGGGCCCCCACCAGCACCGCCCCCGACGGAGCCGCCGCGCACCCCGCCGACGCCACCGCGAACGACCCCAGCCCCGCCAGGTACAGCCTCCGGTGCCCGAACCGGTCACCGAGCCCCCCACCGAGCAACAGCAGCCCCGCGAACACCGTGCTGTACCCGTCCACCACCCACTGCAGCCCTGCCGCCCCCACCCCCAACGAGGCCCGCACCCCCGGCCCCGCCACGTTCACCACCGTCACGTCGAGCATCACCAGGAAGTGCCCCAGGCTCAACGCGACCAGCGGCGGCAGCACGAGCCGCTCCACCGGCGGCCTGACGGGGGACGCGAGCACCTGCGGTACGGAAGTCATGACGGCAGTCTCGGGCCGGAACACTTCGCTGCCCGGCGAACTGTGCTCGCCTCCGGAGAAGCGGCGGCCCGCCAGCACACTTCGCGGTCCAACGAACCGTGCCCGCCGCGAGCAGGACTGCGATTCCGCCCGCCACACTTCGCTGTCCAGCGAACCGTGCCCGCTCCGAGAAGAGCGGCAATCCCCGACACGGAACACTTCGCCGTCCAACGAACCGTGCCCGCCCTAAGCTGACCTTGTGCCAGCCTCCCTCAGCCCTGCCACCCCCGACGACGCCATCCCCAACGCCGCCACCCCCGCTCCCCCCGTCCCCGCCTCCTCCCGCTTCGGCCCGCCCGTCCGCCCGGTTCCCGCCCAGGCCGCCGGCCAGCCCGACGTCGCCCGGGCCGCCGCGCTGCTCGCCGACCCGTCCCGGGCCCGGATCCTGAAGGCGCTCAGCGACGGCCGTGCCCTGACCGGTGCCGTCCTCGCCGCCGAAGCGGGCATCGGCGCACCCACCGCCAGCGCCCACCTGACCCGGCTGCTCGACGCCGGACTGGTCACCGTCCGCAGCAGCGGCCGCAACCGCTTCTACCGGCTGTCCGGACCCGAGGTCGGCCACGCCCTGGAGGCCCTCGCCCTGATCGCGCCCCCGCTGCCGATCACCTCACTGCGCGAGAGCAGGACCACCAGTGCGCTGCGTCGCTCCCGCACCTGCTACGACCACCTCGCGGGCCGGCTCGGCGTCGCCCTGATGGGCACCCTGCTCGACCGCGGCCTGCTGACCGGCCACGACGGCACCCACCGCCCCGCCACCGCCGTCCGCGACCGCTCCTCCGGCTACGGCCACGACCACCACTACCGGCTCACCCCGTCCGGCCGGGCCGCCCTGCACCAGCTCGGCATCGACCTCGACGCCCTCCCGCCGCGTCGCCCGCTGGTCCGCTACTGCGTCGACTGGAGCGAGCAGCAGCACCACTTGGCCGGCGCCGCCGGAGCCGCTCTCACCGCCCGCCTGCTCACCCTCCGCTGGCTCCGGCACGGCACCAGCCCCCGCGTCGTCCACCTCACCCCGTCCGGCACCACCGGCCTCGCCGACTGGATCGGCCTCCACCCACCGGACTGAACCCGCCGGACTGAACCCACCGAACCGGACCCGCCGGACCGGACCCTCCGAACAAACGGATCGGGCCCACCGGACCCGCCGCGGCAAGGCCGGTGAGGTGCTCTAGCGTGGAGCCATGGACGGGGAACGGGACGAAGCGGTACGGGAGTTCGAGAGCCACCGGCAGCGGCTGTTCTCGCTGGCGTACCGGATGCTCGGGTCGGCCGCCGAGGCGGAGGACGCCGTGCAGGACGCGTACCTGCGCTGGCACGGCACCGAGCCGGGGCAGGTCGCCGCGCCCGGGCCCTGGCTGAACAAGGTGGTCACCAACCTGTGCCTGAACCGGCTCACCTCGGCCCGGGCCCGGCGCGAGGAGTACCCGGGAACGTGGCTGCCGGAGCCGGTGGCGAGCGGAGCGCTCGGGCCGATGGAGCGGGCCGAGCAGCGCGAGGCGGTGTCCTTCGCGGTGCTCACCATGATGGAGCGGCTCTCCCCGCCCGAGCGCGCCGCCGTCGTCCTGCGCGATGCGTTCGGCTACAGCCACCGGGAGGTCGCGGGCGTCCTGGACTGCACCGAGGCCGCCGCCCGCCAGCTCCACCACCGCGGCCGCAAGCGCCTCGCCGAGGAGGCCCCGCGCCCCGGCACCGTCGACGCCGAGCAGAACGCCGCCCTGCTCGGCCGCTTCCTGCAGGCCGCCTCGGAGGGGGCGCTGGAGCAGCTCGAACAGCTCCTCGCCGCACAGGTCGTGGTGTGGGCGGACGGTGGCGGCAAGGTCCGCGCCGCGCTCCGGCCGGTGCACGGCCGGGTCAACGCCGCCCGCTTCCTGGCCGGCCTGTTCGAACGCTTCACGGACGGCGTCCGGTTCGAGCTCGCCGAGGCCAACGGCGCCCCCGCCCTGCTCGGTTGGGAGGGTGAGGAGCTCACCTCCGTCGGCATGGTGGACGTCGGCCCCGACGGCGTCACCGACATCCGGATCCTGCGCAACCCGGACAAACTCGCCCACTACGCGCACCGGCACCGCACGCTGTCACAGAACGGCTGACCGTCCGGTTCTTTCCGGGGAGAGCACCCCTCGCTCCCTCCCCGGAAGGAACCGGACCATGAACGACCGCACCGACCTCCCCGGTCACCACGACCTCCCCCGACTCCCCCGGCTCCCCCTGCTGGTGACCGGCGCGACCGGCGTCCTCGGCCGCGAGGTGCTGCGCCACGCCCGCAGCACCGGCAGCCCCGTCCACGCCCTCACCCGCCGCGCCGCCTTCCCCACCGCCGCCCCCGACACCCCCGCCCCCGACACCCCCGCTCTCGACACTCCTGCCTCCGACACTCCCACCCCCGACAGCACCGATCCCGCCACCGCCGATCCCGCCACCACCCCCGCTCCCCACTGGCACACCGGCGACCTCACCACCGGCACCGGCCTGGACGAGGCGCTCACCGGCATCGACACGGTGATCCACTGCGCGAGCGACCCGCGCCACCCCGGGAACGACCTGCCCGCCTTCCGCCACCTGGTGGACGCCGCCCGGCGAGCCGGGGTCCGGCACCTGGTCAACATCTCGATCGTCGGCGTCGACCGGATCCCGATGCGCTACTACCGGATCAAACTCCGGGGCGAAGAACTCCTCGCCGCGTCCGGCCTGGGCTGGACCAACCTGCGCGCCACCCAGTTCCCCCAGCTCCTCGACGGCATGCTCGGCTCCCTCGCCAAGCTCCCCCTCCTCCCCATGGTCTCCCGCACCCCCGTCCAGCCCGTCCACCCCGCCGAGGTCGCCGCCCGCCTGGTCGAGCTGGCCCTGGGCGACCCGGTCGGCCACGCCCCCGACTTCGCCGGGCCCGAGACCCGCCCCGCCACCGACCTCGCCGCCGACTGGCTCCGCGCCGAGGGCCGCCACCGCCGGGTCCTCCCCGTCCACCTCCCCGGCCGGGCCGGCCGCGCCCTGCGCGCGGGCGCCCTCACCGCCCCGCAGAACGCGTACGGCAGCCGCACCTGGGCGGAGTACCTCGCGGAGCGGTGAGGCACCGGGGCCGCCGCCCCGCCGCCCCACCCTCCTCGTTCACCGCGGGGCCGCCCTACTGGAACGCCCCTCGCGCGTCCCGCGCCCAGTCCGCGAAGCTCCGGGCCGGGCGGCCGAGGAGGCGTTCGACGTCGGCGCTGGGCCGCTGCTCCTCGGGCAGCGGCGTGCCGAGGATGTCGAGGGTGCCGTCGATGACCTCCTCGGGCATGAAGTGGGCCAGGTGGGCACGGGCCTGCTCGCGGCCGAGCTCCACGAACTCGACCGTCTCGCCCAGGACTTCACCGAGCACGGCCGCCTGGCGGCGGGGCGTGATCGCCTCCGGGCCGGTGAGGACGTACACCTGCCCGCGGTGCCCGTCCTCGCGGAGCGCGGCCGCGGCGACCGCCGCCAGGTCCGCCGGGTCGACGACCGGCAGGGCGACGTCCGCGAACGGCGCGTGCACGGTGCGGCGCGTCCGAACGCCCTCCGCCCAGGCGTACGCGTTGGAGGCGAACCCCCCGGCGCGCAGCACGGTGTACTCCAACCCGCTGAGCTGCAGCGCCCGTTCGAACTCGCGGAGCCGGGCGTGCGAGGGCGCGTCCGGCCGGGTTCCGTTGATCTGCGAGGAGAGCAGGACGACCCGCCGGACGCCGGACCCCCTCGCGAGGTCGAACAGTTCCGCCGCGGGGGCGCCGGGGCCGTTGAGCTCCCCGGCCAGCAGCAGGAACAGCGCGTCCGCCCCCTTCAGCACGGGGCCGAGGCCGGCGAAGTCCGCGAGGTCGGCGACCGCGTGGGTGACCCCGGCGGGCAAGCCGTCGGACGGTGCGCGGCGGGAGACCGCGGTGACCTGCTCGCCCGCTCCGGCGAGCAGGGAGACCAGTGGACGGCCGACGTTCCCGGTGGCTCCGGTGACGACGATCATGAGCGTGCTCCTCGATCCAGTGGGACTCAAGTCCCTTTCCACGGAAGCCCTTTCGGCTACGTCCACGACGCTAGCATCACAAAGATATTAGGTACCTAGAGGAAACCGACCCCTTGTTCCGCCCCGGATCCGACAGGTCTGCCGGTTCTTCTACAGGGTTCTGCAAAGTCCCCGGCCGCCCGCCGGAGCGCCCCGCAGGCTGGCCCCATGACCGAAACCACCGCACCCACCCTTCCCCCCACCGCACCCGCCCTTCCCCCCACCGACCCCCGCCCGGGCTTCCACGCCGCGGCCGAGGTCCTCGGCGAGGTCCTCGCCGACCTCCGCCCGGACCAGTACGGCCTGGCCACCCCGTGCCCCGACTACACCGTCCGCGACCTGGCCAACCACGTCGTCGCGGTGCTCCGCCGCAGCACCGTGATGGCGGGCGGCGGCCCGTTCGCGGCGGTGCCGCACCTCGCCGACGACGTCCCGGACGGCGGGTGGGCCGCCGCCTGGGAGACCGCCGGCGCCGGGTTCCGCGCGGCCTGGGACGACCCGGCCGTACTGGGCCGGAGCATCGCGCTGCCGTGGGGGGCCGTCCCGGGCGCGGTCGCCGCGGTGATCTGGACCAACGAGCTGGTGCTGCACGCCTGGGACCTCGCACGGGCCACCGGCCGCCCCGTCGACTGGCCCGCCGAGGCACTGGCGGGCCCGCTCGCGGTGATGGAGCGCGCCGTCCCGGCCGAGCCGCGCGGCGGGCAGGTGCCGTACGGGCCGGTCGTCCCGGTGCCCGCCGACGCACCCGCGATCGACCGCCTGGTCGGCTGGTACGGGCGCCGTCCCTGACGCCCGCCCCACCCGCGCGGGGCCGTCGGACCACCGGTCCGACGGCCCCGCGCCGCACTGCCCGCCTCCCGCGGCCGACCCGCCGGCCGCACGCCCGGCGACCGAACCGTCAGCCGCGCGGCACCGGCGGCTCGCCGGTGGCCCTGGTGAGCGGCAGCAGCACCAGGGCCACCAGGAAGGCCGCCCCGGCGAACACCCCGCCGACCAGGAACGCGTCGTGGAACACTTCGGTACGCGCCTGCAGCACCAACTCCGGTACGCCGTGCGCCCGTTCGGTGAGCTCGGCGACCCGCCGGAACGCCCAGGTGGCGGCGACGGCGAGGCCCAGCGCACCACCGACCTCCTGCGCCGTGTTGATCAGCCCGGCCGCCAGCCCGGACTCCTCCTCGGTGCTCCCCGCGAACGCCGAGACCTGCACCGGCACGAACGAGGCGCCCAGTCCCAGCCCCATCAGCACGAAGGCGGGCAGCACGTCGGTGAGGTACGAGGCGTCCGCCGGGACGCGCCACAGCAGCAGCATGCCCGCGGCGGCCAACGCCAGGCCGACCAGCAGCACCGGCTTGGCGGCGACCTTGGTGACCAGCTGGGAGGCGGCGCCCGCCCCGACCGCGGTCAGCACCGCGAGCGGCACGTACGCGAAGCCGGTGCGGACCGCGGAGTACTCCAGCACCTGCTGCAGGAACAGCGAGGCGAAGAAGAACAGCGTCACGCAGGTGCCGAGCAGCAGCACCGCAACCACGTTCGCGGCGCGCAGCGACTTGCGGCGGAAGACCGAGAACGGGACCAGCGGGTTCGCGCTGCGCCGCTCGACCAGCACGAAGGCCACCAGCAGCAGCACCACCAGCGCGGCCCCGCCGTAGATCCGGGCGTAGGGGAGTTCGCCGTCGGAGACGGTCTGGCCGAGCGTGAAGATCAGCAGCACCAGGGCGGCGGTGAGCGAGACGGCACCGGCCACGTCGAAGCCGCGGCCGCGGTCGGCGGAGCGGCTCTCGCCGACCACCCGGGGGGCCAGCACCGCGCCGAGCAGGCCGATCGGCACGTTGATGAAGAAGATCCAGCGCCAGCCGGGGCCGTCGGTGAGCACCCCGCCGAGGGTCACCCCGACCACCGCCGCCAGCCCGGACAGCGCACCCCAGGCGCCGAGCGCCCGGTTGCGCTCGGCGCCCTCCGCGAAGTTGCCGCTGAGCAGGGCGAGCGCGGCGGTGGCGATGAACGCGGCACCCAGGCCCTGCGCACCGCGGGCGGCGATCAGCTCCCAGGCGTTGCGGCCGAGGCCCGCGACCAGCGAGGCCGCGGCGAACAGGACCAGCCCGGTCTGCAGCATCCGGCGCCGCCCGAGGGTGTCGGCCAGTCGGCCGGCCAGCAGCAGGAAGCCGCCGAGCACCATGCCGTAGGTGGTGACCACGTACTCCAAGGTGGTCTGGGAGATGCCCAGTTCGTGCTCGATGGTGGGCAGGGCGACGTTGACGATCGAGACGTCGAGGAAGGTCATGAAACCGGCCAGGCACAGGAAGGCCAGGATCAGGCCGGGGCGTCGGACAGGTCCGGCCGCGGGGGCGGCGACCGGGGCGCGCAGCGTGTCTTGCACGGACATCTCACTCCTGGAGGTCGTGGTGGTGCGGAGAACGGAGCCGGGTCGCTAGCTTTTGGAAAGCTAGCACCCCCGATACAGTGGGTACCTAGAAGAAAGCGACTGACGAGAGGGTGGACGCGATGGCCGCACCGGGCCGACCCACGACGAACCGGGCCCCCGCCGGGCACGGCACGCCGAACGACGACACGCGGGACGACGACACCCGCAGCAACAGCACCCCGGGCAACGGCGCCCCGGGTGACGGCGGTCCGGGCAACGGCGGCCCGCAGGCCTGCCCGATCACGCCGGTGCTCGACATCGTGTTCAGCCGCTGGACGACGCCGATCCTGTGGACGCTGAACCGCTTCGGCCGGCAGCGCTTCGTCGAGCTGAACCGGAACGTCGGCGCCATCACCGCGAAGGTGCTCACCCAGCGCCTGCGCCAACTGGAGCGCGACGGCCTGGTGGTGCGCACCTACCACCCGGAGGTGCCACCCCGGGTCGAGTACGAGATCAGCGAACTGGGCCTCAGCCTGGCCCCGCTGTTCGCCGCCCTCACCGACTGGTCGGAGGAGCACCTGCCCGAGGTCGAGCACGCCCGCGCCGCCTTCGACGCGGCCGACGGCTGACCCGCCCCGGGGCGGGCCCGTCCACTTCTCCTTCCGTACTGCCCGCCACCCGAGGATGCGGGCCCGCCGCCCCGGCCGGACAGCGGCTTTCCACACCCCTGACAATCCGCGGAGCAATCCCTGACGCCCCTGGCCAGGCCCTGACGCGCCGCACCAAAACATCCAGACCTACACGCTTCTAAACCACCCCAAATCTCACCAACTCACCCATTCGGCCCCAGCCAACCACCCCATAACCCACTAACAACCAGACAAGTCTGTTTGCTATCCTCGCCAGGTGCGCGCCCGACCCCGTCGACACGACCCGCCCGTACCGACCGGAGCGCGCCCGAGGGGGACAGATGAACCGGCCCGCCGCACAGCTGCTCGACCCCCCGCCCGCACCGCACCGCGGCGCCCGGGCCCTACGCGTCCTGCTCGTCGAGGGCGACCCCCGCGCCGCCGCACCCCTGCTGCAGGCCCTGGCCCGCCAGGGCTACGCCGCCCGCAGCGTGACCACCGGGGCCGCGGCCCTGCGCGACCACCCCACCGCCGACCTGGTCCTGCTCGACCTCGACCTGCCCGACCTCGACGGCCTGGAGGTCTGCCGCGGCATCCGCGCGGTCAGCGACACCCCGATCATCACCGTCACCGCCCGCAGCTCCGAACTCGACCGCGTCCTCGGCCTGCAGGCCGGCTCGGACGACTACCTGGTCAAGCCCTACGGCTTCCGCGAACTCCTGGCCCGGATGGACGCCGTCCTGCGCCGCACCCACCCCCACCCCTCCCCCCGCTCCGTCCTCACCCACGGCCCCCTCCGGATCGACCCCGGCGCCCGCCTCACCACCCTGCACGGCACCCGGATCGACCTCACCCGCAAGGAGTTCGACCTCCTCCACCTCCTCGCCACCCACCCCGGCACCGTCCTCCCCCGCCCCCAGATCATGGCCCGCGTCTGGTCCGACACCTGGTCCCCCCGCGGCCGCACCGTCGACACCCACGTCAGCACCCTGCGCGCCAAACTCGGCCCCACCTGGATCATCACCATCCGCGGCATCGGCTTCCGCCTCGGCCACCCCGCCCCCTGACCCGGCCCGGCCCAGCCCGCCCCCGCAAGCCGCAGAAAACCCAAAGGCCCAGACCGGAAACCATCCGATCTGGGCCTTCACTGAGCCGCCTATGGGATTCGAACCCATGACCTACGCATTACGAGTGCGTTGCTCTGGCCAACTGAGCTAAGGCGGCACCGCTGCCGGTGACCCGGCCCGTGAGGGCAAGGGTCGCATCGGCAACGCGCGCCAGTCTACACAGTTTCCGGGGGTGATCCGTACGCGGTGGCCGGGCCGGTGCAGACGGGAGGGCGCGGCGGGCGGGTCAGGCGGAGGAGACGGCGAGCTTGGCGGCGAAGCCGGCGAAGAGGACGGCGACGGAGGAGGTGAGGCCGGCGGAGAGGCGCTTGCGGCGGCGGAAGGCATTGGCGAGCGTGGTGCCGGTGAAGATCAGCAGGGAGAGGTAGAGGAAGGAGAAGACCTGCAGGACGCCGCCGAGGAGGGCGAAGGAGAGGACCGGGGCGCCGTAGGAGGGGTCGACGAACTGGGTGAAGAAGGAGAGCAGGAAGAGGATCGCCTTGGGGTTGAAGAGGCTGATCATCAGTGCGCGCCGGAACGGCCGCTCACCGGCCGTCGCGGCGGCGTCCTCGGCGGCGGGGGCCTCGACCAGGGCGCGTTCGCGCCACATCTGGCGGGCCGCCCGCAGCATGCCGTAGCCGATCCACAGCAGGTAGGCGGCGCCGCCGAACTTGACCACGGCGAAGACCGCGGGGTTGGCCCGGAGCAGGGAGGCCGCGCCGAGGGAGGTGAGGCTGATCAGGACGAGGTCGCCGAGGAAGACGCCGCAGGCCGCGCGGTAGCCGGTGCGGACGCCCCGGCGGGCGGCGACGGAGAGCACGTAGAGGGAGTTGGGTCCGGGCAGCAGGACGATGGCCAGTGCGCCGAGGACGTAGGTGGCCAGGTCGTGGACTCCGAGCACTTCGGTCTCCAGGGAGCGGGCAGGCGGGGGGACGCCGCGAGGGCTGCGCCATGCTATCCGCCAGCCCCGTCGACCCGAAATGCTCCTGTCGGTCACCCGCCCCGGCCACCCACCGGCCCCCGGACCGGCCGGATCAGTCCTTGCAGACCTTCCCGTTCGCGGGCGCCTGCCCACCGAGCAGGTAGTCGTTGATCGCGTTGTCGATGCACGCGTTCTGCCGCTGGTACGCGGTGTGCCCGTCGCCCTCGTAGGTGAGCAGCCGCCCGGCCTCCAACTGCCCGGCCAGCGACTTCGCCCAGGCGTACGGGGTGGCCGGGTCCCGGGTGGTGCCGACGACCACGATCGGGTCGGACCCGGCGGCGCGCACGGTGTGCGGGGCGCCGGTGGCCTTGTCGGGCCAGTACGCGCAGCTGAGCGCCATCCAGGCCATGTTGCGACCGAAGTGCGGGGCGGCCTTCTCGAAGGCGGGGACGGCCGCGGCGACCGCGGCCGGGTCGGCGAACGGGGCGGGCAGGTCGAGGCAGTTGACCGCCGAGTTGGCGTACATCAGGTTGTCGTAGCTACCGTCGCCGTTGCGCCCGTAGTAGCTGTCGGCGAGCTTGAGCAGCCCGCTGCCGTCGCCCGCCTGCGCGGTGGTCAGCGCCTCGCGCAGGTAGGACCAGAGCGACTCGGCGTACATCGCCTCGGCGACGCCGGTGAGCGCCTGGGGCTCGGTCAGCGGGCGGTTCTGCTCGGTGGGCAGCGGCTTCGCGTCGAGTTGCGCGAACAGCGCGGTGAGCTTCTTCCCGGCCTCCTCGACGCTGCGCCCGACGGGGCAGTCGTCGCGCTTGACGCAGTCCTTGGCGAACGCCGTCCAGGCGGTCTCGAAACCACCCGCCTGGGTGAGGTTGCCGGCGGCGGCGTCCAGCGAGGGGTCCATCGCCCCGTCCAGGACGACCTTGCCGACCCGGCTCGGGAACAGGCCCGCGTACGTCGCGCCGAGGAAGGTGCCGTACGACTTGCCGACGTAGTTGAGCTTCCGGTCGCCGACCAGTTCCCGCAGCACGTCCATGTCGCGGGCCGCCTCCACGGTGGAGACGTGGCCCAGCAGGTCGCCCGCCTCCGCCCGGCAGCCGGCCGCGAACTCCTTGTCGGCGGTCACCACCGCGTCGATCTCGCCCTGGTCGTCGGGGGTGAGGTCGACGGTGGTGTACGCGTCCATCCGGTCGCCGGACAGGCAGGTGATCGGGGCCGAACGCCCGACCCCGCGCGGGTCGAAGCCCACCAGGTCGTAGTCGGAGCGCACCCCCGCGTCGTAGCGCGCCGCGACCCGCTCCAGGTAGTCGACCGCCGACCCGCCCGGGCCGCCCGGGTTGAGCAGCAGCGAACCGATCCGGTGCGCCGGGTCGCCCGCGGGCTTGCGCACCACCGACAGCTCCACGTCCCGCCCACCCGGGTGCGCGTAGTCCAGCGGCACCTTGAAGGTCGCGCACTCGAAACCGGAGTCGCACGCCCGCCAGCCCAACTTCTGCGCGTAGTACGGGTCGAGGCCCGCCGGTCGCTCGACCGGCAGCGGCTCCAGCGGGGTGGCCCCGGACGGGGGCGCGCCGGTCGCCACGCTGTCGGTGGAGCTGTCCGGGCTGCCGGACGGGGTGCCGGACGAGGTCGGGTGCCCGGAGCTACAGCCCGCCAGCAGCAGCGACAGGGCGGCGGCCAGCGCGGCGGACACCGACCGACGGCTCCGGGCGACTCTCATGAAGGTGGGTCCTCTCCCCTGGGAAACGGCGCGGCAGCCGGGGCCGACACCGGGAGGCCGAGCCTAGCGGGCAGCACCGCCACGCCCGGCGACCCGCTCCGCGCACCCCCCGCCCGGCCGACCGGCACGCCGCCGATCGCACCACGGCCCACGCCGAACGGCCCAACCCCGGCCCACGCCGAACCACCCGCGCCGAACCACCCGCGCCGAACCACCCGCGCCCAACGCCCCGACCCCGCCCCCCGGCGAACGGCCGCTACTTGGCCAGGCCCTCCGCCAGGTACTGCACCGCGACCCGCACCAGCCGCAGCCGCTCCCGCTCCGGCGTGTAGTCCTGCACCACCTCCGAAGTCCGCACCTGGGCACGCGACTTGGCGCCCTGCAACGCCGTCTGCACGGCCCGCCCGGACGCCAGCCCGTCCGTGTCGCGCTTCGCCGCGGCCAGCAGCAGCCGTGCCGTCACCGCACCGGGCGCCTCCGCCGCCGCCCCGACCAGCGCCCGCGCGTCGTACCGGCCGGAGACCGCCGCGGCCGCCCCGTACAGGTCGGGCCGGGCCAGTCCGGCCGCCGCCGCGCAGGGGGCGCCGCCGTCCACGCCGAGGACGCTCCAGCCCGCGGGGCCGGGCGGCAGGGTGCGGAAGGCCGTGCCGACGGCCGAACGCAGCGCCGCGTCGTCCGCGACCGCCTGCGGGGCGGCCGCCACCAGGTCGCAGGGGTGGCCGGTGCCGCCGGGCGCCTCGGGGGCGACCACCACGAACGGGCGCGCCCTGCCCTGCTGCACCGCCGACGCCACCCCGTCGAACACGTCCGGCAGGTCGGCGTCGGCGGTCCGCCCGGGCGTCCCGGAGTGCAGCACGATCACCGGGAACCGCTCCGCCGGGCTCTTCCCGTACTCGGCCGGCAGCCACACCCGCACCGTCCGCGACCGCCCGTCCGGCCCGGGCACCGAACCCTGCATCAACTCCCCGCCCGCCGCCCGGCCCACGCTCGCGAACGCCACCGCCGGAGCCGCAGCAGGGGCCGGGGCCGCAGCAGGACCCGAAGCCGAACCCGAAGGAGCGGACGAAGCGGACGCCGAGGGCACCGGCGGGGGCGCCACCCGGTCCGCACCGCCCGCCTCCGCCGCGGCCGCCCGCACCGCCCCGCGCCCGCCGCGCTCCCCCAGCAGCACCGCCACCCCCAGCGCGCTCACGCACGTCAGGCACAGCGCCGCGGCGAACGCCCGCACCAGCACCGGCCGCGCCTCCGCCGCCAGCTCGTACGTCTGCGCGGCCCGCAGGTCCCGCCAGCGCACCATCGCCGACCGGGCGAGCCAACTGCCCGCCACCACCGCCACCAGCAACGACAGGACGAGGAGCGAACGGGGCATGGGACGCACCACCTCGGGGAAGGACCGGCCGCCGGACGCGGGCGCGTGGTCAGTGCACAGGGTGCAAGACCAGGTGCCCACTCGCCCCGGGGCGGTACGGGCGTCTCCGCACGTTCACTCGAACGAGCGACGGCCGGACGGCCCCGAACCCCGGCCTCGAACCCGGAGCCCCGAGCCCCGGCCCCGGCCCCGGCCCCGAGCCCCGGCCCCGAGCCCCGAGCCCCCCGAATCCGAGCCCTCCGGCCCCGGAGCGCTCAGCCCGCCCGCAGCGCCACCGTCATCGCCTCCACCGCCAGCAGCGGGTCCACGTTCCGCTCCAGCGCCCGGCGGCAGGCCAGTACCGCCTCGATCCGGCGCAGCGTGTTCTCCGGCGCGCCCTGGCCCGCGACCCGCTGCAGCGCCGGGCGCTGGTCGTCGTTGGCCAGCGCCCCGCCCGCGCCCAGTTGCAGGGCCAGCACGTCCCGGTAGAAGCCCAGCAGGTCGCCCAGCGCCACGTTCAGCGTCTCGCGGCGGGTCCGGGTGGCCCGGCTCTTCTGCCGCTTCTCCAGCTCCTTCACCGCCCCGGCCATGCCGCGCGGCGCCCGGCTGCCCTCCGCGGCGCCGTACGCGGCCCGCAGGTCCTCGGTCTCCCGGGCGTCCTGGGTCTCGGCCAGCGCCTCGGCGTCCGCCTTCGCGGTGTCCACCAGACGCTGCGCGGCCGCCAGGCAGCCGCCCAGGTCGGCCACCTCCAGCGGGATCCGCAGCACCTCGGCCCGGCGCGCCCGGGCCTGCTCGTCCACCGCGAGGCGCCGCGAGCGGTCGATGTCGCCCTGCCCGGCCAGCGCCGCCACCCGGGCCGCCTCCGGCTCCACCCCGTCCCGCCGCACCAGCATGTCGGCGACCGCCTCCGCGGCGGGCGTGCGCAGCACCAGCAGGCGGCAGCGCGAGCGGATCGTCGGCAGCACGTCCTGCACCGAGGGCGCGCACAGCAGCCACACCGTCCGCGGCGAGGGCTCCTCGACGCCCTTCAGCAGCGCGTTCGCCGCCGCCTCGGTGAGCCGGTGCGCGGCGTCCACCAGGATCACCGACCAGCGGCCGCCGGTCGGGTAGCTCGCCGCCCGCAGCACCAGGTCGCGCATGTCGCCGACGCCGATCGACAGGCCGTCGGTGCGCACCTGCTTCACGTCCGCGTGGCTGCCCGACAGCACGGTGTGGCACCCGTCGCAGAACCCGCAGCCCGGCACGCCGCCCAGGTCCAGGTCCGGACTGGTGCACTGCAGCGCCGCCGCGAACGCCCGCGCCGCCGTCACCTGCCCGGCCCCGGGCGGTCCGGTGAACAGCCACGCGTGCGTCATCAGCGAGGCGTTCCCCGCCGGGGCCTCCCTCCGGCCCGCCAGCACGCTCGCCCGGGCCGCCCGCGCCGCCGCCTGCAGCTGCTCGACCACCCGGTCCTGCCCCACCAGGTCGTCCCACACACTCACGCCGCGCTCCTCGTCACCACTGCCACCTGCTGCCACCGCCCCGCCGAGCCTAACCCCGCCCGCGGACAGCTCGGGGACACCCGGACGCCGCAGCAGGGGCCGCACGCCGACGAGGCCGCGACGCGGGCAGTGGCCTGCCTCCCGTCGCGGCCTCGCCGCACGTGCTGCGCCGCTCCGTCCGTTGCTCGGACGGTCAGTCCTTGCGCCGCCGCCAGCCACCCTTCTTCGGCTGCTGGTCCGCCCCGCCCTCGGGCTCGTCGGCCTCCCAGCGGGCCCACTCCTCGCGGGAGCCGAGCAGGCTGTCGGTCAGGCTGGGCAGGTCGTCGAGCGGCGTCTCCTCGGCCCACTCCGGCCGGGGCCGCAGCTCGCGGGTCCGCGCGGAGTCGTCCTCGTCCCGGAACAGGCCGCTGGGCACCCGCGCGGTCGGGTCGTCCGCCTTGGGCAGCACGGCCGTCTCCTCGACGTCCCCGCCCCGGCCCCCGTCCTCGACCACCGGCAGCACCGCGGTCTCGTCGGCCTCCGGAGCGGCCGACGCCGGAACAGCCGGAACAGCCGGAGCGGCCGACGCCGGAGCAGCCGGAGCGACCGGAGCAGCCGGAGCGACCGGCGCGGGCCTGGGCAGCTCGCGGGTGGTCTCCGTGTCCGCCCCCTCCTCCGCGGTCCCCGCGGCCTCCCCCGCGACCTTCGGCAGCACCGCGGTCTCGTCGGCCGCCGCACCGGCAGGAGCGGCCCCCGCCGCGAGCGCCGCCTCCGCCTCCGCGGCCCGCCGCGTGGCCTCCGCCCGCTGCAGCGCCTCCTCGGCGCGCCGCCGCTGCTCCTCCCGCTGCAGTTCGCGCTGGCGGGCGAACTCGGCCCGGGCGGCCTCCTCGGCCGCGGCCTCGCGGGCCGCCTCCGCCGCCGCCTCGGCCCGGGCGGCCTCCTCGGCGCGCCGCTTCGCGTCCTCCTCGGCGCGGCGCGCGGCCTCCGCCTCGGCGGCGCGCCGGGCGGCCTCGGCGGCCTTGCGGGCGGCTTCAGCCTCGGCGCGGGCGGCCTCCTCGGCGGCGAGCCGGTCCTTCTCGGCCTGCTCGGCGCGCAGCTGCTCCAGCAGTTCGAGGCGCTTGCGCTCGGCCTCCTCGGCGGCCTTGCGGGCGGCCTCGGCCTCGGCGGCGCGCCGGGCGGCCTCCTCGCGGGCCTTGCGCTCCTGCTCGGCCTTGGCGGCCTTCTCCTGGTCGGAGAGCGGCAGTTCGCGGTCGAGCCGGTGCCGGATCGCGGTGGTGACGACGGCGGGGGCCTGGGTGCCGTCGACGACCAGGTAGCGGGCCGGGTCGGCGGCGGCGAGCGCCAGGAAGCCGGAGCGGACCCGCTGGTGGAACTCGGTGGGCTCGGACTCCAGCCGGTCCAGCGCCTCGGTGAAGCGGTCCCGGGCGGCGGTCGGGTCGACGTCCAGGACGACCGTCAGGTCGGGGACGAGCCCGCCGGTGGCCCAGCGGGAGATCCGGGCGACCTCGGTGGCTGCGAGGTCGCGGCCCGCGCCCTGGTAGGCGATCGAGGAGTCCATGTACCGGTCGGTGATGACCACCGCGCCGCGCTCCAGGGCGGGGCGGATGACGTTCTCGACGTGCTCGGCCCGGTCGGCGGCGTAGATCAGCGCCTCGGCCCGGTGCGAGAGCCCGGTGTTGCCGACGTCCAGGACGAGGGCGCGCAGCCGCTGCCCGATCGGGGAGCCGCCGGGCTCGCGGGTGAGGACGACCTCGTGGCCCTTGGCCCGGATCCACTCGGCCAGGGCCTGCGCCTGGGTGGACTTGCCGGCCCCGTCGCCGCCCTCCAGGGCGATGAAGTAGCCCTTGCCGGCGGCCCGGTGCGGGGCGAGCGCGGCCTGCCCGCGGACGGCCCCGGCGAGTTCGCGGCCGAACGGGACGACGCCGCGCTGGTCGTCGGTCTTGAGCAGCACCACGGCGGCCAGCACCAGGGTCAGCAGCCCGGCGGTGGAGACGGCGAGCGCGGCGCCGTCGTGGATGAAGGTGAAGTGGCCGCGGCCGACCTCGCCGAGGGCGACCTGCCCGTACGCGGCGGCCAGCAGCGGCATGCCGACCAGGGCGGCGCCGACGACGGCCCGCAGGACGGCGTACAGGTGTTCGGTGACCTTGCCGAGCCGGATCTCCTCGATCTCCTGGGCGAGCAGGCCGCGTCCGGTGGCGATGACCACGCCCGCGGCCAGCCCGGCCAGCACGGTGAGCAGCAGCACCAGGACGAAGTCGAGGACGAGCCCGGCCAGGATCAGCGCCACGCCGGAGGTGACCAGGCCGAGGGCCAGCAGCCGGCGGCGGGACAGGCCCGGCAGGGTGGCCCGGCTGAGCCGGACGCCGATCGCGGGGGCGCCCGCGGCGGCCAGCACCAGCAGGCCGTAGCCGATCGGCCCGGCCAGGTGCTCGCCCGCGGTGAGCAGGCCGAGCGCGGCGACCCCGGCCATCGAGGCGTACGCGGCGGCGATCGAGAAGGTGAAGTACGGGGCGGAGCCGGTGCGGCCCTTCTTCAGGGACGGACCGGGCGTGGCGTCGGTGGGGGCGCGCAGGCCCTGCAGCGGGGAGCGCGGCGCGGCGCCGGCCCCGGCCGGGAGCTCCTGGAGGTACAGCAGCGCGGCGTTGGTGACGAACAGCGCGGCGGCGCCGAGCCCGGCGACGGTGAGCTGGTGCGTGCGCAGCCACTCCAGGCCGAGCGCGGCGAGCACGTTGTTGAGCAGGGTGAAGCCGACCAGCCCGGCGGCGGCCAGCGGCAGGGCGGCCCAGCCGGTCCGGGCGTCGAGGGTGCGGACGGCGTCCAGCGCGGCGGCGGACGGCGGGCCGGGCTGCTCGGGGACGGCCAGCAGGCCGGGGACGGCGGCGGCCTTGCCGATGGTCCAGACCCGTTCGGCGGCGCCGGCCAGGAAGGCGGTGCCGAGCAGCAGCCAGGTCGCCGAGCCGGGCGACCAGACGGCCCACCAGGGGGCCAGGCCGATCAGCAGGGCGCGGAACAGGTCGGCGCCGAGCAGGCTCCAGCGGCGGTCGAGCTTGCCGCCGACCAGGGCGTGGACGGGGCCGAGCAGGACCGCGCCGACCAGGCCGGTGGCGAACAGCCGGGCCGCGAACAGCGCGGCGACGGCGAGCGCGAGCGCCCGGTAGCCGTGCCCGAACTGGCCGCCGAGCGCGGCGGCGACCACGGTGAGCGGCACCAGCACCAGGACGGCCAGCCGGTCGGCCGTGCCGCCGAGCAGCTGGGTGGTCCAGAGTTTCCGGTAGGGCCGCAGCCTCAGCAGCGCACGGGCCCGCTCGCCGGGCGTCCCGGCGGGGGCGGCCTCGGGGAGGCCGGGGGCGGCGGTGCGTGCGGTGGGGGGCAGCTCCTCGCTCGTCATACGGTCAGCGTAGCGAGTGCGGGTGCCCGTCCTTAACGGGCCCGCCCGGATTCGAACAGGCCCGTTACGGAGCGTCCGTCAGCTCTCCTCGGAACCGCCGTCCGCGGCGCCGGTCTCCCGGGCGGCCGCGGCCTTGGCGGTGGTCTTCTTCGCCGCCGTCTTCTTCACCGTCGCGGTCTTCTTGGCCACGGTCTTCTTGGCGGCGGTCTTGGTCGCCGTCGCCTTCTTCGCCGCGGTCTTGGTCGCGGTGGCCTTCTTGGCCGGGGCCTTCTTGGCGGTCTTCTTCACCGGCCCGCGGGCGCGCTTCTCGGCGAGCAGCTCGTACGCCCGCTCCGGGGTGATGGTCTCGACCTCGTCGTCCTTGCGGAGCGTCGCGTTGGTCTCCCCGTCGGTGACGTACGGGCCGAACCGGCCGTCCTTGACCACCACGGGCCGCTCGCTGACCGGGTCGGTGCCGAGCTCCTTGAGCGGCGGCGCGGCGGCGGCCCGCCCGCGCGCCTTGGGCTGGGCGTAGATGGCCAGCGCCTCGTCCAGGGTGATGGAGAGCAGCTGGTCCTCGCTGGTCAGCGAGCGCGAGTCGGTGCCGCGCTTGAGGTACGGGCCGTAGCGGCCGTTCTGCGCGGTGATCTCGTTGCCCTCGGCGTCGGTGCCGACCACCCGCGGCAGCGAGAGGAGCTTCAGCGCGTCCTCCAGCGTGACGGTGTCCAGGTCCATCGACTTGAACAGCGAGGCGGTGCGCGGCTTGACGGCGTTCTTGCCGGTCTTCGGCGTGCCCTCGGGCAGCACCTCGGTGACGTACGGGCCGTACCGGCCGGCCTTGGCGACCAGCGGGTTGCCGCTGACCGGGTCGGTGCCGAGCTCGCGCTCGCCGCTGGGCTTGGCGAACAGCTCCTCGGCGAGCTCGACGGTCAGCTCGTCCGGCGGCAGGTCCTCGGGCACGTCGGCGCGCTGCTCGGCCTCGCCCTCCGGGGTGGGCCGCACGACGTACGGGCCGAAGCGGCCGACCCGGAGCACGATGCCGTCGCCGATCGGGAAGGAGCTGATCTCCCGGGCGTCGATCGCGCCCAGGTCCGTGACGAGTTCCTTCAGGCCGCCGAGGTGGTCGCCGTCGCCGTTCCCGGCGTCGGCGGCGACGCCGACCGCCGCGTCCGCCTCGCCCGCGCCGAAGTAGAAGCGCTTGAGCCACGGCACGGACTCGGCCTGGCCGGCCGCGATCCGGTCGAGGTCGTCCTCCATCTTCGCGGTGAAGTCGTAGTCGACCAGCCGGCCGAAGTGCTTCTCCAGCAGGTTGACCACCGCGAAGGACAGGAAGGACGGCACCAGGGCGGTGCCCTTCTTGAACACGTACTTGCGGTTGATGATCGTGTCGATGATCGAGGCGTAGGTGGACGGGCGGCCGATCTCCCGGTCCTCCAGCTCCTTGACCAGCGAGGCCTCGGTGTAGCGGGCCGGCGGCTTGGTGGCGTGGCCCTCGGGGGTGAGCTTCTCGGCGGCCAGCGGGTCGCCCTCGGCGACCTGCGGCAGGCGGCGCTCGCGGTCGTCCAGCTCGGCGTTCGGGTCGTCCGCGCCCTCGACGTACGCCTTCAGGAAGCCGTGGAAGGTGATGATCTTGCCGGAGGCGGAGAACTCGGCGTCCCGCCCGTCGGCGGCCCGGCCGCCGACCCTGACGGTCACCGACTGGCCGACCGCGTCCTTCATCTGGGAGGCGACGGTGCGCATCCAGATCAGCTCGTACAGCCGGAAGTCGTCGCCGCCCAGCCCGGTCTCGGCGGGCGTGCGGAAGCGGTCCCCGGACGGGCGGATCGCCTCGTGCGCCTCCTGCGCGTTCTTCACCTTGGAGGCGTAGGTGCGCGGCGCGGACGGCAGGTAGTCGGCCCCGTAGAGCTGGGTGACCTGGGTGCGGGCCGCGGTGACCGCGGTCTCCGACAGCGTGGTCGAGTCGGTGCGCATGTAGGTGATGAAGCCGTTCTCGTACAGCTTCTGCGCGACCTGCATGGTCCGCTTCGCACCGAAGCCCAGCTTGCGGCTGGCCTCCTGCTGCAGCGTGGTGGTGCGGAACGGCGCGTACGGGGAGCGGCGGTACGGCTTGGACTCGACGCTGCGGACGCTGAACGCGGTCTGCTGCAGCCCGGCGGCCAGCGCGCGGGCGGCCTGCTCGTCCAGGTGCAGGGTGGTCGCGGCGCTCTTCAGGCGGCCGTCCGGACCGAAGTCGCGGCCGGTGGCGACGCGCTTGCCGTCGACCGCGACCAGGCGGGCCCCGAAGGACTCCGGGTTCGCGGCGTCGGCGGAGGTGCGGCCGGTGCCGAAGGTGCCGATCAGGTCCCAGTACGAGGCCGAGGTGAAGGCGATCCGCTCGCGCTCGCGCTCGACCACCAGGCGGGTGGCCACCGACTGGACGCGGCCCGCCGACAGCTTCGGCATGACCTTCTTCCACAGCACCGGGGAGACCTCGTAGCCGTAGAGGCGGTCCAGGATGCGGCGGGTCTCCTGCGCGTCGACCAGGCGCTTGTTCAGGTGCCGCGGGTTGCGCACGGCCTCCTGGATGGCGTCCTTGGTGATCTCGTGGAAGACCATCCGGTGCACCGGCACCTTGGGCTTGAGCACCTCCTGCAGGTGCCACGCGATGGCCTCGCCCTCGCGGTCCTCATCGGTGGCGAGGAAGAGTTCGTCGGACTCCTTCAGCAACGACTTCAACTTGGTGACCTGGGACTTCTTGTCCGGGTTCACCACGTAGATCGGAGCGAAGTCGTGGTCCACGTCGACGCCGAGGCGGCGCACCTCGCCGGTGTACTCGTCCGGGACCTCGGCTGCCGTACCCGGCAGGTCACGGATGTGACCGACACTGGCCTCGACGATGTAGCCGGGCCCGAGGTAGCCCTTGATCGTCTTGGCCTTGGCCGGCGACTCGACGATGACGAGTCGCTTGCCGTGCGCGGTCTCGCTGCTCGGGGACACCTTCGCTCTTCTCTCCCGGTCGTTCACCAAAGCTCCTGGGCTGCCGTAGCGCGACGGCCCCACCAGCGGAGTGTGACCGTACCCCGGCCACCCTTGTCAAACGGACGGAACCTGCTTTTTCACCGGCAAGGCCGACCGACGCCACTCGAACGGTAACCCGATGGCAGGCCCCGGGGCATGTCTTTCCCCGGCAACCAGGCCCGCCACCGGGTGCCGACCGCCCTCCGACGAACGGCCGGAACCCGTCCCCGAGCCCGCCGGACGTCCCGTTCCCCGGATCCGGAGGAACGCGCTCCGTGACCGGTCGGCCACTCCGCCGCCCCGACCCGGACGCGTCAGCGCAGCGCCACGGCCAGCAGCGTCAGGCCCCCGGCCAACGCGGACGTGGCGAGCAGCGCCCAGAACAGGTCGGCGGGCAGCGAGGGAAGTTCCTCGTGCGCGGCCAGCACCACCCGCTCCGGCCGCTGCGGGTCGTAGGCGACCTGGACGGCCGCGCCCGGCGCCAGCCGGACCGGCCGCCGCAGCGGGGTGCTGCCCCGCGGCCGGGCCAGCACCAACCGGTACGACTCGCCCGGCCCGCCCGGGCCGGCGACCGGGTGCAGTTCGTGGACGACGCCGTGGACGGTGCCGGTGCCGGTGCCGGGGGCGGGGCCGGGGCCCGCGGCGCTGCCGGCCGGGACGCCGGGCGCCTCCACCGGGTAGGACAGCAGCGGGCTGCTGTCCATCGCGCCGCCCCGGTCCGGGTCGGCCACCACCTGCGCGGTGGCGGGCACGCCACGCCGACGCAGGTGGTGGCGAAGGCGCAGTTCCACGGCGCACCACAGCAGCAGCGCGCTCCCGAAGACCGTCAGGACCGCCCCGCCCACCAGCGTCGTCGGCGTCTCCACCCCGGTCCTCCCCCGCGCTTCCACAGCCTGTGGACAGCACCCTGGCAGCCGGTGGACAACCGGCGGCGGACACCCGGGGTACGCCCGGCCACGCGCGGGGAACGACGAGGTGAACACGCCGCCGACGGCGACCCGGCCGCCCTGCGGGGCGGGCCCGGGGCGCGCGGGTCGCCGGCCCGCCCGGTGACCAACGTCACCGCGGCGCGGCCCGGCCCGGCGCGGCCCGGCCCGACGTGGTCCGGTCCGGCGCGGTCCGGCCCGGCGTGGCGCGGCGGACGGTCGGGCAGGCAGGCAGGCAGGCGGGGTCAGCGCACCGGTTCGACGAAGCCCTGCTCGGTGAGCAGCCGCAGCGACTCGGGCACCCGCTCGCGCAGCTGCGCCGCGTCCTCGCCGAGCAGGTGGGCGATCGCGTCGACGATCTCCCCGGCGGCGAGGGTGCCGTCGCAGACGCCCACGAAGCCCGCGCCGACCGTGTCGACCTTGGTGGCCCGGCGCATGCCCCGGTTGTGCCGGAGCACCACGTGCTCCGGGTCCTCCGAGCCGGGGTCGCCGATCTGCTCCTGGACCACCTCGTCGGCGAGCAGGTAGCGGGCGGCGAGCAGCCCGGCGTCGTCGTGGGCGCGCAGGAAGTCCTGCCGGGCGAACCACTCCTCGATGTGCGGGCCGAGCGGCTGCTCGACGGGGTGCGGCCACTCCTCGATCCGCACCACGGGCTCGGCCGCGCCGGAGGCCCGCAGGGTGATCCAGCCGAAGCCGATGCCCTCCACGCCCGCCGCCTCGAAGCCGTCCAGCCACTCCTCGTAGCGCGCGGCGTACTCCCCGCCGCGGTGGTCGCCGCCGTCGCGCAGCCACAGCTCGGCGTACTGGGCGACGTCCTGCACCTCGCGCTGCACCACCCAGGCGTCCAGGCCGGTGCCGGCCACCCAGCCGGCCAGCCGGTCGTGCCAGTCCTCGCCCTTGACGTGCTGCCAGTTCGCCAGCAGCTGGCAGTAGCCGCCGGGCGCCAGGTGGGCGGCCGCGCCGCGGACCACGCTGCGGCACAGCTCGTCACCGGCCATCCCGCCGTCCCGGTAGGTGAACCGGCCCGCCGGGGAGATCACGAACGGCGGGTTGGAGACGATCAGGTCGAAGCGCCGGTCGCCGACCGGCTCGTACAGGCTGCCCTCGGCGGTCTCCACCTGGTCGAAGCCGGAGAGCGCGGCGGTCAGCCGGGTGAAGTGCAGGGCGCGCGGGTTGAGGTCGGTGGCGGTGACCCGCTGGGCGTGCCGGGCCGCGTGCAGGGCCTGCACGCCGGAGCCGGAGCCCAGGTCCAGCACCTCGCGGACCGGCCGGCGCACCGTCAGGTTGGCCAGCGTGGTGGACGCCCCGCCGACCCCGAGCACCAGGTCGCGCCGCTCGACCCCGGCGGCCGTCCGGCCCGAACCGATCCCGCCCGCACCGCCGACCGCGCAGCCCAGGTCGGACACCACCCAGGCGTCGGCGCTGGGCAGCCCGGCCACCTCGTCGGCGTACGGCCGCACGTCCACCGTGGCGCGCAGGTCGTCCCCGTCGGCCGTGAGCCAGCCGTCGGCCAGCAGGCCCTCCAGCAGACCGCCGCCCGGCCCGCCGCCGGGCAGCGCGGCGGCGGCCGCGGCCCGGGGGACCGGGCGCTGCAGCAGGAACAGCCGCACCAGGGTCTCCAGCGGCGAACCGCCGCGGGTCGCCCGCAGCGCGGGAACGGCCTCGCTCCGGGCCAGCGCCGCGTACGCGGTCGGGCCGAGCAGGTCCAGCAGTCCGTCGGCGGTGAAGGAGGCGCTCAGCAGCGCCTCGCGGAACTCCGCCATCCGGCCGGAATCAAGAACGGGGCTGTTCGTCACCCCGCCATTCTCCCCCGCCCGGCACCCCGCCCGCCCCACCGGACGGGCGCCCCGGCCCGTCGGCGACGGCCCGTCCCCGGAGCCTCAGCTCTTGGCGGGCGAGGGCGAACCGGACTGCGCGGCGTCCCCGGAAGGGCTGCCGGAGGCCGGACCGGCCGCCGGGGAGGCACCGTCGCCGGGGGCCGGAGTGCCGGTCGCACCGGAGGACGGCTCGGCGGAGGCCGCGCCCGCCCCCGCGGCACCGGCCTTGCAGCCGGGCTGCTTCTTCATCGCGTTGCCCAGGTCGCCGCTCTGCAGGGTGGCCAGCGCGGAGGTGGAGACCTGGGAGAGCTGCTGCACCTGGTCGCCGACGCTGCGCAGCCCGTCCGCGAACTTGGCCTGGTCGGTGCTGGCCAGCGCGTCGAGCTTCTTCTGCGCGTCCAGGTAGCCCTGGGCGACCTGCTTCAACTCGTTGACGGCGTCCTGCTGGACCTTCGCCCCGTCGTCGATCTTCGGCGCACCGGCCTTCTGCACCGCGTCGGCCAGCTGCTGGTTGGTGGTGGCGAGCGAGGCCAGGTCGGTGGAGAGCCGCTTCTGCAGGTCGGCGGGGGCCTCGCCCTCCTTGACGTCCGCGGTGTCCGCGAGGGCTGCCCGGGACTGCGCGACCGGGTCCTTGGCCGCGTCGCAGACGCTCTTCGCCCAGCCGTCGAGTTTCGCCGCCGAATCGTCGGCCGTGCAGCCGACCGCAGCGAGCGCGAGCAGCGCGCCGAGCGCGGGGACGGTCACCAGTCGCTTCTTCACCGGGGCCCTTTCGGTCACTGACGCCCGGCTCCGGGCATCGCCAGCGAACCTACACGGCCGCCCGGCCCCGCCCACCGGGCAGGCCGCACCGCGGCAGCGCGGAACCCGGCGGCCCGGCCGCCGGGACGCCGACCGTCCAGCGGGTTCAGACCACGACGGAGACCGGGGCGACCGGCCAGCTCATCCGGATCACGCCGCCGTCGGAGCCGTTGCCGACCTCGACGTCCTCGACCAGGCCGGTGATCACCGCGAGGCCGAGCGCGTCCTCGTCCTCCGGGTCGCCGCCGTTCGCGGCGGCCCCGGCGGCGTGCGCCGGACCGGCCTCGTCGGCGACCTCGATGAGGAACCGCTTCTCCTGCTCGGTGAGCGCCACCCGGACCGCGCCGTCCACACCGTTGCGCCGGTGCAGTGCCACGGCCCGCGAGCAGGCCTCGCCGACGGCGAGGCGCAACTCGTCGAGCACCGACTCGTCCACACCGGCCCGTCTGGCCACCGCGGCGGCCACCAGCCGGGCGGTGCGCACGTGCTCGGGAAGCGCGCTGAATCGAAGTTCGACGGTTGCCATGTCTCCCCTCCGGGGTTGCTCCCCGCTCGCCGGACGCACCGGCCCGCACGACGGGGGCGGGGACACCGACCACGCCGGCCGGGCAGGGCGCGGGGCCCCGCCGACCGGCGACGGTCGATCGAAGTGGTTCGGTGGGAACGACCGATCGACGAGGAGTCGTCAGTCGGTCGCGGCGACGGCCTCGTCCACCGAGTTGTGGATCGGGAACACCTTGGTCAGGCCGGTGATCCGGAAGATCTTGAGGATGCGCTCCTGGTTGCACACCAGGCGCAGCGAGCCCTCGTGCGCACGCACCCGCTTCAGGCCGCCGACCAGCACGCCGAGGCCGGTGGAGTCGAGGAAGTCGACGCCCTCCATGTCCACCACGAGGTGGTAGTTGCCGTCGTTGACGAGCTCGACAAGCTGCTCGCGCAACTTGGGCGCGGTGTACACATCGATCTCGCCGCCAACCTCGACGACCGTGCGATCGCCGACAGTACGGGTCGACAGGGACAGGTCCACGGAACCTCCAGCACCTTGCCTTGCTACGTCATTGCGATCTTCAACCCGGCGGCTGCCACCGCAGGGTCGCAGGGCCAGGGCGCGGCGAACCGGCAGGTCGGAGCCTCGGCGTTGCGGCCCTCGGCCGTGCGGCCGTCACGGGCTTCATTCAACCACCTGCGACCACGGGCGCACGATGGTTAACAGCGATTCTCCGTCACGCCGGTGACACACTGGGTCTTCATGCCGCCCCGTCACCACCAGCCCGAGGCCCTGCTCGCAACCCTTTCCACCGAGCGCGGCAGGTCGGATCGCCTCACCCATACGGAGCACCTGCCCGCCCGCGCGGCCCGGTATGCACCCTGGCCGGAAGGAATCCGCCAGGAGGTGGTCGCCGCGGCCTCCGGGCTCGGCGTGGTGCTGCCCTGGGCGCACCAGGCGGAGGCGATGGACCTGGCCGGTGCCGGGCGGACCACGGTGATCGCCACCGGCACCGCCTCGGGCAAGTCGCTGGGCTACCTGGCCCCGCTGCTGAGCGAGTTGCTGACCGGCACCGAGGCCCGCAACGGCCGCGGCGCGACCGCCCTCTACCTGGCCCCGACCAAGGCGCTGGCCGCCGACCAGCGACGCCGCGCCGCCGAACTCGTCCCCGACCGCGTCCGGGTCGCGCTCTACGACGGCGACACCCCGCCGCAGGAGCGCGAGTGGGTCCGCCAGTACGCGTCCTACGTGCTGACCAACCCGGACATGCTGCACCGCGGGATACTCCCGGCCCACCCGCGCTGGTCCTCCTTCCTGAAGGCGCTGCGGTACGTCGTGGTCGACGAGTGCCACACCTACCGCGGCGTGTTCGGCTCGCACGTCGCCCAGGTGCTGCGGCGGCTGCGGCGGCTGTGCGCCCGCTACGGCTCCGAGCCGACCTTCCTGCTGGCCTCGGCGACCACCGCCGAACCGGCCGTCACCGCCGAACGGCTCACCGGCCTGCCCGCCACCGCCGTGACCGAGGACTGCTCGCCGCGCGGCCCGATGGTGTTCGCGCTCTGGGAGCCGCCGCTGACCGAGAACACCGGCGAGCACGGCGCGCCCGTCCGCCGCAGCGCCACCGCCGAGGCCGGGTACCTGCTCACCGACCTGGTGCACGGCGGCACCCGGACGGTGGCCTTCGTCCGCTCCCGGCGGGCCGCCGAACTGGTCGCCCTGCAGGCCCAGGAGCAGCTCGGCCAGCCGCTCGCGTCCCGGGTCGCCGCGTACCGCGGCGGATACCTGGCCGAGGAGCGCCGCGCCCTGGAGCGCGACCTGCACACCGGTCGGCTGCTCGGTCTCGCCTCCACCTCCGCCCTCGAACTCGGCGTGGACGTCTCCGGCCTGGACGCCGTCCTGCTGGCCGGCTACCCCGGCACCCGGGCCTCGCTGTGGCAGCAGGCCGGGCGCGCGGGACGGGAGGGGCAGGGCGCGCTGGCGGTGCTGATCGCCCGGGACGACCCGCTGGACACCTACCTCGTCCACCACCCCGAGGCACTGTTCGCCACCCCGGTGGAGGCCACCGTCCTCGACCCGGACAACCCGCACGTGCTCGCCCCGCACCTGTGCGCCGCCGCGGCCGAACTCCCGCTCACCGACGCGGACCTGGAGCTGTTCGGCCCGTCCACCGCACCGCTGCTGCCGGTGCTGGAGCGGCGCGGCCTGCTCCGGCGGCGCTCGGACGGGTCCTGGTACTGGACCCGCCGCGAACGCGCCGCCGACGGCGTCGACCTGCGCGGCAGCGGCGGCAGCCCCGTGCAGATCGTCGAGGCCGACACCGGGCGGCTGCTCGGCACCGTGGACGCCGAGGCCGCGCACACCACCGTGCACACCGGCGCCGTCCACCTGCACCAGGGGCGGACCTACCTGGTCCGCGACTTCGACCTGGAGTCCTCGGTCGCCCTGGTCTCCCCCGCGAACCCGCCGTACACCACCTCCGCCCGGGACGTCACCTCCATCGCGATCCTGTCCACCGACACCACCGAGGAGTGGGGCGAGGCCCGGCTCAGCTTCGGCTCGGTGGAGGTCACCAACCAGGTCGTCGGCTACCTCCGCAAGCGGATCTCGACCGGCGAGGTCCTCGGCGAGAGCAAGCTCGACCTGCCGCCCCGCACGCTGCGCACCCGCGCCGTCTGGTGGTCCGTCACCGAGGACCAACTCCTCGACGCGCTCGTCCCGTTCGACCAGCTCCCCGGCGCCGCCCACGCCGCCGAGCACGCCTCCATCGGTCTCCTCCCGCTGTTCGCCACCTGCGACCGCTGGGACATCGGCGGCGTGTCCGTCCCGCTGCACCCCGACACCGGACTGCCCACGGTCTTCGTGTACGACGGCCACTCCGGCGGTGCGGGCTTCGCCGAGCGCGGCTTCCGACGCGCCGTCGAGTGGCTGACCGCGACCCGGGACGCCATCGCCGCCTGCGAGTGCGAGCGCGGCTGCCCGTCCTGCGTGCAGTCCCCGAAGTGCGGCAACGGCAACGAACCGCTCGACAAGGCCGCCGCGATCCGCCTCCTCACCACCCTCCTCGCCGGGGCTCCGACCCCGCCCGCCCCCGAGGAGGAGCCGGCCGGAAGCAACTGACCCGGCGTTCCCGCCGGGGCCGTCCCGCCCACCCCGCCCGTCCTGCCCGGCACGGGCACCGGACCCGCCGGGCCCGGCGGTGAACGCGGCCCCGCCCAACTCACCGGCCCCGCCCGGCTCCCCGGCCCCGCCCGGCTCCCCGGCCCAGGACCGGATCGGTCCCGCCCGGGCGCGGGCCAGGGCCGGGGCGAGCGGCACCGGGACGCCGCGGACCGGCGCCCGGGCCACCACCTCCACCGCGTCCTGCTCCGGGAGCACCCGGCAGGAGACCAACTCGACCCCCTCCTGAGCCCTCGTCAACTCCACGGCCCTCCCGCAGCCGCCGTCCTCGTCGAGCAGCAGCCGGTCCGCGGCGGCCAGGGCCGCCAGGTCGGCCGCCGACTCGGCACGGTGGCGGGCGGCCACCACCGACCCCAGCGCCAGACAGGCCGAGAAGACCACCACCCCGAGCGACCCCAGGGCCACCAGCCACACCGTCGCCGACCCGCGGTCGTCCGCCGACCCCGAAGACGCCCCGCTCCCCCGCACGGCCCCACCTCCTCCCGTCCGTCCCGAACCGCCGTCCACGTCATCCACCACCCGCCAGCACGTCCTCCCGGGCGCCCACCGCCGTGGCCGTGAGCCGGACCGAGAGCAGGGCGGCCAGCCGCCCGGGGCCCGGGCAGGGGGCCTCGACGGTGGCCCGGACGGTGGTGGCGTCCAGGTCGATGGCGACCTTCGCACCGCGCGGCGCCGCGGCAGTGGCCCGGGCCAGCGCGTCGGTGTCGCCGCGGGCGGCGGCCCGGGCCCCGATCCGGGCCGCGTCCACGCAGCGGATCTGGGCACCGGCCGCCACCAGGCCCCAGGTCAGCATCGCCGCGAGCAGCACCAGGGCGGGCAGCCCGACCGCGGTCTCGGCCGTGACCATCCCGCTGTCCGCCGCGCCCCGGCCGCCACCCGCGGGTCTCCGGTCAGACCGCATGCAGGGCCCGTCCGAGCATCTCGGTCAGCGCCCCGGAGACCGCGCTGCTGGTCACCACCTTGTAGAGCGCGGCCGCGAAGGCGCAGGCCGCCACGGTGCCGATCGCGTACTCGGCCGTGCTCATCCCGGCGTCCGGCTGACCGGCCGCCCTCCGGTAGCGGTGCCGGAGCCGAACGCCGAGCCTGCGGGCGGCGAGCAGCACGGCGGTCGGCCGGGCGGCCCGTACGGGCTTCTTCATGAGGACCCCTTCCACGGGAACGGATGTGAACGAATGCGAACGGGCTTGAACTTGCTTGCGCGGGGCGGAATCGGTGCGGGCCGGTGGTCCGCGTGGAACCGCTCGGCCCCGAACGGGACCGGCACGCGGACGGCACGGCCTCACGGGCGTTGGGAGAAGGCCGCGGTCAGCCCCGTGACCACCGGCACCACGCCGATCAGCACGAACGCGGGCAGGAAGCAGAGCCCGAGCGGCGCGGTCGCCAGCACACCCGCCCGTCTGACCCTTGCGTGCGCCGCGCGGGCGGCGGCCGCTCGTTGGGACTGGGCCAGTCCCGCCAGGGCCGCGGCCGGTGGGGCACCGCTGAGGCTGGTACGGGCCAGGCAGCGGGCGAGCGGGGCCAGGGGCGGGCAGTCGTCGGCCAGTTGCCCCCAGCAGTGCTCCGGCCCGGCACCGAGGGCGAGCCGGGCGGCGACTCCGGAGAGGCGCTCCCGCATCGGGGACGGCACGCTGTCCGCCACCGCACCGGCAGCCTCGGCCGGAGAACTGCTCGACCCCAGGCAGGCGGCCAGCAGCTCTGCGGTCAGCGGGAGCTGACGGACCAGCCAGTCGTGCTCCGCGGCCCGCCACCGCTCGTCCGGCGACCGCACCCGGGGCAGCAGCCGCCAGGCCGCCCAGCCGACCAGCGGCCCCACCACCGCGCCCGCCCCGCCACCGACCAGCACCCCGGCCGACACGCCGAGCAGCACCGCCAGCGGCCGGTCGCCCGCCAGTCGGCCGAGCCACCGCCGTACGGCCGCCCCGGCCCGCTCGCACCGTCCGTCGCGCACCGCGGAGGCCGACATTACCGGAACGCACCGCTCGATCCGTCGGCGGACCGCCCGCCGACGCATCCCCACCAGCACCTCCCCGGTCAGCCCGGCCACCGCCGCCGGCACCAGGACCGCCATCGCACTCACCCCGCCTCCCTCGTTCGCCTCTCGCCCGTCCCTCGTCGCCCCCGGCACCAGCACCAGCACCGGTCCGGTCCGGCCCCGCAGCTGGGCCGGCACGCCCCCGCACCGCCCCTCGCCGTTCCGCGGCCCCGCTCACCCCCACCGGTTCGCCCACCCCTGCGCCGACTGCGGCGGGCCACCGACCGGAAGCGCATCGCGCCGCCGGGAGATCCCGCAGCGGGCGACCTCGGGTCCGGCCGGCCGGGGACGGGCCGGGGCGGCCTCGGCGGCCCGGACGATCCGGGCCGTCCAGACGATCCCGGCCGCCTCCAGCGCGGCCCCGGCCAGCAGGCCGAGCAGGCCCACGGGCGTGTGCAGCAGGACGTGGACGGGGTGCGCCCCGAGCGCCGCGCCCAGGCCGAGGCCCACGGCGGGCAGCGCCGCGAGCACGGCCATCGTGGTGCGCGGGCCCGCGAGTTCGCCCGCGATCTCCTCGGCCAGGGCCTGCTCGGCCCGCAGTGCGTCCGCGACCTGCTCCAGCCCGACGGCCAGGCCGGTGCCGCTCTCGGTGCTGACCTGCCAGCAGGCCGCCATCGCCGCCGCGCCCGCCCCGCCCGGCAGTTCGGCCAGCAGGCGGAGCGCCGCGGGCAGGTCCGCCCCGTAGCGACCCGCCGCCAGCCGGGCCGCTGGTTCGGCGCCGAGGCGGTGCCCCCAGTCGGGGGCGGCCCGGCTGAGGACCGCGTGCATGGCCTGCCCGGGGGTGGCGCCGCTGCGCAACTCGCCTGCCAGGCCCGCGCACAGGTCGATCACCGCCGAGGCCCGCCGCCGCGCCGCCCGCGCCGCGCTCCGCCCCGCCCGCCAGCGCCGGAGCGGAACCATCCCGCCGACCGCCCCGAGCAGCGGGAGCACCGAGGAGGTGGTGTGCCCGGCCGCCGCCCCGAGCGGGAGCAGCAGCAGTTCCGGCGCCAGCCAGACCGGACGCCGACGCCGCCACAGCGCCCGCACCCGGTCGGGCCGGCCGAACCGGCCGCCCGCCTCGGCCCGGCCCCGCTGCCCGGACAGCACCCGCCGCGCCCGGCCGCCGCCGCGCGCCCGACGGCCCACCCCGATCAGCCAGCCCGCCCCGAGCAGTCCGCCGACCGCCCCGGTGGCGACCCCGAGCAAGGTCGCCGCGCAGGCCGCGCCGTACGGTCCGACCGCTCCCGCGGGCGCCTCGACGCCCGCCGTCACCGCCACCACCATCACGGCCTCCTGACCGCGGAGCGCAGCAGGTACCACGCCACCGCCCCGATCACGCACAGCCCGAGCACCCAGGCGCACTCCAGTCGGCCCGCCGTCATGCCGTCTCCTCGGTGGTCTCGGTGACATCCGTCTCGGGTTCCGCGGGCACCTCGGGTTCCGCGGGCGCCCCGGGTTCCGCGGGCACCTCGACCGCTCCGACCACCCCGACCGCCCCGCTCGGGCACGGCGGCAGGTCGACGCCGCGTTCGGCGCACAGCTCCCGCAGCCGTGCCCAGCCGGGGCCCGGGCGGACCCGGCCGTCACGCTCGAAGTGGACGGCGGCGGTGGTGGAGGTCAGGCCGTCGGGTCCGCCGATCAGCAGGTGGAGCCCGGTGACCCGGCGGCGGCCGTCGGCGCGGTCCCGGTCGAGGTGGACGACCGCGTCGAGACCGGCCCGGAGTTGGCTGTGCAGGGAGCGCCGGTCGAGCCCCGCGAGCGAGCCGAGGGCCTCCAACCGGGCGGGCACGTCGGCCGCGGTGTTGGCGTGCACGGTGCCGCAGCCGCCCTCGTGGCCGGTGTTCAGGGCCGACAGCAGGTCGACCACCTCGGCGCCGCGGACCTCGCCGACCACCAGCCGGTCCGGCCGCATCCGCAGCGCCTGCCGGACGAGGTCGCGCAGGGTCAGTTCGCCCAGCGACTCCTGGTTGGGCGGGCGGGACTGCAGCCGGACCACGTGCGGGTGGTCCGGGCGCAGCTCGGCGGAGTCCTCGGCCAGCACGATGCGTTCGTTGCCGGGGACGAGGCCGAGCAGGGCGGCGAGCAGGGTGGTCTTGCCGGTGCCGGTGCCGCCGGAGACCAGCAGCGAGAGCCGGGCCCGCAGGACGGCGGCGAGCAGGTCCGCCCCGGCCGGGGGGAGCGCCCCGGCCGTGACCAGTTCGGCGAGGGTGAAGGGCCGGTTGCGGCTGGTCCGCAGCGAGATGTGGGTGCAGTCGGCGGCGATCGGCGGGAGGACGGCGTGCAGCCGGGTGCCGTCGGGCAGCCTGGCGTCGACCCAGGGGCGGGCGTCGTCGAGGCGGCGCCCGGCCGCGGTGGCCAGCCGGTGGGCGAGCCGCCGGACGGCGTCGGCGTTCGGGAAGCGCACCTGGTGGACGCGCTCCAGGCCGTTGCCGCGGTCGACCCAGATCCGGTCGGGCCCGTTGACCAGGACGTCGGTGACGCCGTTCTCGGCCAGCAGCGGGTCGAGCGGACCCGCGCCGACGATCTCGGCGCGCAGGCTGCGCACCGCGGACAGCACGTCGGCCCCGCCGAGCGGGGGCCCGGCGGCGCGCAGGGCGGCGGCGACCGAACCGGCGGTGGGCGGCGCCCCGGCCTCGGCGAGCCGGATCCGGACGGCGTCCACCAGTTCGGCGGCCTCCTCCGGGCCCGGCCCGGTGACGGGGCCGGTCGGCGGCCCGTCGTCCGCCGGGGCGGCGGGCGACTGCCGGTGCACCAGGTAGCGCACCGGAGGGGCCTGCCGGGGCTCGGGGACGGGCGGCCCGTCCCCGACCGGCCGGGCGGCGTCCGCGGGCCCTGACGGGGCGCCGCCGAGGCTCCGGGCACGCGGTACGGCGATCCGCCGGTGGGCTCGGGCGATCGGCCTCCGGAGGACCCGCTGCTCGCCCTGGTGGCCCTCCGCGGTGCGGAGGTCGGTGCGGGCACGGGTGTGGGGATCGGTGTGGGCATCGACGGCGTGGGCGTCGACGGTGCGCAGGCGGTTGGTCACGGTTGCTCCTCAGGCCGCCACGACGGGCGGCATCGCTTCGGTCAGGAACCGCCCGCAGAACCGGGCGAGCGGCCCGCGCTCCCGCAGGCCGGGCGGGGCGCCGCGTTCGACGTCCAGGGCGAGGCCGGGCTCGGGGGCGAGCTCCCCCGCGAGCCGCAGGTGCAGGCCGCGGGCGACGTCGGCGGCGGTGAGCCCTGACGGGCCGGGGGTGCGGACGACGGCCCGCAGGTCGGCGAGCCGCATCCGGACGGCGGCCGCGACCCGGTCGGCGGCCGCCAGGGCGCGCAGTTCGGCGGGCACCACGAGCAGCCCGGTGTCGGTCTGTTCGAGGGCCTGGGCGGCTGCCGCGTCGAGCTGTCTGGGCAGGTCGAGGACGACCAGCCCGCCGCGTCTGCGGGCGGCCGCCAGGACGCTGCGCATGGCTTCGGCGGGGATGGCCAGGGTGTCCGACCTGTCCCAGGACAGGGCGCTGAGCCGGTGCGGCTCGGGCAGCGCCCCGGCCAGTTCGGCCCCGCTGATCCGGCCGCGGGAGGCGGCCAGGTCGGGCCAGCGCAGCCCGTCTGCCTGTTCGGCGCCGAGCAGGACGTCGAGCCCGCCGCCGAGCGGGTCGCCGTCGATCAGCATGGTGCGGTGCCCGGCCCGGGCGGCGCAGACCGCCAGGGCGCAGGCCAGCGTGGAGGCTCCGGCACCGCCGCGCCCGCCGAGCACGGCGACGGTGAGCGCGGGCGGGCAGACGCCCTCGGTGGCGTCGGCGATGCGGTCGAGCAGCCAGGTCTGCGCGTCCGGGAGGAAGAGCACGTGCTCGGCGCCGAGCCGGACGGCGCGGACCCAGATCTCCCCGTCGTCGAGGTCGAGGCCGAGCAGCAGGACGCCGGGCCGCCGGGCCAGGCCGGCGCACTGCTCGGCCAGGTCGTCGCCGACCAGGACCAGCGGGGCGTCCTCCCAGAGCCGGGCGGGCGGTGGGGCGCCGCTGAGGAGCCGTGGTTCGGCCCCGGCGGCGGCGCACAGGCGGACGAGCTGCTCGGCGAGCGCGTCGTCGGCGGTGAGGATCAGCGGCCCGGGCGGGGGCTCGGGCGCGGTGGCGTGCGGATCGGTGACGGAGGCGGACAAGGCGGTCCTCCCGTGGTGCGGGAACGGTCTGACGGCGCGTCGGCCGCGGCGCCCCGGACGGGGCCTGCGGGGTGGCGCGGACACCACGGTGAAGGACGGCGGGGAATGCGTCAGTCGACTTCCGATTGCCTGTGGATAACCCGCCCCTGTGGATAACCGAGGTCACTCGGACGGGGGCTAAAGCGCCTCGGAATTGACGCATCGGGTATACCGATATGACACTCGCACCACTACGCAGAGTGACAAAAACTTGGGACGCGAAGAAACCTCGACAACGGCTGCCGCGCCGCTGGAGCACCCCCCGCAACCACTGGCACCACCGCTCCCTGGAGGCTCAACTGCCAAGGAAAACGGGCCCGGACATGCGACGACCCCCGCCGGGGGGGAGAGCGGGGGTCGTCTATCCACGGCCCGGCTCGGGGGGGAGGAGCCGGACCGGGTTAGCACGGTCGCGCGAACGATCCGTGACTTCCATGGTGTACCCGACCGGCCAGAAACACAAACCCGCACGCCCACGGGTCCACCGAATGGCCCTCCCTTTTGGTCGCCCCTCTATCCTCGGTTCCCGTGGACACCACCGAGAACGCCGACGAGAACGCCGACTTCGCCGACCGCCGCCCGGACCGGACCGGCTACGGCGTGCCCCGCACCGCCGCCTTCTTCGACCTCGACAAGACGATCATCGCCAAGTCCAGCGCGCTCGCGTTCAGCCGGCCGTTCTACCAGGGCGGGCTGATCAACCGCCGCTCGGTGGTGAAGAGCGCGTACGCCCAGTTCGTCTTCCTGGTCGGCGGCGCGGACCACGACCAGATGGAGAAGATGCGGGCCTACCTGTCCGCGCTGACCCGGGGGTGGAACGTCCAGCAGGTCCGGGAGATCGTCGCGGAGACCCTGCACGGCATGATCGACCCGATCATCTACGACGAGGCGGCCTCGCTGATCGAGCAGCACCACGCGGCCGGCCGCGACGTGGTGATCGTCAGCAGCTCGGGCTCCGAGGTGGTCGAGCCGATCGGCCAACTACTGGGCGCGGACCACGTGATCGCCACCCGGCTGCACGTCGAGGAGGGCCGCTACACCGGCGAGATCGAGTACTACGCGTACGCCGAGAACAAGGCCGCGGCGATCCGCGAACTGGCCGAGCGGGAGGGCTACGACCTCGCCAACTGCTACGCGTACAGCGACTCCTCGACCGACCTGCCGATGCTGGAGGCGGTCGGCCACCCGGCCGCGGTGAACCCGGACCGGGCGCTGCGCAAGGAGGCGACGGCCCGCGAGTGGCCGGTGCTGGTGTTCAGCCGACCGGTCGAACTGACCCGCAGGCTCCCGGAGTTCCGCGCACCGAGCCGTTCGGTGGTGGCCGCGGTGGCGGTCGGCGCGGCGGTGCTGACGGCCGGGGCGCTGTGGTACGCCGCGCGGCGGCGCCGCCCGGCCGCGGCCTGATCCGCGACGCCGCAGGCCGGTGGACCCGGCGGGTCCACCGGCCTCCAGTGCGCCAAATCGGACAAAACTCGACGCAAACCGCCAAAGGCGCCGTTTTCGGGTTCCTCTTTCGGGCGATCTGAGGTAGAAATGGGTTACGGCCCGCGAGACCCGGTCAGGACCCCAAGAGGTCGAACCGACAACGCAGTTAAGGCCCCACGGACCGACGCACGGACAATCGGGCACCCACATGCAGCCGACCCGCTGACGGGCCGCCGCACCAGGCGAACGGGAACAGGACCCCGCCTGATGGGCAATGAACGGTGCATGCTCTGGTAACCCGGTCTCCGTGCCAGCGGCGACGCCCGGAAGTCTCGGACGTCGCCGCAACCGCGTTCCCGCACCGCCGGAACGCGCCGCCCGGAACGCGCCGACCGGAAAGTGCCGCCCGGCCTCAGACCATGCCGCGCTGCATCGCCTCGCACACCGCGGTGCTCTCGCGCACGCCCAGGCCGAGCCCGGCGGCGCAGTGCACCACCCAGCGGGAGACCCCCTCGGGGGTGCCCTCCAGGTAGCCGAGCAGGGCCCGGCGGTAGGCGGCGGTGCCGAGCTCGGCGAGGCCGACCTCGGCGGGGCAGATCGCCTTCGGGTCGAGCCCCTCGGCGGTCAGCACGATCCGCTGGGCGGCCCGGGCGACCAGGCCGTTGTAGCTGCCGAAGGGGCGCAGCGCGAGCAGTTCTCCGTGCACCACGGCGGCGACCACCAGGGCGGGCGCGCCGCCGGTGGGGCGTTCGGCCCGGGCGGCGAGCAGCCCGGCGAGCTGGTCGAGGCGGGCGGCCGCCTCGGCGGGCGGGGGCGGCGGCGGGAGTTCGCCGACCGGGCCGTCGGGGGCCCCGGCGGCCGCGGTCTCGGTGGCCGCGACCTCCAGCGGGAACAGCGGTGCGGCCTGCTCGCCGTCCCGGCGGGGGCGGCCGGCCGCGGGGTCGCCGTCGCCGACGGCGAGCAGGTGGAGCCGGGCCAGCACCTGGAGCGGGGAGGTGCGCCAGACGCTGAGCAGTTGACCGGCCTCGGCGGAGAGGCGCAGCGCGGCACCGACCGTGCGGGCCTCGGGGTCGGCGCCGAAGTCGGTGCGGCGGCGGACCTCCTCGAGCGGCCAGTCGGCGCCCTCCAGGGCGGCCGAGGCGCGGGCGCCGCGCAGGGCCGATTCGGAGGTCACCTCGCCCGCCCGGCGCCGCATCACGCGGTGCCCGTAGAGGCGGTCGACGTTCTTGCGCACCTCGGCGACGGCCTCGGGCACGCCGTCGAGCTGGGCCAGCGGGGCGAGCGGGTCAGTTCCTGTGGTCACCTACCCGAGGGTAATGAGTCCACCGAGCGGACGGGAGGCAACCCCCGGGTCACCCTTTCGTGGCAATCCGCCATTCCCCCGTGTGCGAGGCCCCAAACCACCGCTAGCATGGCCGATAATCGGTGACGATAACGGTTTCCAACAAGCATCGGGTCGGCGAGGACCGGCGGGTGCCACAGCCAGAGAGCCGGAGACTCAGAGATGAAGATCGCCTTCGTCGGCAAGGGCGGCAGCGGCAAGACCACCCTGTCCGCACTGTTCATCCGCCACCTGGCCGCCGCCGGTCGCCCGGTGGTCGCCGTCGACGCTGACATCAACCAACACCTCGGCCCGGCACTCGGCCTGACGGACGACCAGGCCGCCGCCCTCCCCTCGCTCGGCGCGCACCTGCCGGAGATCAAGGAGTACCTGCGCGGCGGCAACCCGCTGATCCGCTCCGCCGAGGAGATGATCAAGACCACCCCGCCCGGCCCCGGCTCCCGGCTGCTGCGGATCGTCGAGGAGAACCCGGTGTACGCGGCCTGCGCCCGCCCGGTCGCCCTGGACGAGGGCTCGGTCCGGCTGATGGTGACCGGCGCGTTCACCGAGGAGGACCTCGGGGTGGCCTGCTACCACTCCAAGGTCGGCGCGGTGGAGCTGCTGCTGAACCACCTGCTGGACGGCCCGGACGAGTACCTGGTCACCGACATGACGGCCGGTTCCGACTCCTTCGCCTCCGGCCTGTTCACCCGCTTCGACCTGACCCTCCTGGTCGCCGAGCCGACCCGCAAGGGCGTCTCGGTGTACCGCCAGTACAAGGAGTACGCCCAGGACTTCGACGTCCACCTGCGCGTGGTCGGCAACAAGGTGCAGGGCCCGGACGACCTGGAGTTCCTGCGCCGCGAGGTCGGCGAGGACCTGTACGCCTGCTTCGGGCAGTCCGGCTGGGTGCGCCGGCTGGAGCGCGGGGACGAGCCGCCGCTGCGCGAACTGGAGCCCGCGAACCGGGAGGTGCTGGCCCGGCTGCAGACCGCCGCCGACACCGCCCACGGGCTGCGCGACCCGCGCCGGTACAGCGCCCAGGCGGTCCGCTTCCACCTGCGCAACGCGGAGAGCTGGGGCAACGCCAAGGTCGGCACCGACCTCGCCGCCCAGGTCGACCCGGACTACGTGCTGGGCGCCGAGCAGCCCCGGACCGCCGGAGTCTGAACCCGCACCCGTCCCACCCGCTCCGCCAACCCCCACCCTCCGCCCCCCTCCACCCCGCCGCGCCCCGAGGGGCCGGTCCGCCCGCCACGGCCGGACCGGCCCCTCGGGCGTTCCCCCAGGAAATTCCCGCCCGCACGGGTGCCACACGATGTGGTGAACGCCCCTATTTGTACTGGCACTCGAAGCGCACGCTGTGCAAAGGTTCCATTACTCTCGGTTTACCAAGTCTTGAACCCAGGGTCGCCGCAGGCCGCCGCCGCCGCGCCCACCCCGCCACACCCGCTGTGACCCACGACAGCCGATCCGACCAGGCACACCACACCGCCGGACCTGACTGCGTTCGTTCCCCCGGAAGAAGACGGGAAGACACCCATGACCCTCGACGTCTCCAGCGCACCCATCGCCTCCGACACCACCGACCACGCCCCGCCGCCGCAGGTCGGCCCGGCCCCCGGCCGGGCCCGTGCCCTGCTGGCGCACGACCTGCCCGCCTCCCTGGCGGTGTTCCTCATCGCGGTGCCGTTCTCGCTCGGCATCGCCCTCGCCACCGGCGCCCCGCTGACGGCCGGTCTGGTCGCCGCCGCGGTCGGCGGCCTGGTGGCGGGTCTCCTCGGTGGCACCCACCTGCAGGTCAGCGGCCCGTCCGCGGCCCTGACGGTGGTCACCGCCGGGGTGATCGCCCAGTACGGCTGGCCGACCGCCTGCCTGGTCACCGTCGCCGCGGGCCTGCTGCAACTGCTGCTCGGCTCGCTGCGGGTGGCCCGCGCCGCGCTCGCCGTCTCACCCGCCGTGGTGCACGGCATGCTGGCGGGCGTCGGCCTGACCATCGCGATCGCCCAACTCCACGTCATCCTCGGTGGCACACCGCACAGTTCGGCCCTGGCCGACCTGCTCTCGCTGCCCGGCGAGCTGGCCGGGCCGCACCTGCCCGCGCTGGCGGTCGGCCTGCTGGCGCTGGCGGTCCTGTACGGCTGGCCCCGGCTCGGCCTGCTGCCCGGCGCGGCCGGTCGCGTCGGCGTCCGACTGGCCCAGTTGCCCGCGGCGCTGGTCGCGGTGGCCGCCGCCACCACCCTGTCGCTGGTCGCCGGGCTGCGGCTGGCCCGGGTCGAGCTCCCGGTCTGGGAGCACCACCAGTTCTTCTCGATGCCCCCGCTCGACCTGCTGTCTGGCCACTGGGCGGCGCTGCTCGGCCTGGTGCTGACGGTCACCGTGGTGGCCGGCGTGGAGTCCCTGCTGTCCTCCGTGGCCGTCGACCGGATGACCCGTCGCAGCGGCGACCTGGACCGCGAGCTGCGCGCCCAGGGCGCGTCCAACCTGGCCTCGGGGCTGCTCGGCGGTCTCCCGGTGGCCGGTGGCGCCGTCCGCTCCACCGCCAACGTGCAGGCCGGCGCGGCCACCCGGGCCTCCGCGGTGCTGCACGGCTGCTGGGTGCTGGTCGCCGCGCTGGTGCTGACCGCCGGGCTGCGGCGGATCCCGCTGGCCGCGCTGGCCGCCCTGGTGCTGGTGGTCGGCGTGCAGATGGTCAGCTTCGCGCACATCCGCCGGGTGCACCGGCACCGCGAGTTCCCGGTGTACCTGGCCACCGTGCTCGGGGTGGTGCTGCTCGGCGTCCCGCTCGGGGTGGTGCTCGGCGGTTCGGTCGCCGTGCTGCTCGCCCTCTACCGGCTGACCCGCGCCCACGTGGACGTGCTGGCCGAGGAGGACGGCTCGTACACCGTCCGCACCCACGGCCCGCTGACGTTCGCGGCCGTCCCCAAGCTGAGCAGGGCGCTGGGCCTGGTCCCGGCCGGGGCGCGGGTGACGGTCCACCACGACGGCTCGTTCCTGGACCACGCCGCGTACGAGGCGCTGCACGCCTGGCGCACCGGCCACCAGGCCGCCGGCGCCCAGGTCGCGATGGTGACCGAGCGCCGCCCGCAGGACGTGCTGGACCCGGACGGCACCGTCCGGGCGGGCAGCTCCCCCGGGCCGCACCGCTGCCGCGCCTGGACGCCCTGGGTCGGCCACCACTGCATCGAGCAGCGCGAGGACGACCCGCACGTCCGACTGCTCGACGGCGTCCGCGGTTTCCAGCAGCACACCGCCCCGCTGGTCCGTCAGGAGCTCGCCCGCCTCGCCCGGGACGGCCAGACGCCCTCGCAGCTCTTCCTCACCTGCGCGGACTCCCGGATGGTCACCAGCATGATCACCAGTTCCGGCCCGGGAGACCTCTTCACCGTCCGCAACGTCGGCAACCTCGTCCCCGCCCCGTACGAGCCGGGCGCCGCGGACGACTCGGTGGCCGCCGCCGTCCAGTACGCGGTGGAGGTCCTGGAGGTCGCCTCGATCACGGTCTGCGGGCACTCCGGCTGCGGTGCGATGAAGGCCCTGCTGGACGGCGTCACCGAGGCGGCCAGTCCGCCCACCGCGCTGGCCCGCTGGTTGCGCAACGGCCGCAGCTCGCTCGACCGCCTGCGGCGTGCGCCCGCCGAGTTCGAGGGCCGCCCCGCGGCGGACGTGGTGGAGCAGCTGTGCATCACCAACGTGGTGCAGCAGCTCGACCAGCTGCTGGCCAACCCGGCGGTGGAGCGCCGGGTCGCGGACGGGTCGCTGCGGCTGGTCGGGATGTACTTCGACTTCGCGACCGCGCAGGCCTACGTGCTGGACGCGCGGACCGGCCGCTTCGCCCCGGTGCACGCGCACGTCGAGCCGGAGCAGGACCTCGCGGCCTAGGGCCGTCCTCCGTCAGAGCAGCAGCCGGGCCAGGTCGGCCGGGGTCACGTAGCCGGGCCAGCGGTGGTCGGTGAAGAGGTGGACCCCGGCGTCCTGGTAGCACTGGTCGACGAGCTGGGAGCAGATCATGTGCGCGGTGCTGGCGACGTAGCGCCGCAGCGGGGGACCGATCGGCAGGTGCAGGCGGACGGCGGCGAGGGCGAGGTAGTCGGCGAAGCTGTAGGGGGTGCCGACGTAGGAGCGGGCGGCCGCGGTGATCGCGGACCGCTGCTCGTCGGTGAGCGGGATCCGGCCGGTGGACCAGAGCACCGGCCGGTCGTCGTAGACGGAGAGCGGGCGGAGTTCCGCGCCGCCGGGCTGGGCCTCGACGAGTTCGCCGTCGCCGACGTGGACGAAGGCGTGCTCGTAGTCGGCGAACCCGTCGCCGTTGAGGAACTGGCCGATCCGGATCAGGCGGCCGGTGCGGCCGCCCATCCGGACGACCGCGAAGTCGCCGGGGAGGGGAGGGGTGGTGTTCATGGCGGTGACCCCGTCTTCGTGGCGCACAGTGATGAGACGTACACTTTCAGTGGAGTACCGGCAAGGGGAGGCGTCAAGGCGCCGTGCGGGATTGACCGGGGCGGGGGGCGGGAAGGGGCAGGGGGGCCGACGGGAGGGCCGGGGCGGCGCCCACCTGGGGCGGAGGCACCCGGTCGATCAAAGGTCTACACCAATTTCCCGGCAGCTCTTGTCAACGGAGCCGTCGGCCTGGTGAGCTGTGCGCTGGGACACACGGGACAATCCCTCCGCACGGGGTTCCCCGGTATTTGAGACTCGATGAGGAGTGCGCGTTGAGCAACGAGAGCCTGGCCAATCTGCTCAAGGAGGAGCGGCGTTTCGCCCCGCCCGCGGAGCTCGCCGCCTCCGCCAACGTCACCGCCGACGCCTACGCCCAGGCCTCCGAGGACCGGCTGGCCTTCTGGGCCGAGCAGGCCCGCCGGCTGAGCTGGGCGGTCGAGCCCACCGAGACCCTGGACTGGTCGAACCCGCCGTTCGCCAAGTGGTTCGCCGACGGCAAGCTGAACGTGGCGTACAACTGCGTGGACCGCCACGTCGAGGCCGGCAACGGCGACCGCGTCGCCATCCACTTCGAGGGCGAGCCCGGCGACAGCCGCGCCATCACCTACGCCCAGCTCAAGGACGAGGTCTCCAAGGCCGCCAACGCCCTGCAGCAGCTCGGCGTGGCCAAGGGCGACCGGGTCGCCGTCTACCTGCCGATGATCCCCGAGGCGGTCGTCGCGATGCTCGCCTGCGCCCGGATCGGCGCGGCGCACTCGGTGGTCTTCGGCGGCTTCTCCGCCGACGCGGTGGCCTCCCGGATCAAGGACGCCGACGCCAAGCTGGTCATCACCGCCGACGGCGGCTACCGCCGCGGCAAGCCGTCCGCGCTCAAGCCCGCCATCGACGAGGCGCTGACCAAGGTCGACGGCGTGGAGAACGTCCTGGTCGTGCGCCGCACCGGCGAGGAGGTGGCCTGGACCGAGGGCCGCGACGTCTGGTGGCACGAGCTGGTCGACGGCCAGTCCGCCGAGCACACCCCCGAGGCGCACGACGCCGAGCAGCCGCTGTTCATCCTGTACACCTCGGGCACCACCGGGAAGCCCAAGGGCATCCTGCACACCTCGGGCGGCTACCTCACCCAGGCCAGCTTCACCCACAACGCGGTCTTCGACCTCAAGCCGGCCACCGACGTCTACTGGTGCACCGCCGACATCGGCTGGGTCACCGGCCACTCGTACATCGTCTACGGCCCGCTCTCCAACGGCGCCACCCAGGTGATCTACGAGGGCACCCCGGACACCCCGCACCAGGGCCGGATGTTCGAGATCGTGCAGAAGTACGGCGTGACCATCCTCTACACCGCGCCCACCCTCATCCGCACCTGGATGAAGTGGGGCGACGACATCCCGGCGCAGTTCGACCTCTCCAGCCTGCGGGTGCTGGGCTCGGTCGGCGAGCCGATCAACCCCGAGGCGTGGGTCTGGTACCGCGAGCACATCGGCGCCGGGAAGACCCCGATCGTCGACACCTGGTGGCAGACCGAGACCGGCGCGATCATGATCAGCCCGCTGCCGGGCGTCACCGAGACCAAGCCGGGCTCCGCCCAGCGCGCCCTGCCGGGCATCGCCGCCACCGTGGTGGACGACGAGGCCCGCGAGGTGCCCGACGGCTCCGGCGGCTACCTGGTGCTGACCGAGCCGTGGCCGTCCATGCTGCGCACCATCTGGGGCGACGACCAGCGCTACGTCGACACCTACTGGTCGCGCTTCGAGGGCCGCTACTTCGCCGGTGACGGCGCCAAGAAGGACGAGGACGGCGACATCTGGCTGCTCGGCCGGGTGGACGACGTGATGCTGGTCTCCGGCCACAACATCTCCACCACCGAGGTCGAGTCGGCGCTGGTCGGCCACCCGGCGGTCGCCGAGTCCGCGGTGGTCGGCGCGACCGACGCCACCACCGGCCAGGCGATCGTGGCCTTCGTGATCCTGCGCGGCACCGCCGCGGACAGCGAGGAGCTGATCGCGGAGCTGCGCAACCACGTCGGCAGGACGCTCGGCCCGATCGCCAAGCCGAAGCAGATCAAGGTGGTCTCGGAGCTGCCCAAGACCCGCTCCGGCAAGATCATGCGCCGCCTGCTGCGCGACATCGCCGAGGGCCGCGAGGTGGGCGACACCACCACGCTGGCCGACTCCACGGTGATGAACCTGATCCAGTCCCAGCTGCCCGCCGCCGGCTCCGAGGGCTGATCCACCGCACCACGGGCCTGGGCCCCGTTCCGCGCGAAGCGGGACGGGGCCCCGGCCCGTCGGTGGCGTCAGCCGGTCAGCCGGTCAGCCGGCCAGCGCCCGCAGCGCCTCGTGCGCGCTCTGGGCGAAGCGGCGCCGCCCGGTGGCGAGCGGCCCGGCCAGCGCGACCAGGCCGGTCTGCGCGGTCCGGTCGAAGCCCACGAAGGCGGTGCAGCGGCCGGTCGAGCCGCTGTGGAAGACCACCTCGCGGTCCGCGGCGTCCCCGGCGGAGCGGTGGTGCCAGCTCAGGCCGATCCGCTGCCCGAAGCCGCGCCGGGCGACCCGGGGCAGCGACACCTCGCGCAGCGCGGTCCGCAGGCTGGCCGCCGCGCCGGTCCGCTCCGGGATCGGCACCGCGTCCACCGAGAGGTGGGCCTGCAGGTAGCGCAGCATGTCGTCGGCGGTGGAGCGCAGCGCCGCCGCGCCGGGCAGCGCCGGGACCTTGAACGAGGGGATCCAGCGGCCGCGCCGGTAGCCGGTGGTCTCGTCCCGGCCGGTGCCGCAGGAGGTGTCGACCAGGCCGAGCGGCTCGCAGACCCGCCCGGTCAGCAGTTCCTGGTAGCGCTGCCCGGCGGCCCGCTCCAGCACCAGGCCGAGCAGTCCGGCGCCGAGGCTGGAGTACCGCACCCGGGTGCCGGGGGTGCCGCGCACGGGGGTGCGGGGCAGCGCCCGCAGCAGGTGGGCGGCGCTGAACGTGGCGTACGGGCTGGTGAACCAGCGGGGCACCGCGGCGGGGGCGAGGCCGACCGGCAGCCGGGGCAGTCCGGAGGTGTGGGTGGCCAGGTGCAGCAGGGTGATCGGGCGCTCGTGCGGGTAGCCGGGCAGCACCTCGGCGGGCAGGTAGCGGTCGATCGGGTCGTCGTAGCCGACCTCGCCGCGGGCGACCATGTCGGCGAGCAGCAGCGCGGTGAAGGTCTTGGTGACCGAGCCGAGTTCGAACCGGGTGTCGGCCCGCACCGGGCGTTCCCCGGCCCGGTCGGCGTAGCCGCGGCAGGCCACGGTGCGCTCGGTGCCGCGGATCACCGCGACGGCGATGCCGCCCTCGGGCGCGGCGGCGGCGAACAGCGGGCGCAGCAGGCGTTCGAGGTCCGGGTCGGTTAACGGGGGCTGGGCGGTGCCGGCGCCCACGCCTCCTCTCCCCTGCGGACCCACGGTCTGCACCGGTATGGGTTCGGTTTCCTGACTGGGCATCGGTTCCTCCAGGTCGGGGCGGGCGGCCGGGGGCGGCGGCCCGCTTCTGCGCCCGACCCTAGGAACGCGGCGGGTCGTCCGCATCCGGCCGAACCCATCCGGGTCAGCGCGCCGGGGCCCGGCCGCCCGTCCCCCGGCAACCGCCATAAAGTGGGGCGAACCGACTGCCCGCTCGTCACGCACCGTAGGATGTCAAGGAAGCATCAAGAAACCTGAGGCGCGCCGGGAAGTCTGGTCGGCACTGCACCACCCGTGTGTCCGCATGCCGCCCGCCCCAGGAGGTCCCCCGCCGTGGCCAGCCCGTCCGACGACCGCCGCAGTGTCGACGACCGCCGCCAGTTCCTCGGCCTGCTGTCGCTGCCCGAACGCCGCTACCTCACCGACGCGCTGCGCACCGAGACGGTCGGCGGCGTGCTGCTGCTGGTGGCCGCGGCGGTCGCGCTGCTCTGGGCCAACCTGTGGCCGCACGCGTACGAGGCGGTGCTGGAGTACACGGTCGGGCCGAGCGGGCCGCTGCACCTGGACCTGTCGCTGGAGGCCTGGGCGCAGGACGGGCTGCTGACGGTCTTCTTCTTCGTGGCGGGCATCGAGCTGAAGCGCGAGTTTGTGGCCGGGGAGTTGCGGACGCCGAGCGCGGCGGTGCTGCCGGTGGTGGCGGCAGTGTGCGGGGTGCTGCTGCCCGCGGTGCTGTTCACGGTGATCAACGTGGCGGCGCCGAACGGGCACCCGGCGGGCTGGGCGATCCCGACCGCGACCGACATCGCCTTCGCGCTGGGCGTGCTGGCGGTGGTGGGCAGTCACCTGCCGTCCGCGCTGCGGGCGTTCCTGCTGACCCTGGCGGTGGTGGACGACCTGATCGCGATCCTGATCATCGCGGTCTTCTACTCGTCCGGGATCGAGTTCTGGGCGCTGGGGGCGGCGCTGGCGGGGCTGGTGCTGTTCTGGTTCCTGCACCGGCGCGGGGTGCACGGCTGGTGGCTGTACGTGCCGCTGGCGGTGGTGATCTGGGCGCTGATGCACGAGAGCGGGGTGCACGCGACGGTGGCGGGCGTGGCGATGGGCCTGCTGCTGCGCTGCCACCGCGAGGAGGGCGAGGAGCACTCCCCCGGCGAGCACATCGAGCACCTGGTGCGGCCGTTGTCGGCGGGCTTGGCGGTGCCGGTGTTCGCGCTGTTCGCGGCGGGCGTGCCGGTGTCGGCGGAGGTCCTGGGCGAGGTGTTCACCCAGCCCGCGCCGCTGGGCATCGTGATCGGCCTGCTGGTCGGCAAGTCGGTGGGCATCTTCGGCGGCACCTGGCTGGCCGCCCGCTACACCCGGGCCACCTTGAACCCGCAGCTGACCTGGTCCGACATGGTGGCGCTGGCCACCGTCGCGGGCATCGGCTTCACGGTGTCGCTGCTGATCAGCGACCTGGCGTTCCCGGACGACCACCACCTGGCCCAGCTGTGCAAGGAGGCGGTGCTGGTCGGCTCGCTGGCCTGCGCGGTGGTCGGCTCGCTGCTGCTGAAGCGGCGCAACCGGCACTACCGGGAGCTGTACGACGAGGAGAACCGGGACGAGGACGGCGACGGCGTCCCCGATGTGTACCAACGGCAGGGGTGACACGCCCCCGGCCGGGTACCCGGAGTGGTGCCCGACTCGCCGGTAGGGGCATGATGCTGAGCTGACACACACTCGCGTGACGGCCGCTCAGGACGCCTCACCCAGCCCTTCGAACGGAGACCTCCCGATGGCCGCAGGAGCCGTACCCCCGAACGGCCGCACCCCGCACGAGGGCGAGCGGACCGTCGGCGAACTGTTCGCCGACGCCACCGCCGAGCTGTCCAGCCTGGTGCACGACGAGATCGCGCTGGCCAAGGCCGAGATCAAGGCCGACGTGGTGCGCGGCGGCATCGGCACCGCGGCGGGCGTGGTGGCGGGCGTGGTGGCGCTGGCCTCGATCCCGATGTTCTCCTTCGCCTTCGCCTGGGGCCTGCAGGCGCTGGGCATCACCACCGGCTGGTCGTTCGCCATCGTCGGCGGGGCGTACGTGCTGATCGCCCTGCTGCTGGCGTTCCTGATGGTCCGGTTCTTCAAGAAGGTCAAGAAGCCGGAGCGCACCATCGCGGGCGCCCAGGCCACCGCCCAGGTGCTGAAGAACGCCAAGCCGCGGCCGGCCACCAAGGAGGAGATCGACCGGGCGCTCGGCCGGATCCAGTGAGCGGCGGCCGGTAACGGTTGCGTGCGTGCACGAGTGCCGGGCGGGTGCGGGGAGGGCGGGTATGACAGGCTGCGGGTATGTCGTTGGACCAGAAGCCCGTGGATGAGACCACTCCCGCTCCCGTCCCGCCGGTGCCCGCGGAGCCGTGGAGCGTCCGCTCGGCCGGGCCGTGGACGCACCGGGACCTGGCGGCGAACGGGGCGCGCTTCCACATCGCCGAGCTCGGCGAGGGCCCGCTGGTGCTGCTGGTGCACGGCTGGCCCGAGTACTGGTGGGCCTGGCGGCACCAGCTGACGGCGCTGGCCGGGGCGGGCTTCCGGGCGGTCGCGCTGGACCTGCGCGGCATGGGCGGTTCGGACCGCACCCCGCGCGGCTACGACCCGGGCAACCTGGCGCTGGACGTCACCGGCGTGATCCGCTCGCTCGGCGAGCGGCGGGCGCACCTGGTCGGGCACGCCACCGGCGGCACGCTGGCCTGGGTGGCCGCGGTGATGCGCCCCTCGGTGATCCGCAGCCTGACGGTGGTGTCGGCGGCGCACCCGCGGCACCTGCGCCGGGCGCTGCTGACCGACCGCAAGCAGATCGCCGCGTTCGAACACGTGCTGGGCTTCCAGCGGCCGTGGCTCCCGGAGCGCCGGCTGGTCGCGGACGACGGCGCGCTGGTGGGCGAGTACCTGCGGGCCTGGACCGGGCCGAACATGCTGCCCGCCCAGGCGGTGGCGGCGTACCGGAAGGCGATCCAGGTGCCGAGCACCGCGCACTGCTCGATCGAGCCGTACCGCTGGCTGATGCGGTCGATGGCGCGGCCGGACGGCATCCAGTTCGCGCGCCGGATGAAGAAGCAGATCACCGCGCCGGTGCTGCACGTGCAGGGCGCCTCGGACCCGGTGCTGCTGTCGCGGACGGCGCTGGGGGCGGGCGAGTTCGTGTCGGCGCCGTACCGGTGGCGGCTGCTGCCGGGGGTCGGGCACTTCCCGCACGAGGAGGTCCCGGAGGAGTTCACCGCGGAGCTGATCGAGTGGGTCCGGCAGCACGGGGAGGACTGAGCTGCGGGGCCCAACCCGCCACCGTTCCCCCCGAGTTGGTGGCGTTCATATGACAAGTGCATAGGCCAGTCGGCGGCCCCGGACGCGGTTACTCCGGGCGGCCCAGGGGAATCCCTCCGGTATGACCTGGATGCCCGATCGAGAAGCCCAGCCGCGCCGACGCCGCCGTGGCAGCAGCAGCTCGCAGCAGCACGTCCCGCAGCCGGAGTGGCCCTACGAGCCGACCGGGCGGGCGCCACGCAGCGCGGGGTACCGGCTCGGCATTCCGAAGATCATCGGACGGCGCGCCCGCTGGGTCGGCGCCCGACTCCGCCGGGAGGGGTGACACCCGCACGCGGCCCGCACAGGGGCCGGGGCCGGTGCGGAGGAGTCCTCCGCACCGGCCCCGGCCCCGTCGGCGGGCGCTCAGCTCAGGACGGTCGGCGAGATCGCGGTGGACCACAGCAGCAGCGCGAACGTCGCCAGCGTCATCACCGGCACCAGGATCTTGGTCTCCACCTTGTTGCCGGTGCGCTTGATCAGCACGACCTCGTAGCGCTCCTTGTGCGGCCACAGCAGCGGCGAGCCCTGCTTGGTCAGGCAGTCGCCCAGCAGGTGCGCCAGCGTGCCCAGGGCCACCGCGTACGGCAGCCAGCCCGGGGCGCTCGGCAGCCAGTTGAGCATGCCGAAGGTGCCGAGCGCGGCCAGGCCCATCACGGTGATCCAGCCCTGCGGGCCGTCCCCCGGCGGGTGCAGGTGCAGCGCCTTGATCGCCATCGCGAGCAGGAAGAACGTCAGGCCGATGGTGAAGTTCCGGCCGCCGTAGGTGATCCCGGCCCAGCTGCCGCCGCCCATCAGCGCCACGAACAGCAGCGAGTGGGTGGCGTGCCGGTGCCCGCCGGAGACCCAGGCCACGAACTGGCACAGCACCTTGGAGATCGGGCCGAGGAAGTTGGCGATGGTGCCGTCGTGGTGGTCCAGGTCCGGCAGCAGGGCCGCTCCCGCGCACAGCACGGTGCCCATCAGCACGTCCGCCGGCTGCAGGTGCATGCCCATCAGCGGCGGGACGAACGGCGCGGTGGCCGCGAACAGCAGGGCGCCGCTGACCGCGTGCGAGTGACCCATCATGACGTGTGTCCGACCTCCCGGAAGGCTCCTGCCACGGCGGCCCGGTGCGGCCGTTCGGGTGAGCTCGGCCGACGCTACCAGCAGCGACGGACGATCCGTCAGAGTGGTTCCGGCCTCCGGGCGGTCACAGCGCGCAGCCCTCGGTGCTGACCTTCCCGCTCGCGGTGGCGCCCTGCGCCACGTCCTCCCGCACCTCGGCCGCGGTCAGCACGTATCCGGTGTCGGAGCTGTCCAGCGACTTGGCGAACACCACCCCGTACACCTGCCCGTCCGGGGTCAGCAGCGGGCCGCCGCTGTTGCCCTGGCGGACCAGCGAGCGCACCGAGTAGACGTCCCGGACGACCTGGCCGCGGTGGTAGATGTCCGGGCCGTTGGCCTGGATCCGGCCGCGGACGCGGGCGGGCTGGACGTTGAACGAGCCGTTCTCCGGGAAGCCCGCGACGATCGCCGAGTCGTTGGAGCGGGCCTCGCCCGCGAAGGTCAGCGGCGGGGCGTTCAGCTTCGGCACGTCCAGCACCGCGATGTCGCGCTGCCAGTCGTAGCGGACCACCGTCGCGTCGTACAGCTGCCCGGCCCCGGCGACCTGCACGGTCGGCTCGTCGACGCCGCCGACCACGTGGGCGTTGGTCATCACCCGGTGCGGGGCGAACACGAAGCCGGAGCCCTCCAGCGTCTTGCCGCAGGAGGTCGCGGTGCCCAGCACCTTCACCAGCGAACCCTTGGCCCGCAGCACGCCCGGGCTGTTGGCCAGCGCCGGGTCGGGCGGCTCCACCTCGGTGATCGGCTCCTGCTCGAACGGGTTGAACACCTGCGGGAAGCCGTTGCGGGCCAGGTCCTGGCTGAGGTCGGAGAACCAGTTCGGGGCGTCGTCCGGCAGCGCCTCCTGCACCGTGCCGAGCACCTTCGAACTGCGGACCTGCTTGGAGACGGTCGGCAGCGAGGTCCCGGCCAGCGCCGACCCGATCAGCCAGGCCACCAGCAGCATCGACAGCACGTTCACCAGCGAGCCGCCGACCGCGTCCAGGGTCCTCACCTTGTTCCGGCCGATCCGCCCCCGCAGCTTCCACCCGAAGTGCGTGGTGACCGCCTGCCCGACCGCCGCCAGCACGATCACCACCACCACGGCCACCACCGAGGCGGTGGTCCCCGGCGAGAGGTGGTGCAGCAGCAGCGGCAGCAGCTGGACGGCGATCAGGCCGCCGCCCAGGAAGCCCAGCACGGAGAGCGCGCCGACCACGAACCCCTGCCGATAGCCGGACACGGCGAAGCCGAGCGCGGCGGCGATCAGCAGCAGATCCAGGACATTCACCCGAACACCCTCCCACGTCCCGCCGGGCGGGGGACACCGGTCCCCGGCCGTCGCCCGATCGGGTCAACCCCGCGGGCAGCGGGTGCGGGGCGGTTGGGACGGTCTGATCATCCGACCTCGTCAGCGCACTCGTCAGCAGCCGACCGGACGGGGACCGCGGACCGCACCGGGAACGACCGGAAGCGACCGCGGACGACCGAGAACGAGCGACACCGACCGGGAAGCAGGGAGCCGAACCATGGAACAGCCCAGGTGGGACGTGCCGGTGGTGGACCGCACCGAGTTCCAACCGGCCCTGGACGTCCCCCCGCCCGGGCCGCAGAACCGGCTCACCGTGCTGCTGCGCCTGCTGCTGCTGCTCCCGCAGTACGTGGTGCTGTGGCTGCTGTCGATCGTCGCCTTCGTGGTCGTGGTGATCGGCTGGTTCGGCGCGCTGTTCGGCGGCCGGCTGCCGCGCTTCGCCGCCGACTGGCTCGGCGGCTACCTGGCGTACGACACCCGGGTCTACGCCTCCTCGCTGCTGGTCACCGACCGCTACCCGCCGTTCCGGTTCGCGGCCCCCGACCACCCCGTCCGGATCGAGCTGCGGGCCGGCGGGCCGCTGAACCGGCTGGCGGTGTTCTTCCGGCTGCTGCTGGTGATCCCCGCCGCGATCGTCCAGGGGCTGCTGCAGACCGGCTGGTGGGCGCTGTCGTTCGTCAGCTGGCTGGTGGTGCTGGTGCTCGGCCGGATGCCGGGGGCCCTGTTCGGGGCCACCGCGGCGGTGCTGCGCTACCGGATGCGGTTCCAGGCGTACCTGATGATGCTGACCCCCGCCTACCCCAAGGCCGTGTTCGGCGACCCCGTCGACTCCGAGCCGGTCCGCTCCGCGACCCGGCCGCTGGTGCTGACCGGGGCCGCGAAGGCGCTGCTGGTGGTCTACCTGGTGCTCGGGGTGATCGGGTCGGTGGCCGGCTCGGTCACCAACGACCGGAACGGGTACGAGGACGGCTGGGACAGCGTGTCGACCATGGCGCCGCTGCGCCGCTGAGGGCGTCCGGCCGCTGCCCCGCCGGGGGCGGTTCAGCCGCTGCGCCGGGACAGTTCGACGGCCTCCTCGGAGAGCTCCACGACCCGCCGGGTGTCCCAGGGCCGCTCCAGGCCGCTGAAGTGCAGCACCCGGTCGATCACCCCCGCGGTGAACCCCCACACCAGCCGGCCCGCCACCTCGAACGCGGGCCCGGTGAACCCCGACGGGTGGCGCAGCTTCGCCCGGTTCGCCGGATCGGTCAGCTCGGCCAGCGGCACCCGGAACACCGCGCCGGTCTCCGCCGGGTCGACCACCGCGACCGGCGACTCCCGGCGCCACCACCCCAGCACCGGCGTCACCACGAACCCGCTGACCGGGATGTACAGGGCCGGGAGCCGGGCGAACAACTGCACGCCCGACGCGTCCAGGCCGGTCTCCTCCACCGCCTCGCGCAGCGCCGCCGCGAGCGGGCCGCTGCCCGCCGGGTCACCGTCCTCCGGGTCCAGCGCGCCGCCCGGGAAGGACGGCTGGCCCGCGTGCGAGCGCAGGCTGCGGGCCCGCTCGATCAGCAGCAGGTCCGGCCCCGCCGGGCCCTCGCCGAACAGCATCAGCACCGCCGACGGACGACCGCCCTCGGCGGGCGGCAGGAACCGGCTCAGCTGCTCCGGCACCGCCCGCTCGGCCGCGTCCCGCACCGGCAGCAGCCAGTCCGGCAGGCCGTCGCGGACCAGTGCGGGCTGCGGCGTCGTCGTCATGAGGCCTCCTTCGCGGGCTTCGCCGCTGCCTTGGCGGGCTTCGCGGACCTCGCGGGCTTCGCCGCTGCCCTGGCGGGCTCCGCGGACCTCGCGGGCTCCGCGGACTTCGCGGGCTCCGCGGGCTCCGCGGGCGGCAGGGCCTGCGGGTCGGTGTCCGGCAGCGGGTGCCCGACGGCGAGCTCGGCGCGGGCCGCGGCCTCCCCCGGGAAGTCCGCCGGGGGGCGCAGTCGCTGGCCGGGCTGCCCCGCCAGCTCGTACTTCAACAGCTTGCGGGCCTGCTCCGGATCGGTCTCCCCCACCCCGTACGACGGGCACAGCGGTGCGATCGGGCAGGCCCCGCAGGCGGGCTTGCGGGCGTGGCAGACCCGGCGGCCGTGGAACACCACCCGGTGCGAGAGCATCGTCCACTCCGACTTCGGGAAGATCGCCATCACGTCGGCCTCGACCTTCTCCGGATCCTCCTCCGCCGTCCAGCCGAAGCGGCGGGCCAGCCGCCCGAAGTGGGTGTCGACCGTGATCCCGGCGCCGCCGAACGCGTTGCCGATCACCACGTTGGCGGTCTTGCGGCCCACCCCCGGCAGCGTGACCAGGTCCTCCAGCCCGCGCGGCACCTCGCCGTCGAAGCGGTCGCGCAGCGCGATCGACAGGCCGATCAGCGACTTCGCCTTGGCCCGGAAGAACCCGGTGGGCCGGATGACCTCCTCCAGCTCCTCCGGGACGGCCGCCGCGAGGTCCTCCGGCGTCGGGTACTTCGCGAACAGCGCCGGCGTCGTCTGGTTCACCCGCAGGTCGGTGGTCTGCGCCGACAGCACGGTCGCCACCAGCAGCTGGAACGGCCCGTCGAAGTCTAACTCCGGGTGCGCGTACGGATAGAGCTCCGCCAGCTCACGGTTGATCCTCCGGGCCCGCCGCACCATCCCCAGGTGCGTCTCGGGCTTCTTCCGCCCGACCTTCGCGACCTTGCTCTCTGCCATGCACGAAGGCTACGCCGAAGCGGCCGGGCCGCGGCCGGGAATCGGCCGCCGCCCGACCGCTGCGGGGAGGGCGTGGGGTCAGGAGGGACGGGAGCGGAGGGTGAGGAGGGAGGCGAGGGCGCCGAGGAGGGCGAGGGCGGCGGCGCCGAGGAAGGCGGCGGAGAAGCCGTGGGTGAGGGCGGTGGGGTCGGTGAGGTCGCGGGCGCCGTTGGCGGCGGCGACGGCGGTCATGGCGGCCAGGCCGAGGGCGGAGCCGACCTGGTAGGAGGTGTTGACGATGCCGGAGGCGAGGCCGCCCTCGGCGGGGTCGGGGACGGCGAGGGCGGTGCCCAGGGAGGGGATGAAGGCCAGGGCCATGCCGAGGGCGGCGAGCAGCGAGGCGGGCAGCACGTCGACCGCGAAGCTGCCGTCCGGGCGGGCCAGCGAGAGCCAGTACATGCCCGCGGCGAGGGCGGTGAGGCCGGTGACGACCAGGGGCTTGGCACCGAAGCGGGCGATCAGCCGGGGCGCCAGGACGATCATCATCAGCATGATCGCGGCGGTCATCGGGAGCAGCGCCGCGCCCGAGGCGAACGCCTCCAGGCCGAGCACCTGCTGCAGGTAGAGGTTGAGGAAGAACCACATCGGGATCCAGGCCGCGGCCATCAGCAGCTGCGCCAGGTTGGCCCCGGCCAGGTTCGGGCTGCGCCAGATGCCGAGCCGCATCAGCGGTTCGCGGCGGCGGGACTGGAGCAGCAGGAAGGCGGCGATCAGCAGGAGCCCGGCGGCCAGCACCAGCCAGGTCTGCGCCGAGCCCCAACCCGCCTGCGGGGCGCGGACGATCGCGAGGACGGTGACGGCGAGGCCGGTGGTGACGGTGGCCGCGCCGAGCCAGTCGATCGAGCCGCGACGGGCCGCGGCGGCGGGCATCACGGACGGGGTCGCGGCGAGCACGGCCAGCGCCACCGGGACGTTGATCCAGAACACCCACTGCCAGCTGGCGTACTGGGTGATCAGGCCGCCGAGGAAGACGCCCGCGGTGCCGCCCGCCGGGGCGGCCGCCCCGTACAGGGCGATGGCCTTGGGGAGTTCGGCGGGGCGCGGGCCGAAGAGGGTCATCAGCAGGGTGAGCGCCGCCGGGGCGATCAGGGCCGAGCCGGCGCCCTGGACGGCGCGGCCGGCCAGTTCGACCCAGGCGGTGCCGGCCAGGCCGGCCAGCAGGGAGCCGACGGCGAGGACCGCCCAGCCGGTGGCGAAGACGCGCTTGGCGCCGAGCAGGTCGGAGAGCCGTCCGCCGAGCAGCAGCAGGCCGCCGAAGGCGATCACGTAGGCGTTGAACACCCAGGACAGGTTCTCCTGCGAGAAGCCGAGCGCGGACTGCATCTCCGGCAGGGCCACGCCGATGATCGAGGTGTCCATGATGACCATGAACTGGGCGAGGGCGATCAGGGCGAGCGCCGTCCAGCGGCGCGGTGCGGGTGGTGCGCTGAGGTCGGACATGGCCGGGACTCCTCTGGAGATATACCGGGAGGGGGTATGTGGGGGACGGATGGGTGGGCGGGGCGGGACGGAGGGGGGAGGGGTCAGTGCTGGTGGGCCTCGGCGGCGGTGAGGGTGAAGGCCGCGGTGCGGACGGTGCCCTGGTGCCGGAAGTCCAGGAAGAGGCGGTAGTCGCCGGGGCTGGGCGCGGTCGCGGTGAAGTCGACCTCCGGGCCGGGGGCGGTGGCGCCGTCGCCCGGTTCGCCGTCCGGGTGGACGTGCAGGTAGCCGAGGTCGCCGGCCCGCAGGACCACCAGGTGGCCGTACGCCGCGAGGTAGGGGTCGAGATCGGTGACCGGGCGGCCGTCGCGGCTCACGGTGAAGGCGAGGCGGCCGGGCCGGCCCGGGGTGAGGTCGCCGGTGAGGGTGAGGGTGTAGCCGTCGACGGTGACGGTGCGGCCGGTCCGCGGGAGGGCGGCGGGGCGGTGGTCGCCCGCGGCGTGCAGGTCGGCGCCGAGGGTGAGCGGGTCGGTCTCGGCGGCCGGGGTGAAGTCGGCGAAGACCCGGTAGTCACCGGCCGCGGGCAGGTCCGCCGGGGCGGTCCAGGTGCCGTCGGCGGCGCGGACGGGGTGCAGGTGCTGGAAGTCCGTCAGGTCGCGGCTGGCGACGATCAGGTGGAGCTCCTTCTCGTGCGCGGTCCGGTAGGCGGTGAGCGGGTGCCCGTCCGGGGCCAGCACCTGGAAGCGCAGTTCGATGGGGCCGCCTGCCGGGACGACGGTGCGGTCCAGGCGGAGGGCGTAGCCGCGGTCGGCGACCTGCAGGCCGCCGACCCGGTGGTCGCCGTGGGCGGCTGCGGGCCCCTCGCCGTGGGCGGCGTGGGCGGCGGGCGGCTGGGCGGCGCGGGCCGGGACGGGGCCGACCGCGCGGCCGACGCCGTACGCGGCGGTGAAGGCGGCGGCGAGGCCGGTGGCGAAAGCGGTGATCTTGAGGGCGGTGTTCATGGCGTGCTCCCGCGAGTGTGGACGAGGGGTCGCCCCCGGGGCTCCGGGGCGTTCCGACGCAGCGAGTAGATACCCCCAGGGGGTATGTGTCAATCGGGGTGGGAGGGGGAGGGCGGGGCGACCACGCCCGCGCGGGCCGCCATTCGCGCAGGTCAGGGCAGGGATGACGGGGCCCGGAAATTCACCCGGGGACGGCCGGGGTGCGGGGATGCCGAGAGGAGTGCTTGCGCTGCATACCCCCCAGGGGTATAACTGAAGACATCAGCAGATACCCCTACCGGGTATCGAAGAACCACCATGGAGGTTCCCATGTCCTGCTGCTCCACCGACGGCACCTGCTCCACCACCACGACCGCGACCGCCCCGGCCGCCGTCACCACCGTGTTCACCGTCGCCGGAATGACCTGCGGCCACTGCGAGCAGGCGGTCGGCAAGGCCGTCGGCGCCCTGGAGGGCGTGCAGGCCGTCCGGGTCGACGTGCAGGGCGGCCTGGTGAGCGTCGACTCGGCCGCCGAGCTGGACGACGCGGCGGTGCGCGCCGCGGTCGACGAGGTCGGCTACGAGCTGACCGGCCGGGCCTGAGCCCGGCCCCCACCCGTAGGAGTCCGGCCCGCGGCCGGAAGAGACCACGAGGAGCCCTGATGACCACCCAGGCAGCACCCGCCTCCACCGAGGTGGAACTCCGCATCGGCGGCATGACGTGCGCGTCCTGCGCCGCGCGGATCGAGAAGAAGCTCAACCGCATGGACGGCGTCCGGGCCACCGTCAACTACGCCACCGAGAAGGCCAAGGTGGTCGTCGACGGGCCCGTGGAGGTCGCCGACCTGATCGCGACCGTCGAGGCCACCGGCTACACCGCCGCCCTCCCCGAGCCCCCGGCCGCGGCGCCGGAGGCGGAGGGCGCCGGACCGGCCGACGAACTGGCGCCGCTGCGGCAGCGCCTGGTCACGGCCGTCGCGCTGGCGGTGCCGGTGATCGCGATGGCGATGGTCCCGGCCCTGCAGTTCGACAACTGGCAGTGGCTCTCGCTGACCCTGGCCGCGCCGGTGGTCACCTACGCCGCCTGGCCGTTCCACAAGGCCGCCTGGACCAACGCCCGGCACGGTGCCGCCACCATGGACACCCTGGTCTCGGTCGGCACCGGCGCCGCGTTCCTGTGGTCGCTGTGGGCGCTGTTCTTCGGCGACGCGGGCATGACCGGGATGCGGCACGGCTTCGAGTTCACCATCGCCCGCTCGGACGGCTCCTCGAACATCTACCTGGAGGCGGCGGCCGGCGTCACCGCGTTCATCCTGGCCGGACGCTACTTCGAGGCCCGCTCGAAGCGGACCGCGGGCGCCGCGCTGAAGGCGCTGCTGGAGCTCGGCGCCAAGGACGTCACCGTGCTGCGCGGCGGCCGGGAGACCCGGGTGCCGGTGGCGCAACTGGCCGTCGGGGACCGGTTCGTGGTGCGGCCCGGCGAGAAGGTCGCCACCGACGGCACCGTGGTCGAGGGCACCTCCGCCGTGGACGCCTCGATGCTCACCGGCGAGTCCGTCCCCGCCGAGGTCGGCCCCGGCGACACCGTCACCGGCGCGACCGTCAACGCGGGCGGACGCCTCGTCGTCGAGGCCACCCGCATCGGCGCCGACACCCAACTCGCCCGGATGGCCAAGCTCGTCGAGGACGCCCAGAACGGCAAGGCCGCCGCCCAGCGCCTCGCCGACCGGATCTCCGCCGTCTTCGTGCCCGTCGTGATCGCCCTGGCGCTGGCCACCCTCGGCTACTGGCTGGGCACCGGCGAGGGCTGGAGCGCCGCGTTCACCGCCGCCGTGGCGGTGCTGATCATCGCCTGCCCGTGCGCCCTCGGCCTGGCCACCCCCACCGCCCTGCTGGTCGGCACCGGACGCGGCGCCCAGCTCGGCATCCTCATCAAGGGGCCCGAAGTCCTGGAGAACACCCGCAAGGCCGACACCGTCGTCCTCGACAAGACCGGTACCGTCACCACCGGCCGGATGACCCTGCTCGCCGTCCACACCGCCGACGGCACCACCCGGGGCGAAGCCCTGCGCCTGGCCGGCGCCCTGGAACACGCCTCCGAACACCCCATCGCCCAGGCCGTCGCCACCGCCGCCCGGGAACGGTTCGGCGACCTGCCCCCCGTCGAGGGCTTCGAGAACCTCCCCGGTCTGGGCGTGCAGGGCGTGGTCGAGGGGCACGCGGTGGTCGCCGGGCGCGAGGCGCTGCTCGCCGACTGGGCGCAGCACCTGCCGGCCGAGCTGCTGGCGGCGAAGGCCGCGGCCGAGCAGGCCGGGCGGACCGCGATCGCGGTCGGCTGGGACGGGGCGGCCCGGGCCGTGCTGGAGGTCGCCGACGCGGTGAAGCCGAGCAGTGCGGAGGCGATCGCCGAGCTGCGGGCGCTGGGCCTGCGCCCCGTCCTGCTGACCGGTGACAACCGGCTGGTGGCGGAGGCGGTGGCGGCCGAGGTGGGCATCCCCGCCGAGGACGTGATCGCCGAGGTGCTGCCCGAGGACAAGGTGGCCACCGTCCGACGCCTCCAGACCGAGGGCCGCACCGTCGCCATGGTCGGCGACGGCGTCAACGACGCCGCCGCCCTCGCCCAGGCCGACCTCGGCCTCGCCCTCGGCACCGGCACCGACGCCGCCATCGAAGCCGCCGACCTCACCCTGGTGCGCGGCGACCTGCGCTCCGCCGCCGACGCCATCCGCCTCTCCCGCCGCACCCTCGCCACCATCAAGGGCAACCTCTTCTGGGCCTTCGCCTACAACCTCGCCGCCCTCCCCCTCGCCGCCGCCGGACTCCTCAACCCCATGATCGCCGGCGCCGCCATGGCCTTCTCCTCCGTCTTCGTCGTCGGCAACAGCCTGCGGCTGCGGACCTTCAGGGCCCGCTGAGCCCGCGCTCGAACCGACCGGTCCGGCCCGGGGAGCCTCCTCCCCGGGCCGGACCGGTCAGTTTCCGAGAAGCCGCGGCAGCCGCTCCGTTCCTAGGATTGGGGCATCGGCAGGGAGCAGGAACGGGAACGGGAGGACCGGTCATGGCGGAGAAGCACGAGGGTTTCACGGCGGACGAGCGCGCGGCGATGAAGGAGCGCGCGAAGGAGCTGAAGGCGGAGTCCAAGCGGGCGTCGGCGGCGGCGAAGGCGGCCGAGGCGGAGAAGGACCTGCTGGAGAAGATCGCCGAGATGCCCGAGGCGGACCGGGTGCTGGCCCAGCGCTTCCACGAGATCGTCACCGAGGTCGCCCCGCAGCTGGCCCCGAAGACCTGGTACGGCATGCCCGCGTACAACAACGCGGACGGCAAGCCGGTCTGCTTCTTCCAGAGCGCCGCCAAGTTCAAGTCCCGGTACGCGATGATCGGCTTCAGCGACAACGCCAAGCTGGACGACGGCGCGATGTGGCCCACGTACTTCGCGATCGCCGACCTGGGCGAGGCGGAGGCGGCCCGGGTCGCCGACCTGGTGAAGCGCGCGGTGTCCTGAGCCGGAGCGCCGTCGGCCGACCGACCGCCGGCCGACCGACAGCGGTCGCACCCTCAGCGTCCGGCCAGCAGGCCGTTCAGCGTGCCGTAGTCGAGTGCGCCGCCCAGGGCGCCGTACGTGCCGGTGGCGAGCAGTTCGGCGGTGGCCCGGTGGGCGGCGGTGTAGGCCGCCTGGGCGAGGGCGGTGCCGAGGCTGATCCGGCGGACCCCGGCGGCGGCGAGCTCCGCGGCGGTCGGGCCGTCCGGGACGGCCATCGCGTTGACGGGCAGCGGGGAGGCCGCGGTCAGTTCCTTGAGCGCGGCGAGGTCGAGCAGGCCGGGGACGAAGAGCGAGTCGGCCCCGGCCTCGGCGTACGCCTCGGCGCGGCGGAGCAGCTCCGCCGGGCGGTCGGCGGCCGGGCCGATGCCGAACAGGTGGACGTCGGTGCGGGCGTTGACCAGCAGACCGGGCAGTCCGGCCTCGGTGGCGGCCGTCCGGGCGGCGCGCAGGCGGGCGGACTGTTCGGCGGGGGTGAACAGCGGGCCGCCCGGGGCGGTGGAGTCCTCCAGGTTGATGCCGACCGCGCCCGCCGCGACCACCGCGCGGACGGTCTCGGCCACGTCCTCGGGGGTCGGGCCGTAGCCGCCCTCGACGTCGGCGGTCACCGGGACGTCCACGGCGGCGGCGATCCGGCGCACCGCCTCGGCCATCGCCGCCCGGTCCAGGCCCTGCCCGTCGCCGCGGCCCACCGACCAGGAGACGCCGCCGCTGGTGGTGGCGATCGCGGGCGCACCGGCCGCGGCGATCACCGCCGCGCTGCCCGCGTCCCAGGCGTTCGGGAGCAGGAGCGGCGCGTCGGCGGCGGCCAGGGCGCGGAGGGCGGCGGCGTGCTCGGTGGACCGGGCGGGGAGGGTGCGGTTCGGCATGCGGGTCTCGCTTTCCGTGCGGTGCTCGTACGCGGGTGGGTACGGGGTGCGGTTCGTGGCGTGCGGATCGATGGTGCCCCGTCCGGCCGGTCGGCGCCGACCGATTAAGCTGGGGCCGAATCGGACGACGGCGGACGGCGGGGTGACGGGGTGCGGACCGGGTTGCCGCTGTCGGTGGGCGACCTCGCCCTGACCAGGTTCGCGATCTCGCCGATGTGGGAGGTGGTGGCCGCCTTCCGTGCGCTGGCCGCCGACCCGGTGCCCGTGCCGCACCGCCGGTGGGCCGCGCAGGTCCGGCCGCGGCTGGCCGCCGCCGGGCTGGACCGGGGCTGGCTGGCCGAGCTGATCCCGCCGCACGGGCACCTGCCGGACTTCCTCAACCCCGCCCCCGCGGAGCGGGTCACCGACCTGGGCGCGGAGCTGGCGGCGATCCGGGCCACCGACGCCGTCCTGCTCCGGCACGACCTGGAGTGCCTGCGCACCGACCGGGCGGGCGGGGCGAGCGGCGGGCGGGGGGACGGACGGCTGCGGCTGCTGGAGCGCGAACCGGAGCAGGCGCTGCGGCGGATCACCCACGAGGTCGAGGCGTTCTGGCAGCTCGCCCTCGCCCCGTACTGGTCGCGGATCCGCGCGGTGCTGGAGGCGGACGTCCTGCAGCGCGCCCGGCAGGCCGCCGAGCGGGGCAGCGCGGGCATGCTCGGCGAGCTGCACGGGACGGTGCGCTGGGCGGACGGCACGCTGCACCTGTCGGAGCGGCACTGCGCCGTCACCCGGATCGCCACCGGCGCCGGGCTGCTGCTGGTGCCCTCGGTGTTCGCCTGGCCCCGGCTGCTGACCCGCACCGTCTCCCCCGACCCCCCGCAGCTGTGCTACCCCGCGCTGTCCGCCGCGACCGTCTGGGAGCACCGCCCGCGCCCGCGCGCCGAGGCGCTCGCGCCGGTGCTCGGCCGCACCCGCACCCGGCTGCTGGCCGAACTCGACGTGCCCGCCTCCACCACCGAACTCGCCGCCCGCTGCGGGCTCACCGCCCCGGCCGTCTCCCAGCACCTGACCGCGCTGCGCACCGCGGGCCTGGTCTCCTCGCACCGGGCCGGGCGCTGCGTGCTGTACGCCCGGACGGCCGTCGCGGACGGGTGGCTGGAGGCGCTGCCCTAACTCCCTTCGTACGCACGGAGGGTGAGCAGGGCCGCCAGGGTGACGCCCGGGCGGGCCTCGTTCTCGGTGGCGGCGGACCAGCGGGCCCAGTTGATCGGCCAGCCGCCGTCCGGGAGTTGGCGGGAGGCGAGGTGGTCGAGGCCGCGTTCGAGCTCGGCGTCGGTGAACCAGGACCGGGCCAGGCTGTCCGGGTGGGGCGCGTAGTCGTGCGGGAGGTGGAACTCGCCGGGCGCGTAGCCGGGGGCGAGCCGGACCTGCTCGGGGTGCGCCGGGTCGAGCAGCACCAGGTGCTGCTCGCGCACCGACTCGCCCAGGCGGGCGGCCTGTTCGGCGGCCCAGGCCCGGTCGGGGGCGGCGTCCAGGAAGCCGACGGCGGTGATCACCTCGTACGGGTGGGTGGTGCCGATCGCCTCGATCGCGCGGCGGCAGAAGGCCTCCGCACCGGTCAGCCAGGGGTGCCGCAGGCCCGAGCGGAGCAGCGGGGCGGCGATCTGGCCGGTGGAGAGCAGTTCGGCGGGCGGGGCGTCGGTGATCGGCAGGAAGGGCGGGTGCGGGTAGTCGCGCAGGCTCGGCAGGACGGCCGGGACGCCGCCGTCCGGGGTCGTCAACGTGCTGGCCCAGTCGCAGAGTTCGATGCCGCGCGGGCCGTTCAGCGCGCCGGCCTCGGCGAGGACGCGGGCGGCGGCCCCGGCGGCGAGGGGCTGGGCGGCGGGCCCGCGGACGTCCGGCTCCAGGCCGTACGCCCAGCCGCCGTCGGGGGTGCGGTAGGCGTCCAGGGCGGCGAGGACGCCCGCCGGGTCGGGGGCGCCGCCGAAGTGGTGCGCGAAGCGGCGCTGTTCCAGGACCCGGCCCGCCGTCCACAGGTAGTCGGCTGCCCGGTCGATCGTGCTGTCGTCGATGCGTGCCATGACCCGACCGTACGGGCCGGGAAAAACTTCCGCGAGGACCGATGAGTTCCGCCCGGTCGCCGCGTCTGCTCCTGTGACGGCAGCGCGGAGCGCGTGGAACGACGAACGGACGGAGTTGCGGGATGAGCACCCAGGAGAAGGTCAAGGGACCGGCCAGCTACTTCCCCTCCATCGAGAAGAAGTACGGGCGCCCGGTCGCCGAGTGGCAGCAGCTGATCGCCGACTCGCCGCTGACCAGGCACATGGAGCTGGTCGCCTGGCTGAAGAGTGAGTACGGGCTGGGCCACGGCCACGCCAACGCGCTGGTCGCGCACCACCTCGCCGCCCGCAGCAAGTGATCCGAGACACGCACCGAGGAGTGGGAATGACCGAGTAAGCAACCTCCGCCGACGGCACCAGGATCGCCTACCAGGCGACGGGGGCCGACGGCCCGGCCGTGGTGGTCGTGGACGGCGCGCTGTGCCACCGCGCGTTCGGCCCTTCGAGCGGGATCGCGGCCGAACTGGCCGGTGCGCACCGGGTGTTCAGCTACGACCGGCGCGGGCGCGGCGAGAGCGGTGCGGGCGGGCCGTACGCGGTGGAGCGGGAGGTGGAGGACCTGGCGGCGGTCGTCGCGGCGGCGGGCGGCCGGGCGACGCTGCTGGGGCTGTCCTCCGGGGCGGCGCTCGCGCTGCGGGCGGCGGGGGCGGGCATCGGGGTGGAGCGGGTGGTGGCGTACGAGCCGCCGTTCAGCACCTCCGAGGAGCAGCGCGCCCGGTTCGCGGAGTACCGGGCGGGCGTGGAGAAGGACGTCCTGGCGGGCGAGCCGGGCGACGCGGTGGCCCGGTTCATGGCCTTCGTCGGCACGCCCGGGCCGATGGTCGCCCAGCTGCGCGAGTCGCCGGCGTGGCCGGCGTTCACGGCGGTGGCGCCGACGCTGGTCAACGACGCGGAGGTGCTGGACGGGGCGGCGGGCGCGCCGGTGCCGACCGCGCTGCTGGCCGGGCTGCCGGTGCCGGTGCTGGTGGCCGACGGCGAGTTCAGCCCGGCCCTGCTGCGCGACGCGGCCGCGGCGACGGCCGCCGCCGCGGGGGCGGAGCACCGCACCCTGGCGGGGCAGACGCACGAGGTCGCGCCGGAGGTGCTGGGGCCGGTGGTGGCCGAGTTCGTCGCCCGGGGGTGAGCGGCGGGCCCCTCCCCTCCCTTCCCCTCCTCTCCCCGGCTACGGCGCGTCGACCAGGCGGCGCAGCAGGCGGCTGAGCCCCTCCCCGTCCAGGGCGGGGAGGCCGTGGGCCGCCGGGGCGAAGAAGGCGCGGTCGACGGCCTCGACGGCCGGGATGGCGGCGCGGGCGAGGGCGATGCCGCGCGGGGTGATGCGCAGGCGGCGGGCCCGGGTGTCGTCCGGGTCGGTGGTGCGGTCGAGCAGGCCCTTGGCCTCCAGCTTCCGCACCACCTGGGAGGTGGTGCGGACGTCGGTGCCGGCCTGGGCGGAGAGCTCCTGCTGGTTGGGGGTGGTGCCCTGCTCGTTGAGCCACCAGGCGCAGGAGAGCAGCACGAACTGCGGGTGCGTCAGGTCGTGCGGGGCGAGGGCGGCGGCGACCTCGCGCTGCCAGCGCAGGGTGGTGTGCCACAGCCAGAAGCCGGGGCTGTTCGCCGGGCCCTCGACCAGTCCGTCCATGCCGCTCTCCTCCGTGTTCGTGGTTCCCGCGGGTCGGGTTCGTACGTTTCAGCCGGTCACGCGACGGGGGCCGGATCGGCCCGCTCTGCCCGTTCGGCGTGGGCGAGCAGGCCGGCCATCGCCTCCGGGAAGTCCTCGGTGATCACCGGGCCGAGTTCGGGGCCGAGCCGGTCGGCGTCCGGGCCGGTGATCTCCAGGCGGTGGACCACCCGGGTGCCGCCGTCGGGGAGGGCGGTGAGGGTGTGCGAGAAGTCCAGCACGGCGCCGCCGAACTCGGTGCGGTCGGCGTAGGCGCGGTCCGGCTCGATCCGGGTGATGACCGAGACGATCGGGTCCTGCCCGGTCGGGGTCATCGAGACCCTGCCGCCGACCGCGAACGGGCCGTCCAGGGTGACGGCCTCCATCGAGGTGTCCCAGTCCGTCCAGCGGTCCAGGTCGCTGAGCACGGCCCAGACGGCGTGCGGCGCGGCGGTGGTCTCGGCGGTGTACTCGTGCTGCCACATGGCGGTTCCCCCTGTGCTCGATTTCCTCTACGCGGAGATTATCCCTGCGGGGATCATCTCCGCAAGGGCGGGGGCGGACGGCGTGCGGCGGACCCGAAAGGCGCTGCACCGGTTTCCCCCGCCCTGCTACGGTCGAAACGAATTCGACCCGGCGGAAACCGCTGCGACCCGAGGAGAACCGACTCCGATGCATGATGCCCGCGTCCTGATCGACCTGGGGGACGAAGCCGTCCGGCTCCTGGCACGTCGTGGCTACCAGCTCGACCTGTCCGCGCTGCAGGCGCTGCAGTCCCGCCGCAACAGCGGCATCCAGGCCGGTGACGAGCTGCGGGCCCGCTCGAAGCAGGTCGCCCAGGAGGTGCAGCGCACCGCGAAGCAGGGCGGGGACGTCACCGAGCTGAAGGAGGCCGCCCGCGCGCTGAAGGAGCAGGTCCAGCAGAACGAGGCGGAGCTGGAGCAGGTCCAGCAGGAACTGACCGACCTGCTGCTGACCATCCCCAACCTGCCCGACGACGAGGCCCCCGACGGCTTCTCCGACGAGGACGCCCGCGAGCTGCGCCGGGTCGGCGAGCCGCAGCGCTTCGACTTCGCGCCCAAGGACCACGTCGACCTCGGCGAGACCATGGGCATCATGGACTTCGGCCGCGCCACCAAGCTGTCGGGCTCGCGCTTCAGCGTGCTGCGCGGCGCCGGTGCGGCGCTGGAGCGGGCGATCGTCGCCCTGCTGCTGGACCTGCACACCCGCCGCCACGGGTACGTCGAGCACGCGGTGCCGTACCTGGTGAACCGGCGCACCATGACCGGCACCGGGCAGCTGCCGAAGTTCGAGGAGGACCTGTTCAGGACCGGCGTCGCGGACCGGGACCTGTTCCTGATCCCGACCGCCGAGGTCCCGCTGACCAACCTGTACGCGGACGAGATCGTCCCGCCGGCCGAGCTGCCGCTCGCGCTCACCGCGCACACCCCGTGCTTCCGCTCGGAGGCCGGTTCGTACGGGCGGGACACCCGCGGGCTGATCCGGCTGCACCAGTTCTCGAAGGTCGAGATGGTGCGGATCTGCGCGGCCGAACAGTCCCGGGAGCAGATGCAGTTGATGGTCTCGCACGCCGAGTCCTGCCTGCAGGAGCTCGAACTCTCCTACCGCGTCGTCGCGTTGGCGGCGGGTGACACCGGATTCTCCTCGCAGCTGACGTACGACCTGGAGGTGTGGCTGCCCAGCCAGGGCACCTACCGGGAGATCTCCTCGGTGTCGGACTTCGGCACCTTCCAGGGCCGCCGGGCCGGCATCCGCACCCGCGACGAGAAGGGCAGGCCGACCCCGGCCGCCACCATCAACGGCTCGGGCCTGCCGCTGGGCCGCACCATCGCGGCGGTGCTGGAGCAGCACCAGCAGGCCGACGGCTCGGTGTTGCTGCCCAAGGCCCTGCACCCCTACCTGGGCTTCGCCCGGATCGCCGCGGACGGCACGCCCGTCGCGGAGTAGCAGGGAGCAGCAGCAGGAGCGGGGCCCCGGTGGCGCGCGACGGACGACCGTCGCGCGCCACCGGCACGTCCGGGCGCGGACGGCGGTGCGGGCAGCGGATGGCAGCACGGGCGGCGGACGGCGGAGGGGGCGGGCAGCGGCGGTGCGGACGGCGGACGGGGCGGGCAGCGGCGGGGCGGGTGGCGCGGGCGGCGTCGGGGGCCGCAGGCATGTGGCGTGCCGGGCGGGGTAGCTGACCGGGCGTTACCGTCGATGGATGGGAGAGGCGGCGAAGGTGGTGCGGCCGGCGAGGACGGTGTGGCTGGCCCGGGCGGCGATCGGCTGCGGGCTGGCGGCGGTGCTGGTGCTGGCCGCCGGGGCGGGGCTGCGCGGGGCCCTGGTGGTGGCGGTCGGCGTGGTCGCCCTGGCGCTGATGGCGGTCGGCGGGTGGTGGGCGCTGTCGCGGCGCGGGCCGCTGCGCTGGCTGGGGGTGCTGCTGGCGGTGGCGGCCCCGGCGGCGGCGGTGGCGCTGTACGTGGGCGCGGGGACGTGGCCGTGGGTGCTGGGCGCGGTGGCGCTGTGGGCGGCGGGCCTGTGGCTGGCCCGGACGGCGCTGCGGTCGGCGCGGCGGACCAGGGAGATGCCGGAGCGGGAGGTCGACGCGCCGCGCAGGCCCGTGCTGATCATGAACCCGAAGTCCGGCGGCGGGAAGGTCGAGAAGTTCCACCTCGCGGAGCGGGCCCGCGAACTGGGCGCGCAGGTCGTCCTGCTGGACCCGGACGCCCACCAGGACGTGGTGGAGCTGGCCGAGCGGGCGGTCGCGGACGGCGCGGACCTGTTGGGCGTGGCGGGCGGCGACGGCACCCAGGCGCTGGTCGCGCAGGTCGCGGCCCGGCACGGGCTGCCGTTCCTGGTGGTGTCGGCGGGCACCCGCAACCACTTCGCCCTCGACCTGGGCCTGGACCGCACCGACCCGGCCCGCTGCCTGGACGCGCTGACCGACGGTGTGGAACTGCGGGTCGACCTGGGCGAGGTCGCAGGCCGGGCCTTCGTCAACAACGTCTCCTTCGGCACCTACGCGGAGATCGTGCAGAACCCCGAGTACCGGGACGCGAAGGCCGCCACGATCCTCGCCATGCTGCCCGACCTGCTGGTCGGCTACGCGGGCGCCCGGCTGTCCGCCGAGGCGGGCGGCGAGCGGCTGGAGCACCCGCAGGCCGTCCTGGTCAGCAACAACCCGTACGACGCGGGCGACCTGCTCGACCCGGGGCGGCGCTCCCGGATGGACCGCGGGCGGCTCGGCGTGCTCGGCGTGCGGGTGGACGGCGCGGCGCAGGCCGCGGACCTGGCGCTGCGTGGTACGAGTGCGGAGGCGGTGACGGTGCTGGTCGGCCGGGAGGTGCTGGTCACGGCGGACGTGCCGAGCATTCCGGTCGCGGTGGACGGCGAGGCCCTGGAACTGGACGTGCCGGTGCGCTGCGTCATCCGGCCCGGCGCGCTGCGGGTGCGGGTCCCGCGCGACCGGCCGGGCACGGTGGCACCCGCCCCGGCCCTGAAGTGGAGTCGGCTGGCGCACCTCGCGTCGGGCCGGACGGAAGAGAACGGTGGTGCACGGTGAGGGCGTTGACGCGGTGGGTGCTGGCTGGTCAGCGCGTGGTCGCGGACCTGTCGGCGGTGGACGAGGCGGTGTACGTGGCGGTGGCCGCGACCCCGACGCCGACCCTGGACGAACGGCTGCGGCAGCTCTCCACGGCGGCGAACCACTCGAAGATCTCGATCGCGGTGGCCTGCGGGCTGGCCCTCGTCCCGGGACGGCCGCGGCGGGCGGCGGTGGTCGGGCTGGCGTCGGTGGCGACGGCCTCGGCGGCGGCGAACCTGCTCGGCAAGTCGCTGGCGCGGCGCCACCGGCCGGACCGGGTGGCGGGGAAGGTGCCGGAGGCGCGGCACGTGCCGATGCCCGAGTCGGCGTCCTTCCCGTCCGGGCACACCGCGTCCGCCTTCGCCTTCGCCACCGGCGTGGCCTCCCGCCTGCCGTGGGCCGCGGCGCCGCTGGGCCTGCTGGCCGCCTCGGTCGGCTACTCCCGCGTCCACACCGGCGTCCACTACCCGGGCGACGTGGTCGCGGGCGCCCTGCTGGGGACGGTCGCGGGGAGCGTGGTCGCGGGCGTCGACGAATGGTGGCCGAAGCGCTGACGGGCCGCCCCGCGCGAAGCGGCGTCGGCGCCGGTGCCGGTGTCGTGTGCGCCGCGGCGGTGCGAACGGCCGCCCCGGACGGGGGAGCGTCCGGGGCGGCCTGGCCCGGGAGTCGGCGGACCGTCACTTCAACCGGGCGACGGCCAGGTTGAGTTGGAGCACGTTGACGCCGTCCTGGCCGAGGAGGCCGAGCGAGCGGCGGTCGGTGTGCTGCTCGATCAGGCGGTTCAACTCCTCGACGGGGAGGCCGCGTTCACGGGCGACCCGGCCCGCCTGCTCCCTGGCGTAGGCGACGGAGATGTGCGGGTCGAGCCCGGAGCCGGAGGCGGTGAGCGCGTCGGGCGGAACGCTGGCCGGGTCGACGCCGTCGAAGGCGGCGACGGCGGCCCGGCGCTCCTCGACGCTCCTCAGCAGGTCGGCGCTGTTCGGGCCGAGGTTGGAGGCGCCGGAGGCGGTCGGGTCGTAGCCGCCCGCGGAGGGCCGGGGCTGGAACCACTTCGGGTCGGGCCGGTGCGGGGCGCTCGGGTCGGTCTGCGGCAGGTCGAAGCCCTGGCCGAGCAGGGTGGAGCCGACCGGCCTGCCGTCGTACTCCGCGATCGAGCCGTTGGCCCGTGCGGGGAAAGCGAGTTGACTGATGCCGGTGACCAGCAGCGGGTAGGCGAGGCCGAGGAGCACGGTCATCGCCAGCAGCATCCGCAGTGCGGTGAGGTGGGTGCGCAGGAAGGTGGGCACGGGGTTCTGGCCTCTCTCAGCTCAGGCCGGGGACGAACTGGACGAGCAGGTCGATCGCCTTGATGCCGACGAAGGGCACCACCAGGCCACCGATCCCGTAGATGCCGATGTTCCGGGCCAGCAGCGAACTGGCGTCGGTGGGACGGTACTTGACGCCGCGCAGGGCGAGCGGGACCAGGCCGACGATGACCAGGGCGTTGAAGACGACCGCCGAGGTGATCGCGGAGGTCGGGCTGTGCAGGCCCATGACGTTGAGGTGGCGCAGGCCCGGGTACACCCCCGCGAACATCGCCGGGATGATCGCGAAGTACTTGGCGACGTCGTTGGCGATCGAGAAGGTGGTCAACGCGCCCCGGGTGATCAGCAGTTGCTTGCCGATCTCGACGATCTCGATCAGCTTGGTGGGGTTGGAGTCCAGGTCGACCATGTTCCCGGCCTCCTTGGCCGCCATGGTGCCGGTGTTCATCGCCACGCCCACGTCGGACTGGGCGAGCGCCGGGGCGTTGTTGGTGCCGTCGCCGGTCATCACGACCAGCTTCCCGCCCGCCTGCTCCTGCTTGATCAGCGCCATCTTGTCCTCGGGGGTGGCCTCGGCGAGGAAGTCGTCCACGCCCGCCTCCTCCGCGATCGCCTTCGCGGTCAGCGGGTTGTCACCCGTGATCATGACGGTCCTGATGCCCATCCGCCGCAGCTCCTCGAAGCGTTCGCGCATGCCCTCCTTGACCACGTCCTTGAGGTGGACGACCCCGAGGACCCGCGGCGCCCTCGCGCCGTGCCGCTCGGCGACGACCAGCGGGGTGCCGCCCGCGGCGGAGATCCCGTCGACCAGCGCGGCCACCTCCGCGCCGACGCTGCCGCCGCCGCTGGTCACCCAGTGGGCGACCGAACCGGCCGCGCCCTTGCGGACCTGCCGCCCGTCCACGTCCACGCCGGACATCCGGGTCCGCGCGCTGAACGGCACCCAGGCGGCGTGCGCCAACTCGCCCTGCGCCCGCTCGCGCAGGCCGTGCCCGGTCTTGGCGAGGACGACGATCGAACGGCCCTCGGAGATCTCGTCCGCGAGCGAGGAGAGCTGGGCGGCGTCGGCCAGCTCGTCGGCCCCGACCCCGGGTGCGGGCAGGAACGCGGCGGCCTGCCGGTTGCCGAGGGTGATGGTGCCGGTCTTGTCGAGCAGCAGCGTGTCGACGTCGCCCGCCGCCTCCACCGCCCGGCCGGACATGGCGAGCACGTTGCGCTGCACGAGGCGGTCCATGCCCGCGATGCCGATCGCGGAGAGCAGCGCGCCGATGGTGGTCGGGATCAGCGCCACGATCAGCGCGACCAGCACGACCGTCGGCTGCGGGGCCCCGGCGTACGTCGCCATCGGCTGGAGGGTGACCACCGCGATCAGGAAGACGACCGTCAGCGAGGCCAGCAGGATGTTCAGCGCGATCTCGTTGGGCGTCTTCTGCCGGGCCGCGCCCTCGACCAGGGCGATCATCCGGTCGATGAAGGTCCTGCCCGGCTCGGAGGTGATCCGTACGACGATCCGGTCGGACAGCACCCGGGTGCCGCCGGTGACGGCGCTGCGGTCGCCGCCCGACTCGCGGATCACCGGCGCGGACTCGCCGGTGATCGCCGACTCGTCGACGCTGGCCACCCCCTCGACCACGTCGCCGTCGCCGGGGATCACCTGCCCGGCCTCGACCACCACGTGGTCGCCCGACCGCAGGGCGGTGCCCGGGACTTCCTCCTCCTCCCGGGACGACGGCCAGTCGGTGAGGCGGCGCGCGACGGACTCGGTCCTGGCCCGGCGCAGGGACTCGGCCTGCGCCTTGCCGCGGCCCTCGGCGACCGCCTCGGCCAGGTTGGCGAAGACGGTGGTCAGCCACAGCCAGCCGGTGATCGCCCAGGCGAAGACGGACGGGTCGGCGACCGCGGCGACGGTGGTGACCGCCGAGCCGACCTCGACCACGAACATCACCGGGTTCTTCACCATCACCCGGGGGTCGAGCTTGCGCACCGCGTCGGGCAGCGCGGCGAGCAGCAGTTTCGGGTCGAACAGGCCGGCCGCGGCCCGCTGCGGGGCGGCTCCGGTGGCGGGAGCGGTGGTGGGCATCAGTGGAGACCTTCTGCGATCGGGCCGAGGGCCAGGGCCGGGAAGTAGGTGAGGCCGACGACGATCAGGACGACGCTCGACAGCAGGCCGACGAACAGCGGCCGGTGGGTGGGCAGGGTGCCCGCGCTCACGGGCACCGGCTGCTGCCTGGCCAGCGATCCGGCCAGCGCCAGCACGAACACCATCGGCAGGAACCGGCCGAGCACCATCGCCAGGCCCAGCGCCGTGTCGTACCACGTGGTGTTCACCGTGATGCCCGCGAACGCCGAGCCGTTGTTGTTGCTTGCGGAGGTGAACGCGTACAGCACCTCGGAGAAGCCGTGCGGACCGGAGTTGAGCATCCCGGCCCGCTCGCCGGGCAGCGCGATCGCCGCACCCGTGCCGATCAGCACCAGCACCGGGGTGGTGAGGATGTACAGGGAGGCGAACTTCATCTCCCGGCCGCCGAGCTTCTTGCCCAGGTACTCGGGGGTGCGGCCGACCATCAGGCCCGCGACGAACACCGCGACGACCGCCAGGACCAGCATCCCGTACAGGCCGGAGCCGGTGCCGCCGGGTGCGATCTCGCCCAGCATCATGTCGAACACCGTCAACCCGCCGCCGAACGGCGTGAACGAGTCGTGGAAGGAGTTCACCGCACCGGTCGAGGTCAGCGTCGTCGAGGCCGCGAACAGACTGGACGCGGCGACGCCGAAGCGCTGCTCCTTGCCCTCCAGCGCCGCCCCGGCCGCCTGCAGCGCGCTGCCCGCGTGCTGGTGCTCGAAGAAGGTGACCAGTGCGGTCGAGGCCGCCCAGAACAGGCCCATCACGGCGACGACCGCGTAGCCCTGGCGGTGGTCGCCGACCATCCGGCCGAAGGTGCGCGGCAGGGCGAACGGGATCACCAGCAGCAGGAAGACCTCCAGCCAGTTGGTGAAGCCGGTCGGGTTCTCGAACGGGTGCGCCGAGTTGGCGTTGTAGAAGCCGCCGCCGTTGGTGCCCAGCAGCTTGACGACCTCCTGCGAGGCCACCGGCCCGCCCGGGATCGACTGGGTGCCGCCCGTGAGGGTCGTCACCTGGTGGAAGCCGTGGAGGTTCTGCACCATGCCGCTCGCCGCCAGCACCAGCGCGAGGACGATCGACAGCGGCAGCAGCAGGCGCAGCGAGATCCGGGTCAGGTCGACCCAGAAGTTGCCGACCCGGTCGGTGCGGTGGCGGGTGAAGCCGCGGATCAGCGCCGCGACCACCGCGATGCCGACCGCCGCCGAGACGAAGTTCTGCACCGCGAGACCGGCCATCTGCACCAGGTGGCCCATCGCCGACTCACCGGAGTAGGACTGCCAGTTGGTGTTGGTGGTGAAGGAGACCGCGGTGTTCCACGCCTGGTGCGCTTCCATCTCGGGCACGCCCAGGCTCAGCAGCAGGTGGGTCTGCAGCCGGATCAGCCCGTACAGGAACAGCACCGAGAGCGCGGAGAACGCCAGCACCGAGCGCAGGTACGCCGACCAGTTTGTAGAGACCGCGCTCGGCTCTGAGGTGCTTGGCGGAGGTGAGCAGGTGGGCGATGCAGTCGCCCAGGGGGCCGGTAGCACAGGGCCAGCGCGCCGACGAGGGCGAGGGCCTGCAGCCACCCGGCGGGAGTGGCGCCCATGTCAGAACTTCTCCGGGTGGACCAGCGCGAGGACGAGGTACCCGACCAGCGCGGCGGCGACGAGGAGACCCGCTATGTGCTCGGCGCTCACAGCTTCTCCACCCCCCGCGCGATCAGGGCGATGACGGCGAACACGGCGACCGTGAGACCGACGTGGATCAGGTCTGACATGGCATCCACCAAGGTGGCTCGGAACGGGGACCGGCGCTTTCGCCGGCCCCCTGAGCCAAACAGCGCGAACGCCCGCCGCCGCGGTTCCTGACGCCGCCCATACGGCCGCCCCGGCAACCTTGACGCCGCCTTGACAGCGCCTCGGCAACGCCTCGGCAACGCCTCGGCAGCGCCTCGGCGCCGGGCGCGCCCTCCGCATCAGGGCAGGTCGGCGGCCAGGGCGGTCAGGGTGTCGCCGAGCGGGGCGTCGATCCGGGCGGTGGCGAGGTCGTCGCCGCGGGTGGTGCCGCGGGTGACGATGGCGACCGGCTTGCCGCTCTTCGCCGCGTGCCGGACGAAGCGCAGGCCGGACATCACGGCGAGCGAGGAGCCGAGCACCAGCAGCGCCCGGCCCTCGTCCACCAGCCGGTAGCAGTGCTCGACCCGGTCCTTGGGCACGCTCTCGCCGAAGAACACCACGTCCGGCTTGAGGACGCCGCCGCAGACCGCGCAGGGGGCGACGGTGAAGGAGGCGACCAGGTCGTCCGGCAGCTCGACGTCGCCGTCCGGGTTGATCCGCGAACCGGCGTCCCGGAAGGCCGGGTTGAGGGCGGCGAGGCGCTCGTCGAGGGCGGCGCGGGCGGTGACGGCGCCGCAGTCGAGGCAGACCACCCGGTCCAGGCCGCCGTGCAGCTCGACGGCGTCGGCGGTGCCCGCGGCGCGGTGCAGGCCGTCCACGTTCTGGGTGATCACCGCGGAGACCCGGCCCGCCGCCCGCAGCCGGGCCACCGCCAGGTGCCCGGCGTTCGGACGGGCCCGGGCGATCACCGCCCGCCCGGCGTGGCTGCGCGCCCAGTAGCGGCGGCGGGCGGACTCCCCCGCGACGAACTCCTGGTACGTCATCGGCGCCCGGTTGCGGCGCACCCCGTCCGGCCCCCGGTAGTCCGGAATGCCGGACTCGGTGGACAGCCCCGCCCCGCTCAGCACCACCACCCCGCCGCCGTCCAGCAGCCGGGCCACCTCGGGGAGTCCGTCCTCGTACGTGCTCATGCCCTCCATTGTGGAACGCCCGGGACGGAAGCCGGCCGGACCGGCGTCAGGGATCCGTACGGGCCAGCAGCACGCCGCCGGTCAGGAACACCCCGAGCAGTCCCGCCCAGAGCAGGTGCACGCCGGTCCAGTGCGGGTGCCCCGGGGGCAGGAAGACCGCGAACCGGTCCGGCAGCAGGGCGGCGGCGATCACCAGCAGGAGGACGCCCGGGGCCGCGGTCGCTCCCCCCTGCTCGCCCCCGGTCAGCCGCAGGCCCAACGCGGCCAGGGCGAGGGCGACAACGGTCAGCGCTCCAGCCTCCGTGGCGAGCCCGCCCCAGGGGAACAGGGACCGCACCTCGGGCGCCGCCGCCGCCCGGGCCAGGACGGCGGTGGCCGTCCAGACCACCGCGCCGACCGCGAGGACCGGGACCGCCCGCACGACCCGGCGGAGCAGCGGCCGCACCGGAAGGACCCCCGTCGTCCGCGCAGCCCTGTCATCCAGCGCGAAACCCACGGCGAGTGCCACCACGACCGCCCCGACCCGGCAGAGCAACGCGGCGTCGGACAGGCCCAGGCCCGCCCCCAGGGCGGCGGGGAGAGCGGCCGTCGACAGCGCGACGGACCCGCCGAGCAGCAGGGGCGTCCTGGGGGTCTGCCGCAGTGCGGGCCCCAGGAGGGCGACGGCCAGTCTTCCGGCCGACTGCTTCCTGGCTGTCCCGGCGGTCCGGGGCGGCGCGCTCAGCATCCTGCCACCTGGTTCCCGGTGACTGCCTCGGGCGCCGGGACGCCGAGCAGTTCGGCGGCACGGTCGACCGTGGTGCCGTGCGCGGAGAACTCCGCCCAAGCGGCCTTGACCGTTTCCGCGGTTCGCCCGCCCTCCTGCCCGATCAGGGCGAAGGCGAGTTCCGCGGCCCGCGGCTCGAACGAGACGCCGGCGGCGGATCCCAGGAGCGGCATGCTGATCGCGCCGCCGAAGGTCCGGTCGCGAACGGACCGCAACGCCTCGCGCGTGCCCGGAGTGGCTTCCCCGGCCAGCCAGAGCACGAGCACCGCACGGGCCCCGCACACCATGGACAGTCGGGGCCGGTCGGGCACCTCTCCGGTGACCACCCGGTAGGCGAACCCAGTGGCGAACCCGGCCACGGCGTCACTGCGGCGATCACCGGCCGCGGCTCCGTCGCTCCAGTCCGTTCCGACCGTCACCGCGCCGGGCGTGCCCGCCGCGGCGTCGTCGCGGCTCCAGGACTCGGGCAGCGCAGTGCCCCCGTTCGCGTCGGCGAACGGCAGGACCCGCTGCCGGACGGTGTAGCCGGCGCCCGCCACGTCCTGCGGGACACGGTGCAGCACGCCCTCTGCCACCTGCTGCCACTCCTGCTTCCACCGGTCGAAACCCTCGAAGGCGCAGTAGGTGACCCCGTTCCCGACGGTGCAGTCCTGGTACGCGGCAGGATGCTCGGTGAACGCGGTGCGCCGCTCCACGACCGCGGAGGAGACTCCCCGGGTCTGCACGACCCCCGTGACCAGCACCCCCGCCCCGGCAACCGCGGCCACCACCTTCAACCCGGCGCCCCGACCACCGCTCCGCAGCACCGCGACGGTCGCGAGCAGCACCGCCAGCGCCGCAAGCCACCCCGCGTGCGCCGCGGCCGGACGGGCCGTCAGGACGACTGGCAGCGGCGCCGCGTTCTCGTCCTCGAACGCCAGCAGCCCGAGCCAGCGCCACGACGAACCGGCGTTGAGCGCCCCGGCGAAGGTCAGGACGCCGAGCCCGACCACGGCTGTCGGCGCGACCACGCCCGAGGTCGCGAAGACGGACAGCAGGACGCCGATCACCCCAGCCAGCAGCACGCACAGCGGTCCTGCCAGGAGGTCCCAGTAACGGACCTGGCCGACCGCGCCCGGCCGGTTCGCCAGGTACCCGATCCTGGCCGCTGTCAGCACCGCGGCGATCAGCACGGTCGGGAGCAGCGACAGCAAGTGGGCGAGGACCCGCCGGGCGCGGCCGACGACCAGGGTCTCGTACACCGTCTCGGTGGAGTCGCGGTGCGAGCGCAGCGCGGCCTGGTTCGCCGCCAACAGGGCACCGGCGGCGAGGAGCAGCAGGGGCAGGTGGACGAACCAGGATTCGTCCTGCAGCACCGGGAAGCGGTGTGCGGCGTCCCCCGTGGCCAGATCGAAGATCCAGAAGGCGGCGTAGAGTCCCGACGCGGCCAACAGTGCCGGGTGCCGCAGCAGCCGTACGGCCTCGACCCGGGCGAGCCCGGAGACAGCCCCGCGGCCGCCCCGGGCCACGACCCTCCCGGGCGACGGCCGGCCCTGCTCGGTGGAGGTTCCGCCGAGAGCGGTCGACGACGTCATCGCAGCACCCCCTGATCGGCCGCGGGGGCACCGTCGAGGAGGAGCAGGTAGCCGTCCTCCAAGGTGGGTGCGAGCCGTCGGGCCTCCTGCGGAGGCGTGCCGATGTTGCGGAACGTACCTTCGCCCGTCCGCCAACCGGCCAACGCGGTGCGGTCCCGCTCGGTGCTCGACCAGACCCGGCCCTCCGCAACGGCTTTGAGCTCGGCGGGCAGCCCCTGGAACTTCACCACCCCGCGGTCCAGGACGATCACCCGTCGGCAGAGGGCGGAGACGTCCTCGGTCTGGTGGGTGGAGAGCAGGACCGTCCGCCCCTCCCCCAGGTCGGCGACCAGTTCGCGGAACCTCAACCGCTGCTCCGGGTCCAGGCCCACGGTCGGTTCGTCGAGGACCAGCAGGTCGGGGTCGCCGATGATGGCTGCGGCCAGGGCGACCCGCTGGCGCATCCCTCCGGACAGCGCCTTGATCTTCTTGGCGCGCTGGTCCGCCAGGCCCACCGTCTCCAACACCCTGAGCACCTCGGCACGGCGGGCCCTGCGGTCCGTCAGCTCCTTGAGGATCGCCACGTAGTCGACGAACTCCAGTGCGGTGAAGCCCGGGTGGAAGCCGGGGTTCTGCGGCAGGTAGCCGAGACGGCGCCGGATCGCCAACTTCCCCGGTCCGGTCCCGGGGTCCTCCCCCAGGAGCGACAGCTCGCCCCGGTCCGGGGAGATGGCCGTGGCCAGCACCCTGAGCAGGGTCGTCTTGCCGGCGCCGTTCGGCCCCAGCAGCCCCGTCACCCCCGGACGCAAGACGAACGAGACGCCGTCGAGCGCCGGTCGCCCTCGGAAGCCCACTGATACGGAACGGACGTTCACCGTACTCTCGGAACCGGACATTGGTCTCCCATCGATTGACGTCCGCACCTCGGGGCGGCCCCGAAGACGGTCTGCTCCGGTCTTCGGAGCCGAAAGGTCAGGCCGTCGAACGACGGCCGCTCCGCCACGAGCCCTGCTCGAACCTGTGCCGCTGGGCCGCGACCAGCCCGGCCCCCACCGATGCCACCAGCACGCAGGCCGCCTGGGCCGGGCCGGTGAGCAACGCGGACCGGGTGGTGCTGCCCCACCCCGCCCACGCCACGGACGCCACCCAGACCGCTCCCGCGACACCGGCGGCAATCCCTGCTTCGAGGTAGGCCGACAGCGCGAGCGCCAGCGTGACCACCGCGAGCGAGGGCGCCAGCCAGCCGAACAACGCCAGTCCCTGCACCGGCATGGCCAGGGCCGCCACCGCTCCGAGCACCGCACTCGTGAGCAGCACGGTGGCGCTGCGCAGCAGGACCAGACGCAGGCTGCTCACCGGCATCACCAGCCCCAGCTCGTACATCGGATCCGCCGCCGGCCCGTACGACAGCGCCACGCCGGTCACCGGGACGAGCGGCGCGACGAGCAGCAGCACCGTCGCCGAGACGGCCGGCGAAAGGCGGGCGGCCAGCAGCGCGAAGAGCAGGGCGGTGACCGCAGCGGCCAACCAGGACCGCCGCAGCACCGGAGTGGCCATCGCCAACCGGGCGAGGTGCTCGGGTACGCCGACCGTGACGAACAAGCCTTCCAGCCGACTACGTGACGGCGCGTCGAGCCGCTCCGAGAGCTGTCGCCACCCCGCGTCGGTCCGGCTCCGCGACGCGATCGAGGCCAGTACGGTTCGGCAGTGGAGGCACTGTCCGAGGTGGTCCTCCACCTCGACGAACAGTTCCGCCCGCAGCGCGCCCCGCGCGTACCCTTCGATCCGGCTCGCGGAAACGTGCACATCCTCCGCTCCGACCGCTCCGACCGCTCCGACCGCTCCGGCCGCTCCGGCCACCCCGACCTCGGGGCCGCGCTGGTCCGCGCTCACGCCAGTTCCTCCCGCAGTCGACGCCGTGCCCGGCTGGCCCGGGACTTGACCGTCCCCTCCGGAATCCTCAGCGCCATCGACGCCTCCTTCACCGTCATCCCCTCCAGCACCGTGGCCGCCAGCACCGATCGCAGATCGGCGGGCAGTCGATCGATGGCGCCACCGACATCGCCGTACGCGACGCCGTCCAGTGCGCTCTCCTCGGCCGACGGCACCGGCTCCTCCCGCCCCCGGAAGCGCACGAGCAACGCCTGCAGGCGCTGTCGCGCCCCGTGCCGACGGCCCGCGTCGGCGAGCCGCCGGACGCAAATCCGCCACAGCCATCCCGCGACGTCCACGTCGTCCTGCCTGCGGTAACGGGAAGCCCCCCGCCACACGCTCACGAAGACCTCCTGCACGATGTCGTCCACCAGTGCCGGATCCGCGCACCGGTACCGGAGTCTCGCCTCCAGCCAGGGCGCGTAGTGGCGGTAGAGGACCTCGAACGCCGCACGATCGCCGTCCGCCACCGCGCAGAGCAGCGCCGCGTGATCCATTCCCTGCTCCATCTCCCCTGCCACACCCCCTGATCGCCCCTGCCCCTTGCGGCGGTTCACTCCCGGGCGAACTTTTTTCGTGATCTTGTCCCTCGCCCGTTCGACCGGCAACGACGACGGTCCACCGGCCGAGTATGGCAAAGACACGGCCTATGCGAGACCAAATCCCGCCCATGGTTGGTTTTCAGCCATTCGAATTTTGATCATGCGCATATTTCGGCAATGCCTTTCGCGCACGGATCGACCGTCTATAGCCTCCGGGAGTCGACCGCACCCGCGTTCGACTTCTCCCACGAGAGGAATGCCCATGCGCACGAATGGCTTAACTGCCAAGCGCGCTGCCGTCGTCCTGGCCGCGACCCTCGCGATCGGCGGCGGGATCGGCGTGACGTCGGCCAGCGCCGCCTCCGCCCCCTCCTGCGTGTCGTACTACAGCACCAGCAGTTGGGTGACCAACACCACCCGGGCGACCAACAACTGCAGCTACGACGTGCGGATCCGGTTCGACTGGTCGAACCACGTGGACGGACCGTGCACCACCATCGCCGCCTACGGCGGTTGGCACTCGGAGACCGTGGCCATCACCGCGTCGTTCCAGGGCGCCTACACCTGCTGAACCGACCGGAGCGGGCGGCCCACAGGGGCTGACCACCCCCGAAAAGCCGCCGGGTAATTCCACGGAAGGCAGAACAGGCTCGTCCGGTTCCGATTCCGGTTTTATCGGCACCGGAACCGGAACCGGACGGGTCGGCATTTTCCGGAACCGGAATCACCGGATCATTTTCCACCCGAGAACCGCCGCCCCGTCCCCGCGCGGCGGCGCGGCCACCGGCACCGGACGCCCACGCGCCCCGGAGGAACCCGCGGAACCCAGCGGCCCAGGCAGTGCCCCCACGCACCGCCCGGGCCGCTCCAACTGCGGACGTTCCGGCCCCCACAGCCCGAACTTCCGCCGCCTCCTTTGTACGTCGGTTCACCGCCGGGGCAGAAGACGCGTACGGATCTTTCTTGGGAGCGCTTCCACGAACCGTCCGCCCGCCGGACGTCCCGCGAGCCCCGGCGCCCGCCCCGCGCTGCGGCGCGCGGCACTGCCGGGCGCCGCGCGCCCGGCCGGGGGTCGGCCGCCCCCGCCCTGGGAAGCACCGGGAAGCGGGCAGGTTGAATCGTCAACTCGCTTGGATTGCAGTCGAGTTGACTGGCCGCCCGGAAGCGGTTCGAATGGCTCCGACCCTGCTCGGCAGAGCCCTCAGCACCGCCCCGGGAGCACCCCCATGCACGTCACGCTGTTCCGCCAGGTCCGCCCGTTCGGCGGCCCGCCCACCGACCTGGTCGCCGTGGACGGCGTCCTGGCGGCCGCACCGCCCGCGGGCGCTCGCCCGGTCGTGGTGGAGGGCGGCGGCCGGATCGCGCTGCCCACGCTGGTGGACGCGCACGTCCACCCGGACAAGACCAGCTGGGGCGAGCCCTGGTACAGCCGCCGCCCGGCGCACCGCCTGCCCGAGTACGTGGCCGCCGACGTCGAGCTGTACGAGCACCAGCGCGCCCCGATCGGCGTCCGCGCGCACCGTCTGCTCGCGCACGCCGTGACCCGCGGTACCCGCGCCGTCCGCGCGCACGTGGACGTCGCCCCCGCGTACGGCCTGGCCGGGGTCACCGGCCTGCGCGAGGCCGCCGAGCGGCTGGCCGGGAAGCTGGACGTGCAGTCGGTGGCGTTCCCGCAGCACGGCGTGCTGCGCACGCCGGGCGCGGCCGAGCTGCTGACCGAGGCGGCCCGCGAGCACCTGGTGGACGCGGTCGGCGGCATCGACCCGGCCGGGTTCGACGGCGGCAGTCCGGACGGCCGCGAGCAGCTCGACCTGCTGTTCGACCTCGCCGAGCGGTACGGCGTCCTGCTGGACGTGCACCTGCACGACCGCGGCGCGACCGGGCTCGGCCCGCTGCGCGCCCTCGCCGCCCGGACCGTCGCGGCCGGGCTGCAGGGCCGGGTGACGGTCAGCCACGCGTTCTGCCTGCCCGAACTCCCCGCCCCCGAACTCGCCGCCACCGCCGACGTGCTGGCCGCCGCCGGGATCGCACTGACCACGGTCGCCCCGTCCGCGCACCAGGTGCTGCCGTTCCGCGACCTGCGGGCCCGCGGCCTGCGGATCGGCCTCGGCTCGGACGGCGTCCGGGACTCCTGGAGCCCGTACGGCAACGCCGACATGCTGCACCGCGCCCACCTGCTCGGCTGGACCACCGACGCCCGCACCGACCGGGAGCTGACCGACTGCCTGGAGCTGGCCGCGCACGGCGGCGCCGAGCTGCTCGGCCTGCCGAGGGCCGACCTGACGCCCGGCACGCCCGCCGACTTCCTGCTGGTGGACGGCGAGTGCACCCCGCAGGTGGTGGTCGACCTGCCGCCGCGCGAGCTGGTGGTGAAGGCCGGCCGGGTGGTCGCCGAGCAGGGCACGCTGGTCGACTGAGGGGCGGCCACCAGCCGACCACGGTTCGCCGGCGGACGAACTGTCACCGCGCACGGCACGCCCGTCGCCCGACGCGCGGCCACCGACCGCTCACGGTTCGCCAGCAGACGAACTGTCACCGCACAGGGCAAGTCCGTCGACCGACGCGCGGCCACCATCCGCCCACAGTTCGCCACCCGACGAACCGTCGCCGCACACGGCACGCCGCAACGGCGGTGGCCGCCCCGCGCCCGGGGTGGCCACCGCCGTCCGCGCGCCCGCTCAGTCGCGTTCGACATCGACCTCGGTCAACCGGGCGAACCGCTCCGGGTCGGTGCGCCGGATCCGCCGGGCCACCAGCCAGCCGACCGCCGCGACCACCGGCATCGGCACCAGCAGCAGCCAGTTGACCAGGCCCGAACGCCCGGTCAGCAGGTCGAAGTTGAACAGCGCGAGCACCGTGAGCACGGCCAGCCCGGCCGCGGCCAGCAGCGGCGCCCACACCACCCGGAACGCCGACATCCCGCGCCGGTCGGTCCGGAAGAAGGCGAACACCGCGACCGCCGCCAGCGCCTGCATCACCATGATGCCGAGCACGCCCACGCTGTTGGACCAGAGCAGCACCACCAGGTACGGGTCGACCGCGAGCACCGCGCCCAGGCCGACCACCAGCGCATTGAACACCGACTGCACCAGCACCGCCCGCCCGGGCGACCCCGTCCGCGGCGAGACCCGGCCGAGCCCGCGCGGCAGCAGCCCTTCGCGGCCCAGCGCGTACAGGTAGCGGGCGGCGGCGTTGTGGAAGGCCAGCGCGGAGGCGAACGCCGAGACGACGATCAGCACGTGCATGGTGTCCGACAGCCACAGGCCGACGAAGCGCTCGGCGGCCCGGAAGGTCAGGTCGGGGCCGCCGTCGGCGCGGGCCTGCGCGACCGCCTCGTCGGTGCCGTAGGCGCCCATCACGATCCAGGTGCCCAGGGCGTAGAACACCGCCAGGAAGCCGATCGCGACGAACGTCGCCCGCGGCACGGTGCGGGCCGGGTCGCGGGCCTCCTCGGCGTAGATCGCGGTCGCCTCGAAGCCGGTGAACGCGCCGATGACCAGCACGAACATGCCCGCCACCCCGGCCTGGGTGAGCAGTGAGGGGTCGAAGGAGACCGGGTCGAGCGCGGCCGTCCCCCGGTCGGCCAGCACCCCGCCCTCCATCAGCAGCAGCGACAGCACCTCCAGCACCAGCGCCTCGCCCAGCACCTTCGCCGACAGCGTGACCTTCAGCCAGCCGAGCACGCCGACCACCGCCACGCACGCCCCGGACAGCAGCCACCACGGCACGTGCGCGCCGGTGCGCTGTTCGATGTGACCGGCCGCGAAGTAGCCGAACGCGGCCGCCACGCCCGGGGTGATCAGGTTGTAGCTGACCACCGCCACGTAGGCGGTGACCACGCCGAGGGTCCGCCCCAGCCCGCGCGCCACGTACGCGTAGAAGGCGCCCGCGTTGCGCACGTAGCGGCTCATCGCGGTGAACCCGGCGGCGAACAGCACCAGCAGCGCGCCCGAGACCAGGTACGCGGCGGGTGCGGACGCCCCGCCCACGCCGATCGCGAACGGCGCGATCCCGGCCAGCACGGTCAGCGGCGCGGCCGCGGCGACCACGAAGAACACCAGGTCGGTGGTGCCGATCAGGCCCCTGGCCAGCCGGTCGGGGGAGGCGGACGGGTCGGGCGGGACGGCGGGCGGGCGTTCGACGGAGGGGGTGGAGGTCATGGGGGGTCCTTCCGAGCACGGCGGGGGGGTGGGGGTGACTGCCTCAGCGGGAGCGGTCGTCGAGCCGGTCCAGGACGGTGCGTCCGCGGTGCAGCACCAGCAGCCGCCCGGGGTGCGCGGCGACCGCCTCGGGCACCGAGTGCGCGGCGACGGCCACCAGGTCCGCGGGCCGCCCGACGGCGATCCCGTACTCCTCGACGCCGAGCGCCCTGGCGGCGTGTCCGGTGACCAACTCCGCTGCCAGCAGCAGTTCCTGATCGGTCATCAGCTCGCCCTGCAGCCCGATGACGGTGGCCCGCTCCAGCATGTCGCCCGTCCCGTACGGCCACCACGCGTCGCGGATGTTGTCGGAGCCCGCGAAGACCAGCACGCCCAGCTCGTGCAGCAGCTTCACCGGCGGCATCGTCCGGACCGGGCCGTTGGTCATCACGGCCACCCCGGCCGCCGCCAACGCCGAGGCGGTGCGGGTGAGTTCGGGCTCCTCCAACTGGCCCAGGCAGTACGCGTGGCTGACCGCGACCCGTCCGCCCAGGCCCAGCGCCGCCGTCCGTCCGGCGATCGCCCGCAGCTGCGCCGCACCGGCCTCGCCGCCGTCGTGCAGGTGGATGTCGACCGCCGCGCCGTGCCGCTCGGCCAGGCCGAACACCACGTCCAGCTGGCCGTCCACGTCGCGGTCGAAGCCGAACGGGTCCAGTCCGCCGACCAGTTCGGCGCCCTCCCGGAGCGCCGCGTCCAGCAGCCCGGCCACCCCGGGCTCGGCCAGCACGCCGCTCTGCGGGAACGCCACCACCTGCACGTCGATCAGCTCCCGCACCCGCTCGCGCGCCTCCAGCACCGCGGACAGGTGGTCCAGCCCGGTGTCCGGGTCGACGTCCACGTGCGAGCGGACGAAGCCGGTGCCCAGCGCCGCCATCCGGCGGGCCAGCGCCTCCGCCCGGTCCACGACCGGCAGCTGCGCGGCCACCTCGCGGCGCAGCTGCCGCTCGGAGGCGATCTGCTCGCGCAGGCCGTCCGTCGCCCGGTGGGGCTGCCAGGGCGCGCCCAGGAAGGTCTTGTCCAGGTGCGCGTGCCCGTCGACCAGCGCGGGCAGCAGCAGCGCCCCGTCCAGTGCGGCCTCGCCCGGCCCGGGCTCAACGCGTGCGCGCCCGGCGGGGGCGGGGGTGATCGCGGCGATCCGGCCGTCGGCGATCCGCAGGTCGGCGCGGGAGCCGTCGGGGAGGGTGGCGTCCAGCAGCAGGTGCGGGCCGGGCGGCGGGGAGGCGGTCACGGGCGGGCTCCGGTGCTCGTCGGGGTCGGTGAGCCGTCAAGGTATCTGGTATACCGAATACCAGACAAGAGGGCGGCCCACCCCGATCTGGAATGATCTGATCTACTGCTCGCTCCCTCCGCCCGCTTCCGCCTGGAGCCCCCGATGACCGACACCCTCGGCGACGCCCACCAGTCGCTGGCGGACCTCGTCTACGTCCAGTTGCGCGAGCGGATCATCGAGGGCGAGTACGCCACCGGGCAGCGCCTGGTCGAGCGCGAACTGGCCGACGGCATGGGCGTCTCGCGGATCCCGGTCCGCGAGGCGATGCAGCGCCTCGAACGCGAGGGCTTCCTCACCGTCCAGGCCCGCCGCGGCGCCGTCGTCGCCGACTTCGGCCCCGAGGAGGCCGAGCACTTCTTCGCCGTCCGCGAGTCCCTGGAGGCGCTCGCCGCCAGCCTCGCCGCCCGGCACGCCACCCCCGCCGGCATCCGCGGGCTCGAACGCCTGCTGGCCCGCACCCGCAAGGCCGCCGAGGCCGGGCGCCTGCGCGAGACCGTCAGCCTGAACGCCGACTTCCACCGGGAGATCGTCGAACTCTCCGGCAACCCGCTGCTGCGCGACATGATGGCCCCGCTCGACGGCCGTCTGCGCCGCCTGTTCCGGCTCACCTCCGACGTCGGGACCAGCCTCCCGATGTGCACCGAGCACCAGCAGCTCCTCGACGCCATCAGGGCCCGCGACCCCCAGACCGCCGCCGCCCTCGCCCGCCACCACGTCGCCGGAACCCGCGCCTTCGCCCGGCAGGCCCTCGGCGGCTAGCCCCGCCGGTGGCGCCCGGGGCGGGAAACGCCCACCCGAACTGCGCGAATGGCCCCGTAGGCCCCACCTCGGCACACCCCCTCCTCATATGATCGGAGCGACATGCGTCATCCTTGGTGGTGAGTAGCACTGCCCAGACACCAGCAGGAGGAAGCTCGTGGACGACGTTCTGCGGCGCGCCGCGCTGTTCGCGGCACTCGACGACGACCAGGCTGCCGAGCTCCGCGCTTCCATGACCGAGGTGACGCTCGCCCGCGGTGAGTCGCTGTTCCACGAGGGCGACCCGGGCGACCGGCTCTACGTCGTGGTCGAGGGCAAGGTCAAGCTGCACCGGGCCTCCCCCGACGGCCGCGAGAACATGCTCGCCGTGCTCGGCCCCTCCGAGATGATCGGCGAGCTCTCGCTCTTCGACCCGGGCCCGCGCACCGCCACCGCCACCGCCCTCACCGAGGTCAAGCTCCTCGGCCTCGGCCACGGCGACCTGCTCCCGCTGCTGCACGCCCGCCCCGAGGTCTCCATCGCGCTGCTGCGCGCCATCGCCCGCCGCCTGCGCCGCACCAACGACGTGATGTCCGACCTGGTCTTCTCCGACGTCCCCGGCCGCGTCGCCAAGGCCCTGCTCGACCTCTCCCGCCGCTTCGGCGTCCAGTCCGACGAGGGCATCCACGTCGCGCACGACCTGACCCAGGAGGAGCTCGCCCAGCTGGTCGGCGCCTCCCGCGAGACGGTCAACAAGGCGCTCGCCGACTTCGCCGGCCGCGGCTGGCTCAAGCTGGAGGCCCGCGCGGTCGTCCTGCTCGACGTCGAACGCCTCTCCCGCCGCTCGCGCTGATCCCCACCGGAGCCGCGCCCGACCGCACCGCCAGGTGCCGCCGGGCGCGGCTCCGCGTTTCTCCGGCCGCCGCCCCCGGCCGCCCCCGGCCGCACCGGCCGGACGGGGCTCAGGGGCCAGGGGCCAGGGGCCAGGGGCCAGGGGGGCTAGATCAGGCCCCGGTCCTCCAGGTACGTGAGCTGTGCGCGCACCGAGAGCTCCGCCGCGGGCCACAGCGCCGGGTCGACGTCCGCGTACACCCGGGCGACCACCTCGGGGGCGGTGCGGCAGCCCGCCTCGACCGCGGTCTCGACCTGGGCGAGCCGGGCCGCGCGGTGGGCGAGGTAGTAGTCGACGGCGCCGAGCGCGTCCGCGAGGACGGGGCCGTGGCCGGGCAGGACGGTGCGCACGCCGTGCTCGGAGGCCATCGCGTGCAGGCGGCGCAGCGAGTCGAGGTAGTCGCCCAGGCGCCCGTCGGGGTGGGCGACCATCGTGGTGCCGCGGCCCAGGACGGTGTCGCCGGTGAGGATCGCGCCGTCCGCGGGCAGGTGGAAGGTCAGCGAGTCGGCGGTGTGCCCGGGGGTGCCGACGACCCGCAGGTCGAGGCCGCCGACGTCGAGGCGCTGCCCCCCGTGCAGGCCCTCCTCGCCCAGCCGCAGGGCCGGGTCGAGGGCGCGGACGGCGGTGCCGGTGAGTTCGGCGAACCGGGCGGCGCCCTCGGCGTGGTCGGCGTGGCCGTGGGTGAGCAGGGTGAGGGCGATCCGCTTGCCCTGCTGCTCGGCGAGGTCGACGATCCGGCGCAGGTGGGTCTCGTCGAGCGGGCCGGGGTCGACGACGACAGCGAGGTCGGAGCCGGGTTCGGAGAGCAGCCAGGTGTTGGTGCCGTCCAGCGTCATCGGGGACGGGTTGGGGGCGAGCACGCACTGGGCGCGCGGGGTGGCGACCCCGCCGACGGTGTCGGCGGGGTCGCCCGGCAGCGGGCCGCTCACGCGGTGCCCCCGGGGCGTGCGCTCACCCGGTGTGCCGCTGCGGTCATGCGGCGTCCCGTTCGGCGCGGCTGAGGCTGCGCAGCGGGAGCGGGCGGACCAGGGCGCGGCCGGGCAGGTCGCGGATCAGCAGGCGGGTGGTCTCCCGGGGCGCGCTCTCGTCGCAGGCGGCGGCGCGGGGGGTGACGGTGCGGGTGGGCGTGGCCGAGGTCCGGCGAGCCACGTCGTTGTAGGTCATCGGAGTCTCCTTCCGAGGTCAGGACGGTCGGTGCGGTTCTGGTCGGCGGCCACCGGTCAGCCGGTGCCGACCCAGTCGCGCCGGTCGGTCGCGCTGGTCGGTCGTGCTGGTCGGTCGCCGCCGGTCAACGGTACGGCCCGGCGCGGGGCCGCCCCCGGAACGGGTCGCCCGGCGGGGCCGGTGATCGTTCCGGGGGAAGGTTCTCACGCCGGGAACACGCCGTCGATAGTCAGCTCGTCATACCCGCTCCACCGCACCGTCATGCGGTCCCCCGCGACCTCGGCCCGCCCCAGCACCGGGGCCACCGTCCGTCCCCGCGCCGCGGCCGCCGCCCCGGCCGCACTGCCCAGCGGCAGCAGCTCGCGCAGCACCGTGACGGTCGGCGGCAGCATCCCGAACTCGCCCGCCTCGAACCCGGCCACCGCCGCCGCGGGCGTCATCCAGGCGACCCGGTCGGCCTCCCCGACGGTGTCCGCGGCGGCCTGCCCGGGCGGCAGCGCGGCCACGAAGAACCAGGTGTCGAAGCGCCGCTCCTCGAACTCGGGCGTCACCCAGCGGGCCCAGGGCGCCAGCAGGTCGCTGCGCAGCACCAGCCGCTGCTCGGTCAGGAACTCGGCCAGCGACACCTCGTGGCGCTCCAGCGCGGCCCGCTCGGCGGCCCAGTCCCGGGGCTCCACCAGCGTCCCCGCGTCCGGCCCGGCCAGCAGCACCCCGGCCTCCTCGAAGGTCTCCCGGACGGCCGCGCACAGCACCGCGCACGCGGTCGGCTCGTCCACCCCCAGCCACCCGGCCCACCGAGCGGTCGACGGCCCGGCCCACGGCGGACGCACCTCCCGGTCCCGCGGGTCCACCCCGCCGCCCGGGTAGGCGTACATGCCCCCGGCGAACGCCATCGTGGCGCGCCGCCGCAGCAGGTACGCCTCGGGCCCGGCCGCGCCCTCGCGCAGCAGCACCACGGTGGCGGAGGGCTTCGGCGGCACGGGGACGAGCTCCCCGGCGGCCAGGGCGCGGATTCGGGCGGGCCAGGACGGCGGCATCTCCAGCATGTTCACGGATGTTAACCGCACCGTCCGGGCACCCTCCGCCCGGGAACGCCCGACCGGGAACGACCGCACCGCCCGGGCCCCCTCCGCCCGGGAACGGCCGTCCGGGAACGCCGCGGGCCCGCCACCGCGAACGGCGACGGGCCCGGACGTCAGCGGCCCCGGGTCAGTCCCGGACCCGCACCATCAGCTCGACCTCGACCGGCGCGTCCAGCGGCAGCACCGCCACGCCGACGGCGCTGCGGGCGTGCACGCCCTTCTCGCCGAAGACCTTGCCCAGCAGCTCGCTGGTGCCGTTGACCACGCCGGGCTGGCCGGTGAAGTCGGGCGCGGAGGCGACGAAGCCGACCACCTTGACGACCTGCTCGACCCTGTCCAGGTCGCCGACCACCGACTTGACCGCGGCCAGCGCGTTCAGCGCGCAGACCTGCGCGAGCTCCTTGGCGTCCTCGGCGGTGACCTCGGCACCGACCTTGCCGCTCAGCGGGAGCTTCCCGCCGACGAACGGCAGCTGCCCGGAGGTCAGCACGTGCACGCCGTCGCGCACCGCCGGGACGTACGCGGCGACCGGGGCGGCGACCTCGGGCAGCGTCAGCCCGAGCTCGGCGAGCCTCTGCTCGACCTGGCCCATGACTACTCCTTCTCGCGCTTGAGGTACGCGACCAGCTGCTCCGGGTTCGGCCCGGGGACGACCTGGACGAGCTCCCAGCCGTCCTGGCCCCAGGTGTCGAGGATCTGCTTGGTGGCGTGCACGAGCAGCGGCACGGTGACGTATTCCCACTTGGTCATGGGGGTGACTCTAGCCGCCCGGGCCGGTGTGAGGTGGGACACAAAGCGGGCATGATTCGCCGGGGCCGCCGGGATGCTCCCGGCATCCGGAGCGTGCGCTGGTTACCCTCGCGTGGAGGGGCGCCTGGGGCCCCGAACGGGAGCGACGGACGGAGAACGGGCGTGGCGGGCACCAGCGGCACGGCGGGGCCGGGCGAGCGGGCACCGCGGGAGCCCGACTGGGAGGGCGTCCGGCTGCACGTGGTCAGCGGGAAGGGCGGCACCGGCAAGACCACGCTGGCCGCCGCCCTCGCCCTGGCGCTGGCCGCCGAGGGCGGTCGGACCCTGCTGATCGAGGTGGAGGGCCGACAGGGCATCGCCGAGCTGTTCCAGATCGCCGCGCTGCCGTACGAGGAACGCCGGGTGGCCACCGTGACGCCCGCTCAGCTCGGCCTGCCCGGCAAGGGCCACGGCGAGGTGCACGCGCTGGCGATCGACACCGAGCAGGCGCTGCTGGAGTACCTGGAGATGTTCTACAAGCTGGGCCGGGCCGGGAAGGCCCTGCAGAAGGTCGGCTTCGTGGACTTCGCGACCACCGTCGCCCCGGGCGTGCGCGACGTGCTGCTCACCGGCAAGGCCTGCGAGGCGGCCCGCCGCAAGGGCCCGGACGGGCGCCGCCGCTACGACGCGGTGGTGATGGACGCCCCGCCGACCGGTCGGCTGACCCGCTTCCTGAACGTCAACTCCGAGGTAGCGGGCCTGGCCCGGATAGGGCCGATCCACTCCCAGGCGCAGGCGGTGATGCGGGTGCTGCGCTCCGCGGAGACGGCGGTGCACTTCACCACCCTGCTGGAGGAGATGCCGGTGCAGGAGACCGTGGACGGGATCGCCGAGCTGCGCGACTCCGGCCTGCCGGTCGGCGGCGTGCTGGTCAACATGGTGCGCCCGCCGATACTGGACGCGGCGGCGGTGGCGGCGGTGGACGGCGACCACCGCGAGGAGGTGGCGCTGGCCCTCGGCGAGGTCGGCCTGGGCGGGCGCTCGCGCAAGCCGGAGACCGTCCGGGCGCACGTCGAGCCGCTGCTCGACCCGCTGCTGGAGCAGGCCAGGGAGCACGCCGAGCGGGTCGAGCTGGAGCGCGCCCAGCGCGTCGAGCTGCAGCAACTCAAGCTCCCCACCTACGAGTTGCCGTTGATCGGCGAGGGCATGGACCTGGCCGGGCTGTACCGGCTGGCGGGCGAGCTGAAACGGCAGGGAGCGGCGTGAGCACGGGCGAGGGCGCGACGGCGAAGAGCGGCGCGGGCGCGACGGCGGGGGGCGGCATGACCGGGCTGGACATCGACACCCTGATCGACGACCCGGGGACCCGGATCGTGGTCTGCTGCGGCTCCGGCGGGGTCGGCAAGACCACCACCGCCGCGGCGATCGGCCTGCGGGCCGCCGAGCGCGGCCGCCGCGTCGTGGTGCTGACCATCGACCCGGCCCGCCGACTGGCCCAGTCGATGGGCCTGAGCGAGCTCGACAACACCCCGCGGGTGGTCGGCGGCACCCGCGGCGAGGGCGAACTCCAGGCCATGATGCTGGACATGAAGCGGACCTTCGACGAGGTCGTGCTGGCCCACGCGGAGCCCGACCGCGCCAAGGCGATCATGGAGAACCCGTTCTACCAGTCGCTGTCGGCCGGTTTCGCGGGCACCCAGGAGTACATGGCGATGGAGAAGCTCGGCCAGCTCCGCGCCGAGGACCGCTGGGACCTGATCGTCGTCGACACCCCGCCGTCCCGCTCCGCGCTGGACTTCCTGGACGCCCCCAGCCGCCTCGGGTCCTTCCTGGACGGCCGGGTGATCCGGCTGCTGACCGCCCCCGCCAAGGTCGGCGGCCGCTCCGCGATGAAGTTCCTCAACGTCGGCATGGGGCTGATCAGCGGCACCCTCGGCAAGATCTTCGGCGCCCAACTGCTCAGCGACATCCAGACGTTCGTCTCCGCGACCGACTCGATGTTCGGCGGCTTCCGGGAACGCGCCGACCGCACCTACCAGTTGCTCAAGGCCGAGGGCACCGCGTTCCTGGTGGTCGCCGCCCCGGAGCGGGACGCGCTGCGCGAGGCCGCGTACTTCGTCGACCGGCTGGCCGAGGACGACATGCCGCTGGCCGGGCTGGTGCTCAACCGGGTCCACTCCACCGGCGCCCCGCAGCTCACCGCCGAACGCGCGCTGGCCGCCGCCGAGGCCCTGGAGGAGAACGGCACCCCGCACTCCACCGCGGAGGCCGAGACCCTGGCCGCCGGGCTGCTGCGCCTGCACGCCGAACGGGTGCAGGTCATGGCGAGGGAACGGCGCACCCGCAACCGCTTCGCCTCGGTCTACCCGGACGTACCGATCGTCGAGGTGGCCGCCCTCCCCGGCGACATCCACGACCTGGACGGCCTGCGGGCCATCGGCGACCTGCTCGGCTCCCCCACCGAACGGCCCGACGGCCCACCGGCCGAAGGCTCCTGACGGAGCGTCAGCCCGCCTGGGCGTAGTCCCGCAGGACCACCCCGGTCGCCAGCGACTCCTCGTACTCGGTGCGCGCGGTCTCCAGCAGCCGGCGCCAGGAGTCCACGGTCGGCCGACGGCGCAGCAGCGCCCGCCGCTCGCGCTCCGTCATCCCGCCCCAGACGCCGAACTCGACCCGGTTGTCGAGCGCGTCCGCGAGGCACTCGGTGCGCACGGGACACCCGCTGCACACCGCCTTGGCGCGGTTCTGCGCCGCCCCCTGCACGAACAGTTCATCCGGATCGCTCGTGCGGCACGCCGCCTGCGCGCTCCAGTCGTCCACCCAGCCCATCCCGGCGCCGTCCTCTCCCGATTCGGGGCTCCCCCACGGCGGCAACGGCATATTCACCGTTGCCAGTTGAGGACGTTACGGAAGAACGGCACGACGCAACAGCCCCTGTGGGCCCAATCTCGAATGACCCGATCGGACTATGGGTGTCCAGCAGCTCACTCGTTGGAGTGACCGCAGGTCGGGGGCCTTGCCGAGGTCGGAAGGGTCGCTTTCGTCACGGTGCGCAACAGCGACCCGCCCTGCATCCATCCGGATTACGGACACAATGCCGCGAATCGGACAAAGCTCATCACTCACAAGAGTGATGACGATGAACAGAGCGAAGCTGTCGCAGTTCTGTGACAAGCGTAGGCGAACACCTGCCCCCCTGTACGGGATTCCGCGACGTAGGGTTCCTCCATGGCACCTTCGCGATCCACCGGCACCTTCATGGACAAGGCAGGGCACGGCGTCAAGTTCCTGGGCGGTTCGATCCTGGCCGGCGTCCTGGTCGCCGGCATGGCGCTGCCCGCGGTCGGCGCCTTCGGCCTGACCGCCAAGGACACCGCGGAGTCGTTCGACAACATCCCGGACGACTTCAAGCAGCCCACCCTCTCCCAGGCGTCGATGATCTACGACGCCAAGGGCGGCCTGATCGCCAAGGTCTACGACCGCGACCGCACCATCCTCACCGCGGACCAGATGGCCCCCGTGATGCGCCAGGCCCAGGTCGACATCGAGGACGCCCGCTTCTACGAGCACGGCGCCATCGACCTCAAGGGCGTGCTCCGCGCCATCACCAAGAACGCCGAGTCCGGCACCACCGCGCAGGGCGCCTCCACGCTCACCCAGCAGTACGTGAAGAACGTCTTCGTCGAGCAGGCCGGCGACGACCAGGAGGCGTTCCTGGAGGCCACCAAGAAGAGCCTGGGCCGCAAGATCCAGGAGCTGAAGTACGCCATCAAGCTGGAGGAGGACCTGTCCAAGGACCAGATCCTCACCAACTACCTGAACATCACCTTCTACGGCCACCAGGCGTACGGCGTCGAGGCCGCCGCCAACCGGTACTTCAGCAAGAGCGCCAAGGACCTCACCGTCCCCGAGGCCGCGATGCTGGCCGGCCTGGTGCAGAACCCCACGGCGTACGACCCGATCGCCCACCCGCAGGCCGCGAAGACCCGCCGCAACACGGTGATCAACAAGCTGCTGGAGTACAAGCACATCACCCCCGAGCAGGCCAAGGCCGCCCTCGACTCCGATCTCGGCATCAAGTACTCCGAGCCGCAGAACGGCTGCATCACCGCGCAGAACGGCATGGGCTTCTTCTGCGACTACGTGCGCCACGTGGTCAAGCAGGACCCGGCGTTCGGCGCGACCGCCGCGGACCGCCAGAAGCTCTGGGCCCAGGGTGGGTTGAAGATCAACACCACCATCGACCCGGACAAGCAGTCCGCCCTCTACAACGCGGTCACCAAGAAGGTCTACGTGACCGACCCGGTGTCCGCCGCGGGCAGCATGGTCGAGCCCGGCACCGGCAAGATCCTCGCCATGGCGCAGACCCGCCCGTACGGCCTGGACACCTCGAAGAACCAGATCGTGCTGAACCTCAACGTCGGCTCGTCGATGGGCGGCGGCAACGGGTTCTCCCCCGGCTCGACCTTCAAGCCGATCGTGGCCGCGGCCGCCCTGGAGTCCGGCATCCCGATCACGCAGGAGTACCCCTCGCCGTACAGCATGGAGTACCCCAAGATGACCACCTGCGACAGCACCACCTACGACCCGCAGACGCTGACCAACGAGTCCACCAGCGAGCACGGCCCGTACAGCCTGCAGATCGCCATGCAGAAGTCGGTCAACACCTACTTCATCCAGCTCGAGCAGCAGATGGGCCTGTGCCCGGTCAAGCAGATGACCGACAAGCTCGGCCTCAGCACCCTGGCCAACGGCTCCAAGATCCAGCAGGTCGCCTCCATGACGCTCGGCACCCAGGAGGTCAGCCCGCTCCAGATGGCCAGCGCCTACGCGGCGTTCGCCGCCCGCGGCCTCTACTGCTCGCCGATCGCGATCACCTCGGTCACCGGCGCCAACGGCAAGAACATCGGCGTCCCGAGCGCCAACTGCACCCAGGCGATGGCCCAGACCACCGCGGACGGCATCAACACCCTGCTGCTCGGCGTCACCGAGAAGGGCACCGGCTCCGCCCTCGGCCTCGACGACGGCCGCCAGATCGCGGGCAAGACCGGCACCACCGACAAGCGCTACGCGGCCTGGTTCACCGGCTACACCCCCGACCTGGCCACCTCGGTCTGGCTCGGCGGCGTCGGCGGCAACGTCTCGATGCGCGACGTCCGCATCGGCGGCCACTACTTCGAGGCGGTCTACGGCGCGGACGGCCCCGGCCCGATCTGGCAGAAGGCCATGAACGACGCGCTCAAGGGCAGCAGCCCGCGCTCCTTCCAGAAGGTCGACATCCCGCAGCCCACCCAGTCGCCCACCGCCCCCAACCCCGGCGACACCCCGTCCAACCCCTCCGGCGACAACGCCCAGGGCGGCAACAACGGCTGGCCCGGCGGCGTCACCAACGGCGGTGTCAGCCTCCCGCCCGGCGTCATCGGCGGCAACAACGGCAAGCCCGGGCACCACTGACCCGCCGGTACGCGACGACGGGGCCGCCCGCGAGGAGTTCCCTCCCGCGGGCGGCCCCGTCGCTTCGCGTCCGGCGTCCTTCCGGCGCTGCGGTGTGCCGGCCGTGCCGGCGTCTCGGCGTGTCGGTGTGCCGGCGCTGCGGTGTGCCGGCCGTGTCGGCCGCCGTACCGACATTGCGGCCGTGTCGACCGTGTCGGCTTCGCGGCCGTGCCGACGTTGCGGCCGTGCCGACGTTGCGGCCGTGCCGACGTTCCGGTGGGCTCAGCCGGCCAGGGCGGCCTTGACCGCGGCGGCCACCCGGCCGCCCTCCGCCCTGCCCTCCACCTGCGGACGCACCAGCTTCATCACCGCGCCCATGCCCTGCGGACCGCTCGCCCCGGACTCCGCCACCGCGGCGGCCACGATCGCCGCCAGCTCCTCGTCCGACAGCTGCTTCGGCAGGAACCCGGCCAGCACCTCGCCCTCGGCCCGCTCCCGCGCCGCCTGCTCGGTCCGGCCCGCGCCCTCGAAGGCGTCCGCCGCCTCCCGGCGCTTCTTCGCCTCCTTGGCGATCACCTGCAGCACCTCGGCGTCGGACAGCTCCTTCTTCTCCTTGCCCGCCACCTCCGCGCTGGTGACCGCGGACAGCGTCAGCCGGAGGGTGGACGAGCGCAGCTCGTCCCGGGCCTTGATCGCAGCCGTGAGGTCCTCCTGCAGCTGCTCCTTCAACGTCGTCATGCCGCCGATTCTGGCACCTGCCCCGGCCCCGTGCCGCCCCATTTCCCGCCCGCCGCTCCCCAGGCCCCCGCAGGTGCGCCTCCTCCCCGGCCCCCCTCCGGGGCGTCCGGACGGTCTGCGACCATGGACCGATGCGACCGCTGTACTCCGTCCCGCTCGGTGTCGCCGCCACCGGCGCCGCCTGCCTCGTCTACGCCGCCGGGTACGAGGTCCGCTCGTTCCGCCTGCGCCGCGTCGAGGTCCCGGTCCTGCCCGCCGGTGCCCGGCCGCTCCGGATCCTCCAGGTCTCCGACATCCACATGGTCAACGGCCAGGCCAAGAAGCAGCGTTGGCTGAAGAGCCTCGCGGGGCTCCGCCCCGACCTGGTCGTCAACACCGGCGACAACCTCTCCGACCCGCTCGGCGTCCCCGCCACCCTGGACGCCCTCGGCCCGCTGATGGACTTCCCCGGCGTCTACGTCTTCGGCTCCAACGACTACTACGGCCCCGCCCGCAAGAGCCCCACCCGCTACCTCAAGGCCCTGCGCAGCGGCGTCCACGGCCTCAACAACCCCGACGGCACCGGCCGCCGCGGCATCTCCGGCGCCGTCCACAACCCCTGGCAGAAGCTCCGCGACGGCTTCGACCAGGCCGGCTGGCTCAACCTCAACAACGCCCGCGGCCGCCTCACCGTGGCCGGCCTCGACCTGGAGTTCACCGGCCTCGACGACCCGCACATCCGCCACGACGACTACACCGCCGTCGCCGGCGGCCCCTCCCCCGACGCCGACCTCTCCCTCGCCGTCGTCCACGCCCCCTACCTCCGCACCCTCGACGCCTTCACCGCCGACGGCTACCCCCTGATCCTGGCCGGCCACACCCACGGCGGCCAGCTCTGCATCCCCTTCTACGGCGCCCTCGTCACCAACTGCGACCTCGACACCGACCGCGTCAAGGGCCTCTCCACCCACAGCACCCCCCACCACCGCTCCTACCTCCACGTCTCCGCAGGCTGCGGCACCAACCGCTACACCCCCGTCCGCTTCGCCTGCCCCCCCGAAGCCACCCTCCTCACCCTCACCCCCGCCCCGCGCTGACCAGCCCCTAAACCGGATTTCGTCTCTGGCCCCGCCTCCTGTAGAGTTCTACTCGTTGCGCCGGACACGGAAGGCAACGAAGCAGGACCGGGGTATAGCGCAGCTTGGTAGCGCGCTTCGTTCGGGACGAAGAGGCCGTGGGTTCAAATCCCGCTACCCCGACTTCGTAGTAGCAGGCAAGGGCCCTGCCGGAGAGATCCGGCAGGGCCCTTCCTCGTCGTGCGGGCACCGCCGCCCTGACGATCCCTGTTCCGGGTGGCGCCCGTCTCCAGGTGATCAAGAGGGGAAGCGATACCTGGTGCAGCGCCGTCGCGAACTACGTGAAGCGGGCCCACGACTTCTCCTGCCAGGTGTGCGGCATCCGTTTGAAGACGCCGACCGGCGCCTACGCGGAAGCCGCACACATCAGGGGACTGGGGAGACCGCACAACGGCCCCGACATCGCCTCGAACGTCCTCTGCCTGTGCCCCAACCACCACAAGCTCTTCGACTTCGGCATGTTGACCATCGCTGACGATCTGGCGATCACCGACCGGTCCACCGGACAGGTCATCGGACGGTTGCGCGAGGTCCCTGCCCACCAGGTCGAACGTCGCTTCTTGGCCTACCACCGCGAGCACCACGCCCAAGCCTGAAACGGCTCGTCGACGACCGGCTCCCCGTCCACGGGCTGTGGGCGGGGGGCCGGTCCGGTGAAGGGGGGTCAGGTGGGGGGGTGTTGGGCTGTTCCGGTGAGGGGGAGGGGGTGGTGACGGGTTCTCGGATGCGGGGCGGGGGTGGGGGCCGGAGGGTGGAGGGGCGGGCTCCGGTGGGCGGGGCCGCGGCGAGGAGGCGGTGGATGAGCGCGGCGGATGTGCCGGTTCCCGACGGGGCCGCGACGACGGGGGCGGCGACGAAGCGGGTGAAGGCGGTGGCGACGCCCAGGATGACCTGGGTGACGCTGGCGCTGATGACGACCAGTTCGGTGGCGAGTCTGCGGTCCTCGCCGACGATGGCGGTGTACGGGCTGGCGTGCGTGTTCCTGTACGTGGTGCCGGCGATCGTGTTCCTGCTGCCGACGGCGCTGGTCTCGGCGGAGCTGGCGTCGGGGTGGGAGGGGGGCGTGTACAACTGGGTGGCCCAGGGGCTGTCGAAGCCGCTGGGGTTCCTGGCGGTGTGGTGCCAGTTCGCGATGACGATCTTCTACTACCCGAGCCTGCTGGCGTACGTGGCGAGCACGATCGCGTACGTGGTGGACCCGAGCCTGGCCAGCAACGGCCTCTACACGGCGATCGTGATCATGGTGCTGTACTGGACGGGCGTGTGGGTCTCCTCGCGGGGGACGGGCGCGGTGGCGGGCCTGGCCTCGTGGGGGCTGATCATCGGGACGCTTATCCCGGGCGCGCTGCTGGTGGTGCTGGGCTTCGTGTTCCTGGGGCAGGGCAACGCCTCGGCGGCGCCGATGTCGGTGGACCACCTGCTGCCGGCCTGGACGGGCCTGGCGAGCCTGGTGCTGATCGTCAACAACTTCCTGAGCTACTCGGGCATGGAGATGAACGCGGTGCACGTCTCCTCGCTGAAGAACCCGGGCAAGGAGTTCCCGCGCTCGATGTTCCTGGCGGTCGGGATGGTGCTGCTGATCTTCATCCTGCCGGCGCTGGCGATCAGCTGGGTGGTGCCGGCCGACCAGCTCTCGCTGACGGCGGGCGTGATGCAGGCGTTCGACGCGTTCTTCCAGTACTTCCACATCGGCTGGCTGACGCCGCTGATCGCGGTGGGCCTGGTCGCGGCCTCGCTGGGCGGCATGCTGACCTGGCTGGCCGGTCCGTCGAAGGGCCTGCTGATGATCTCCCGGCAGGAGGGCTACCTGCCGCCCTCGCTGCAGAAGCTGAACAAGCACGGCATCCAGCAGAACATCCTGGTCGCGCAGGGCGTGGTGACCACGGTGATCGCGCTGATGTACGCGCTGATCCCGAACGTCTCCAGCGTGTACTGGATCTTCTCGGTGATCACCACGCAGGTGTACCTGATCGTCTACCTGCTGATGTTCGCGGCCGCGATGCGGCTGCGGAGGCTCCAGCCGGACCACCCGCGCGGCTACCGCGCCCCGGCGCTGGGGGTGCTGTGCGTGGTGGGCCTGCTGGCGTCGGCGGCGGCGATGGTGATCGGGTTCGTGCCGTCCTCGCAGTTCGGCGGCGGCAGCATCTGGGTGTACATCGGGATCATCGGCGGCGGTCTGCTGCTGCTGGGCGTGATCATCCCGTTCGGTTTCCTGAAGGCCAGCAAGCCCGAGTGGCGCGATCCGGCGGTGGCCGCGGCCATCGAGGAGGAGGCGGCGTGAGCGAGCGGAGCGAGCGAACCACCAGGGGCTGCGTACGGGCGAACGCCCCTGCCGAGCGGAGCGAGGTGGGCGCATGAGTACGCGGATGGCTTCGCAGCACCGGTGGATCTACGTCGGTGCGATCGTGGTGCTGGTCGCGATGGCGGTGGTCGGCCTGCTGACGTTCACCCAGCAGCACGCCACCAACGAGTCGTTCCGGAAGGCCGACGAGCTGATCTCCAAGCTGCAGGCGGACGGCTACCCGACGCCGGACCGGGAGCAGGTCGCCCGGACGCTGGGGACGGACGGCGGCGCGGTGTGCGAGGACCCGGCGAGTTCGCTGAAGACCGGCCTGCAGCGGGTGCAGATGTCGAACGGGGCGGCCGGCCCCGGGCAGCGGCCGATCATCGTGGCCGCCCGGACGGTGCAGGCGGAGGCGCTGATCCTGAGCGTCTACTGCCCGGACCAGCTGGACGACTACCAGGAGAAGATCGAGGACATCAAGACCGATGACACGATCAGGAACTGAAGGGGAGACGATGAGCAGTGACACCGAACTGGCCGCCCGCATCGCCGCGTTGATGCCGCAGGCGAAGCGGGACCTGGCCGAGCTGGTCGCCATCCCCTCGGTCGCCGACCCGCGGCAGCAGCCGCCGGAGAAGTGCCGCGAGGCCGCCGAGTGGGTGGCCGCCGCGTTCACCGGAGCGGGCCTGCAGGACGTCCGGCTGGTGGAGACCCCGGACGGCAGCCACGCCGTTCTCGGGCACCGCCCGCCGCCGCCGGGCGCGCCGACCGTGCTGCTGTACTGCCACTACGACGTGCAGCCGCCGCTGGACGACGCCGCCTGGACCACGCCCCCGTTCCAGCTGACCGAGCGGGACGGGCGCTGGTACGGGCGCGGCACCGCGGACTGCAAGGGCAACATCGTCATGCACCTCACCGCGCTGCGGGCGCTCGGCGACGACCTGCCGGTGGGGGTCAAGCTGGTCGCGGAGGGCTCGGAGGAGCAGGGCACCGGCGGCCTGGAGGCGTACGTCCCGCAGCACCCCGAGGACCTGCACGCGGACGTGCTGCTGGTCTGCGACACCGGCAACGCGGCGGTCGGGGTGCCGACCGCGACGACCTCGCTGCGCGGCCTGGCGAACGTCGTGGTGACGGTGCGGACGCTGGAGTCGGACGTGCACTCCGGGATGTTCGGCGGCCCCGCGCCGGACGCGCTGGCCGCGCTGGTCCGGATCCTCGACTCGCTGCGCGACGCCGACGGCGGCACCCGGATCGACGGGCTGGACAACGAGGGGACCTGGGACGGCGTCGGCTACGACGAGCAGCAGTTCCGGGCGGACGCGGGCGTGCTGGAGGGCGTCCGCCTGACCGGTTCCGGGACGGTCGCGGACCGGCTGTGGGCCCGTCCGGCGGTGACGGTGCTGGGCATCGACTGCGCGCCGGTGGTCGGTTCGGCCGCGGCGGTCCCCGGCACCGCCCGGGCCCGGGTCAGCCTGCGGGTGCCGCCCGGCATGGACGCCGGCAGCGCGCAGGACGCGCTGACCGCGCACCTGGTCGCGGCGGCCCCGTGGGGCGCGCAGGTGACGGTGGAGCCGGAGTCGAAGGGCTCGCCGTTCCGGGCCGCCACCGACGGCAGGGCGTACGCGGCGCTGGACGGCGCCGCGCGGGAGGTCTACGGGAAGCCGCTGTCCTTCCTCGGGCAGGGCGGGTCGATCCCGCTGTGCAACGTGCTGGCGGCGCAGTACCCGGAGTCGGAGATCATCCTGATGGGCGTGGAGGAGCCGCGCTGCCTGATCCACGCGCCGAACGAGAGCGTGGACCCGTCCGAGATCGAGCACATGGCCACCGTGGAGGCGCTGTTCCTGCGCCGCTACGCGGCCGCCGCCCACCGCTGATTCGAGAGGGAGCCCATGCCCGCGCCGTTCACCACCGCCGACTTCCAGGCCCGGATGGCCCGCGCCGCGACCGCCGCCGCGGACGCCGGGCTGGCCGGTCTGGTCGTCACCCCCGGCCCCGACCTGACCTACCTGACGGGCTACCAGCCGACCGCCGTGACCGAGCGGCTGACCGCCCTGGTGATCGCGGCCGGCGCCGAACCCGTTTTGCTGGTACCGAAGTTGGAGCGCCCGGATGCCGAGAAGGCACCGGGCGCGGAGGCCGTCCGGATGGCCGACTGGACGGACGGCAGCGACCCGTACGCGGCGCTGGCGCCGAACCTGGAGGGCAACGGCCGGTACGGGATCTCCGACAACGCCTGGGCGATGCACGTGCTCGGGCTGCAGCAGGCGCTGCCGGGCAGCTCGTACGCGGCGCTGACGGCGGTGCTGCCGATGCTGCGGGCGGTGAAGGACCACGACGAGCTGGAGCGGCTGGCCGCGGCGGGGGCGGCGGCGGACCTGGCGTACGGGGAGATCCTGGGCGTCGAGTTCGCCGGGCGGACCGAGAACCAGGTGGCCGCCGACCTGGCCGCGCTGCTGATCAAGCACGGGCACAGCCAGGTCGACTTCACCGTGGTCGGTTCCGGGCCGAACGGGGCGAACCCGCACCACGAGGCCGGGGACCGGGTGATCGAGCGCGGCGACACCGTGGTGCTGGACTTCGGCGGGCTGAAGGACGGCTACGGCTCCGACACCACCCGCACCGTGTTCGTCGGCACCGAGCCGCCCGCGGAGGTGCTGGCCGTCCACGACCTGGTGCGGCGCGCCCAGCAGGCCGCGTTCGACGCGGTCGCGCCCGGGGTGACCTGCCAGGAGATCGACCGGGTCGCCCGCAAGGTGATCACCGACGGCGGGTACGGCGAGTACTTCATCCACCGGGTCGGCCACGGCATCGGGCTCACCACCCACGAGCCGCCGTACATGGTCGAGGGCGAGACCCGGCCGCTGGTCCCCGGGATGTGCTTCTCGATCGAGCCGGGGATCTACCTGCCGGGGAGGTTCGGCGTCCGGATCGAGGACATCGTGACGGTCACCGAGGACGGCGGGCTGCGGTTCAACGGGACGCCGCACGAACTGGCCTTCGTGAACTAGCGGGAGGCGGAGGGGCCGCCGGTGTTCCGGCGGCCCCTCCGTCATGCCGGGGGCGGTGCCGGGAGCGCCGGGAGGTGGAAGGCGCGGCGCAGCGCGGAGAGCAGGGCGCGCAGGGCCGGGGGCGGGGCGGGGCGGTTGACCAGGGCGAGCAGGGCCGGGGTGGTCAGGTCGGTGACCGGGACGGGGACGAGCGCCGGGAAGGCCGCGGCCATCGAGCGGCTGAGCACGGCCACGCCGAGGCCGCGGGCGGCCAGGTCGGCGATCGCGGCGGCGGCGCCCGCCTCCAGGGCGATGCGCGGGGTGAGGCCGCGGGCGGCGCAGTCGCGGTCCAGGACGGCGCGCAGGCCGGTGCCGCGGGGCATGCAGACCAGCGGGTGGGCGAGCAGGTCGGCGAGGGTGGTGGCGGGGGCGTCCAGCAGCGGGTGGCCGGGCGGGACGGCGGCGACCAGGGGCTCGCTGACCAGCACGTGCGTGTCCAGGCCGTCGGGGGCGGGGGCGGGGCGGCCGATCAGGGCGAGGTCGAGGGCGCCGGTGCGGACGTCCTCGGTCAGTTGCGCGGAGTCGCCCTCCAGCAGGGCGAGTTCGACGCCGGGGTGGGCGCGGTGGAAGGCGGCCAGGCCGTCGAACAGCGGGGTGAGGGTGCAGCCCGCGACCATGCCCAGGCGCAGGCTGCCGCGGACCAGGTCGGTGACCTCGCCGACCGCCTGCCCGACCGCCCGGGCGGCGGCCAGCGCCTGCCGGGCGTGTTCCAGGGCGGCCTTGCCCGCGACGGTGAGGGTCACCGCGCGGGCCGAGCGGTCGAACAGTTCGGCGCCCAGCTCCCGTTCCAGCTGCCGGATCTGGGCGCTCACCCCGGACTGGCTGATGTGCACCCGCTCGGCGGCGCGGGTGAAGTTGCGCTCCTCGGCGACCGCGACGAAGTACTCCAGCTGCCTCAGCTCCATGAGTGTGGATTCTAGTTCGGATCACAACCAGCTGTTGGACTTCTGACCGGGCCGGGAGGAGGGTGGAGGCGACGGACGACGTGAAGGAGGCAGCGGTGAGCGAGTACGAGAAGGCGATGCGGCCCGAGGACCTGACCCGGCTGTTCGTGGAGCGCTCCAACGCGGGCGACGCCGAGGGCGTCGCGGCGCTGTACGAGGAGGACGCGGTGATGGCGTACCCGCCCGGGCAGCTGACGGTCGGCCGGGAGGCGATCCGGGAGCTGTGGGCGAAGGTGCTGGCCCACCGGCCGCAGTTCACCCCCGAGCCGCCGCTGCCCACGCTGGCCGCCGACGGCATCGCGCTGACCGCGACCCCGCCGAAGGACGGCGCCGGGGCCCGCGCCCAGGTGGTGCGGCAGCAGCCGGACGGCAGTTGGCTGCGGCTGCTGGACCAGCCGGAGTTCCAGCGGCCGGGCGGGGAGGCGTAGTCCGTCAGCCGGCCAGGAAGCGGGCCAGGGCGGCGGCGAAGGCGTCCGGGTTGTCCAGCATGATGTTGTGCCCGCAGTCCGGGACGGGGAGCACGGTCACCCCGGCGTCCAGCAGGGCCTGCTCGCCGGGGTGCGGGCCGTCGGCCGCCGGGCGCAGGAGCAGCCGGGGGACGTCCAGGGCGGCCAGCCTGGCGCGGGCGGTGGGGGTGGTGCCGCGGACCAGGTGGACGGCGCTGCGGTGCAGGGCCTCGGGGCCGGCCAGGCGCATGGTGGACCACCAGTGCGGGGTGATCAGTTCGCGGAACTCCCGCCAGCCGCCCGCGAGGTACTCCTGCTCGGTGTAGGAGGCGAGGCCGGCCCCGCCGGGGCGGCCGCGTTCGGGGGTGCCCGGGTCGAGGCTGGGGTCGACCAGCACCAGCCGGGCCACCAGCTCGGGGTGGCGGTCGGCGAGCAGGACGGCGACCGCCCCGCCCATGCTGTGGCCGATCACGTCGGCGCCCCGGACGTCCGCGGCCGCGAGCAGGGCGGCGAGCGCGTCGGCGTGCTCCTCCAGGGTGTAGCCGAAGTCGGTGGGGCGGTCGCTGGTGCCGAAGCCCAGCAGGTCGACCAGGAGCGAGCGGACGCCCGCGAGTTCGGGGCGGGCCACCGCGGCCGCGTAGTACGGGGCGGCGGCGGCGCCGAGCCCGTGCAGGTAGACGCGGGGGCGGGCCGGGTCGCCGGGGATGTCGATCCAGCGCATCAGGGCGCCGCTGGGGGTCACTTCGACGGTGCGCACGGGTCGTCCTCCCGGGGAAGCGGTTGATACATCGATGGAACTATACATCGGCGTCTATGTATAACGGGAGTGCGGGATGATGGTCGGGTGCTGGAACTGGCGATCCTCGGCTTCCTCTTCGAACGACCCCTGCACGGCTACGAGCTGAAGCGGCGGGTGGCCCACCTGACCGGGCACGTCCGGCCCATCGCGGACGGCACCCTGTACCCGGCGATCAAACGCCTGGAGAAGGCGGGCTGGCTGGAGCGCCAGACCGAGCCCGGCAGCCGGGCCGCGCCCCGGCACGTGCTCACCCTCACGACCGACGGCCGGGCCGAACTGCTGCGCCGCCTGCGGGAGGTGGACGGCACCGCGGTCACCGACGAGAACCACTGGTTCACCGTGCTCGCCTTCCTCCGCCACCTGGAACGGCCCGCCGAGCAGGCCGCCGTGCTGCGGCGGCGGCTGGAGTTCCTGCAGCAGCCCAGCAGCTTCTTCCACGACGACGCCGGACGGCCGCTCACCGCCGAGGAGCTCGACGACCCGTTCCGGCAGGGCCTGCTGACCGTGGCCCGCGCCACCAGCCGGGCCGAACTGGGCTGGCTGGAGCGGACCTTGGCCGACCTGGCGGAGCAGTCCGCGGACTGACCCCGGGCCCGTGCGGAACCGTGACACTTCTCCGGGCCGCCGGCCGAAACCCGGGCGCCCCCCGGTGCGTGTACCCCTTCCGGAAGATCCGATGGAGGGGGAGCCGTCGTGCGACGGATGTCGATGGTGGGCGCGGTGCTGGGCGGGACGCTGCTGCTGGGCGCCTGCAGCAGCGGGGGTGCGGGCGGCGGCGCCGGGGCCCCGGCGGGCGGGGGCGGGCCGAGCACCCCGGCGGCGGCGAGGGCCTCCGCGGCCGTGCTGTCGATCGAGCCCGGGGACGGCGCCAAGGAGGTCGCCCCCGGCGCGGTCAGGGTCTCGGTGGCGACCGGGAAGCTGACCGAGGTCACCGTCACCGGCCAGGACGGGCGGCCGGTCGACGGCGCCCTCGCCGCCGACCACCTCACCTGGACCCCGACCGCGGGCGCCCTCGCGGTCGGCGCGACCTACCGGGTGGACGCGAGGGCCGCCGACGCCGACGGCCTCGCCACCACCGCCACCAGCACCTTCACCACCCTCGTCCCGCAACGGACCGTCAAGGTCGAGGACAACGTGGTGACCGGCCAGGACGTCGGCGTCGGCATGATCATCTCGGTGGACTTCGGCGGCCTGAAGGTCAGGAACAAGGAGGCCGTCGAGCGGGCGATCGTCGTCGAGGCCTCCGACGGCACCCAGGTCAGGGGCCACTGGTTCGAGAACGACACCCGGCTCGACCTGCGCCCCGCCGCCTACTGGAAGCCCGGCACCACCGTCCAGGTCCACCTGCGCACCAAGAGCGTGGAACTGGCCCCCGGCGTGTACGGCGCCACCGAGCGCGACGAGCACTTCACCGTCGCCCGCTCCCGGATCAGCGAGGTCGACGCCCGCACCCACCAGATGGTGGTCAAGGAGGACGGCAGGCCCGACGAGGTCGTCCCGATCGTCGCGGGCACCGACGACAACCCGTCCTGGAACGGCACCATGGTCATCTCCGCCAAGAGCCGGATGGAGAAGATAACCTCCGAGGGCCAGACCAACCTGAAGGGCCCCGGCTACGAGGCGACGGAACCGCACGCGATGCGGCTGACCACCTCCGGCACCTACCTGCACGGCAACCCGGCCGCCCGCGGCGTGGCCGGGCGGGCGAACATCAGCCACGGCTGCATCGGCCTGCCCGACACCCCGGAGGGCAGCGACGACACCCCCGGCGGCCGGATCTACAACGCCTCGAAGGTCGGCGACGTGGTGGTCGTCCGGAACTCGGTCAAGAAGGAGCCGCTCGACCCCGCCAACGGCCTCAGCGGCTGGAACCTGACCTGGGAGCAGTGGTGACCGCGGCCCCGACGACGGACGGCGGCGGCCTGCCGGACGGCCGCGGCCCGCGTCAGCGGGTGCGGCGGCGGTAGTCGGCCGGGGTGGTGGCCAGGGTCCGGGCGAAGGCCCGGCGCATCGCCTCGGCCGAGCCGTAGCCGCAGGAGCGGGCGACCTGCTCGATCCCGTCCCGGCTGTCCTCCAGCCGGCGGCGGGCCGCCTCCAGCCGGGCCCGGGCCACGTACCGGCCGGGGGTCGTGCCGACGTCCGCGGCGAAGACCCGGGCGAACTGGCGCGGCGACAGCGCGGCGCGGCGGGCCAGCGACTCCACCGACAGGTCCGCCTCCGGGTGCTCGACGATCCAGCGCTGCACCTCCCGGACGGCGTCCCGCTCGGCGAACTGCGCCGACAGCTGGGTGGAGAACTGGGCCTGGCCGCCCGGGCGGCGCAGGAACACCACCAGGCTGCGGGCGACCGCGAGCGCGACCTCCCGGCCCAGGTCCTCCTCGACCAGGTGCAGGGCCAGGTCGATGCCCGCGGTGACCCCGGCCGAGGACAGGAAGCGGCCGTCCCGGACGTAGATCGGCTCCGGGTCGACGGTCAGCTCCGGGTGGCGGGCGGCCAGCTCCGCGCTGTGCCGCCAGTGCGTGGTGACCCGGCGGCCCGCCAGCAGCCCGGCCGCGGCCAGCAGGAAGGTGCCGGTGCAGACCGAGACGACCCGCCGCGCGTCGGCCGCGAGGGCGGCGATCCGGTCGGTCAGCCCGGGCGCGGGCTCGCCGCGGGCGCCCGCCCCGCCCGGGACCAGCAGGGTGTCCGCCGGGGCGGCCAGGTCGAGGTCGGTGTCGGGCAGCAGGGCCAGGCCGCTGCCGCTGCGCACCGGACGTCCGCCCGGCGAGGCGGTGGTGACCCGGTACCCGGCGCCGTGGAACACCTCCAGCGGGCCGGTGACGTCGAGGCTCTGCACCCCGTCGAACAGGACGATCAGCACGCTGCGGGAGGACATGCCCCCACCCTGGCGGGCGCGGCCGGTGGCAGCAAGGACGCGCACCCCACCTTTCCTGCCATCACCCCGCGGGGGCGTCCAGGTGCTTGTAGTAGTAGGTGGTGGCCGCGAGCGTGCCGTCCGGGGTGGCGGCGTGGCCGGGGACGGTGCCGAACGCCGTCCAGCCGGAGGTGCGGTAGAGGTGCTCGGCGGCGCTGCCGGTCTGGGTGTCGAGCAGCAGCAGGGTGGCGCCGCAGCTGCGGGCGGCGTCCTCCGCGTGCCGCAGCAGGCGGCGGCCGAGGCCCGCGCCGCGGGCGTCGCGGTGGACCAGCAGCTTGGCGACCTCGGCCCGGTGGCGGCCGTTGGGCTTCTCCTCGCGGACCAGCGAGACGGTGCCGAGGACCCGCCCGGCGGCGTCCTCGGCGACCCAGAGCAGGCGCGTCCCGGCGGCGACGGACGGGCGCAGGCCGTCCCACCAGGCGGCGGCCTCGCGGTGGTCCGTCCCGGCCAGGAAGCCGACCGAGGCGCCGTCGGCCACCGCGTCCAGCAGCAGCTCGGCGAGGGCGTCCCGGCGGGCGGCCAGGGTTCCGGGGGTGAGCGGGCGGACGGTCGGGGTCACGGCAGCACCAGGGCGATCAGGTAGCGGGCGGGGCGGGGGCCGGGGCAGTGGAACCCGGAGGCGCCGTGCAGGCGGTAGCGCAGGCAGTCGCCCGCGGCGAGGCGGTGCACGGCGGCGTCCAGGGTCAGGTCGAGCGCGCCGTCCAGCACCCACAGGTGGTGCTCCAGGCCGGGGACGGGCGGGGCCTCGTAGCGGATGTCCGCGCCGGGCGGCAGGGTGCCCTCGACCAGCTCGGCGCGCAGGCCGGGGTGCGGGGGCGAGACCGAGCGGCGGACGAAGCCGGTCGCCGGGTCGTGCCAGTGCGGCTGCTCGGCGGCGCGCAGCAGGCCGGGCGGCTCGGACTCGACCTCGGCCAGCAGCCGGGAGACGGTGCGGCCGTACGCGGTGCAGAGCCGGCCGAGCTGGGCGGCGGTCGGGCTCAGTTCGGCGCGCTCCAGCCGGGACAGCGTGGAGCGGCTGGTGCCGCTGCGGCGGGCGAGCTCGTCCAGTGACCAGCCGCGTTCGGCGCGCAGGGCGGCCAGCCGGGCGGCCAGGCGGCGGCCCTCCTCGTCCGGCAGTTCGTCGTTTCCCACATCCGGGACGATATCCCGGAACAGGGACGAGATGGAAGCGGGTCCGCCGACCCGCGCTCATCCGGGATGTCAGGAATGGTTACCGTGGTGGGGTGTACCGGTTCCTGCTCAGCCCGCGGTGGCTCGTCGGCACGGTCGTCGCGGTGGCGGCGATCGTGGTCTGCCTGATGCTGGGCACCTGGCAGCTGGACCGCTTCGAGTCCCGGGTCTCGACCCACCAGGAGAACGGCCGGGCCGCGGCCGCCTCTGCACAGGCCGAGGCGCAGCCGCTGGCGGCGGTGCTGCCGGACGGCGCGGCCAAGGTCGGCACCGACACCGTCGGCCGGACGGTCCGGGTCACCGGCGCGTACGACGGCGCACACCAACTGCTGGTCCCCGGGCGGACGGTGGACGGCCACCAGGGCTACTACGTGCTGACCCCGCTGGTCACCGACGGCGGCCGGGCGGTGCCCGTGGTGCGCGGCTGGGCCGCGGGCGAACCCGGCACGGCACCGCAGGCGCCGACCGGGCAGGTCAGCGTGACCGGACGGCTGCAGGCCCCCGAGAACAGCGGCAGCGGCGGCGCGGTGGCGGGCGGCCTGCCCGCCGGGCAGCTGGGCACGATCAGCCCGGCCACCCTGGTCAACGTGCTGCCGTACCCCGTGTACGACGGCTGGGTCGCGGCGGACGACGTCCCGGCCGGGCTGACGGCGGTGCCCACCGTGCAGCCGGAGGGCGGCGACGGGCTGAGCCTGCGGGCCTTCCAGAACCTGGGCTACACCCTGGAGTGGTTCGTCTTCGCCGGGTTCGTGGTGTTCATGTGGTTCCGGCTGGTGCGCCGCGAGGCGGAGGCCGCCCAGGACCGGGCCCTCGGCCTGGACCCGGTCCTGGACTGATCCCGAGCCGGCCGTCGGTCCGGGCCGGAAGGTCCCGGCCCGGACCGACGGCCGCTCAGCGGGACCTCGACGGCGAGTGCGCCGGGGACGGCGTCACCTTGCCGCCGGGCGCGGCGCCCGCGCCCGGGCTGCCGCACGGCACCGGCGGGGCCGCGGCGCTCGCCCCGGTGCCGGAAGGCGGCGCGGCGGTGCCGGTGGCCGGGGTGGCCACGGGCAGCGCGTTCGGGGTGGCGCAGCCGCCGCCGTAGCCCTGGTAGCCCGGCGCGGGCGACGGGTTGCCGCAGTCGTCGACGTAGTCGTCGGTGCGGGTGGAGTCCCCGGTGCTGTGGTGGTAGTGGTGCACCGTGCTGCTGCCGCCGGTGGTGTGCTTGGAGCCGGACGACCCGCCGGTGGACGACCCGCCGGTGGAGCCGTGGGAGCCGCTGGAACCGCCGCCGGACGAGCCGCCCTTGGAGGTGCGACTGCCGCTGGAGCCGCCCTTCGAGGTGCGGCTCCCGCTGCTGCCGCCGCCGGCCCGGGCCTGCACGACGACACCGCCGCCACCACCGTCGCCGCTCCCGGCCAGCACCAGGCCGGTGTCGGCGGTGACGGCGCCCGCGGCCCGGACGCAGTCGTGGCTCCCGCTCCCGCTGCCCGTGGCGCAGCCGGCCGCGGTCAGCAGCACGGCGCCGACCGCGGCGGCGGCCAGCGCGGCGCGTCCGCCCATCAGTTGTCCCCCTCGTCGTCCGGCCCGCAGCTCACCGGACGGTGCCGGGCGCCAGGTGGCGCCGGACGAAGTCGATCTCCAGGCGGAGCTGCTTGATCCGCTCGTCGACGACCAGCGAACCGTGCCCGGCATCGTAGCGGTACACCTCGTGGACCTTGCCGAGCTCCTCCAGCCGCCGGACGTAGTTGTCGACCTGCCGGATCGGGCAGCGCGGGTCGTTGACGCCCGCGCTGATGTACACCGGCGCCTTGACCTGCTCGACGTACGTCAGCGGAGAGGAGGCGTGCCAGCGCTCGGGGACCTCCTCGGGCGTGCCGCCGAAGAGGGTGCGGTCCAGGGACTTCAGCGCCTCCATCTCGTCGGCGTACGCGGTCAGGTAGTCGGCGACCGGGACGGCGGCCAGGCCGAGCGTCCAGCGGTCGGGCTGGGTGCCGAGGCCGAGCAGGGTCAGGTAGCCGCCCCAGGAGCCGCCGGAGAGCACCAGCCGGTCCGGGTCGGCCAGGCCGGAGGCGACCGCCCAGTCGCGGACCGCGCCGATGTCCTCCAGCTCGATCAGGCCGACGCGTTCGGTGAGGGCGTCGGTCCAGGCCTGCCCGTAGCCGGTGGAGCCTCGGTAGTTGACCCGGACGACGGCGAAGCCGTGGTCGAGCCAGGCGGCGGGTCCGGCCGCGAAGGAGTCGCTGTCGTGGTGGGTCGGGCCGCCGTGCACCTCGAACACCGTCGGGTGCGGGCCCTCCCCGGACGGGCGCTGCACCAGCGCGTGCACCCGGCCGCCGGGCCCGTCCACCCAGACGTCCTCGACCGGCACCGAGCCGGGCGGGACGGGGCCGGGGGCGCGCAGCACCACCGCGCCGGAGGTCGAGCGCACCACGGACGGCTCGGCCGCCGAGGACCACAGGAACTCCACCGTGCCGTCGGGGCGGGCGGTGGCCCCGGCGACGGTGCCGCGCGGGGTGTCCAGCCTGGTCAGCTCGCCGGACTCCAGGTCGTACGAGAACAGCTCGGAGCGGGCCTCGTACTCGTGCTCGATCAGCAGCGAGCGGGCGTCCGGGCGCCACTGCGCGGACAGGTCGCCGGGGAACGGGCGGCCCTGCTCGTCGCGCAGGGCGAGTTCGGTCTCGGTGCCCGCCACGACGTCCCACAGCACCGGCTCCCAGCGGCCGCTGCGCTGGTGGGCGACCAGCAGCCGGGTGTCGCCGTCGGCGGGCGCGAAGCCCAGGCAGGCGACGCCGCGCGGCTCCGCGCGGCCGGTGACCTCGTCGAGCTCGGCGACGGTGGCGCCGTCGGCCAGGCGCAGCACCCGGATCGCCGAGTGCATGGCGTCGCCGTGCTCGGTGTGGTCGACGGCCAGCAGGGTGCTGTCGTGCGAGAGGTCGCCGACGCCGCCGTACTCGGCGTGCCGGTAGACCACCTCGGGCTCGGCGGCGCCCGGGCGGCGCAGGTACAGGGTGGTGCCCTCGTCGTCGGTGGAGGTGCCGACCATCACGGTGCCGTCGCGGCCGAGCGCCAGGCCCGCCGAGTACGCGGCGGGCACGCCCGGGACGGCCTCCTCGTCGGGACCGCCGGAGAAGGGCTGGCGGCGCCAGACGCCGAACTCGTCGCCGTCGGTGTCGTCGAACCACCAGATCCACTGCCCGTCGGGGGAGAGCTCGGCGTCGGTGGTGCCGTTCGGGCGGTCGGTGACCCGGCGGTGCTCGCCGGTGGAGCGGTCCCACGCGTAGACCTCGTAGGTGCCGGTCGCGTTGGACACGTACAGCGCCCGGTCGGGTGCCTCGTCCGCCCAGTCGGGCAGGGAGACCCGCGCCGCCCGGAACCGCTGCTCCCACGCCGGAACGGCGTTCGTCTGCTCGTTCATGCACTCATCCAACCCGATGCCGGGGGGTGATCGGAACGGTCCGGACGGGAGCGCGGGGGCCGGACGCGGGCGCCGCCCGGTCGGCGCTCGGTCGGCGCCCGGTCGGCGCTCGATTGGTACGGACACGGAGCTGGTGCGGTGCGGCCACTGACGGGCTATCAACGGTACCGTGACAAACACGGACATAATGACCGGAGGAGTGTCGCCGTGACCGTCCCCGCGCCCCCGTTCGACCGGCTCGACCCGCACGAGCTCGCCCAGGCGCTGGGCCTGGTCGAGGAGATCGAGCAGTACCTGGCCGGGCTGCCCGTCCCCGCCCCCGCGCTCCCCTCCGCCCCGCCGCCCGGCCCGTACGGCAGCGTCCGGCAGCCCTGGAACCACGGCGAGCCGCTGCCCCGCCGCTCGCTGCTGGACCGGCTGGCCAGCCGCCCCGCCCGCCCGGTGGAGGTCACCGTCGCCGGGCACCTGCGGCTGACCTCCCGCTACCTCGCCGAGGCCGGCTGGACGCAGGGCGCGCTCTGGGACGCCCGCGGCCGGGTCTGCCTGCTCGGCGCGCAGACCGCCGTCCTGGCGCACGGCTACGGCACCGCGTACACGGTGCGCCGGGCCCGCGCCCAGGTCATGGAGGTGCTGCACGCCACCGGCCGCCCGGTGCCCTCCCCCGACGTGTGGAACGACCGTCCCGGCCGCCGCCAGGCCGAGGTGCACGCCCTGCTGGAGCGGGCCCGGGCCCGGGCGCACCTCCTCGGGATCTGACGGTCCGGGTCCTCGACGGGCCTCAGGCGGGCCTCAGACGGGGAGGGCCGCGGTGAGCGCCGCCAGCCGTTCGGCGGTCACCGACCCCGGCTCGACGGTGTACACCACCAGCAGCAGCCCCGGCTCGCCGGGCGGGGCGAGCGTCTCGTAGCCGAAGTCCAGCTCCCCCGCCCGCGGGTGCAGCAGCAGCTTCCGTCCGGACGTCTTCTCCCGGACGCCGTGCCGGGCCCACAGCTCGGCGAACAGCGGGCTCCCGGCGGTCAGGTCGGCCACCAGCGCGGCCAGGTCGGGGTCGTCCGGGTGGCGGGCCGCGTCCAGCCGCAGGTAGGCGACCGTCTCGGCGGCGACCCGCTCGAAGTCCGGGTAGAGCCGGCGGCCGGCCTCGGTGAGGAAGGCGTGGCGGGCCATGTTCCGTTCGCCGGGCGGCAGTTCGGAGAAGCCGATCACCGCGTCGGCCGGGGCGTTCCAGGCCAGCACGTCCATGCAGCGGCCCAGTACGAACACCGGTGTCCGCATCGCGTCCAGCACCAGCCGCAGCCCCGGGCGGACCCGTCGCGGCGTGCGCCGGTACGTCCCGCGCGGCGGGCGGGCCAGGTCGTGCAGGTGGCCGCGCTCGGTGCCGTCCAGCCGCAGCACCCGGGCCACCGCGTCCAGCACCTCCGCGGAGACGCCGTCGCCCCGTCCCTGCTCCAGCCGCACGTAGTAGTCGACGCTCACCCCCGCCAGCTGCGCGACCTCCTCCCGCCGCAGCCCCGGCACCCGACGGCGGCGCCCCAGCTCGGGCAGGCCCACGTCCGACGGCTGGATCCGGGCTCGACGCTGCCGCAGGAACTCCCCCAGTTCGCTCATGCCCCCGACGATACGTCGGCCACCGCGAAGGTGGTTCTCCCGGACCCAGGAAAACCACGGCACTGGGTACGGCCGCCGCCGCCGAACAGACTCTTCCCCGTCAGCAGGAAACGCCGGCCGTCGGCCGGCACCGGAGTCCCGCACGGACGAGGAGAGCGATTCCCATGGCTTACCCCACCCTGAACGGCCGCACCGCAGTCGTCACCGGCGCCGCCAGCGGCATGGGCGAGGCGATCGCCCGGCAGCTGGTCGCCGAGGGCGCCCGGGTCGCGCTGCTGGCCCGCCGGACCGACCGGCTCGCCGCGCTGGCCGCCGAACTCGGCCCGAACGCGCTCGCGGTGACCGCCGACGTCACCGACCAGGACTCCGTCGACGCCGCGCAGAAGCTCGTCCACGAGGCCCTCGGCCGGGTCGACCTGCTGGTCAACTCGGCCGGCGTGATGCTGCCGAACCCGGTCGACGACGGCCGGATCGACGAGTGGTCCCGCATGATCGACACCAACGTGACCGGCGTGCTGCGGATGATCCGCGCCTTCGGCCCCGACCTGGTCGCCGCCGCGGCGGACGGCGCGACCGCCGACCTGGTCGACATCTCCTCGATCGGCGCGAGCGTGGTCTTCCCCAACTACGCGGTGTACGGCGCCACCAAGGCCGCGCTGACCCAGCTCTCGGCCGCGCTGCGCAGCGAGTACGGCCCGCGCGACGTCCGGGTCACCAACATCGAGCCCGGCCTCACCGACACCGAGCTCGGCACCCACATCGACAACCCGGCCCTCGGCCCCGAGGGCCAGCTCGGCGCGATGTTCGACGCGATCGGCCCGCTCGCCGCCGCGGACATCGCCGACCTGGTCGCCTACGCGGCCAGCCGCCCCCGGCACGTGAACCTGCGCCAGCTGGTGGTGCTGCCGACCCGCCAGGCCTGAACGGCCCCGGCGGGACGGGCGCCCGGCCGAGGCGCGGTGGGGCGGCGGGGCGCGGCGAGGCGAGGCGCCAGGACCCGGCGCCTGGGGAGAGCTGGTGGCGTCAGGGCCCGGCGCCTGGCGGGAGCTGGTGGCGTCAGGGCCCGGTGTCCGGCGGAGGCGCGGTGGGGCGGCGAGGCCCGGCGCCCGGTGCCCGGCGGAGGTGTGGCCGGGCGTCAGGGGGTGGTGGTCGGGGCGGGGGTGGCGGGTGGGGCCGGGTCGGGTTCCGGGCCGGTCCAGTAGACGGTGCCGCCGCAGCCCAGCGGCAGGGTGGTGCCGAGGGGTGCACCGGCGACGGTCCGGTCCGGCGTGTAGCCGAGTGCGAAGGCCGCCGCCGACCAGTCGCCGCCCGCCAGGCCGGTGGACGGGCCGGCGGTCGGCGTCGGGTCGGCCGCGGCGGCGGCCAGTGTCGGTCCCGGGGCGGGCGCGGTGTCGGCCGCGGCCGCGGCGGCCGCCGCGGCCCCGCTGGCCGCCGGGGAGGGTTGCGTCCCGCCCGGGCCGGTCGGCGAGTCGGAGGCCCCGGCGCAGCGTGCGGGCACCCAGGCGAACCGCACCAGGTACGAGCCGCCCGGGCCGAGTTGCACCTCGGCGGGCAGCCCCGCCGGGTCGGGCAGCGAACCGGCCGGGTCGCCGACGACGTGCGCGAGCAGGTGGACGCCGTCGGCGCCCGTGCCCAGGGCGAGCGTGCCGGGGCCGGGGAGGCGGCAGGCGTGCGCGCCGGTGTTGGTCAGCCGGAACCAGCCGTACACCTGGCCGGTCGCCGGGTCGGCGGCCGCCTGCTGGGCGTCCGGACGGCCGAGGTCGGTGCGGGTGCACAGCGGCGCGGCCGCGGGCGGGGCGCCCTGGCTGCCGCTCGCGGACGGGCTGGCCGCCGTCCCGGGGCTCGGGTCGGCGGTGCCGACGGGCGGCACCGCGGCGGTGGTGCGCGGGTGGCCCGGGTGGCTGCCGGACGTCTTCACCGGGCTGCTCCCCGCCCCGGACGCGGCCTGCCCGCCGGCCGGGTCCCCGGACAGGTCGAACGGCCGGGCGACGTTCACCACCGGCAGGACCGCGGCCGCCGCCGCCAGCACCACGGCCCCGCCCAGCGCCCGTCTGCGGACGGCCCGGCGGCGCGGTACGGCGACCCGCAGCCGGGGCAGCGCGTCCGACGCGGGCTCGACGGCGGAGACGGCGCGGTGCAGCCGGGCCCGCAGCACGTCCTCGGTCAGCGCGCTCCCGGCCTCGCCGCCCGGTGCGCCGCCGGTCGGCCCGCTGCCGGTCGGCCCGTTGCCGGTCGGTCCGCCGCCGGTCGGTCCGCTACCGCTCGGTCCGCCGCCGGGGCGGGGAGGTCGGCCCTCAGTCATCGCCGCGCTCCATCCGCGCCCGCAGGGCGGCGATCCCGCGCGACCCGTACGCCTTCACCGAGCCGACGGAAATGCCGAGCACCTCGGCGACCTGTGCCTCCGTCAGGTCGGCGTAGTAGCGCAGCACCAGCACCTCCCGCTGACGGCGTTGCAACCCCCGTAGCGCGGCCTTGAGTTCGTCGCGCTCCAGCGCATCGTAAGCCCCCTCTTCTGCACTGGCCATGTCAGGCATGGGCTTGGGCAGCAGACGGAGGCCGAGCAGGCGGCGACGCAGCGTGGAACGGGACAGGTTGACCACGGTCTGCCGCAGGTAGGCGAGCGTCTTCTCGGGGTCGCGGACGCGGCGCCGGGCGGCGTGCACCCGGATGAACGCTTCCTGCACGACGTCCTCGCAGGAGGACAGGTCGTCCAGCAGCAGCGCGGCGAGCCGCAACAGGGAACGGTAGTGGGCCCGGTAGGCATCGGTGAGCTGGTCGACGCTGGCCCCGGGCGCGTCCGCTGCCGCCGCAGCAAAGCCCATCCGACTACCGGCCCGCCGGGCCGCCCCGGGCAGGGCGAGCGCCACCGCCCCCGTCACGTTCGTCACGATGGTTGGACACACGATCCCCTGTCCTGGTTGCCCCGGCCGGGGCGTTCTTGCGAGAAGGGGGAATCCCCCTCCCGAGCGCACTGGCTCCGAAGGGGGATTCTGGCAGACCCGGCGGACGGGCCGGGTCCGCTTCACCCGTCCCGCACACAACCGTTGCGGTGTGGGTATCCGGGGCGGACCCGGGGCCGTTCAGCGGCCGGTGCCGCCGTAGACGACCGCCTCGTCGGTGTCGCTGTCCAGGCCGAACGCGGTGTGCACGGCGCGGACCGCCTCCGGCACGTCCTCCGCGCGGGTGACCACCGAGATGCGGATCTCCGAGGTGGAGATCAGCTCGATGTTCACGCCCGCCTCGGAGAGCGCCTCGAAGAAGGTCGCGGTGACGCCCGGGTTCGAGCGCATGCCCGCGCCGACCAGCGAGATCTTGCCGATCGCGTCGTCGAAGCGCAGCGACTCGAAGCCGATGCCCTCCTTGACGCGGTTCAGCGCGTCCAGTGCCTTCTGACCCTCGTTGGTGGGGAGGGTGAAGGAGATGTCGGTCAGACCGGTGGACGCGGCCGACACGTTCTGCACGACCATGTCGATGTTGACCTCGGCGTCCGCGATCGCGCGGAAGATCCGGGCCGCCTCGCCCGGCTTGTCCGGCACGCCGACGACGGTGACCTTGGCCTCCGACGTGTCGTGGGCGACTCCGGAGATGATGGCCTGCTCCATCTCGCCCCCTTCGGGCTTCTTGTTCGGGTTGGTGCCGCTGACGATCGTCCCCGGCAGACCGGAGAACGACGATCGTACGTGAATCGGGATGTTGTAGCGCCGTGCGTACTCCACACAGCGGTCGAGCAGCACCTTCGAGCCGGACGAGGCCAGTTCCAGCATGTCCTCGAAGGCGATCCAGTCGATCTTGCGGGCCTTCTTGACCACCCGCGGGTCGGCGGTGAACACGCCGTCCACGTCGGTGTAGATCTCGCACACCTCGGCGCCCAGCGCGGCCGCCAGCGCCACCGCGGTGGTGTCCGAGCCGCCGCGGCCCAGCGTGGTGATGTCCTTGGAGACCTGCGACACGCCCTGGAAACCGGCCACGATCGCGATGTTGCCCTCGTCCAGGGCGGCCCGGATCCGGCCCGGCGTCACATCGATGATGCGCGCCTTGTTGTGGGTCGAGTCGGTGATCACACCGGCCTGGCTGCCGGTGAACGACTGGGCGTCGAAGCCCAGCGTCCGGATCGCCATGGCCAGCAGCGCCATCGAGATGCGCTCTCCGGCGGTCAGCAGCATGTCGAACTCGCGACCGGACGGAATAGGGGTCACCTGTTCCGCCAGCTCGATGAGTTCGTCCGTGGTGTCACCCATCGCGGAGACCACGACGACGACCTCGTGGCCGGCCTTCTTGGTGTCCACGATGCGGCGGGCGACGCGCTTGATGCCTTCGGCATCCGCGACGGATGAGCCGCCGTACTTCTGCACGACAAGGCCCACGGGGGCTCCTCGACTCGGGGTGGTAGGTCGCGGCCAGTCTAACGAGCAGGGGTCCCCCGGCCGACGCCTTTCACATGGTGAGATACGAATATCGGACTCCGGTCACCGCCGACCGGCAGGTCTGCGGGCCCCGGCCGTCCGCCCCGAAGAATCGCCGCCCCGACGCCGCCCGGCTCCCGGAATCTTCGCCTCCGGGGCGCCGATGACGGTTGCGTCACACCGGGGCGCAGCCCGGGCGCGATCCGCCCACGACCCGCCCGCGGACGCACCGGTGCGCTCCTCGTCGTGCTCCGACGCGCCCCCCGGGCCGCGTTTCGGAGCCCGAGCTCCAGGGCCCGCGCTTCCGGCAGGGCCCGCGCTTCAGAGCCCGAGCTCGGCCGCCATCAGGTCGCCCGCCTGCTGCTCCAACTGCTCGTCGGTCAGCCCGTCGTCGTCGGTGTCCGCCCCGTCCGGCACCGCGCCCAGCGGCGAGTCCAGCCGCACGTGCGCGATCAGCGACTGCAGCGCCCGCAGCACCGCCGTGCAGGTCGAGCCCCAGTTGGACAGGTAGGAGAACTGCCACCACCACAGCGCCTCCGAGACCCGGCCCTCGCGGTAGTGCGTCAGCCCGTGGCTCAGCTCGCTGACCACGCCCGCCAGGTCGTCCGAGATCCGGAACGCGCTCGGCTTCTCCGGCGGGCCGTACGGGTCGAACACCTCGTGGTAGACGTCGATCGGCGCCAGCAGCTCGGCGAGCCGCTCGCGCAGCTCCACCCCGTCCGGCTCCGGCCCGGCGTCCGGCTCGAAGCGGTCCTCCGGCAGGACGTCCTCGATCGCGCCCAGTCGGCCGCCCGCCAGCAGCAGCTGCGAGACCTCCAGCAGCAGCAGCGAGATGGCGCTGCCCGGCTCGTCGCCCTTCGCGACCTCGGTGACGGCCAGCACGAAGCTCTCCACCGAGTCGGCGATCTGCACCGCGAAGTCGTCCGGGGCCCCGGTCCGCCCCAGCGGGCCGCCCGGAAGTTCAGTGGTGTCGGTTCGGTCAGACATCGAGCAGTCGTCTCCCTTCGAACGCCCGGCCGAGGGTGACCTCGTCGGCGTACTCCAAGTCCCCGCCGACGGGCAGTCCGCTCGCCAGCCGGGTGACCTTGAGGCCCATCGGCTTGCACAGCCGGGCCAGGTAGGTCGCGGTCGCCTCCCCCTCCAGGTTGGGGTCGGTGGCCAGGATCAGCTCGGTGACCGTGCCGTCCGCGAGCCTGGTCATCAGCTCGCGGATCCGCAGGTCGTCCGGGCCGACCCCCTCGATCGGGCTGATCGCCCCGCCCAGCACGTGGTACCGGCCGCGGAACTCGCGCGTCCGCTCGATCGCCACCACGTCCTTGGGCTCCTCCACCACGCAGATCACCGCGAGGTCCCGGCGCGGGTCCAGGCAGACCCGGCACTGCTCGGACTCCGCGACGTTGCCGCAGACCGCGCAGAACCGGACCTTCTCCTTCACCTGCTGCAGCGCGTGCGCCAGGCGGCGCACGTCCACCGGATCGGCCTGCAGGACGTGGAAGGCGATCCGCTGGGCGCTCTTCGGACCGACCCCGGGCAGCCTGCCCAGCTCGTCGATCAGGTCCTGCACCACGCCCTCGTACACCTGCCACGCCTTCCTTCGACCGGAGTCCGCTCCGGTGCCATCATCCAACGAATCGGGCGTCGGACACACCGCCCGACGCCCTACTGGCCCATAAATCACACAACCCGTTACCCGGGGTTCCCGGTGCGCACGCGGTGTGCACGCCGAGCGGCTCGGCGGGTCCGGCGACGGGCCCGGCGACGGGCCGGAGCCGGGGCCGGGGCCGGGGCCGTCCGGCGGGCCCGGTGGAGGGCCGGGCCGGTGGGCCGGGGCTCAGGTCAGAACGGGAGGCCGGGGATGCCGCTGCCGCCGCCCAGGCCCTGGGTCAGCGGGCCCATCCGCTCGGCCTGCAGCTTCTGCGCCGCCGCGTTGGCGTCCCGCACCGCGGCCAGCACCAGGTCCGCCAGGGTCTCGGTGTCCTCCGGGTCGACCGCCGCCGGGGCGATGGTCAGCGCGACCAGCTCGCCCGAGCCCGTCACCGTCGCCTCCACCAGGCCGCCGCCCGCGGAACCGGACACCTTCGCCTCGGCCAACTCCTGCTGGGCCCGGCCCAGCTCCTCCTGCATCTTCTGCGCCTGCTTCAAGAGCTGCTGCATGTTCGGCTGGCCACCAGGGAACACGGAACCTCCTCGGTCCGTCGACGGTCCGTCGACACTCCACGACACGACACTCCGCGGCACCGGCGCGCCCGGCCGAGACCGCCCGCACCCGCACCCGCACCCCCGAGCCTACGCGGGCGCCCGTCAGCCCCACGTCAGCTGCGGCCCGCCCCGGCGGACGGCGGACCGGGGCCGGCGCTCCCGGGGCTCAGCTCTGGCGGTGGTGGATCTCCTCCAGCACCGTCGCGCCCAGCTCGCGGACGATCAGCTCCTGGGCGGAGAAGACGTCCTCGACCAGGTCGGGGTCGTCCTCCTCCGGGACGTCGTCCTCCGGCGCCACCTGCGCCTGGGCCTGCGGTTGCGGGTGCGCCTGCGGCTGCGGCGGCTTCGGGGGCTGCTGCACCGGCGCGGGGGCGGGCACCGGGGCGGGTGCCTGCACGACCGGGGCGGGCGCGGGGGCCTGCTGGACGGGCGAGGCGATCTGCTGGACGGGCGCCTGCGGCGGCTGCACGGGGCGGGGCGCCGACGGGGCGCCCCAGCCGCCGGGGGCGGGGGCGGGCGGCGCCGCGGACGGCGCCGACGGCGGGCTCGTCGCGCCCGACGGGTCGACGATGCACTCCACCCGCCAGTCCACGCCCAGCGCGTCCGCCAGCGCCTGCCGCAGCACCTCGTCGCTGTGGCTGCCGACGAAGCTGTCCCGGGCGCCCGCGTTCACGAACGACACCTGCAGCGTGCTGCCGTCGAACCCGGCCACCTGGCCGTTCTGGCTCAGCAGGATCCAGGTGAACCGGCGGCGGTTCTTCACCGCCTCCAGGATCTGCGGCCACATCTGCCGGATCTGCGCCGCACCCTGCTGCGCCGCCACCGAGGGCTGCCCACCGGTCGGCGCCGCCGCCGGGACGGGCGCCGGGGCCGCGGGCGCGGGCGCCGGGGCCTGCTGGACGGGCGCGGGCGCCGCGGGGGCGGCGGGCGCGGGGGCCGCTGCGGGTGCGGTCGGCTGCTCACCGGGCGCGAAGCTGCGCGGGATCGGCCAGGCACCCGGCGCGGGACCCGCCGGGGCGGGCGCGGGCACCTGCTGGACGGGCGCCGGGGCCGCGGGCGCCGGCTGGACGGCGGGCGCGGGGGCCTGCGGCGGCTGCTCGGCGTAGGAGGGCGGCGGGGCCGGGGCCTGCTGGGCGGGTGCGGAGGGCTGGAACGCCACCGGGGCGGCGAAACCGCCCGTCGCCGCCCGCCGCTCCAGCTTGTCCAGCCGGGCCTGCACCGACAGCTCGTCCCCGTACGCGCCGGGCAGCATCACCCGGGCGCAGATCAGCTCCAGCTGCAGCCGGGGCGCGGCGTTGCCGCGCATCTCGGTCAGGCCGGTGTTCACCAAGTCCGCGGCGCGGCTCAGCTCGGCCGGGCCGAAGCGGTCGGCCTGCGCCTGCATCACCGCGATCCGGTCGGCCGGGGCGTCGATCAGGCTCTTCTCCCCCGCGTCCGGCACGGTGGCCAGGATCACCAGGTCGCGCAGCCGCTCCAGCAGGTCCGTCACGAACCGCCGCGGGTCGTGCCCGCCCTCGACCACCCGGTCGACCACCTGGAACACCGTCGCGCCGTCCTGCGCGGCGAAGGCGTCCACCACCTCGTCCAGCAGCGCCGCGTCGGTGTACCCCAGCAGCGCCGTCGCCATCTGGTACGTCACGCCGGCCTCGCCCGCGCCCGCCAGCAGCTGGTCCATCACCGACATCGAGTCGCGCACCGAACCGGCACCGGCCCGCACCACCAGCGGGAACACCGCGTCCTCGACCTGGATGCCCTCCCGGCCGCAGACCTGCGCCAGGTAGTCGCGCAGCGTGCCGGGCGGCACCAGCCGGAACGGGTAGTGGTGCGTGCGGGACCGGATCGTCCCGATCACCTTCTCCGGCTCGGTGGTCGCGAAGATGAACTTCAGGTGCTCCGGCGGCTCCTCCACCACCTTCAGCAGCGCGTTGAAGCCGGCCGAGGTCACCATGTGGGCCTCGTCCAGGATGAAGATCTTGTACCGGCTGTGCACCGGCGCGAAGAACGCCCGCTCGCGCAGCTCGCGCGCGTCGTCCACACCACCGTGCGACGCGGCGTCGATCTCGATCACGTCGATCGACCCCGGCCCGCCCGTCGCCAGGTCGCGGCAGGACTGGCACTCCCCGCACGGATCGGGGGTCGGCCCCCGCTCGCAGTTCAGGCAGCGGGCCAGGATGCGGGCGCTCGTCGTCTTCCCGCACCCGCGCGGCCCGCTGAACAGGTACGCGTGATTGACCCGGTTGTTGCGCAGGGCCTGCTGGAGCGGGGCGGTCACGTGCTCCTGCCCGATGACCTCCGCGAAGGTCTCGGGGCGGTAGCGGCGGTACAGGGCTAGGGACACACCCCCGAAGATATCGGGCCCAACCGACAAACGCGGCCGCCCACCCGCCAACGCCCCGGGAACGCAAGGACCCCTCGCGCACCCGCCAGAGCTCTCCTACCCTTGCTGCCTTCCGGCCCTGGGGGGGTTCAGCGAGATGGCGCCACACGAGGGGCTGCCCCAAGAGTAGCGGATCCCGGCCCCCACTCCCCCCACCCACCCCCAACTCCGATCCGCAGGCCGCCCCGGCCACCCACCTGCGAGAGCGTGGTCGCAACCACCCCTCGACATGTACTAAGCTCTCCCACGGAGGATTCGCCTAGAGGCCTAGGGCGCACGCTTGGAAAGCGTGTTGGGGGCAACCCCTCACGAGTTCGAATCTCGTATCCTCCGCCTCTGCCTAGCAAGGCAGTTGAAGGCCCCGACCGGGTTCCCGGTCGGGGCCTTCTTCGTGCCCTGGTCTCAGTTTTGGTCTCAGTTCCGATTTTTGGCCCCCCGTGGCCGGGCCGCCGCCTGCTACCCCGCTCCGGAGCGGCGTTGCTTGGCCCGGGCACGCGACACGATCGTCCGCGCACCGGACGCGTTCATGCGCATACGCGCGAACTCGATGCTCACATCGAACCGCGTCGCCACCTGCTCGTCGGTCCAGTCCCTGAAGGCCACCTCGATGGCAGCCTTCATAGGAACCAGAAGTTCGCCCGACAGCGCGAGGGCCTGCGCCTCCTACATCTTCACGACCGGGTCCAGGCTCCGGCACCCCCCGTCAGTGAACACAACACTGCTGAACTCGTGCTCCAGCAGAAGGTGTGCCATCTCGTGCGCGACGTTCGACCGGCGACGCTGCGGATTGTGCGAGCTGTTCTCGACGATGAAGCGCGCTGTACCTACCGGAACCAGAGCCGCAGACCAGGTGCCCGCACGCTCGCTGGCAAAGTACTCCAGAGTCTCCGCCGGGCAGCCCGAGTCGCCAAGCTCGCTCAGCGGGTAGACCGGAATGCCGTACTCATCCGCGAGGCGAGCGAGATCGATGGACTGATGAAGCCCGACCTGGATGCGGGCCCGCTCTTCCAGAGCCAGGTCTTCCAGCGCCTTCTTCGTCCACCGCTGCCCCACGCCTCACCTCGAACCAGACTCTCGGTCGGCGGCAAACCGACGCACGGCCGCACCGATCAGCTCTTCCAAGTGCTTCACATCTGCCTCGCCCAAGTCGGAGCGAGCTCGCAGTAGCGGGGCAAGCTGCACAAGAAGCTCAGGTTCTTCGGGTACTTCACCCGGCCGGACGCCCTCGTCCACCATGAAGCTCTCGGCCGGCTCGCCGAGCCAGCTCACCAGCGCGGCAAACGCGTCCACGTCCGGACGGTTGCCATTGGCCAGCCGCGTCATGGTCGACGGGCTGACGCCCACCCGAACAGCCAGCTGCCTCCACGAAAGGTCTCTCGACGCCCTTGCGGCGTCCAGCGCCGCGTAGAGGGCGGCCACGTTCACCTTCGTCCGGGCCATCGCCCTCCTCCTCGGTCTCTGTTCCCCTACCTCCTTTCTACCAGTGTTTGACATCTCGAACACCACGGCTTACCTTGATCCTCAAGAGATGTTCGACATCTCAAACAGTGACGGCATCTCGACACGTCCATGCCGGGTGCCCGAGCAGTCCCAGGAACGACACCATCAAGATCGGAAAGAGGTGCCCGATGGAAACCCCCATCGACACGACCACCAAGACGGACCCCCACCAGCACGTCAGCGTCACCGTGAAGGTCAACAACCAGGACGTAACGCTGCCGGACCGCGAGGTGACCGGCCTGGAGATCAAGCAGGCCGCGATCTCGCAGGGCCTGCCGATCGACGTGGGCTTCCAGCTCTCGGTCAAGCGCAGCCATGGCCGGTACGAGGTGGTGGACGACGATGAGCTGATCCGCGTCCACGCCCACCAGGAGTTCCTCGCCGTGCCGCCGGACGACAACTCGTGACCTCCTCGACTCCGGCTATCGCCGAAGCTGTCGAAGCCGTTCGGGCCCAGTTCGCCGGTCATCCGGTCGAGGTGGTCCCGGACGGCTCCGGCGGGGTCTACGTCATCGTGGAGCAGGTCGAGATCGGAGCGGCGTACGTGCCGTCGACGACCTGGCTGGGCTTCCAGATCAGCGCGGCGTACCCGGACGCCGATGTCTACCCGCACTACGTCGGTCCGCTCGCTCGTACGGACGGCGGAGCGCACGGGCAGGCCATCCAGTCGGTCACGTGGCGGGATCGGCCGGCCCTGCAGATCTCCAGGCGTTCGAACCGCCGCGACCCGAACATCGACAGCGCCGCGCTCAAGGCCGAGAGGATCCGTCAGTGGCTCGCCGACCAGTGAACCCGCCCGCCACGGGGTGGAGCCTCACCATTCCGCCCAAGATCTGGGACCGCCTGTCGGATCACGTCCTGGGGTCGGCCGCCCGCGGCGCTGTCCTTCTCGCCGGCCTCGCCGACGGGCCGCGCGGACCCCGGCTGCTCGCCCGCGAGCTGATCCTCGCCGACGAGGGCACGGACTACGTCCCCGGCGAGTTCGGCCACCGGGCTCTCGCACCGACCTTCGTACGCGACGCGGTGATCCGAGCCCGGGACGAGGGACTCGCGTACCTTGCTGTTCACGCCCATCTCGGACTCGACCACGTGGGCTTCTCCGAGATCGACCTGGCCAGCCACGAGCGCGGCTACCCCAGCCTCGGCCAGATCAGCGGCCAGGTGGTCGGAGCGCTCGTGCTGTATTGGACAGGTGTTTTGAGAGCCGGTGGGACATCGAGATCGGGAGCCACTGGTTCGGACATCGAGATTGAGAGCCACCCGGGGTAGGGGCGCGACACGCCGCGTACGGGGGATGGTGATCGACTGCTCCGGTTGGCCGCTGTCAGGCTGTGGTCCTTGATCACGGTCATGTCAGGAGGCCGGGGTGGCTTTGTCGCGCGAGTTGCTGTTCGAGAGGATCCGCAGGGATCGCCGTGCCGATCCGTCGGTCTCGGGCCGGCAGCTGGCTCTGCGGTATCGGGTGAGCCGGAACACGGTGGCTGAGGCGCTTCGGACGCCGGTCCCGCCAGAGCGCAAGAAGCCGGAGCCCCGGGGGTCGGTGTTGGAGCCGGTGATGGCCCGGATCGACGAGATGCTGTGGTCAGATCTGGAGGCGCCGCGCAAGCAGCGGCACACCATCGAGCGGATCAAGGTCCGGCTGGCCGTGGAGCACGGTTTCGAGCTGGCGTCGTACTCGACGATCCGGGATTACGTCCACGACCGGCGTCCGCAGCTCACCGCGCTGGCCAAGGAGAGTCGTCGGCATCTGGAGGGCACGGTCCCGCAGGAGAAGCAGCCCGGGCAGGAGGCGGAGGTCGACTTCGCGGACGTCTGGCTGGACCTGGCGGGCGAGCGGGTGAAGTGCGTGCTGTTCACGCTCCGGCTTTCCTACAGCGGCAAGGCCGTCCACCGGGTTTACGCGACCGCGTCCCAACAGGCATTTCTGGAAGGGCATGCGGCCGCGTTCGAGACGCTGGGCGGCGTGCCGGCCCGGCACATCCGGTATGACAACCTTCGGCCGGCGGTCCGGCAGGTCTGCTTCGGGCGGGACCGCAACGAGTCGACGCGCTGGGTGAGTTTCCGGTCCTGGTATGGGGTGACGCCGTTCTACTGCATCCCGGGCGAGGAGGGCGCTCACGAGAAGGGCGGGGTCGAGCACGAGGGCGGCAGGTTCCGCCGCACCCACCTGGTCCCGCCGCCGCAGGTCGCAACACTGGCGGAGCTGAACGAGATGCTCGCCGAGATCGACCAGCTGGAGGACGACCGGCACATTCAGGGCCGGCCGACCAGCATCGGGTTCGACTTCGAGGCCGAGCGGCCTCTGCTGAACCCGCTGCCCGCGGACGCCTACGACTGCGGGCTGGACCTGACGCCGACGGTCCACCGCAACGGCCGGATCACGGTCCGCCAGTGCTACTACTCGGTGCCGGCCCGGTTCATCGGCGGCACCGTGAGGGTGTCGCTGCGGGCGAACGAGCTGCTGGTCTTCGACGGCCGCCATGTGGTCGCTAAGCACCCGAGGCTGACGCGCCGTTACACCTACCACGACATCCTGGACCACTACCTGGAGGTCCTGCTGGTCAAGCCGGGGGCGCTGGCGGGCGCCGCGGCCCTCGCCCAGGCCCGCGCGGAAGGCACGTTCACCTCCGCGCACGAGGCGTTCTGGGCCGCCGCCCGCGAGGCGCACGGCGAGCGGGAGGGCACCCGGGCGCTGATCGAGGTCCTGCTGCTGCACCGGCAGCTGCCCGCCGACGCGGTCGTCGCCGGGATGGAGGCCGTCCTGCGGACCGGTTCCTGCAGCGCGGAACTGGTGGCGATCGAGGCTCGCAAGGCCCAGGAGACGCCCGGCGTCCTCCAGGAGCCGGCCGAGCCGGTGACGGAGGACCCGGTCCAGGCCGAGGCACTCGCCCGGCTCGGCCTCGCACCCGAGGCCAGGGGCAACGTGATCTCCCTGCACGCCCGCCGCCCACTGCCGGCCGACACCCGGCCGCTGCCCTCGCTGTCGAAGTACGACCGGTTGCTCAAGCGCAGGTCCACCGAGGAAGGAACGGCATGACCCTCACCACCGCGAACAGCACCGCCGGGCTGCGCGAGCTGACCGGGACGGAGGCGCCCGGGCGCCTGCACCGCCCCGACGTCGACCCGGAGGACGCGCTGATCGACGAGTCCTGCAAGATCCTGCGGCTGCCCACGATCCGCGACCGGTTCGAGGAGCTCGCCCAGGCCGCCCGCCGGGAGAAGTACACCTACAAGCAGTTCCTGCTGGACTTGCTGCAGGTCGAGTGCGCCGACCGCGACGTCCGGCGCCGCCAGCGCCTGGTCGCGGCCGCCCGCTTTCCGAGGCAGAAGCGGCGCGAGTTATCTGGCGTTGTCCGGGCCAGCACAGGCATGTGCCCAGGTCAAAGCGCTGCTGATGCCGTCAGTAGCGATAGACCCTGCAGACTCGGGCATGTCCTGCCGCTCGGTAGGGTGCGGTGCGGCA
>NZ_BSSA01000007.1 GCF_030268885.1 Kitasatospora phosalacinea
ACAGGTCGTCCAGCACGGTCACCTGGTGCCCCGCCTCCAACAGGTGCGCCGCCACCACACTGCCCACGTAGCCGGCTCCACCCGTGACCAGGTACTTGCTCATGCCCTCGACCTCCACGACGTTCGGGTACTCCTCGCCCGGAGCATATGGCAACCGCCCGGACCCCGGAGCGCCCCTCCCGGCCCGCACGGCCGCCCACGAGGCGATCCGTGACGCCAACTCCGTCGGAGATCAGGCCAGTTGGTCCAGCAGGCCGGTCCGGGCCGCCAGCGCGGCCGCCTCCAGCCGGGAGCGGGCCCCGAGCTTGGTCAGCACCCGCTGGACGTGCGTGCGGGCCGTCGACGGCGCGATCCGCATCGCGGCGGCGATCGCCGCGGTGTCCTCCCCGTCCGCGATCCGGGCCAGCACCTGCACCTCCCGCCGGGTCAGCAGCCGCAGCAGCCGCAGCGCCTCGTCGTCCGGCTCCGCCACCGGCCACAGCAGGTGCTCGAACGCGGCCCGCAGCACGTCCACCGCGACCGCCACCTCCCCCGCCCGGACCCGCGCGATCGCCCGGTCCACCACGTCGATCCGCTCGTCGCTGCGCACGTACCCGGCCGCCCCCGCCGCGAACGCCGCCGCGACCCGTCCCGGCGCCCCCAGCGGCCCCAGCACCACCACCGCGATCTCCGGCCGCTCCCGCCGCAACCGCCGCAACGGCTCGAACGGGTCCTCCGCCCCGTCCCCCACCCCCAGCAGGCACACCTCCGGCCGCCGTCCCGCCACCAGCTCCAGGACGGCCCCGCACGGCGACCCGATCCCCAGCACCCGGTGCCCGCGCTGCTGCAGGGCGGCCCCCAGCGCCTCGGCCATCAACCGGTGGTCGTCCGCCACCACGAGCCGTGCGCTCATCCCGCCCCTCCACTCCCGGCCCAGACAGACGCACCATCACAGCGCACAATCGCCCCGCCCGCCAGAGGACATCCCCGGGCGGGCCCCCGGAAACGCGAAGGGGAACGCGAAAGGCCCCGCCTCACGGCGGGGCCTTCGCGTTCCTGAGCCCCCATGCGGAATCGAACCGCAGACCTTCTCCTTACCATGGAGACGCTCTACCGACTGAGCTATAGGGGCTTGTTGCTCCGGGAACCTCGCGGTCCCCCTTGCGACGAGGAAGACATTACATGCTCCGCCGACCGCTTGGGAAATCGGCTTCGGCCAGGTCGGAGGGCTAAACTGCCCGAGAAGACCCGATCTGCCGTGCAATGTCGCCCAGCAGCCGCGAACTCCCGTGCAGCGAAGGCGCGTGATCCTGTGTCAGCCCCCGGCCGCAGCCGTGCTTCCGGTGAGCCCTCCGCCTGGTGGGCGCTGGCCCTGCGGCCGAACCGGCCGGTGGTGCCGCGGGTGCTGGTGGTGCGGGCGGCGGTGGGGATGGCGGTGCCGCTGGGCGTGGGGCTGGTGTGCGGGCGGCTGGCGCTGGGGGTGTTCGCGGCGCTGGGGGCGATGCACGCGACGATGAACGACCGGGTGGAGCCGTTGCGGCTGCGGGCGCCGCGGATCGCGCTGGCGCTGGCCGCGTCCACGACCGGGATGCTGATCGGGGCGGAGCTGCAGCACCGGGGCGCGGGCGGCCTGGAGATCGGGGTGGCGCTGACCCTGGTGGGGTTCGCGGGCGGGGCGCTGTCGGCGACCGGGCCGCGCGGGTCGGCGGCCGGGATGCTGCTGCTGGTGTCGGCCTCGCTGGGCGGCGGGATGGCGCTGCCGCACCCGTGGTGGGCGGCGCCCGCGATGCTGCCGTGCGGGGCGGCGCTGGTGCTGCTGATGGGGGTGCGCTACCGCACCGACGTCCGCACCGATCCGCGCACCCGGGCGCTGGCCGAGGTGTACCTGGCGCTCGGCGGCCTGCTGGCCGCCCTCGGCACCCCGGACGGCGCGGCCGCCCGCCGCCTGCTGACCGGCCGGCTCAACCAGATGCAGGACCTGCTGCCGCCGCCCCGCCCGGGCCGCCGCGAGCCGGAGCGGCTGCACCGGCTGCGCCGCTCGTACGAGGCCGCGCTGGGCGCCACCGAGGCGGCGGCCGGGCTGCTGTGGGCGTGGCGGCCGGTGCCGCCGGAGCTGGCAGCGTTCCCGGCCCGGCTGGCCGAGCAGATCACCGGCGGCCCGGAGCCCGCGTACCCCGACTGGCGGCCCGACACGCCCTCCCGGACGGCCTTCGACACGGCGCTGCGGGCCGCCGCCGACACGGTGGCGGGCCGCTGGGCGCCGCTGGACACCGCCGCCCCGCCGCCGCCGGACCCGTGGCGGCTGCGGGTGCGGCTGCTGTCGCGCGGCTCGGTGCGCTACGGGCTGCGGGTGGCGCTGTGCGTGGCGGTGGCCGAGACGGCGGTCAACCTGCTTCCGCTGGAGCGCAGCTACTGGGTGCCGATGACGGTGGCGTTCGTGCTGAAGCCGGACCTGGGCTCGGTGTTCCAGCGGGCGGTGAGCCGGGCACTGGGCACCGTGCTGGGCATCGCGGTCACCGCGGTGCTGCTGGCGCTGACCACGGACCCGTGGGCGCTGAGCCTGGCGATCTCGCTGTGCGTGGCGCTGCTGCCGTACTCGACGGCCGCGCACTACGGGCTGAACACCGTCGTGATGACGCCGGTGGCGCTGCTGCTGGTGCAGCTCGGCGGGGAGAGCGGCGCGGCCGAGTTCTGGCCGCGGGTGCTGGACACCGCGCTGGCCAGCACCATCGTGCTGGTCTTCGGCTACCTGCTGTGGCCGGAGCGGCCGCCGCACCGGATCGAGCCGGGCATCGTCACCGCCGCGAACGCCCTGCGCCGCTACCTGGCGGCGGTGGCCCGGGTCGAGCCGGTCGCCGAGGTGTGGCTGCGCCGCACCGCGTACCGGGCGCTGGCCGACGCCCGGCAGCAGGTCGACCTCGGCCTGGCCGAGCCGCCGCCCGCCGGGCGCCTCGCCGAGCAGTGGGTGCCCGCGACCGCCGCGCTGGAGCGGCTCTCGGGGGCGGTGGCCGCGTACGCCGCGCAACTGCGGTACGGCGGGCGGCAGCCCGAACCGGAGGTGATCGAACGGGTGCTGCGCTCGCTGGACCGGCTCACCGGCGCGGCCCGCGCCCACCACCCGCCGACCGGCCGGATCGCCCGGCCGACCGGCCCGCACGACCCGGGGCGCAGCGCACTGGCCCGGGCCGCGGACGAGCTCGACCTGCTGCTGGACGGGTAGGCCGCGGACGCGGGTCTCAGACCTGCTCGGCCAGCTCCAGCCAGGACATCTCCAGCTCCTCCTTGTCCTCGCGGACCTTGCGCAGTTGCGCGTCCAGCTCGGCGACCTTGGAGAAGTCGGCGGCGTGCTCGGCCAGTTGGGCGTGCAGCTTGGACTCCTGCTCGTCCAGCTTGGCGATCTGCCGCTCCAGCTTCTGCATCTCCTTCTTCGCCGCCCGCAGGTCGCCCGCCGACAGGCCGGAGGCGGCCGCGGGGGCCGGGGCCTGCACGGCGGCGGCGGCCGCGGCGGCCTCCGCCATCGCGGTGCGGCGCTCCAGGTACTCGTCGACGCCGCCCGGCAGCATCCGCATCCGGCGGTCGCCGAGCAGGGCGTACGCGGTGTCGGTGGTGCGCTCGATGAAGAACCGGTCGTGGCTGATCACGACCATCGAGCCGGGCCAGCCGTCGAGCAGGTCCTCCAGCTGGTTGAGGGTCTCGATGTCGAGGTCGTTGGTGGGCTCGTCGAGGAAGAGCACGTTGGGCTCGTCCATCAGCAGGCGCAGCAGCTGCAGGCGGCGGCGCTCGCCGCCGGAGAGGTCGCCGACCGGCGTCCACTGCTTGTCCTTGCCGAAGCCGAACTGCTCGCACAGCTGCCCGGCGCTCATCTCCCGGCCCTTGCCCAGGTCGACCCGGCCGCGGACCTGCTCGACGGCCTGCAGGACGCGGGTGTTCGGGTCCAGCTCGGCGACCTCCTGCGAGAGGTACGCGAGGCGGACGGTCTTGCCGACCTTGATCACGCCGCCGGCCGGCTGCACGTCGCCCTCGGTCGCGTACGCGGCCTGCATCGCCCGCAGCAGCGAGGTCTTGCCCGCGCCGTTGACGCCCAGCAGGCCGATCCGGTCGCCGGGGCCGAGCTGCCAGGTGAGGCGCTCCAGCAGCAGCTTGTCGCCCGCCTTGACGGTCACGTCCTCCAGGTCGAAGACGGTGCGGCCGAGGCGGGCGTTGGCGAACTTCATCAGCTCGGACTTGTCGCGCGGCTCCGGCACGTCCGCGATCAGCGCGTTGGCGGCCTCGATCCGGTAGCGCGGCTTGGAGGTGCGGGCGGGGGCGCCGCGGCGCAGCCAGGCCAGCTCCTTGCGGGCCAGGTTCTGCCGCTTCTGCTCCTCGGTGGCCTCGATCCGGGAGCGCTCGGCGCGGGCGAACACGTAGTCCGAGTAGCCGCCCTCGTACTCGCGGACCTCGCCGCGCTGGACGTCCCACATCCGGGTGCAGACCTGGTCCAGGAACCAGCGGTCGTGGGTGACGCAGACCAGCGCGGAGCGGCGGTTCTGCAGGTGCTTGGCCAGCCAGGCGATGCCCTCCACGTCGAGGTGGTTGGTGGGCTCGTCCAGCACGATCAGGTCGGGCTCGCCGAGCAGCAGCTTGGCGAGGGCGATGCGGCGGCGCTCGCCGCCGGAGAGCGGGCCGATCACGGTGTCCAGGCCGTCGGCGAAGCCCGGCAGGTCCAGGCCGCCGAACAGGCCCTGGACGATGTCGCGGATCCGGGCGTCGCCCAGCCACTCGTGGTCGGCCCGGTCCGCGATCACCTCGTGCCGGATGGTGGCCTTCGGGTCCAGCGAGTCGTGCTGCGTGAGCACGGCCATCTGCAGGCCGCCGGAGTGGGTGATCCGCCCGCTGTCCGGCTCCTCCAGCTTGGCGAGCATCCGGATCAGCGTCGTCTTGCCGTCCCCGTTGCGGCCCACCACACCGATCCGGTCGCCCTCGCTGACGCCGAGGCTGACCCCGTCCAGCAGGGCCCTGGTGCCGTACACCTTGGTGACGGACTCGATGGTGGCGAGGTTGACGGCCACGAAGCTGCACTCCTGAGGAAGGGGCTGTAACGAGCCCCCAGCCTAGTGCCGCGGGCGGCCCGGCTTCCGTCCTACCGGGCTCCGTCCAGCAACGCCCGCTGCTCGTCGGTCAGTTCCAGGTCGAGCGCGGCCAGGCTCTCGTCCAGCTGGGCCACCGAGGAGGCGCCCACCAGCGGGATCACCGGGAGCTCGCCGCCGAGCAGCCAGGCCAGCACGACCTGGTTGCGGGTGGCGCCGGTCTGCTTCGCCACCGCGTCGAGGGCGGCGAGGCGGACGGGGGTGCCCGCGTGGTCGAAGGACGGGCCGAGCGGCTTGTCCTCCCGGACGTAGCCGCCGCCGAGCAGCGGGGAGTAGGCGACCAGGGTGAGCTCGGGGCTCTCCTTGAGGTACGTGACCAGGTCGCCCTGGACGGCGGCCTGGTCGCCGTCCGCGCAGGTCAGGCCGGGCAGGTCGCCGCGGCGGCGCAGGTAGGTGTGGCCGTACTGGAGCACCTCGTAGCCGGGCAGTCCGGCCTGCGCGGCGATGTTCCGGGCCCGCTCGACCCGCCAGGACCAGTGGTTGGAGACGCCGAGCAGGCCGACCGTCCCCTCGTTGACCAGTTCGCCGAAGGCGTGCACGGTCTCGGCGAGCGGCACCGTCCGGTCCTCGACGTGCGCGTACAGCAGGTCGAGCCTCTCGACGCCCAGGCGCTTGCGGCTGGCCTCCGAGGACGCCCGGATGACCTCCGCTGACAGGCCCTCGCCGTTCTCGACGAAGCCGGTGCCGGGGGCCTTCGGGCGGGCGCCGAGCTTGGTGGCGATCACCACCTCGTCGGTGATGCCGCGGCTGGCCCGCCACCGGCCGAGCACCTCCTCGCTGGCGCCGCCCTGGCTGCCGTCCTGCCAGTACGCGTAGTTGTTGGAGGTGTCGACGAAGGTGCCGCCCGCCTCGACGTAGCGGTCCAGCACCGCGAAGGAGGTGGCCTCGTCGGTGAGCGTGCCGAACAGCATCGCGCCGAGGCTGAGCACGCTGACCTCGCGGCGGGTGCGCGGGTCGGTTCCGATGGTGCGCTTGCGCATCCGGGTTCCCCTCGTTCTCCGCGGCCCGCCCGGTGCGGGCCGCGGGAGAGAGTCTGGAACCCGGAGCGCGCTCCAGGTCAAGCAGAGGTGTGGACCACCGGGACCACCTGCGCGCCCGGGACGGGGCCGTGGGTGGCGTGGGCGGTGCGGCAGGTGCCGGAGGCGCGCAGGGCGGCGGCGACGTGGGCGGCGGCGTCGGCGTCCTTGGCGAGGAAGGCACAGGTGGGGCCGGAGCCGGAGACCAGGGCGGCCAGCGCGCCCGCCTCGGTGCCCGCGCGCAGGGTGTCGGCGAGGGCGGGGCGCAGCGAGACGGCGGCGGCCTGCAGGTCGTTGGCGAGGGCGGCGGCCAGCGCGACGGGGTCGCCCTCGGCGAGGGCGGCGAGCAGGGCGGGGTCGGCGTCGGGGTCCGGGATGTCGGCGGCGGACGATCCGAGGCCGGCTTCTTCCCGCAGGCGGTCGCACTCGCGGTAGACGGCCGGGGTGGAGAGTCCGCCGTCGGCGACCGCGAACACCCAGTGGAACGTCCCGGCCACCGGCAGCGGCTCCAGCAGCTCGCCGCGGCCGCGGCCCAGGGCGACGCCGCCGAGCAGCGCGAACGGGACGTCGGAGCCGAGTTCGGCGGCCAGCTCCAGCAGGACGGACTGCGGGGTGTCCAGGCCCCACAGGGCGTCGCAGGCGAGCAGGGCGGCGGCGCCGTCCGCGCTGCCGCCCGCCATGCCGCCCGCGACCGGGATGGCCTTGTCGATGTGCAGGTGGACGCCGGGGTCGGCGAGGCCGTGGTGGGCGGCCAGCAGCCGGGCGGCGCGGGCGGCCAGGTTGCCGTCGTCGAGCGGGACGGCGTCCGCGTCGGGCCCGGTGCAGCTGAGCGTGACGCCCTCGCCGGGGGTGGCGGTGACCTGGTCGCCGAGGGCGACGGCGAAGAAGACGTTCGCCAGGTCGTGGTAGCCGTCGGGGCGGACCCCGCCGACGCCGAGCTGGACGTTGACCTTGGCGGGGACCCGGACCGTGACCATGTTCAGTGTTCCTCTGCTGCCTCGGTGGCCTTGGGCTTGTGCTCGGCGATCGCGGCGAACTGCTCGACGGTGAGCATCTCGCCGCGCAGCGTGTGGTCGATCCCGGCGCCCCGCAGGGCCTCCTCGGCGGCGGCGGGCGATCCGGCCCAGCCCGCCAGGGCGGCCCGCAGGGTCTTGCGGCGCTGCGCGAAGGCGGCGTCGACGACGGCGAACACCTCGCGGCGGGTGGCGGTGGTGGACGGCGGGTCGCGGCGGACCAGCGAGACCAGGCCGGAGTCGACGTTCGGCGCGGGCCAGAACACGTTCCGCCCGATCGCCCCGGCGCGCTTCACGTCCGCGTACCAGTTGGCCTTGACGGAGGGCACCCCGTACACCTTGTTGCCGGGCTTGGCGGCGAGCCGGTCGGCGACCTCGCTCTGCACCATCACCAGGGTGCGCTCGATGCTGGGGAAGGTCTCCAGCATGTGCAGCAGCACCGGCACCGCGACGTTGTACGGCAGGTTCGCGACCAGCGCGGTCGGTGCCGGGCCGGGCAGTTCGGTGACGTCCATCGCGTCGCTGAGCACCAGGTCGAAGTCGGCCGCCTTCGCGGGCATCCGCGCCCGGACGGTGTCCGGCAGGTGCCGCGCCAGCACCGGGTCGATCTCCACCGCCGTGACGTGCCGCGCCACCTCCAGCAGCGCCAGCGTCAACGACCCGAGCCCCGGCCCGACCTCGACCACCGCGTCCTCGTCCGTCACCTCCGCGGCCCGGACGATCCGCCGCACGGTGTTCCCGTCGATGACGAAGTTCTGCCCGCGCTGCTTGGTCGGCTTCACGCCGAACGCCTCGGCCAGCGCACGGATGTCGGCGGCTCCCAGCAGGTGGCCGTCGGAGGTGGGTTCGGTGGTGCTCACCCGCCAAGGATACGGGTCAGCGCTTGACGAGCCGCTTCAGATCGATCTCGACGGGGAACGGCAGCTCGGTGCGGAGCGACCCTTCGTGCACGGCGACGGGGAGGTGGACGCCCTTCTCCGCGTACAGGCCGGGTTTGGTGAACCGGTCGGCCACCCGCGACCCGGGGGAGACCACCTCGACGGCCGGGGCCAGGGCGCGCCCGTCGCCGGGATGCGGTCAGTAGCCGAAGGCGCGGGCGGTGTTGGCGGCGATCGCCGTGGCGAGTTCGTCCTCCCCCAGTGCCAGGTGGTCGGCCATCGCGCGCAGCGTGACCGGGATCAGGTACGGGGCGTTGGGGCGGCCGCGGTAGGGGTGGGGGGTGAGGAAGGGGGCGTCGGTCTCGACCAGGACGCGGTCGAGGGGGGTGGCGGTGAGGGCTTCGCGCAGGACGTGGTTGGCCTTGTAGGTGACGGGGCCGGCGAAGGAGAGGTACCAGCCGTGCTCGGCGCAGGTGCGGGCCATCGCGGCGTCGCCGGAGTAGCAGTGGAAGACGGTGCGCTCGGGTGCGCCCTCTTCGAGGAGCAGGTCGATGACGTCCTGGTGGGCGTCGCGGTCGTGGATGACCAGGGCCTTGCCGTGGCGCTTGGCGATCTCGATGTGGCGGCGGAAGGACTCCTTCTGCAGGTCGACGCCCTCGGGGCCGGTGCGGAAGTAGTCGAGTCCGGTCTCGCCGACGGCGAGGACGTGCGGGAGGGCGGCGAGGCGGTCGATCTCGGCGAGGGCCGCGTCCAACGCCTCCTGCCCGCCCGCCCCGCGCTGCTGCCCGGACCAGCCGTCGGGGTCGCCGAGGAAGATCCGCGGCGCCTCGTTGGGGTGCAGGGCGACGGCGGCGTGCACCTGCTCGTACTGGGCGGCGAGGTCGGCGGCCCACTGCGAGCCGGGCACGTCGCAGCCGACCTGGACGACGGTGGTGACGCCGACCGAGGCGGCCCGGGCCAGCCCCTCGGCGGGGGTGCCGGACTGCATGTCGAGGTGGGTGTGCGAGTCGGCGACCGCCACCGCGAGCGGCTCGGGCAGCGGCGGCGGGGTGCGGTCCTGCTCCTTCTTGGCGCCCATCAGACGGCGGCCTTCTCTTCGAGGCGGGGGAAGAGGATCTCGCCCTTGGTGACGGTGGCCCCGGCGGGCAGTCGGCCCCAGTCGGCGACGGTGGCGATCCGCTGCTCGGCGAGCGCGCCGAGGGCGGGCTCGGCACCGAGGGAGGCCCAGAGCTTGGCGGCGGAGTCCGGCATCAGCGGGTTGAGCAGGACGGCGGTGGCCCGCAGCGCCTCGGCGGCGGTGTACAGGACGGTGGCGAGCCGGTCCCGCCCGTCGGGGGACTTGGCGACCTTCCAGGGCTCCTGCTCGGTCAGGTAGCCGTTGACCAGCTTGACGAACTCGAAGACGGCCGCGATGCCGCCCGCGAAGTCCAGCTCCTCGCCGATCTTCCGGTCGGCCTCGGCGGCGGCCCTGACCAGCGCGTCGGCGACGGCCTGTTCGGCGGGGCCGTGGTCGGTCGCGGCGGGGAGCGCGCCGTCGAAGTACTTGCCGACCATCGCGGCGACCCGGGAGGCCAGGTTGCCGAAGTCGTTGGCGAGTTCGGAGGTGTAGCGGGCGGTGAAGTCCTCCCAGGAGAACGACCCGTCGGTGCCGAACGGGATGGCCCGCAGGAAGTAGTACCGGTACGCGTCGACGCCGAAGTGCGAGGTCAGGTCGGTGGGCGCGATGCCGGTGAGGTTGGACTTGCTCATCTTCTCGCCGCCGACCATCAGCCAGCCGTTGGCGACGACCCGGCGCGGCAGCGGCAGCCCGGCGGCCATCAGCATGGCGGGCCAGATGACGGCGTGGAAGCGCAGGATGTCCTTGCCGACCAGGTGCACGGAGGCGGGCCAGAGCCGGGCGAAGCGCTCGGGGTCGCTGCCGTAGCCGGCCGCGGTGATGTAGTTCTGCAGGGCGTCGACCCACACGTACAGGACGTGCTTGTCGTCCCAGGGCAGCGGGACGCCCCAGTCGAAGGTGGAGCGGGAGATCGACAGGTCCTTGAGGTCCTGCTCGACGAAGCGCAGCACCTCGTTGCGGGCGGAGGCGGGCTGGATGAAGTCCGGGTTGGCGGCGTAGAACTCCAGCAGCTTCGGGCCGTACGCGGAGAGCCGGAAGAAGTAGTTCTCCTCCTCCAGCCACTCGACGGGGCGCTTGTGGACGGGGCAGAGCTTCTCGTCCTCGGTGGCGCCGGGCAGCAGCTCGCCGGGGAGCTTGTACTCCTCGCAGCCGACGCAGTACGGGCCGGTGTAGCTGCCCTGGTAGATCTCGCCCTTGTCGTACAGGTCCTGGACGAACTCCTGGACGCGGTCGGTGTGCCGGGCCTGGGTGGTGCGGATGAAGTCGTCGTTGGCGATCCGCAGGTGCTCCCAGAGCGGCTTCCACGCCTCCTCGACCAGCTTGTCGCACCACTGCTGCGGGGTGACGCCGTTGGCCTCGGCGGTGCGCAGGATCTTCTGGCCGTGCTCGTCGGTGCCGGTGAGGTACCAGACGTCCTCGCCGCGCTGGCGGTGCCAGCGGGTCAGCACGTCACCCGCGACGGTGGTGTACGCGTGGCCCAGGTGGGGCCGGTCGTTCACGTAGTAGATCGGGGTGGTGACGTAGTACGCGTCGGTGCTGGTGTGGTCTTCCAAGGCCGCCATACCCCGGAATCCTAGTGGCCCGGCCCCGTCCGCCCCGACCGCCCGGACCGCCCCGGGCGGGGGCGGCCGGGTGGGGCCGGTGGTCAGCCGGTGCGGTGCAGCCAGGCGAACCAGCGGCGCCGGGCCCGCAGTCCGGGGGGCTCCGGCGGGCCCTCGGGTTCGGCGGTGGGCGCGTAGCCGGGCCCGTTCCTGGTGACGGCGGCCATGTCCGCCACCCGCCCGGCCCGCATGATCCGGACGCGTTCGCCGCCGCAGCCGGGGCAGACCAGCTCGCGCAGCGGGGAGGGGACCCGGACGCCGTTCGCCGTGTACTCGACCACGGTGTGGCCGTCCCTGGCCGTGTGGTGCTCGATGTCGTACGCCTGCTCCCAGCCGTAGCCGCAGTTGAGGCAGGCGAAGGAGTACGCCTCGTGGACCGTCTGCACGGAGGCGGGACGGCTGGTCGTGCCGAGGCCGCTGGGTGCTCCGCCGTTCCGGGGGCTGTCGATCGTGTCGCTCATGCGCCACCTCGCTTCGCTCGGAGCCCGTCGCCCGGTCCTCACCGGCCGGGTGCGGGTCGTTCCATCCCAGGGAATGCCCGGGAGGGTCCGTCCGATGCCCGGCTTGCCAAGTCTTGGTCCCGAATTGGCCCTCCGCTGGGGTGCTCATTCCAACGTACGCGCGATTCCGGCCATTGCCATACAAACCGATCGACACACTGGATGATCCGGGGTCGCTCAGGGCGCGTGCTTGGCCGCCACCACCGCGTCGAACACGACCGACTTGCGCAGCCCCAGCTCGGCGGCGACCGCGGCGATGGCCTCCTTGCGGCGCTCCCCGGCCTCCTCCCGGACGGCCACCCGGCGGGCCAGCTCGGCCGGGCCGACCTCCTCGGGCGCGGCGGGCGGGGCCCCGGCCACCACCACGGTGATCTCGCCCCGGACGCCGTCCGCCGCCCAGGCCGCCAGCTCGCCCAGCGGGCCGCGCTTGACCTCCTCGTACGTCTTGGTCAGCTCCCGGCAGACCGCGGCCGGGCGGTCGGCGCCGAACGCGGCGGCCATCGCCTCCAGCGTCTCGGCGATCCGGTGCGGGGCCTCGAAGAAGACCATGGTGCGCGGCTCGGCGGCGACCTGGGCGAGCTGCCGGGAGCGGTCGCCCGCCTTGCGCGGCAGGAAGCCCTCGAAGGCGAACCGGTCCACCGGCAGCGCGGACAGCGCCAGCGCGGTCAGCACCGCGGACGGGCCGGGCACCGCGGTGACCTTGATCCCGGCGGTGACGGCGGCGTCCACCAGCCGGTAGCCGGGGTCGGAGACCGAGGGCATCCCGGCGTCGGTGACCAGCAGCACCCGGGAGCCGTCCTGCAGCGCGGCCACCAGCTCGGGGGTGCGGGCCACCTCGTTGCCCTCGAAGTAGGACACCACCCGGCCGGTCGGCACCACGCCGAGCGCCTGGGTCAGCCGGCGCAGCCGCCGGGTGTCCTCGGCCGCGATGACGTCCGCCCCGGCGAGTTCGGCGCGCAGTCGGGGCGGCGCGTCCTCGACGTCGCCGATGGGGGTACCTGCCAGTACGAGAACACCAGTCACGGACACCATCCTCCCCTACCCGGGGGCGGCCCGTGGCTGCTGAGGGGGCCGCGGGGCGGGGGCGCCGCGGGGGCGGGGGGCGGACGAGGGTCGGGGGCCCCTTGTGACTTCAGCCGTTGCCCCTACGATGTGGCCCGTGAACGGCGACATGGAGAGTGGTATGGACCACCCCGAGCGGGGCGGCGTGACCGTGCTGGAACCGGCCGACCCGGCCGCCGTTCCGGCCCCTCGCGCGGAGCCCGAACCGGCCTCCCGATGGGCCCGCGCGCTGTCCGGCGTCGGCTACCGGGCCCCGCGGCGCACGCCCCTGGCCGAGCAGTTGGTGCCACCGATGCCGGACGGCCCGGGCGTCACGCCCGCGGTGGTCGAGCCCTCCCCGGTGCTCGCCCGGCTCGGCGTCCGGCTGCCCGCCCCGCTGTGGTCCTGGCTGTGCCGGTGGGCCGGCTGGCTCGGGCCGCTCGGCGTCGCGGTCTTCGCCGGGGTGCTGCGCTTCGCCGGCCTCGGCAGCCCGCACGCGCTGATCTTCGACGAGACGTACTACGCCAAGGACGCGTACGCGCTCTGGCACCTCGGCTACGAGAGCAGCTGGTCCGACGACGCCAACGGCCTGATCACCGCGCCCAACCCGGTCGTCCCGCTGCGCACCGACGCCGCGTTCGTGGTGCACCCCCCGGTCGGCAAGTGGATCATCGGCCTGGGCGAGCACTTCTTCGGCATGCACCCCTTCGGCTGGCGCTTCACGGTGGCCGTGCTCGGCACCCTCTCGGTGCTGATGCTGGCCCGGATCGCCCGCCGGATGTTCCGCTCCACCCTGCTGGGCTGCGTGGCCGGCCTGCTGCTGTCCGTGGACGGGCTGCACTTCGTGCTCAGCCGCTCCGCCATCCTCGACCTGGTGGTGATGTTCTGGTTCCTGGCCGCGTTCGGCCTGCTGCTGGTCGACCGGGACAAGAGCCGCGCCAGGATCGCCGAGCGGGTCGAGCAGGGCCTCGGCGCCGACTGGTGGCACCTGGGCTGGCGCCCCTACCGGCTGGCCGCGGCGGTCTGCCTGGGCCTGATGACCGGCACCAAGTGGAGCGGCGCCCCGGCGGTCCTGGCGCTGGTGCTGCTCGCCGGGTTCTGGGACTCCTCCGCCCGCCGCCTGGCCGGCAACCGCGGCAACCTGCGCGGCCTGTGGGACTTCGCCTGGTCCGCACTGTCGGTCACGCTGACCGCCGGTGTCACCTACCTGCTGACCTGGACCGGCTGGATCCTCTCCTCCCCCGAGCCCGGCAAGGGCGGCTACCTGCGCAACTGGGCCGCGCTCAACCCGAGCGACACCTGGGGCTGGGTGCCGGACTGGGCCCGCAGCCTGTGGCACTACCACCACGAGATCTGGCACTTCAACGTCACCCTGACCAGCCCGCACACCTACCAGTCCAACCCGTGGAGCTGGCTGCTGGTCGGCCGCCCGGTCTCGTTCTTCTACGAGTCGCCGAAGAACGGCCAGGCCGGCTGCACCACCGCCGAGTGCGCCCGCGAGGTGCTCGCCATCGGCACCCCGTTCCTGTGGTGGGCGGGCATCGTCGCGCTGGTCTACTGCCTGTACCGCTGGCTGATGCGCCGCGACTGGCGGGCCGGGGCGATCCTGTGCGCGCTGGCGGCGGGCTACCTGCCCTGGTTCAACTACCAGGCCCGGACGATCTTCCTGTTCTACGCGGTGTGCTTCGTCCCGTTCCTGGTGCTCGCGGTGACCATGATGATCGGCGCGATGCTCGGCCCGGCCACCTCCTCGCCCGACCGCAGGCTCGCCGGGGCCACCGGCGCCGGACTGCTGGTCGCCGCGATCATGTGGAACTTCCTGTACTTCTACCCGATCTACACCGGGCAGACGATCCCGATGGACGACTGGCGGGCCCGGATGTGGCTCGACACCTGGATCTAGCCCGGCCCGCCCGCACGGTCGCCACACCCGTCGCACGTGTACCGGAACTGTCACAAACCAGCCCCGCGTCGTGAGTGCACGAAAGGCATCTGCCTATGGTGTCGTGGCCGCTGAACCCGAACGGCCACGACTCACCATGGGGGACTCGACGTGAACAAGGGCGCGAAGATCGGCGTCTCCGTCATCGCCGCGGCGGTGCTCCTCGGCGGGGGCTACGGGGCGTACGCCCTGGTCTCCGGCGACGACTCCGGCAAGGACGGGGCGAAGAAGCCCCGCACCGTGGTCGCCGAGCCCCCGAGCCCCGAGCTCGCCGCGTCCGGCGCCAAGGCGTTCCTGGACGCCTGGGCCAAGGGCGACCTGTCCGCGGCCGCCAAGCTCACCGACGACCCGGACAAGGCGCAGGCCGGGCTGCAGGCCTTCCAGGACAACGTGAAGCCCAGCGCCGTCCACCTCACCGTCGGCGGCCCCACCACCGCGCCCAGCGCCGCCGCGTCCAAGTCCGCGAGCGCCCCCGCCTCGGCGGCCGCCTCCGCCCCGGCGCAGGGCGCCGCGCCCACCGGCGTGCTGGAAAGTTTCAAGGCTTCCGTGGAGTTCGCCGAGACCGGCAGCCCCTGGAACTACGACGGCGTCCTCGGCGTGGTCAAGATGAGCGACGGCACCGCCGCCGTCCACTGGGTGCCCAACGTCATCCACCCCAAGCTCGACGCGGGCGAGACCATCGCGGTCAAGCCGCTCTACGCCGCCCCGGCCGCCATCACCGACCGCAAGGGCAGGCCCCTGGCGAGCTACCCCTCGCTGACCGGACTGCTCAACAAGCTCAAGTCCGCCGCCCCGCAGGCCGGCGACCCCGCCGACGCGGGCAGCGGGGTGGTCATCTCCGCCGCGGACGCCCCCGCCGGGTCCGCCAGCCCGAGCCCGAGCAGCAGCGCGACCGGCAGCGGCGGCGGCAAGGCGGCCGACGTGAAGCTGTTCACGGTCAAGGAGCCCAAGCCCGTCCCCAACCTCAAGCTCACCATCGACGCCGACCTGCAGCAGGCCGCCGAGCAGGAGGTCGCCGCGCAGGGCGGCAAGCCCGCCTCGATGGTCGCCATCGAGCCCAGCAGCGGCAACATCCTCGCCTACGCGTTCTCGCCCTCCACCGGCCAGAACCGCGCCTTCTCCGGCGCGACCGCGCCCGGCTCCACCATGAAGGTGATCACCGCCGCGGCGCTGATGGAGGCGGGCGTCACGCCCACCAGCCCGATGCCCTGCCCCGAGACCACCATGGTCACCGGCAAGTCCATCTCCAACGACGAGCCCGGCGCGCATCCCGAGTACACGCTCACCGACGCGTTCATCCACTCCTGCAACACCTCCTTCATCGAGAAGGGCAAGGACGTCCTCAAGCCGAACAGCCTGCCCTCGATCGCCAAGGACGTCTTCGGGCTCGGCCTGGTCTGGCAGACCGGCCTGTCCAACTTCGACACCGACATCCCGGTCGAGGGCAACATGGCCGGTGCGGCGAGCGAGTTCATCGGCCAGGGCAAGGTGCGCGCCAACCCGCTCGGCATGGCCTCGGTCGCCGCGACCGTCCAGTCCGGGGTCTTCCGGCAGCCGATCCTGGTGCCCGGCATGGAGCAGAAGAAGGCCGCCCGCACCCTCTCCCCCGAGGTCCTCGGCAACCTGCAGTCGCTGATGGTGCAGACCGTCCGCTCCGGCACCGCCTCCGAGGTCAAGCCCGCCCTCCCGGCCGGCTCCGGCGCGAAGACCGGCACCGCCGAGGTCGACAACAGCCCCGACGCGAACTCCTGGTTCACCGCCTACTCCGGCAACCTCGCCGTCGCCGCCGAGGTCCAGGGCGGCGGCCACGGCTCCGCGGCGGCGGGCCCGGCGGTCTCCAAGGTGCTGCGGGTCGGCAACAAGGGCTGAGCGGAGGAGGCCCCTGACCGTTCCGACCCACCCGCCTAAGGGTGCTGCGCGGCGGCGAACCCGCGGAGCAGGTTCTCGGTGACCCGGCGGGTGAAGTCGCCCGCGCGGCCGTCGATGCCGTGGACGGCGGTGCCGCCCGCGGGGCCGGTCGCTTCGAGGGACTCGACCCACCGCATGGTGCCGGTGGCGAAGACCGTCGCGCCGCTGGCGGCGGTGTAGAGGGCGGTGTCGGCGTAGGAGTGGCGGCCCTCGCAGACGACCGGGGAGTGGGCGATCGTCTCGATGCCCTTCGGGGTGGGGAAGGACGGGTCGACGCGGTCGTACTCGACGCCGACCAGGTGGGGGAAGCTGTCGCCGTTCCGGGCGCCGGTGCCGGCCAGTAGCCAGTGGTCGGCGTTGGTGACGACGTACGGGGCGTCGACGGGGTAGCCGTCGTAGAGGACGCCGAGCAGGGAGGATTCGGGGTCGGCGCCGGGCGGGGAGCGGAAGTCGGTGGTGGCGGGGTGGCCCGCCCTGTAGCCGGGGTCGTCCTTCCAGGCGCCCTTCCAGCAGACCACGGTGCGGTCGGGCCCGGTCGGCGAGGGTTCGTAACGGACGCGCCGGTAGCAGCAGTTGGCGCCGAGGAAGGCGAGGTGGGTGCCGGCGTCGCGGGCGGCGGTGACGTGGGCGCGCTGCTCGGGCGACCAGTACTCGTCGTGGCCGAGCGAGAGCACCGCCGTGGCGCCGTGCAGCAGGCCGGGGTCGGCGGCGAGGTCGATGCCGGTGGTGTAGGAGAGCGGGAGGCCGAGCTTCTCGGCGAGGGCGACGAGCGGGGCCTCGTAGACCAGGAAGAGTCCGGCGCCGTCGTCGTAGCGGTAGGGGCGGTCGAAGCTGACCTGCAGCGAGCGGGTGGGGAGGCCGCCGGTGGGGCCGTTGTAGAGGTTGTAGCCGCCCCACTCGTTGTAGGCCTGCCAGGTGGTGACGGCGTTGACGACGACGGTCGTCCCGGCGGTGCTGCGGGAGCGGACGGTCAGCGGCACGTAGCGCTGTCCGGCGCCGCCGTCGGCGTCCAGGCGGAGCAGGTAGCAGCCCTCGGGCCAGCCGGTGGTGTCGACGGTGGTGGTGCGCGGCCAGGCGGTGCTGACGGTGCGGGTGGTCCGGTCGACGGTGAACGGGGCCTGCCGGGTGCCGGGTTGCCGGTCGGAGCGCCAGATCCGGCGGGCGCGGGCGCCGCCGTACCAGCCCATCCGGTAGGCGGTGACGGTGTAGCCGGGCGCGGTGGTGGAGACGTGCAGTCCGACCTGTTCGCCGGGCAGGGCGCTGACCCGGTCCGCCCAGCCCTCGATCGCCTGGTCGGGTCCGGCGGCGGTGATCCGCCAGTCGGCGTCGCCGGGGCGGGCGTTCTCGGCGGCGGTGGCGGACGGGCCGGGGCCGGGGCCGGTGGCGGTGGCGGGGCCGCTGGCGGTGGCCGCTCCTGTGGGGCGGCCGCCGGGGCCGCAGGCGGTGAGGCCGGCCGCGGCACCCGCGGCCAGTCCGAGGAATCTGCGGCGTCCGGTGGCGCCCAATGTCACTCCCGTGTTCGAACGTGCTCCGCCCTCACCCTAGGCAACGCCCCGGCCCGGTGGTGCGTCCGTGGCCGGGGCATGGGGAACTCTTGGGCGGCGGGTGGGGGACCGGGGTCAGCGGTCCCGGGCGAGGCGGGAGTGCCTGGCGCTGTAGGTGAAGTACAGGACGGCGGCGAGGGCCAGGACGACCGCGAAGGCGAGGAAGGTGTCGGCGTGCAGCTTGGTGATCAGGTAGATGCAGAACGCGGCGCTGAGCACCGGCGTGACGGGGTAGAACGGCACCTTGAAGCCGCGCGGCAGGTCGGGGCGGGTGCGGCGCAGCACGACGATGCCCACCGAGACCGCCGTGAAGGCCACCAGGGTGCCCATCGAGGTCATGTCGGCCAGCAGCTTGAGCGGGAAGACCGCGGCGAGGACCGCGACGGCGGTGCCGACCACGACGGTGTTCCAGACGGGGGTGCCGGTGCGGGCGGAGACCCGGGTGAAGGGGCGCGGGAGGAGTCCGTCGCGGCCCATCGCGTAGAGGATCCGGGTCTGGCCGTAGATCACCACCAGGGTGATGGAGAAGATCGAGATGATCGCCCCGGCGGCGAACACCAGGGCGGGCCAGGTCTGCCCGGTGACGTTCTGCAGGATCTGGGCGAGGCCCGCCTCCTGGCCGTCGAACTGCTGCCAGGGCTGGGCGCCGATCGCGGTGACGGCGACGGCGATGTAGAGGACGGTGACGACGACCAGCGAGATCAGGATGGCGAGCGGCAGGGTGCGCCGCGGTTCGCGGACCTCCTCGCCCGCGGTGGAGACGGCGTCGAGGCCGATGAAGGAGAAGAAGATGGTGGAGGCGGCGGTCTGCACGCCGTCCCAGCCGTTGGGCGCGAACGGGGTGAAGTTGCCCGCGGTGAAGCCGGTCAGGCCGACGGCGACGAACAGCACCAGGATGCCCAGCTTGATCGCCACCATGGCGGCGTTGACCTTCGCGGACTCGCCGACGCCGCGGATCAGCAGGACGGTGACCAGCAGGACCAGCACGACCGCGGGCAGGTTGAAGACGCCGCCGTCCCCGGGCGGGGCGGCGAGCTTCGCCGGGAGGTGCAGGTCGAAGGCCAGGTCGGAGAACTGGTTGAGGTACTGGCCCCAGGTCACCGCGATCGCGGAGGCGGAGACGCCGTACTCCATGAGCAGGCAGACGCCGACGCCGAAGGCGACGATCTCGCCCATGGTGGCGTAGGCGTACGAGTAGGAGGAGCCGGCCACCGGGATGGCGGAGGCGAGTTCGGCGTAGCAGAGCGCGGTGAGCCCGGCCGTGACGGCGGCGATCACGAAGGAGAGGATCACCGCCGGTCCGGCCTCGGGCACGGAGGTGGTGAGGACGAAGAAGATGCCGGTGCCGACGGTGGCGCCGATGCCGATCGCGGAGAGCTGCCAGAGCCCGATGGAGCGGCGCAGCTCTCCGGCTCCGGTGTCTCCTGCCTCGGCGATCAGGGTGTCCACGGGCTTGCGCCGCAGCAGGGGGGTGGTGCTCATCGCTGTCCTTCTGGTGGGGGATCGGACCGGGACAGTAGCAAATGCCGCTTTTCCGCTGTTTGGCGAGGTCCTACCGGTTGAGCACGGCCTGCATGACGGACCTGGCGATGGGCGCGGCCAGCCCGCCCCCGGTGACGTCGGTGGCCTGGCTGTCGGCGACCACGACGGCGACGGCGACCGGCGGGGTGGCGGTGGACCCGGCGGGGCGGGCCCAGGCGATGAACCAGGCGTAGGGGGTGCCGGAGTTGTCGACGCCGTGCTGGGCGGTGCCGGTCTTGCCGCCGACCTCGGCGCCGGGGATGCGGGCGTTGCGGCCGGTGCCGTTCTCGACCACGTCGACCATCAACTGCCGCAGCTGCTGGGCGACTCCGGCCCCGAACGCCTGGTGGTAGAGGCTGGGGTGCATCAGCTGGACCTGGCTGCCGTCGGCCTTGGTGAGCCTGTCGACGAGCTGCGGGGACATCACCTGGCCGTCGTTGGCGGCCCCGGCGGCGACCATGGCCATCACCAGCGGGGTGGCGGCGGTGTCGTACTGGCCGATGGAGGAGAGCGCCAGCTGGGACTTGTTCATCTCGGTGTCGAAGTTGGAGCGGGCGGCCCGCACCGGGACGTCCAGCCTGGCGTCGTTGAAGCCGAAGTTCCGGGCCATCGCGGTCATCCGGTCGAGTCCGGTCTGCACGCCGAGGTAGCCCATGACGCTGTTGCAGGACAGCGTCATCGCCTCGTCCAGCGACAGCCCGGCCTGGTTGCAGGCGCTGGTGTCGTTGGTGAGCGGGGTGGTGGTGCCGGGCATGACGTACGGGTACGGGGCGTCGGTGGGGGCGTCGATGTCGGTGACGACGCCGCTGGCGAGCGCGGCGGCGGCGGTGACCACCTTGAAGGTGGAGCCGGGCGGGTAGATCTGGCGCAGGGCCCGGTTGAGCATCGGCTGGTCGGGGTCGTCCTGGAGCCTCTTCCAGGCGTTCTGGTCGGCGGTGGAGGTGCCCGCGAAGCTGCCGGGGTCGTAGCTGGGGGTGGAGGCGAGGGCGAGGATCCGGCCGGTGGCGGGTTCGATCGCGGCGACGGCGCCCTTCTGGCTGCCCAGGCCCTGCACGGCGGCGCGCTGGGCGGCCGGGTCGATGGTGGTGACCACGTCGCCGCCGGGCTGCTGCTGCCGGGTGACCGCGTCCCAGACCGCCCAGCCCGCGAGCTTCGGGTCGGTGCCGGAGAGCACGTCGTCGTAGACGCCCTCCAGCTGGGTGTTGCCGTAGGTCTGGGACGAGTAGCCGGTGACGGCGGCGTACAGCGGGCCGTCGGCGTAGGTGCGCTTGTAGGCGTAGCGGCCGCCGGTCGGCGCGGAGCCGGTGACGGGCTGCCCGGCGACCAGCAGGTTGCCGCGGGGCTGGGAGTAGCGCTGGATGGTGGCGCGCTGGTTGGCGGCGTTGTGGTCCAGCTCGTTCTTCTGGAACACCTGGACGCGGGTGGCCTGGAGGGCGAGGGCGACGATCAGCAGCATGCAGAACGTCCCGGCCCGGCGCCCGGTGGTGGAGATGCCGGGGAGCCCGTCCGGCCCGCCGTTGGTGCCCTCGGGCCGGGTGAGCCTCACGCGTCCTCCTCGGGTGCGGGGCGCCGGGCGAGGTCGCTCATCCGCACCAGCAGCGCCACGATGATCCAGTTGGTGACCACGGACGAGCCGCCCTGGGCGATGAACGGCAGCGTCATGCCGGTCAGCGGGATCAGGTCGAGGACGCCGCCCGCGACCACGAACACCTGGATCGCGACCAGGGCGGCCAGGCCGATGGCGAGCAACCGCCCGAACGGGTCGCGCAGCGCGATGCCGGTCCGGAAGCCCCGGGCCACCAGCAGGGCGTACAGCAGGAGCACCGCGAACAGGCCGGTCAGGCCGAGCTCCTCGCCGACGGTGGCCAGGATGAAGTCGGACTTGGTGGCGAAGCCGATCAGCGCGGAGTGGCCCAGGCCCAGGCCGGTGCCGAGCTGGCCGCCCCAGGCGAACGCGAACAGCGACTGGGCGATCTGGTTGGCGCCCTGCCCGGCCTCGATCGAGGCCAGCGGGTGCAGCCACTCGGTGACCCGGCTGTGCACGTGCGGGGAGAGCCAGCCCACGCCGACCGCGGCCAGCGCGGACAGCAGCAGGCCGATCACGATCCAGCCGGTGCGGGCGGTGGCGACGTACAGCATCACCACGAACAGGCCGAAGAACAGCAGCGAGGTGCCCAGGTCGGTCTCCAGCACCAGCACGCCGACGAACGCCGCCCAGATCAGCAGCACCGGCCCGAGCACCCGGCCCAGCGGGAGCTGGAACCACAGCACCCGGCGGCCGGTCAGCGCCAGCGCGTCCCGGTGCGCGGCCAGGTAGGCGGCGAAGAAGATCGCCAGCAGGACCTTGGCGAACTCGCCGGGCTGGAAGGAGAGCGGGCCCAGGGTGATCCAGATCCGCGAGCCGTACACCGGCGGGAAGAACACCGGCAGCACCAGCAGGACGAGCGCGACGAACGCCCCGACGTACGCGTAGCGCTGCAGGCGGCGGTGGTCGCGCAGCAGGAGCAGCACCGCGATGAACAGGCCCACCCCGAGGGTGGACCAGAGCAGTTGGGTGGGGGCGGCGGCGCTGCCGGGGTTGCGGTCCAACCGGTAGATGACGACCAGGCCGATGCCGTTGAGCAGCACCGCGATCGGCAGCAGCAGCGGGTCGGCCCACGTGGCGCGCCAGCGCACCGCGGCGTGCGCCAGTAGGGCGAGCACGCCGAGCGCGGCGCCGTACTGGGCGGCGTCCGGCGGGGCCTGGCCGTCGATGTTGACGCCGACCTCGACGTAGCCGAACACCGCGATGCCCACCGCGGCCAGCACCAGCACCAGTTCGGTCCAGCGCCCGGTCCGGGCCCGCCGGGCGCGGGGCGCCCGGGCCGCCCGGGTCGCGGAGTCAGTCGCCACCACCAGCCGTCCTCGCCAGCTCGAAGGGGCACGGACGGCGGGGCGCCGGGCGACGCGCGCCCGGCACCCCGCCGGAAGGTCGGTGCTGCGGCGTCAGAGCGTGGAGGCCGGGTACGCCGCCTTGGCGATCTCCCGCAGGTGCTCCTCCTCGTCGTGGCTCAGCGAGGTCTGGATCAGCTCGCCGCCGAACTGGGCGACCGCCGGGATGACCTTGTCCTGCGTCGCCGAGCGGACCAGGGCGAACACCGCGGCCTTGCCGGGCTCCAGCTTCTCGCCGACCTGGCGCATGAAGTTGTCGTCCACGCCGGTGTCGGTGGACGCGCCGACCGCCGCGCCGGTCGCGCCGCCGACCGCCGCGCCCAGGAACGGCATGAAGAACAGCAGGCCGATCACGCCGCCCCACAGGGCGCCCGAGGCCGCGCCCATGCCGGTGTTGGACACGGCCTGGTGCAGCTTGATCTTGCCGTCCTCGCGGCGCTCGACCACCACGACGTCCTCCAGGTCGACCAGCTTCTGCTTCTGCAGGCCGACCAGCTCGTCACGGACCTTCTGCGCGGTGGCGACATCCGGGTAGGCGATCGCGAACAGGTTGCTCACGGCGGGCTTCCTTCCAGCAGGCACGGGGCACGTCTCCTAGCACCCTAGCCAGAATTGGCCGGGTTCAACCCGATCCGAACCGGTGTGTCCGTTTCGCACCGGCCCGGCGCACCGGCCCGGCCGGGCGCTCAGTCACCGCGCCGGACGGCGGCCGCCACCGCCGCCCAGCAGCACCCCGCCGCCAGGGCCGCCGCGGCCGGGAGCGTCCACCACGGCACGTCCGGCGCGTGCTGCCGCGCGCCCAGCACCAGCGCCCGCACCGCCTCGTTCGCCGGGGAGCCCGGCACCAGCAGCACCGCCACCACCGCGCCCAGCCCCAGCGGCACCGCGTACGGCCCCGCCACCACGGGGCGGTTGCACACCGCGCCGACCGCCGCGCCCGACAGTACGCACACCACCGTCGCCGCCGCGCCCCCGGCGACGCCCGCGGCCGTGGCGCCGCTGCCCAGCAGCAGCACCGCGGCCAGCCCGAGCGCGCCCAGCACCAGGCCCGCCAGGGCCGCCGCGAGCAGCGCCGACAGGTGCACCCGGGCCCAGCCCGCCGCCGCCACCAGGCAGGCCCGCGACTGGGCCGGTTCGGCGCCCACCGCGCCGCGCACCAGCCAGCCCGTCACCGGCACCAGCAGCCCGGCCGAGAAGGCGGCCGCCGAGGAGACGTCGTCCCCGCCCGACAGGCCCAGGCCCAGCACCACCAGGTACGTCAGGCCCGGGGGCAGCCAGCGCTGCGAGCGCACCAGCAGTTCCAGGTGGTAGCGGGTCAGCACGCGCAGCGTCACGGCCGCGCTCCTTCCGGGTGCTCCGGTCCGGCCACGCTCCGGACGTGCACCGGGGGCGTCGAGTTGAGGAGCCTGCGCAGCAGGGCGTCGGAGTGGGCGGCGGCCACGTCGAGGCGGACGGTGCCGTCGACGAGCGGCTTGCGCTCCGGGTGGCCGGGGAGGTGCTCGGGCAGGCGCTCGGCGCGGACCACGACCACCGCGCGCGGGCCGTCCTCGTCGGCCCGGACGGGCGGGACCTCGTGCAGGGCGCCGTTCCTGACCAGGTGTCCGGCCGTGGTGAGCCCGGCCAGCCGGTTCGGGTCGTGGTCGACGAACACCACCAGCCCGCCGCCGTCGGCCCGTTCGGTGACGGCCGCGTCGAGTTCGCCGCGGGCGGCCAGGTCGAGGCCGGTCCACGCCTCGTCCAGCAGCAGCAGGTCCGCCTCGGCGAGCAGGGCCTGGGCGACGGCGACCTTCTGGCAGGTGCCCTTGGAGAGCCGGCCGATCGGGGTGCCCGCGTAGCCGGTGATGCCGAAGCGCTCCAGCCAGTGGTCGGCGCGCCGCCGCCCCTCCGCGGCGCCCAGGCCGCGGAGGCGGCCGAGGTGGCACAGGTAGTCGCGGGCGTCGAACGGCAGCGCGGGCGGGAAGCGTTCGGGCACGTAGGCCCGGCTGCCGGTGACCTCCACCGTGCCGCGCTCGGCGCGCTCGATGCCCGCCAGGAGCTTCAACAGGGTGGACTTCCCACTGCCGTTGGCGCCCTCGACCCGGACGATCCCGCCCGGCGGCAGCGTCAGGTCGACGCCCCGCAGGACCCACGGACCCCCGCGCCCGTAGCGTTTGCCGACCCCGGCCAGACGCACCGTCATGCGCTCTCCTCGCCCGCTCCGTCCGTGCGTTCAGGGTAGGTGCCGCCCACCACCCGCGTTGGGCGATTCGAACTGACGGTCCCTAGGATGCGGCGGTGATCACCACTACCACACCACGACGGACGGCCCGCGCGGCCGCCCTGCTCGGGGCCCTGACGATAGTCGTGGGCACCGCGCTGGGCACCCTCCCCGCGCACGCCGACGAACCCGGGGCGCCGCCCGCCGCGACCGAGGCGCCCAAGGTCGACCTGATCCTGGACGGCTCGGGGTCGATGCGCACCATGGACATCCAGGGCAAGAGCCGGATGGAGGTCGCCCAACAGTCGATCAAGGAGGTCATCGACGCGCTGCCGGAGGAGACCGAGTTCGGCATCCGCACCCTCGGCGCGACGTACCCGGGCAACGACCAGAAGGAGGGCTGCAAGGACACCCAGCAGCTCTATCCCGTCGGGAAGACCGACAAGGTGCAGGCCAAGACGGCCGTCGCCACCGTCCGCCCGACCGGCTGGACCCCGATCGGGATCGCGCTGCGCGCCGCCGCCCAGGACCTGGGCACCGGCCCGACCACCCGCCGGATCGTGCTGATCACCGACGGCGAGGACACCTGCGCCCCGCCGGACCCGTGCGACGTGGCCCGCGAACTGGCCAGCCAGGGCATCCACCTGGTCGTCGACACCCTGGGCCTGGCCCACGACGACAAGACCCGGCAGCAGCTGATCTGCATCGCCAACGCGACCGGCGGCACCTTCACCGACGTCCGCAGCCAGGACCAACTGACCAAGCGCGTCAAGCAGTTGGTCGAGCGCGCCCAGGACACCCACACCGTCGCCCCGGCGAAGGTCACCGGCACCGACACGTGCGCGAACGCCCCGGTCCTCTCCCCCGGCGTCTACACCGACCGGGAGAAGTTCTCCGAGCACCGGGTCTACCGGGTGCCGGTGAAGGCGGGCGAGGAACTGCGCGCCTCGGTCAGCGTCACCCCGGACCGGGCCGTCGCCCGGGACTACGGGGTGCTGCTGCAGGCGACCGACACCGGCGGCCAGGAACTGGTGCGCGGCAGCGACGCCGGCTCCGGCCGCACCGACGTGGCCTCCACCGGCGTGCGCTGGTCCGCGGCCGAGGACGGCGACGGGGACGGCACCGGCTCGGCGTCGGCCTCCCCGTCGAAGGGCGCGGGCTCGAAGTCGGCCGCCCGGACGGTCTGCCTGGTGGTCAGCAACTCCTTCGCCGCGCAGGCGGGCGTGCAGGCCGACCCCGGCCTGCCGCTGGAGCTGACCGTGGACGTCGCCGCCGCCTCCCCCGCCCCCGACGGCCCCGCGATGGGCCTGGGCCGCGGCTGGATCCTGCTCGGCGTCCTGACCCTGGCCGGCCTGATCGCCGGTCTGCTCTTCGGCTGGCTGGCACGCTGGCGGATCGCCGTCTGGCGGGAGAACTGACCATGCGCAAGCTCCGCACCGCCGCGGCCGCGGCCGCCGCGTTCACCGGCCTGCTCCTGCTGGCCCCGACGTCGGCCTCGGCCGCGTCCCCGTCCGCCTCGCCGTCGGCGTCCGGCACCGCCAAGCCGGTGGTCAACTCGGTGGGCACCAGCTTCCTCACCGCCACCACGCTGGCCTCCGGCCAGGACGCGGACGTGCCGGTCTCCACCGGCGACTACCTGTACTGGGCGTTCCCGGCCGCCGAGGGCCAGACCGCGACCGTCCAGGTCAAGGTCACCCTGCCGGACGCCGCGGACCGGCACGGCGCGCAGACCTGGACGGTCGAGCTGTTCGACGGCCTGCGCCGTCGGCAGTCCTGCACCGCGGGCCCGCAGAACGGCACCGCCGAGCAGAGCGCGGCCACCCTGGAGCTGAGCTGCACGCTGCGGCAGATCCGCTCCTGGGCCGAGCCCTGGTCCGGTGACCCGCTGCCCGGCACGTACTACGTCCGGCTGTCCACCACGGACATCCCGCAGACCGACCTCGGCCTGGCCTCCACCGTCCACGTGCACGTCGCCACCAAGGGCGGCGCGGACGACGCCCAGCCCGAGGGCGGCTCGCTGAAGGCCCCGCTGGTGCCGCCGGTCAACGCCGGGGCGACGGCCGCCCCCTCGGCGGCCGCCCCGTCGCCGAGCGCGAGCGCGACGTACGCGGCCGCGCCCGCCGAGGAAGAGACCCACTGGTACTCGGACCTCTTCTCCGGCTGGAACACCCGCTGGTGGTGGACCGTCGCGGGCGGCGTCCTCGCCGCCCTCGCCGGTGTCCTCGGCTACACGCTCACCCGCCACCCCCGCGGGCACCGCCACCACCCGCACCGCCCGGCCCCCGTCCCGCACCAGGCGCCCCCGGGGCAGCCGCGGCAGGACAGCTGGCAGTAGGACGGCAGGACAGCGCACCGCGGGGCCGCGAGGGGACGTCGACCGACCGTCCCCTCGCGGCCCCGCGGCCGTTCACCCCCGCTGCCCGCTAGCTGTATTGGCCATGAGCGTTGTTGACGGTCCCGGGATTTGATCAAAAGCGAAGACCTCCGGTGTGGTGGAGGTGTCTAGGCTCCACACCACACTCGGAGGTCTTCGTGTCCCACCGTAACGCCCGCCTGACCGTGCACGGCAGGCGGCTCCTGGTCGAGCGGGTCAGGGCCGGGCGCCCTGTCGCGCACATAGCCGCCGAGATGGGGATCTCCCGCACCACCGCCCACAAGTGGGTCCGCCGATGGCAGGAGGAGGGAGAGGCGGGCCTGCACGACCGCCCCAGCAGGCCCCGCACCACCCCGCACCGCACCCCGGACGCGATCGAGGCCGAGGTCTGCCGGCTGCGACGCGAGCGCAGACTCGGCCCCGCCCGGATCGCGCCGATCCTCGGCATGCCTGCCTCCACGGTCCACCGGGTCCTGACCCGGCACGGCGTGAACCGGCTGCGCTGGATGGACCGGCCCACCGGACAGGTGATCCGCCGCTACGAACGCGACCGCCCCGGCGAGCTGGTCCACGTCGACATCAAGAAGCTCGGCAACATCCCCGACGGCGGCGGCCACCGCGTCGTGGACCGCCAGGCCGGCGAGAGCAACCGGCACGCCACTACCGACCTGCGGACCCCGAGCGGGACACCGAAGATCGGCTACAGCTTCGTCCACAGCGCCGTCGACGACCACACCCGCCTCGCCTACAGCGAGATCCTGCCCGACGAACGCAAGGAGACCGCGGTCGCGTTCTGGCGAAGGGCCGAACAGTTCTTCTCCGGCCTGGGCATCACCGTCGAACGCGTCCTGACCGACAACGGCTCCTGCTACAAGTCACACCTGTGGCGCGACACCCTGCGGACGTCGGGCATCGCGCACAAGCGCACCCGCCCCTACCGCCCGCAGACCAACGGCAAGGTCGAGCGCTTCAACCGCACCCTGCTCGACGAGTGGGCCTACCAGCGGCCCTACACGAGCAACCAGGAACGAAGCGAAGCGCTCCCCGACTTCCTCCACCGCTACAACTACCATCGCTGCCACACCGCACTCGCAGGCCAGCCCCCGATCACCCGCGTCAACAACGCTCGTGGTCAATACAGCTAGCGGCCGATCGTCTCCAGGATCCGCATCGCCGCCGTTCCCAGCTCCGGCCGGACGGCCGTGCTCGGGGCGAAGTGCCGCCGCAGCGCGTCGTCCGTGTAGCGGCGGCACTCCCGGTGCCAGTGCAGGACGGCGGCCATCCAGTCCTGCAGCTCGCGGACGTACCCGTCGAGGGCCTGTTCGGCCTCGCCCTCGATGGCGAGGTCCTGCTTGAGCAGCGGGAGTTCACCGTCGAGCAGGTGGGCGAACTGGCTGAGCCGGGAGGCCATCAGGTCGGCCACGATGTCGACGGCGACCGGGTGCTCGCAGGAGAAGAAGTTCTCCACCACCCGGACCAGGTTGTGGAACTCGCCCTCGTACTCGGTCTCCTTGCGGTACGAGTGCAGGTCGTTGACCAGGCAGGCGTAGTCCGCCGCGGAGTCCTCGATCGCCCGCAGGGTGCCGCTGGCGTACACCTCCTCGGGGACCGCCTCGCCGCGGCCGAGCCGGGACAGGCTCATCGTCAGGTCGGAGCCGAAGGTGGCGCGGCGCATCTCGATGTAGTCGACCGGGTCGGGGATCCGGTTCTGGGCACCGTTGGCGAGCTCCCAGAGCCAGCTGTCGAGCATGTCGCCGACGGCCTTGCGGAACGCGGCCCGGGCGCCCTGCCCGAACGGCGCGACGGTGCGCCGCCAGACGTCGGCGAGGCCGGACTCCAGGGCGTTGCGCGGGGCGAAGGGGAGGCTGCCGTCGAGCGTCATCAGGGCGTGCAGGCGCTCGTTGGCGGCCTTCGCGCCGAGCAGGTCGCGGGGGCGGCCGAAGACCGCGGGGTAGTAGTCGTCGGCGTAGGTGCCCCAGGTCAACCAGGCCGAGGAGAGGTCGAGTTCGGCGGGGGTGGCGTCGGGGTCGATGCCCGCGGCGCAGAGCGCGAAGTCGTAGTCGCGGAGCTTGGCCTCGTTCCAGACGTCGGAGCCGGGGACGCCGGGCTCGGGGTCGAGCAGGCCGAACTCCCGGGCCCAGGCGACCACCGACTCGCGGGCGCCGTCCAGGTGCGGGTTGAGCGTGAGGGGGTAGGGCATCGGGAAGGCGGGCAGCGGGGCGGGGACGGCCCTGCGGTACGGGGTGTGGGTGAAGCTGCGCAGTCCGCGGACGCCCGCGGCGAGGCGGATGTCGGCGGCGGAGGTGCCCAGTCCGGTCGGGCCGAGCGCGGGGGCGGCCGCGCCGCCGCCGTTCATGTAGCGGCTGGAGCGCATGTGCCACTCGTGGCCGCCGGACTGCCAGTCCTGCATGCCCTTGACGTAGGCGAGGACCCGGGCGACCTCCTCCGGGCCCAGCGCGTGCTCGACGACCAGCGGGGCGAGTTCGGTGAGCGCGGTGTTCTCGAACTGCTGGAGCCGGGAGGTGAGCAGGTCGTTGACGGCGTCGGCGGCCTGCTGGGTGGAGCAGCCGAGGAAGGTCTCCAGCACCAGGACGCCGTTGGAGAGCTCGCCCTCCTCGCCGATCTCGCGCTCGTACGAGAACAGGTCGTTGCGCAGGTGCACGCCGTCCGAGAAGGCGTCGCGCAGGACGCGCAGCGGCCGGGAGTGCGCCACCGACCCGGGCACCTCGGCGTTCGCCGCGTACTCGATCAGCCCGGCGGACCAGGGGGCGCCGCCGACCTTGCGGCGCATCTCGATGTACTCGACCGGGTTGGCGACCCGGCCCTCGTTGATGTTGGACAGCTCCCAGAGCGACTCGTTCAGCAGGTTCCTGGTCGACTCGGCGAACCGGGCCCGCCAGTCGGCCGACATGTGCGGGACGGTGCGCTGCCACAGGTCCGCCAGGCCGGCCTCGACCGGGTTGGTGGCCTCCGGGTAGCCGTCCGCGAGGTCCATCGGCATGAAGGCGGGCAGCCGGTCCAGGTACGCCTTGCCGCCCTCGCGGTCGAGGGTGCGCTTGAAGGTCTCCAGGAAGTGGTCGTCGAAGAAGAAGACCCAGGTGTACCAGTCGGTGACGAGGTCCAGCGCCTCGCTGCCGCAGTCGGGGTGGGTGTAGGAGCAGAGCAGCGCGTAGTCGTGCGAGTCGAGGTCGTGCTCCTCCCAGACGCCGGAGCCCTCCAGCATGCCGAAGGAGCGCGCCCAGTCCTTGGTGTGGACCCGCGCCTCCTCGTAGTGCGGGTTGATCCGGGCCGGGTACGGCACGTAGAAGTCCGGCAGTTCGAACGGCTGAGCCACGAGTTCCCGCCCCTGTAGGTGTTCGTCCGGTGTGGTCGTCCGGTGTGGTCGCCGACGGAGATCGGCACGAGGCCTAACGAGCCCGTGGGCCCGCGGTCACCGGTACCCGGCTGAGCCACCCGGATTCCGCAATCCACTCGTACGGGTGACGTTGTCGCGCGTTGCCGTGACGGCGGACGGTGTCGGACCCCTGCGGCAGACTGGCCCCTCCTGCCCCACCGCACCCGAGGGAGCCGCCCGATGGGCCCGTTCACCGAGGAGACCTGGCGCCTGCTGCGCGGCGCCGAGCTGGTCGGCGAGATCCGGATCGACGAGGCGGACTTCCCGTGGCTGTCGGGCGCGTTCGTCCCGGGCCCGGCCTGGCCGGAGTTCGCGCCGGGGTTCGCCGAGTGCCGCCGACTGGCCGAGGCGGAGGAGTGGGCGGCCTGGGAGCGGGCGTACGACCCGCTGGAGGCGGCCTGCGCCCTGCACTCCCCCGACGGCCCGGTGGCCGAGTTCCTGCTGCACGTGGAGCCGCCGCGGGCCTGGTTCCGGTTCAGCGAGGAGCCGTTCGAGGAGTAGCCGGGGCCGGGGGTGCAGGTAGCTGCACCCCGGTCGGGCAGCTGGGTGCAGTGGATCGGGGCGCCGCGCACGGAATCGTCGGGGTGGGAGGAGATTCCGAACGAGGGGTGGAGTGCGGTGCGCGGGAAGTGGATCGGGCCGACCGGGCTGTTCCTGGCGGTGGCGTTCGTCGCAGCGGGGGCGCTGGGGGCGGTGCAGCCCGCGACGGGGCTGCCCGAGGAGGTGCTGCAACTGACGCAGTTCGGGCCCGGATTGGGAGTGGCGGCGGTGGCCGCGTGGCGGCCGGGGCAGGTGCGGCGGCTGCTGGCCGGGCGCGGCGGGCGCGGGCCGTCCGGACGGGTGCTGCTGTCCGCGGTGGCGGTCACGGCGGTCGCGGTGGCCGGGGCGGCGCTGTGCGGCGTGCCGGTCGCGGTGCGCGACCCTGGGTCGCTGGCCGCGCCCTTCGGGGTGGTCGCGGCGGCCCAACTGCTGGGCGCCTGCGGGGAGGAGGTCGGCTGGCGGTGCCTGCTGCAGCCGCTGCTGCGGGAGCGGTTCGGGCCGTGGGCCTCGTCGGTGGCGGTCGGGCTGGCCTGGGGGTGCTGGCACGTCGGGGTGTTCGCCCGGTCCCCGCTGTACGCGGCGGGCTTCCTGACCGCGACGGTGGCGATGTCGGTGCTGCTGGGCTTCGCCTGGGAGCGGGTGGGGCGGTGGCGGTTGGCGGTGGCGGGCGGTTTCCACGCGCTGGTGAACCTGGGCCTGCTGCTGTTCCTGGACCAGGAGTCGGGGGCGACCGGGCCGGTGCTGCTGTTCGGCGCGGCCTGCGTCCTGGTGGCGCTGCCCTGGGTGCTGACGGCCCGTCGGACGGGACGGCCGGGGCGGGCGGACCGGGCGGGGCGCGCGGATAGCATCGTGCTGATATGACGATGCGACCGCAGTCCGTGCGGCTCCGGGCCGCCCTGCTCGCCCTCGGCCGCTGCCACCTGGCCTCCTGGCGCGCCCTGGGGACGTCCCTGCGCGGCCTGGCCGCGGGCGGTGCGCTGACCCTGCTGCCGGTCGGCCTCGGCCTGCCGCTGCTGCCGCCCGCCGCCCGGCTGCTGCGCCGCGGCGCCGACCGCGAACGCGCGCTGCTCGCCCGCTGGACGGGCAGCGCGCCCGCCGCCCCCGAACCGCTGCCCGCGGGCGTGGTGGCGCTGCTCGGCGCGCCCGGCTTCCGCCGCGAACTGGCCTGGTCCTGGCTGGCCCCGTTCACCGGCTGCCTGCTGGTGGCCGTCCCGCCCACCCTGGTCGGCTACGGCCTGTCCGGGGCGTTCGTGCAGCCGTTCCTGTGGCGGCTGCTGGGCCCGGGCAACTGGTACGCCTTCGTCCCGGTCGACTCAACCGTCAACGCGCTCGCCGCGGCCCTGCTCGGCCTGGGCTTCGCCGCCGCCGGGCTGTGGCTCTCCCCGCCCGTGCTGGCCCGGTACGCGGCCTGGACGGCCAGGCTGCTGGACGGCCCCGCGCAGGCCCGGCTGGAGCGCCGGATCGACCAGCTGACCGACAGCCGGGCCGTCGTCCTGGACGCCCAGGCCGCCGAACTGCGCCGGATCGAACGGGACCTGCACGACGGCGCCCAGGCCCGCCTGGTCGCGCTCGGGCTGAACCTGGACCGGGCCGAGCAGCTGCTCGACGAGGACCCGGCCACCGCCCGCCGCCTGCTCGGCGAAGTCCGGGCCACCTCCGAACGGGCCCTGCAGGAGCTGCGCGACCTGGTGCACGGCGTCCTGCCGCCGGTGCTCGCCGACCGCGGCCTGCCCGACGCCGTCCGCTCGCTCGCCCTGGACTCCTTCCTCGACGTCGAGGTCACCGCCGACCTGCCCGGACGGCTGCCCGCCCCCGTCGAGGCCGCCGCCTACTTCGCCGTCGCCGAGCTGCTCGCCAACGCGGGCAAGCACTCCGGCGGCGGCCGGGTGGACGTCGAACTCCGTTGCACCGACGGCCTGTTGCGGGCGGTAGTGCGCGACGACGGCCGCGGCGGCGCCGACCCCGGCCGGGGCAGCGGGCTCACCGGCGTCCGCCGCCGGCTCGCCGCCCTGGACGGCACCCTCGCCCTGGACAGCCCCCCGGGCGGACCGACCACCGCGATCCTGGAGCTCCCGTGCGCGTCGTCCTCGCCGAAGACCTCTTCCTCCTCCGCGACGGCCTCGCCCGCACCCTGACCGAGCACGGCTTCGAGGTCGCCGCCGCCGTCGACAACGGCCCCGAACTGCTGCGCGCCCTGCGGGAGTCCGCCCCCGACGTCGCCGTGGTCGACATCCGGCTGCCGCCCACCCACACCGACGAGGGCCTCCAGGCCGCCCTGACCGCCCGCCGGGAACGCCCCGCCCTGCCGGTCCTGGTCCTCTCCCAGTACGTCGAACAGCTCTACGCCCAGGAGCTGCTGGCCGACGGCCGCGGCGCCGTCGGCTACCTGCTCAAGGACCGCGTCACCCGCACCACCCAGTTCGTCGACGCGGTCCGCACCGTCGCCGCGGGCGGCACCGTCATGGACCCGCAGGTCATCGCCCGCCTGATGGCCCGCTCCACCGCCCGCGGCACCACCGCCGACCTCACCCCGCGCGAACTCGACGTCCTGCGGCTGATGGCCGAGGGCCGCTCCAACGCCGCGATCACGGCCGCCCTCCACATCGGCGAGAGCGCGGTCGCCAAGCACACGGCCGCGATCTTCGCCAAGCTCCGGATCGACCACACCCCCGACACCAACCGCCGGGTCCTCGCCGTCCTCGCCTACCTCAAGCGCTGACTCACCGCCACCCGCCGCCCCCGGCCGACGGCTGCTGGTGGGGGCCGCCGGACTGCTGGGGGTGCGGCGGCACCGGCTGGGACCGGAAGAGGTGGATCTCCGACTTCTGCGCGTCGTTCCGGTCGATCTGCCAGCCGCGGCGGGCCGCCAGCACGGCGAGCCCCTCGGCGCCGATGCCGCGGTAGTAGCGCCTGCGGATGGTGGTCCGGGGCACGAGGGCGTCCCCCTCGACCCGGTACCGCGTCCTGCCGGTGTTGTAGTGCTCCGCGCTGCTCACCACGCCGCGCGTCGCGGCGGCGGTGCCCCGCGCCAGGGCCCGGTCGGCCCACGCCTCCCACTCCGCCCGGGTGCCGCTGCGTTCGAGGCGGTACCGGCTGGGCGTGAGGACGAACTTCCGGTACTCCTGCTCCTCGGCCACGCAGTCGGCGGCGGGATCGTCGAACAGGTACCAGACCACCCGGAAGGGCAGCCAGAACCACTGCAGGCAGAACTGCAGCCACAGCCCGACGGCCCCGCGCCGGGGCAGCGCTCCGGCGCCGGGACCGGGCGGGGCCGGCGGGTGCCGGGTGCTCACCCGAACATCTCCGTGATCCGGCTGGCCGACTCCTGGCTGAGCACCGGCGCGGTGCGCTGCTCGCCCGGGCGGACGAGTGCGACGCTCTCCACGACGGTGGCCAGGGCCGCCATGTAGTCCGGGAACTCCTTCAGGATGGGCGTGCTGATCGTCATGGTGAGCAGGTTGTCGACCTGCGGGACGGGGATGTACGCGGTGGCCTCGGCGAGTTCGAGCTTGGCCTGGTTCCCCTCGCCGTCGTCGAACTCGTTGATGGTGCCGTAGGCGGAGACGACCACCGGCCCGACCGGGGCGTCCACGGTGAAGACCTCGTTGGCCGGGTCGTTGGAGAGCAGTTCCTCGATCGCGGCGGCCACGGCCTCGGCGTCCTGGGTGTCGGCCGGTGCGCTCTGGATGACCAGGCTGCCGGTGCTGATCCGGCCGTCGTCGAGGACGCCGAGCAGGAAGCCGGAGTAGACGGCGCCCGCCTCGGCGGCATTCTGCGCGATGTCCCGGTACCAGGAGGCCACGGTCTCGCGCTGGAAGTCGGTGCCGCCGCTCCAGATCTCCTGGGCCACCTCGGCGAGGTGCGCCTCCCGCTCCTCCTCCGGCAGTTCGAGGCCGAGCGAGTGGAAGAGGACGGGGACGTCCCAGTAGACGACCGGCCCGTCGACCGCCTCCGCCCCCGCGGGGTCGGCCGCCGACGCCCGGTCGGCCGCGGTGGGGTCGGTCGGCGTGTGTTCCGTCGTCATGATCCGGTCACCTGGTGGTAGAGGTTGGGTGCGTGCATGCCCAGGCCGAAGGCCTTGACCGCGGCTTGGGGCACGGTCGACCACATGGACTGGACCGACAGCTTCCCGGCCAGTTCACCGGCCTCGTGGATGAGGGCGAAGTTCCGCAGCGGCGTCTTGGTGACCGCCATGCCGATCGCCTTGTGCATGATGCCGCCCTCCGCGGCGACCTTGACGACGTTCTCCCCGACCTTCGCCGCGACCTTCCCGGTGTTGGCGGCGAAGCCCGCCCCCTTGACGATGACCGGGGCCACCGCCTCGGTCACCACCCGGCCGCCCTTGACCACCGCCTCGGCGCCCGTGATCGCGGTCTTGGCCGCCTTGCCCGCCTTGAAGGCGCCGGTCCCGAACGGGACGGCGCCGATGGCGTCCCCCGCGAGGGTCATCAGGCTGATGTCCGCGCCGCCGAGCTTGGCCATGCCGTGGGCGCCGAGCGCGACCGCGGAGGCGCCGGCCGAGGCCACGCCGAGGGCCGCCGACAGCGGCGGGCACCACACGGTGGCCAGGGAGGCGATGCCGAGCACGCCGGAGATGCCGCTGGCGATGTCGCCGATCTTCTTGAGGGTGTCGGCGTGGTCCGTCGCCCACTTCTTGATGGACTTGCCGATGTCCTTGAACTTGTTGCCGATCTTCTCCCAGGCGCTGATGTCGGGCGCGTTCTGGTTGGCCCGGCGCAGCGCCTTCGCGGTGCGGCCCGCGTCGTCCTGGTGGTGGAAGTAGAGCTCCCTGGCCTGCTTGACGATGGCTTCCAGCTCGTCCTTGATGGCCTGCAGGTCGCGGTTGGCCGCCTCCAGCGCGTCGCCCGCGGCCTGGTACTCGGCGCTGGCGGAGTCGATCTGGTTCTGCGCCTGGGAGAAGGTGGCCTGGTCGTCGAAGTGCATGCCGATCAGCTTGAAGGCGGGGCTGTCGGCTGCCTTGTCGTAGCGGTCGGACGCCTGCTCGCGGGACTTCTTCGCGGCCTCCAGGCGGTCCTTGGCGTACTGGGCCTCTTCCTCGTAGCGCTTGGCGGTGTCCTGGTAGGAGGAGAGCTGGCTGCGCCAGTTGTTGAGCGCGGAGGAGGCCTGGCGCATCGCGTCGACGCTGTCCTCCAGGTAGCCGGGCAGCTCGCCGATCTTGCCGGAGAACGCCTGGGCCGCGTCGCCCTCCCAGAGGCTGCCGCCGCGGCCGACCTCGACCAGGGTGCGGTGGGCGTTGTCCATGGCGTTGGCGGCCTTGTTGAGCTTGCCGACCAGGCCGTCGACGTTGCCGGGGTTGCCGGGGGCCGGGTTGAAGCCCAGGGCCGGGAAGTCCGGGTCGAGCCCGGCGACGTAGGAGAAGAAGTCACCGCTCATGCCGAGGCCCCGCTGAACATGTCGCGGAGGGCCTGCTCGGTCTCCGAGTAGTTCTTGCAGGTCTGGTCGAGCTTCTCCTCCAGCGCTTCGACGCCCTGCGAGATGCGGGTGATGGCGTCCTGCCAGCTGTCGTTGAAGTCGTCGCAGGCGTGGTCGAGGTCCTTGCTGCCGGTCGTCTTCGGGCCGGTCTCCTTCATGGCGTGGAGCGCCTCGCGCATGTCCTGCTGACTGTCCTTCATGCGCTGCATCAGCTTGGAGAGATCGTCGACTTCGACGCGGAAGTAGGCCCCCATGGCGTTTTCGTCCCCCTAGGTCATCACTTTGGTCATTACTGGTCGGCACTTTGCAGACCATCAGACTAGGAGCGCCCCGTGACGGGCGAGCACACGGGTGCACACCGCCACACTTCCTTCACTTCCGGCACGCGGGTGCACCACCTTCCGCCGTTCAACTCCCCTCCCCGTCAGGCACGATGACGTCTCGGGACAGACCGGTCGGTCCGGCGGAACCGGATCGGCGGAACAGCCGCAGTACCACCCCTTTACCGAATCGAATCCGGAACCGCCCGCCCGTTCGCCCCCTGGAGAATCCCGTGCGCACCGAACCCCCCGTCGACCGGCCCCGCACCGAACCGGCCGACGCCGCGGCGGACCGCGGCGCACGCGACCCGTTCTTCGACCGCGTGAAGCTGCTGGCGACGGTGCTGGTGGTGTGCGGGCACTTCTGGGAACCGTTGGTGCGGGCGCCGGGCCACCGGGTGCTGCACGCCGGGTACCTGCTGGTGTACGCGTTCCACATGCCGGTGTTCGTGTTCGTCTCCGGCTGGTTCTCCCGCTCCTTCGCCGCCCGCCCGGACCAGCTCGGCCGACTGCTGAGCGGCGTCCTGGCGCCGTACCTGCTGTGGACGACCCTGCTGGGGGCGTACGCGGCGTGGCTGGGCGGCGGGCGGTTCACGCTCGACCTGCTCACCCCGGTCTGGGTGACCTGGTTCCTGCTGTCGCTGTTCCTGTGGCGGCTGAGCGCCCCGCTCTGGCACCGGCTGCGCGCACCGCTGACCACCGCCGTCGCGGTCTCGCTGCTGGCGGGGGCGCTGCCGCTGACGCCGCAGCTGTCGATCGGGCGGACGCTGCAGTTGCTGCCGTTCTTCGTCGCCGGGCTGGTCCTGGACCGCCGCCGGGTGCTCGCGCTGCGCGGCCACCGGTGGCTGCGGGCGGCCGCGGTGCCGGTGCTCGGGGCGGCCGCCCCGGCCGCGTACTGGCTGGTGCCGCGGCTGGACGCGGCCTGGTTCTACCGCAGCGCGAGCGCGGCCGGGCTGCACGCGGGCTACCCGCGCTGGCTGCTGGTGTCGCTGGGGGTCAACCTGGCCGGGGCGGTGCTGGGCGCGGTGTTCCTGGCGCTGGTGCCGGTGCGGACGCGGTCGCCGCGGTGGGCGGCGCTCGGCGCGGCCGGTACCGCGGCGTTCCTGGTGCACCCGTTCCTGCAACTGGCCCTGGTGCACGGCGGCTGGTACGGGCGGGGCTTCCTGCCGTCCGCGGCCGGGCAGTTGGCGCTGACCACCGCCGCGGCGGGGCTGACCCTGCTGCTGTGCTCCCGGCCGGTGGCCCGGCTGCTGCGGCCGCTGCTCGCACCCCGGCTGCGCCTGCTGCTGCGGGAGCAGCGGCCGTCACCGGCCGGTCCGCCGGCCGGCCGACTATGATCCGGGAACTGCCGTCCGGACGGGACGGCGCACCGGGGGGTAGGCATGTCCGCTGTACGGGCCTGGCACCGCAGGCCGCTGACCTGGGTACTGGTCGTGCTGCTCGCCCTCGGCGGCGGCCTGGTCGGCGCCCGCGAGGCGTGGGGCAGCTGCTGGCCGATGCACCCGCACGACGCCCGCGCGTACCGGCAGTACGACTGCGCCAACCTCGGCGGGCCGCGCAACCTGGCCACCCTGCTGCGCTACTACGGCGTGACGCTGCCCGCGGGCGCGACCGGGGTGCGGTACTACAGCGACGACAACTCGGTGTCCGGCCCGGACGTCCTCTTCCTGCGCTTCACCGTCCCGTCCGCCACCGCCACCGCCTACTTCGCCGCCCTGCACGCCACCGAGAGCACCACCGACCCGGCCACCGCCCTGCAGGACACCGCCGGGTTGCGCCGCCGCGACCACGTCGACTGGACCTTCCCCCCGGACAGCCCCCACCGCGTCCTCACCTTCGGCCCCGCCCCCGCGGGCACCGCCGTCACGACCCCGGACGGCGACGCCACCACCGTCCACCTGACCGTCCTGCACGCCTGAGCCCCTCCCCGGGGTGCAGCAGCGCCTCGGCGATCTCCCGGACGCGCGCCCGGGTGATCCCGGTGCGCTGCTCGACGGTCGGCGGGTGGCCGGTGGGCTCCAGCTCGATGTACGGGCGCTGTCCGACCGACCGGGTGTGTCGCCGTGCGGCAGACCCCGGCCCGGTGCCCGGACGGCCCCTCGGCAAGGCCCGGGCGCGGCAGGACCGCACGGGAGGGCCCGGCGCGGGAGGGCCCCGGCGCGGGAGGGTCAGCCGTCGGGCCAGCGGTCGGGGCGCAGCGTCGGGTACCCGACGAAGTCGAACATCCGCTGCCCGGGGGCCAGTTCGTCGGGCGTGCCGGTGAAGCGGTGCGCGCCGACGGCGTAGCCGACGTCGGGCGGGGAGAGCCAGCGCTGCTCGAACTCCGCCTCGGCGAACCAGTCGAGGATCCGCGGCACCAGGTCGGGCGCCTCGCGGTGCCTGGTCCAGATCACCGTGCCGCCGGTGCGGCACAGCGCCCGGCAGGCCCGGACGGTGCGGGCCACGTCGGCGTCCGTGAGGTTGCCGAAGACCCCGCAGGCCAGCACCACGTCCGCCGGGGCGAGGCCCGCGTAGTGGGCGGGCAGCGCGGCGTCCCCCGTCACCGTCTCGACCTGGGCACCGAGTCCCGCCGCCTCGGCGCGCCGTCGGGCCGCCGCGGTGTTGCGCGCGTCCGCCTCGACCAGCCGGACCCGGACGTCGGCCCGGCGCGGGTGCTCGGCCAGCACGCCCAGGACGTCCCGCCCCTCGCCCGCGCACAGGCTGACGATGCCCAGGCCGCCCGGCGGGGCGCCGTCCAGCACCTCCCGCAGCCGGGCCTGCACGGTGAGCAGCCGCCGGGCCTGCCAGGAGCCCGGGTCGTCGTAGGCCCCGTGCCACGCGCTCCAGTCCATGCCCGGACGGTACGCCCGCGCACCACGGCCCGGCCAGCCGTTTTCCCTTGCCCGTACGTGATGGTGACGGTCCGTCAGGTCAGTGGCGGCCGCCGACGGTGAACAGCAGGATCACGAACCCCGCGAAGAGGTGGGTGCCGGCGATGTAGATCAGGGCGCGGACGATCATCGCCCGGCGCTTGCTCTTCTCGTCGCGGACGGCGTCGCTCATGACTGCTCCGATGCTGGTGCTGGTGCTGGTGCTGGTGATGGTGTCGGTGCTGGTGTCGGCAAAGGGGTGGGCGGCCGGTCACCGCACCCCGCCGCGGTCGGCGGTCGGTGCGGGGCTCCGCAGGCCCTCGGCGTCCAGGTGCCGCCGGGCGCAGGCGACCGCTTCCGGGGTGCTGCCGAAGACCCGGCCCTGTTCCCGCAGCCGGTCCAGCACGCCGAGCGCGTCCAGCGGCCGGTGGTGCTCCGCGCGCAGGCCGGAGAGCAGCACCAGGGTGCCGCGCCGCTCCAGTTCGGCGATGGTGTCGCCCAGCACCACCGCGCCGCTGGCGTCGATCGCGCTGACCCGCGACATCCGCAGGATCGCCACCCGCACCCGGCCCGCCCCGGTCAGGGCGGGCCGGAAGCGGTGCGCGGCGGCGAACAGCAGCGGCCCGTCGATCCGGTACGCGACGACGTGCTCGGCGAGCAGCGCCCGTTCCCCGTCCCGCTCCCCGTCCCGCCCCGTGCCCGCACCCGCCGCCGCTCCGCCCGGGGGCTCCCCGTGCAGCGGCACCTGCTCGACCCGGGCCGCCCGCGCCACCTCGGCCAGTGCCAGCACCCCGGACAGCAGCAGGCCCACCGCCACGGCCGTCACCAGGTCGAACGCCAGGGTCGCGGCGGCCGTCAGCACCAGCACCGCCGCCGCGCCGCGCCCGCTGCGCGCCAGGGCCCGCAGCGGGCCGACCTCGACCATCCGGACGGCGGTGGCGATCAGCACGCCCGCCAGCGCCGCCAGCGGGATCCCGGCCACCAGCGGCGCGGCGGCGTACACGATCGCCGCGAGGACGGCCGCGTGCACCAGCGCCGCCAGCCGGGAGGCCGCGCCGGAGCGGACGTTGACGGCGGTCCGGGCGATCGCGCCGGTCGCGGCGATCCCGCCGAACAGCGGCGCGACCAGGTTGGCCACCCCCTGGCCGAACAACTCCCGGTCGCTGTCGTGCCGTTCGCCCGCGGCGGCCGCGGCGCCCTTGGCGCCCATCGCGTCAGCGGCGGTCGCCGACATCAGCGACTCCAGTGCGGCGAGCGCCGCCACCGCGAGCGCCGGGGGCAGCAGCGCGGGCACGTCGGCCGCCTCGAAGAAGTCGAGCGAGGGCGCGGGGAGCCCGGCGGGCAGGTGGCCGATGGTGGCCACCGGCAGGTCGGCCGCCCGGGCCAGCAGGGTGGCCGCGACCACCGCGAGCAGCGAGAACGGGACGGCGGGCCGCAGCCGCGCGCCGATCAGCATCACGGCGGCCACGCCCAGCGCCAACCCGAGCGCGGCGGGGTGCGGGGCGGCGAGGAAGGCGCCGACCGCCCGCACCGCGACCACCGCCGGGTTGTCGCCCGCGGGCCCGGGCACGCCGAGCGCACCCGGCACCTGCTGCAGCGCGATCACTCCGGCGATGCCGACCGTGAACCCCTCCACCACCGGCACCGGCACGTACGCCATCCAGCGCCCGGCCCGGGCCAGCGCGAGCACGACCAGCACCACCCCGGCCAGCAGGCCGACCGTCAGCACCCCGTCCACGCCGTACCGGTGGACGATCGGCACCAGCACCACCGTCATCGCCCCGGTCGGCCCGGACACCTGCAGGTTCGACCCGCCGAACACCGCCGCCAGCGCACCCGCCACCACCGCGGTGGCCAGGCCCGCCGCGGCGCCCGCGCCGGAGGAGATCCCGAAGCCGAGCGCGAGCGGCAGCGCGACGACCGCGACGGTCAGCCCGGCGAGCAGGTCGGTGCGCGGGGAGCGGCCCATGCCCGCGAGGATCCGCCGGTCCGGCAGCACGCCGGCCAGCCCGGCCCGTACGCCCGCCAGCCCGGCCCGTGCGGTGCTCACGCCCGTTCCGGCGCGGCGTGCGGTGCGGCGTGCGGCGTGGATTCCGGTGCGGCGTGCGGTGCGGCGTGCGCCGTGGATTCCGGTGCGGCGTGCGGCGGGAGGGCGATCCCGTGCTGTTCGGCGATCCGCAGCAGTTCGGCGATCCGTCCGGCGTAGGCCCGCTCGCCGTCCTCGTCCCCGGCGGTGCGCGCCGCGTGCTCGGACTGCCTGGCCAGGGCGAGTTGGTCGCGCAGTTCCTGGTCGAAGACCCCGGTCACCGTGGCCCTCCTTCGGCCGTCCCCGGCCCGGCCCGGCCCGGTCGGGCACACCGGCGTCCGGTCCCACAGCAGGCATCATGTATGGACTTTACGAATTTCGCAAGTCGATGTTTTCGCATGTCGCCCGCCCGAGGGTCCACCCGCGGAGGACGGAGGGAGGGGCGGAGGAGGCCGAGCCGCCCGGCTCAGGACCGGGACGGTCCGCCGGACGCGCGCAGGCCGTCCAGGAGCTCGACCTGCCCGATGATCACCCCGCCCAGGATCTCGCGGGCCACCGCGAGCAGCTCCGCGACCCGCGGGCTGGTGAGGCTGTAGTGGACGGTGCTGCCCTCCCGGCGGGCGACCACCAGGTTGGCCCGGCGCAGGACGGCGAGCTGCTGGGAGAGGTGGGCCGCCTCCACCCCGGTCTCGGGCAGCAGTTCGGCCACCGCGTGCTCGCGCTCGCTGAGCAGCTCCAGCACCCGGATGCGGACCGGGTGGCCGAGCGTCTTGAAGAACTCCGCCTTCACCTGGTACAGCGGCGTGCTGACCACGGGGGACACGCGGGGGGCGTCGGCACCCACAGGTTCACCCCATCTCCGTCGGATCCTGGACGCTGCCGTCAGGCACGACCTTAGCAACCGCGCCGCAGCCCCGAGAGCGCACGCGGTCCGCCCGCCCGCGCCGGGCATGTCGACCTTCGCAGTTGCTAACATCGGCAACCGAGGGACGGCACCCTGACCCCGCCCACCATCCGCCCCGCGCCGCACGGCAGTTCGGCGCCCTCGGCTAGGGTGGGCGAAATGAGCGAGAACCTCCCTCCTTGTCCGAAGTGTTCCAGCGAGTACACCTACGCGATGGACGCCCTGGTGGTCTGCCCCGAGTGCGGCCACGAGTGGTCCCCCGCCGAAACCGCGGGTGCCGCGGACCCCGTCGGGCGGGTGGTCCGGGACGCGGTCGGCAACGTGCTGAGCGACGGCGACACGGTGACGGTCGTCAAGGCGCTCAAGGTGAAGGGCAGCCCCTCCGGCATCAAGGCGGGCACCAAGGTGCGCAACATCCGCCTGGTCGACGGCGTCGACGGCCACGACATCGACTGCCGCGTCGAGGGCTTCGGCGCCATGCAGTTGAAGTCGAGCGTGGTCAAGAAGGTCTGAGCGGACCCCGGCCCGTTCCCCCTTCCGCTCCGGGACGCCCGAACTCCTCGGCTCGCCGGGCCTCCCCGTCGTCCCGTGGGAGCAGGCTCCCGACCTCGGTCCCGAGCTGGCGACATCCGCCGGCTTCGGCGGCCGACACCCTTGCCCCAACGGGAAGTTGACTGTCCACTCGCGCGGGTTCGGCTACAACAAGAAGCCGACCGCACCGGACACCGGGGGTCGGGGCGTCCCCGTGTTCGGGGTGTCGCCGGAGTGGCCGCCGGACGACGGCGGGGCGCCGATCGCGGACGCGCTGGTGCCTCGCCGTAGCGCCACTGGCGCAGTCGCAGCAGCCCGGGGGTCTCGACGGCGGTGGCCCGCGCAGGTGGCCGTCCCCAGTGGATCGCCACCGCGCTGGCGCCGATGCCGTCCGGGCCGTGCAGCCGCACCTGCCGGGGGCGGCCGTCGACCCTACGCCCGGCCTCCCGGTCGAGCGCGGCGAGCAGGTCCCTGCGGTCGGTGAAGTACCGGGCGGAGGCGGGCAGCAGCCGCGGCACCGCGCGCACCGGGCCCGGGGCGCCGTCGGCCAGGCCACTCGTCCAGGCGGCCGGCGCCCGGGCCCGTTCCGGGTCGTGGCGCACCCCCTCGACCAGCAGCCGGGCCAGCCCCTCCCGCTCCTCCCCCCGACCGGCGCGGCGATCTGTCGGCCGGTCACCCGCTGGGCGAGGTTCCCGACCGACTCCCAGGCCCACTTCCCGGCCTCCCCCGCCGTCGCCGAGCCGACCGCGCCCAGCACCCCCGTGACCGCCGCGGCCGACAGCGGATCGCCCCCCCCGCATCCCCAGAACCGTGCCCGATCGGCCACCGCCGCCCGCATGCGCCACCTGACGAGCCCAACAGTGGCCTGCCCACCACGCTCCGTCAGCACGCTCCCGGCCCTTGGCCCGTCGCCCCCCGCGCCCGGCTGACGGCCCGGAATGCAAGAAATCCCGCCCGGTTTCCCGGGCGGGATTTCTGTTGGTGGAGCTGAGGGGATTCGAACCCCTGACCCCCTCGATGCGAACGAGGTGCGCTACCGGACTGCGCCACAGCCCCAACAAGAAAGAACTCTATCACCTCTGCGGGGGTACTCGTGACCATGGTCGTCCCGGCCGGGCCGCGGGGGTGTCCGGGCGTGCGAACGCCCCGGCGCAGGCGGGGCGTTGCGGCCGGGGCGGGCGGTGGGACGGGGCCGTGGCGTCACTCGTTGGCGGCGCGGGGGCGGGTGGTCCAGTCGGCGGCGGGGGGCGGGGCGGGCTCGCCGTACTGGTCGAAGAGCGGGGTCGCCGGGCGGCCGGAGTCCCAGGTGTCGGGGGCCGAGAGGTCGAGGCCCCGGGTGGTGCGGGGGGCCACGGGGGCGGTGACGTAGGTGGGGAGCGGGACGGGGACGGGCTCCCAGGAGTCCGGCCCGGCGGCGGCCCGGGCGCGGACGCCGTCGGCCCACTCCTCGTGCTCGGTGGCCTCGGCCAGCACGGTCGCCCTGGTGGTGGCCGGGTCCGCGGGGGCGGCCGGTTCGGCGGCGGACGCGGGGCGGGCCGTCGCCGGCTCGGACGCGGGGCGGGCGGTGGAGCGGGCGCGCTCGCGCTCGCGCAGTCGCTCGGCGGCCTGCGCGGCCCTGGTGCGGTCGAACTTGACCTCGTAGCGCTGCCGCTCCAAGCGGCGCAGGTGGCCGATGTAGAGGGTGAGCAGCACGCCGGGGACGGCGGGCACCCAGAGGAAGGCGAAACCGGCCACGGCGGCGACCACGGCGCCCAGCGCGAAGGCGAGGAACAGCATGGTGACCATCCGCCGCCGCCGGGCGAGCAGCCGGGCCCGGCGCTCGGCGGAGCGCCGGTCGCCGTGCTCGCGCTCGCGCTCCCGCTCGGGCTTCGCCGCCGCGGCCGGTCCGGCGGCCGGTTCGACGGCAAGCCCGGCGGCGGGCTCCACGGCCGGCTCGGCGCCGTCCCAGCCAGCGGGCCGGGCGGTGGGCCGGGTGGCGACCTCCGCGGGGTCGGCCGCCGGGCCGGTCGCGGGGTCGGCGAGGGCCCCGTCCGGGTCCTCCCCGGCGGGGTGCTGGTCGGCGGTCTGGTCGCCGAGGGCTCGGGCCGCGCGCCGCTCCATGGCCGATCGACCGGCCAGCAGGCGGATCGCGGTACTGAAGCGTTCCGTCGGACGCGACTCGTTGAGCTCGTCCTGCCTGCGGAGCCACATCGGCACCAGATAGGCAGCCCAGGCCCCTACGATGACCGCGTAGATAAGGCCGCTACTGCTCACGTTTCACACGGTAAGGGCGCGGGCGAAGGCACTGCAGCAATTTGGCGCGGCGTGTCGTGTGATCAAGCTGATTCTCAGACTATTTTGCCGGTATTTGTGGCGGCTCGCCCCGGCCCCGATGCCATATCGATATCTATTTCGAACAAGTATTCAATTATCCTGCGGCGGCCGGTTCCTGAGGTCGTGCCAGCGCCGCAGCAGCCCGTCGGCGGCCTCCTCGGCGGTGAGCGCGTACACCAGGTGGTCGCGCCAGTCGCCGTCGATGTGCAGGTAGCGCGGGCGCATTCCCTCCTCGCGGAAGCCGAGTTTCTCCACCACCCGGCGGCTGGGCCGGTTCTCCGGGCGGATGCACACCTCGACCCGGTGCAGGCCCAGGTCGCGGAAGCAGTGGTCGACGGCGAGCGCGACGGCGGTGGGCATGATGCCGCGCCCGGCGACGGCCTCGTCCACCCAGTAGCCGACGTTGGCGGAGCACATCGAGCCCCAGGTGATCCCGCCGACCGTCAACTGGCCGACCAGGCGGCCCTGGTGGAGCACCACGAAGGGGAGCATCCGGCCGGCCGCGGCCTCGGCGCGCAGGTAGCGGACCATCTGCCGGTAGGTGGGTCGGGGCAGCGGGGCCCGGCCGGGCGGGGCGGGCGGGACGGTGGCCTCCCAGCGGCGCAGCCAGTCCCGGTTGCGGCGGCTGACCTCCTGCCACTCGGCCTGGTCGCGGCGGCGGATGGGCCGCAGCACGATGTCGCCCTCGACGAGTTCGACGGGCCAGCCGGCGTTCAGCGGGCGCTCCCGGAAGGATCGGCGGGGCGCGGGTGGTCGCCGCCGGCCAACTGGTCGACGGCGTGCGGCAGCAGCGGGGCGAGCACGGCGAGGCCGTCGCGGACGCCGCCGGTGGAGCCGGGCAGGTTGACGATCAGGGTGCGTCCGGCGAGCCCGGCCAGGCCGCGGGAGAGCGCCGAGGTGGGGACCTTCGCCCGGCCGTGCGCGCGGATCGCCTCGGGGATGCCGGGGATCTGCCGGTCGATCACCCGGGCGGTCATCTCGGGGGTGAGGTCCTGCGGGGAGATCCCGGTGCCGCCGGTGGTCAGCACCACGTCGTACCCGGCGGCGACGGCCTCGCGCAGCGCCGCCTCGACCGGCTCCCCGTCCGGGACGACCAGCGGGCCGTCGGCGGTGAAGCCCATCTCGCGCAGCCCGGCGACCAGCAGCGGGCCGCCCCGGTCCTCGTACACGCCGGCCGAGGCCCGGTTGGAGACGGTGACGGCGAGCGCCCTCACCGCTCCCCCTCCCTCGACCAGTCGCCGCTCTTGCCGCCGGTCTTGCTGAGCACCCGGACGTCCTCGATGGCGGCGGCCTTGTCGACGGCCTTGACCATGTCGATGACGGTGAGCGCGGCGGTGGCGACGGCGGTGAGCGCCTCCATCTCGACGCCGGTGCGGTCGGCGGTCCGGACGGTGGCGGTGATCTCGACGGCCGTGTCGGTGACGGCGAGGTCGACGGTGGTGCCGGTGAGCGCGATGGGGTGGCAGAGCGGGATCAGTTCGGGCGTCCGCTTGGCGCCCATGATCCCGGCGATCCGGGCCACCGCGAGGGCGTCGCCCTTGGGGACGCCCTCGCCGCGCAGCAGTTCCACCACCCGGGGGGCGACCCGGACGCGGCCGGCCGCCACCGCGACGCGGGTGGTGGCGGCCTTCTCGGAGACGTCGACCATCCGGGCAGCGCCGGTGTGGTCGACGTGGGTGAGGCGGTCGCCGGGGGGTGTGTCGGTCACGAGTGGCTCCAGTGGCACGGTGCGAATCTCGCGCTACCGTACAACCCCGCCCCGGTCAGTCCGTGAGAAGGACCACATCCACGGCGCTCCCGGCGGGCAGCGCGGTGGTGTCCTCGGGGACGGTGATCAGGCAGTCGGCCCTGGCCAGCGCCCCGACCAGGTGCGACCCCTCGCCGCCGACCGGGGAGACGGTGCCCGCCGCCGGGTCGTACCGGCCGCGCAGGAACTGCCGCCGCCCGGCCGGGGAGCGCAGCGCCGCGGTGGTCGCGGCGCGCACCACGGGGCGGTGCACGTCGGGGGCGCCGAGCATGGTGCGGATGACCGGGCGGACGAACAGCTCGAAGGAGATGTACGCGCTGACCGGGTTGCCGGGCAGCGCCAGCAACGGCACGCCGGGGCCCGCGCCGATCCGGCCGAAGCCCTGCGGCTTGCCCGGCTGCATCCGCAGCCGCCGGAAGTCCACGCCGCCGTAGTCGGCGAACACCTCCTTGACCACGTCGTACGCGCCGACCGAGACGCCGCCGCTGGTGACGATCAGGTCGGCCCGGCCGAGCTGGTCCTCCAGCACGGCGCGCAGCGTGCCCGCCTCGTCGGGGACGCCGCCGACCCGGTAGGCGACGGCTCCGGCGGCGATCGCGGCGGCGGTCAGGGTGAAGGAGTTGGAGTCGTGGATGCGGCCCGGTCCGGCGGCCTCGCCGGGCTGGACGAGTTCGCTGCCGGTGGAGAGCACGACCACCCGGGGCCGGGGGGCGACCCGGACGGTGCCGCGGCCGATCGCGGCCAGCAGGCCGAGCTGGGTGGGGCCGAGCACGGTGCCCGCCTCCAGCACGGTGTCGCCCGCGGTGACGTCGCTGCCCCGGCGGCGGATGTGCGCGCCCTCGGCGACCGGGCGCAGCACCCGGACCTCCTCGCCGGCGACGGGCGCGCCCATCGCGTCGGCGGCCCGCCCGGTGCCGGTGCCGCCGTCGGTCCACTCGACCGGGGCGACGGCCTCGGCGCCGGGCGGGACGGGGGCGCCGGTCATGATCCGGGCGGCCTGACCGGGGCCGACCTTGGGCAGGTCGGCGGCACCCGCCGCGATGTCGCCGACCACGGCCAGCACCGACGGGTACTGCTCGGTGGCGCGCACCGTGTCGGCGGTGCGCAGCGCGTAGCCGTCCATCGAGCTGTTGTCGAAGGGCGGCAGGTCGTCGTCGGCCCGCACGTCCTCGGCGAGCCGGCAGCCCTGGGCGTCCAGCAGTTGCAGCTCGATGGGCGGCAGCGGGGCCACCGCGGCGAGGACGTCGGCGAGGTGCTCGTCGACGGTCCACAGGCGCGACGAGGCCGGAGAGCCGGCGCCCTCGCAGCAGGGGTCGTGCTTCCCGGTCATCGCCTCACGCTCGCCTTCGTGGTGGGTCAGCCCTGCATCTCGGTGGTGACGAACTGCCGCAGCCAGGTGCGGAACTCGGGGCCGAGGTCGTCGCGCTCGGCGGCCAGCCGGACGATCGCGCGCAGGTAGTCGGCGCGGTCGCCGGTGTCGTAGCGGCGGCCCTTGAACAGCACGCCGTGCACCGGGCCGCCGTCGGACCCGTCGCGGGTGGCCAGCTCGCGCAGCGCGTCGGTCAGCTGGATCTCGCCGCCGCGGCCGGGCGGGGTCTCGCGCAGCACGTCGAAGACGGCCGGGTCGAGGACGTAGCGGCCGATGACGGCGTAGTTGGACGGGGCGTCCGCGGTGTCGGGCTTCTCCACCAGGTCGGTGACCTGGAAGACGTCCTCGCCGAGCTCGGTGCTCTTGACGGCGGCGCAGCCGTACAGGTGGATCTGCGCGGGGTCGACCTCCATCAGCGCGACGACGGAGCCGCCGAGCTCCTGCTGCACCTCGATCATCCGGGCCAGCAGCGGGTCGCGCGGGTCGATCAGGTCGTCGCCCAGCAGGACGGCGAACGGCTGCCCGGCGACGTGCTGCTCGGCGACCGAGACGGCGTGGCCGAGGCCCTTGGGGTCGCCCTGGCGGACGTAGTGCATGCTCGCGAGCTGCACCGACTCCTGCACCCGGCGCAGGCGCTCCTTGTCGCCCTTGCGGCTGAGCAGCTCCTCCAGCTCGTAGGCGCGGTCGAAGTGGTCCTCCAGAGCGCGCTTGTTGCGGCCGGTGACCATCAGTATGTCGGACAGGCCGGCCGCGGCGGCCTCCTCCACGACGTACTGGATGGCCGGCTTGTCGACGACCGGCAGCATCTCCTTCGGCGTGGCCTTGGTGGCGGGGAGGAACCTCGTACCGAGCCCGGCGGCCGGGACGACTGCTTTGGTGACCGGCTGGCGGGCGTGCTTGTTCGTCATGCGTCCGACCTTACTAAGGCGTGCATTCCACTCTGCTGGGAGTGGAGTGAATCGATGGTTAGGGCCTGTCACCGGTCGGGCCCGGGCCGACGGTGGTCGCATGCGGGGTGAGGGGTGCCCCGCCGGGGCCGGAAGACACCTTACCGGGCGTCGGTGAAACGTTCGGACCGGGAAGCTCCGCGGGGAGGTTCTCGGTGGAGCGCCAGCAGTCGCCGCCCGCCGCCCGGGCCGCCGCCAGGGCCCGGTCCGCGGCCCGCAGCAGCAGGGCCGCGTGGGCGCCGTCCCGGGGCAGCACGGCCAGGCCGACGGCGGCGGTCAGGCCGCTCCGCTCGTCCGGGGCGGCGCTCTCGCCGGGGTGACGGTCGGTCAACCGGTGGCGGCGCACCGACCAGCACAGCCGCTCGGCGACCTGCGCGGCGCCCTCCGGGCCGGTGTCCGGGAGCAGGGCCAGGAACTCCTCCCCGCCGTACCGGCCCAGGGTGTCGCAGCCGCGGATCTCCATCGCCAGCCGCTGGGCGAGGTCCCGCAGCATCGCGTTGGCGCGGGTCCGGCCGTGCTCGGCGACCACGCCGTCGAAGCCGGCCACCTCCAGCAGCAGCACCGACAGCGGGCGCGGGTCGATCGCGGTGGCCTCGGCCCGGCGGGCCCGTTCGATCTCGCGGTCCAGGGTGAGCTGCAGGTGCCGGTAGTTCCACACCCCGGTCAGCGGGTCGCAGGACGCGGTGCGCGCCAATTCGTCCCGTTCCTCCGTGAGTTCCGCGATCTTCGCCAGAAGTTCCGTCTCCCGGGAGCCGTGCTCGGCCCGGGACCGGCGGCGCCGCACCGCACGGACGCCGGCGACGGCCGGAGCGGCCGCGCCGATCGCGGCCAGGGCCTGGAGCAGGAGCGGGGTGGACATGCGGCGGCCTCGGCGTGTCAGGCTCGTGTCAGTGCACGGGACAGAGCTGGAGGGAATCGAACGGTGACTGCGGATCGGTTGTCCAACGACAAGGCGGCGCTGAGGTCACGGCTGCTCGCCGAACGGCGGGCGCTCGCCGCGGCGGAGCGCTCCGCCGCGGCCGAGGCGCTGGCCGGGCACGCCGCCGCGCTGGTGCCGCCGGGCGGCACCGTCGCCGCGTACGTCTCGGTCGGCGCGGAGCCGGGCACCCGGCCGCTGCTGGCTGCGCTCGCCGCGCGCGGCGTGCGGGTGCTGCTGCCCGTCCTGCTGTCCGACAACGACCTGGACTGGGCCCCGTACGAGGGCGAGGACCGCCTCTCCCCCGCCGCCCGCGGCCTGCTGGAGCCCACCGGCCCGCGCCTGGGCCCGGACGCCGTCCTGGCCGCGGACGTCGTCCTGCTGCCCGGCCTCGCCGTCGACGCCCGCGGCGTCCGTCTCGGCCGCGGCGGCGGCTCCTACGACCGCGTCCTGGCCCGCCTCGCCCGCGCCGGCGCCCGGCCGCTGCTGGCGACGCTGCTGTACCCGCACGAGCTGCTCCCGGCCGTGCCCGCCGAGCCGCACGACCTGCCGGTGCACGCGGTGGCCACCCCGGAGGGCGTGACGCGCTTCTGAATCCGGGCCCCTCTCAGTTGGTCAGGGTCAGGGTGTTCTTGCCCGCCTTGGTGACCGCGTCCTTGGTGTAGGCCCAGGGCAGGAGCCGGCCGGAGGCCCAGAGTTCGGTCTGGTCGTTGTAGTTGGGGTGGAAGGCGTGGCCGGAGGCGCCGCCGACGTTGATCCAGCGGGAGGAGTCGAAGTCGCTGAGGTCGACGACCATCCGCATGGAGGGGATCCAGTCGACGTCGTAGCCCGCGGCGGCGTTCCAGCCGGTGGCGTCGACGGCGGCGCTGCCGCCGGAGAGCTTGTAGGGGCCGCGGTTGAGCAGCTTGTGGACCAGGCCGGAGGCGATCGAGGAGTCGTCGCTGCCGAGGGTGGGCTCCTGCAGGGTGAGCTGGTGCAGGCGGCCCCAGCTCCAGGTGGAGATGTCCTTGCTGAGGCGCGAGGTGAGGTCCTGGCGGGCGTCCTTGAGCGCCTCGGCGAGCAGGTTGTCGAGCCCGTGCTGCTGCTGGTGGTCGGAGTCGATGTAGTCCCACCAGGGCGACTTCGGGTCGGCGAGCTGCTGGCGGACGACCTCCGTCCAGCGGTCGCCGCCGTCCGGCTGGGCCTGCGCGGCCTTGCGGGTGCCGCACTCGGTGACGGCCTGCGCGGCGCCGCCGAGCGCGTCGTCGGGCAGGGTGTTGTCGCGCTTCTGGCGCACCAGCAGGCAGTCGCCCTCGACCCGGAGGTCGGCGGGGAACTTCTGGCCGAAGGCGAGGGTGAGCAGGGCCCGCCAGACGCCGTTGTAGTAGGCGGCGGCGGCGGAGTCGGCGTCCTGGTGGTAGTTCCAGTCGCGCAGCAGGTCCTGGGCCTCGCGCACGTACGGGTCGCTGATCTGGACCTTGAGCAGCAGCGGGACGAGTTCCTTGGCCATCACGCTGGTGTTGTCGAGCTGCATGGACTGCATGTCGTCCAGCGAGATCTTGCCGCCGTTCTTCAGCTTCTCCTGGATCTGGTCGGTGATCTCCTTGGCGCGGGTGCCGTACTCCCAGTCGGTGGTGAGCAGCGCCTTGTAGCTCGGGTCGACGACGGCCTGGTTGGCGGTGACGATGTAGCCCTCGGGCGGGTTGTACGCGTAGGGCAGCGACTTGAACGGCAGGTAGCCGCTCTTCCAGGCGTAGGCGGAGTCCCAGCCGGGGGCGGGGTAGCGGCCGTCGCCCTTGCCGCGGACCGGGATCAGGCCGGGGGCCTGGTAGCCGATGTTGCCCTTGGTGTCGGCGTAGATCAGGTTCTGCGCGGGGACGGCGAAGTCCTGCGCGGCGGCGCGGAAGCCGGCGAAGTCGGTGGCCCGGTCGAGCTCGAAGACGGCGTCCATGGTCTTGCCGGGGACGAGCGCGGTCCAGCGCAGGGCGACGCCGTAGCCGGCGGCGCGGTCGGGGGCGGCGTTGCCCGCGGGGGCGTACTGGCCGACCTTCTGGTCCTCGGAGGACTGGTCGGAGATCAGCGGCATGCCGTCCTGGGTGGTGCGGACGGTGATGGTGCGGTCCTCGCCGCCCGCGACCTTGATGGTCTCCTTGCGGACGGTGAACTTCATGTCCTTGTTGTCGAGGAGGTAGGTGTCGGGGCCGGTGACCTTCTCCAGGTACAGGTCGGTGACGTCGGCGCCGAGGTTGGTGAAGCCCCAGGCGATGTCCTTGTTGTGGCCGATGACGACGCCGGGCATGCCCGCGAAGGTGTAGCCGGCCGTGTCGTAGTGGCAGGTCGGCGAGACGGCGCGGCAGTGCAGGCCCATCTGGTACCAGATGGAGGGCATGCCGGGGCCGAGGTGCGGGTCGTTGGCCAGCATCGGCCTGCCGGTGGTGGTGTTGGCGCCGGCCACCACCCAGGAGTTGGAGCCGATGCCCTGGCCCTGCGGGCCGAGCAGCTCCGGCAGCGCGGCCACCTTCTCGGACAGGTCGCCGAGCAGGCTCTGGGCGGCGGCCCGGGCCTGGGCGCTGCTCGCGGCGGTGCCGGCGCCGGGCGCGGGGGGCACGGTGGCGCCCGCCCCGGGCGTGTAGGTGCCGTCGCCGGAGAGCTTGCCGGTCTTCACGATGGTGCCGTTGCGCTCGTACGGGTAGCCGGGGTAGAGCTGCTCGATCTGCTCGGCGGTGAAGTCCTGGGTGAGCAGGGAGCGGTCGATCTCCTCCTGCATGTTGCCGGACAGGCTCCAGGCCATCGCCTTGAGCCAGGCGACCGAGTCGACCGGGTCCCACTTCTCGGGCTCGTAGCCGGAGTTGACCGTGCCGAGCAGCGCGTACTCCAGCGAGGCGCCGGCGCCGCCGGGGTGCTCGGCGAGCCAGGCGTTGACGCCCTCGGTGTAGGCGGTCAGGTTGCGCTTGGTGTCCTCGGACAGGACGGTGTCCCACTCCTTCTGGGCGACCTGGCGCCAGCCCATGGTGCGCAGGAGGGTGTCCTTCTCGACCGAGGCGGAGCCGAACATCTCGGAGAGCCGGCCGGCGGTGATGTGCCGGCGGACGTCCATCTCCCAGAACCGGTCCTGGGCCTGCACGTAGCCCTGGGCGCGGAACAGGTCGGCGTCGGTGTCGGCGTACAGCTGCGGGATGCCCTTGTCGTCGCGGACCACGTCCACCGGGGCGGACATGCCGGGCACCTTGACGGTGCCGCTGACCTGCGGGAAGGAGGAGCGGACGGTGTCCACCGCCCACCAGCCGCCGCCGACCAGACCCGCGATCAGCAGCACGGCGAGCAGGATCATGATCAGACGTGCGCGCCGGAACTTCTTCGAGCGGGGCATCCGAGTCCTTGTATGAGGGAGCGTGCGGCCGTGACAGGTCACCACATTAGGGCGAGGGCACCGGCAGCCGTGAACGGGGGACACCGGCGGCGGTTCGACGGCACCGCAGGGACCCTACCGGGCGGGGGTGAACGACGGGACTAGCGTAAAGATCAAGTAAAATGTTAGGATGGGTAACGATCCGTCAGTAGCTCCCCTCCCTGCCCGAGGTGCCCCTGCGTGACCGTTGACCACCTGAACGCCCTGCTGCTCGAGTCCGCCGTGATCCTGCTGTTCGCCGTCGTGGCGGTGCGGATCTCCACCCGCTCGGGGCTGCCCTCGCTGCTGATCTACCTCGGCATCGGCGTCGCCCTCGGCCAGAACGGCATCGGCATAAGCTTCAACAACGCCGAACTCACCCAGGTCCTGGGCTACGCGGCCCTGGTGGTCATCCTCGCCGAGGGCGGGCTCAAGACCAGCTGGCGGTCCATCAGGCCGGTGGTCCCGGCCGCCGCCGTGCTCGCCACCTTCGGCGTCGCGGTCTCGGTGTTCGTCACCGCCGCCGGTGCGCACTGGCTGGTCGGCCTGGAGTGGCGCACCGCGCTGCTGCTGGGCGCGATCGTCTCCTCCACCGACGCCGCGGCGGTCTTCTCGGTGCTGCGGATGGTGCCGCTGCCCAAGCGGCTGACCGGCCTGCTGGAGGCCGAGTCCGGCTTCAACGACGCGCCCGTGGTGATCCTGGTGGTCGCCTTCGCCACCACCGGCGAACTCGACCCCTGGTACGTGCTGGTCGGCACCATCGTGGTCGAGCTGGCGATCGGCGCGGCCGTCGGCCTCCTGGTCGGTCGGCTCGGCGCGTACGCGGTGCGGCGGGTCGCGCTGCCCTCCTCCGGCCTGTACCCGATCGCGGTGCTGGCGCTGATCGTGCTGGCCTACGCGGGCGGCGCGCTGCTGCACGCCTCCGGCTTCCTGGCCGCGTACATCGCCTCGGTGATCCTCGGGAACTCCAAGCTGCCGCACGGGCCCGCGGTGCGCGGCTTCGCGGACGGGCTGGCCTGGATCGGGCAGATCGGCATGTTCGTGCTGCTCGGCCTGCTGGTCACGCCCGCCAGCATGGGGTCGGCGGTGGTGCCGGGCCTGGTCGCGGGCGCGGTGCTGGTGTTCGTCGCCCGGCCGCTGTCGGTGCTGCTGACCCTGACGCCGTTCCGGGTGCCCTGGCAGGAGCAGGCGCTGCTGTCCTGGGCCGGGCTGCGCGGCGCGGTGCCGATCGTGCTCGCCACCATCCCGCTGGTGTCCGGCGCGGCCGACGCGCAGCACCTGTTCAACGTGGTCTTCATCCTGGTGGTGGTCTTCACCCTGCTCCAGGGCCCGACCCTGCCGCTGGTCGCCAAGTGGCTGCGGATCGGCGAGGGCGACATCGGCCAGGACCTGGGCATCGAGTCCGCCCCGCTGGAGAAGCTGCACGGCCACCTGCTCTCCGTCCAGCTCTCCCCCGGCTCCCGGATGTCCGGCGTCGAGGTCTCCGAGCTGCGCCTGCCCAAGGGCGCCGCCGTCACCCTGGTGGTCCGCGAGGGCGCCAGCTTCGTCCCGGACCGGATGACCGTGCTGCGCGAGGGCGACGAACTGCTGGTGGTCACCACCGACGAGGTCTCCGCGGACGCCGAGCGCCGGCTGCGCGCCGTCGACCGCGGCGGCAAGCTCGCCGGGTGGCTGCACAACGCGGAGGAGCCGTCCGCCGCCCGGAAGACGCCTGCCAAGGCCAGGAAGAAGGGCGACTGAGCCGCCGAACCGAAGGCCGACGCGGCAGTACACCCTGGTATACCCTTGTACATTCTGATCCGACCTGAATTTCCACATCTGCCTGATGCAGGGTCGGCGCGCCGGCCCCGTCCGGCGCGCGAGAGGACGACACTCGGCGCCCGCCCGGCCCCACCCCCGGGCGCGCTACCAGGCAGCAGAGAGGACCGACCGTGGCGGCCCGCCGACCGGTCGACGACACCACCCCGCACGGCACCGGCTACGGTGCGCTGCTGCGCACCCCGCGCGCCTGGACCTTCCTGTTCCCCGCCCTGGTCGCCCGGCTCCCGTACGCGATGCTCAGCCTGGGCATCGTGCTGCTGGTCCACGACACCACCGGCTCCTACGGCCTGGCCGGCGCGGTCGCCGCGACCGCCGCCGTCTCCCAGGCCCTGATCGGCCCGCAGACCGGACGGCTGGCCGACCGCCACGGGCAGGCCGCCGTGCTGGTCCCCGCCGTGGTCGTGCACGCCTGCGCGGTCGCCGCGCTGATCGTGCTGGCCCACGCCGGCGCCCCCGACTGGACGCTGTTCCTGGCCGCCGCGCCCGCCGGGGCGGCCGTGCCGCAGGTCGGCGCGATGGTGCGGGCCCGCTGGGTGCACCGGCTGGGCGAGCGGCCCGCGCTGCTGAACACCGCCTTCGCCTTCGAGTCCGTCACCGACGAGTTCACCTTCGTCATCGGCCCGATGCTGGCGACCGGCATCGCCACCCTGGTCAACCCCTCGGCCGGGCTCACCGCCGAGGCCGCCCTCACCCTGCTCGGCGGCCTGGCCTTCGCCGCCCGCCGGGACACCGCCCCCGCCCCCACCGGCCCCGCCGCCCCCGGCGTCCGCCGCGCCTCCGCGCTGGCCTCCCCCGGCGTGCGGCTGCTGGCCGGCGCCTTCCTGGGTCTCGGCACCGTCTTCGGCACCCTGCAGGTCTCCATCACCGCCTTCGCCGAGGACGCCGGCTCCGGCGGGCTCAGCGGCCTGGTCTACGGCCTGTTCGCGACCGGCTCGATGGTGGCGGGCGTGCTCTACGGCCTCGTCCCGTGGCGCAGCAGCGCCCGGCGGCGGATGGTCGTCTGCTACGCGTTGCTGGTGCTCGGCTGCTCCACCCTGTGGGCGATGCCGAACCTGGTCGCGCTGACCGTGGCCGGGCTGTTCTGCGGCCTGGCCATCGCGCCCACCCTGATCACCGGGTACACCCTGGTCGAGACCCTGGTCGCGGACGGCGCCAAGACCGAGGCGTTCACCTGGCTGACCGGCTCGATCGGCCTGGGCCTGGCGCTCGGCTCCACCGTCGCCGGACAGCTGATCGACCGCTCCGGGCCCTCGCTCGGCTTCACCGTCGCCCTGGCCGGGTCGGGCCTCGGCCTGGTGGCGCTCGTCACGATGCGCCGCCTGCTGCTCGCCCCGGCGCCCGCGCACCGTACCGTGGCACGGGGCGGCGCGGTCCGCGAGGAGGCGGTGACGGCTGCCCGGCGCGGCTGAGCGGCTGGACTCCACCCGCGGAATGCCGCATCATGGACCGTCGTTAGCACTCATGGCGTGAGAGTGCCAGGGGGAGTGACAGGAGGAAGCGGAAAGTGCCCACGTACCAGTACCAGTGCACCGAGTGCGGCAACGGCCTCGAGGCGGTGCAGAAGTTCAGCGACGACGCGCTGACCACGTGCCCCGACTGCCAGGGGAAGCTCCGCAAGGTCTTCTCGGCCGTGGGCGTGGTCTTCAAGGGCTCCGGTTTCTACCGCACCGACAGCCGCTCCAGCTCCAGCAGCTCGGTGAGCGGCTCGTCCTCCTCGACGTCCTCGACCTCGACGACGTCCTCGACCTCGTCGTCCTCGACCGGCAGCTCCAGCAGCAGCTCCTCCAGCTCCGCGGCCGCCGCGAGCTGAACCCCGCTCTTTCCACGGAGCCCCCGTCCGGCCGTCGCCGGGCGGGGGCTCCGTGCTGTTCCGGGCCGCCTCCGCGGCGCCGCGGGGCGGGTTACGCGGGTTCCTCCGGACGGCGGGGCGGGGGCGGTCACGGGTCGGGGGCCGAACGGAGCAGCGGTTCACCCGCGGGGGTGAGGGCGGTTTTCCACAGGGCGGGGTTTTCCACAGGGTGGGGAAATCCGCGGACGCCGTCCGGCGGGCGGTCGCAGGATGGCGTCGTGGCCTCGACCGGGGTCGCGCCCACCCGTCGGAAGGCCCGCTGCCGTGACCTCCTCCGTGCTGCCCCCGCTGCCCGCCGCGCTCGTCCCGCCGCGCCGCGAGGTGCCCGATTTCCCGCCGATCCGCGGCACCGCGCGGGGCCGCCACCGTCTGCGCTGCGCGCTGCGGCGGCGGCCGGGTCGGTTCGCCGCCGGGTGCCTGCTGCTGGCGGCCGTGCTGCTGTCCGGCCCGCTGCGGGGGGCTCCGCCGCCGCCCGCCGGGGCCTCCACCGGGGTGCCCGGCTGCCCCCGGGCGTCAACCTGACGGTGGCGGGTTCACCCGTGACCTCCACCGGCGTCCGCCGTTCGACGCGGCATGAAAGGCTTCAAGGAATTCCTGCTCCGCGGCAACGTGGTGGACCTGGCCGTCGCCGTCGTCATCGGCGCGGCCTTCACCGCCGTCGTCAACGCGTTCGTCAAGGGCGTGATCAACCCGCTGGTCGGCCTGTTCGGCACCAAGGACCTGGCCGCCTACACCTCGTGCCTCAAGGGCCCCTGCGAGGTGGACGCCGCGGGCAACGTCACCTCGGGCATCTTCATCCTCTGGGGCTCGGTGCTCAGCGCCGCGCTCACCTTCCTGATCACGGCCGCCGTCGTCTACTTCCTGCTGATCCTGCCGATGAACCACTTCATGCGGAAGCGGAAGTCGGTGGAGGAGGAGGCGCTGGAGGCCGAGGCCAAGGAGGTCGAACTGCTCACCGAGATCCGCGACGCGCTGGTGCGCCGCGGCTGACCCACCGCCCCTACTTCTCCCCGTGGTGCGGGGGCCGCTGGCTGCGGTACCAGTCGAGCCCCCGCTCCCCCGACCCGTCGCCCCAGCCGCGGTCGGTGTCGTCGGAGGTCTGCTGCTCGAACGGGTCCTTGAAGACCAGCCGGGGCCGCGGGGCGGACCCGGGCCGGGAGTCGGGTCGGGGCTCGGGCTGCTGCTGGGCGTCCGCGGAGGTCATGCCCTCCACTCTAGGACCGGCCGCGGGCCCCGACGGCCCGCCCACTACGCCGCCTCGAAGCCCGCGTGGTCCGCGATCTTCTTCAGCTCGGCCAGGGCGTGCTTCTCGATCTGGCGGATCCGCTCGCGGGTCAGGCCGTGCTGCTTGCCGACCTCGGTCAGCGTCCGCTCGCGGCCGTCCTCCATGCCGTAGCGGCTGCGGATGATGGACGCGGTGCGGTCGTCCAGGCGGCCGATCAGGTCGTCCAGCTCCTCGCGGCGCATCATCACCATGACCGCGTCCTCCGGGGAGACCGCGCCGGTGTCCTCCACCAGGTCTCCGAACTGGGTCTCGCCCTCGTCGTCGACCGACATGTTGAGGCTGACCGGGTCACGGGCCCAGTCCAGGACGTCCTTGACCCGCTGCTCCGTGGTGTCCAGCTCGGCGGCGATCTCCGCGGGCTCCGGCTCGCGGCCCAGCTCCTTGGCCTTCTCGCGCTGCACCCGGCGGATCCGGCCGAGCTCCTCGACCAGGTGGACGGGCAGCCGGATGGTGCGGGACTGGTCGGCGATGGAGCGGGTGATCGCCTGGCGGATCCACCACGTCGCGTAGGTGGAGAACTTGAAGCCCTTGGAGTAGTCGAACTTCTCCACCGCCCGGACCAGGCCCGCGTTGCCCTCCTGGATCAGGTCGAGCAGCGGCAGGCCGCTGCGCGGGTAGCGGCGGGCGACGGCGACGACCAGGCGCAGGTTGGACCGGATGAAGACGTCCTTGGCGCGCTCGGCGTCGTCCGCTATCGCCTGCAGCTCCTCGGTGGTGACGCCGTCGAGCTGCTCCTCCTCGTCCAGCAGGTGCTGGGCGAAGACCCCGGCCTCGATGCGCAGGGACAGCTCGACCTCCTCGGCGGCGTCGAGCAGGGGCGTCCTGGCGATCTCGTCAAGGTACATGCCGACCAGGTCGCGGTCGGCTTCGAGGTTGGTCGGGCGGGCCGTACGACTCCGATCGGCCCTGTCGCGTACGACGGCACGGGTGGCCATGCTTGCTCCCTCACTGACGCTGCCGGGGGCGCTCCGTTCCGCCGCTCGGCACCAGCGTGTGGGCCGTTCGTGGCTCACACGTAACGATCCAACGCACAGAAAACGGACAACATTCCCAAGTGGCTCAGTTTTCCCCGGGCGATGCAGTATCCTGCCGGTTTTCATCCGACCGGTACACGCAGCGTGACGCGTGCCGCACGGCGTGCTGCCGCGGATCGGCACCGAATCGGCGCGGGGTCTTCGCGGCGCGTCCGCACAACCGATGCGCAATCGCTATCGCCCCAGCGCCGGATCGCTTCCCGCCGCTGGGAAGGTGTCTGTCATGCACCAGCCCAACGACCCCGGCCCGGGGCCCGGCCCCGGCTCCGCGCCCGGAACGGTCCGTCCTCCGGTACAACGCACGGCGGTGCTCCGTTGTGCCGGGGCGGCCCTCGCGGGTGCGCTGGTGTTCGCCCTGCTGCTGCTCCTGGCGCGGACCGGCTGGTCGCCGCTGGCCCGGTTCGACCGGAGCTGGACCTCGCTGCTGCACCGGTACGCGCTGCGGCACCCGGTGTGGACGGCCGCCCTGCAGACGCTGGGCGACCTGGGCGCGCCCTGGGTGATGCGGGCGCTGCTCGGGACGGCCGCCGCCTGGCTGTGGGTCACCGGCACCCGGGCCCTGGCGGGCTGGGCCGCGGCCGCCGCCCTGCTGGGCTGGGCCGCGGGCCGGGCCGGACGGGCCCTGGCCGACCGGCCCCCGCCGCACTTCGCCGACCCGGTCTCGGCCGCCTCCGGCCCGTCCTTCCCCTCCGGGCCCGCGCTGGCCTCCGCGGTCACCTGCGGGGCGCTGCTGGCGCTGCTGTGGCCGCGGGCGGAACGGCCGGTGCGGGCCGTGGCGGGCGGCGCCGCCGCGCTGGCCGTGCTCGCCGTGGGCTGGACCGTGATCGCGCTCGGCGTGCACTGGCCCAGCGACGTGCTGGCGGGCTGGGCGGCCGCCCCGGTGGTGCTGGCCGTTCCCGCGCTCGCACTGGAGCTGTGGCGGCCCGGGCGGATCGGCCGGGACGTGCGGCGGCTGCGGCGGCGCGCCCGGCCGCGGGTGCAGCGGGTGCTGGCGCCGCCGCTGCCACCGGTGGGGGCCGCGGAGGCGGCCGGGCCGGGGGGCGGGCCGACGGGCGAAGGCGGACCGGGGGGCGGAGGCGGACCGGGGGGCGGAGGCGGACCGAGGGGCGGACGGGTCGGCTCGGCGCGTTCGACGGGTCCGGCGCGTTCGACGGGTCCGGCGCGTTCGACGGGTCCGGCGCGTTCGGCGGGTTCGGCGGGTTCGGCGGTCGAACCGGTGGGGTGGGCGGAGTCCGCCACGGAGCGCGATCCGGGGCGCTCCTGACGGACCGTGAGCAACGTCACACTGCGTTGCCCGCATCCTCCGCCCGGGGGAACGGCGTGACCAGCATTCCGCGTGTTTCCGGGCGCAAACGGCGCTGCCCGGCGTCCGTGGCAAGGCCCCCGGGCACCCGTGCGACCCGGCCGGACACCCCGCCGGTCGGCACCCGACTCCCCATCGGGTGCCGAAGTGGGGCAGACTTCTGCGGCTGGTGCACCCTGCAACCGGCAGGCGGAGTCCGGAACGGACCGACTTCCCGCACTCACCCACGCAACGCCGGACGGGCACCGATCGACGGGGGGTCCGATGACCATGCACACCGCGGACGGATCCGGCGACCCGTACTCCCCGCAGGGCGGCGGGTACGAGCAGCCGCAGGCAAACCCGTACCAGCAGCCGCAGGGCAACCCGTACCAGCAGCCGCGGCCGCCGCAGGGCGGCTACGCCGGGCAGGACCAGCCGACCGTGCAGCTGGGGCGGATCCCGGCCCAGGCGTTCGAGCAGCCCGGCTGGCCGTCGTACCCGCCGCAGGCCCCGGAGCGTCCGGTGCCGCCGCCGCGGGTGGGCGAGGAGCCGGCCGCCGGGGCCCCGGAGCCCGCCGCGGCCGAGCCCGCCGCCTCCACCGGCCGCAACGGCCTGATCATGGCACTGGGCTCGCTGGCCTCCCGGGCGCTGGGCTTCGTGCGCAGCGCGGTGATCGTGGCGGCGCTGGCCACCGGCCCGGCCGGTGACGCGTTCAACGTGGCGAACTCGCTGCCGAACATCGTCTACATGATGCTGCTCGGCGGCGTGCTGGCCTCGGTGTTCGTGCCGGAGCTGGTGCACGCGATGCAGACCCACAAGGACGGCGGCCAGGCGTACACCGACCGGCTGCTCACCCTGTGCGGGGTGATCCTGGTGGTGCTGACGGTCGGCGCCTGGCTGTTCGCCCCGCAGATCGTCGACTTCTACTCCGAGTTCGAGGGCGTGCAGCGCGAACTGGCGATCACCTTCGCCCGGTACTGCCTGCCGCAGATCCTCTTCTACGGCGTGTTCACCCTGCTCGGGCAGGTGCTGAACGCCCGCGACCGGTTCGGCGCCATGATGTGGACGCCGGTGCTGAACAACGTGGTCGCGATCGGCGTGTTCGGCGGCTACCTGGCGATGGGCAGGCACGCCTACGAGGCGAACGAGGTGAGCAGCGGGGACGCCCTGCTGCTGGGCCTCGGCTCGACCCTGGGCATCGTGGTGCAGGCGGTCGCGCTGCTGCCCTCGCTGCGCTCGGCCCGCTTCACCTACCGCCCGCGCTTCGACTGGCGCGGCGCGGGCCTGACCCGGCCGCTGCGCGCGGCGGGCTGGGCGCTGGCCCTGGTGCTGGCCACCCAGCTGTCCTTCGCGGTGATCACCAGCCTGAGCACCAGCGCGGGCACCGCGGCGAAAGCCGCGGGCATCCTGGGCGGGCGCGGCTTCTCCGCCTACAACAACGCCTACGCGCTGTTCGTCGTCCCGCAGGGCGTGATCACGGTGTCGCTGGTGACGGCGCTGCTGCCGACCATGTCCCGGGCCGCGACGGCGGGCGACTACCGGAAGATCGGCGAGGACCTGTCGGGCGTGCTGCGCTCCTCGGCGGCGATGGTGGTCACCGCCGCGGTGCTGTTCTTCGCGCTGGGCTCGCAGATCGCGATGGCCGCGTACGGCTACGGCCCCGGGCAGTCCGTGCACGACGACGCGATGGTGGTCGGCCTGCTGTTGATGGCCTTCGCGGTCGGCCTGCCCGCGTTCTGCGCCCAGTACGGCCTGGCCCGCGGCTTCTACGCGATGGGCGACGCCCGGACTCCGTTCTGGCTGACCCTGATCTCCACCGGCACCAACGCGGCGCTGTGCTGGGTGGCGTACGAGACGCTGCCGCTGCGCTACAAGGTGATCGGCATGGCGGTGGCGCACACCGTGGCGGCCACCCTGTCGGCGGTGGTGACCGGCGTGGCGCTGGGCCGCCGCCTCGCGAAGGGCGCGCCCGCGGCCACCACGGTGCCCGCACCGCGACAGCCGGAGGGGAACCCGGACGCCACGATGGTGCTGCGCACCGACGCCTTCGCGCCCGGCGCCAACGCCACCGTCGACCTGGGCGTGCGCCGCGGCGGACGGCGCGGCAGCGGGCTGGAGGGCGGCCGCCTGGTCACCCTGCACCTGGGCCTGGTCCTCGCCTGCGTCCCCGGCGCGCTGGCCGCGCACTGGCTGGCGGGGCGCTTCGGCGCGAGCCTCCTCGGCAGTCTGACCGGCCTGGCGGTGGGCTCGCTCGCGGTGCTCCTGTCGCTCTTCGTCCTCGCCCGCCCGCTCGGCGTGGGCGCCTCGGTCGCCCCCTTCGCCCGCAAGCTCCGCATCCCGTACCCGACGCCCGCGCCGACCAGCGGCAAGCACCGCCGCTGAGACCGCCTGCGGCGGGCAGCCGCACCGGAGGGCCGGGAAGCGACTGCGACGGGCTGGGCGGCGGCGGACGTCGTCAGGCGGGCACGTGCACAGGGCGCCGGGCGCCGACGCCGCAGGACGCCTGCGGTGGGCAGTCGGGCCGGAGAGCCGCGCAGCGCCTGCGGCGGGCACCGGTGTCGCGGAGCGCCTGCGGCGGGGCGAGCACGGCGAGGAGAACCCCTGCGGGGCACGACGGGGCGAACACCGCCAGGGCCGCGCAGGTGCCGGGCACCGGTGGCGCAGGAGGCCCGTGGCGGGCGGCCCTGCCGGGTGCCGGGGTGCGCGGGCGGCCGTCTGCCGGGTGCCGGTACCGCGGGACGCCTGCGGCGGGTAGCCGGGCCGGGGAGCCGCGCAGCGCCTGCGGCGGGCACCGGTGTCGCGGAGCGCCTGCGGCGGGGCGAGCACGGCGAGGAGAACCCCTGCGGCGGGGGTCGCCGGAGCAGGGGGCCGGTGTCGCGGGACGCCTGTGGCGGGTGGCCGGGGTGCGGGTGCGGCCGTCTGTCGGGGGGGGGCCGGGCCGGGGGTCTGGGGTGGGTGGGGGTCAGGCGGGGGCGTCCTCGGGGGTTTCGAGCCAGCCGAGGGCGGCTACGTGGATGCCGGCCTGGAAGCGGCTGCGGGCGTCCATGCGGACCATGAGGTCGGCCATCATGCGGCGGACGGTGCGCAGGGAGACGCCGAGGCGTTGGCCGGCGCGTTCGTCGGTGAGTCCTTCGGCGAGGAGGCGGAGGAGTTCGCGTTCCTGGCCGGTGAGGCCGTGGGGGTCGCGCTGGGGGCTCTCGCCGAGGGGGCGGGCGTGTTCCCAGACCTGGTCGAAGAGGGCGCGGAGGGCGGCGACCACGCCGGGGCTCTGGAGCAGGACGGCGCCCTTGCGGGGGTCCTCGGGGTCGATCGGGACGATGGCGGTGGCGTTGTCGACGACGATCATGCGCAGCGGGAGGGTCGGGGTGGTGCGGACGGCGCCGCCGAGGCCGTGCAGCCAGCGGGCGTACTGGACGGTGGCGGGGTCGTTGCGGACGCTGTCCTGGTAGACGGTGCGCATCCGGACGCCGCGTTCCAGGGTCTCCTGGTCGAGGGCGCGGCTGGCTTCCATGACGGGGGCGGGCTGGGGGCCGCCGGGGGCGAAGGAGAGCACTTCGGCGGTGGCGTCGGAGGCGAGCTGGATGAGCCGGTCGCGGACCTGGTCGAGGCTGGAGAGCATCTCGATGCCGCGCTGCTCGCCCGCGCCGGGGGCGTGGATGCTGGCGTACTCGGCGATCAGCCCGGCCATCGCGGCGCGGCTGCGTTCGGCTTCGCGCTGGCGGCGGGCCTCCTCGGCCTCCTGGTGGGCGAGGAGGGCGGCGAGGCCGCGTTCGGGGTTGACGGCGCGCCAGCGGGTGCCGCAGCTGGCGGGGCGGGTGAGGGCGAGGTCGGCGAGCCGGTCGAGGGCGTCGCAGACCTCGGCCTCGGTGGCGTCGAGGTGTCCGGCCAGGCCGCCGGTGTCCAGGTCGGGGTGGAGCAGCATGGCGCGGTAGACCGCCTCGCCGAACGCGTCGAGCCCGACCGGGCCGCCGGCGGTCAACGGCCGGTCTTCCGCGCGTCCGACCAGGTGCCCGTTCTCGTGGTTCTGCCCATGTCGACCTCCAGCGCGCAGGTGCCGCGCACCCCCCGGATTCCTGCTGACCGGGCGTCAGACTAGCGCTGACCGGACAGCGGGAGAACTGGCTTGCGGAGATTCTGTCGCACTGGTGGGCGAGACGTGAAGGGCGCCTCGCAACTGTCATATTGGTGCCAGGCGGGGATCTGACACCCGGCGGACGGCCCGGAACGGCGCGGGATTTGCCACGCTGGAGGAATGTACGCGATCCGTCTGGAGCTGGTTCCGCCGCCCGTCGCGGACGGCTGCCCGGAGGCGGCCGGGGCCGGTCCGGTGCGGGCGCTGCTGCTGCGGTTGCCGCTGGACGGGGCCCGGGTGTGCCACGCGCGGGTGCGGGAGGACGGCGACGGGCTGGTGGCGGTGTGCTTCCTGACGTCCTCCTCGCTGCTGGCGGCGGAGTGGGCGTTGCGGGCGGGGGCGCGGGCGCTGGTGGGGCCGGAGGGGCCGCTGGCGGGCTGGTCGGTGGCGCGGTGCGAGGCGGACCCGTGGTTCGCGCTGGGCCGGTGGCAGGACCGCGCCCGCAGTTGACTGTACATCAACAACGCACGTCCGGAGCTGTCCTCAGGGTGTCACGGCACTCTGGTGCCAGCTCCGGCTACTGACACGGAGGGGCCACCGGGAGCACTCTCGTTGCTGTCGGCAGGACGACGGAACGGGAACCGCGGCAGCAGCCCCCGGCGGGGGACGCGGAGCGCACCGGACGCCTGGCGACGGTTCACACCACACTCCCCCGGTGGCAGCCCGGGGAACAGCCGAACACGAGAGGACCGGGCACTCCCATGTCGCTGAACATCCGAATTGTCGCGATTGCCGCACTTGGCGCTCTGACCCTGGGTGGCGTCGCCACCGCCGCCGAACTGGCCGGGCCGGCCCAGCGGGCCGCCGTGGTCACCGCCGACGGGGCGGTCGCGGGCGGCCCGCAGCAGCCCGTCGAGGCGGGGGCGCAGGCGGTCGTGATCGGCCCCGGCGTGTCCGACCCGACGCCCGTGCCGTCCGGCAGCCCGAGCCCGTCCGGCAGCCCGACCGGCGGCGCGCAGGAGTCCGGCACCTGGGGCTGGGGCTGATCGGGCCGGAACGGACCGGGGAGGCGCGCGGATGACGACCGCACTGGAACGCCCGCTGGAGCAGCGGGTCATGACCGGCCGGTTCCCGCCCACCGGGGCGGTGGCGGCGGAGCAGGCCACGCTCCTGCTGGCCGACGGCCACCACCTGTTCCGCTCGGGCCTGGGGGCCCTGCTGGACCGGGAGGAGGACCTCGCGGTGGTCGCCGAGGCGGCCGGCGGCGAGGAGGCCGCGGCGGCGGCCGCCCGGGTGCGGCCCGCGGTGGCGGTGCTGGGCCTGGAGCCGGAGCAGCCGGACGGCCCGGCGCTGGCCCGGCAGGTGCAGCAGGCGGCGCCCGGCACGGCGGTGCTGCTGCTCGTCCCGGCGCTGCCGCGGACGGCGGAGCTGCGGCGGGCGCTGGTGGAGGGCGCGGCCGGGGTCCTGCTGAAGGACGTGCAGGCCGCGGCGCTGATCGCGGCGGTGCGCGAACTGGCCCGCGGCGGCCGGGTGTACGACCCGCGGCTGGTGCTGGACGTGGTGCGCACCGGCCAGGCCGGGCCGCTGAGCCGCCGGGAGCTGGCGGTGCTGGGCGAGATCGCCGAGGGCAGCACGGTGCGGGAGGCGGCTGCGGCGCTGTCGCTCTCGCCGGGCACGGTGCGCAACTACGTCTCGGCGGCGATCGCCAAGACCAGGGCCCGCAACCGCTGCGACGCGATCCGGATCGCCCGCGAGTGCGGCTGGCTGTAGGGCGGTCGAAGGAGGAGAACGGCTCGCCGACGACCCGTCAGATTCCCGCTGACGGGTCGCAGGCGTGCGTCCGGAAGGGGCGTCAGAAGTTCTCGCCGAAGCCCTCCCCCGCGCGGGCCGCGTCCACCACGTCCGCGAAGCCGTGCGCGGTGCGCGGCACCCCGGCCGGGCGGCTGCCGATCAGGAACTCGCCGACCGAGGACTCCGCCGTCCAGTCCAGGCCGAGCGCCCGGGCGGCGGCGTCGGTGTCGCCGGAGCCGAGGCCGCACGGGGCCAGGCCCATGGCGGTGGCCACCAGGTAGAGCGTCTGGTAGAGCACGCCGACGTGCTTGAGGGTCAGCGCGTACGCGATCTGGCTGTACTTCCAGGAGAGCCGGCCGAAGCGGCTGGTGACGGTGAGCAGCACCTGCGGGTCGACGGTGCAGGCGGTGGCGCGCCAGGCGGCGGTGACGAGTTCGCTGAACGCGGCCTCCTCGCCGGGGTGCTGGAACGGGCGGGGGCGCAGCCGGTGGGCGGCGGCGTCGTAGCGGTAGACGCCGGGTTCCAGGCCGGTGCACTTGACCACCGAGAGGTAGACCTCCAGTTCGCCGGTGGCGCCGCCGGCCGGGTAGGGGCGTTCGACGCCGTCGTAGCCGTGCGGGTCGGCGGGGTCGCCGGGGATGACGCGGCGGACCCGGGCCACCCGGTAGAGCAGTTCGGCGAGTTGGTCGAGGCTGACCGGGGCGTCGGCGTAGGTGCGCACCGAGCGGCGGCCCTCCAGGACCTCGCTGAGCGCGGGGTCGCGGGCGACCACGGTCTCCCAGTCGGGGACGGGCAGGTCGATGCCCTCGCCCTCCTCGCGGGCGCCCGGGGTGGAGACCGCGGGCAGTTGCGGGACGTCCTGGTGGGCGAAGACGCCGCCGGTGGGGTAGTCGTGGCGGCCGGGGCGGCTGCGGGCGTGGAACAGCAGGTCGTGGAAGTCCCAGAGCGGGGCCTCGGCGCCCTTGCCCGCGTCCAGGAAGCCGCCGCCCGCGAGCAGTCCGGCCAGCGCCTCGCCCTCGGCGGGGCTCATCCCGGCGAGCAGGGCGGCGGCCTCGGCGGTGCGGGAGGTGCTGAGCGCGGCGACGAAGGCTCCGGCGGAGGCCCGGTGCAGGGTGAGGCGGAACGGCGCCATCGGCGATTCGAGGACGCAGCTCTCGCCGTCCTGGCCCTGGCCGTCCGGCAGGCGGCGCAGGTAGGCGAACCGGGAGAGCACCAACTCGCCGGTGGGGCGGGCGAACCCGGGCAGGGCGGCGGAGCGGGCGATCGGCACGGCGGTGGCCAGCGGGGTGCCGAACCGGTCGGCGACGGTGGTGGTGACCAGGTACGGGAAGCGTTCGAGCAGCTTCAGCAGTCGGACGTGGTCGAGCGCCAGCAGGTCGAGGTCGGCGTCGGCGCGGGTGAGGTCGAGCAGCGCGGCGACGGTGTGCTCGCCGAGGGCGTGGACGCGCTGGCGGCCCCACGGGTGGGCGAGTTCGACGTCGGCGCCCTGGGCGGTGACCTCGACCTCGGGTCGCAGCCGCAGCAGGCGGCGCAGCGGGTGGTGGCCCCCGGTGGCGGGGGCGGGCGGCAGGGTTTCGATGACGGTCACGGGTACCTCCCCGGAGGGGGCGGGGCAGCCGGGCCCGGCTGCCCCGCGGGCGGTCAGATGAAGACGGGGATCGGGTTGAGCTCGCTCTCCGGGGTCGGGGTGTCCAGCCAGCCGAGCCGGACCGGGACGTCGTAGAGCCGGCCGGGCGCGAACCTGGCCCAGAAGTGCCGCATGCCGGGGACGATCACCCGGGCGACGGGCAGCCCCACGTCGGGGCGGGTCTGGTCGGCGACCAGGAACTCCATGCCGTGGTCCTCGACGATCCGCTGGACGAGCGCCAGGTCGTCGGCGAGGTCGGCGCCCGCGAGCGGGAGCCAGCTGGCGGGGGTGGAGCGCGGGGCGTTCGGGTCGGGCAGCAGGTAGGGCTGGTTGGCGACGGTGGCGGTGGTCCACCAGGCCTTCTGCTCGGGGTCGGCGCCCGCGTAGGTGACCCGGCCGTGCTCGTCCCCGGCGACGGGGCCGAGGAACTGGTTCATCTCGGTCAGGGCGCGGGTGAGCGCGATGTGCGGGTCGAGGTGGGCGCCGAACGCGATCAGCACGTCCTCGTTGGTGCCGTTGCTCCCGGCGTCGAGCCGCCGGGAGAACGCGCCGACCACGGGGATGCCGAAGTCGGCGGTCAGGTCGAGCGCCCAGATCTCCCGGCGCAGGCCGCGGTAGACCTCGCGGAGCCGGTCGACGTACGGGTCGCCGAAGGCGTCCAGGTCGACGGCGGGGCGCTGGACGCGGTTGTACCACCACAGCGCGACGGCGTCCCGTTCGACGAGTTCCAGGAAGCCCTGGAGCACCGCGTCCTCGAAGGAGGTGCCGGCCGCGCAGCCGTTGGAGTCGCCCGCGGCGTAGAACCGGCCGGCGTGCCGGTAGCCGTAGTACATCGCCTGGGTGGGCAGCCAGCGGTGGCGCTGCTCGGTCAGCGACCAGGCCGGGGACCACTCGATCGGGTCGTCCTCGCGGAACGGCACCGGGACGACGTTGAACATCGACTGCTTGACGTTCCAGCGGTCGCGCTCGGCGTACTGCCTGGCGGAGTAGAGCAGGGTGCGGGAGGGGTGGATCGCGGCGTCGCCGAGTTCGGCGAAGGTCGCGGTGCGGCGGGCCTCGTCGCCCTGGAAGACGCCGGAGAAGCGCTCCATGGCCTCGCCGAGCGCGGAGGCCCGGGCCTGCACGTCGGTGCGGCCCTTGCCGCAGGAGACCGAGCGCAGGCCGGTGCGCAGCTGCCTCAGGTCGCCGCTCTGCCGGGAGAGGTTCTGCCCGGAGACGTAGACCCGCAGGCCGGTGGGGGTGCGGGCGGCCGGGACGAGGGTGGTGACCACGCCGGTGATCGGGCTGAGCTGGGGGCGGTACTTCTCCAGCATGTCCTCGGGCGAGGCGGAGCGGTGGCCGCCGTCGGCGGTGAACGCCTTGGGGCGGGACGCGAAGGCGACGGGCGCCAGTTGGCGCCTGGAGACCATCGCGTCGTCGCCGCAGGAGGGGCACTGCGGGCGGCGCACCAGGACGTGCTTCTCGCTCTCCAGCAGCACGGTGTCCAGGGTGGTGACGGCGGGCTGCGGCGGGCGGGCCCCGGCCAGCCACTTGGCGGTCTCCAGGGCGGCGAGCTGGGTGCCGAGCGCCAGGGTGGCGGGCAGGTGGGCCCCGGCGGTGGAGATCGGTTCGTCCTGGCCGAGGCGGTGCTGCAGGTAGCTGAGCGACTGCCGGTTGGCGGACAGCCGGTGCGCCAGGCACTCCCAGCAGCCGGAGCCCTCGGTGTCCCCGGCGTCCGGGGCGTCGGGGCTGAACACCGGGCCGACCCAGACGATCGAGCCGACCGGGCGGGCCAGCAGCCAGGGGCGGCCGTCGGCGAGGGCCTGCCGGTTGCGTTCGGCCAGGCCGGGGTGGAGGTAGTCCTCGGTGAGGGCGACGGTGAAGGCGGCGTCCTGGTCGACGGTGACGCCCGCGGCGGCCAGCGCGGCCAGGAACGGGGCGGGGTCGAGCTCCCCGTACACCTCGACCCGGACGGTGGCGCTGCGCAGCGCGGTCATCGCGGTGTCGCCGTCCTGCCCGGCCATCTCGAAGAAGGCGGCGCCGGGGCGGTCGGTGGCCGGGTCGGCGGCGGTGACCCAGCCGCCCGCGCGGAGCTTGTCGACGCCCGCGCGGAGCCTGTCGGCGGGGACGACGCCGTCCAGGGCGGCGCCGATCTGCTCGGCGGTGCGGGTGCCGTCCAGCAGCGGGGCGAGGGCCTGGGCGAGCGTGCCGTCGACCACCGAGACGCCGCGCTCGGAGACCAGGTAGACGGCCTCGCCGTCGACCACGTACGGGGTGAAGTGGCGTTTGAAGCCGATGAGTTCGGACATGGCGGGTACTCCTCGTGGCGGCGCGCGGTCAGCGCAGGGTGGCGAGCGGGGCGGCGGAGGCGTCGTGCAGGCGCAGCAGCAGCAGGCCGACGGCGACGGTGCCGTCCAGCGCGCCGAGGTTGACGGCGTCGTGCGCGGCCCGGTCCGGGAACCAGGTGCCGTGCAGGCGGTGGCGGGTGAGCAGTTCGCGGACCATCAGGGCGGCGGCCTCGCGGCCGTCGTAGAACGGGCCGTCCAGCAGGGCCTCGGCGCCTTCCGGCAGGGTGTGGACGAGTCCGGCCTCGGCGGCGGTGAGCGCCTCGGTGGCGGCGGAGAGCAGGGCGCGGCCGGTGAGGGCGGCGAGTTCGGGACCGGTGACGGGCGGGGCGAGGGCGCCGAGGTCGGCCCGGTCGACGGCGTCGGCGCCGAGCGAGACGGCGGTGTCGAGGCAGGCGAGGCGGCCGGAGCGGGTGCCGGTGGCGAAGCGGTGGGCGCGCAGCCGGGCCCGGACGTCCGCGGGGTCGGCGAGCAGGGCGGGGGCTTCGGCGAGGGTGCGGGCGAGCGCGGCGGCGATCGAGTCGGTGCCGCCGGGGACGAGCTCCAGGAAGTCGAACGGGGTGTGCTCGTCGGCGAGTCGGTCGACCGCCCCGGCGGCCAGCACCCGGATCGCCCGGTCGGTCTCGCCGTGGCTGCCGCCCGCGGCGCGGCGCAGCCGCAGCAGGTTGAGCAGCAGGCCGGCGGTGCCGAGCGGGACGTCGCCGTGCGGGACGCGCACCGGGCGGCCGGGCCGGTTGGAGGCGGACTCGGCGACCGTCAGCGCGCCGGGGACGAGGGCCTGGGCGGCGGTGAGGAAGTCGGCCTCGCCCAGCAGCAGGCCGCCGCGGGCCAGGCCGTGGATGATCGCGCCGGGGCCGAAGAAGCCGCCGGGGACGGGCGCGCCGGAGGCCAGCCGGGAGTCCCCGGCGAAGGCGAAGGCCATCGGCTCCTCCGGGTCGATCAGGGCGGCGGCCTCGGCGAGCAGGCCGTGCGCGGCCCGGTGGAAGCGGGGTTCGCCGGTGGCGGACCAGAGTTCGGCGAACAGCAGGGCGATGCCGAGGGTGCCGGAGGTCAGGTCGGGGCCGAGCGCCTCGACCTGGCGCAGGCCGGTGCCCGGGTACCAGCTCTGGCCGAGCCAGCCGGTGGGGCGCCGGTCGGCGAGGATGCGGTCGCCGAGCGCCGTGGCGGCGGAGAGCAGCTCGCCGGAGGTGGGCGGTTCGGCCGCGCGCAGCGGCCGGAGCGGCTTCGCCGGGGGCTGCTCGGTGCCGGCCCGGGCGGCGTCCGTGCAGCCGGACAGCACCGCGACGTGCCCCTCCAGGTCGAAGCCGTCGAGTTCGGCGACCCGCTGTTGCAGGCGCTCCCAGCCGGTGGACCGGAAGTGCCCGGGGATCTCCCGGCCGTCGGCGGTGAACACCGAGGAGGAGGTGGTCAGCGAGCGGAAGAACGGGATGTCGAAGGAGCGGAACGAGTCGAGTTCGGCGAGCACCACCTCCAGCAGGTCGCCGCGGGCGGCGTCGCCCGCGCGGGCGGTGACGGCGCCGCGCAGCGCACCGGCGATGACGGTCTCCCGGGTCGCGCCGTCGTCCAGGGCGAGCGGGCTGGTGGAGGCCCGCAGGATCTTGTAGCCGTCCCAGGTGTGGCGCCAGATGTAGCGCACCCAGATGCCCCGGAACCCGCTCAGCGGACCTTCGGGGTCGGCGAGTTCGCCGCGCAGCCGGTGCAGGGCCGCGTGCATCTCGCGGTAGCCGTCGGCCACCTCCTCGGTGTACTGCCACGGATCGGCCGGCTGCCCGTCGTGCACCGGGCGGTAGGCGGGCAGCGGCAGGGCGGGCACGCCGGGGGAGGTCTCCAGGCTGCCGACCCGGGACAGGCAGCCGATGTCGAGGGCGTCGGTGCGCCCGGCCGGGGTCCACGCCTGGAAGGCCATCGCGGTGCGCACCACGGTGGTCTCCAGCTCGTCCAGCAGGCCGCGCTGGCCCTCCGTCAGGACCGGCGGGGCCTGGACCCGCGGGTAGAGCAGGCACTCCAGGTCGATCAGGACGGGGTGCTCGCCGTCGGCCAGCAGGTTGTCGGCCCACAGGTCGCGGCCCTCCAGCAGCTGCACCAGCCGGATCGTCATGCCCAGGCGGCGGTAGAACCGGGCGAAGCCGGCCCGGTCGGCGCACGGGCGGGACGGGACGAGCTCCTCCCAGCCGTAGTCGCCGGAGCAGTCGGTGCTGAGCGAGGCGGCGTGGCCGTCGTCGCCGCGGTCGGAGCGGATCAGCACGGTGCGCAGCGGCAGGTCGAGGCTCAGCTCCCGGTTGAGGCGCTCGACCAGGCCGAGGAAGGCGGCGGCGTGCCGCATGTCCTTGGGCTTGTAGACCACGCCCGCGCCGTTCTCGAAGCGCAGCAGCGCCACCGAGCGGCCCTGGGCGTGCCGGTCGCCCGCGTCGCCGTGCACCGAGTCCAGCGCGCCCGGGTCGACGCCGCCCCACATCTGCTCGACCAGGCCGGGCCGGTCGGCGGCGAAGCGGGCGAACATCTCGGTGTACATCTCCTGCCACTGGCGGCAGACCGTGCCGATCAGGTAGGCCAGTGCGGGCAGCCGCTCCAGCCGGGCCAGCCAGCCCGCGGTGGAGGCGTCCGGTCCGCCCTCGGCGTCCCAGCCGGTCGCCCGGGGGCGGCCGGTGGCGAGCTGGAACTCCTGGCACAGGGTGAGGTTGGCGACCTCCACCAGCCGCCCGGTCAGGGTGGCGGCCACGTCGGCGCGGCCCTTCGCGGTGACCGGGACGCCGAGCACCGAGCCCTCCCCGGCGGGCAGCAGGGCGTCGGCGGCGGCCCGGAAGCCCGCCGTGACCGCGCCCGGCCCGGTCGCGGGCACCGCGCTCTGGGCGCGCAGGAACACCGCCAGCGGGTACGCCCAGCTCGGCAGCTTCGCCGGGTCGGCCAGGCGGACGCGGCGCAGGCCGTCGCCCAGCGGGCGGCCGGTCCCGGCGAGGTGGTCGAGCAGCACCCCGGCCGAGCGCTGGTCGCCCGCGGCGCGGCGCAGCCAGGTCTCCACGACGGCGGCGCGGCTGCGCCGGTCCTCGGCCGGGTCGGGGGCGAACGGGGCCTGCCCGTCGTCGCGGGCGGCGGCCCGTTCCTCGAAGCTCGCCGCGGCGGCGATCACGGCGTGCAGCCGCTCGTCGGCGCCGGGCAGGCCGGGCAGCAGGGCGGTCGTCGGGGCCTGGTGGCCCGGGCTTCCGGCGGTGCGGAGCCAGGTCTGAACGTCGAGCGACATCTCACATCTCCTGGAGGCGGGCGAGGCGGGTGAACAGCGGGTCGGTGCCGAGCAGTTCGCGGTAGGTGCCCTCGGCGGACACCCGTCCCCCGTCCAGCACGTAGATGCGGTCGGCGGTGCGGACGGTGCTCAGTCGGTGGGCGATCACCAGGCGGGTGCGGTCGAGGCCGGCGACGGCCTCGGCGACCCGCTGCTGGGTGGTGTTGTCGAGCGCGGAGGTGGCCTCGTCGAGCAGCAGCACGGCCGGGTCACGGACCAGCGCGCGGGCCAGCAGCAGGCGTTGCACCTGGCCGCCGGAGAAGCCCTGGGCGTCCTCGCCGACCCGGGTTCCGAGGCCCATCGGCAGTGCCCTCAACTCGTCGGCGATCCCGGCGAGTTCGGCGGCGCGCCAGATCCGCTCCTCGGTGACGTCGGGGTCGGCCCCGGCCAGGTTCTCCAGCAGCGAGCCGCGCAGCATCCGGCCGTGCTGGAGCACCGAGCCGAGCTGGCGGCGCACCAACCGGGCGTCCAGCGCGGCCAGTTCGCGGCCGTCGTAGCGGACCGCACCGGACTCGGGCTGCTCGAAGCCGAGCAGCAGCCGGACCAGGGTGGACTTCCCGGCGCCGGACGGGCCGACCACCGCGACGAACTCGCCGGGCTCGGCCCGCAGCGACACCCCGTCCAGGGTCGGCAGCGCACTGCCCGGGTAGCGGAACACCACGTTCTCCAGGGCGAGTTGCCCCCTCAGGCGGCCCGGGTCGGCGAGTCGGCCGGCCCGCTCGGCGGCGTTCACGGCCGGTTCGGCGAGGATCGGCCGCAGCCGCTCCAGCACCGGGGCGACCCCGTAGGCGCCCGCCGCGGCGTGGGTGACCTGGCCCAGCGCCAGCGCGACCTGGCCGGCCGCGACGCCCGCCGCGACCAGGTGCCCGGCCTCGGCCGCCGAGCCGAACGTCGCGCCCGCCAGCAGCACGGCCAGCAGCAGGGGTTGGAGCGCGGCGGTGAGGGCGCCGGAGAGCGCCTCGCTGCGCATCGCGGCGGCGTCCGCGCGCTTCTGCCCGGCGAACGGGACGGCCCAGCGGGCGAACGCCTGGATCTCCCGGCCCGCGGTCTGGATCTTGTCGATGCCCAGCAGCAGCCCGTACAGCACGCCCTGCAGCTGCCCGTGCGCCTCGTACACCTGCGACTCGTGCTCCTGGCGGCGACGGCCGAGCAGCAGCAGCCCGGCCGTCACCGCCAGCACGGCGAGCAGCAGCAGCCCGCCGAGCCGCCAGTCCACCAGCAGCAGGACCGTCAGGCCGGTGACGGCGAACACCGCGCCCAGCACGGCGCCCACCAGCACCTCCGAGAGGGCCTGCCGGGCCTGCGCCACCGCGTTCGCCCGGTGCACCAGGTCACCCGTGGTGTAGTCGCGGAAGAACCGCGCGTCCTGGGCCAGCAGCCGGTCCCAGACGGCGGGTTCGAGCGCGTGCTGCACCCGGCTGGTGAGCCGGACGGCCGCGGTGTTGCGGACCAGCGTGAGCAGCCAGGACGCCACCACCGCGGAGCCCAGCAGCACGGCCAGCCAGCGCACCGGGTGCCGTTCGGCCAGCAGCAGGCCGGGCAGCAGCACTCCGGTGGACAGCGGGACGAGCAGACCGAGCAGCGCCGACACCAGACCCGCCACGCTCAGCACCGCCAGGTCCCGGCGGGCACCGGGCACGGCGAGGGCGAAGCGCAGCAGGTCGGCCGGGGTCGGGCACCCCGGTGGCAGCGGCGGGTGCAGCAGCAGCGCCTGGCGGCTCAACTCCGCACGGGTGGCAGCCCGTCCGGAACCCGGGTCGTGGCGGCGGTGCCGCCCCGCCCGGGGGATCAGGGCGATCGGCCGGCCGTCCTCGGCGGCGAACGCCACCATCGGCCCGGCCGTACCGCGCTCGTCCCCGCCGTCCAGCGTCACGGGCCGCCAGCGCACCCCGGCCCGGCGCAGCAGCGCCGTCACCGGGTCGGCGGCGTCCCGCACCGCGGCGGGGACCTCCTTCGGCACCGGCACCCCCAGCGCCCGCAGCACCTCCCGCGCCTGGTCCGCGCGGTGGCGCGGCGCTGTCGGCGCGGCTCCGCCGCGGCGCGGGGAGGTGTGCGGACGGGTGGTGGTGCCGAACTGCGCCAACGCGTCCGCGAGCGCGGTCCGGTTGGCGTCCGCGGTGGCGTCGGCCCGGGTCGCCGGGCCGCGCTCGGTGTCCGCCGCGGTGGTCCGCGGGCCGCCCGCGGGGGCGGCAGTGGTGGTGACGGTCATGCCTGCTCCTCCGTCCGGACGGGCTGGTGCGGGGTGGTCCGGGTGGTCCCGGCGTTCTCGGACTCGCGCAGCAACTCCCGGTAGGGGCCGTCCTGTTCGGCGAGTTCGGCGGGCGGGCCCTGTTGGACGATCCGGCCGCCTCGGATCACCACGACCCGGTCGGCGGCCCGGATGGTGCTGAGGCGGTGGGCCAGGACGAGGCAGCTGACGCCGCGGCGGCGCAGGTGGGTGTTGACGGCGGCCTCGGTGTGGGCGTCCAGGGCGCTGGTCGCCTCGTCGAGCACCACGAGCACCGGGTCGAGGGCCAACGCCCGGGCGATCTCCAGGCGTTGGCGTTCGCCGCCGGACCAGTTGCGGGCGTCCTCGTCGATCCGGGCGTCCAGTCCGCCGCGGCGGCGGACGAGTTCGGCGGCTTCGGCGTCGGCGAGGGCGCGGTGCAGGGCGTCCTCGTCGGCGGAGGGGTCCCAGAGCGTGAGGTTCTCCCGGACGGTGCCCTCGAAGAGGCGCAACTGCTGCTCGACGTAGGCGACCTGGCTGGTGACGACGGCCCGGTGCCAGTCGTCGCGGGGGCGGCCGTCGAGCAGCACCTCGCCCTTCCAGGGGCGCAGCACGCCGGCCGCGAGCCGGGCCAGGGTGGATTTTCCGCTGCCGCTGCCGCCGACCACGGCGACCCACTCGCCGGGGGCGATCCGCAGCGAGATGCCGGTGAGGGCGGGGGGCCGGTTCGGGTCGTAGCCGAACTCCAGCTCGCGCAGCTCCAGTTCGCCGCGCAGCCGGACCGGTTCGGCGGGGGCGTCGAGGACGGGGGTGAGGTACGGGTCGACCTCGCTGGTCTCGATGTCCTCCAGCAGCGCGTTCTGGGCCCGGGCGACGGTGAACTCCGATCCGGTGCCGACGAGTTGGGAGACCGGCAGGAGGAAGCCGTTGAGCAGCAGCAGGAAGGCCAGCAGGGTGCCGAAGGAGAGCGTTCCGGCCAGCAGCAGGGCGGTTCCGGCGATCACCGCGGCGGCCGCGGCGGCGGAGTTGAGCGCGCCGGGCAGCGAGAGCGGCACCAGGACGCTCCGGGCGACCTGCTGCCCGGTGTGGGCGGCGCGGGCCTGCCAGCCGGCCCAGGAGCGGAACAGCGCGTCCTCGGCGCCCTCGGCCTTGACCGTCTCGATGGCGGACACCCCGGCGAAGGCGACGCCGTCGCGCTTGTGGCCCTCGGCGTGCAGCCGGTGGACGGTGCCGCCGCGCCGCCGGTCGGCGGAGCGCAGCGCGAGCACGTCGAGCGCGGCGACGGCGAGCGGGATCGCGGCGAGCCGCGGGGCCAGCCAGAGCAGCGCGGCGAGGTGCACGGTGGCGGCGGCGAGCGAGGAGGCCGCGCCCGCGACCCGGTAGGAGAGCAGGTTGGCCAGGCCGTCGTTGAGCTGCACGCGGGTGACCAGGCCGCCGAGCTGGCGGCGGTGGAAGAACGCGCCGGGCAGCCGCAGCATCTTCCACAGGAAGGCGGCCGAGGAGCGGGCGGCCATCGCCTCCAGCACCCGGTTGACCATCGCGGAGCGCAGCCAGTTCCCGGCCAGGACGAGTGCGGTGACGGCGGCCCCGGCCAGGGTCAGCGGCAGGGCCCAGTCGGTGGCGCCGCCGTTGACCACGGTGGCCAGGTAGGTGCGCAGCAGGAACGCGGAGGCCACGCCGGGCAGCGTCATCAGCATGCCGACCAGGACGGCGGCCAGCATCGGCCAGGCGTACGGCCGCATCCGGCTGCCGAGCGAGCGCAGCAGCGGGAAGCGGCGGCCGCCGGGTGCGAAGTCGGGGCCGGGTTCGAAGCCGACCGCGATGCCCGCGAAGGAGTCCCAGAACTCGGCGGGGGTGGCGGAGTAGGAGCCCAGCGCGGGGTCGTTGACGTGCACCCGGCCGCGCCTGACGCCTTCGAAGACGGCGAAGTGCGGGCCGGTGACCAGCACCACGGACGGCACCGGCACCGCGTCGAGGCCCTGCAGCCTCTCGCCCTCGCGGCGCACCACCCGGCGGCCGCGGGCCTGCAGCCCGTACCGTCCGGCGGCGCGGGCAATGGCGGCGGCGCTGACCCCGTCCCGGCTGACCCCGCAGGCCCGGGAGGCCTCGTTCAGGGTGACCCGCCGCCCGAACGCGCCGAGCACCACGGCGAGGCAGGCCGCCCCGCAGTCCTGCTCCTCCATCTGCGGCACGACGGGCGTGCGCAGGTAGGTGCGCTTCCTGCCGGGTCCGGGCCGCTGCGGGGCGGCGGCCTTCGGCGCCCCGCTGTTGGCGGTGCGCGGTTCGGTGGCGGGCGGTTCGACGGCCGCGGTCCGGACGGGCCTCATCGCTTCGCCTCCTGGCCCAGCACCGCCTGGTACGGGTGGCGGCTGCCGAGGTCGACCCGGACGTCCAGGGCCAGCGGGCCGTCCAGCGCGACGCCCTGCGGGAGCCGGGCGTAGGCGACCCAGACGGGGGCGCCGCCGGCGGGCAGGCCGGGGACGGCGACCGGGAGGGTGCCGTCGAGGGTGTCGGCGCGGACGGGCAGCGGTTCGACCCGGTCGACGAGGGCGCGGATCGCACCGCCGCCGGGCACCGGCACCAGGACGGGCAGGCCGGGGGCGAGCTTCGCGGCCCGCGCCGGGTCGTCCACCAGCAGCCGGACGGTGGCCGGGGCGTCGGCCCGGTCCAGCGCCAGCACGGGGGTGCCGGGGGCGAGCGGAGCACCGGGGGCGGCCAGCAGGGCGCTGACGGTGCCGGCGGCGGGGGCGGTCAGCTCGGTGCGCGCGGTGCCGTCGCCGACCAGCGCCAGCACCTGTCCGGCGGCGACCCGCTCGCCCGGCCGGACCTCGAACTCGACCAGGCTGCCCGCGCGTTCGGCGGCGACCCGGACGGGGGCGTCCCCGTGCGCGGCGACCGCGGGCACGGTCATGGTGTGCGGGAGCCTGCCCCACACCGCCCAGCCCGCGCCCGCACCGACGGCCAGCGCCAGGGCGGCGCCGGCCAGCCACAGCCGGGGCCCGATCAGCCGGACGGGCTGGTCGAGCCCGGGTTCCAGCACGGCAGCGGCCCGGGCGGCGGCAACGGCCGCGGTCTGCGGACGCTGCCGTTCCTCGGGTTCGGTCACGGTGGTCATGCCGCCACCTCCATCGGCGCGGGCCGCGGCGCGGCGCGCAGCGGGCAGGCCACCGGCAGTTCGCGGATCCCGCCGAAGGCGAACTGCTCGTTCGGGCGGGCGGTGGCGTCGGTCAGGGTGGTGCTCAACTCCCGTGCGGCGTCGGCCTCGGCGAGGCCGCGCAGGACGGCGGCGCCCGCGATCAGGGAGAGCGGGGCGCCCAGGCAGTGGTGCGGGCCGTGGCCGAAGGCGAGGTGCTGGCGTTCGGGGCGGTCGGGGTCGAAGCGGTCGGGGTCGGCGAAGCGGCGCGGGTCCCGGTTGGCGGCGGCGTACAGCAGCATGGCGACGCTGCCGGCCGGGAGGACGGTGTCGCCGAGCGCGACCTCGCGGGTCAGCGCGCGGGCGCTGGCCCGGACGGGACTGCCGAGGCGCTGCGCCTCGTCGAACACGGCGGCGGCCAGGTCGGGTCGGGCGCGCAGTCGGGCGGCCAGGCCGGGGGTGCGGATCAACTCCCAGGCGGCGACGGCCAGTCCGGAGGTGAGCGTCTCCAGCCCGTTGGCGAGCAGCATCACCACGAAGGCGAGCAGTTCCTCGGTGTCGAGCCGTCCTTCGCTACGGGCGACGGTCAGCCTGCTGATCAGGTCGTCGCCGGGGCGGGCGGCCCGTGCGGCGCACAACTCCTCGACGTAGGCGTGGAATTCGGCGAACTCGGCGTCCAGCTCGGCGGCCCCGGGGCCGGTGCCGGCGGGGTCGAGCATGGCGCGGGAGACCAGGCCGGCCCAGCCGGTGATCCGGTCCTGCTCGGAGTCGGGGACGTCCAGGATGGCGCAGGAGACGGCGACCGGCAGCGGGACGGCCAGGTCGGCGACGAGTTCGAAGGAGCCCGCGGCGATCAGCGGGGCGAGCAGCCGGGCGGCGGTGGTCTCGATCCGCTCGCGCATCTGCTCCAGCCTGCGGTGGCTGAACGCGGCGGTGGCGAGCCGCTTGAGCCGGGTGTGGTCGGCGCCGTCGCGCATCGGCAGCATCCGGTTGACCACCTTGAGCAGGGCGGTGTTCCCGGCCCGGGGCAGTCCGACGGTGGTCGGGTCGACGTTGGTGCCGGGGTTCATCAGGACGGTGAGGATCTCCTGGTGCCCGGAGACCACGTACAGCGGACCGAGGTCCAGGACGGGCGCCTCGGCCAGCAGCCTGCGGTAGAGCGCGGGTGGGTCCTGCTGAGCGGCGGGCTGCTGGATGAACCGCGTCAGCTCGTGCCGGAGGCTGTCCATGCCCGGCTCTCCTTCAATCTGGCGGTGGGGCTGGGGGGGTTCGGGGCCGGAGCGGGGTGCGGGGGTGGGCCGCCGGAGAGCGGACCACCCCCGCACAGGACCCGAATTACTCGGCCGAGACCTCGGCGACGGAGTTCGACACCGAGCTGAAGCTCGACACCGGGCAGGCGGCGGAGAGCAGGGAGGAGACGGAGACGCCGCCGTTGACGGTGTCCAGCTCCTCGACCTCGATGTCGAACTGCTCGTCCTTGTTGATCTCGTTCTGCGCCATGGGAGGCTCCTTCGGTTGCGCGGCTCCGGCCCGCTGGTCGGGTCGGTCGCCTCGGTTTCCCTTTTCCGCCGTTCGCTCCCCGGTCCGGCTTTCGCTTTTCCCGGTTCCGCTCTCGGCGATGTCTCAACTATGACCGGGTTCCGAAAATCCGTGCAGTAGGAGATGTCAGATTCCGCGGGGCGTAAATGTCACCACCCGAGATGACATTTTGCACATGTTCTGACCTGCGGTGATGCGCTACTTGCCGTTCCCGGCCCGCACCCGTCACGCTGCATGCATGACACCTCTTTCCGAGAAATCCCCGGCCGTGGAGGTAGTGGACCTGCGGCGCAGTTACGGAGAATACGAGGCGGTGCGCGGCATCTCCTTCTCCATCGCCCGCGGCGAGCTGTTCGCCCTGATCGGCACCAACGGCGCGGGCAAGACCAGCACCCTGGAGGTGCTGGAGGGCCACCACCCGCCGACCTCGGGCCGGGTCCGGGTCCTCGGCCTGGACCCGTTCGCGGCGGGCCCGCAGGTCCGCCGCCGCACCGGCGTGATGCTCCAGGAGGGCGGGTTCTTCAAGGAGTTGACGGTCAAGGAGACCGTGGACTGCTGGCGCTCCTTCACCAGCCGGGCCCGGCCGACCGCCGAGGTGCTGGCACGGGTCGGCCTGGAGGCGAAGGCCGGCACCCGGGTCGCCCAGCTGTCCGGCGGCGAGCGCCGCCGCCTGGACCTGGCGCTGGCCGTGCTGAACGACCCGGAGCTGCTGTTCCTGGACGAGCCGACCACCGGCATGGACCCGGAGGCCCGGCGGGCCACCTGGCGGCTGGTCGAGGAGCTGCGCGCGGCGGGCACCACGGTGCTGCTGACCACCCACTACCTGGAGGAGGCCCAGCAGTTGGCCGACCGGGTGGCCGTCATGGACCGCGGGGTGATCGCCGCCGCGGGCACCGTCGCCCAGGTGCTGGCCGACCGCGGCGACCTGATCAGCCTGCCGCTGCCGCCCGGCCGCGACCTCGCCGCCCTGCCCGTGCTGCTGGGCACCGCGCCCGCGTCGGCGAACGGCCGGGCGGTCTACCGGGTGCCCCGCTCGGCGCCCGCCCTGGCCGCGCTGCACGCCTGGGCGGCCTCCCACGGCGTCGAACTGGACGGCCTGGAGGTGCGCTCCGGCTCGCTGGAGGACGTCTTCCTCGACCTCGCCGACCGCCACTCACCCACCCCGACGGGAGCGTCCCGATGAGCTGGTCCGCTTACGCCAAGGGGCAGTTCGCCCTGTCCTGGAAGGTGTTCTGGCGCAACCGGCGCTCCACCTTCATCGGGTTCCTGCTGCCGGTGCTGCTCAACCTGGTGATCGCCGCACCGCTGCGCGAGAAGGAGATCGGCGGGGTGAACGCCGCCGGGTACGTGGCGGTGGGGCTGCTCGGGCTGGCCCTGGTCACCTCGTTCGTCAACCTGCTGGGCAGCGTGGTGTCGCGCCGCGAGGAGCTGGTGCTGAAGCGGCTGCGCGGCACCGAGTGCCCGCCGAGCGCGGTCCTGGCCGGGCAGGTGGGCGCGGGCGGGGTGGTGGTGCTGATCCAGGCGCTGGTGCTGGGCGGCGTCGCGGTCGGCTGGTTCGGGGCGCCGCTGCCCGCCGATCCGGTGCTGCTGCTGCTCGTCCTGCTCGGCGGCCACCTGCTGTTCTCGGTGCTGGCGGTGGCCCTGTCGGGGGTGACGCCCTCGACGGAGTCCGCGCCGCTGGTGGCGACGCCGGTGCTGGTGCTGTGCATGTTCGGCGCGGGCGTGTTCACCCCGGTCGCGGGCCTGCCCGACTGGCTGCGGGGGCCGTCCGGCGCGCTGCCGCTCTCCCCGGTGGTCCGGGGGCTGCGCACCGCCTGGTTCGGTCGCGAGTTCGGCGCGGAGACCTGGGCGGGCGGCCCGCTGCGGGAGCTGGACCTGGTGCACGGCTGGACGTCCGCCTGGCCGTCGCTGCTGCTGCTGGCCGCCTGGCTGGCCGGGGCCGCGGTGCTCTCCCGGCGCCTGATGCGCTGGGAGCCGCGCCGCGGCTGACCCGCCGTCGGCCGTCCGCGCGCCGCGGTCGGTTAACGCCGCCTACTCACCTCCGACCGGCCCGCCCGTCCCGAAGTGCCCCTCCGCCGGGGGACTTCCGGCCGTGGCGGGCCGTCGGCGTGTCGCCGGATGCTGAATGGTGCGGGTCGTCCCCCGCCCCCGCCGCGGGCCGGACGTCCCGCCCTGCTCCTGCCCGCCACCCACCGGAGGCCCGTGATGTCCCGAAGTCGACCGCAGCTCAGCCTGTTGACGCTCGACAGCTCCCCCGAGTCGGTCGCCGGGGCCCGCCGCCACACCGCGCAGGTGCTGCAGTGCTGGCGGGCCAGGGTCGAACTCTCCGACGCCGCCCGGCTGGTGGTCTCCGAGCTGGCCACCAACGCGGTCCGGGCCCGCTGCGACCCCGACGGGTTCGCCCTCTCCCTGGTGCTGCACGACGGCGCGCTGCTGGTCCAGGTCGGCGACCAGGACCCGCGTCCGCCCCGCCCCCGGGTGGCCGGCCCCGACGCGACCGGCGGGCGCGGCCTGCACCTGGTCGACGAACTCTCCTCCCGCTGGGGCTACTACCGCACCTCGCCGCGCGGCAAGGTCGTCTGGGCCGAGCTCCCCACCGCGGACGGCTCCGGGCCCGGCTTCCGCACCACCGTGGTCGACGTCCGGCTGCCCGCGCTCCCGACCGCCCCGCCGCCCGTCGAACAGCACTGACCTCCGGCCCGGTGCGGTCACCAGGCCACGGGGTAGCGCACCGGATGACCGCCGACCCGGTGCGGCAGCAGGCCGAACAGCACCAGGACGGCGGCGGCCAGGGCCAGCAGCGGCAGGAAGAGCACCGGCCGCGGCGACTGCAGCACCACGATCACCGCGGTCGCCGCCGCGGGCGAGTGCGGCACGTGCGCGACCAGCATCGCCACCAGCGCCAGCCCGCCCGCCACCGCCGCCGCCCACGGCCCCGGCCCGGCCACCGCGAGCACCAGGAACCCCACCGCGGCGGACAGCAGCTGCCCGCCCACCAGGTTCCGCGGCTGCGAGATCGGCAGTCCGGGCGCGCCGTGCACCAGCGCCGCGCTCGCCGCCAGCGGCGGGATCAGCACCGGCTGGTGCAGCACCACGCCGACCGCGACCAGCACCAGCAGTGCCCCCGTGGCAAAGCTTCCGGCCCGCATCGCGTGCCACGCCCGGCGTCCCAGCGAGGCGGCGTTCGGGGTGACGGACATGCGGAACCTTCCTGATCAGCGGATATGCGTTCCCAGGATCTTAAACAGACTGTTGACGTTTCAAGAACCCATTTGCCTTAGAGGCAAATCCGCGGGCAGTGTCACGCGGGGCGAGCTCGCCCAGCGTGGTGACGCCCTCCCGCCCGGCAGGGCCGGTCGCACGCCGTGCTCGGACGGCAACCCCGCGAGCCGCCACGCCGGCTCCACGGCGTCCGCCGCCTCCTCCCCCAGCGCCTTCTACGGGGCGGAGGTCCGCAGGCTCCACGAGGAGAAGGGGCTCTCCCCGAGCGCGCTGGGCGAACTGGTCTTCTGCTCCGGCGCGTACATCGGCCGGATCGAAGTCGCGGTCCGCAAACCGCAAACCGCAGGCGGACCTCTCCGAACGACTCGACGCGGCCCCGGGCACCGGAGGCCACTTCACCCGCCTCTACCCCATGGTGGCCCGCGCCCGGCATGCCGCCCACTTCGCCCGCGCCGCCGAGCTGGAGGCCCAGGCCGGGACGATCTCCCACTACGCGCCCACCCTGGTGACAGGACTGCTGCAGACGGCCGACCACGCACGCGCCGTCGTCCGTGCGGCGAAGCCGTTCGCGGCGGCCGAAGCGGTGGACGACGCGGTGGACGACGCGATGGCGGCCAGGCTCGAACGGGCCCGCATCCTGGCCGGTCCAACAGCGCCCTTGTTGTGGGTGATCCTCCACGAAGCGGTGCTCCGGACGCCCGTCGGTGGCGGTCCCGTGATGGCCGATCAGCTACGCCGCCTCCTGGCGCTGGCCGAGGCGGGCAGACTCCTGCTCCAGGTACTGCCGTTCAGCGCCGGGCACACGCGATGACCGCAAGCTCGGTCCTCCTGGTGACATTCGCGGAAGCCCCGCCGGTGGCACACGTAGAGGGCCTGCACTCGGGCCAGTTGCTCGACGATCCGGTCCTGGTCGCCCGCTGCCAGGGGTCATACGATTTGGCCAGGGCCGTCGCGCTGTCGCCAGTGGCGTCCCTGGCCCTGATCGAGTCGGCGGCGGAGGAATACGCACATGAGTGGAGCGACCGGCCTCAGCCCCTCCACCTGGCGCAAGTCGTCCTACAGCGACGGCAACGGCGGCGAGTGCGTGGAGGTGGACGACGCCGACCCCGGCACCGTCCGCGACTCCAAGGACCCCGACGGGCCCCGCCTCGCCTTCACCACCCGCGCCTGGCAGGCCTTCGTCACCAGCCTCGAGGCGGGCGACCTCCCCGTCGCGTGACGACCCGGCGGCCCCGGCGTGACGTCTGCCGCCGGGGCCTTCGCATGCCCGCAGCCGCCGTAACTCCCCTCTCCCACAGGAGATTGACCCGCGGGTCCACCCGGGCGGGCAGGCGGGCGGCATCAGCCCTGCGTCTCCTCGCGGCGTCCGGGGGCGGCCGCACCGGGGATGACGAGCAGCTTGCCGGTGGTGCGCCGGGCCTCCAGGTCGCTGTGGGCGCGGGCGGCCTCGGACAGTGCGTAGCGGCCCGTCACGGTGACCTCGATCGCCTTGGAGCGCACCCACTCGAACACATCGGCGGCCCGTCGGAGCAGTTCGGACCGATCGGCGATGAAGTCCCCGAGGCTGGGCCGGACCAGGGTCAGCGAACCGCCCCGGGCGAGCCGCATCGGATCGAACGGGGGCACGGCGCCGCTTGCCGCACCGAAGAGCACGAGACGGCCGCGGGTCCGCAGGCTGGCGAGGCTCGCATCGAAGGTGTGCGCGCCGACGCCGTCGAAGACGACCGGCAGTCCCTGACCGCCGTTGAGCCGCCTCACCTGGGCCGCGAGGTCGTCGACCGCGGAGGAGAGGATCACCTCGGCGGCCCCGGCACGCTTCGCCAGTTCGGCCTTCGCCGTGGTCGACGTTGTGCCGATCACCCTGCCGCCGAGGTGGGTGACGAGCTGGGTCAGCAGCAGCCCCATGCCACCGGCGGCCGCGTGCACGAGCACCGTGTCGCCGCCCTGGACCGGGTGGGCGTCCTTGACGAGGTAGTGCGCGGTCATGCCTTGGAGGAGCACGGCGGCGGCCGTCTCGAAGTCGACGTCGTCGGGCAGCGGCACCAGCCGGGAGGCGTCCACGACGGCCCGCTCGGCGTACGTGCCGGGAACCTCCACCCAGCCGACCCGGTCCCCGACCGCGACGTCGGCGACGCCGGGTCCGACGTCGACGACCGTGCCGGCGCCCTCGGTGCCCGGGGTGAAGGGCAGCGGGAGGCGGTACCGGCCTTCGCGGTGGTAGACGTCGACGAAGTTGACCCCGGATGCGGCGACCTCCACGAGCGCCTCGCCCGGTCCCGGCCGCGGCTGCTCCACCTCGGCCTCCTGCAGCACCTCGGGACCGCCCACTTGGTGCACCTGTATCGCTCGCATGACCCTCCGATGTCGGCTCGTCCCCCCGCCAACCCCGGGGACGGCGATCCGATTCCCGGTCGGCGGACCAGCCCGCCGCCCCGCCGCCGACCCGCCGCCGACCCGCCACCGGCCCGCCGCCCCGGTCCGAGCAGCGTCAACCCCGGCCCCAGCCGGATCGACTGACGCGGCGTCGACCCACTACCAGCGTCGCACCTGCCCGGCGACGCCGACCGCGGCCGCCGTCAGCGGCACCGCCAGCAGCGTCCCGAGCAGGCCGCCCAGCGAGGCGCCCGCCGAGATCGCCAACAGGACGACGGCCGGGTGCAGTCGGACCGTCCGGCTCTGCACCGCGGGCTGCAGGATCGCGCCCTCCAGCGCCTGCACGCCCAGCACGATGCCGAACGCCCACAGCGCCTCGCCGAGGCCGCCGTCCGCGAACGCCACCACCACCGCGGTCAGTCCGGACAGGAACGCGCCCGCGTAGGGCACGTACGCGCCGACGAACACCAGCGCGCCCAGGCCCGGGGCGTGCGGCACGCCGAGCAGGGTCAGGCCGAGGGCGATGAAGCCCGCGTCGATGGCGGCGATGATCGTGGTGCCGCGCATGAAGCCGGACATCGCCGCGTAGCCCGTCCCGGCCACCCCGAGCACCTTCTCCTCCTGCCCGGCCGGGGCGGCCCGGCGCAGCGCGGCCACCAGCAGCGCCCGGTCCTTCAGCAGGAAGAACGCCAGCGCCAGGGTCAGCACCCCGCAGGCCAGCACCTGCGCGGCCAGGCCGACCCCGGTCAGCACCCCGGAGACCACGCCCGCGCCCAGGCTCCGGCCCAACTGCTCCAGGCCGCTCGCCGCGCCGCGCACCGCCTGCGCGAACGGGTCGGTGCCGGAGGCCCGGTCCGCGGCCGCCTGCAGCGAGGCGGTCAGGCCGGAGGCCGCGTCCGAGATCAGCTTGACCACCACCCACAGCGCCCCGCCGACCACCGCGACCAGCAGCAGGCAGCCGGTGGCCGCCGCCATCGCCCGCGGCAGTCCGCGCGCGGTCAGCCGTCGGCTGACGGGTTCCACCAGGGCGCTGATCAGCACCGCGATCAGCAGCGGCACCACCGCCGCCCGCAGCAGCACGCACAGCGCGACGACCAGCGCCACCACGGCGGCGGCCACCAGCACCGCCGTTCCCCAGCGGGAGGCCGACCGCCAGTCCGCCCCCTTCGCGACAGGTTCCCGCTCGAAGTCCACGAGGTCCGCCCTTCCGCCGCACCGCCGCGCCCGCCGCCCGGTGTGCGCCGAATACTCCCCCGCGGTCACCGCCCCGAGACCGCCCCGACCGGCCGTCCGAACCGAATCACCCGCCCGGCCCACCCCGGCTGGCGCCCCCGCCCCGGGGCTCCGGCGGGTTGGGGTCAGAGCCAGCCGCGTTGGGCGGCCTTGATGCCCGCTTCGAAGCGGCTGCTGGCGTTGAGGCGTTCCATGATGGAGGCCATGTGGCGGCCGACGGTGCGGGAGGAGAATCCCAGGCGCTGGCCCGCGGCGTCGTCGGTGAGGCCGGAGCCGAGCAGGCGCAGCAGTTCGCGTTCGGTGGGGGTCAGGCCGGTGGCGGGGTCCTCGGGGGTGGTGGAGCCGAGGGGGACGGCGGTGTTCCACGCCTGGTCGAACAGGTCGGTCAGGGAGTGCAGGATGCCGGGCTCGGTGACGTACAGGGCGCCCTTGCGGTTGTCCTCGGGGTCGACGGGGACCAGGGCCTCGCGGCGGTCGACGACGACGATCCGCTGCGGGACGGTGGGGGAGGTGCGGACCTCGCCGCCCTGGCTGCGCAGCCAGTGGGCGTAGGCGACGGTGTGCGGCTGGTGGCGGGTGGAGTCCTGGTAGAGGGTGCGGACGGTGATGCCGCGGGCGAGGACCCGGGCGTCGGCGGGGCGGGAGGCGTCGAGGTCCTCGGGGCGCTGGTTGCCGGGTTGGATGCTGATGACCTCGCGGGTGGTGTCGCGTCCCATGCGTTCGAGGCGGTGCAGGATGGCGTCCATGCCCAGCAGCCGCTCGCCGTGCTCGGAGCGGTGTTCGGCCCGGTCGGCGACCATGCGGGTGACGGCGGCGCGGGAGGCGGCCAGGGTGGCCTGGCGTTCGGCGAGTTCGGCTTCCTGGCGGGCCAGCAGGTCGGCGAGGCCGACGGCGGGGTCGACGGCGCGCATCCGGCCGGGGTGTTCGGCGGAGGCGCGCACCAGCATCAGGGTGCCGAGTTCGTCCAGGCTGTCGTGGACCTGGGTGGCGCTGAGCGCGCAGTGGGCGGCGATCTCGTCGATGCCGTCGGCGGGTCGGTCGAGCAGTGCCCGGTAGACCCGGCCGGCCGTGGCCGTGAGTCCTAGAGCCTCCAGCATGGGCCCCCCTCATGTGGTGGTTCGTGGGTGATGTCGTGCGCAGTCGCGTACGAAGCGTCACGCATCCTGGCAGACCGGCGCACTCGATCACAAGATCGATTCCGGGGGCTTTGGGGCATCCGCAGACCTATGTCCGGAGGATGGCCGACCCCAATTCTTGGCGCGTTCATGACAGTGCGTCTGGTGTCGGACAGTCCGGTTGGCGACATCCGGAACCCCTTCCGAGGGGTTCCCGGAACGACGAAAGTAGAGATCGCCGCCAGGGAGAACGACAACCGGGCGGCAACCGGAGGGGAAGTCAACCGCGGGACTCCTCCACCGGACCGACCACCGATCCCCCGTCACGTCCGAAGGAAGACCACCATGACCAGCACCCGCATCGCCAAGGCCGCCGCGGTCCTCGCCGTCTCGCTCGGCGCGCTGCTCCTGTCCCCCGCCGCCGCTGCCGCGGCCTCCGCCACCGACACGGCCGCGGTCTCCACCGTCACCACCGCTGGTGCCGTCACCACCGACAGCCTCGGCTGGGGCGGCTGACCGCGGATGGACATCGTCTACGCCTCGCTGGGCCGCAAAGAGGCCGCCGGGCCGGCCCCGGACGGGGAGGCGGCGGAAGTCCTGGCCGCCCTGTGGGCGCACGCCAGACCCACCGACGCCCTCCAGCACATCACCGTCCGCTGCGAGCCGGAACGGGTCGACCTGCTCCTCTACCTGCTGACCCGCCCCACCGCCGCTCCGGCTCCCGCTCCGGCCCCCGTTCCTGCCGCCGACCTCCCCGCCCGGGCCCCTTCCGAGGACACGGCGAAGGACCCGCTGGCCGTCGCACACGACCTGGTCACCCGCAGCCACCAGGCATCGCCGACGCTGCGCTGGCGCTACTACTGGCGGCCGATCCCGCCCGCTGCGCGCTGACCCCGCGCACTCCCGCCTGCCCCGACTGTCCCGCCGCGCCACGCCATCGACCGCTGCTCCTGCAGGGCAGCCGTCCGCCGCCGATCCGGCGGCCGCGGCCCCGGGCGCCCCGCCGCTCCTCCCGGCACCGCCCCACCGCTGTACCCCCTGCTGTTCCCGCGGACGGCCCCCTACCGGCCCGTCCGTGCGTCCTTCGCTCCACCGGTCCGCGCCGCCCCGGCCGCGCGGTGCCCCGCGGCCGCCCACCCGGTGACCCGGCCGCACCCGCAGCACCTTCGACACCGATGTGCCGCCCCGCTCCGACGGCCGGCCGCGCCCCGCCGTCCGTCCTCCTGCGACGGCTGCGCCCCCGAACTCCCACGGCCCGCGTGATGCGGCTGTTCCTGCAGGACAGCCGTACCCGCTCCCGGGCCGACCCGCCGCACCTGCTTCGTCCGACGACGCCTCGGGCCACTCGAAAAGGAATCCGCCATGTCCGCCAAGACCTCCCGCCTCTCCCGCCTCGTCCTCGCCGCCGCCGTCGCCACCGCCGGCCTGGCCGGCTCCCTCGCCGTCGGCAACTCCGCCCACGCGGTCGGCACGTCCTCCGTCAACGGCCAGATCACCCGCAGCGAGGTCCTCGCCCGGGCCCAGTCCTGGGTGGACGAGGGCGTGCCGTACAGCCAGGACGGCTCCCACCCCTACACCGACAGCAACGGCAGCTACCGCTCGGACTGCTCCGGCTACGTGTCGATGGCCTGGCACCTCGGCTCCAGCCTCACCACCCAGACGCTGCGGAGCGTCTCCACGCAGCTGAACAGCTTCGACGACCTGAAGCCCGGTGACATGCTGGACCGCTACGACAACGGCAACTACAACATCCACGTGGTGCTGTTCGCCGGCTGGGCCGACAGCGCGCACACCACCGCGAACGTCTACGCCGAGTCGACCTGGGGCACCACCGCCTCCCGCAAGACGTACTCCCGCTCCTACCTGAACAGCGCCGACTTCCGCCCGTGGCGGTACAACAACATCGTCGACGGCACCACCGGCAGCTACCCGGACCCGGCGACCCTGCCCACCGGCACGCTGGTGAAGTCGCCGAACAACCCGGCGGTGAAGCTGATCATCAACGGCGCGGGCCTCGCGGTCGCCGGCTCGGACGTCACCCCGGACGGCTACAACATGGGCGCCGTCGTCACCGTCGACGACGCCAAGTTCTGGGCGCTGCCGAGCTCGCTGCCCTCCGGCACCGTGGTCCACGACCAGTCCGGCACCTCCAACAGCCGGTACGTGATCGTGGGCGGCGCGGCCCTGTCGATCACCGGTGCCGAGTGGACCGCCGACGGCTACAACACCGCCCCGGACATGGGCGTGCCCACCTCCTGGCTGCAGCAGGCCCTGCAGAACACCCTCCCCGCCGGCATGGTGGTCCACGACCAGTCCGGCACCTCCAACAGCCGGTACGTGATGGTGGGCGGCGCGGCCCTGTCGATCACCGGTGCCGAGTGGACCGCCGACGGCTACAACACCGCCCCGGACATGGGCGTCCCGGGGGCCTGGCTGCAGACCGCGGCGGCCAAGACCCCGCCGACCGGCACCGTACTGATGGACCAGTCCGGCCTCGACAACAACCGCTACGTGATGGTGAACGGCGCGGCCGTGCACATCTCGGGCGCCGAGTGGACCGCCGACGGCTACAACACCCAGTCGCTGATGGGCGTCCCGGGCACCTGGCTGGCCGGCTCGGTCAACTCGACCGTCGCCGACGGCACCCTGGTCAAGGGCCGCAGCGGCGCCGACCCGAGCGTCTACGTGATGGCCAACGGCTCGGCGCTCCCGCTGACCAGCGCCGAGTACACCCAGGTCTTCGCCAGCGCCCCGGTGACCGGCGTGCCGGAGACCTGGGAGGCCGCCCAGGTCGCCCGCCCCCTCAAGGACGGCACCGTCATCAAGAACGCCTCCGGCGCCGACCCCTCCATCTACGTCATGGCGGGTGGCAAGGCCGTCCCCCTCACCTACGCCGACTACACCGGCCTCGGCTACGACAAGCAGCCCCTGCGCGGCGTCCCCGGCACCTGGGAGGCCACCGCCGCCGCCAAGTCCGTCCCCGCCGACGGCACCCTCCTGAAGTCCTCCGACACCACCACCGTCTGGCAGGTCGTCAACGGCGGCAGCAAGAAGGCGGCAGTGGCCGGCAGCTACAACACCGCCGCCGTGGTCGCGGTGCCCACCGCGCTGACCGCGCAGCTGCCGACCGTCCAGTAACCACCGCCCGGGGCGGGGCGGGCCCACCGCACACCGGGCTGCCCCGCCCCGCACCACCGCGCACCCGACCACCACGTCCGACCAGCACGCCGTCCGCGCACCCGATCGCACACCGGCCGCCACCCAGGGGGGAACCCGCCATGACCGCCAGCACCCGTGCCAAGAAGCCCACCCTCGCCCTCGCCGCCACCGCCCTGCTCGCCCTCGTCGTCCCGCTGGCCGCCGGCGGCCAGGCGTCCGCCGCCTCGGTCTCCACCTGGGACAAGGTCGCCCAGTGCGAGAGCAGCGGCAACTGGTCGATCAACACCGGCAACGGCTACTACGGCGGCCTCCAGTTCTCCGAGAGCACCTGGCTCGCCTACGGCGGCGGCCAGTACGCCCAGTACCCCCACCAGGCCACCAAGCAGCAACAGATCCTCACCGCGGAGAAGGTCCTCGCCGCCCAGGGGCAGAACGCCTGGCCCACCTGCGGCCCGCTCGCCGGCCTGGGCAGCGACCACGCCAACCCCTACCCCGCCACCACCACCTACCCCGCCCCGTCGTCGCTGCCCAGCGGCACCCTGGTCAAGTCGCCCAACGGCCCCGCCGTCAAGGTGCTGATCGCCGGAGCGGGCCTGGCGGTCGCCGGTTCCGACGTCACCCCCGACGGCTACAACCTGGGCGCCGTCGTCACCGTCGACGACGCGGCGTTCAACGCCCTGCCCACCGCCCCGCCGGCCGGGACCGTCGTCCACGACCAGGCCGGTGGCTCCGCCCGCTACGTGGTCGTCACCGGCGCCGCCCTGCCGATCTCCGGCACCGACTGGACCGCCGACAGCTACAACACCCGCCCCGACATGGGCGTCCCGACCTCCTGGCTCGCCACCGCCACCGCCGGCACCCTGCCCACCGGCCTGGTGGTGATGGACCAGTCCGGCACCGACAACAACCGCTACGTCATGGTCGACGGCGCCGCCCTGCACATCTCCGGCACCGAGTGGACCGCCGACGGCTACAACACCCGCACCCTGATGGGCGTCCCGACCGACTGGCTCAGGACCGCCGCCACCAGGACCCCCTCCAACGGCACCGTGCTGATGGACCAGTCCGGCACCGACAACAACCGCTACGTCATGGCCGGCGGCGCCGCCCTGCACATCTCCGGCACCGAGTGGACCGCCGACGGCTACAACACCCGCGCCCTGATGGGCGTGCCCGGCGAATGGCTCGCGACGACCGCCGGCCGCCAGGTGACCAACGGCTCCGTCGTCAAGGACGCCTCCGGTGCGGACCCGAGCGTCTACGTGATGGCCGGCGGCATGGCCGTCCCCCTCACCTACGCCGACTACACCGGCCTCGGCTACGACAAGCGCCCCGTCACCCCCGTCCCCGGCACCTGGGAGGCCACCGCCGTCGCCAGGACCGCCCCCGCGGAGGGCACCCTGCTCCTGTCGCCCGACACCACCACCGTGTGGCAGACCGTCGGCAACGGCAGCAAGAAGGCCCTCGCCGCCACCGACTTCGGCCCGGGCAAGCTCAGCTTCGGCGACGTGGTCAACGTCCCCACCGCCCTCACCGCCAAGCTCCCCACCGTCACCCAGTAGCCGACGGTCCCGCACCACCCGGTCGCCACCCGCCCGCAAACGCCGCAGGCCCCCACCCGGACGGGTGGGGGCCTGCGGTCCTGCGCGTGCCCCAGACAGGAATCGAACCTGCGACACCGGCTTTAGGAGAGCCGTGCTCTATCCCCTGAGCTACTGAGGCGAGGTCCGGCGGACACCGCCGCAGGACCGCTGACAGCGTAGCGGATCGCGCTCCGGGCGCGCTGACCGCTTTCCGCGCCGGGCCCGCGTCACGGCCGTGACCTGCGAGGACGGGGGCCGCGGGGGCGGTGGGCCGACGCCCCCGCCGGCGCGGGCGATGGTGCGGGCGACCTCGGACCACCGCGTCGGGTGACCCGGGGCACCCGGTGCGGTGGCCTACGGTGGGGAGGCACGTGCCCGTGCACCGCCCTGGTCAGCCGCTCGTGAAAGGCCCCCATCTGTGACCACCTCCCCGGAGACCCCGTTCGCCGGCCTCGGCAGGATCCTGGTGATCATCCCGACCTACAACGAGGCCGAGAACGTCGAACGGATCGTGTCCCGCGTCCGCGCCGCCGTCCCCGAGGCGCACGTCCTGGTCGCCGACGACAACAGCCCGGACGGCACCGGCAAGCTCGCCGACGCCCTCGCCGCCGACGACGACCACGTGAAGGTGCTGCACCGCAAGGGCAAGGAGGGCCTCGGCGCGGCCTACCTGGCCGGGTTCCGCTGGGGCATCGACGACGGCTACGACGTGCTGGTCGAGATGGACGCGGACGGCTCGCACCAGCCCGAGGAACTGCCCCGGCTGCTGACCGCGCTGCGCAGCGCGGACCTGGTGCTGGGCTCGCGCTGGGTGCCCGGCGGCGCGGTGGTGAACTGGCCGAAGTCGCGGCTGCTGCTGTCCAAGGGCGGCTCCACGTACTCCCGGCTGATGCTGGACGTGCCGATCCGGGACGTCACCGGCGGCTACCGGGCCTTCCGCAAGGAGACCCTGCTCGGCCTCGGCATGGACCAGGTCGCCTCGCAGGGCTACTGCTTCCAGGTCGACCTGGCCTGGCGCGCGGTGAAGGCCGGGTTCAAGGTCGCCGAGGTGCCGATCACCTTCGTCGAGCGCGAGCACGGCGCCTCGAAGATGAGCCGCAACATCGTGGTCGAGGCGCTGTGGCGGGTCACCGCCTGGGGAGTGAACGACCGGATCTCCCGGCTCACCCGGAAGAAGTAGGCGCCGGGCTCCGCCCCGCGGGCCGGGTGACGATGGAGGTTCCCGGCCCGGCGGAGCTTGCGGAGGTTTCGGCGTGACAGAGGCACTGCAACGAGCGGAGCAGGACCCGCCCCCCGAACCCGGCTCCGGCTCCGGCCGGTGGGAGTCGGCGAAGCAGCGGGCGGCCCGGCTCGCCGAGTCCGCCAAGGGCGCCCCCGAGCGGATCCCGCTGGTCGGCCGGGCCGTCAGCAACCTGATCCGGGTCAACCTGCTGGACAACGCGACCCGGCTGGCCGCCCAGGCCTTCCTGTCCGCGCTGCCCGCCCTGTTCGTGGTCGCCGTCTTCGCCCCCGCCACGGTCAAGCACAGCGTCACCGGCTCGCTGCGCGAGCAGCTCGGCCTGGAGGGCGCCGCCCAGCAGCAGGTCCAGCAGCTGATGAACACCCAGGCCGACGGCACCACCCAGAGCATCGGGGCCCTCGGCGCACTGGTCACCCTGGCCTCCGCGACCGCGCTCAGCCGGGCCCTGCAGCGGGTCTGCGAGCGGGCCTGGGAGATGCCGAAGAACAGCGCCCGGCTGGCCCTGTGGCGCTGGGTGGTGTGGCTGCTGGGCTGGATGGTGTTCCTGGTCGTGCAGGTCCCGCTGCGCAGGGGCTTCGGCGCCGGCCTGTGGCTGGGCGTCCCGCTGACCTTCGTGGCCTCCACCGCCGTGTGGTGGTGGACCCAGCACCTGCTGCTCGGCGCCCGGATCCGCTGGTACCCGCTGCTGCCCGGCGCCCTGCTGTGCGGCCTCGCCGAGGTCGGCCTCGGCATCGCCTCGAAGGTCTACCTGCCGCACGCGATGACCGCCTCCGTGGAGAAGTTCGGCCCGTACGGGGTGGTGTTCACCGCGCTGTCCTGGCTGATCGCGCTGTTCAGCGCCGTCACCCTGGCCCTGGTCCTCGGCCGGGTGCTCTCCGAGGAGCCCGCCCTCGCCCGCTACCTCGGCACCCGCGACGAACGCGGCCGCTGGTAGCCCGACCGCCGGTGGCCCCGGCCGCTGGTGGCCCCGGCCACCAAACGGCTCCCCCGGAGAACGACGAACCGGCCCGGACGATCCGTCCGGGCCGGTTCGCGCGTCACCCCCGCGGCGCGGTGCCTCAGCCGAGGCGCAGCAGCCGGGAGCCGATGGACGCCGGGGCCAGGTCCGACTGCAGCGTGACCGGCACCTCGACGCGGCCCTCGCCCTCGCCCGCCGCCAGCGTGCCGACCTGGGTGCCCGCCGCCAGGGTGTGCGCGATCTTCCCGACCGGGGTCAGGGTCAGGTGCGCGGTGACGCCGTTCCAGCCCGCCACGGTCAGGTCCTTCGCCGCGACCAGCGGCACCCGGCCGCCCACGCCGTCGTCCACGTAGCCGACCACGTCGCCCTTCTTGGCCAGCGTCTGCCCGGCCAGCGCGGCCTGCGCGGCCACGTTGATCCGCTGGCTCGGCGGCTGGGCGGCGCGCACCAGGCTCATCTCCTCCTTGGTCTGCGGCTGGCCCAGCGTCACGCCGAGGATCATCCGCTGCTCGCCGCCGATCTCCTTGACCGCCGCCCACATCAGGCAGGACTGCGCGGGCGTGGACGAGCCGGTCTTCACGCCGATGTTGCCGTTCTTCCCGAGCAGCGCGTTGGTGTTGTAGATCCGCTGCCCGTTGAACCGGGTGTCCGGTTCGGCGACGATCTGCTTGAAGATCTCCATCTGCATGACCTTCTCGGCCAGCTTCAGCTGGTCCTTCGCGGTCGACTTGGTGTCGTTGACGTACCCGGCCGGGTCCGCGTAGGTGGTGTTGGTCATGCCGAGCTGCGCGGCGGTGGCGTTCATCTTCTTCACGAACTCCGCCTCGCTGCCGGAGTCCCAACGCGCCAGCAGCCGGGCCACGTTGTTGGCCGACGGCAGCATCAGCATCTCCAGCGCCTCGTACTCGGTGAGCTTCTGGCCCTCCTTCAGCGTCACCGTCGACTCGTCACCGTTGCCGGACTCCTGCGCGGCCTGCTGGTCCACCGTGAGCACCGGACCGCTCTCCCCCTTCTTCAGGGGGTGCGCCTGCAGGATCAGGTACGCGTTCATCACCTTGGTCACCGACGCGATCGGGACGGGCGTCTCCTCCCCCGACGACCCCAGGCTGCCCACGCCGACCACCTCGGCCGCGGCCTGGCCCTTCGTCGGCCACGGGATGTTCGGCTGCTCCCCGCCGAAGGTGAACGAGTCCGCCAGCGAGAGCTTCGCCTTCGGCGTCGGCAGCGGACGCAGCAACTGCGCCGCCACCAGCACGCCCAGCACCACCGCCAGGAACCCGCCCCAGAGCGCGACCCGCTTCAACGCCCGCCGCAACGGGGAGACCGGACGGGCGCTCAGCCCCTTCAACACCTCCAGCGCCTCGATGGTGCTCTCCGGCCCGGGCGCGGCCGCGGCGGGAGCCGCGACGGGAGCCGCAGCGGCAGCAGCGGGCGCCGGAGCGGGCGTGGGCACGGCCCTGGGCGCGGGCTTCGCCGCGGCGGCGACCGGCCCGGTCCTCGGCTCCGGGCCCGACTTCGGCTCCGGCTCCGACTTCGCCTTCGACTTCGGCTCCGACTTCGCCTCGGAGGCGGTGGCGATCGGCACCGTCTCCGCCACCGCTCCCGGCCCGGCCGCGGGCTTCGGCTCCGCCCCGGACTCCGCCCCGGACGCGGCGGCGACCGGCCCGGTCCTCGGCTCCGGCTTCCCGGCGTCCTCCTTGGGCAGCCGCAGCATCACGGTCTGCTCGGGGCGCTCCTTGTCGACCCGCAGCGTCATCGTCGCCCCGGGCTTCGCGGCGGGCGCGTCCCCGGCCCCGTCCGCGTCCTCGTCCTCCCCCTTCGGGACGTCCGACAGCCGCAGCGTCATCGTCGGCTCGGGCTTCGCAGCGGACGCGGGCGCCTCCTCGTCCCCGTCCTCGGCCCCGGCCTCCGCCGCGTCCCCGTCCCCGTCCTCGTCCTCGGCCTCCGCCCCGTCCCCGGCCTCCTCCTTCGGCAGGTCCGACAGCCGGAGCATCATCGTCGGCTCGGGCCCCGCCGGAGCGTCCTCCGGCTCCTCCTCGTCCTTCTCCCTCTCCTTCGCCTTCTCCTTCGCCTTCTCCTTCTCCGGGAGGTCCGACAGCCGCAGCGTCACGGTCGGCTGGGGGCCGGTCGATTCGGTCTCGGATTCCGGGACGTCCTCGTCTTGAGGGGTGGGACGGGAGGCGGCGAGGGCGGCGCTGGACTCGGGGAGGTCGGCGGGGAGGCGCAGGTCGGTGGTGCGGGTGTCCGCATCGCGGACGCGCAGGTGGACGGTGCCGTTGCCCGCGGCGTTGTCGCCGGGTTCGCGCGGGGTCTCCTCGGTTCCGGTCGACCGCTCCTCGCCGTCGGGCCGCTCGCTCTTCGGGGACTCGCCCACGTAACCCACTCCTCCTCGTCCGCCCGGCACCGCCGGTCCGATCACACAAGCTGGTTTTTTTCGGGCGGGTTCTCGACCCGGCCCAGCACCTGTACAGTCTCCGGCACCGAGCCCGCAAGGGCCCGTCGCACCCCGCCCGACCGGCGGTTTTTCCTGCCCGCACGGGCCGTTGCCCGGTGGGACGCGGAGCCGTCGGACGGCGGTTCCAGCCTGCCCGGGCAAGGTCACGATTCGGAGGCGTACTCGACAAGCCTGTGTGAGAGGCGTCACCCTGTCATTCATCCACGCGGGGAGGCTTGGATGGGCAGAGGCCGTCGAACCATTCCCGAGGAGCTGTTGTTGCTCGCGCTGGACCCGGCCACGGGTACCACCGCGCAGCCGCAGACCCTCGACCTCGGACTTGCCGGGGCGCAGCTCGTCGAGCTGTCCCTGGCCGGAAGGATAGTCCCGGACGGGGACCGGATCGCCGTGGTGGTGCCACGGCCGACCGGCGACCCGACCCTTGACCACGCATTGGAACTACTGCGCCGGCGCGGCAGCCCGGTGCGCGCCGCGCACTGGATCGGCGGCCCGCGCCTGGGCCTGCGGCAGACGTACCTGGCGCACCTGGAGCGGTGCGGCATGGTGACGGCGGTGCCCGGGCAGGTCTGCGGGGTGCTGCCGACGACGCGCTACCAGGCGTCGGACGACTGCACCAACGCGGCGATCAAGCAGCGGCTGGACACGGCGATCCGCACCGGCGTGCCGCCGGACCCGCGGACGGCGGCGCTGGCGGCGCTGGCGCACGCGGTCGGCCTGGGCAAGCACCTGTACCCGGGCAACGAGGGGCGCTCCTCGCGCTCCCGGCTGCGGGACCTGATCAGGTACGACCCGCTGGGCGGGATGGTGGCCCACGCGGTGATGGACGTGCAGAACGGTCTGCCCGCCCAGCAGCAGCAGGGCAGGTCGGCGCCCGCGGGTTCGCGCGGTCCGGCCGGTCGTCCCGCCGCCGCGGGGCGCAGCGTGGCCAGTCGGGTGGGCGCGCGATGAGCGGCGCACGCCGTTAGCGTTCGGTTCGACCAGAGGGCGGGTGGCCCGGTGCGATGCACCGGGCCACCCGCCCTCGGTCGTTCCCGGGCCCGGCGTCCGTGCCCGGCGGTTCCCGAAGTGCCGTTTACCGCACGGGATCCCCATTAGCGGGTAGGCGCGCCGTTGGCAAGTGCGGACATCCCGATTGAGCTATTTTCAAATGATCTGTTCCACTGCGGTACTGCGATTCCCGGGCACGGACCGCAGTTGAGGTGGCATGCTGCTCAGCGTCAGGGGGGTTGGTACCAATTACCGCACTGTTGCCAGAAGTAGGGCCGGAGGTCGATGTGTCCGCCAGCGTGAATCCGACGGTTCGCCGCCGCAGGCTCGGTGCCGAACTGCGGCGCCTGCGCGAACTCAGGGGGATGACCGCCGAAGAGGTGGCCGGCCGCCTGATGGTCTCCCAGTCGAAGATCAGCCGACTGGAGAACGGCCGCCGCTCGATCAGCCAGCGCGACGTGCGCGACCTGTGCGACGTCTACGAGGTCGAGGACGAGCGGGTCCGCACCGGGCTGATGGAGATGGCCAAGGAGTCGCGCCAGCGCGGCTGGTGGCACGAGTTCGGGGACATCCCGTACAGCGTGTACATCGGACTGGAGGCGGAGGCTTCCTCGATCCGGGCCTACGAGTCCTCGTTCGTGCCGGGGCTGCTGCAGACCCGCGAGTACGCGGAGGCGGTGGTCGCGGGCACCCAGCCGGACACCGACCCGACCGCGATCCGGCGCCGGGTGGACGTCCGGCTGAAGCGGCAGCACCGGATCCACGGCGAGGACCAGCTGGGCAGCCTGTGGGTCGTCATAGACGAGGCCGTGCTGCGCCGCCAGGTCGGCGGCAAGCGGGTGATGGCCGAGCAGTTGTACCAACTCGTGGAACTGGGCGAGCGGGCGAACATCAACCTGCAGGTCATCCCGTTCTCCCACGGCTCGCACCCCGGCATGACCGGGACATTCTCCTTGCTGGAGTTCCCCGAGTCAGCGGATTCCACGGTCGTCTACTTCGAAGGAGTGACGAGCGATCTCTACCTGGAGAAGGACGCCGACGTACGCCGCTATACCAATCTGTACGACCACCTGAGGGCCGCGGCGCTGAGCGTCGCGGAGAGTCGGTCGATGATCGCCACCATCGCAGAGGAGTTCATGAAATGAGCAAGGCCACCGAGAGCCTGACCTGGCGCAAGAGCAGCTACAGCGGGGGCAACGGCGCCTGCGTAGAGATCGCCGTGCCGGGTTCGGCCTCGATCGCGGTCCGCGACTCCAAGGACCCGCAGGGCCCGCAGTTGCGCTTCACCGGCGAGTCCTGGGCCGCGTTCGCCGCGGCGGCCGGTGCGGGCCGCTTCGGCGAGGTCTGAGCCGCCGCCTGAGCCATCCCCCGACCGGACCGGTCCGGGCCACGGCCCGAACCACCGCAGGACCGCACGCAGGTGCCCGCCGCTTCCCGCGCGGCGGGCACCTGCGCGTCCGCCCCCGGTACGACGGGTCAGGCGGTGGCAGTGGCGGCGGTGGCAGTGGCGGCGGGGTAGCGCTCGGCCCAGACCTCGGTGCCGTGCAGTTCGGGGCCGTGCAGCAGCTCCAGCACCAGGTCGTCGGCGAGTTCCAGGATCGTGCCGCGGCCCTCCACCTCGGCCAGCAGGTCCGGCGGGAGGGCGGTCTCGCCGTGCAGGGCGCCCAGCAGGTTGCCGCAGATCGAGCCGGTGGAGTCGCTGTCGCCGGAGTGGTTGACGGCCAGCAGCAGGCCGCTGCGGATGTCCTCGGCGACCAGCGCGCAGTACAGGCCGATGGCGAGCGCCTCCTCGGCGACCCAGCCCTCGCCGAGCGCCTCGACCCGCTCGGGGGACGGCGCCCCGGCCCGCACCGCGTCCAGCGCGGCGCGCAGGGCGGCGGTGGTCTCCTCGTGGCCGGTGCGCTCGGAGAGCAGGGCCAGTGCCAGGTGCACGCCCTCCTCCAGGGTGCCGCCGCGGGCCACCGCGTGGACGATCACCGCGAACGCCCCGGCGGACAGGTAGCCGGTGGGGTGGCCGTGGGTCAGCACCGAGCACTCGACGGCGAGCTGGAAGACCAGGGCCGGGTCCCAGGCGGTGAGCAGCCCGAACGGGGCGGCCCGCATCACGGTGCCGCAGCCCTTGGAACCGGGGTTGCGCGGCTCCTCGACGGTCGGCAGCGGCCCGTTCTCGGTGCCCGCCAGGCCGGACAGGCAGGCCTGGCCGGGGGCGCGGCGGGCGTACAGCCACTCCTGGCGGCCGAGCCAGCCCAGGTCCCGGCGGCGCTCGTCCGGGCCCCAGTCCTGCTGGGTGGTGTACCAGCGCAGGTAGGCGCGGTGCACGTCGGACGGCGGGTGCCAGGCGCCGCCCTCGCGGTTGACGTGGGAGCGGATCAGGCCGTCGACGGTGAACAGGGTCATCTGGGTGTCGTCGGTGATCGCGCCGCGCCGCCCGTACGCGGGGACGTAGCCGGTCACCCCGGCCTCGCCGTGCGCCTCGCGGATCTGCTCCAGCTGCTCGAACTCGACGCCGCCGCCGAGCGCGTCCCCGATCGCCCCGCCGAGCAGGCAGCCCCGGACCCGGCTGCGGAAGTCCTGCTGCTGGGCGCGTGACCACAGAGGCATCACGAGGCGGAACCCTTTCGGTCGGCGGCACGGTCCACCGCCCGGGGCGGACGCCCGGGCGGTAGACGCACCTTATTCGAAGAGCCGCGCGAAAAGGCGGCCCACCCCGAACGTCGATTCGTTCAACCGGTCGTCGGAACGACGACATCCGCAGGCCACCGGGCCAGCGGTCGGTGTGCCTACGGTCGGCGTCCATGACCTCCCCCCGCACCCGGCTGGTCGCCGCGGCCGCCCTCACCGCCGCGCTGACCGTCACCGCCCCCGCGCTCGCCGCCCCGGCCCTGGCCGCCCCGTCCGCCGCCCCGGCGCAGCACTCGGCCCGCGCGGTCCCGTTCACCGCCGCCACCGCCGCCCAGCAGGCCGACGGCGCCTTCACCCTCAGCTGGACCGCGCCCGGCGCCCGGCACGTCACCGTGTACGCGGGCACCGACCGGGACCACGTCGCGCACCGCCGGGCCGTCGCGTCCGGCGCGGGCAGCGCCACCGTCACCGTCTCCGGCCTCGGCGCGGCCGACCGCTGGTACTTCGAGCTGGTCCCGGACCGGGGCGCGCCGCTGGTCGTCGCCGACCGCTCGCTGCACCTGGCCTCCGCCCCCAACTTCCGCGACCTGGGCGGCTACCGGACGGCGGACGGCCGCTGGGTGGAGCTCGGCCGGGTGTACCGCTCGGACGACCTGTCCGAGCTGACCGACCAGGACCTCGCCAAGCTGCACCGGCTGGGCATCCGCACCGTCCTCGACCTGCGCACCCCCGCCGAGCAGCAGGCCGCCCCCGACCGGCTCCCGGCGGGCGCGCGGAGCGTCTCGGCGAACGTCCTGGGCACCGCCGACACCGGGCAGTTCGACGTCAGCAGCCCGCAGGCCGCGGTCGACGCGATGATCGCGGGCGAGCGGACCATGGTCTCCGCCGACAGCGCCCGCGCCGCCTACGCGCAGCTGCTGGACGCCGCCGCCGGCCGCGGCGCCGTCCTGTTCCACTGCACCGCGGGCAAGGACCGCACCGGCTGGGGCGCGGCCGCCCTGCTCACCGCGCTCGGCGTGCCGCAGGAGACCGTGCGGGCCGACTACCTGGCGTCCAACACCTACCGGGCCCGGGCCAACGCCGCCGTGCTGGCCCAACTGCCGCCCGCCCGGCAGGCGGTGTACCGGCCGCTGCTGGAGGTCCGCCCCGAGTACCTGGCGGCGGGCTTCGACGAGGTCGAGGCCCGCTACGGCGGCTTCGACGCCTACCTGGAGGACCTGGGCGTGGACGCGCGGCAGCTGCGCCGGAACCTGCTGGTCGGCTGACCCGCGTCAGTCCAGCACCGGCAGCAGCTGCGGCAGGTGCCCGTCGGAGGCCAGCGCGGCGGCGCGGCGCTCGGCGGGCACCTCGCCGTAGAGGGTGGTGCGCTGGCGGGCCGGGCGGCCGGCCAGCGCGGCGATCGCCTCCAGGTCGCGGACCGACTTGTAGGAGCCCCAGGAGGAGCCCGCCATCCGGGAGATGGTCTCCTCCATCAGGGTGCCGCCGAGGTCGTTGGCACCGCTGCGGAGCATCTCGGCGGCGCCCTCCGCGCCGAGCTTCACCCAGCTGGTCTGGATGTTGGTGATGTGCGGGTGCAGCAGCAGCCGGGCCATCGCGGTCACCGCCCGGTTGTCGCGGGCGGTCGGGCCGGGCCGGGCGATGCCCGCCAGGTAGACCGGCGCGTTGGTGTGCACGAACGGCAGGGTGACGAACTCGGTGAAGCCGCCGGTGCGTTGCTGGATCCCGGCGAGCAGCCGCAGGTGGCCCAGCCAGTGCTTCGGGCTGTCGACGTGGCCGTACATCATCGTCGAGGAGGAGCGGATGCCCAGCTCGTGGGCGGCGGTGACCACCTCGACCCAGGTCGCGGCGGGCAGCTTGCCCTTGGTCAGCACCCAGCGGACCTCGTCGTCCAGGATCTCCGCGGCCGTGCCGGGGATGGAGTCCAGTCCGGCGCCCTTGGCCCGCAGCAGCCACTCGCGGATCGGCAGGCCGGTCCTGGTCGCCCCGTTGACCACCTCCATCGGCGAGAAGGCGTGCACGTGGATGCCCGGCACCCGCTCCTTCACCGCCTGCGCGATGTCGAAGTACGCGGTGCCCGGCAGGTCCGGGTGGATGCCGCCCTGCATGCACACCTCGGTCGCCCCGACCTGCCAGGCCTGCTCGGCCCGTTCGGCGACCTGCTCCAGCGAGAGGGTGTAGGCGTCGGCGTCGGTGCGGCGCTGGGCGAAGGCGCAGAACCGGCAGCCGGTGTAGCAGACGTTGGTGAAGTTGATGTTCCGGGTGACGCAGTACGTGACGTCCTCGCCGACGGTGTCGCGGCGCAGGTCGTCGGCGATCCGGGTGAGCGCGTCCAGCGCGTCGCCGTCGGCCTGGAACAGGGCCAGCGCCTGGTCGTCCGTCAGCCTGACCGGGTCGTCGGCGGCCGTGGACAGCGCGGCCCGCAGGTCGGCGTCCAGGCGGCGGGGGGCGGGCAGCGCGGCTTGCTCGCGCAGTGACTCCCAGTCGCCGTACACGTCGTCGAAGTCGGAGCGCCGGTCGCCGGTGCGGCCCTCGGTGTCGACGGTGCGGAACAGGTCGGTGCGGCCGCCGCCGGTCATCGGCTCGTCCGGCTCCTGCCAGGGCAGGCCGACCGGGCGGGCGCCCTCCACGGCCAGGCCGGTCTCCGGGTCGGCCAGCGCCCGGACGTGCGGCAGCAGGCGCGGGTCCAGCCAGGGCTCGCCGCGCTTGAGGTACTCGGGGTAGATCGTCAACCGCTCGCGCAGGGTGAACCCGGCGGCGGCGGTGCGTTCGGCCAGTTCTTCGACGTGCGGCCAGGGGCGCTCCGGGTTGACGTGGTCGGGCGTCAGCGGGGAGACGCCGCCCCAGTCGTCGATGCCCGCGCCGATCAGCAGCGCGTACTCGGCGTCCACCAGGTTCGGCGGCGCCTGGATCCGGGCCGCGGGCCCCAGCACCAGCCGGGCCACCGCCACCGCCGCGGCCAGCTCGGACAGTTCGGCGTCCGGCATGGCGCGCATCGCGGTGTCCGGCTTGGCCCGGAAGTTCTGCACGATCACCTCCTGCACGCCCTGGTAGGCGCGGGCGACCCGGCGGATCGCCAGCAGCGAGTCGGCCCGCTCCTCGTACGTCTCGCCGATGCCGATCAGCACGCCGGTGGTGAACGGCACCGCGCTGCGCCCGGCGTCCTCCAGCACCCGCAGCCGGACGGCCGGTTCCTTGTCGGGCGAGCCGTGGTGCGGGCCGCCGGGCTCCGACCAGAGGCGGACGGCGGTGGTCTCCAGCATCATGCCCATCGACGGGGCGACCGGCTTGAGCCGCTGGAAGTCCGTCCAGGACAGCACGCCCGGGTTGAGGTGCGGCAGCAGCCCGGTCTCCTCCAGCACCCGCACCGCCATCGCCCGCACGTACGCCAGGGTGTCGTCGTAGCCGTGCGCGTCCAGCCACTCGCGGGCCTCCGGCCACCGGGCCTCGGGGCGGTCGCCGAGCGTGAACAGGGCCTCCTTGCAGCCGAGTTCGGCCCCCTTGCGGGCGATGTCCAGCACCTCGTCCGGGGACAGGTACAGCCCGTGGCCGTCCCGGCGGAGCCTGCCGGGCACGGTGGCGAAGGTGCAGTAGTGACAGCGGTCCCGGCACAGCCTGGTCAGCGGGACGAACACCTTGCGCGAGTACGTGATGACGCCGGGGCGGCCGGCCTGCTCCAGTCCCGCGTCCCGCAGCCGGGCCGCGACCGCGCACAGCTCGGCGAGGTCAGCGCCGCGGGCCTGCAGCAGCACCGCCGCCTCCGCGACGTCCAGCGCCACCCCGTCCCTGGCCCGGCGCAACGCGCGCCGCATCGCGGTCGCGGTCGGGGCGGGCGCGGACGTGGGCTCGGACGGGCGCTCGGACGGGTGCTGAGGGCTCATGGGCCCGACCCTACGCGAGAGGTACCCCTGCGGGACTACACGACCCTGACGGCTTCTCAGGGTCGCAATGCCCCGGATACAACGCCAGGCGTACCCGGATCTGCTGCCGCCGGGCGACGCCGCCGCGGGCCGCCGGGGGCTCTAATGGACGATGACAGCGCACAGGCACTCGGAAGGGGGCTGCCATGGAGCACGACTCCACCGCAGGACAGGACACCACGCCGCTCCGGATCGCACCGCCCGCGGCACCCGCCGGACGGCCCGCCCGACCGGTGAAGCGGCGCACCGCCGTCCGCGTCGGCGTGCCGGTGGCCGTGGCCGCCGCGGTCGCCGTCGGCATCGGACTGCCCGCGCTCGCCAGCGACGAGGCGCCCGACCTGCCCACGATCAGCGCCCAGGACCTCGTCGCCAAGGCGCTCGCCGCCGACACCGACACCTTCTCCGGCACCGTCCGGGTCAGCGCCGACCTCGGCCTGCCCACCGCCCTCACCGACGCCCTCGGCGGCTCCGGTCCGGTCGGCGACCTCGCCCGCAGCGCAGGCGCCCCGGTCGGCAGCGCCGACCCGCAGCTCAAGGCCGTCGAACTCCTCGGCGGCGCGCACACCCTGAGCGTCGCCTCCGACGGGCCCGACCGGCAGAAGGTCGTCCTCACGGGTGAGAAGTCGTCCGGCTACGAGCTCGTCCACAACGGCACCCAGCTGTGGGCCTACGACCGCGGCTCCCAGCAGGCGCTGCACCTCACCGCCCCGGCGGGCGCCGCGGACGGGCACCGGGCCGCCGGACCCGGCATCGGCTCCCTCACCCCGCAGGAGGTCGCCAAGCGGTTCCTGGAGCAGTCCGCCGCGACCACCGCCGTCACCGTCAGCGGCACCGAGCGGGTCGCCGGGCACGCCGCGTACCGGCTCAGCATCAAGCCGAAGCAGTCCGGGTCCACCATCGACGAGATCCGGGTCGCCGTCGACGCCGAGAAGGGCGTGCCGCTGGCCGTCCAGGTCCGCACCGTCGACGGCGCGACCGCCTTCGACGTCCGCTTCGGCAGCCTCTCCTACGCCAAGCCCGACGCCGCGACGTTCGAGTTCACCGCCCCCAAGGGCGCCAAGGTCACCGAGGCCCCCGCCGACGGGCACCCCGACGGCCCGCTGTCCTCCGTCCTCCCCGAGTTCGACACCGCCGGGGCCGGCCCCGCCGCCGTCATCGGCGAGGGCTGGACCACCGTCCTGCACGGCGCGGCGGGCGCCGACGCCGCGAAGGGCCTCGGCAAGTTCGCCGGCCGCCACGTGGACGGCGGCACCCTGGTCTCCACCCGCATCGTCAACGCCCTGATCACCGACGACGGGCGCGTCTACCTCGGCGCGGTCACCCCGGAGACCCTGCAGAAGGCGGCGAAGAACTCCTAGGCAGAAGCAGGGGGACGATCCGGGGGCTCGGGGAACGGCGAGTCCGAGCTGCCGGCGGCCGGAGCCCATCGGCACGTCCGTGCTGCTTCGGGCCGGGAACAGAACCCGAAGCCGATGCCCGCACCGGCAGTGAACCGTCAGCAGACTCGTGCCCGCCGTTCCCCGGGCCCCTGACGGGTCCCTCTGTCAGCGCACCTGGCGGGTGGACGCCGCCGCCAGGGCCAGGGCCGGGAGGTCGGACGGGGGGACGAGGAAGAGCGGGGACCAGCCGGTGGTGACGAGGCGGACGCCCGCGGTGAGGCCGTGCAGGCGGGCGCGGGGGGAGTGGCGGAGTTCGACCCGGTCGAGGCGGTAGGGCGGGAGCAGGTCGACCGGGTCGCCGCCCGCGGGGCGCCAGCTGATGGCGGCGGGGAGACCCGCCTGCCGGGTGATGCGCAGCTCGCCGCTCTGGGCCCCGCCCGCTTCCCGTCGCACCGCGGGAACGTGGTGGAGCACGGGCCGGGCGAGGTGCACCATCGGAGTTCCTCCCGCGCGCCGGGACAGCTGCGGCCGGGTCGCGCAGCACGGACGTTAGCAGTCCGGGAGTCCGGTTGAGGAGATCCCGAGGAGGCGTTCTTCCCGGGCGCCGGGCCGGGCCGGACCCTTGACGCGGGCTCGGGCCGGACGGTGGGATGGTGGGCCGCCGCGGACCGTTCGTCCGTTGTTCGCCCGCCCGTCCGTTCGACCCGCTGGGAGCGCCGTGCCGATCCGCCGCCGTCAGGTCCTGCTGGGCGGACTGGCCGCGCTGTGCGGCACGGCGCTGGCCCGGTACGGGTCGGCGGAGGCGAGTTCGGGGAGCGGGCCGTCGGGGCTGCTGGAGGTCTCGACGGGCTGGACGGCGGGGCCGGAGCAGAACGGCCTGCAGGCGCTGCTGGCCGCACTGAAGGGCCGGGCGCCGAACGTCACCTTCGTCGCGGGGGACGGCTCCAACCCGGCGGGCACCGCTCTCGCGGCGCGGCTGGCCGACGGTCCGCCGCCGGACGGCTTCCGGTGCGTCGGCGGGGCCGAACTCGCCGAACTGGCACCCTACTTGGAGCCGCTGGACGGCCTCGCCAGGGCCCGCGGCTGGGCCGCCGGGCTACCGGGGGCGCTGCTGCCCCGGCTGGGCGTCCGCGGGGTCCTGCACGCCGTCGCGGCCGGGGCGCGCCGCACCAACCTGCTGTGGACCAACCCGCGGGTGCTGGCCGCCGCCGGGGCGGGCGCCGCCCCGCGGGACACCGCGGGGCTGCTGGAGCGGCTGCGGAGCGTCGCCGCGACCGGCGCCGTCCCGCTGGCCGTCGGCGGCCCCACCGAGGTGCTGCACCTGGCCGAGACCGTCCTGCTGGCCGCGCACGGACCGGACGCCTTCGCCGCCCTCTGGCGGCCCGGCGGGCCCTGGGACTCCCCCGCCACCACCGGCGCGCTGCGCACCCTGGACCAACTGCTGGCGCTGGCCGCCCCGCCCGCGCCGGGGGCCGACTGGACGGACGCCGCCCGGCTGCTCGGCACCGGTCAGGCCGGGTACCTGGTCACCGGCGACTGGGCCGACACCTGGCTGCGCGACAACCTGGCCCTGCGCCCGGGCACCGACTACGGCTGGGGCCCGGCGCCCGGCACCGACGGCCTGTTCCAGTCCCGCCTCGACGCCTTCGCGCTGCCCCGCGGGGCCCGCAACCGCCCCGCCGCGCTGGCCTGGCTGGACGTCTGCGCGGGCCCGGACGGCCAGGTCGCCCTGAACGGGGCCCGCGCCGCCGTCCCGGCCCGCACCGACCTGCCGGACACCACCCGCGCGCTGTTCGGCCCGTACGCCCGCTGGTCGCTGGACGAGTGGCGCACCCGCCGCCCGGTCGACTCGCTGGCCCACGGCGGCCTGCTCGGCCCCGGCCGCCGGGCCGCCGCGGTGGCCGCCGCGGGCGCGTTCACCGGGCACCGCGACAGCACCCGGCTGGCCCGCGAGCTCGCGCGGGTCTGAGGGCGGGCCGTCAGCCCGCGACGGCCTCCAGGACGGGGGCCCGCCGGCGCTCGGTCCGCATCCGGCGCAGCGCGTCCGCGCTGAGCACCACCAGGGCCACCCAGACCAGGGCGAAGCCCGCCCAGCGGGCCGGGGCCATCGTCTCGTGGAACACCGCGACGCCGATCAGGAACTGGAAGACCGGCGCCAGGTACTGCAGCAGCCCCAGCGTGGTCAGCGGCACCCGCAGCGCGGCCGCGCCGAAGCACATCAGCGGCACCGCCGTGATCACGCCGCTGAGCACCAGCAGCGCGCTGTGCCCCCAGCCGTGGCCGAGGGTGCCCTCGCCGCGCACCGCGAGGTAGACCAGGAAGGCCAGCGCGAAGGGCAACATCACGGCGCTCTCCACGGCGAGGCTCTCCGGGCCGCCCAGGCCGACCTTCTTCTTCAGCAGGCCGTAGGTGGCGAAGGAGAACGCCAGCGCCAGCGCGATCCACGGCGGGCGGCCGTACGCGACCGTCAGCACCAGCACGGCCGCGGCGCCGACGCCGACCGCCGCCCACTGCGCCGGGCGCAGCCGCTCGCGCAGCACCAGTACCCCGAAGGCGATGGTGACCAGCGGGTTGATGAAGTAGCCGAGGCTGGTCTCCACCACGTGGCCGGAGTTCACGCCCCAGATGTAGACGCCCCAGTTGACCGAGACGGTGGCGGCGGCGAGCGCCAGCAGGCCCAGGCGCCGCGGCTGGCGCAGCAGCGGGCGGATCCACGCCCAGCGGCGGCGCACCAGCAGCATCGCGCCGACCGCGACCAGCGACCACACCATCCGGTTGGCCAGGATGTCGAGGGCCCCGGCGGGCTCCAGCAGCGGCCAGAACAGCGGGAACAGCCCCCACATCCCGTACGCCGCGAAGCCGTTCCACAACCCGATCCTGGCCTCCCGCGCACCCTCCGCCATGGCCTGCCCTTCACCTCGCCGCACGCTATCGCATCCACCCGAAAGGTAGCGGCCCGCACGCGCCGCTGTCATCTCCTATTTCGGGTTTGGCTCCTGACAGGGAGGGCGGAGGGCCGGGCCCGGAGGAGCACCGCTCCTCCGGGCCCGGCCGGGGTGCCGCTACCCGCCCACCGTCCAGGTGCTGGAGCCCGCGAGCAGCGCGGCGAGGTCGCCGCGACCCTGCCGCTCCTCGGCGCGGGCGAGCTGCTCGGTCAGCTGGGTGTCGTAGACCGGGCGGGAGACGTCGCGCAGCACGCCGACGGGCGTGTGGTGCAGGGTGTCGGCGTCGGCGAGCCGGGTGAGCGCGAAGGCGGTGCTCGGGCTCGCCGCGTGGGCGTCGTGGACGATCGCGGTGCCCTCGCTGCGCGGGGCGATCCGCAGCTCGCCGTCCGGGTCGCGGACCACGTGGTGCCCGGCCCCGGCCAGGACCGGCTGCCCGTGCTCCAGCCGGATCAGCGCCTCGTCGCGGGTGCCGGGCTCCTTCAGGACCTCGAAGGCGCCGTCGTTGAAGATGTTGCAGTTCTGGTAGATCTCCACCAGTGCGGTGCCCTCGTGCTGCGCGGCGGCCCGCAGCACGGACTGCAGGTGCTGCCGGTCGGAGTCGATGGTGCGGGCCACGAAGCTCGCCTCGGCGCCGATCGCCAGCGACAGCGGGTTGAACGGGGCGTCCAGCGAGCCCATCGGCGTCGACTTGGTGATCTTGCCGACCTCGCTGGTGGGCGAGTACTGGCCCTTGGTCAGCCCGTAGATGCGGTTGTTGAACAGCAGGATCTTCAGGTTGACGTTGCGGCGCAGCGCGTGGATCAGGTGGTTGCCGCCGATCGACAGCGCGTCGCCGTCACCGGTGACCACCCACACCGACAGGTCGGGACGGGAGGCGGCCAGGCCGGTGGCGATCGCCGGCGCGCGGCCGTGGATCGAGTGCATCCCGTAGGTGTTCATGTAGTACGGGAAGCGCGAGGAGCAGCCGATGCCGGAGACGAAGACGGTGTTCTCCCGCCGGATGCCCAGCTCGGGCATGAAGGACTGGACGGCCGCCAGGATGGCGTAGTCGCCGCAGCCCGGGCACCAGCGCACCTCCTGGTCGGTCTTGAAGTCCTTCGCGGACTGCGGGCCGTCCGCCTTGGGGACCAGGCGCAGGGCGGGGAAGTCGGTCATCGGGTCTCCTCCGCGTCGAGGCTGCCGAGCGCGGCGTGCAGCACGTCGGCGAGTTGGGCGGCCTTGAACGGCAGGCCGCGGACCTGGTTGTAGGACTGCGCGTCGACCAGGTACCTGGCGCGCAGCAGGAGGGCGAGCTGGCCGAGGTTCATCTCGGGGACGATCACCCGCTCGTAGCGCTCCAGCACCGCGCCGAGGTTGGCCGGGAAGGGGTTCAGGTGCCGCAGGTGGGCCTGGGCGACGTGCCCGCCGTCCGCCCGCACCCGGCGCACCGCGGCCGTGATCGGGCCGTACGTGGAGCCCCAGCCGACCACCAGGACCCGGGCCTCGCCGCTCGGGTCGTCGACCTCGACGTCCGGGACGGCGATGTTGTCGACCTTGGCCTGCCGGGTGCGGACCATGAAGTCGTGGTTCGCCGGGTCGTACGAGATGTTGCCGGTGCCGTCCTGCTTCTCGATGCCGCCGATCCGGTGCTCCAGGCCCGGAGTGCCGGGCACCGCCCACGGGCGGGCCAGCGTCCGCGGGTCGCGCTGGTAGGGGCGGAAGGAGCCGCCCGGGCCGTTCGGCTCGGTCGCGAACTCGACGCGCAGGTCCGGGAGCTCGCCGACCTCCGGGAGCTTCCACGGCTCGGAGCCGTTGGCCAGGTAGCCGTCCGAGAGCAGGAACACCGGCGTCCGGTAGGTGAGCGCGATCCGGGCCGCGTCCAGCGCGGCGCCGAAGCACTCGGCGGGCGTCGCGGGCGCCACCACCGGCACCGGCGCCTCGCCGTTGCGGCCGAACATCGCCTGCAGCAGGTCGGCCTGCTCGGTCTTGGTCGGCAGGCCGGTGGACGGGCCGCCGCGCTGGATGTCGACCACCAGCAGCGGCAGCTCCAGCGACACCGCCAGCCCGATCGTCTCCGACTTCAGCGCCACGCCCGGCCCGGAGGTCGTCGTCACCCCCAGCGCCCCGCCGAACGCCGCGCCCAGCGCGGCGCCGATCCCGGCGATCTCGTCCTCCGCCTGGAAGGTCCGCACGCCGAAGTTCTTGTGCTTCGACAGCTCGTGCAGGATGTCCGAGGCCGGGGTGATCGGGTACGAGCCGAGGAACACCGGCAGGCCCGAGCGCTCGCCCGCCGCGACCAGGCCGTACGAGAGCGCCAGGTTGCCGGAGATGTTGCGGTAGGTGCCGGGGGCCAGCTCGGCGGGCGGCACCTCGTAGGAGACCGCGAACTCCTCGGTGGTCTCGCCGAAGTTCCAACCGGCCCGGAACGCCGCCACGTTGGCCTCGGCGATCTCCGGCTTCTTGGCGAACTTCTGCCGCAGGAACAGCTCGGTGCCGTGCGTCGGCCGGTGGTACATCCAGGACAGCAGGCCCAGCGCGAACATGTTCTTCGCCCGCTCGGCGTCCTTGCGGGCCAGCCCGCTGTCCTTCAGCGCCTCCAGCGTCAGCGTGGTCAGCGGCACCGGGTGCACCCGGAACGCCTCCAGCGAGCCGTCGCCCAGCGGGTCCGCCGCGTACCCGACCTTCGCCAGCGCCCGCTTGGTGAACTCGTCGGTGTTGACGATGACCTCCGCCCCGGCCGGCAGGTCCGGCAGGTTCGCCTTCAGCGCCGCCGGGTTCATCGCCACCAGCACGTCCGGCGCGTCGCCCGGCGTGAGGATGTCGTGGTCGGCGAAGTGCAGCTGGAAGCTGGAGACCCCCGGCAGCGTCCCGGCGGGCGCCCGGATCTCGGCCGGGAAGTTCGGCAGCGTGGACAGGTCGTTGCCGAACGCCGCCGTCTCCGAGGTGAAGCGGTCGCCGGTGAGCTGCATGCCGTCGCCCGAGTCGCCCGCGAAACGGATGATCACCCGGTCCAGCCGCCGGATCGGCTTGGCCGTCCGCCCGGACGCCGGACGCGCCGGCACGGCCGGGCCGTCGCCGTCCGAGCCGTCCACTGCTTCTGACTGATCGACCTGACTGGTCACTGCCGCGGACCTCCTGTCGGGGAGCCAGCAGCGGGCGTGAGCCGTGTGCCCCGTCCGCCTGGTGCACCGAGGGAATCCTAAGCGGGCGGGGCGCGACTGGAGGGGAACTCGCGCAGACCGTTCCGGTGGCCGGAACGGGGTCAGGACTCCAGGTAGGCGAGGACGGCGAGAACCCGCCGGTGGTCACCCTGGCTCTGGCCCAAACCCAGTTTCTGGAAGATGTTCGACACGTGCTTCTCGACCGCGCCGTCGGAGACCACCAGCTGCTTGGCGATCGCCGCGTTGGTGCGGCCCTCCGCCATCAGGCCGAGCACCTCGCGCTCGCGCGGGGTCAGGCCGGCCAGGGTGTCGCCCCGGCGGCTGCGGCTGAACAGCTGCTGCACCACCTCCGGGTCGAGCACCGTGCCGCCCTCGGCGACCTGGGCCACCGCGTCGGCGAACTCGCGGACCTCGGCGACCCGGTCCTTGAGCAGGTAGCCCACCCCGCGGGTGGAGCCGGCCAGCAGTTCGCTGGCGTACTGCTGCTCGACGTGCTGGGAGAGCACCAGCACGCCCAGGTCGGGGTAGCGGCCGCGCAGCTCCACGCAGGCCCGCACGCCCTCGTCGGTGTGCGTCGGGGGCATCCGCACGTCCGCCACCACGACGTCGGGCAGGGCGCCCGCGCCGTGCAGTTCGTCGATCGTCCGCACCAGGGCGGCGCCGTCCCCGACTCCCGCCACGACCTCCATCCCACGGTCCGTCAGCAGTCGTGTCAGCCCCTCCCGGAGCAGCACGGAGTCCTCGGCGATCACCACGCGCAACATGGCACCGACCCTATCGAGAACGCGGCGGCGCCAGCGGCGCACCGGCTACATGGTGCGGATCGCCACCGTGTCGCACAGCTCCTGCAGGGCGGACTTCGCGGGGCAGTCGGGCAGGGTGTCGAGCAGCGCGCGGGCCTCCTCGGCGTAGCGCAGCGTCTCGCGGCGGGCCCGCTCCAGCGCCGGGTGGCGGCGCAGCAGGCGCAGCGCCTCGGCGTGGGCGGCGTCGTCGGCGGCGAGGTCGGTGTCGAGCAGGGCGCGCAGCCGGGCGTCCTCGGGGTCGCCCGGGTCGGCGGGCATCTGGCGCAGCATCAGCACGGGCAGCGTGGGGACGCCCTCGCGCAGGTCGGTGCCGGGGGTCTTGCCGGACTCGTGGCCGTCGCTGGCGATGTCGAGGACGTCGTCGGCGAGCTGGAAGGCGGTGCCGATCCGCTCGCCGTACTGGGTGAGCAGGTCGACGATCCACGGCTCGGCCCCGGCCATCAGCGAGCCGAAGCGGCAGGAGACGGCGATCAGCGAGCCGGTCTTGCCGGAGATGACGTCCAGGTAGTGGCGCAGCGGGTCGTCCTCGGGGCGCGGCCCGGCGGTCTCCAGGATCTGGCCGGTGACCAGGCGCTCGAAGGCGTCGGACTGGATCCGGACGGCCTCGGGGCCGAGGTCGGAGAGCACCTGGGAGGCGCGGGAGAACAGGAAGTCGCCGGTGAGGATGGCGACCGAGTTGTCCCAGCGGCTGTTGGCGCTGGGGGCGCCGCGGCGCACGGGCGCCTCGTCCATCACGTCGTCGTGGTAGAGCGTCGCGAGGTGGGTCAGTTCGACCACCACGGCGGAGGGCACCACGCCGGGCGCCGCGGGGTCGCCGAACTGGGCGGCGAGCATCACCAGCAGCGGCCTGAACCGCTTGCCCCCGGCCTCGATGAGGTGGCTGGCGGTCACCGTGATGAAGGGCACGTCGCTCTTGACGGCCTCGATCAGGGCGGCCTCCACGGCCTCCATGCCGGCCTGGACGTCGCGGGTCAGATCGCGGTCCTGCACGCTCAGCCCGAAGGGCCCCACGACGGTCACGCTGACCACTCCTGTCCCTGGTCGATCCGGCGGGCCGGTCCCTCGGCCCCGCCGGTGCACATACAAGGCAGCGTATCCGGTCCGGAGTGGATCACTGCACGGGCATGGGCCCGACTTCCCTGGTGGCGGGAGGTGGGCCGTGGACGACCGCGCCCCGGCCGGTCCACGACCGCGGCCCCCGCCCGGTGGGGGCGGGGGCCGCGGCGGTCGGGGACGGTTCAGCGGGTGAACAGGGCGGCCTTGGAGGCCAGGTCGAGGAAGTACTGCGGGAGCAGGCCGAGGCCCAGGGTGACCAGCACGCCGACGCCGATGGCGGTGGCGGTGAGCGGGCTGGGGACGGCCACCGCGGGGCCGGAGGGCTGCGGGTCGGAGAAGAACATCAGCACGATGACCCGGATGTAGAAGAACGCGGCGACCGCGGAGGACAGCACACCGACGATGACCAGCGGGGTGGCCCCGCCCTCGGCCGCGGCCTGGAAGACCGCGAACTTGCCGGTGAACCCGGAGGTCAGCGGGATGCCCGCGAAGGCCAGCAGGAACAGCGCGAACACCGCCGCCAGCAGCGGCGAACGGCGGCCCAGCCCGGCCCAGTTGGACAGGTGGGTGGCCTCGCCCTTGGAGTCCCGCACCAGGGTGACCACGGCGAACGCGCCGAGCGTCACGAAGGAGTACGCCAGCAGGTAGAAGAGCACCGCGGCGACGCCGCGCCGGTCGGTGGCGATCAGGCCGGTCAGGATGAACCCGGCGTGCGCGACCGAGGAGTAGGCGAGCAGCCGCTTCACGTCCTGCTGGGTGATGGCCAGCACCGCGCCGACCACCATGGTGAGGATCGCCACACCCCACATGACGGGCCGCCAGTCCCAGCGGATGCCGGGGAAGGCGACGTAGAACAGCCGCAGCAGGGCGCCGAACGCGGCGGTCTTGGTGGCGGCCGCCATGAACCCGGTGACCGGGGTCGGGGCGCCCTGGTAGACGTCCGGCGTCCAGGAGTGGAACGGCACCGCGCCGACCTTGAACAGCAGGCCGACGGCCAGCATGGCCAGGCCGATCAGCAGCAGCGCGTCGTTCTGGGTGGTGACGGCGAGCGCCGGGGTGACCTGGGAGACGCCGGAGACCACGTCGGCGATCTCGCCCAGCTGCAGCGAGCCCGCGTAGCCGTACACCAGGGCGGTGCCGAACAGGAAGAACGCCGAGGCGAACGCGCCGAGCAGGAAGTACTTGACGGCCGCCTCCTGCGAGATCAGGCGGCGGCGCCGGGCGAGCGCGCACATCAGGTACAGCGGGAGGGAGAGCACCTCCAGCGCCACGAACATGGTCAGCAGGTCGTTGGCTGCGGGGAAGAGCAGCATGCCGCCGACCGCGAACAGGGTCAGCGGGTAGATCTCGGTGGTGCGCAGGCCCTCGCGGGTCGCGTCGCGCTCCTGCTCGCCGCCGGGGACGGCCGCGGCCTGGGCGGCGAACGCGTCGACCCGGTGGCCGTTGATGCGCGGCTCCAGCCGGCCCTCGGCGTAGGTCAGCACCGCCAGCACCGCGGTGAGCAGGATCACGCCCTGCAGGAACAGCGCCGGGCCGTCGATGGCGACCGCGCCCATCGCCAGCAGCCCGGCCCTGGTGGTGCCGTGGCCCTGGGCGGCGAGCACCACCACGGCGGCGAAGGCGCCGCCGAGGCCGAGCAGCGAGACGCCCAGCTGGGCGGTGGCGCGCAGGCGCCGCGGCAGGAAGGCCTCGACCAGCACGCCGAGCAGGGCGGCGCCGAAGACCACCAGCATCGGCGAGAGCTGCCCGTACTCGATGTGCGGGGCGGGGATGCTCGGACCGCTGCCGTTGGCGGCGGCCAGTGCGTGGACGGGGATCACTTCTGCTCGCCTCCGTTGGTGGCGGCGACCGGGTGGGCCGGCGCCGGGTCGGTGCGGTGGACCTGGCTCAGGGTGTCGTTCACGGCCGGGTTCACCAGGTCGGTGAGCGGCTTCGGGTAGACGCCCAGCAGCAGGGTCAGGGCCACCAGCGGGGCGACGACGGCCAGTTCGCGGACCTTCAGGTCCCTGACGCCCTCGACGCCGGCCTTCACCGGGCCGGTCATGGTGCGCTGGTACAGCAGCAGGGCGTACAGCGCGGCCAGCACGATGCCGAAGGTGGCGACGATCCCGATCGCCGGGTAGCGGCTGAAGGTGCCGACCAGGACCAGGAACTCGCTGACGAACGGCGCCATGCCGGGCAGCGACAGCGTCGCCAGGCCGCCGATCAGGAAGGTCCCGGCCAGCACCGGGGCGACCTTCTGCACGCCGCCGTAGTCGGCGATCAGGCGGGAGCCGCGGCGGGAGATCAGGAAGCCGGCGACCAGCATCCAGGCGGCGGTGGAGATGCCGTGGTTGACCATGTAGAGGGTCGCGCCGGACTGGCCCTGGCTGGTCATCGCGAAGACGCCCAGGATGATGAACCCGAAGTGCGAGATGGACGCGTAGGCGACCAGCCGCTTGATGTCCTTCTGCCCGATCGCGACCAGCGCGCCGTAGACGATGCCGATCAGCGCCAGCACCATGATCACCGGGGCGAAGGTCTTCGACGCGTCCGGGAACAGGCCCAGGCAGAAGCGCAGCATCGCGAAGGTGCCGACCTTGTCGACCACCGCGGTGATCAGCACGGCCGTCCCGGCGGTGGACTCGCCCATCGCGTTCGGTAGCCAGGTGTGCAGCGGCCACATCGGGGCCTTCACCGCGAAGGCGAAGAAGAAGCCGAGGAACAGCGCCCGCTGCGCGTTCGGGTCGATCACCAGCTTGCCGGAGGAGATCGCGTCGGTCAGCGCGGTCAGGCTGAAGGTGGCCTGCCCCTGGTCGCCCGCCACCACGTACAGGCCGATCACGGCGGCCAGCATGACCAGGCCGCCGAGCAGGTTGTACAGCAGGAACTTGACGGCCGCGTACGAGCGCTGGCGGTCCGCGTCGGGGCCGCCCGCCCGGTCGCCGAAGCCGCCGATCAGGAAGTACATCGGGATCAGCATGGCTTCGAAGAACACGTAGAACACGAAGACGTCGGTGGCCAGGAAGGACACCAGCACCATCGCCTCGACGGCCAGGATCAGCGCGAAGAACGCCTGGGTGCGCCGCTTGGACTCGAACGAGCCCTCGGGGGCGGCAGGGTCGGCGTCGTGCCAGCCGGCCAGCATCACCAGCGGCACCAGCACGGCGGTGAGCAGCACCAGGGCGGTGCCGATGCCGTCCGCGCCGAGCGAGAAGCTGATCCCGAAGGAGCGGATCCAGGAGTGGGACTCGGTCAACTGGTAGCGGGCGCCGCCGGGTTCGAAGGCGACGGCGATCGCGGCGGCCAGGCCGAGGGTGAGGACGGAGACCGCGAGCGCGACGGTCTTGGTGGTGCGCCGCCGGGCCTCGCTGGTCCCGGCCGGGAGGGCAGCGGTGAGCACCGCTCCGGCGGCCGGGACGGCACAGGTGGCGGAGAGGAGGTAGCTCATCAGACCGACCTCATCAGGAGAGTGGAGGCGACCAGCACCAGCGTGCCGCCGAACATGGAGAGCGCGTACGTGCGGACGTAGCCGGTCTGGATCCGGCGCAGCCGCCCGGAGATCCCGCCGATCGCGGCGGCCAGGCCGTTGACGAGGCCGTCCAGGCCCCGGCTGTCGAACCAGACCAGGGTGGCGGCCAGCGCCGAGCCGGGGCGGACCAGGACGGCGTGGTTGAAGTCGTCCTGCAGCAGGTCGCGGCGGGCGGCCCGGGTGAGCAGCGAGCCGACCGGCGCCTTGACCGGGACGGGGTTGCGGCCGTACATCTGCCAGGCCAGGGCCGCGCCCGCGAGCATGCAGACGGTGGCGAGGCCGGTGACGGTCCACGCGCTCAGCGGGGAGTCGCCCTCGGCGTGGCCGGTGACCGGCTCCAGCCAGTGCAGGAAGGAGTTCCCGTAGATGAACAGGCCGCCCGCGAAGACCGAGCCGAAGGCCAGCACGACCATCGGGACCGTCATGGACTTCGGGGACTCGTGCGGGTGCGGCTCGTTGCCGTCCGCGTCGGGCTGCCAGCGCTTCTCGCCGAAGAAGGTCAGCACCATCACCCGGGTCATGTAGAACGCGGTGATCGCGGCGCCGAGCAGGGCGCACAGGCCGAGGATCCAGCCCTCGGTGCCGCCCTTGGCGAACGCCGCCTCGATGATCTTGTCCTTGGAGAAGAAGCCGGACAGGCCCGGGAACCCGATGATCGCCAGGTAGCCGAGGCCGAAGGTGGCGAAGGTGACCGGCATGTACGTCCGCAGGCCGCCGTAGTGCCGCATGTTCACCTCGTCGTTCATGCCGTGCATGACCGACCCGGCGCCGAGGAACATCCCGGCCTTGAAGAAGCCGTGGGTGACCAGGTGCATGATCGCGAAGGCGTAGCCGATCGGACCCAGGCCCGCCGCCATGATCATGTAGCCGATCTGCGACATGGTCGAGCCCGCCAGGGCCTTCTTGATGTCGTCCTTGGCGCAACCGACGACCGCACCGAACAGCAGCGTCACCGCGCCGACCACCACCACGGCGGTCTGCGCGTCCGGCGCCAGGTTGAAGATCGCGCCGGAGCGGACGATCAGGTAGACGCCCGCGGTGACCATGGTGGCCGCGTGGATGAGGGCGGAGACCGGGGTCGGGCCCTCCATCGCGTCACCCAGCCAGGACTGCAGCGGCACCTGCGCCGACTTGCCGCAGGCCGCCAGCAGCAGCATCAGGCCGATCGCGGTGAGCTTGCCCTCGCTCGCGTCGCCCGCGGTGGCGAACACCGGCTGGAAGGCGAAGGACCCGAACTCCACGAACATCAGCATGATCGCGATGGACAGGCCCATGTCGCCGACCCGGTTGACGACGAACGCCTTCTTGGCGGCCGTCGCGGCGCTCGGCTTGTGCTGCCAGAACCCGATCAGCAGGAAGGACGCGAGACCCACGCCCTCCCAGCCGACGTACAGCAGAAGGTAGTTGTCGGCCAGCACCAGCACCAGCATGGCGGCCAGGAACAGGTTCAGGTAGGCGAAGAAGCGGCGGCGGCGCTCGTCGTGCGCCATGTAGCCCACCGAGTACAGGTGGATCAGGGTGCCGACGCCGGTGATCAGCAGGACGAAGGTGATCGAGAGTTGGTCGAGCTGGAAGGCGACGTCGGCCCGGAAGCCGTCCACCGGGATCCAGCTGTACAACTGCTCGGTGACGGCGCGGTGTTCGGCGTCCCGGCCGAGCATGTCCGCGAACAGGGCCAGGCCGAGGGCGAAGGAGAGCGCGGCCAGGGCGGTCGCGATCCAGTGCCCGAGCCGGTCCAGGGCCCGTCCGCCGAGCAGTAGCAGGGCAGCGCCGGCCAGCGGCGCCGCGACCAGCAGCGGAATGAGAGAGTTCACTGAAGGGCCCTCCGCCTACAGCTTCATCAGGTTGCTGTCGTCGACCGAAGCGGAGTGCCTGGTCCGGAAGATGGAGACGATGATGGCGAGGCCGACCACGACCTCGGCCGCCGCGACCACCATGGTGAAGAACGCGAGGATCTGCCCGTCCAGGTTGCCGTGCATCCGGGAGAAGGTGACCAGCGCCAGGTTCGAGGCGTTCAGCATCAGCTCCACGCACATGAACAGCACGATCGCGTTGCGCCGCAGCAGCACCCCGGAGGCACCGATGGTGAACAGCAGCGCGGCGAGGTACAGGTAGTTGGCCGGGTTCACTCCGCCTCCTCCTTGTCCTTGGTCGGCACGGTCTCCAGCGCCTGGCGCGGCCCGGTGACCTGCGGGCGGGCGGAGGACGGGCGGCCCAGCCAGTCGGCCGTGGTCTCCTCCAGCTCGGCCATCCGCTGCAGCATCTCCTGGCTGACGTCGCGGACCTGGCCGCGCTCGCGCAGGGTGCCCATCACCGAGTCCTCGGCGACCGTGCCGTCCGGCAGCAGCGCCGGGACGTCCACCGCGTTGTGCCGGGCGTACACGCCGGGGGCGGGCAGCGGCGGCACCTGGATGTTGTCCCTGACCCGCTGCGCGGCCAGCTGGCGCTGGGTCAGCGGGGCGCGGACCTTCTCGCGGTGGGTCAGCACCATCGCGCCGACCGCCGCGGTGATCAGCAGCGCGCCGGTCACCTCGAACGCCCACACGTACTTGGTGAAGACCAGCCGGGCCAGGCCCTGCACGTTGCCCTCGGCGTTCGCCTCGGACAGGCCGGTGAAGTTCCGCAGGTGCGCGTTGGCCAGGCCCGCGACCAGCAGCACGCCGAAGCCCAGGCCGCAGAGCACCGCGGCGATCCGCTGGCCCCTCAGCTGCTCCTTCAGCGAGTCCGCCGACGAGACGCCGACCAGCATCACCACGAACAGGAACAGCATCATGATCGCGCCGGTGTACACCACGATCTGCACCACGCCCAGGAACACCGCGCCCTGCGCCATGTAGCAGACCGCCAGCGCCAGCATGGTCGCCGCCAGGCAGAGCGCCGAGTGCACGGCCTTCTTCATCAGCAGCATGCCGAGCGCCCCGCCGACCGCGATCACGGCCAGCACCCAGAACTGCACGGCCTCGCCGGTGGAGGTCATGACTGCTCCTCCTTCTCCCGCTCGTGCTGCTCCTGCCGGACGGTGCCGGGCGCCGCGCCGGTGATCTCGCCCCGGTAGTACGCGCCCTCGTCGGCGCCCGGGAAGATCGCGTGCGGGGAGTCGACCATGCCCTCGGTCAGCCCGACCAGCAGCTGCTCCTTGGTGAAGATCAGGTCCTGCCGGGAGGAGTCCGCCAGCTCGTACTCGTTGGTCATGGTCAGCGCCCGGGTCGGGCACGCCTCCACGCACAGGCCGCACAGGATGCAGCGGGCGTAGTTGATCTGGTACACCGCGCCGTACCGCTCGCCGGGCGAGTAGCGCTCCTCGTCCCGGTTGTCGGCGCCCTCGACGTAGATCGCGTCGGCCGGACAGGCCCAGGCGCACAGCTCGCAGCCGACGCACTTCTCCAGGCCGTCCGGGTGCCGGTTCAGCTGGTGGCGGCCGTGGAAGCGCGGAGCGGTGGGCTTCTTGTACTCCGGGTACTGCTCGGTGAGCCGCTTCTTGAACATGGCCTTGAAGGTCACGCCGAAGCCGGCGGCCGGCCCGAGGACCGACTTCTCTGACGACTCGTCAGGCATCTCGGATCAGCTCCCTTCGGAATGGTCGGCGCCGTTGAGGGCGTCCTGGAGTTGCGGGGTCCGGCGGCGGCGGCGCGGCACGGGCGGCAGTTCCTGCCCGGGCAGCGGCGGCACCGGGTAGCCCCCGGCCATCGGGTCGAAGGCCGGGGCGGCCTCCGGCGCGGGCTCGGGCTTCTTGCGCAGCAGGTCGACCACCAGCGCGACCAGCAGCACCGCCGCCAGCGGCGCGCCCACGTACAGCACCACCTTGGCGAAGTCGTAGCCCTCGTTGCGCAGCGCCCGCACGGTGGAGACCATCACCAGCCACACCAGGGAGACCGGGATCAGCACCTTCCAACCGAGCTTCATGAACTGGTCGTAGCGCAGCCGGGGCAGGGTGCCGCGCAGCCAGATGAAGAAGAACAGCAGCAGCTGGATCTTCAGCACGATCCACAGCATCGGCCACCAGCCGTGGTTCGCGCCCTCCCAGAAGGTCGAGACCGGCCACGGGGCCCGCCAGCCGCCCAGGAACAGCGTGGAGGCGACCGCCGAGACGGTGACCATGTTGACGTACTCGGCCAGCATGAACATCGCGAACTTCAGCGAGGAGTACTCGGTGTTGAAGCCGCCGACCAGCTCGCCCTCAGCCTCCGGGAGGTCGAACGGGGCCCGGTTGGTCTCGCCGACCATCGCGACGATGTAGACGATGAACGACACCGGCAGCAGCACCGCGAACCAGGTCGGCTGCTGCGAGGAGACGATCTCCGAGGTCGACATCGAGCCCGAGTAGATGAACACCGCCGCGAACGACAGGCCCATCGCGATCTCGTAGCTGATCATCTGCGCGGAGGAGCGGATGCCGCCCAGCAGCGGGTACGTCGAGCCGGAGGACCAGCCCGCCAGCACGATGCCGTAGATGCCCACCGAGGCGGTGGCCAGGATGTACAGCAGCGCGATCGGCAGGTCGGTCAGCTGCAGCGGCGTCCGGGTGCCGAAGATCGACACCTGGTTGTCGGCCGGGCCGAACGGGATCACCGCGAACGCCATGAACGCGGGGATCGCCGAGACGATCGGCGCCAGGACGTAGACCGCCTTGTCGGCGTTCTTGACCACCAGGTCTTCCTTCAGCGCCAGCTTCACGCCGTCGGCCAGCGACTGCAGCAGGCCCCACGGGCCGTGCCGGTTCGGGCCGATCCGCAGCTGCATCCAGGCGACGACCTTGCGCTCCCAGACGATGGCGATCAGCACCGTCAGGACCAGGAACGCGAAGCAGAACACCGCCTTCAGCAGCACCAGCCACCACGGGTCGCGGCCGAAGAAGCCGAGCGTGTCGGCAGCAGCAAGGACCCTCATGACTCCTCCGCCGGGGCGATGGTGACCAGGTGGCCGACCGTGGTGCCGAGCGTGCGGTGCGCGCCGCCGTCCGGCGTCGAGTTGAGCGGCAGCCAGACCGTGCGGTCCGGCATCGCGTCGGTGATCTCCAGCGGCAGGGTCAGCGACCCGGCCGGGCCGGTGACCCGCAGCGCCGTCCGCGCGCCGACCTCGGCGGCGGTGGCGGCGGACAGCCGGGCGACCGCGGCGTGCCGCGTCCCGGCCAGGTGGGCGTCGCCCTCCTGCAGCGAGCCGTTGTCCAGCAGCATCCGGTGCCCGGCCAGCACGGCCTGCCCGGTGGCCGGGCGGGGCAGCGCGGCGGGGTGGGCGGCGGGCTCGGCCGGACGGTCGCCCGTCCACGGGGCGAAACGGTCCAGCTCCAGCCGGGCCGCCCGGACGTCGGGCAGGCCGATCGGCCTGCCCAGCGCGTCCGCGACCATGTTCAGCACCCGGACGTCGGCGTGCAGGTGGCGCTGCATCAACTGGTCGGGCTTGAGCGCCGGTTCGAACATCCGGACCCGGCCCTCCCAGTCCAGGAAGGTGCCCGCCTTCTCGGCGACCGCGGCGACCGGCAGCACCACGTCGGCGTGCGCGGTGACCGCGGACGGGCGCAGCTCCAGCGAGAGCACGAACCCGACCCGGGCCAGCGCCTCGTCGGCGAGCGCCGGGTCCGGCAGGTCGTCCGGGTCGACGCCGCCGACCACCAGCGCGTCCAGTTCGCCCGCGGCGGCGGCGGCCAGGATCTGGCCGGTGTCGCGGCCAGGGCGGGCGGGCAGCTCGGCGACGCCCCAGTGCGCGGCGGCCTCGGCGCGGGCGGCGGGCACCGCGACGGACCGGCCGCCGGGCAGCAGCCCGGGCAGCGCGCCCGCCTCGACGGCGCCGCGCTCGCCGGCCCGGCGCGGCACCCAGGCGAGCTTCGCCCCGGTGGCGTGCGCCAGGCGCAGCGCGGCGGTCAGGCCGCCCGCGGTCTGCGCGAGCCGTTCGCCGACCAGCACGACGGCGCCCGGGGAGCGCAGCGCGTCGGCGCAGCGTCCGGCGTCGTCGGCGAGCACCTCGTCGCCCGCGAGCGCGGCCAGCCACTCGACCTCGGTGCCGGGGGCGGCGGGCAGCAGCGCGCCGCGCAGCTTGGCCAGGCCGCGGGTGGCGTGGGTGGCGATCGAGAAGACCCGCAGCCCGCTCGCCCGGTTGGCCTTGCGTAGCCGCAGGAAGACGATCGGCGCCTCCTCCTCGGCCTCCAGGCCGACCAGCAGCACGGCCGGGGCCGCCTCCAGCTGCCGGTAGGAGACGCCGCCGCCGTCCAGGTCGACGCCGGTGCCCGCGACGGCCGCGGCCAGGAAGTCGGCCTCCTCGCCGCTGTGCGGCCGGGAGCGGAAGTCGACGTCGTTGGTGCCGAGCGCGAGCCGGGCGAACTTGCCGTAGCCGTACGCGTCCTCGACGGTGACCCGGCCGCCCGCGAGCACCGCGGCACGCGCCCCGCGCAGCCCCTCGGCGGCCCGGGCCAGCGCCTCCGGCCAGGACGCGGCGACGAGTTCGCCGCCGCGGCGGACCATCGGCGCGGTGAAGCGGTCGCGCTGCTGGGCGTAGCGGAACGCGAACCGGCCCTTGTCGCAGTTCCACTCCTCGTTGACCTCCGGCTCGTTGCCGGCCAGGCGCCGCAGCACCTTGCCGCGCCGGTGGTCGGTGCGCTGCCCGCAGCCCGCCGAGCAGTGCTCGCACACGGACGGGGAGGACACCAGGTCGAACGGGCGGGAGCGGAACCGGTAGGCGGCGGAGGTGAGCGCGCCGACCGGGCAGATCTGGATGGTGTTGCCGGAGAAGTACGAGTCCAGCGGCTGGTCGACGCCGGTGCCGATCTGCTGCAGCGCGCCGCGCTCCACCAGGTCGATGAACGGGTCGCCGGCGATCTGCTGCGAGAAGCGGGTGCAGCGCGCGCACAGCACGCAGCGCTCGCGGTCCAGCAGCACCTGGGTGGAGAGCGGGACGGGCTTCTCGTACGTCCGCTTGACGCCCTCGAACCGGGAGTCGGTGTCGCCGGTGGACATCGCCTGGTTCTGCAGCGGGCACTCGCCGCCCTTGTCGCAGACCGGGCAGTCCAGCGGGTGGTTGATCAGCAGCAGTTCCATCACGCCGCGCTGCGCCTTCTCGGCGACCGGCGAGGACAGCTGGGTGCGCACCACCATGCCCTCGGCGACCGGGATGGTGCAGGAGGCGACCGGCTTGCGCTGCCCCTCGACCTCCACGATGCACTGGCGGCACGCCCCGGCGGGGTCGAGCAGCGGGTGGTCGCAGAAGCGCGGGATCTGGGTGCCGATCTGCTCGGCGGCGCGGATCACCAGCGTGCCCTTGGGGACGCTGACCTCGACGCCGTCGATGGTGAGCGTGACCAGCTCGGTCTGGGTGGAAGGCTCCGTGACCGTCACGCGTGCACCTCCCTCTCGGTGGCGGACTCGTGGCCGGGGGCCCGGTCGGCCCAGACGGTGGAGGCCGCCGGGTCGAACGGGCAGCGGTGTTCGTTGAGGTGCTGCTCGTACTCGGCGCGGAAGTGCTGCAGCGAGGAGACGATCGGGCTGGCCGCGCCGTCGCCCAGGGCGCAGAAGGACTTGCCGTTGATGTTGTCGGCGATGTCCAGCAGCTTCTCCAGGTCGCCCGGCTCTCCCTGGCCCGCCTCGATCCGCTTGAGCAGCTGGACCAGCCAGTAGGTGCCCTCGCGGCACGGGGTGCACTTGCCGCAGGACTCGTGGGCGTAGAACTCGGTCCACCGGGTGACGGCCCGCACCACGCAGGTGGTCTCGTCGAAGACCTGCAGCGCCTTGGTGCCGAGCATCGACCCGGCCGCGCCGACGCCCTCGTAGTCCAGCGGGACGTCCAGGTGCTCGTCGGTGAACATGGGGGTCGAGGAGCCGCCCGGGGTCCAGAACTTGAGCCGGTGCCCGGCCCGGATCCCGCCGGTGATCTCCAGCAGCTGGCGCAGCGTGATGCCGAGCGGCGCCTCGTACTGGCCGGGGTTGGTGACGTGCCCGGAGAGCGAGTAGAGCGTGAAGCCGGGCGACTTCTCGGTGCCCAGCGACTTGAACCAGTCCTTGCCGCGGGCCAGGATCGGCGGCACCGAGGCGATCGACTCGACGTTGTTCACCACGGTCGGGCAGGCATACAGGCCCGCGATCGCCGGGAACGGCGGCCGCAGCCGGGGCTGGCCGCGGCGCCCCTCCAGCGAGTCGAGCAGCGCGGTCTCCTCGCCGCAGATGTACGCGCCCGCACCGGCGTGGACGGTGATGTCCAGGTTGATGCCGGAGCCCTGGATGTCCTTGCCGAGGTACCCGGCCGCGTACGCCTCGGCGACCGCCGCCTGCAGGCGGCGCAGCACCGGGACGACCTCGCCGCGCAGGTAGACGAAGGCGTGCTCGCAGCGGATCGCGTACGAGGCGATGACCATGCCCTCGATCAGCGAGTGCGGGTTGGCGAACAGCAGCGGGATGTCCTTGCAGGTGCCCGGCTCGGACTCGTCGGCGTTGACCACCAGGTAGTGCGGCTTGCCGTCGTTCTGCGGGATGAACTGCCACTTCATGCCGGTGGGGAAGCCGGCGCCGCCGCGCCCGCGCAGGCCCGCGTCCTTGACCAGGGCGATCACGTCGTCCGGGGCCATCGCGAGGGCGGCGCGCAGGCCGTCGTAGCCGCCGTGGCGGCGGTAGGTCTCCAGCGTCCAGGGGCGGTGGTCGTCCCAGGACGCGGACAGGACCGGGGAGAGGAGCTTCTCGGCCGGTTCGGCGGAGGTCATCACGCTTCCGTCCCTTCGTGCCGCGGGGAGACCACCTTGGTGCCCGGGGTGCCGGGCAGCGCCTCGCCCTTGGCCAGCCGCAGGCCCGCCAGCGAGGGCGCGCCGCCCGCGCCGGACTCGTCGACGGCGCCGGGGCGCTCGTCGGCGAAGCCGGCCAGGATCCGGGAGGTCTCCTTGAACGAACAGAGCTTGGCGCCGCGGGTGGGGCGGACCTCCTGCCCGGCGCGCAGCTGGTCGACCAGCTGCTTGGCGCTCTCCGGGGTCTGGTTGTCGAAGAACTCCCAGTTGACCATCACCACGGGGGCGTAGTCGCAGGCCGCGTTGCACTCGATCCGCTCGATCGAGACCGAACCGTCCTCGGTGGTGCGGTTGTTGGCGATGCCGAGGTGCTCGGAGAGCTCGTCGAAGATCTGGTCGCCGCCGAGCACCGCGCACAGCGTGTTGGTGCACACGCCGACGTGGTACTCGCCCGCGGGGCGCCGCCGGTACATCGTGTAGAAGGTCGCGACGGCGGTGACCTCGGCGGTGGTCAGGTCCAACTGCTCGGCGCAGAACCGGATCCCGGTCGGGGTGACGCAGCCGTCCTCGGCCTGCACCAGGTGCAGCAGCGGCAGCAGGGCGGACCTCGACTGCGGGTAGCGGGCGATCAACTCCCGCGCGTCGGCGGCGAGTCGGGCCTCCACCTCCGGCGGGTAGGGCTTGGCCGGCAGCGCCGGCAGGCCGAGTTCAGTGCTGCTCACCGGTCCACGCCTCCCATCACCGGGTCGATCCCGGCCACCGCCACGATCACGTCGGCCAGCGGGCCGCCCTCGCACATCGCGGCCATCGTCTGCAGGTTGGTGAAGGACGGGTCGCGGAAGTGCACCCGGTAGGGCCGGGTGCCGCCGTCGCTGACCACGTGCACGCCGAGTTCGCCCTTGGGCGACTCCACCGCGGCGTAGGCCTGGCCGACCGGCACCCTGAAGCCCTCGGTGACCAGCTTGAAGTGGTGGATCAGGGCCTCCATCGAGGTGCCCATGATCTTCCGGATGTGGTCCAGCGAGTTGCCCATGCCGTCGGGGCCGACGGCCAGCTGGGACGGCCAGGCGATCTTCTTGTCGGCCACCATGACCGGCCCGGGGGCCAGCCGCTCCAGGCACTGCTCGACGATCCGCAGCGACTGCTTCATCTCCTCCAGGCGGATCAGGAACCGCCCGTAGGAGTCCGCGGTGTCGGCCACCGCGACGTCGAAGTCGTAGGTCTCGTACCCGCAGTACGGGTCGGACTTGCGCAGGTCGTGCGGCAGTCCGGTGGCCCGCAGGATCGGGCCGGTGGCGCCGAGCGCCAGGCAGCCGGGCAGGTCGAGGAAGCCGACGTCGACCAGCCGGGCCTTGAAGACCGGGTTGTCGGTGGCCAGCTTGTCGTACTCGTGCATCCGCGAGCGCAGCAGGTTGACGCCCTCGCGGATCTTGTCGACCGCGCCGGGCGGCAGGTCCTGGGCCAGGCCGCCGGGGCGGACGTAGGCGTGGTTCATCCGCAGGCCGGTGACCAGCTCGAAGATGTCCAGGACGACCTCGCGGTCCCGGAAGCCGTAGATCATCAGGGTGGTGGAGCCGATCTCCATGCCGCCGGTGGCCAGCGCCACCAGGTGCGAGGAGATCCGGTTGAGCTCCATCATCAGCACCCGGATCACGGTGGCCCGCTCGGGCACGTCCGCGGTGATCCCGAGGAGCTTCTCCACGGCCAGGCAGTAGGCGGTCTCGTTGTAGAGCGGGGTGAGGTAGTCCATCCGCGTCACGAACGTGGTGCCCTGCACCCAGGAGCGGAACTCCATGTTCTTCTCGATGCCGGTGTGCAGGTAGCCGATGCCGCAGCGGGCCTCGGTGACCGTCTCGCCGTCGATCTCCAGGATCAGCCGCAGCACGCCGTGGGTGGACGGGTGCTGCGGGCCCATGTTGACGATGATCCGCTCGTCGTCGGCGCCGGCCACCGCCTGGGCGACCTCGCCCCAGTCGCCGCCGGTGACGGTGAAGACCCGCCCCTCGGTGGTCTCCCGGGCGCCTGCTTCGTAGTGGGTGCTGCTCATCAGCTGTACGACCTCCGCTGGTCGGGAGCCGGGATCTGGGCGCCCTTGTACTCGACGGGGATGCCGCCGAGCGGGTAGTCCTTGCGCTGCGGGTGGCCCAGCCAGTCGTCCGGCATCATGATCCGGGTGAGCGCCGGGTGGCCCTCGAAGACCAGGCCGAAGAAGTCGTAGGTCTCCCGCTCGTGCCAGTCGTTGGTCGGGTAGACGCTCACCACGGACGGGATCCGCGGGTCGGCGTCGGGCGCGGTGACCTCCAGCCGGATCAGCCGGCCGTGGGTGATCGAGCGCAGGTGGTAGACCGCGTGCAGCTCCCGGCCCTTGTCCTGCGGGTAGTGCACGCCGCTGACGCCCAGGCACAGTTCGAAGCGCAGCGCCGGGTCGTCGCGCAGGATCCGCACCGCCGTGAGCAGGTGCTCGCGCTCGACGTGGAAGGTCAGCTCGCCGCGGTCGACGACGGTCTTCCCGATCACGTCGGCGACGTCGAGGCCCTGCTCCTCCAGCGCGCCCTCGAACTCGTCGGCCACCTCGTCGAAGTAGCCTCCGTACGGGCGCTCGCTGGGGCCGGGCAGCACGATCGGCGCGGTCAGGCCGCCGAAGCCGGAGGTGTCGCCGGTGCCGCGGGCGCCGAACATGCCCTGCCGGGCGCCGACCACCTCGACCGGGATCTCCCGCCGGGTCGCCGGGACCTCGGGCTGCTGGGGCTTCTGCTCCTCGCTCATCGCAGCAGCCCCCGCATCTCGCTGGTCGGGGTGGCCTGCAGCGCGAGGCGCTCGGCCTCCTCCTCGGCCCGGCGCCTGTGCACGCCGAGCTTCTCGTGCTGGATCTTCTCGTGCAGCTTGATGATCGCGTCCATCAGCATCTCCGGACGGGGCGGGCAGCCCGGCAGGTAGATGTCCACGGGGACGATGTGGTCGACGCCCTGGACGATCGCGTAGTTGTTGAACATGCCGCCGGAGGAGGCGCACACGCCCATCGAGATGACCCACTTCGGGTTCGGCATCTGGTCGTAGACCTGCCGCAGCACCGGCGCCATCTTCTGGCTGACCCGGCCGGCCACGATCATCAGGTCGGCCTGCCGGGGCGAGCCGCGGAAGACCTCCATGCCGAACCGGGCCAGGTCGTAGCGGCCCGCGCCGGTGGTCATCATCTCGATCGCGCAGCAGGCCAGACCGAAGGTGGCCGGGAAGAGCGACGCCTTCCGCACCCAGCCCGCGGCGGCCTCCACGCTGGTGAGCAGAAAGCCGCTCGGCAGCTTCTCCTCGATACCCATCAGTTCCCTCTCAATGCCCTCGAGTCCGGTGGCTTGTCCGCCCGTTCACAAACGTCCGCGCGTCCCGTGCGCGGCGGCGGCCGCGGTCTAGTCCCACTCCAGGCCGCCGCGGCGCCAGACGTAGGCGTAGGCGACGAACACGGTGGCGATGAACAGGAGCATCTCGACCAGCCCGAAGATCCCCAGGGCGTCGAAGCTGACCGCCCAGGGGTAGAGGAAGACGATCTCGATGTCGAAGACGATGAACAGCATCGCCGTCAGGTAGTACTTGATCGGGAACCGACCGCCGCCCACCGGCTGCGGGGTCGGTTCGATGCCGCACTCGTACGCCTCCAACTTGGCCCGGTTGTAACGCTTCGGGCCGGTGAGCGAGGCCATCACGACGGAGCCGACCGCGAACGCCGCCGCGATGGCACCGAGTACGAGGATCGGCGCGTAGGCATTCATAGCCCCCGCTCCCTCCGTCCAGTCGTCCTTGACTGCAAATCGGAACCACCAGGTCACCGAGGGTGAACCGATGATCCACTTCGTGGGATCCGGCTCCATGTGAGGCAGTTCACAAAGCCAGGTTGGAGCGCATCCTATGCCTGTCCGCTTGTGATCTGCGACACGCAGTTCCCGATGATCTTTGTGATCTTCGCCACCCGACGAAGGCCCACGAAGGCGGATCGGTCACCACTGTTCGACCCAGAGCGGGCGATTGACCACATACAGTCGCAACACGGAGCGAAACGACCGCCGTTCGGCCACGCCCTATATCAATTCTGCGGCGGTCGAGGCAAATTTCGGAGTGATCGGGTTTACGTGATAGTGGATCTCACCCTGGCGGTGGACCCGGAGCGGCAGCCGCTTGACCCTTCGTTCACAAGCTCTCAAGAGCCCTCGGGGAGCCTCAGGAGCCCACGGCGGAGCGCGGCGCCCGCCGCCGCCCCCACTCGGTGCCCGCCAGCACCGCCACCGCCCCCAGCAGCGCGAGCGGGCCCGGCCGGTCCCCCGCCAGCACGATCCCGCACAGCGCCGCCCACAGCGGCTCGGTGCCCAGCAGCAGGCTCACCCGGGACGCCGAGGTGGCCCGCACCGCCCACAGCTGCACGAAGAACGCGAACAGCGTGCACAGCAGCGACAGGTACAGCAGCAGGCCCCAGCGCGCCGCGTCGAAGGAGGCCGCCACGCTCAGCGGGGACGGGCCCGCCAACGGCGCCGCCAGCACGAACACGGCCGTGGCGAAAGCCAGTTGGACCCAGGTCAGGGCCAGTGCGTCCACCCCGCGCACCGACCGCAGCCGGGCCGTCGCCAGCACGTTCACCGTCCGCGCCACCGCCGCGCCCAGCACCAGCAGGTCACCCGCCGACGGCGCCCGCAGCCCGCCGCCCCCGGTCAGCAGGGCCACCCCCAGCACCGACAGCCCCGCCGCCGCCAGGAACGCCCCCGACGGCGCCGAGCGCCGCAGCGCCGCCTCCGCGAGCGGCGTGAACACCATCGTCAGGCTGATCACCAGCCCCGCGTTGGTCGCCGAGGTGTGCACCACCCCGTACGTCTCCAGCAGGAACACCGCCCCCAGCACCGCCCCCAGCACCGCCCCGCCGCCCCACTGCGCCGCCGACAGCCCACGCAGCCGCCGCCACGCCACCGCCCCCAGCACCGGCAGCACCAGGGCGAACCGCAGCGCCAGCACCGCCACCACCGTCCGGTCCTCCGCCACCTGCCGGACCGCCCAGAAGCTCGACCCCCACACCACCGCCACCACCAGCAGCGGCAGGTCCCGCCACGCCTGCGAACGGACGGGTTCGATCGACACGACGGCCACGGCACGGCTCCCGGAGCACTCGACGGGGGCCCGTGCGGCGTCGGACGGGAGGGGTACGGAGGCCGCCACTCTCCCGCACGCGGAAGGCGGCGGGCAAGCGCTTTCGCGCCCGCCCGCCGCCTTCCGGGGCCCGGGTCGGTCAGGCGCGCGGCGCCACCTTGGCCAGGCCGTTGATGATCCGGTCCGCGACGTCGCCGCCGGTCGGGTCGGTCAGGTTGGCCAGCAGCTTGAGGACGAACTTCATCAGCACGGGGTGGGTCAGGCCGCGCTCGGCGGCGATCCGCATCACCTTGTCGTTGCCGATCAGCTTCACGAAGGCCCGGCCGAGCGTGTAGTAGCCGCCGTAGGTGTCCTTGAGCAGCTGCGGGTAGCGGGCCAGGGCGCGCTCGCGGCCCTCGGGGGTGATCCGGGCCATGGCCTGGACGATGACGCCCGCGGCGAGCTGGCCGGATTCCATCGCATAGGCGATGCCCTCGCCGTTGAACGGGTTGACCAGGCCGCCCGCGTCGCCGACCAGCAGCAGGCCGCGGGTGTAGTGCGGCTGCCGGTTGAAGGCCATCGGCAGGGCGGCGCCGCGGATCGGCTCGGTCATGTTCTCCGGCGTGTAGCCCCACTCCTCGGGCATGCCGGCGCACCAGCTCTTCAGCACCTCGCGCCAGTTCAGGTCGCCGAAGGCGGGCGAGGAGTTGAGGATGCCCAGACCCACGTTGGAGGTGCCGTCGCCCATGCCGAAGATCCAGCCGTAGCCGGGCAGCAGCTTCCTCTGCCCGCCGCGGGTGTCCCACAGCTCCAGCCAGGACTCCAGGTAGTCGTCGTCGTGCCGGGGCGAGGTGAAGTACGTCCGGTAGGCGACGCCCATCGGCCGGGACTCGATCCGGTGCAGGCCCATCGCCAGCGACAGCCGGGTGGAGTTGCCGTCCGCGGCGACCACCAGCGGCGCGTGGAACTCGACCTCGCGCTTGTCCGGCCCGAGCTTGGCGGTGACGCCGGTGATCCGCCCGGTGCGGTCCTGGACGGGGCCGCTGACGTTGCAGTTCTCGTACAGCCGGGCGCCGGCCTTCTGCGCCTGCCGGGCCAGCAGCTCGTCGAAGTCGGCGCGCTTGCGCACCAGGCCGTAGTCGGGGAAGGCGGCCAGGTCCGGCCAGTCCAGCTCCAGCCGGACGCCGCCGCCGATGATCCGCAGGCCCTTGTTCTGCAGCCAGCCGTTCTCGGCGGACACGTCGACGCCCATGTCGACCAACTGCTTGACGGCGCGCGGGGTCAGGCCGTCCCCGCACACCTTCTCGCGCGGGAACTCGGTCTTCTCCAGCAGCAGCACGTCCAGGCCCGCCTGGGCCAGCCAGTACGCGGTGCTGGAGCCGGCCGGACCGGCGCCGACCACGATGACGTCGGCGGTGGACTCGACGGCGGTCTCGGTCATACGGGGCTCTCTCCTGAGCGCGTCGGGGTCACGGGGTCGGGCACGGCCGCCCCGCCGACGCCTTCCCGGCGGACGGGGTGCCGAACCACCGCAGTCTACGGGGCCTTGAAGCCGCGGTGGAGGGCGACGATGCCGCCGGTCAGGTTGCGCCACGCCACCTTCGTCCAGCCCGCCTGCTGCAGCTGGGCGGCCAGCGCGGGCTGGTCCGGCCAGGACCGGATCGACTCCGCGAGGTACACGTACGCCTCCGGGTTGGACGACACCCTGGTCGCCACCGGCGGCAGCGCACGCATCAGGTACTCGGTGTAGACCGTGCGGAACGGCGTCCAGGTCGGCGTGGAGAACTCGCAGATCACCAACTTGCCGCCGGGCTTGGTCACCCGCAGCATCTCCCGCAGCGCGACCTCGTGCTCCTGCACGTTGCGCAGCGCGAACGAGATCGTCACGGCGTCGAAGGACTCGTCCGCGAACGGCAGCCGGGTCGCGTCGCCCGCGGTCAGCGCGAGTTCGGGGTGGCGGTTCTTGCCCTCGGTCAGCATCCCGATCGAGAAGTCGCACGGCACCACGTCGGCGCCGGCCTCCAGGAAGGGCAGCGAGGACGTCCCGGTGCCCGCACCGAGGTCCAGGATCCGCTGGCCCGCGACGGCCCCCACCGCATCGGCCACCGCCCGCCGCCACAACCGGGCCTGGCCCAGCGAGAGCACGTCGTTGGTGCGGTCGTACTTGGCCGCGACGTCGTCGAACATGGCGGCGACGTCCTGCGGCTGCTTGTCCAGATGGGCTCGGGTCACGAGCCCATTGTTCACCTTGCGGTGCCGCGGACCTCAACCAGGGCTCACCGCAGGGCGCGGCGGCCCCCCTTGCGGCGGCGCCGGGAGCGCTTGCCGTGGGTCAGCGCGGGCATCCCCTCCGCGGCGAACGCGACCGTGAACGCGGCCCGTTCCCGCTCCGCGCCCGCCCGGCCGCGCCGGATCCGCCACAGGCACAGCGCGCACAGCAGCACCGCCGCGGGCACGCTGGTCTGCGCCAACCCGACGCCCACCGGCTGCGGGTAGGTCTTCCCGCACACCCGCACCGCACCGGGGTCGTCCGCCGCGTGCTCCAGGCAGATCGGGTCGCCCACCCGCGCGTCCGACGGCAGCCACAGGTCCGCGGCGGTCAGCCGCCGCCCGTCCGCCGGGTACGCGACCTGGCTGTACGTGCCGCTGCCGCCGGGGAGTTGGGTGACCGTCCCCTCGACCCGCACCGGGTGCGCGTCGATCCGGTCGGCCTGGTCGGCCTGGCGCCACCCCAGCAGGCACATCGCCACCGCCACCACCGCGCTCAGCACGGCTCCGACGTACCACCCCCGGCCGGTGCGGCTCCGAGGACGTTCGGGGGTCGCGGCTCGCATACGTCCTGTTCCTGACTCGGGCTGAGGTCTGAACCGGGATGTTAGCCGCAAAGGGCTCCCCGGGTCACGGGGAGTCAGAAAGGCGGGTACGCTTCGCCGTCGAACGAACCGTCCCCGTCGCCGTTCCCGCTACCGCCGCCGGTAGAGCAGCCGTCCGTCCAGCACCGTGGCCAGGCAGGCCGCCGCGCCGCCCGCCAGCTCCTCGACCGTCCCGACCGCGAACACGGCGAAGTCCGCCGCCCCGCCGACCGTCAGCGGCCGGTGCACGGCGTCCGCCGGCTGCCGCCCGTCCAGCGGGTCGAGCGGGCCCGGTCCGGCGTCCGGGCCGGGGAGGTGGCGCAGGCCGGAGCGGGCCACCGCGGTGCGGACGGCGGGACGGTGCAGCGGCCCGGACAGGGCCGTCGCGCCGTGGCCGAGCAGCCGTTGGAGGCCGCGGCGGGCGCTGCCGCCCCACTGCTCGTCCGTCAGTTCCCGCTCCGGCAGCAGCGGCCGGTCGCCGGCCCCCTCCCGCGGGTCCGGGTGGTAGGCGGTCTCCAGCAGCCAGGCGCCGTGCCGGTTGAGCAGCCCGGGCACCAGCACCCCGGGCCACTCGCGGACCCGGGCCGACCCGGCCGCCGGGCCGCCCGCCAGCTCCCCGAAGGGCCCGACCGCGGCGACGCGTGCGCCGTCGACCAGCACCGCCCCGTCCGCGACCGAGCCGGTGCCGGTGCCGGTGAACAGCAGGCGGGCCCGGTGCAGCGTCAGCACGTCGCGCGGGTCAGTTCGTCGCGAGGATGGTCAGTTCGGGGTGCGCGGTGCCGCCCTCGATCGCGGTGGAGGCGATGTGCGAGGCGACCCGCGGGTCGACCGGGTCGTTCGCCGGGTCGTCGAGGACGCGCAGGTGCTCGTAGGTGGTGGAGCGCTGCGCGGGCACCCGGCCCGCGGTGCGGATCAGGTGGATCAGCTCGTGCAGGTTGGAGCGGTGCTTGGCCCCGGCCGCGGAGACCACGTTCTCCTCCAGCATGACCGAGCCGAGGTCGTCCGCGCCGTAGTGCAGCGACAGTTGGCCCGCCTCCTTGCCGGTGGTGAGCCAGGAGCCCTGGATGTGCGCGACGTTGTCGAGGAAGAGCCGGGCGATGGCGATCATCCGCAGGTACTCGAAGACCGTGGCCTGGGTCGAGCCCTTCAGGTGGTTGTTCTGCGGCTGGTAGGTGTAGGGGATGAACGCCCGGAACCCGCCGGTGCGGTCCTGCACGTCGCGGATCATCCGCAGGTGCTCGATCCGCTCGGCGTTGGTCTCGCCGGTGCCCATCAGCATGGTGGAGGTCGACTCGACGCCGAGGCGGTGCGCGGTCTCCATGATCTCCAGCCAGCGCTCGCCGGACTCCTTCAGCGGCGCGATCGCCTTCCGCGGCCGCTCCGGCAGCAGTTCGGCCCCGGCGCCCGCGAAGGAGTCCAGGCCCGCGGCGTGGATCCGGGTGATCGCCTCCTCCACCGACACGCCCGAGATCCTTGCCATGTGCTCGACCTCGGAGGCGCCCAGCGAGTGGATCACCAGCTGCGGGAACGCGGCCTTGATCGCGGCGAAGTTCTCCTCGTAGTACTCGACCCCGTAGTCGGGGTGGTGCCCGCCCTGGAACATGATCTGGGTGCCGCCGAGCTCGACGGTCTCCGCGCACCGGCGCAGGACCTCGTCCAGCTCCCGCGACCAGCCCTTGTCGCTCTTCGGCGGCACGTAGAACGCGCAGAACTTGCACGCCGTCACGCAGACGTTGGTGTAGTTGATGTTCCGCTCGATGATGTACGTGGCGATGTGCTCCACCCCCGCGTACCGCCGCCGCCGCACCGCGTCCGCCGCCGAGCCGAGCGCGTGCAGCGGTGCCGACCGGTACAGCTCCAGGGCCTCCTCGGCGGTGATCCGGCCGCCCTCGGCCGCGCGGTCCAGCACGGCCTGCAACTGGGTGGCGGAAAGGTTCTGCTCGGACACCTGGCGGGCCTGCTTTCTTCGTCGAAGGGCCGGACCCGCCCAGCCTACGCCAGCACGTTTCCGCCCCACCGCAGGCCCGTTCCACGCCGCCTACTGCTTGAGCAGGTCGCCCTCCGGGTCGGAGCCGAACGCCGCCTCGGAGACCGCCACGTGCAGCCCGCCGCCGTTGACCAGGGTGTACGTCTGCTTCTCGGGGACGCCGGTGCAGGCGCTGTCGCTGCCGTCCGGGCGCTCCTGCAGCAGCACCTTGCCGTCCTCGACCGAGAGCAGGGTGAGCACGCCCCGGCAGACGGTGCTGCTGATCTCGGAGGCGTTGCTGGTGCGCCCGACCTCGTCGCCGACCCTGCCGGGGGTGAAGGTCACGGTGAAGACCGAGGAGAGCGGGACGATCTTGGTGGTGATGGTGCCTTTGAAGGTGCCCACGAAGGCGGCGGGGAGTGCCTTCCCGCTGCCCTTCCCCGGTGTCGCCGTCCCGCTCGGGCTCCCGCTCGGGCTCCCGCTCGGGCTCCCGCTCGGGCTCCCGCTCGCTGCCGCACTCGCGGCCGCACTCGCACCGGCCGTCCCGGTGACCGCGTCCTGCCCGGGCGTGCCGCTCGGGCCGGGGCCGTCCGGCGACCAGGGCAGGTTGCCGCTCGCCGCCAGCCCGCCGTACAGCGCGCCCGCCAGCACCACCGCGGCGGCGGCCGCCGCCCACCGGGGCCGCCGCCCGCGCCGTTCCCGCTCCGGCGCCGGTCGCCGCCCGCCGTCAAGGACGGTCGGCACCCGGTCCGCGGGGGCCGCGCCGACGGGGCCGGTGGCGCCCTCCAGGTCGAGGAGTTCGACGGCGGCGCGGCCGACCGCGGCGGCCAGCGGGCCGGGCAGCCAGCCCTCGGGGCCGTCCGCGGCGGCGGGGGCGAGGCGGGCGCGCAGTTCGGCGGGGGCGGGGCGCAGCTGCGGGTCCTTGGCGAGGCAGGCGGCCACCACCGCGCGCAGTTCGCCGTCCAGGCCGTCGAGTTCGGGTTCCTCGTGCAGCACCCGGTAGAGCAGGACGGCGGCGCTGACGCCCTCGCCGAACGGGGCGGTGCCGGTCGCGGCGAAGGCGAGCAGCGCGCCGAGCGAGAAGACGTCGCCGGCCGGTCCGGTGGGCGACCCGGCGGCCTGTTCGGGCGACATGAAGCCGGGCGAGCCGACCACGTAGCCGCTGTGGGTGAGGGTGGTGGCGGCGTCGAGCGCGCGGGCGACGCCGAAGTCGATCAGCCGGGGCCCGTCCAGGGCGAGCAGCACGTTGGACGGTTTGACGTCCCGGTGCACCAGGCCGAGGGCGTGCACCTGTTCCAGCGCCTCGGCGAGCCTGCTGCCGAGGGCGTGCACGGAGGGGACGGGGAGCGGTCCGGCGGTGCGGACGGCCTCGCCGAGCGAGGGCCCGGCGACGTAGCCGGTGGCGACCCAGGGGCGGGGGCCGTCGGTGTCGGCGTCAAGCACGGGGGCGGTCCAGCGGCCGCCGACCCGCCGGGCGGCGGCCACCTCCTGGCGGAACCTGGCCCGGAACTCGGGGTCGTCGGCGAGTTCGGGGCGGACGACCTTGACCGCGACGGTCCGGCCGCCCGCGGTGCGGCCCAGGTAGACCCGTCCCATGCCGCCCGCGCCGAGGCGGCGCAGCAGCCGGTAGTCGCCGATCGCCGCCGGGTCGTCGACCGCCAACGGTTCCATGCCCGCCCCCTCGTTCCCCGTTCCGGGCCTCCCGGCCGGTCCGATCATCCCAGGGCGGCGGCCGGTCGGGACGCCGAACCGCTCAGACCGCCGCGGGCGCGCTCTCCAGCAGCCGGATCGGCACGTCCGGGGCGAAGCCGCTGTCGTGGGCGACCCGGCGGGCGAACTCGGCGATCCCGGCCAGCTGGCGTGCGCCGAGCGAGAAGTCGAGCGCCTCGGAGAAGTACGTCTCCAGCAGCGGGGCGTCGAACTCCTCCCAACGGGCGGCCTGCTCGGCGACCTTGGCGGCCTCGGTCAGCGAGAGGTCGCGGGACTCCAGGAAGGCCCGGTGGACGGCGGCGGTCAGTTCGGGGTGCCGTTCGGCGTACTCGCGGCGGGCGGCCCAGACGGCGAAGACGAACGGCAGCCCGGTCCACTCCTTCCACATCGCGCCGAGGTCGTGCACGGCCAGCCCCTGCCGGGGGGCCTGCTCCAGCGAGGCGCGCAGCGCGGGGTCGCCGATCAGGACGGCGGCGTCGGCCTCGGCCAGCATCGCGTCCAGGTCGGGCGGGCAGGAGAAGTACTCGGGGTGCACGCCCTCGCGCTCCTCCAGCAGCAGCCGGGCCAGCCGCACCGAGGTGCGGCTGGTCGAGCCGAGGGCGACCCTGCGGCCGTCCAGTTCGGCCAGTGGGACCTTGCTGACGATCACGCAGGACATCACCGGCCCGTCGCTGCCGACCGCGATGTCGGGGAGGACGACCAGCGCGTCCGCGTTGCGCAGGTACTCCACGCAGGTGATCGGCCCGAGGTCGAGCTCCCCGGCCACCAGCCGGTCGCTGAGCTTCTCCGGGGTGTCCTTGCTGAGGTCGAGGTCGAGCAGGTTCCCGGTGCGCGCGAGGCCCCAGTAGAGGGGAAGACAGTTGAGGAACTGAATATGGCCGACCCGCGGCCTGACCGCGCTCTCCGGCCGTCCGGCATCGCTACTGCTCACCGTGTGCTCCCTTGCCGTTGGTGCTCTCCCGGCAGGGTATGCCCGCTGATTGGGACGGTTCGCACCCGGTGCCCGACACACCGTCCGACACCCCTGTTCACCCCTGGTCGGGGCAGCCACCGCGTGCTACCGTTCCACTCAGTTGCAGTTTGATTCCCCTTGCAGTACTTGGAGCCTGCGGAGCATGTAACCGCAGGCTTTTTGTAATTTTTCAGCAGTAACAGGCGTCAATTGAGCTTTGATTGAAGCACTGTGCGAAAAAACTCCGGGCTCGTCCGGAGGCAGGGCGATCAGCGCAGCGGACCCGGGCGCCACAAGGTGTGGTGTCCACAACGTCCCTCGCAAGGAGAACGGTATGGCGACCGGAACCGTCAAGTGGTTCAACGCCGAGAAGGGCTTCGGCTTCATCGCCCAGGAGGGCGGCGGCCCCGACGTCTTCGTCCACTACTCCGCCATCAACGCGACCGGTTTCCGCTCGCTGGAGGAGAACCAGGCGGTCAGCTTCGACGTCACCCAGGGCCCGAAGGGCCCGCAGGCGGAGAACGTCACCCCCGTCTGAGACAACATCTCCCATCTGATCGCTCACGGCCCCTCGGGTCCGTACGAGTAGCAGTTCCCAAGGAGGCCCGCCCCGGCGGGCCTCCTGCCTTTTCCGCGCATTCCCGCCGCATTCCGCCGGTTGCGCCCGCATTTTCCCGCCCCGTCCCTTTCGGGCCCCGCCCGGGGCGCCCGGCCGCCACCGGGGGAGGATCGGTGCCATGCACCGCCTCCGCTCCGCCCGCCGCGCCCTCGACCGCACCCTCGGCCGGATCGGCGTCGACACCTACCTCCTGCTGCTGCTCGGCACCGTCCTGCTGGCCACCCTGCTGCCCGCCCGCGGCGCCGCCGCCACCGCCGTCACCGACGCGGTCTCGCTCGCCGTCGCCCTGCTCTTCTTCCTGTACGGGGCCCGGCTCTCCCCGCAGGAGGCGCTGGCCGGGGCCCGGCACTGGCGGCTGCATCTGCTGGTCCTCGGCTGCACCTTCGTGCTGTTCCCGCTGCTGGGCGAGGCGACCCGGCTGCTGCCGGACGCGGTGCTGCCGCCGCAGCTGTTCACCGGCGTGCTCTTCCTCACCCTGCTGCCGTCCACCGTGCAGTCCTCGATCGCGTTCACCTCGGTCGCGGGCGGCAACGTCGCGGCGGCGATCTGCGCGGCGACCTTCTCCAGCCTGCTCGGCGTGGTGCTGACCCCGCTGCTGGCGGCCTGGCTGCTGTCCGGCGCGGCCGGGGTGAGCGTGGACGGCGGGCAGGTGCTCGACATCGTGCTGCAACTCCTCGTCCCGTTCGCGCTCGGGCAGCTGCTGCGCCGCCGGGTCGGCCCGTGGATCGCCCGGCACCGGCTGGTCACCACGCTGGTCGACCGCGGTTCGATCCTGCTGATCGTCTACAGCGCGTTCGGCACGGGCGTCCGCGAGGGCATCTGGAGCCGGGTCACCCCCGTCCAGCTGCTCGGGCTGGCCGCGGTCTCGCTGGCCCTGCTCTCCGCCGTCCTCGGCTTCACCCGTCTCGCCGCCCGCCGCCTCGGCTTCTCCCGCGCGGACGGGATCACCCTCCAGTTCTGCGGCTCCAAGAAGTCCCTGGCCAACGGCCTCCCGCTGGCCACCATCCTGTTCCCGGCCCCCGCGGTGGGCCTGGCGGTGCTGCCGCTGATGCTCTTCCACCAGCTCCAGCTGATGGTCTGCACCGTCCTCGCCCAGCGCTGGTCGCGCGCCGCGGCCCGCGGGTGACCCTCCCCCGGCGCCGGGCCCGGTCAGGCCAGCGGCGTGCGGTGCAGGCCGATCAGCAGGCGCCACACCCGCCCCGCGACGGCCGCCGGGGGCTCGTCGACCAGCCTGTGCAGCCAGTCGGCCAGGACGCCGGTGAACGCGCCCGCCACCGCCGAGGCGATCAGCGGTGCGTCCGGGGCGCCCGCCAGCTCCCGCTCCGTCCGGCTGCGCTCGCGCAGTTCCCGGTGCAGCACCGGCCCCAGCGGGCCGCCGCCGCCCGGCGCCAGCAGCTCGCGGTACAGCCCGGCGTGGGCGGCCGCCCGGCCGAAGAACTCCACCAGTGCGGACGGGGGCGCCGCCGGGTCCGCGACGCCGCGCCAGGCGTGCAGCGCGTCCACCGCCTCCCGGACCACGCCCGCGCAGGCGTCCACCGCCAGCGCCGACAGGTCGGGGTAGTGCAGGTAGAACGTCGCCCGGCCGACGCCCGCCCGGCGCGCCACCGCCGCCACGCCCAGTTCCGCCAGCGGGCGGTCCGCGCACTCCGCCAGCAGGGCGGCCCGCAGTTTCGCCCTGGTCCGCTCGGCCCGCGGGTCGCCCGCCGCGCCCGCCGCGCCCGCCCGGCTCACCCGGCCGCCAGCACCGCGGCCAGCGCCACCGCGCCCGGCAGGGCCTGGGCGAGCAGGATGCGGCGGTTCGCGGTCAGCCCGCCGTACAGGCCCGCCACCAGCACGCAGGCCAGGAAGAAGACCCGCACCCGGAAGCCGGTCGGGTCGTCCGCCACCAGGCCCCACACCAGGCCGGCCGCCAGGAAGCCGTTGTACAGGCCCTGGTTGGCCGCCATCGGAGCCGTCCGGCGGGCCAGCTCGGCGTCGAACCCGGACAGCGCCCGGCCCGGGGCCTTCTCCCACAGGAACATCTCCAGCACCAGGATGTACCCGTGCAACAGGGCCACCGCCCCGACCAGCACCGTCGCCACGACCTCCACGGCCGCCTCCTTTTCTGGACAGGTGTCCAGAATAACCGGACATCCGTCCAGAACGGCATCCCCTCCACCCGCCGACACCCACCCGGCTACGCTGCCCGGGTGACCTCACTGCCGGACAGCCCGCAGACCCGGATCGGCGCCGCCGACCGCGACGCCGCCGTGGACCGCCTCAACCTCGCCTACGCCGAGGAGCGGATCACCCAGGACGAACTCGACCAGCGCGTCCACGCGGCCCTCACCGCCACCGTCCGCGCCGACCTCGACGCCGTCCTGCACGACCTCCCCGCCGAGGCCCCCGGCAGCACCGTCACCCTGAGCGCCGTGAACGGCCGCCTGGTCCGCCGCGGCCCCTGGCGCGTCCCGCGCTCGCTGACCGTCACCTCCGCCTTCGCCAAGGTCCACCTCGACCTCGGCGCCGCGGTCATCGAGCACCCCGTCGTCGACATCCACCTCGGCCTCGGCTTCGGCCGCGCCACCATCACCGTCCCGCACGACGCCACCGTCGACCTCGACGGCCTCCAGCAGTCCTGGAAGACCGTCCGCTACCGCCCCCCGCACACCCCCTCCCCCACCCCCGGCCCCACCGTCCGCATCACCGGCACCCCGGGCTTCGGCCGCCTCAAGATCCGCCACGCCCGCCGCTGACGCGGCCGCCTCAGAACCGGGAGGTGTCCACCCGCAGCCCGAACGGCTCCGGCAGCTCGATCGGCTCCCCGAACGGCAGCGGTCCGATCGCCCGGGTGTACCCGAGCGCGCCCGGCTCGGAGAACAGCGTGCAGGCCCGGTCCTGGCGGTCGATCAGCAGGTAGAGCGGCGCCCCGTACTCGGCGTACCGGCGCCGCTTCACCACCCGGTCGGTGTCCGCGTTCGAATCGGACGTCACCTCGACCACCAGCAGCGTCTGATCGGGCAGCAGGGCGGCACTGCCCTTCGCCAGTGCCTCGGGCACGACCGCGACATCGGGGATGTACCAGTTGCTCGACCCCGGCAGGTCCAAGTCCCCGGCACCCATCACGCAGTCGAGCTCGAAAACCCTGGCCGTCAGTTGGCGGCGCAAGTGGCTGGCGATCGATTCGTGGTCCCACCCCGGCGACATCGGCTCGATGACCCCTTCCACGATCTGGACGCGATCACCGGCGTGGTGCTGGATCGCGTACTTCAGTGCCTGCTCCGGGTCGACCGAGCTGTACGGACGTTCACCGCCGGGCAGTGCGCTCATCGGCCCCTCCTTCAGTCGCCTCCACGCTACCGAGCGCCCCGCCCCGCCCCAAGCGGTCTCACTCCAACGTGCGAAGGCCCGCACCCTCGCGGGGTGCGGGCCTTCGTGTGCGCCGGAGCGGGCCGGGCGTCAGGCGGCGACGGGCTCGTTGGTGGCCTGGGCCGGGACGGTGGCCGGGCGGTCCTCGGCGAGGAGGTCGCCGGTGGGGGTGTTGTAGGCGGTGAGGTCGAGGGTCTTCTCGCGGGCGGAGACCAGGATCGGGACGACGACCTGACCGGCCACGTTGGTGGCGGTGCGCATCATGTCGAGGATCGGGTCGATCGCCAGCAGCAGGCCGACGCCCTCCAGCGGGAGGCCCAGGGTGGAGAGGGTCAGGGTGAGCATCACGATCGCGCCGGTGAGGCCGGCGGTGGCCGCGGAGCCGATCACCGAGACGAAGGCGATGAGCAGGTAGTCCTTGACACCGAGGTCGATGCCGTACACCTGGGCGACGAAGATCGCGGCCAGCGACGGGTAGATCGCGGCGCAGCCGTCCATCTTGGTGGTGGCGCCGAACGGCACCGCGAAGGAGGCGTACTCGGACGGGACGCCCAGGCGCTCGGTGACGCGGCGGGTGACGGGCAGGGTGCCGACCGAGGAGCGGGAGACGAAGGCGAGCTGGATCGCGGGCCAGGCGCCCTTGAAGAAGTTCAGCGGGTTGAGGCCGCCGACGAAGCGCAGCAGCAGCGAGTAGACGCCGAACAGGACGATCGCGCAGCCGACGTAGACGTCGACGGTGAGGGTGGAGAAGGGCTTGAGCAGGTCCCAGCCGTAGGCGGCGACGGACTTGCCGATCAGGCCGAGGGTGCCGAGCGGGGCGAGCCGGATGACCCACCACAGGGCGGTCTGGACGAGTTCGAGGATCGCCTCGGAGAGCTTGCGGACCGGCTCGGCCTTCTCGCCGAGCTTGAGGACGGCCGCGCCGACGACCACGCCGAGGAAGACGATCTGGAGGACGTTCACCTGGAGGAAGGCGTCGGCGATGTTGGTCGGGATGATGCCGGTGAGGAAGTCGACCCAGGTGCCGCCCTTCTCCACGCCCTTGACGCCCGCGGTGGAGAGGTTGGCGCCCTTGCCGGGGTCGGTGAGCAGGCCGAGGCCGAGGCCGACGGCGACCGCGATCAGCGAGGTGGCCAGGAACCAGAACAGGGTGCGGACGGCGAGGCGGGCCGCGTTGGTGACGTTGCGCAGGTTGGCGACCGAGACGACGATCGCGGTGAAGACCAGCGGCGGGACGGCCAGCTTGAGCAGCTGGACGAAGGTCTTGCCGATGGTGTCGAGGGTGGTCTTCAGCCAGGACACGTCGCCGGAGCGGGCGATCCAGCCCAGCAGCAGGCCGAGGACGAGGCCGCCGACGATCTGGACCCAGAAGGGGGTGCGGCGGAGGCGTCCCAGCAGGGTGGGCGCGGGCGCGGTGGACATGGGTGTGCGTCTCCGGGGGGTGGTGGAGCAGGCGGGGGGAGGGGGCGGGGGCGGCGGCACGACGGACGCGGGGCCGGGCGGGGAGGCCCGGGGCCGACAGCTGTGGCGGTCGGTGCGTCAGGAGGGGCGTGCCGCCCGCATACAGCCGCCGGAGCGACAGCGACGCGGGCCGTCCACGGCACCGGGCAGACGCGGGCAGCACGGCACGAGCGGGGTGCTCGTCCCGGCCCGGCGCGCGGCGTCTGCAGTGGTCATGGCCAGCACATTAGCAACAAACCTTTGAGATGTTCAAAGTACTTGTTTGAGGTCGTTCCCGAACCACCCTTTCCTGACGGGGCGTCAGTGGATCACGGGCAGCTTTGACGCCCATCGGTTATACGTATAACTTGAAGCGACACCCCACCGCCGGAAGGACGCCCATGGGCTACGCCGCACTGCTCCGCGCCCCGCACGTCGCCCGGCTGCTGCTCGGCACCCTGCTCGGCCGCCTCCCCGCCGGGATGACCGCCCTGGTCGTCGCGCTCGCCCTGCGCGAGGCCGGGGCGCCGTACAGCCGGATCGGCCTGGCCACCGCCGCGTACGCGATCGCCGCCGCCGTCGGCGGGCCCGTCCTCGGCCGGATCGTCGACCTGACCGGGCAGCCCCGCGTCCTGCTCGCCTCCGCCGTCCTGGCCGGCACCGGCTACGCCCTGCTCGCCCTCGCCCCCGGCTCCGCGCTCGCCGCCCCGCTCGGCGCCGCGGTCGCCGGGCTGTGCATGCCCCCGCTGGAGCCCTGCCTGCGCTCGCTCTGGCCCGACGTGGTCGCGGAGGAGCAGCTCGACACCGCGTACGCCTTCGACTCCGCCTCCCAGCAGGTGCTGTACGTGGCCGGGCCGCTCGCCGTCGCCGGGATCGCCGGGGCCGCCTCCCCCACCGCCGCGCTGTGGACCGCCGCCGTACTCGGCCTGCTCGGCGCCCTGGTGGTGGCCGGGTCCGCGCCCGCCCGGGCCTGGCAGGCCCCGCCGCGGGCGGCCTCCGCCGGGCTGCTCGGCCCGCTGCGCTCGCCCGGGCTGGTCCTGCTGCTGCTCGGCCTGGCCGGCGCGGGCTGGGCGGTCGGCGCGCAGAACGTGCTGTTCATCGCGTACGCCGAGCAGCACCCCGGCGGCCTGCCCGGCGGCGCGGGCACCCTGCTCGCGCTGGCCGCGCTGGCCGGGCTGCTCGGCGCGCTGGCCTACGGCGCGGCCCGCTGGCGGGCCGACACCGCGACCCGGACCTGGGTGCTCGCCCTCGGCATGGCCGCCTGCTACCTGCCGCTGCTGCTCCTGCCCGGCCCCTGGCCGATGGCCGCGCTCGCCTTCGTCTCCGGCCTGGGCCTGGCCCCGCTGCTGGCCGCCGCGTTCGTGCTGGTCGCCGAGCTCGCCCCGACCGGCACCGTCACCGAGGCGTTCGCCTGGCTGGTCACCCTCTTCGCCACCGGCAACGCCGCGGGCTACGCCGTCTCCGGCGCCCTGGTCGACACCTCGCTGCACGCCGTCGCGCTCTGCGCCACCGGCGGCATCGCCCTCGGCGGCCTGCTGCTGCTCACCGCCCGCACCCGGCTGCGTCCGGCCGCCGCCCCCGCCGCCCTGGTGACCGCCTGACTCAGTCCGCCCGCCACCAGTCGCCGCCGCCCTCGGTCAGCGCCCGCCGCAGGTAGTCCTCCAGCCGGTAGCAGACCAGGGTGCGGCTGTCCGTCTCGTGGTCCCAGACGAACACCTCCTCGCGCTCGGGCGTGCGCGGGCAGCCGAACAGGTCGCCGCCGGGGCCGCTGCCGAAGAACAGCAGCGGCTCGAACGGCATGTACAGCCGCGCGAGCGACGGGTCGGTACGCAGCTGCGCGTTCTCCCGGGCGATCCGTCCCGCGCTCCACACCACCTCCAGGGCGGCGTCCTCGCCGACCCCGCCGCACTCCCGCAGCAGCTCCGCCAGCCCGCGCGGCAGCCGCTGCCCGAGCGCCCGCTCGACCTCCGCGAGCTCCTCCGGCCCGGCGGGGGCGCCGAGCACCGCGTCCGCCGCGATCCCCGCGATCAGTTCACTCCACATCCGCCCAGTCTCCCCGACCGGAAACCCCTCGCCCGCACCCTCCGCCGCCTGCTTGGATGCGCCGCATGACCAGTTTCGAACTGCCCGCCGGGTACCGCGTCTCCACCGACCCCGACCGCCTCGACCGGGCGGCCGTGCACCGCTGGCTCTCCGAGGATGCGTACTGGGCGCTCGGGCGGCCCCGCGAGAAGCAGGAGCGGGCCATCGACAACTCGCTCAACTTCGGCCTGTACGAGGAGGGTTCGGGCGCCCAGGTCGGGTACGCCCGGGTGGTGACCGACCGGGCCACCTTCGCCTGGCTGTGCGACGTGTTCATCGCCCCGGAGGCCCGCGGCCGGGGCCTGGGCACCGCGCTCGCGGCCGCCGTCCGGGACGAGCTCGCCGGACTGGGCCTGCGCCGCCTGCTGCTGGCCACCAAGGACGCGCACGGGGTGTACGCCAAGGTCGGGTTCGAGCCGATGACCGAGACCGAGAAGTGGATGGTCCTCGGGCAGCAGTAGGACGCCCGGGCGGCAGGAGGGCGCTCAGGCCGCCGCGGTGGAGTCCCGCACCACCAGCGTGGTCGCCAACGGGGCCACCGGCGACGGCAGTTCGCCGTCCAGCAGGGCGGCCAGGGTGGCCAGCCCGGCCCGGCCGAGCCGCTCACCGGGCAGGTCGACGGTGGTCAGCGGCGGGCTGAGCAGCTCGGCCACCGGGATGTTGTCCATGCCGACCACCGAGAGGTCCCGCGGGATCCGCAGCCCCAGTCCCGCCGCGGCCCGGTACAGGCCGGACGCCACCACGTCGTCGTCGCAGACCACCGCGCCGGGCCGCCCCGGCCCGGCCAGCAGCTCCCGGGCGGCCCGCTCCGCCTCCCGGCTGCCCTCGTTCAGGCTGACCGCCAGCTCCCGCACCTCCAGGCCCGCGGACGCCGCCGCGAACGCCGCCTGCCGGACCCGGAAGGTGTACGCGGAGTGCGCCGAGCGCAGGTGGCCGATCCGCCGGTGGCCCAGGCCCGCGAGGTGGTCGACGGCGGCGCGCATGCCCGCCGCCAGGTCCAGTTCGACGGTGGGGCGGCCGGGCCGGTCGGCCGGGTCGGCGTCCAGGAACACCGCCGCGGTGTCGGCGGGCAGTTCGCCCAGCTGCCGGTCGTCCGGCGAGCACACCAGCAGCCCGTCGAAGCGCCCGGCGGCGGCCGCCTCGGCCAGCGTCGCCGCGTCCCAGCCGCTGGAGACCACCACGGCCAGGCCGTGCCGGGCCGCCTCCTCGTGCACGCCGGTCAGCACCCGGCCGAAGAACGGCCCCAGCAGGTTCGGCACCGCCAGCAGCACCATCCCGCTGCGGCCCAGCCGCAGTTGCCGGCCGGCGGCCTGCGGGCGGTAGCCCAGCTCGCGGGCCGCGGCGTGGATCCGCTCCCGGGTGGCTTCCGAGACCCGGTGCCCGGCGCTGCCGGAGAACACCAGCGACACCGTCGCCTGCGACACCCCCGCCAGCCGGGCCACGTCACGGCCGGTCGGGCGGCGCCGCGCGCCCTCGCCGGGCGGGCTGTCCGCCAACGCCGGTCAGCCGGCCTGGGCCTGCTGGGCCGCGGCCGCCCGGGCCGCGTCGTCCGCCGCGTCCTCCGCGGAGTCCCGCGTCACCGCGCGGGACTTGCGGGCCTCGATCCGCTCGGCGATCTGCGCGGACATCTCGTCGCGCTGCTTGCTCAGCGCCACGTAACTGATCGCCGAGGAGGCGACCGCGGCCAGCGCGAACAGCAGCAGCACGCCGAGCGAGCCCACCACCGGGATCACCTTGAAGTGTCCCAGGATCAGGGCGACCAGCAGGCAGGCCAGGAAGATGCTGGCCCGCAGCGAGGTGTAGCGGAGCGTGGCGTGGTTCTTGCTGCTCACCGGGATCGTCCTTCGCTGCCGGGTCGCGCCGGCGGGCGCGCGGGGTCATGGGCCCTCCCAGTGAAGCACGACCTCACACCGCGGGGTCGCGCAGGTCGAGCCACATCGTCACGTCGTCCCGGTCGTCGCCCGGGGCGACCCGGATCGCGCCCGGCACCCGGCCGACCTCCACGTAGCCGCTGCGCCGGTAGAACTCCTCCAGGCCGTGCCCGCCGCGCAGGGTCAGCTTCAGCCCCGCCAGGCCCCACTCCCGGGCCACCCGCTCCGCCTCCGCGAGCAGGTGCGTCCCGTAGCCGCGGCCCTGCGACTCCGGGTGCACCATCACCCGCTTCAGCAGCCGCCAGTGGTCCATCAGCCCGAACCGCAGGTCCTCGAAGAACACCACCGCCACGACCCGGCCGTCCGGCTCGTACCCGACCAGCAGCCGGTCCGGCCCCAGCGCCGCGAACTGCCGCTCCGCCACCGGCCGGACGTCCTCCACCGTCACCGGCGGCACGAACCCGACCGCGCCGCCGGCGTTGGAGACCTCCGTCCACAGCGCGGTGACCTCCTCCCGCAGTGCGGGGGTCGGTTCGGGGTCCAGGACGAATCGCAGGCTCATGCGGCCAGCCTAAGCGGGCGCCGCCCCCGGTCCCGCGGCCGGCCGCACCCGCCCGCGCAGCGCCAGGCAGCAGCCCACCGCCACCGCGCACAGGCCGCCCGCCGCGTACCAGGTCGTGTCGTAGTCGCCGAAGCGGTCGCGGGCCAGGCCCGCCAGCCCGGCCACCGCGGCGGCGCCGACCTGGTGCGCGGCCAGGACCCAGCCGAAGACGATCGGGGCGTCCTCGCCGAAGTGGCGGCGGCAGAGCGCGACGGTGGGCGGGACGGTGGCGACCCAGTCGAGGCCGTAGAAGACCACGAAGGCGAGGATCGGCGGCCGCAGGCTCCCGGCGAACAGCGCGGGCAGGAAGACCAGCGAGAGCCCGCGCAGCGCGTAGTAGGTGACCAGCAGCCGGACGGGGTCGAAGCGGTCGGTGAACCAGCCGGAGGCGATCGTCCCGGCGACGTCGAAGACGCCGATCAGGGCGAGCAGCGAGGCGCCGGTGGTGACGGGCATGCCGTGGTCGTGGGCGGCGGGGATGAAGTGGGTGCCGACCAGGCCGACGGTGGTGGCGCCGCAGATCGCGAAGGACGCGGCCAGCAGCCAGAACGCCCGCCGCCCGGTCGCCTGCCGCAGCACCCGCAGCGAACGGGCCACCGCCGACCCGTCGGTGACCGGCGGCGGCGGGGCGGTGCTCGCGCCGTACGGCAACAGGCCGACGTCGGCGGGCCGTTCGCGCATCAGCAGCAGGACGGGGACGGCCACCGCGGTGGCGCAGAGCGAGACCACCACGACCGCGGTCCGCCAGCCGTGGTGCTCGACGAGCGCGGCGAGCAGAGGCATGAAGACCAGGTTCCCGGCGGCCCCGGCGGCGGTCAGGACGCCGGTGACCAGGCCCTGCCTGGCCTGGAACCAGCGTCCGGAGATGGTGGTGGCGAAGGCGCCGGCCATCGAGCCGCTGCCGAGTCCGACCAGCACGCCCCAGCACAGGACCAGCTGCCAGGGGTGGGACATCAGCATGGTGAGGCCCGCGCCGGTGGAGATGGTGAGCAGCGCGCAGACCACCACCAGGCGGACGCCGAAGCGGTCCATCAGGGCGGCGGCGAACGGGGCGGTGAGCCCGTACAGCGCCAGGTTGACGGAGACCGCGCTGGAGATGGTGGCGCGGGACCAGCCGAACTCGTCGTGCAGGGCGTCCATCATCAGGCCGGGCGTGGAGCGGAACCCGGCCGAGCCGACCAGGACGACCAGCGAGACGGCGACCACGATCCAGCCGTAGTGGACGCGGGGGGTGCGGCGGGGCGGGGCGGGGTCACGGGCGGGGGCGGCGGCGAGGTCCAGTTCCTTCACCCGTCCGAGTCTCCCGGCCGCGGGCCCGCCCGACGACGGCTCCGGCTGCCACGTCTGCCCGAATTCCGGACACGGGCCCGCCGGGGCCGCTGCCCGGCGTCCGGCCCGCCCGTCCGGACCGGCTCAGTGCCCGGACCGCCCGTCCGGACCGGCTCAGTGCCCGGACGCGACCACCCCGGCGTCGGGGGCCCGGCGCAGGTTGCGGATCGGCGGGCTGAGCAGCAGCGCGGTCGCGGTGCCCAGGGTGACCAGGCCGCCGATCAGGTAGACCCGGGTGGTGCCGAGGGCGTCGACGGCGGGCCCGGCCAGCGCCGAGCCGAGCGGGAACATGCAGACGGAGCCCGCCACTTCGTACGCGTGGATCCGGTTGAGCACCTCGCCGGGCACCTGGGTCTGCACGCTGGTGGCCCACATGACGCCCCAGAAGCTGATGCCGATGCCGGAGACCAGCTGGGCGGTGCCGAGCAGCGGCCAGGGCAGGCCCGCGGCGAAGGCGAACTGCTGGACGGCGAACAGGAACAGCGCGGCGGCGCCGGCGGCCAGCGGGCGGACCGGCTTGACCCGGATGGCGAGGACGCCGCCGATGATGGTGCCCGCGCCGAGCATGCTGTTGATCACGCCGTAGACCACCACGCCGTCGCGCTTGGCCACGTCGCCGACCACCACCGGGGCGAGCGGGCCCCAGGAGAGCACGGTGAAGGCCATCCAGATCAGGATGACGCCCCACATCCAGCTGCGGGACCAGAACTCGTGCCAGCCGCCGACCAGGTTGCGCCACAGGCTGTCGCCGGGCGGCGGGGCGGGGACGGGTCCCAGCCGCAGGGCCAGCAGGCAGCAGGCGCTGACCGCGTACGTCACGGCGGCGATCACCATCACCCAGCCGGTGGAGAAGGTGATCAGCGCGGCGGCCAGCGAGGGCCCGGCCAGGCCGGTCAGCGCCTCGGAGATCCGCAGCACGCCGTTGGCGCCCTGCACGTCGGTGGCGACCAGCGGGACGGTGGAGGCGGCGCCGGGCTGGAACATCGCGGCGGCGGTGCCGGCCAGCGCGAGCAGCAGGTAGAGCTGCCAGAGCCGGTCGAAGCCGTGGAAGAAGAGCACCGCGAGCAGCACCCGGGTGACGAGGTTGAGCAGGTCGGCGAAGATCATCAGCCGCCGGGCGGTGAACCGGTCGGCGAGCACCCCGCCGAACAGCACCAGTCCGGCGAACGGGCCGAGCAGGAAGGCCATCGCGAAGCCGACCTCGGAGGTGCGGTAGCCGGAGGTCACCAGGCCGGCCGAGACGGCCACCGGGAGCATCGCGTCGCTGAGCAGCCCGGCCGTGCGGGCGGTGAAGTAGAGCCGGAAGTTGCCCGACCAGATGGCGGGCGTTTTCGCCGTGCTGACCAGCGGGGTGGGGGCGGATTGCAGTTCGGGTGCGGTCACGCCCTCAGTTTTGGTGTAGACCACTACCGGTTTCCAGTGGTTTTGGGTCACGATGCGGCGTCCGCGCCCCCGGTGGCGGAACGGCGGCCCGCCGTGCGCACCCCGAGCACGGCACGGCGGGACGCCGTCCGGTCGGCGTCCGGGCCCTGAAGCCGTGACGCCCGGGCGGCCCGATTTCGCCGAGGTTCCGGACGGGGACGGCCAACGACCCCCTGAGTGTCGGCACCGCCCGGTCTCCCTCGGCGTCCCCTCGCAACGGGCGCCGCACCCAAGAGTGATCAGTCGGATACGTCACGTCAATGGGTTGTCCGAAATTCAGACGGGATCATCCGGGGCGCGGACCGCGCGCGACGGGCGCGCGACCGGCCCGCCGACGGGCGGGCGGCGCACCGCGCACCGCCCGGGAGGGTCAGCCGACCGAGGCCACCCGGGGCTCCCGGGCCACCGGCTGCACCGCCAGCGGGCAGGGCGCGTCCGGGTCGCCGATCTCGCACCACACCCGCTTGCCGGAGCCGTCCGGGTACCAGCCCCAGCGCTCGCAGAGCAGCTCGACCAGTTCCAGGCCGCGCCCGTTGGTGGCGTCCTCGTCGGCCCCGGCGTGCCGGGGGGCGGGGGCGGCGCAGCTGGTGTCGAAGACCTCCACCCGGACGGCGGCCGGTCCGGTGGCGGGGTCGACCGGCAGCAGCAGCCTGAGCACCGCCGGGCGGCCGGTGTGCACCACCGCGTTGGTGACCAGCTCGGAGACCACCAGCACCAGGGTCTCGGCCACCTGGGAGTCCTGGTCGATCCCGCCCGCCCGCAGCCGGTCCCGGACCCACCGCCGCGCCCGTGACACCTCCGCCGGGTCCGCCTGGACCGCCAGCTGTACCTGGAGTACCTGCACCGCTCCACCACCCGCACTAGGTATTCGGCCCGCTTGATCCCGCCGGTCCGGTCGGCCCCCCGCAGCGGAGGTCGCCGACCGGGACTGCCCATGGCATCGACACGAATACGCCCCAGAATGATTCCGTGACCGGGTCGCAGCAAGAGCTTCGGGCATATTCCAGCGTTCGGGGGACGGCTCGGTGCATACTGTCCCGCTCACCCTGCCGGGGTTCGCACGACCGGACGGCGGCACCGCCCTCGCGGGTACCCACGACCGTACCGCCGTCGGCGCGCCCGACACCGGGCCGCCACGTGCGAACCACCCTTCCTACAAATGTCCAGCCGCGCTCGAACACCGGCGGCCGCACGGGAGCTGACCGGGCGTCGGCAGGAGCACCGGCGCGACCGTCAGGCGAAGACCACGGTGCGCGAACCGTTCAGCAGCACCCGGTGCTCGCTGTGCCACTTCACGGCGCGGGCCAGCGCCTGGCACTCGACGTCCCGGCCGAGCGCCACCAGCTGCTCCGGGGTGACGTCGTGGGTGACCCGGGCGACCTCCTGCTCGATGATCGGGCCCTCGTCCAGGTCGGCGGTGACGTAGTGCGCGGTGGCGCCGATCAGCTTCACGCCCCGGGCGTGCGCCTGGTGGTACGGCTTGGCGCCCTTGAAGCTCGGCAGGAAGGAGTGGTGGATGTTGATGACCCGTCCGGACAGCGCCTTGCACAGCTCGTCCGAGAGCACCTGCATGTAGCGGGCCAGCACCACCAGGTCGACCCGCTCCTCGGCGACCAGGTCGAGCAGCCGCTGCTCGGCCTCGGCCTTGGTGTCCCGGGTGACCGGGACGTGGTGGAAGGCGATGCCGTACGACTCGGTCAGCTCGCGGAAGTCGGTGTGGTTGGAGACCACGCCGACGATCTCCACCGGCAGCGCCCCGATCCGGGTGCGGAACAGCAGGTCGTTCAGGCAGTGCCCGAACCTGGAGACCATCAGCAGCACCCGCATCCGCTCCGCGGAGTCGTGGATCTGCCACTCCATCCGGAACGAGTCGCCGATCGCGGAGAAGCTCGCCCGGAGCTTCTCGGCGGTGACCGGCTCCTCCGCGGAGAAGTGCACCCGCATGAAGAACAGGCCGGTCCCGGCGTCGCCGAACTGCTGGCTGTCGATGATGTTGCAACCCGTCATGAACAGGTAGCTGGAGACCGCGTGCACGATGCCCTGCTTGTCGGGGCAGGACAGCGTCAGGACGTACTGGGAGCGGGCGGTCTCTTCCATGGCGGGCCCCGTTTCTGGTTCCGGTTTTCCTCGGTTCGGGTGAGGACGGGCAACGTCACAGCCTGGCACAGATCGCCGCGGCCCGTGGACGCGGCCCGCCCCCCGAGACTCCCCCCGGCGGGGGCGGCGGTCAGCCGCGCGCGGTCAGCCGCCGCAGCTCGGCCAGCGGGAGCGGCGGTAGGTCCGGGTCCTCGCCGTCGTTGACGGCCAGCCGGTGGTGCGCCTCGCGGGCCGCCCGCACCGCCTCCGGCCAGTCCGGGTGGCCCAGGTACGCCGCGGCCGGGGCGTCCGCACCGACCTGGTGCAGGATCCGCAGCACCCGCAGCACCGCGCCGTCCACCGCGACCGCCTCCGCGGAGTCCCGGAAGACCGAGCCGACGTACTTCTCCGCCGACCAGCGGTCCAGCCAGCTGTCCTCCACCAGCCGGTACACCGCGTCGGTGACGTCCCCGTACCCGCCGGGGCCCGCCAGCCAGGCCGAACGCTGGAAGGCGGGGTCGGAGAACATGTGCAGCGCCGAGCGGATCCGGGCCCGCCAGCGCCACCAGGGCAGATCACTCAAGGGCATGCCGCCCATCGTGCTGGAGCGGACGCCCGTTCGAGAAGCGTTTCGGGCAGACCGGTGCGGAGAATCCATGCTGTCGGACACGGGAGTCGATCGTACGTTCCCGCCCGGCCCGGCTCTACACGCGTCACCGGTCGGCAACGCTCCGTGTTCCTCCCCCGTTGGCGATCCGTTCACATCGCGTCCCTCTCGGCGTGCCCGGTGACGACCACCCTTGATCCGCCGCACCTGCGCAACGGAGCACGGGACGACCCGAAGCAGCACCTCCAGGGAGGAAAAGAGCGCCATGACGCGGAACGGAACCCCCCACCCGGTACCCGCCGTCAGCGGACGACGCCGCGCGGCCACCGCCCTGGCGGCCACCGCCGCGGTCCTGCCCGCCCTGCTCTCCGCCTCCGCCTGCGGCGGGCCCGCCGCCGCCGACGCCGCCGGCCAGGACGTCACCGTCATGACCTGGGCCCCGTCCGGCACCGGAGCCGCCGACCGCCCCGGCATGACCGCCCTCGCCGAGGCCGTCGGCCGCGAACTCAACGACCACGGCGGCCTGAACGGCCACAAGGTCCGCGTCCTCACCTGCAACGAGCACGACACCACCGACGGCGCCACCGCCTGCGCCGAGCAGGCCGTCAACGCCCACGCCGTCGCCGTGGTCGGCTCCGCCAGCCAGTACGGCAGCGCCTTCATCCCGGTCCTCGAACAGGCCGGCATCCCCTTCCTCGGCGGCTACGGCCTCTCCGCCCCCGAGTTCAGCAGCCCGCTCTCCTACCCCGTCAACGGGGGCCTCCCCGCCCTCGTCGCGGGCAGCGGGCGCCAGCTCGTCGAGGCCGGCTGCAAGCAGATCGCCCTGATCCGCCCCGACACCCGGGCCGGCGACACCCTGGTCAACTACCTCACCAGCGCCGTCGCGAGGACCGGCATCAAGGTCACCGACGTCAGGGCCCCCGAGAAGTCCAACGACTACTCCCCGTACACCCGCCGGGCCGTCGGCGACGACCGTCCCGGCAACTGCATGCTCTCCGCGCTCGGCGCCGAGCCCACCGCCAACCTGCTCGACCCGTACCGCCGCGCCAACCCGAAGAACACCCAACTCGCGTCCGTCATCGGCTCCTTCCAGCAGTCCGTGGTCGACTCCACCGGCGGCGACAACGGCCCGCTGCGCGGCGCGTACGCCACCGGCTGGTTCCCCGCCGAGTCCTCCACCGTCTGGGACGGCCTCCGCGCCACCGCCCGCACCTACGGCAACGGCGCCACCATCGACGTCGCCGACCCCGGCGTGCAGACCACCTGGGTCGCCTACGCGGTCCTCCGCCAGGCCGTCGGCCGCATCGACCGGAGCCTGCCGATCACCGCCAAGGCCCTCCAGGTCATCCTCGACAGCGGCGACCCCATCGACACCGCGGGCGCCACCCCGCCCCTCAGCTGGGGCGTCACCAACATGCTCCCCAGCGCGGAGTCCCCCCGCCTGGTGAACACCTCCGTCACCTTCCAGAAGGTCCAGAACGGCCGCCTCACCGAACAGCACCAGGGCTTCACCGACGTCCGCTGGGCCCTCACCAACGGCGAGCCCCCCGCGTAGGGCACCGGCGGGGGCGCTTCCGGTCAGTGCGCTCCCCGGCGCCGCCCTACAGCTCGCCCGCGCTCTTGCCCTGCAGCCCCGTCTTCGTCGCGATCGCGCCCCACAGCTCCGAAGCCTGCTTCTTCGCCGTCGTGGCCTGCCCGCTCGCCGCGTCGCCGTTGCGCAGGTGCTCGTTGTCCTTCGACTTGGCCGGGTCGCAGCCCGCGACCAGGTCGCCGGCCCACTGGGCGTACTCGGAGTCGGCGGTGGCGGAGGCCTGCCACGCCTGCTGGAGCTGGGCGACGAGCTTCGCGCCGTCGGTGAGCTGGTCGACCTTGAGGTCGCCGAGCTTCTTGAGCAGGTCCTGCCGCTGGGCCGAGGCCGCGGTGAGCGCGGCCTGCGCGTCGGGGAGGTTCTGGCACTTGCCGACCGCGCTGACCGCGTTGACCACCGAGGTGCGGCTGGCACTGGCGGTGCCGAGCAGGTCGGACATGGCCTGCGCCTGGGCCTTCATCTCGGGGCTGACGGCGGCGTTCCCGCTGTTCTGGCTGGGGGCGGCGCTCTGGCCGGCCGTGGTGCCGCCCTTCGCGGTGTCCTTGTCCTTCTTGTCGCCGCCGCTGACCAGCACCCCGACCAGGACGGCGACCGCCACGACCCCGGCCACGCCCGCACCGATCAGCACCTTGGTGTTGGGCTTCGCGCGTCCGCCCCCGTCGGCCGCGTAGCCCTGCTGCGGCGGCTGCGGGGCCCCGTAGCCCACGCCGCCCCCGTACGTCGGCTGGGAGGGCTGGGGAGCCCCGTACCCGGGCTGCGGCTGGAACGCGGGCGCCTGCGGCTGCTGCGGGGGCTGCTGCGGGAAGCCGGGCTGGGTGGCGCCGCCGACGGACGGACCGCCGGTCGGGTAGGGCGGGAGGTACTGGGTGGCGCCCTCGTCGGCCTGCGGGGCAGCCGCGGCCTGCTGCGGGGGCGCGCCCCAGTACTCGGGGCTGCCGCTCTGGCCGAGCGGCGGCGCGGACTGCTGCTGCGGGACGGGGGCCTGCGGGAAGGGGGCCTGCGGCGGGGCGTACGGAGGCTCCGCGGCAGCCTGCGCCGGAGTGCCCTGACCGTCCGCGGCGGGCTCCGGGCGGAACAGGTCGTCCAGATTGAAGTCGCCGGAGTTGGGGTACGAGCGGCGCTGGCTCAACGCGATTCCTCACCTGTGCACGGCTCCGGGATCCCGGGCCTCTCGGTTGCCCCGCCGAAGTGCTGACGGCGGACCACAACTGCGAGGCCACGGTACCCGTTCACCGGCACAGGTGACTACGCGGGCCGCTGATCCGTGCTATTGATTCACGTTCCGCCGTCGACCGGGGGCGCTACGCGGCCTCCCCGTCCATCCGGGCGTGGAACTCGCGCACGGCGCGGTGCCCGCGGTACGGCTCCAGCCGGTTGCGGAAGTCGTCGAGGTACTCGACGCCGCGGTTGGAGCGCAGCCCGCTGAGCAGCCGGACGGCCTCGGTGCCGGTCTCGCAGGCGCGTTCCAGGTCGCGCTGCTGGAGCTGGGCGGTGGCCAGCAGGACCAGGTCGACGGCGCGGCGGCGGACGCGGTGCGCGGGGTGGAGTTCCAGCGCGGTGCGGGCGTAGTGCTCGGCCCGCTCGCCCTGCTGCAGGTCCCGGTGGCAGTGCGCCAACTCGTCGGCGAGGTACGCCTCGTCGAAGTGGACGATCCAGTCGGGGTCGTCGGCCGGGTTGCGCTGCTCCATCGCGGCCAGCGCCTTGGCGGCGACGCTCTCGCAGGCGTACGCGTCGCCGAGCAGGGCGTGGCCGCGGGCCTCGGCGGCGTAGAACATCGCCATCGCGGTGGGCGTGGCGACGGTGCGGGCGCCCTCCTGGGCGGCGCGGGCGAGTTGGGCGATCTCCCGGGGGTTGCCGAGGGTCGCGGCGAGGTGGCTCATCGAGGCGGCGAGCACGTAGCCGCCGTAGCCGCGGTCGTCGGCGGCCTGGGCCAGGCGCAGCGCCTGGATGTAGTACCGCTGGGCGAGGCCGGGTTGGCCGGTGTCGACCGCCATGTACCCGGCCAGTTCGGTCAGCCGGGCGACGGCGCCGAAGAGTTGACGTCCCGTCTCGTCGCGGTAGGAGCCGCCGAGGAAGCCGGAGACCACGCTGTTGAGGTAGTGCACCACGACGGGGCGGACGTGGCCGCTGCCGAAGCGGTGGTCGAGGTCGACCAGCATCTGGGTGGTGGCCCGGATCGCCGCGACGTCGGCCAGGCCGACCCGGGTGCCGCCGGTGCGGGCGACCACCGGGTCGGGCGGGGTGATCAGCCAGTCCCGGCTGGGCTCGACCAGCGCGGAGGCGGCGACGGTGGTGCCGGCCAGGAAGTCCCGCTTGCCGACGTCGCTGCGCCACAGCTCGCAGATCTGCTCCAGCGCGGCGCCCAGGCTGGGCGCGAACTGGAGGCCGACGGCGGAGCTGAGGCTCTTGCCGTCGGCCATGCCGATCTCGTCCACGGTCACGCCGCGGCCGAGCTTGCGGCCGAGCGCCTCGGCGATCACCGCGGGCGCCTGCCCGCGGGGTTGTTGCCCGCGCAGCCAGCGGGCGACCGAGGTCTTGTCGTAGCGAAGGTCCAGTCCGTGTTCTGCTCCGCAGAGGTTGACCCGGCGGGCGAGGCCCGCATTGGAGCAGCCCGCCTCCTGGATCAGCTGCTGCAGACGCTCGTTCGGCTCTCGTGCGACGAGTGGTCTCGCGGCCATGGGATTTTTCCGCCTCCCCAACGCCGTCCGGACCCGACCGGAGGGCGACGACTGTGCAACACCATGCGGAATACCCACGGTGACGTACCCACTCCCCACGCGCCCGGGTGAATGCCTCCGTGCGCCCCCACTGCGCCCGTTACCGCCCCTGCTCGGCCGACCGGTTCCGACCAGGATCACCGTCCCGGGTGACATCGCGCGCCCCGTTCGAACCGTTCGGCCCGGGGCCGTAACCCGCACTCACGGACGGTAGTTGTGCAGCACGTGGACAACACCCCCGGAGCCCCCGAACAGAACCTGCCGCCGCTGCTGATCGAAGCCGTCCGCTACGCCGAGGACCGGCACTGGGAGGTCGCGCCGGGCGCCTGGCTGCTCGACGGCGACGGCCCGGCCCGCTGCTCCTGCGGCGAGGAGGGGTGCGCGCTCCCCGGCGCGCACCCCCTCGGCGCGGACTGGCGGCGCCGGGCGAGCGCCGGGCCCGGGGTGGTCCGCAAGTGGTGGACCGAGAACCCGGAGGCCTCGATCCTGCTGCCCACCGGGCGGGCCTTCGACGTGCTGGACGTGCCGGAGGTCGCGGGCTGCCTGGCGCTGGCCCGGATGGAGCGGATGGGGCTGCAGCTGGGCCCGGTGGTCGCGGTGCCCGCCGCACCGGGGCGCACCGGGCGGCGGCTGCACTTCCTGGTGCTGCCCGGCGTGGTCGACAAGCTGCCGGACCTGCTCCGGCAGATCGGCTGGTCGCCGGAGCGGCTCGACCTGGTGGCCCGCGGCGAGGGCGACTGGGTGGTGGCCCCGCCGTCCCGGGTCGGCGGCTACGCCTCCGCCCAGTGGGCCCGGCCGCCGTCCGCGCTGAACCGCTGGCTGCCGGACGCGATGGAACTGGTCAGCCCGCTGGCGTACGCCTGCGGGCGCGAGGCTTCGGCCCCGCGCCCCGTGCAGCGCCCGGCGGCCGCCGTGCGCTGACCTCCCGAGCGTGCCCCCGGCCGATCCGGTGGGGGCGTGTCCGCGCGGCACCCCGCGCGGCCGTGGCGGGTCCGGCCCCCGATCCGGGGGCCGGACCCGCCGTTCGTGTGCCCGGGGCCGGTGCCGGGCCGTCCGGAGCGTGATCTTCCGGAACCGGTCGTCATACCCGCAGGTCAACGGGGGAAGCCCACCGATCGGGTGACATCGCTCAAGGATTGGCCGCGGTTGCCGAGGGGATCATCCTCAGCGTCAGCACGGGCCGACCGAGCGGAGGGAGCGAACGGGCCGAGAGCGCGGGGGGCTGCCGGGAGGGCGTTCGGACGGGGAAGCCGAATGCGGCAGCGGGAGGGAGCAGGAGGGGCGAGGGGGAACGGGGAGGGAGCGGCCGGGCGCGGCCGGGGAGCCGCGCACGACCGCGACCGGGCGGGGGACGGGAGGGGAGACGGGGGGAACGGGGGACGGCGCGGGGCCCGGTGCGGGGACACCGGGCCCCGCGCCGTGCGTCCGTCCGTCGCGCGCCCGTCGGCCGCTCGCCCGCCGCGCCGCCTACGGGTGGGCGACGAACACGTGCGCGGCGATGTCCTTGCCCAGCTCGGCCGCGCTCTCGCCGGTGCCGACCAGCACGCCGCCGGCCGCCGGGGAGACCCGCACCGTCGCCCCGGGGCGGACGCCCGCCCGGCGCAGGGTGCGCATCAGCTCGCCGTCGGTCTGGATCGGCTCGCCGATCCGGCGGACCACCACGTCCGCCCCGTCCCGGGCCGCGACGGCCTCCAGCGTCACCAGCCCGGCGTCGTAGCCCTCGCCCTCCGCCTTGGTGTCGCCCAGCTCGTCCAGGCCCGGGATCGGGTTGCCGTACGGCGACTGGGTGGGGTGGCCGAGCATCGCGAGCACCTTGCGCTCGACCGTCTCGCTCATCACGTGCTCCCAGCGACAGGCCTCCTCGTGGACCTGCTCCCACTCCAGGCCGATCACGTCCACCAGCAGGCACTCGGCGATCCGGTGCTTGCGCATCACCCGGACGGCCAACTTGCGGCCCTCGCCGGTCAGTTCGAGGTGGCGGTCCTCGGCGACCTGGAGCAGGCCGTCGCGCTCCATCCGGCCCACCGTCTGGCTCACCGTCGGGCCGGACTGCTCCAGCCGCTCGGCGATCCGGGCGCGCATCGGGGTGATGCCCTCCTCCTCCAGCTCCAGGATGGTGCGGAGGTACATCTCAGTGGTGTCGATCAGCCCTGACATCGCCCCTGGCTCCGTTCTTCGGTGTCCTCACCGCCAATTCTGACGTACCGCGGTGACAACCGGATCCGCGCACCCGCTATGCCCGGCGCCTTTCGTCGTGGTTGACAGCCGGGTCCGGCGCGGGCCACCGTGCACGCCGTAGCTTTCTCCATAGCGGTCTGGACCACCCGGCCGCGCACCGAGCCCGTACGGAGCAGAGATGAGCGAGCTGGTCGGCCGGTACCTGGACGCCGCCGTGGCCCACCTGGAGCGGATCCGCGCCGAGGAGGGGGAGAACGTCGAGGCCGCCGCGGAGCTGCTGGCGGAGGCCGTCGAGCACGGTCGGCGGATCTTCACCTACGGCGCCGGGCACTCCTCGCTGGCCGCCCAGGACGTGGTCTACCGGGCCGGCGGCCTGGTCGTGGTCAACCTGCTGAACGTGCCCGGGATGACCGGCGTGAACGTGATGCCCGCGCACCTGGGCAGCGCGCTGGAGCGGGTCTCCGGGCTGGCCACCACCACCCTGGACCTCACCCCGGCCCGCAGCGGCGACCTGCTGTTCGTGATCTCGCTCTCCGGCCGCCAGGTGATGCCGGTCGAGCTGGCGCAGCACGCCCGCGCCCGCGGCCTGAAGGTGATCGGCGTGACCTCGCTGGCCTATCCCGGCGAGGTCGGCTCCAACCACCCGTCCGGCACCTACCTCAAGGACAACTGCGACGTCGTCCTGGACAGCAAGATCGGGATCGGCGACGGCGAGCTCGACCACCCCGGCGCGGGCGCCCCGTTCGGCTCGGTGTCGACCATCACCACCAGCGCCCTGATGCAGTCGGTGGTGGCCTCGGCGATCGGCAAGCTGGCCGACCGCGGCATCACCCCGCCGCTGTTCCGCTCCGGCAACGTGGACGGCGGCACCGAGTGGAACAACAAGGTGATCGCCGACAACGCGGACCGGATCTTCTACGCCTGGTAGCGCCGCCGCGGCGACCCGCCCCATTCGGCCAACTCCGGTGCCGCTCGCGTAAGTTCGCCCGGCACTGGGAAGGACTCCCGAGACCGGTGAGACGGCGCTGCGGGGGCGGGGATGGCGGCTGGGGCGGGGCGTTCGATCGGCTTCGTGCGGGAGCAGGACCTCCTCCCGCGCGTCTTCTGGGCCGCCGACGGCGCGTCCCTGCAGGGCCAGGCCAGGGCGGTGGCGCTCTCCCGCTGGGAGCTGCTCCTGCTGGTGGGGGCCGCCTTCGCGGGCTCCGCGGACGGCCGGCCCTGGGCCTGGGCCGCCGCCGTGGCGTACCTCGGCGCGCTGTTCATCGCCGTCACCGTCGCCCGGCAGAACCCGCAGCGGCTCTGGTACGACGGCCGGGCGGTCGCCGAATCGGTGAAGACCCTGGTGTGGAAGTACGCGGTGCGCGCCGACTCCTACCAGCCGCCGCCGCGCAAGCTGCCGGACGCCGAGCGCCTCTACGACATCCAGCTCTCCGGCATCCTCGGCGAGTTCGACACCGGCCTGGTCGCCCCCGGCGTCATCGAGGAGCTCGGCACCTGGCGCGCCCCGGCCCGCCACCCGCAGATCACCGACACCATGGAGAAGCTGCGCGAGCAGCCGCTCCCCGTCCGCCGCGAGGTCTACCTGCGCGAACGGGTGCAGAGCCAGCGCCAGTGGTACCAGGCCAAGGCCGTCCAGTGCCGCAACGCCACCCGCCGGGTCGGCCGGCTCGCCGTCGTGCTGCCCGCCGCGGGCCTGCTGCTGGCCGTGCTGCGCGCCCTCGGCCAGTTCGGCTTCGACGCGCTCGGCGCGGTCTCCGCCGTCGCCGCCTCGGTCTCCGCCTGGGCCCAGCTGCGCCAGTACCGGCCGCAGGCCGCCGCCTACACCCTGGCCGCAGCCGAACTCGCCAAGGTGGAGGCCCAGTTGGCCTCCCTCGACCTGGACTCCGCGGAGGCCGAGGAGATCTGGGCCCGGTTCGCCCGGGACGCGGAGGACGCCATCTCCCGGGAGCACACCACCTGGCAGGCGCGCCGCGAGGTGCGCAGCCTCGACATCCCCAGCTGAGCAGGAGGGCCGCCGCGTGGCGACACGGAGGATCGAGACCCCGGACGGCGGCGTCCTCGCCGTCGACACCTCGGGCGACCCGTCCGGCAGTCCGGTCTTCCTGCTCCACGGCACCCCCGGCAGCCGGGTCGGCCCGGCCCCGCGCAGCGCCGTCCTGGCCCGGATGCGGGTCCGCCTGATCTCCTTCGACCGTCCCGGCTACGGCGAGTCCACCCGGCTGCCCGGCCGGGACGTCGCCGCCGCCGCGCACGACGTCACCGTGATCGCCGACGCCCTCGGCCTCGACCGCTTCGCCGTGGTCGGCCGCTCCGGCGGCGGGCCGCACGCGCTCGCCTGCGCCGCGCTGCTCCCCGACCGGGTCCGCCGGGCCGCCACCCAGGTCTCGCTCGCCCCCCGCCACGCGGAGGGCCTCGACTGGTTCGCCGGCATGACCCCCTCCAACGAGCGCGCCTACCGCCAGGCCGAACTGGGCCAGCCCCGGATCGCCGCCCAGTTCCAGGCCCGCTCCCGGGTGATCCGCCGCGACCCGGCCCAGCTGATCCGCAACCTCGTCCCCGAGCTCAGCCCGCCGGACCGCACCGTCGTCGCCGACATCGGCATCCGCCGGATGCTCCACTCCACCTACCGCCAGGCCTTCCGCTACGGCGCGGACGGCTGGATCGACGACGTCCTGGCCTTCATCACCGACTGGGGCTTCGCCGTCGACGACATCCGCGTCCCGGTCCGCCTCTGGCACGGCGCCGACGACAAGTTCTCCCCCGTCGGCCACTCCGCCTGGCTCGCCGACCACATCCCCGGCGCCCAGCTCTACCTCGAACCGGGCGCCGCGCACTTCGGCTCCCTCAAGGAGATGACGGACGCCATCCGCTGGGCCGCCCACGCGTAGCGCCCCACGCGCGAGCAGGCGCACGGACAGGGGCGCGGGGAACTGCGCGAGCAACCCGGCCCCCCCGCGAGGTCGCGAGCCAGCGGCCCCCACCGCTCGCCTCGCGACCCCGCGGTGCGCCCGGGGCCGGCCGCGCTACAGCGGCTGCGGCTCCAGGTCGCGGTTGCTGCGCTGCCAGCCGCGGGCGGCGACGACCGACGGGTGGTCCTCGCCGAAGAGTTCGACGAGCGCGGCGACCGCCTGCATCCGCAGGGCCTCCGCCTCGCCGCGGCGGCCCGCGGCCCGGATGGTGACGGCCAGGTTGGCCTGGCTGACCAGCGCGTCGGGGTGGTTGGCGCCGTAGCGGGCGGCGAGGCTGTCGTAGGTCGCGCGGGCGAGTTCCTCCGCCTCGGCGAGTTCGCCGGACTCGGCGAGCGCGTTGGCGAGGTTGGTCCCGGCGTTGAGGACGAAGGGGTGGTCGTCGCCGAGGACGCGGGCCAGGCCCGCCAGCGCGTCCCGGCCGTGCCGGACGGCGCCGGCCAGGTCGCCGGAGCCGCGCAGGTAGATGGAGAGGTTGTTCTCGCAGGCGAAGGTGAAGGGGTGGTCGTCGCCGAAGAGGCGGCGGTGGCCCTCGTAGGCGTCGGCGGCGATGTCGCGGGCGGTCTCCTTGTCCCCGGCGGCGCTGAAGTCCGCGGCGAGGTTGAGTCGGCAGGCGAGCGCGTCGACGAAGTCGGGCCCGTAGAGGGCGACGTAGCGCTCGTAGGTGCGTTCGGTGAGTTCGCGGGCCTCGGCGTACTGCCCGGCCCGGCGGAGCGAGACGGCAAGGGACTTGGCGTTGCGCAGTTCCTCGGGCAGGCCGGAGGCGTCGACGTTGTCGAAGGCGTCGGTGACCTCGCGGAGCAGTTCCACGGAGCCCTTGTAGTCGCCGATCTCGCGCAGGTCGCGGGCCAGGTTGGACTTGGTGCTGAGCGTGTAGGGGTGGAGCGGCCCGAGGACGGCGGAGCGGCGTTCGACGGTGTCCTGGTCGAGGTCGCGGGCGGCGACGGTGTTGCCGACCAGGCGGTGGTCGATGGCGAGGTTGTTGGCGACGGCGAGGGTGCGCGGGTCGTCCTCGCCGAAGAGTTCGACGAACTGGTCGTAGGTGTCCTGGTCGAGGGCGAGCGCCTCCTGGAAGCGGTTGAGGTAGCGCAGGTCGGCGGCCATCGAGTTGGCGGTCATCAGGGCGTACGGGTGGTGCTCGCCGAGGAGTTCGCGCTGCCCGGCGAGGGTGGCCTGGTTGAGGGCCAGCGAGTCGTTGTAGGAGCCCTGGGAGCGCAGCACGTTGGCGACCTGGAAGCGCAGGCTGTAGATCTGGCGGCGCCACAGGCGCTGTTCCTCGGGGTCGGTCTCGCTCTCGGCGCGGACCTCCCAGGCGGCGTCGAGCTGGCGGCCGAGTTGCAGGGCCTGGTCGAGGTCGACCCGCTTCCACAGGTACCGGACGCGGTCGATGAGCAGTTCGCGCACCTCGCGCTCGTCGCAGTCCTGGGCCCGGGAGGGGCCGAGGTGCGGCCAGATCTTCTCCAGGGTGGGCCAGTTGGCGGGGTCGTCGGTGTCGCCGCGGGGCGGCCGGGCGTTGACCAGGATGCGGTGCACCTGGTGCATGGCGGCGGCGCGCTCGGTCTCGCTCATGCCGCTGCGGACGACGGCCTGCACCAGCCGGTGGACCTGGAAGGAGTCGGAGGCGGCGTCGGTCTTGGCCAGCGCGTAGCGGCTGACGGCGCGCAGCACCTTGCCGAGCAGGAAGGTGTCGGTGAGTTCCGGGTCGTAGGGGACGAGGGCGAGCCGCATCTGCTCGGAGAAGAAGAACTGCCGCAGCGAGATCGGCTCGGGCGCGAAGAACGCGCACAGTTCCAGCAGCCGGACGGCGGCGGGTGACTGCTCGCGCAGCCGGGTGATGGAGACGTTCCAGGTGAGGCCGACGGGGGTGGGGTAGTCGACGGGGGTCTCGCCCGCCGCCAGGACCTTGGTGGCCTCGGCCTTGAGCTGGTTGACGTAGGTGTCGACGGGGGTGCGGGTGGTCTCCAGCCAGGCGGCGGCGACCTCGACGGCGAGCGGCAGGTCGCCGACGGCGTCGGCGACCCGGTCGGCGTCGACGCGGGAGAGGCCGCGGACCCGGCGGGTGAGGTGGTCGACGGACTCGGTGCGGTCGAACACGTCGACGTTGAGCACGCCGGCCTGCCCGGACCAGCCCTGGTTGCGGGAGGTGACCAGGATGTGGCCGGGGCCGTCGGGGAAGAAGCGGCGGATCTCGCCGGGCTCGTCGGCGTTGTCGAAGATCAGCAGCCAGTTGGGGGTCGGGATGCCCTGCCGGAGCGCGTCCCGGGCGGCCTGCGCGGCCTCGCTGACGTTGTCGCCGACCCGGAGCCCGAGGCGTCCGGCGAGGTCGGCGAGGTCGACCACGACGTTCTCGCTCTGCTCGGCGTCGATCCACCACACCAGGTCGTAGTGCGACATGTAGCGGTGCGCGTACTCCAGCGCGACCTGGGTCTTGCCGACGCCGCCGAGGCCGTACAGGGTCTGCGGCGGCGGCAGCACGGCCGTGGTGCCGCCCGCCAGTTGGGCCCGCAGGTCGTCGAGGACCTTGACCCGGCCGGTGAAGGAGTGGTTGCGCTGCGGCACCTCCCAGTGGGTGGGCTTGGTGCCGGGGAAGCGCGGCGCGCCGGGGCTGCGCTCGGGCAGTTCGGCCTCGGTGCGGCCGAGCGCCCGCAGCAGCGCGGTGGCGGCGGCGACCTCGTCGCGGCCGATCAGGTCGACCGGGTTGCGGTTGTTGTACGGCGCGTTCAGGCGGACGTCGGAGACCCGGACCGGGATCAGCTGGCGGCGGGCCCCGGCCGGGTCGGCGAGCACGGTGCGGTCCCACAGCGCCTGGGCCTGCGGGGACTGCAGGTAGGCGGCGGACAGCAGGGCGACGGTGCGGTACGCGGAGTCGATGCCGCGCCCGGTGGCCTCGCGCGGGTTGGCCCCGGCGCCGACGTCGCGCGGGACGACCCGGTAGCCCGCGTCGACCAGCAGCGCGGAGATCCAGTCCGCCCAGGCCCGGTCCTCGGGGACGTAGCTGAGGTACAGGTCGGCGGGGGCGGTGGGGCGGCGGCGGGCGAAGCCGTCGAGGAAGCGCAGCCGCAGGTCCTCGGACATCGGCGGCAGCCCGCTGACCCGGCCCTGCGTGATCTCCCGGGTGAGCCGCTCGTTGGCGGCGAGCATCGATCCGGGCAGCCCGGGCTGGTCGCCGAACGGGGCGAGGATCTCCTCGTACGCGTAGAACGGCCGGTAGGGGATCTCCACCCCGGCCCAGTAGCGGGCCAGTTCGACCTCGCCGAAGCCGGCGGGCAGGCCGGCGAACTTGATCCGGGCCAGCGCCCGGCCGGCGTCGGCCTTCTCCTTCTCGCCCTCGTCGATGCGCATCGGGACGGGCAGGATGCGGATGTCGCGGTCGCCGTAGCGGTCCTCGATCACCCGGGCGATCCGGGAGGCGCCGTCGATGGACTGGTCGCTGAGGGTGAAGCAGACCACCAGGTCGTCGGGCATCTCGACGGTGCAGATGTCGGCGGTGTCGGTGAGGCCGGTGCGGCTGTCGATCAGCACGTAGTCGTAGCGGCGCTTCATGTCGGCGCGCAGCGACTGGATGAACCGGCGGCCCTCGTAGCGCTCGTACAGCAGGTCCCAGTCCAGCCGGGCCACCGAGTAGTCGCGGTTCTGCTGCCCGGCGGGGACGAGGTCGATCCGGCCGCCGCCGGGGAAGTGCGGCCAGGCCAGCGAGAGGGCGTGCGGGTGGATGCGGGCGAAGTCCTCGATCCACTCGGGGTCGCGGTCGATCGGGCGGCGGGCCTCTTCGAGGTAGTCGCCGAACAGGTCCATGATCCCGGTGGTGGCGGCGACCACCTCGGGGTTGAGGAAGGGCCGGAAGAACTGGGCCAGGCCGGGGGCCTCCAGGTCCCAGTCGACGACCAGCACCCGGTAGCCGTTGGCGGCCAGGATCCAGGCGGTGTTGGCCAGCGCCATGGTGCGGCCGGTGCCGCCCTTGTAGGAGTAGAAGGTGACGATCCGGCCGTGCCGGTTCTCGATCGTGGCGTCGCGGCGGCGCGCCTGGATCTGCGGGCCCTTCGCCTGCCTCTCGGTCATGACGTTCCCTCCCCCGGGCCCTTGGTGCCCGTCGTGGTGCGCACGCCGTGCTCACCGGCCGGAGTCCCGACCGCCCGGTGCCTTGCAGGTGCCGTTCCGGGCCCGGTCAGGGCCCGATGCTGGGTCTGCGGTCGACCGGCCCGTCGTGCGGGCCGCCGTGCTGCTGCTCGTGGGCGGTGCAGGCGCGCATCACGGCGCGCTCCATCTCGCCGCGGAACTCCTCGATGCTGCCGGGGGAGCCCGCGCTGCCCTCCTCGCGCAGGCTGGGCCGCTGCCGGGAGCCGCGGCTGACGGCCAGCACGCCGTCGCCGAGCTCGTTGAGCATCCGCTCGTGCTCGCGGCTCTGCTGGTCCTCGCGGTTCCAGGGCTCGATGACGGCCACCGAGCCGAGGTTGCGCCGGTCCAGCCGGCGCACCGCCTCGGCCCGCCGCCCGTCCAGGAACGCCCACCGGTCGACCAGCAGCACGCAGGGCCGGGACGGCCGCTCCCCGGTCAGCAGCTGGTCCGCCCCGTCCTCGAACTCGCTCACGGTGGGCTGGAAGCCCATGCCGCGGGCGATGTCGGCGGCGTCCTGGGCCAGCGGCCGGGAGGAGTCCGGCCGGTACGGCTGCCAGTCGGTGCGCTGCTCGCCGTACCAGACCGCGCTGCGCTGGGGCGGCAGTTCGCGCTGCTGGTAGGAGAAGACCGAGATCCGGACCTGGTCGGCGTTGTCGGGCGGGTCGAAGGCGGACGGCTGGGACTCGAAGTCCAGCACCTGGCCGATCGGGATGACGGTCTGCTCGGCGACGTCGACGATCCGCCGGGCCAGCCGCCACACCGCGGTGTGGTACTGCGAGCTGAACGCCGCGATCTTCATCAGCGCGTACAGGCCCTCGGCGGCGTACTCGGCGCCGAAGCTGTCGTGGTTGAACTGGAGCTCACCGGCCACCCGGGGCAGCTGGTAGTGCTCCATCGAGACCCACAGCGCCGGGACGATGCCGGTCATCCGCTCCGCGGTGGGGCGGCGCTGGTAGACCGAGCGGCGGGTGAACAGGTGCCACTCCCGGCCGCACGCCTCGGACTTGAAGTAGCGCGGCGAGTACAGCGGCACGAACACCCGGCAGGTGGCCAGCTCGCGGGAGAGCCGCTCGGCCCACTTCTGCCCCTGGTGCATGGAGCGGTCCATGAAGCCGACGGGGTGCCCGGACGGCGCGTCGGTGATCTGCAGGATCGCCTCGCTCAGGTCCTGGTACAGCTTCGCCACCCACAGGTTGGGGTCGGCCGCGCCCCGCGAGTTGATCCGCGGCGTGTGCGCGTAGCTGAGGAAGAAGTACGGCCGGGGCGCGTCCTTCCCCTGGCCCGCACCGCTGCTCACACGCGCCTCCCCCGAGCCCGCCTGTCACTGTTCCCCCCAAAGGGACTCAAGTGTAGGAAGGTCGGCGGTCCGAATGGAATAGGGCCTTGATCTGATCCCGCGTCAAATCTGCCTGTTCCGGTACCACTTGTCCGCGAGGTCGACCGCTTCGCGGATCGGCATCAGGTGGCAGCGGGCGTCACCGACCGGGCCGGAGCGGATCTCGTCCGCGAGGCCCTCGGCGAGCACCTCGCCCATCGCCGGGAAGTGCTCGTCGTGCAGCCGCGTGCCGGTGAAGGAGCGCCAGCTGCGGCGGCCGTCGGGGGTGCGCACCACGCACCGGTAGCGCTGCTCCTCGCGGTCCGGCTGCCAGTACTCGAGCAGGTGGAGCGGCGTGCAGCACCACACCGGGACGCCGATCATCAGACAGCGGGCGCCCGCCTCGTAGAGTCGGTGGGCGGGCGAGCCCTCGCCGAGGTGGCTGGGCCAGGGGTGGCTGGCGGTGATCTCCTCGGCGCGCGGGCCGATGGCGGTGAAGGAGGTCTGCGGGTGACCGCTGCGACGGGCGCCGGGCAGCAGCCGGACCTCCTCGGCGAGCCGGCCCATGGTGGGCGAGGCCGGGGTCTCGGCGGCGTCCCAGGCGGGCATCCGGGCGTGGTATCGGCGCAGTTGGGCGGGGGTCATCCCGGCGACGGCGGCCCGGTAGGACGAGGAGGTGCGGGAGTTCTCGGGCGTAGCGGTGTAGACCACCAGGGTGCCGTCCGCCCCGAGCGCCCCCCTGAGCGCCCGCACCACCCCCTGTGCGCCGTCCACCACCGGCCCGACCGACCGCAGGGCGGCCTGCACCAGCAGGGTCTCCCCCGGCCGGACGCCGAGCCGGTCCAGATCCGCGATGAGCTCCGTCACGGAGTACAACAGGGCCTCCCACAGCCGCGGGCCGGCGCACCGGCCCCGCAGTCGACGCGCCGCAGCCGCACCGCCCCGTCGGCGGCCGGTCGTCCTTCACCCCTGCCCGCGTTCCCGGCCCTGCCACACCCGCCGGGCCGGGCGTCCCGTCAGCCGGACGCGGCGGCCACCCGGGCCCGCCAGCGGGCCAGGTTCTCCGCGGCCGCCTCCCGGGCCGCCGCCTCGGCGGCCGCGCCGACCGGCACCGCCAGCCAGGGTTCGACGGCCGCGCGCATGCCCGCGGCGAACCGCTCGCCGAGCGGGGTGAGCGCCCCGGAGCCGTCCAGCTCCTCGATCGCCCCGAGCGTGTGCGAGCGCCAACTCGCCAGCTGGAAGCGGGCGTTCTCGCGCTCCGGCCCGTCGGCGAGCACCCGCACCCGGGCGGCCCAGTATTCGGTGACCGCGAGGTGCGCGTACGTGCCCTGGAACAGCCCCTCCAGCGGGCGCGGGTCGGGCCGCCAGGGCGCGTGGAACAGCCGCCGCTCGGTCCGGTCGTACAGGTCGTGCAGGTCGAGCACCGCCCCCAGCTTGACGTGCTGGAACTCGTGGGCGAGCAGCAGCGCGAGGGTCGGTGCGGCGGCCGGGCGGGCGATGCCGACCGCGCCGAACGCCTGCCGGGCCGCGGCCGAGACGTCCCGCCCGGCGGGCCCCGGCCGCAGCGGGGTGACGGTGGACAGGCCGGTCCGGATGCCGGGCGCGTAGCCGGGCAGGTCGCGGCCGATCAGTTCCCAGGCCTCCTGCAACATGCCCGTCCAGGCGTGCAGTTCGGCCTCGTCCAGGCGGGCGGAGACCGGCCACTGGTGGCTGTCGCGCTGCGGGTCGGTGTCCTCCAGCGCGGGCGTCCAGCCGTCGGCGAGGGCGACCCGCCGCACCGGCTGCCAGCGCTCGTCGCCGGGCGCGTCCCAGCCGACCCGGACGCCGCCGACCGCGAAGCCCTCCGGGTCGCCGGTCAGCACGGCCTCGCCCGCGCCGCCGACCAGCACCCGCCCCAGCGTGGGCAGGTGCACGGCCCCGGCCCGCACGGGCAGCGGGAGTTCGAAGGACCGGCGGGCCCGCAGCGCGGCCGCCGCCGCCAGCTCGGCCACCCCGCCGAGGTCCGCCCGGCCGGGCCCCGTCCCGCCCGGACCCGCCCCGCCGGGCCCCGTCCCGTCCGGACCCGCCCCGCCGGACTCCGTCCCGCCCTCGCCGCTCAGGCAGCGCACCGCCCAGGCCCGGACGTACGGGTGGGTCAGCACCGCGGACAGCGCGGCGCCGTCGGCCGCGTCCAGCGAGGTGACCAGGTCCCAGGCCGGGGAGGCCGCCCCGACCGCGGCCACCAGCCGCCGGGTCAGCCCGAGTTGGGCCCCGGCCAGGGCCCGGACGGTGTCGGCCCCGCCGTAGCCCGCCGCCAGCTCGTCGAGCTGGCGCTCGGTCAGCCCGCCGCCGGGCGCGTCCTGCGCCGGGACGGTGGCGGCGGGCACCGTCCGGTCCCGGATGGTGGTGATCAGTTTCAAGAGGTCCCCGCAGAAGACGGAGGGGTTGCGGAAGCCGGAGCCGTCGTCGCCCCGGTAGCGGTGCGCGTAGAGGCCCCCGCCGCAGGAGCGCACCACCGGGCAGGCCCGGCACTGCTCGGCCAGCCCGGCCAGCCCGGACTGCCGCTCCACCATGCCGGGGTGCGCGGCGACCTGGTCGAGGCTGTGCTCGAACACGGTGAACCCGGTCTCGGGCGCGCCGTCGTACGCGGTCTTCAGGCTGTCGGCCTGCTCGAAGGACCCGTCGGTCTCCACCACGACCAGGTCGGCCGGGTCCAGCCCGAGCGACTCGGTCAGGCTGGAGCGCCCGCGCAGGGTGCGGTGGATCGAGTCGAAGGTGCGCACCGGGACGGGGCGGCCGAGCTCCTCCCAGCGCCGGTGCACGGCCAGCAGCCAGTCCGCGTACGGCGTCCCGCCGAGCCCGGCGGGACGCTTGGGGGGCTCGTCCCAGGTCGCGTGCGGCAGCAGGAAGTCCACCCGGGGCGGTTCCAGGGCGACCAGCGCGTCGAGCACCGCGACGGGGTCGTTCTCCACGTCGACGGTGCACAGCAGGCCCGCGTACAGGTGCCGGTACTCGGGGCGGCGCAGCAGGGCGACGGCGGCGAGCACCTCGGCGTGGCTGCTGCGGCCGTCGGCGAAGCGGCGGTGCCGGTCGTTGGCCGCCCGGTCGCCGTCCAGCGAGATGCCGACCTTGATGCCGTGCGCGGCGAACAGGTCGAGGTGGCGGGTGCGCAGCCGCACCCCGTTGGTGTGGATGCGCAGGTCGAGGGCGCAGTCGGCGGGGAGCGCGGCGCGCAGCAGCTCGGCCGCCCGGCCGAGCCGGGCGGGGCCCGCCAGCAGCGGCTCGCCCCCGTGCAGCACCACGTGGACGGCGGGCAGCCGGTGGGCGCGGACGTGCTCGGCGATCCGTTCGGCGGTGCGGGCCAGCACCGCCTCGTCGATCACCTTGGCCTTGCCGCGCCAGCTGGTGTCGGCGTGCTCGTAGACGTAGCAGTGGTCGCAGGCCAGGTCACACCGGCCGTGCATCTTGACGACGTACTGCGAGAACGGGACCAGGGGGCGCGGCGCGGGCGGCACGGGGATCAGGGGTGGAACGTCGTGTCGGTCTCGGTGCTCCGGGACCGGTTCAGATCGAGGAGTTGAACGCGGCCACCGCCACCTGTCCCGACTCCCCGCCCGGGAGGACCCGGTGCAGTCCGGCGGCGAGTTCCTCGGTACCGAGAGCGGCCAGAGCTGCCAGCGAGGGAGCGGACTCCTCGGCGCGCACGCTGTCGGCGGGCTTGGTGGCGGCGACCATGATGACTCGTTTCTGCGCCCGGCAGCGGGCGCGCGAAGCAGGATCCCGGCATCCGATTGCCGAGACTCACCACCGCGAAACTGTATCGCCGTTCCCTGCTTCCAGCCCGCCCAAACCTGTGTTTTCGCTGCGCCGTTCGAGAAAATTTACCTCGTTCGGAGCAGTCCGGAAAGCTTGACAGCCACCGGAGTTGATGATCCGTCAGGGGAACAGCCGCTCGACCCGCCACCCGGCGCCCTCGGCGACGTACCGCAGCCGGTCGTGCAGCCGGTTCTCCCGCCCCTGCCAGAACTCGACGGTGCGCGGGACGACCCGGTAGCCGCCCCAGAACGGCGGGACGGGCACGCCCTCGCCCTCCGGGTAGCGGGCGGCCAGGTCGGCGTACCGCTGCTCCAGCACCCCGCGGTCGGCCAGCGGGCTGGACTGCTCGCTGGCCCAGGCGCCGAGCTGGGAGCCGTGCGGGCGGGTGCGGAAGTAGGCCGCGGTCTCGTCCCGGCCGACCTTCTCCACCCGGCCGGCCACGATGACCTGCCGGGCCAGCACGATCCACGGGAAGAGCAGCGCGGCGTTCGGGTTGGCGGCCAGGTCGGTGCCCTTGCGGGAGCCGTAGTTCGTGAAGAACACGAAGCCGCGCCGGTCGTAGCCCTTGAGCAGCACGGTGCGCGCGGAGGGCAGCCCCTCGGCGTCGGCGGTGGAGAGCACCATCGCGTTGGGCTCGGGCACGCCCGCCTCGCCCGCCTCGTGGAACCAGCGGGTGAACTGCCGGTACGGGTCGTCGGCCAGCTCCTCCTCGGCGAGCCCCTCGTGCAGGTAGTGCTCGCGCATCACCGACGGGTCCGGCCCGGGCCGCTCCCCGGCGGGTCCGACGGGTCCGACGGGCGACGCGGGCTCCGTGGGCCCGGTGGGTTCCGTGGGCAGGGACAGGGCACTCGGCTCGGTGCTCGGGTGGCGTTCCGCGGTAGGCACGCCCCCATCATCCCGTACGACAAGCGCCGGGCGCCGCCGCCTCCGGGCCGGTCGGGAGTAGGGTGGCTCGCCACCGCTTCACGACCCGCCTGCCGGGGAACCGTCCGGCCACCGCCGGGGACGCCCCGAAAATCCGCCGACGACGCCGGAGACGACAGGGGTGCGAGCGGCCCGTGGGGGAAACATCACCGTCGTGGTGTATGGCGCAATGCACTCCGTGCCTGCCACTCTGACACCGAGTGCCAACCACCATCGGCCACCGGCGCGCCGCCCCACCACGGCCGCGCGCCGCGTCGGATCACTGAAGGAGCCGTTCTGATGTCGGATTTCGTACCCGGCCTTGAGGGTGTAGTCGCCTTCGAGAGCGAGATCGCCGAGCCCGACCGCGAGGGCGGAGCGCTGCGCTACCGCGGGGTGGACATCGAGGACCTGGTCGGCCAGGTCTCCTTCGGGCACGTGTGGGGCCTGCTGGTGGACGGCAAGTTCGCCCCCGGCCTGCCGGCCGCCGAGCCGTTCCCGATCCCGGTCCACTCCGGCGACATCCGGGTCGACGTGCAGTCCGCCCTCGCCATGCTCGCCCCGGTCTGGGGCCTCAAGCCGCTGCTGGACATCTCCGCCGAGCAGGCCCGCGACGACCTCGCCCGGGCCGCCGTGATGGCGCTGTCGTACGTGGCCCAGTCGGCCCGCGGCCAGGGCCTGCCGATGGTCCCGCAGCGCGAGATCGACAAGGCGGAGACCATCGTCGAGCGGTTCATGATCCGCTGGCGCGGCGAGCCGGACCCGAAGCACGTCAAGGCCGTCGACGCGTACTGGACCTCGGCCGCCGAGCACGGCATGAACGCCTCCACCTTCACCGCCCGGGTGATCGCCTCCACCGGCGCGGACGTCGCGGCCGCGCTGTCCGGCGCGGTCGGCGCGATGTCCGGCCCGCTGCACGGCGGCGCGCCGTCCCGGGTGCTCGGCATGATCGAGGAGATCGAGCGCACCGGCGACGCGGCAGGCTACGTGAAGAAGGCCCTGGACAAGGGCGAGCGCCTGATGGGCTTCGGCCACCGCGTCTACCGCGCCGAGGACCCGCGCGCCCGGGTGCTGCGCCGCACCGCCAAGGAGCTCGGCGCGCCGCGCTACGAGATCGCCGAGGCGCTGGAGAAGGCCGCGCTGGAGGAGCTGCACAACCGCCGCCCCGACCGCGTGCTGGCCACCAACGTCGAGTTCTGGGCCGCCATCATGCTGGACTTCGCCGAGGTCCCGGCGCACATGTTCACCTCGATGTTCACCTGTGCCCGCACGGCCGGCTGGTCGGCGCACATCCTGGAGCAGAAGCGCACCGGCCGACTGGTCCGCCCGGCCGCCCGCTACATCGGCCCGGGCTCCCGCAAGCCGCAGGAGATCGAGGGCTGGGAGCAGATCGCCGGCTGACCCACTTCCGGGTGAAAAGCCGTCCGGCCGCCGCCCCGGACACCGCCGCCACCGGGCGCGTGGACGCCCCCTGACCAGGGGTCACGCGCTCCGGTGCGGCCTGTCCGGGGCGGCCAAGATCACGTCTCAGCGGCCGGACGGGCGTACCGCCGCCGCGCGCCCGGGCGATAGGGTGCGGGGGTGGCTCAGATTCAGATCCCCGCCGACAATCTGCCCAACGACGGCCGCTTCGGCTGCGGCCCCTCCAAGGTGCGCCCCGAGGCCCTGAGTGCCCTCGCCGCCACCGGAACCTCCCTGCTGGGCACCTCCCACCGCCAGGCCCCGGTGAAGAACATCGTCAAGCGCGTCCGCCAGGGCGTCGCCGAGCTGTTCTCCCTGCCGGAGGGCTACGAGGTGGTGCTCGGCAACGGCGGCTCCACCGCGTTCTGGGACATCGCCGCGTTCGGCCTGGTGCGCGAGAAGTCGCAGCACCTGGACTTCGGCGAGTTCTCGTCCAAGTTCGCCTCCTCGGTGAAGGCCGCCCCGTGGCTGGCCGAGCCCACCGTGATCAAGACCGTCCCGGGCACCCACCCGCTGCCGGTCGCCGAAGCGGGCGTGGACGTCTACGGCCTCACCCACAACGAGACCTCCACCGGTGTCGCGATGCCGATCCGCCGCCCCGAGGGCGCGGACGCCGGCTCGCTGGTCCTGGTCGACGCCACCTCCGGCGCGGGCGGCCTGCCGGTCGACATCCGCGAGACGGACGTCTACTACTTCGCCCCGCAGAAGTCCTTCGCCTCCGAGGGCGGCCTCTGGCTGGCCACCTTCTCGCCGGCCGCGCTGGAGCGCGCCGCGGAGATCGCCGGCTCCGGCCGGTACGTCCCGCCGTTCTTCGACCTGCCGACCGCGATCGACAACTCCTCGAAGGACCAGACGTACAACACCCCGTCCATCTCCACCCTCTTCCTGCTGGCCGACCAGCTGGAGTGGCTGAACGGCCAGGGCGGTCTGGAGTGGGCGGTGGCCCGCACCGCGGAGTCCTCCTCGATCCTGTACTCCTGGGCCGAGAAGTCCTCCTTCGCGCAGCCCTTCGTGGCCAAGCCCGAGGAGCGCTCGCAGGTCGTCGGCACCATCGACTTCGACGACTCGGTCGACGCCGCCGCGGTCGCCAAGGCACTGCGTGCCAACGGCATCGTGGACACCGAGCCCTACCGCAAGCTGGGCCGCAACCAGCTGCGCATCGCGATGTTCCCCGCGGTCGACCCGGCGGACGTCGAGAAGCTCACCGGCGCCATCGACTACGTGGTCGAGCACCTGAACGACTGACGCAGCCCGTCATCCGCGAGGCCCCGGTCCACGAGCGGACCGGGGCCTCGCGGCGTCCGCCGGTGCGGCCGGGGCGGGTCACCAGGCGTACGCCTCCGGGGCGGGGCCGCCGCCGTTCGGGCCGGGCGGGGGGAAGAGCCGGTCCAGGGCGGCCAGCAGGTCCGCGTCCAGTTCCAGGTCCAGGGCGGCCAGCGCGCCGTCCAGCTGGGCCGCGGTGCGCGGGCCGACGATCGGGCCGGTGACGCCCGGCCGGGCCAGCAGCCAGGCCAGGCCGACGTGCGCCGGGTCGGCTCCGGCCCGCGCGCACAGGTCCTCGTACGCCGCCAGCGCCTCGTGGTGCGCGGCCAGGGCGGCGGCCGAGTGGCCGCCGCCGCCGCGGGCCGCGGTGCCCTCGCGCCGCTTGCGCAGCACGCCGCCGAGCAGGCCGCCGTTCAGCGGGCCCCACGGGATCACGCCGATGCCGTAGTGCCGGGCCGCGGGCAGCACCTCCAGCTCGGCCCACCGGGTCATCAGGTTGTACCGGGTCTGCTCGGCGACCAGGCCGAGGAAGTGCCGCTCGCGGGCGGCCTCCTGGGCCTGGGCGAGGTGCCAGCCCGCGAAGTTGGAGGAGCCGAAGTACAGCACCTTGCCCTGCTGGCGCAGCACGCCGAACGCCTCCCAGACCTCCTCCCACGGGGTGTGCCGGTCGACGTGGTGCATCTGGTAGAGGTCGATCCGGTCGGTGCCGAGTCGGCGCAGCGAGTCCTCGCAGGCGCGCCGGACGTGCCAGGCGCTGAGGCCGCCCTCGTTGGGGCGGGGGCCGGTCGGGAGGTAGACCTTGGTGGCCAGGACGGTCCGCTCCCGGCGCTCCGGGTCGCCCGCGAACCAGCGGCCGATGATCTCCTCGGTGGAGCTCTCGCCCGGGCGGGTGCCGTAGACGTTCGCGGTGTCGAAGAAGTTGACGCCCGCCTCGTGGGCCCGCTGCATGATCGCGTGGCTCTCGCGCTCGTCGGTCTCCGTCCCGAAGTTCATCGTGCCGAGCACCAGCCGGGACACCTGCAGCCCGCTGCGGCCGAGCCGGGTGTACTCCATGGCAACCGCCCCCTCGTCCCCCGGCGGGCCCGCCGGTCGGGCCGCGCCGCCGCCAATAATACCGACATATCTGTCTGATTGTGCGTCGGAGGGGCCGACGGAAGCGGAACAGGAGCCTCCTTCGGCCGGTGACCTTGGGGATAGGATGCAGACAGGTCGGCATCTTGACGATGCCCAACGCGCACGAGGGGACCGAGCATGACCAAGCAGGAACGCGGCATCCGTTCGCGGCGGGCCATCCTGGAGGCCGCGGCCGAGGTCTTCGACCTGCGCGGGTACGACGCCGCCGGCACCAACGAGATCCTCTCCCGCACCGGCCTGACCAGGGGCGCGCTCTACCACCACTTCCCGTCCAAGGAGGCCATCGCGCTGGCCGTCCTGGAGGCCCACGGCGACGGCCTCGCCCTCCCCGAGCACTCCGCGCACGCCAGCCGCCTGCAGTCCGTCATCGACCTGTGCTTCGCCTTCGCCGACCGCCTGCACACCGACGCCGTCCTGCGCGCCGCCGTCCGCCTCGCCGTCGAGCAGACCTCGCTGCCCCGCCCCACCGACACCCCGTACGAGCAGTCCCGCGCCGTGGTCCGCACCCTGCTCGCCGAGGCCGCCGCCCAGGGCGAGACGCTGCCCGGCCTCGACCTCGACGAGGCCGCCGACGTGATCATCGCCGCGTTCACCGGCGTCCGGGTGATGTCCCAGGTCTACACCGCCCGCGCCGACCTGCCCCAGCGCCTCACCGCCCTGTGGCGGATGCTCCTGCCCGGCATCGCCAACCCCGGCATGATCGGCCGCCTGCGCACCACCCCGCCGCCGACCACGGCGGACGGGGACGCCGCGTCCGCTACTTCTGCATGATCGCGCCGACGATCACCACGGCGAGCAACAGAACGAACGCGCCGGTCACGATCCGCATACGGGTCTTCGGGTCCACGCTTCGAGACTAGTCGGTCGCCCGCCCGGCCCCGCACACCGGGCGGGCCCCGGGCGCCCGGGGCCCGCCGCGGCGCATGTCACCGCGGCTGAACACCCTCCGGTTGGGCAGGCTAGGGGCATGCTCACCTACGACTCGACCGGCTTCCGCCTCGACGGCCGACCGCTGCGCATCCTGTCCGGTGCGGTGCACTACTTCCGCAGCCGCCCCGAGCAGTGGCCCGCCCGGCTGGCGGCGGTGCGCGCGATGGGCCTGAACACCGTCGAGACGTACGTGCCGTGGAACCTGCACGAACCCGCGCCGGGCCGCCTCGAACGGCTCGACGAGCTCGGCGCCTTCCTCGACGAGGCGCACCGCCAGGGCCTGTGGACGATCGTCCGGCCCGGCCCGTACATCTGCGCCGAGTGGGACAACGGCGGCCTGCCCGGCTGGCTCACCGCCCGGGTCGGCCGCCGCGCCCGCACCAGCGACCCCGCGTACCTGGCCGCCGTCGACGCGTACTTCGACGCGCTGCTCCCCCAGGTCGTCGACCGCCAGTGGGGCCGGCCCGGCGGCACCGTGCTGATGGTGCAGGTCGAGAACGAGTACGGGGCCTTCGGCAGCGACGCCGCCTACCTCGCCCACCTGGCCCGCGGCCTGCGCGAGCGCGGCGTCACCGTCCCGCTGTTCACCTCCGACGGGCCCGAGGACCACATGCTCGCCGCGGGCACCGTCCCCGGCGTGCTGGCCACCGTCAACTTCGGCTCCGACCCCGAGGACGCCTTCGCCGCCCTGCGCCGCCACCGCCCCGAGGACCCGCCGTTCTGCATGGAGTACTGGAACGGCTGGTTCGACCACTGGGGCGGCCGCCACCACACCCGCGACGCCGCCGACGCCGCCGACACCCTGCGCCGCATCCTCGCCGCCGGCGGCTCGGTCAACCTCTACATGGCCCACGGCGGCACCAACTTCGGCACCACCGCCGGAGCCAACCACGCCGACCCGCCGTTCAACTCCACCGACTGGACGCACTCCCCCTACCAGCCCACCACCACCTCCTACGACTACGACGCCCCGCTCGACGAACGCGGCCTGCCCACCGCCAAGTTCGACGCCTTCCGGCAGGTCATCGCCGACTTCGCCGCCGAACACCCCGACGAGGCCCGCTACGTGGACGGCCGCACTCCCCAGCTCCCGGAACCCGCACCGCTGCTGGAGGCCCGCGAGGTCACCCTCGACGAGTACGCCGAGCTGCCGTTCGGCCCGGCCGTCGCCTCGCCCGTCCCCCCGTCCTTCGAGGAACTCGGCCTGGAGCACGGCCTCGTCCGCTACACCACGACCGTGCCCGCGGGCGGACCGGAACTCCCGCTCACCGTCGAGGGGCTGCGCGACCGGGCCGGCCTGCAGATCGACGACAAGCCCGCCACCGCACTCGAACGCGGCGTGGCCGCCGAACCCGTCACCGCGGGCGGCGGCGCCCGCGTCCGGCTGCTCGTCGAATCCCTCGGCCGGGTCAACTACGGCCCGCGGGTCGGCGAGACCAAGGGCGTCACCGGCGTCCGCCACGAGCGCCAGTACCTGCACGGCTGGCACGCCGAACCCCTCGCCCTCGACCCGCTCCCCGCCGCCACCGCCTGGACCCCCGGCACCCCCGCCCCCGAGACGCTCGCCCGCGGCACCCTCCACCTCGACGCCCCCGGCGACGCCTTCCTCGCCGTCCCCGAGGGCCACCACGGCTACCTCTGGGTCAACGGCTTCCTCCTCGGCCGCTACGACAGCAGGGGCCCGCAGCGCACCCTCTACTGCCCGCTGCCCCTCCTGCGCCCCGGCCCCAACACCCTCACCCTCCTGGAGCTCGGCCCCACCACCCCCACCCGCATCGCGCTCCGCGCGGCCCCCGAGATCGGAACCTGAGCGACCGGGGGCGCGAGGAACCGCGCGGCCGGCCGTCGACCGTCGGCAGGACCGCGACGCAGGACGACCGCCTGCACCGCTTCGCGACCCGCTGACGTTCAGGTGCCCAGCGGCCACCCCTCCACCGCCGTGTAGCGGGCCGGTCCGTAGCCCGTCTCGCTGCGCATCAGCTGGATCCGTCCGGCCCGCCACTCGCGGCCGCGGAAGCCCCGCAGCGCGTCGGCCATCGCCCGCAGCTCCCCCGGCCCGGCCGGTCCGCGGCTGCGGGTGGTGCCGGAGCGGGCGAGGGTCAGGTGGGGGTGGAAGCCGCGCTCCTCGTCCTCGGCGCCGAGCGCCCGCTGCACGGCCGCGGCCAGTTCCCGCAGGGCCCGGACCTCGCCCTCGACGCCCGCCCAGAGGGCCCGTTCGCCGAAGGTGCCGCCGCCGGACAGGCGCAGCCGGTGCTTCGGGTGCTCGCCCGCGACCCGGGCCAGGGCGTGCTCCAGGGCGGGCACCTCGTCGGCCGGGACCTCGCCGAGGAAGGCCAGCGTGAGGTGCCAGCCGGCGGTTTCGGTCCAGCGCAGCCGGTCCGCGCCGGGGAGCCGGTGCAGGGGCTCCACGGCGTCGACGAGTTCCTGCTTGGCGGGGGCCGGAGGGTTCACGGCGACGAAGAGCCTCATCCCGCCATCCTGCCGCACCGCCTCCCCCCGCCGGTCGGACAAGGGGAACCAGCCGCCGGGGCGACTGCCGGGGCGGCCGCCGGAGCTGCGCACCGGGCAGCTCCGGCAGCCGGGCACCGGCCTAGCAGGCGGTCGCCAGGTCGTCCTTCTGCACCACCGAGAACACCCGGCCGCGGGTCCGCACCGGGTGCGGGTCCAGGCGCAGGCGCAGGCCGCTGATCCGGCCGAGGACGAGCGCGACCACGCCGGCCGCGGCGGCGGAGACCAGTCCGCAGGCGAGCAGGCCGAGGCGCGGGCCGTACGCGGCGGTGATCCAGCCGACCAGCGGGGCGCCGATCGGGGTGCCGCCGGTGAAGACCAGGACGAGCAGGCCCATCACGCGGCCGCGCATCTCGGGGTCGGTGCCGAGCTGCAGGGCCGAGTTGACCGAGGTGTTGAAGGTCAGGCCGAACACGCCGATCAGGGTGAGCAGCAGGGCGAAGGTCCAGTACCCGGGGGCGAACGCGGCCAGCACCTCCAGGGCGCCGAAGGCGAGCGCGGCGAAGACCAGGCGGCGCAGCCGGGGCGCGCCGCGGCGGGCGGCGAGCAGGGCGCCGGTCAGCGAGCCGACCGCCATGGCGGTGTTGAGCAGGCCGTACTCGCCCGCGCCGACGTGGAAGGTGTCGTGCGCGAAGCCGGAGAGCAGGGTCGGGAAGTTGAACCCGAAGGTGCCGATGAACCCGGCGAGCACCATCGGCCAGAGCAGTTCGGGCCGCTCCCGGACGTAGCGCAGGCCCTCGCGGAGCTGTCCGCGCTCGCGGGCGATCCGCTCGACGGGGCGCAGTTCGCTGCTGCGCATGGCGAGCAGGCCGCCGATGACCGCGACGAAGGAGAGCGCGTTGACGGCGAACGCCCAGCCGCTGCCGACCGCGGCGATCAGGGCGCCCGCGACGGCGGGGCCGACCAGGCGGGCGGTCTGGAAGTTCGCGGCGTTCAGGCTGACGGCGTTGGCGAGGTCCTTGGCCGGGACCATCTCGCTGACGAACGCCTGCCGGGTCGGGTTGTCGACCACGGTGACCAGGCCGAGCAGCAGCGCGAACAGGTACACCGCGACGGGCGTGACGGCGCCGGTGACGGTGAGCAGGGCGAGGCCCGCGGCGAGCAGGCCCATCGCGCCCTGGGTCGCGATCAGCAGGCGGCGCTTGGGCAGCCGGTCGGCGAGGACGCCGCCCCACAGGCCGAGCAGCAGCATGGGCAGGAACTGCATGGCGGTGGTGATGCCGACCGCGAACGGGCTGCCGGTGAGGCTGAGCACCAGCCAGTCCTGGGCGATGCGCTGCATCCAGGTGCCGGTGTTCGAGACCGCCTGGCCGGCGAAGTAGTACCGGTAGTTGCGGATGCGCAGGGACGAGAACATCCCTCCCGGGCGGGTGAACCGGCCCGGCTGAGCGGCGGGGTCCTCCGCCGCGGTGCGATGCTCGGGGTCGTCGTCGCCGCTGCCCGGCAGGCCCGTGGGGGCGGGTGCCTGGCTCTGCGCGGCGGGGGCGCCGGTGGGCGCGGTCCCGGTGGTGGCCGCTTCGTCGGTGAGCGGTTCGTCGTGGCGTACTCCCGCGGGGCGGGTGGTCAGGCGCCGGGGGTCGGTGCGGAGGTCGGTGTGGACGGTCGCGGTGCGGATCGCGGCGGCGCGGGCGGCCGGCGGTGTCAAGGTGGTCTCCCCTCGGCGCGCCGCGACCGGTTCGGCGGTCGCGGCGCGGTGTGTGGTGCTGGTGGATGCTGCGGTGATGCGGTTCTCCTTCGTGCGCCCGGGACGGGACGGACCCTGGTCGTGCCGTGGGTGGTGCTACAGGTTGGCCAGTTTGTAGAGCACGGGCGCGGCCGCCTTCAGCCGTTCCCACTCCTCCGGGTCGAGGCCCTCGGCGAGCCCGGCCAGCCAGGCGTTCCGGCGGCGGCGGGACTCGTTGAGGATCTCCTCGGCCTGCTCCGTACTGCTGACCACCACCTGTCGGCGGTCCTCCGGGTGCGGCTCGCGCCGCACCAGGCCCTTCTCCTCCAGCATCGCGATGATCCTGGTCATGGACGGCGGCTGGACGTGCTCCTTGCGGGCCAGCTCGCCTGGTGTCGCCCTGCCGCAGCGGGCGAGCGTGCCGAGCACCCCCATCTCGGTGGGGCTCAGCGACTCCTCGACCCGCTGGTGTCGCAACCGTCGGGCCAGGCGCATCGCGGACGACCGCAGCTGGCTGACCGCCAGCAGGTCGTCCTCGGACATCTCGGGCATGTCCTTAGCCTACGTCATTACCGAGTCTAAGGAAAATTGATTTCGCCCGTGCGCCGGCCCGTCCGGCGGGCGCGTTCAGTCCGCGGTGAGGTGGAAGCCCAGTCGACCGAAGCGCAGCCGGTCCCCGGCCCGGACCACGGTGCCGCCGGCCACCCGGCGGTCGTTGACGAAGGTGCCGTTGCTGGAGCCCAGGTCGTACAGCACCCAGTCGCCCGCCTCGAAGCGCAGCTCGGCGTGCTGCCGGGAGACGGTCGAGTCGCCCAGCCGGAGGTCGGAGCCGGTCATCCGGCCGATCCGCAGCCGCCGGACGGCCGGGTCGGGCAGCTGCAGCCGGGTCAGCTGCTCGGCGTGCCAGGTCTGCCGCAGCCGGACCTGGAGCGCGGAGAGCTTGGCGACGCTGCGCAGCAGGACCCGGGAGAACGGGCCGTAGGTACGCAGGTCGCCGACCACCTCGGCGAGTTCGGCGCGGCTGCGGGCGGTCAGCACCAGCTCCATCCGGCGGATGAAGGTGTCGTGCGAGAGGCGACCGCTGCCGACCCCGTCCCGCAGCACCTCCAGCGCGCTGTCCCGCTCGGCCTGCGAGGGGCGGGCGAGCTGGGTGCTGAACTCCTGAGCGGCCATAGCGTGATTGTCGGGCGGGCGGTCCGCGCTGTCCAGCACGTCACCCGCCCCCCGACCGGGCGGGCGGCCAACCGCCCTGCGGCCCGCGGGCCTTCGGGCCGGTCCGGGCCAACCGCCCCGCACCCGGGCCCCGTCCTGGCAGGATCTCGCAGAGCACCGACGACCAGCCCGGGGAGCGCCCGCCATGCCCGTGATCGCCGTGACCGGGCACCTGGACCTCTCCCCGGCCACCGCCCGCGCCGTCCGTGCGGCCCTGGACGCCCTGCTGTCCCCCTACCCGGCCGGGGAGTTGACGGGCGTGTCCTGCCTCGCCCCGGGCGCCGACACGCTGTTCGCGGACGCCGTGCTGGCCCGCGGCGGCCGCCTGGTCGCCGTCCTGCCCGGCCCGTCCCACCCGGGCCCGCGGGCCACCGCCGCCGAGCGCACCGCGTTCGAGCGGCTGCTCGCCGCCGCGCACCGGGTGCTGGTGCTGCCCGCGACCCGGCTCGACCCGGCCGCGTACGTGGCCGCCAACGACCGGCTGCTGCAGCTCGCCGACCGCCTGGTCGCGGTCTGGGACGGCCGGCCGGGCAACGGCCCGGGCGGGACGGCCGACATGGTCGCCGCCGCCCGGGCCGCCGGACTGCCGGTGGACGTCCTGTGGCCGCCCGGCGCGGCCCGCACCGGCCGCTGAACTCCCCTACGGCTCCAGCCTGTTCGGGCCGCGGAACAGGAAGACCGCGTCCCGGATCGAGGGCAGCCCGAGCGCCAGCATCAGCACCCGGGCCAGTCCGAGACCGAACCCGCCGTGCGGCGGCATGCCGTACCGGAAGCAGTCCAGGTACCGGCCGAGCGGGCCCTCGGGGCGCGCGTCCATGCCCTTCTCCCGGGCCTGGGCGACCAGTTGGCCGTGCCGGTGCTCGCGCTGCGCACCGGTGGTGATCTCCACGCCCTTCCACAACAGGTCGAAGGACTCGGTGACGGCCGGGTCGGCGGCCGAGCGCAGGTGGTAGAACGGCCGCACCGAGGCGGGGAACCCGGTCACGAACACGAACTCGTGCCCGGTCTCCTGCGCGACCAGCGCGCCGAGCAGCCGCTCGCCCTCCGGGTCGAGGTCCTCCCGGACGCCCTCCGGGTCCCACCCGGCGCTGCGCAGCCGCTCCACCGCCTCGGCCATCGTCAGCCGGGGGAAGGGCAGTTCGGGCACCACGACCTCGACGCCCCGGTGCCGCCGGATCTGCTCGCCGTGCCGTTCGGCGACCTGCTCCAGCACCCGGTGCAGTATCCGCTCCTCGAAGGACATCACGTCCTCCACGCCGTCGATCCACGCCAGCTCGACGTCCACGCCGGTGAACTCGGTGGAGTGCCGGGAGGTGAAGGAGGGCTCGGCCCGGAACACCGGACCGATCTCGAAGACCCGGTCGATGCCGCCCGCGATCGCCATCTGCTTGTAGAACTGCGGGGACTGGGCCAGGTACGCCTTGCGGTCGAAGTACCCGACCTCGAACACCTCCGCACCGGACTCGGAGGCCGTCCCCATCAGCTTCGGCGTGTGCAGCTCGGTGCAGCCCTGCTCGGCGGCGACCTCGCGCATCGCCCGTTCGACCGTGGTCTGCACCTCGAACACCAGCCGCCGCTCCGGGCGCCGGACGTCCAGGAACCGCCAGTTCAGCCGCTGCTCGGCCCTGGTCCCCGGTCCGATCGGCAGCCCCGGCTCGGCCGCCGACACCACCTCGACCCGCTCCGGGACGATCTCCAGCCCGCCCAGCTTCACCACCGGGTTGGCCACCACCCGCCCCGTCACCACCACCGCCGACTCGACGGTCAGCCCCCGCAGCAGCTCGCCGAGCGCGTCCTCCCCGCCCCCGCGCCGGTGCGTGACCTGCACCGCCCCCGTGTGGTCCCGCACCACCACGAACTGCACCTTGCTCTGCAGCCGCAGCGTGTCGACCCACCCCTTGACCGTCACCGTCCGCCCGATCGCGGACGGCAGCTCACCGACGAGGACGCGCACCATGCCGAAGCAACTCCCTGGGTTGCGGGCGCGTTGTTCGCGCCACGAGAAGAGCGGTAGACGGCCGCCCGAGGACGCGCCCACGCTAACCCGCCCGCTCCCCTCCCCACCTCCGGTTTTTCCCCGTTCGCCGCACGCCCCGCCGCCGCCGACACTACGATGACCCGACTCGGGTGCGCCCGGGCGGAACTGATGGATCGTCAGATGTGCGTGCGTTCCGGGGAGGCCGCCCGATGGGCGAGGATGCGTGGAACAGATCGGCGCTGCGGGCGGGGACCTTGTCGAGGCTGCTCGCCCTGACCGACACCCTGGTCGAGCAGGTGGCGCTGCCGGAACCGCAGGCGCCCACCCGGCGCCTGCTGGTGGTCGACCCGCTCGACCCGCCGGTCACGGACCGGGCCGGAGCCGTCCTGATCGCGATCGGGGTCGACCCGCGCTCGGCGGCGGCCGAGGACCTGCTGCGCGACGCGGGCGCGGACCGGGTGACGGCCGTGGTGCTGCGCGGAGTGGACGACCGGGCCCGCAGGGAACGGCTGGGGGAGGTCGCGGAACGGGCCGGGACGGCCCTGCTGCTGCGCACGTCCTGGGCCGACTGGCAGACGGTGATCAGCAGGATGCGGGCCGCCCTGGAGAGCCCGGCCCCGGAGAGCGACAACGTGCCGCTGGGCGACCTCGCCGCCCTGGCCCGGCAGATCGCCCGCCAGGTCGGAGCGGGGGTGACCATCGAGGACCCGGACTCCCGGGTCCTCGCGCACCACGCGGTGAGCGCCGACCTGGACCGGATCCGGCTGTGGACCGTCCTGACCGGCGCCGTCCCCGAGGAGCGGCGCCGGGCGATGGACCAGGACGGCTTCTTCAAGCAGCTCTGGTCCTCGAACCAGGTGCTGCACCGCCTCCCCCACGGGGACGTGCCCGAGCGGATGGCCGTCGCGGTGCAGGCGGGCGACATGCGCCTCGGCTCGATCTGGGTGGCCGCGATCACCGGGAAACCCCTGCGGGCGAGCACCATCGAGGTGCTGCGGACGGCCGCCGAGACCGCCGCCGCCCACCTGCTGTACCACCACGCGCACCACGACGCCCGCAACGCCCTGCTGCTGGCTGCGGCCCGCGCGGTGCTCGACGGCCCGGGCTCGGGCCTCCTGCTCGCCGGGCACAGCGGCATGCCCGCCGACGCCCGCTGCGCCGTCCTGGCCGTCGGCACGTCCGGCCCGGTGGACGACGACTGCCGGGTCCGGCTGGAACAGGGGGTGCGCATGCACCCGTCCCGCCCCGGAACCGACCACCTGATCCTCCCGGTCGCCCGCGGCGTCCTGGTCCTGCTCGGCGGCCTCGCGAAGGACCCCGCCAGGGCCCGGGACCAGGTCGGCGACTACGGCCGCCAGCTGTCCGCCGCCCTGTCGGAGCGGCTGGGCACCCGGGTGCTGATCGGCCTCGGCCCGGTCCAGGCCCGGCTGGACGACGCCGCCCGCTCCCGCCGGGCCGCCGACCTGGCCCTGGGCGGGCTGCTGTTCGCCCGCGAGAAACCCGACACCGGCTGCGCCACCGTCGAGCAGGTCGCCGACGCGGTGGCCCTGCGGCAGGTCGTCGAGACGGTGGACGGACTGCCGCTGCCGGTGCGGACCTCGGTGTCCCGGCTCGCGGACGCCCCGGCCCAGGACGGCCACCACCCGCTGGAACTGCTGTCCGCCTACCTGCGCCACGGCGAGCGGAAGGGCCCGGCGGCCGACGCGCTCGGCATCCCCCGCGCCACCTTCGCCCGCCAGTTCGCGAAGCTGCTCAGGACCGCCGGGCTGGACGCGGACAGCGCCGACGCCGTCCTGCTCGCCCGCATCCAGCTGCTGGTGCGCGAGCACCGGGCCGCCCGGGGCTGACCGGGTGGTGCGCGGGCGCCGGATCCGCGGGTGGATCCGGTGCCCGCGCGCCACCCCGGCCCGGCCCGGGCCGCCGCACGCCGTCGCCCGCCCCGCCGGGGCCCCGTTCCCGGTGTCCGCCGCCCGCCCGCACCCGTCGGACGCCCCGCCCGGACCGGCCCGCACCGCACCGGCACGCCCGGGCCGCCGCCCGCGCACCGCACCGGCCGCGAGCGGTCCCCGCCGCGGTGCGCCGCGTCCGGACCGGCACCGGAAACCCGGATCGGCGGGGACTGCTCAGGGGCCGCCGCCGCGGCCATCCTGGAACCACGGCCCCGGCCCACGTCCGGCCCGGGCCCGGTCCCCCTTCCTGCCGACCCGTGCGGAGCGTGCCCCGTGTCCGAACACCGCCCCTTCCCCCTGATCGGCCCCGAACGGCGCGAACTCGTCCTGCGCGCGGCCGTCCGACAGGGCCTGCTCGACCCGGAGCGGGCCCCGCTGGCCGCCTTCCTCGACCTGGACGCCGTCACGGAGACGGTGGCCGCCCTGCACGCCGCGTTCCCCGCCGGGTCGGAGGTGCGGCACGCCTTCGCCGCCAAGGCCAACCCGCTCGGTCCGGTGCTGCGCCTCCTGCGCGGCCTGGGCATGGGCTGCGAGGTGGCCAGCCCCGGCGAGTTCGCGCAGGCGCTGGCCGCGGGCTTCCCCCCGGAACTGATCGTGCTGGACTCCCCCGCCAAGACCCGCGGCGAACTGGCCCTCGCGCTGGAGCTCGGCGTCAGCGTCAACATCGACAACTGGCAGGAACTCGCCCGCGTCGACGCGCTCCTGGCCGACCGCCGCAGTTCCTCCCGGATCGGCGTCCGGATCAACCCGCAGGTCGGCGGCGGCCGGATCGCCGCGATGAGCACCGCCACCGCCACCTCGAAGTTCGGCATCCCGCTCGCCGACACCGGCAACGCCGCCCGCCTGGTCGAAGCCTTCCGCGCCCGCCCCTGGCTCACCGAACTGCACTGCCACGTCGGCTCCCAGGGCATCGACCTCGACCTGATGGCCACCGGCATCGCCACCACCGCCGCCTTCGCCGAACGGATCAACCGGGAGCTGGGCCGCCGTCAGGTCACCGGGATCGACCTCGGCGGCGGCCTCCCGGTCAACTTCGCCGACGACCGCACCGCCCCCGGCTGGGACGCCTACCTGCAGCGGCTGCGCGCCCACGCCCCCGTCCTGTTCGACGGCGGCTACCGGCTGACCACCGAGTTCGGCCGCTCCGTGCTCGCCAAGTCGGGCTTCGTCGCCTCGTACGTCGAGTACACCAAGGAGTCCGGCGGCCGTCCCATCGCCATCGGCCACGCCGGAGCCCAGGTCGCCACCCGCACCGTGTTCGCCCCCGACAGCTGGCCGATCCGGATCAGCGCCCACCACCCCACCGGCGCCCCCAAGCACGGCCCCCTCGTCCCCCAGGACGTGGCCGGCCCCTGCTGCTTCGCAGGCGACCTGGTCGCCCGGGCCCGCCCGCTCCCGCTGCTGGCCCCCGGCGACCTGTACTGCCTCCTGGACTGCGGGGCCTACTACCCCTCCAACCACTTCGCCTACAACTCCCTCCCCGAGCCCGCCGTCCACGGCGCCACCACCGCCCCCGACGGCACCGTCCGCTTCGAGACCCTGCGCCCCGCCCAGAGCATCGACGACCTGGTCGCCCGCACCGGCGCCTGACCCGACGACGAAGGACCGCCCATGTCCCGCACCCGCCACCAGCGCCCGGCCCGCCGACTGCCGCCCGCCGACCACGCCCTGCTGGTCGTCGTCATCGTCGTCCTCGCCCGCACCCCCGACCCCGCCCACCTCCTCGCCACCGCCACCCTCCTCGCCGCCCGCCTCGCCCCCCTCCTCCGCACCCCCTGAACCACGCAACGGCCCTCCCCCGCGCGCTGCGGGGAGGGCCGTTGCCGAACCCGCCCACCCGGCAGGCTGGAAGCGTCACGGCCTCGGGCAGGAAGGCGCCGCCCAGCGCTCCCACCAACTCGGTGACCAACTCGCCGTCGAAGCCGACCCGTACGGCCGTGCAGGCCGGATGATGCGCGCGCTCGCCCACCAGGCGCTCAGCCTCGAGCAGCCGCGCAACTGCCTCGCGCTGATCGAGAACGCCCTCCGACGAAGCGTCGGGCGCGTGGACGGGCGGACCGAGGCGCTGCTCCACGTCACCCACGCGGGTACCGAGCAGCAGCACCGGGCGGCACTGGTCCGTTGGGACTCCGAGAAGTACGAGCGGGTCCACGCCCTCACCTACGCCGACCTCGGGGACACTCGATCCGGCCGCAGCCGGCGATCCACCGCAGTCGCGGAGTCCCGGGGGTCAGCGACCTGGAACGCCGCGCTCGCGAGGCACTGACCTGATAGCCCCACCGCCGGAAGGGACCGAACCCGCGGCCCGGAGGCCGAGTTCGCACAGGGCAGGTGGGACCTCCCCGTCGGCAAGCACGAGCCGGGCGGGCCGATCACCCGGACCGCCGTGCGCGAACTCGCCGACGGAGAGCCCGAGAAGCACTCCGAAGTCGCCCGGGTGAGCACGGAGGCCCTCCCGCAGGAATTCGTCTCCACCACGGGAACGGCCCTCGGCCGGTACCTCCAAGACAGCCCCGGCGTCTCGCTCGACTCGTGGTGACCCCGCGACGATCGAGTCGACATCGGCTCCACCCGAGCCCGCCGACACGGCACCACGCAGAAGCGGCCCCGCACTCGGTCAGGAGTGCGGGGCCACCGGCGCGACCGGGACCGGGTCAGAGCAGACCGAGGGCCGGCATCAGGTAGTAGAAGGCGAAGACCGCGGCGACGGCGTACATCGCGATCGGGACGGTGCGGCCGCGGCCCGCGACGAGGCGCAGGACGCAGAAGGTGATGAAGCCGAAGCCGATGCCGTTGGTGATGGAGTAGGTGAACGGCATCATCACGATGGTGACGAAGGCGGGCATCGCGATGGTGTAGTCGGACCAGTCGATCTCCTTGATGGAGTTCGCCAGGATCAGGAAACCGACGGTGACCAGGGCGGGGGTGGCCGCCTGGGCGGGGACCATGGTCGCGAGGGGGGTGAGGAAGAGGGCGAGCAGGAAGAGCGCGCCGGTGACGATCGAGGCGAAGCCGGTGCGGGCCCCCTCGCCGACGCCCGCGGTGGACTCGACGAAGCAGGTGTTCGCGGAGGCGGAGGTCGCACCGCCCGCGGCGGTGGCGATGCCGTCGACCATCAGGACCTTGTTGATGCCCGGGAGGTCGCCCTTCTCGTCGAGCAGGTGGGCCTCGTCGGCGACGCCGAGGATGGTGCCCATCGCGTCGAAGAAGCAGCTCATCAGCACGGTGAAGACGAACAGGATGCCGGTCAGCACGCTGACGTGCTGGAAGCCGCCGAACAGGCTGAAGTGGCCGACCAGGCCGAAGTCGGGGGTGGCGACGGGGTTGCCGGGCCAGGCGGGGACGGTGAGGCCCCAGCTGTCGGCGGAGAGGTCGGCGAACTGCTGGATGACCACCGCGACGGCGGTCATCACGGCGATGGAGATCAGGATCGCGCCGGGGACCTTGCGGACGACCAGGGCCAGGGTGAGCAGCAGGCCGAGGATGAAGATCAGCACCGGCCAGCCGTGCAGGTGCCCGCCGGCGCCGAGCTGGAGCGGGACGGTGGTGTGGGCGGCGTCCGGCATGCGGGTGACGAAGCCGGAGTCGACCAGGCCGACCAGGGTGATGAACAGGCCGATGCCGATCGCGATGGCCTTGCGCAGGCCGAGCGGGACGGCGCTCATGACGCGCTCGCGCAGGCCGGTGGCGACCAGCAGCATGATCGCGAAACCGGCCAGGACGACCATGCCCATGGCGTCGGGCCAGGTCATCTGGGGGGCGAGCTGGAGCGCCACGATGGTGTTGACGCCCAGGCCCGCGGCGAGGCCGATCGGGACGTTGCCGATGACGCCCATCAGCAGGGTGGTCAGGCCGGCGGTGAGCGCGGTCGCGGTGACCAGCTGTCCGCCGTCGAGGTGCGTGTTGTTCATGTCCGTGGCCGAGGCCAGGATGATCGGGTTGAGCACCAGGATGTACGCCATCGTGAAGAACGTGGCGACACCACCGCGGATCTCGCGGGGCAGGGTGGAGCCCCGCTCGGAGATCCTGAAGAAGCGGTCCAGGGCGCCGGACGGGGGCTTCGGCGCGTTCTGGGAGGGCTCGGGCGACGCGGTGGTCGACTGGGCCTGCGGAGACATGTCGGGGGTCCTCGATCGGGAGAGGCCGGGGGAGACCGGGCGAAGCAAGGTGGGGGGCATTTCAGTATGTCGATTCCGGTCGTGCACGCGCCATCTTCGCGCGTAGAGTGAACCCATTACGGTCACGACTGGTCACAAACCCGTCGCACACGGCCGCGCCACCCACCGCAGCCCCCCGCCGGGGCGGCCCCGTAGGCTAGGGCCCATGCCCAAGACCGCGCTGCGCACCGCTCCCCCACCCCTGGAGGGGAACGACGTCGCCATCGTCGGCACCGGCACGGTGCTGTGGTTCCTCGGCTTCGTGGCCCTGGTGCCGTTCCAGGGGTGGCTGTCCGACCACGGCCACGGCAGCTGGCCGTGGATCTGCCTGTCCGGCGGCCTGCTCGGCCTGATCGGCCTCAAGTACTGCACGGCCCGCCGGGCCGCGATCCGCCGCGCCCGCGCCGCCGAGGCGGCCGGGGAACCGGTGGCCTGACCTCCGCCGCCGGGCCGCCACCCGTCCGGCCGGAAACCGCCCCGAGGCGGGGCGCACCGGACAAAACGCCCACCTAGAGTCGGTGCCATGACGCACTCAGCGGAAGGCACCGCCGCGCCCGGCCCGGTCCCCGGCCCGGGGCCCGGCGCGCACCCCACCGGCGCGGGCGGCGCGTACCAGCCCGGGCTGAGTGCGGCCCAGGTCGCCGAGCGGGTCGCCCGCGGGCAGGTGAACGACGTCCCGGTGCGGTCGAGCCGTTCGGTGCGGGAGATCGTCCGGGCCAACGTGTTCACCCGGTTCAACGCGATCATCGGGGTGATGTTCGGCATCATCCTGGTGGTCGGCCCGATCCAGGACGGCCTGTTCGGCCTGGTCATCGTCGCCAACACGGCGATCGGCATCGTCCAGGAGCTGCGCGCCAAGAAGACCCTGGACGGCCTCGCGCTGATCGGCGAGGCCCGCCCCCAGGTCCGCCGGGACGGCGCCGCGGTGCAGGTCGCCACCGGCGAGGTGGTGCTGGACGACACGGTGCTGCTGGGCATCGGCGACAAGGTCGTGGTGGACGGCACGGTCACCGAGGCGGACGCCCTGGAGATCGACGAGTCGCTGCTGACCGGCGAGCCCGACCCCGTCCACAAGCGCCCCGGCGACCACGTGATGTCGGGCTCCTTCGTGGTGGCCGGGGCGGGCGCGTTCACCGCGACGAAGGTCGGCCGGGAGGCGTACGCCGCCCGCCTCGCCGAGGAGGCCAGCCGGTTCACCCTGGTGCGGTCGGAGCTGCGCACCGGCATCGACCGGATCCTGCGGTTCATCACCTACCTGCTGGTGCCGACCGCGATCGGCCTGGTGATCAGCCAGCTCGCGGTGCAGCGCAACGACTGGAAGGAGGCGGTGCGCCGGATGGTGGCGGGCATCGTGCCGATGGTGCCCGAGGGCCTGGTGCTGCTCACCTCGGTGGCCTTCGCGATCGGCGTGGTCCGGCTGGGCCGCAAGCAGTGCCTGGTGCAGGAGCTGCCCGCGATCGAGGGCCTGGCCCGGGTCGACACCGTGTGCCTGGACAAGACCGGCACCCTCACCGAGGGCGGCATGGACCTGGTCGACCTGCGCCCGCTCGCCGCCCCGGACGGGGCCCCGCAGCCGGAGGAGCCCCTGCTGGCCGAGGCGCTCGGCGCGATCGGCGCCGCCGACAGCCGCCCCAACCCCAGCATGCAGGCCGTCATCGACGCGTACGGGCCGCCGCCGGAGGGCCGCTGGCGGGTGCTGGAGGCGATCCCGTTCTCCTCCGCCCGCAAGTGGAGCGGCGTGCAGCTGCTGGAGCCCGGCGGCACCGAGGGCAGCTGGCTGCTCGGCGCCCCCGACGTGCTGCTCCCGGCCGGCGCCCCCGCGCTCGCCGAGGTCGACGAGCTGGGCGCGCAGGGCCTGCGCGTCCTGCTGCTGGGCCGCAGCCCGCTGCCGCTGGACGACCCCGACCCGGCCGCGCAGCTGCGGCCGCTGGCCCTGTTGGTGCTGCAGCAGCGCCTGCGCGAGGACGCCGCGGAGACCCTGCGCTACTTCCGCTCCCAGGACGTCCGGGCCAAGGTCATCTCCGGCGACAGCGCCGTCTCGGTCGGCGCGGTCGCCGCCCACCTCGGCCTGCCCGGCGCGGAGACCGCGACCGACGCCCGCACCCTGCCCACCGACCCCGGGCAGCTCGCCGAGGCCGCCGACCGCACCGCCGTCTTCGGCCGGGTCACCCCGCAGCAGAAGCGCGCCCTGGTCGGCGCCCTGCAGTCGAAGGGCCGCACCGTCGCGATGACCGGCGACGGCGTCAACGACGTCCTCGCCCTGAAGGACGCCGACATCGGCGTGGCGATGGGCACCGGCTCGGACGCCACCCGGGCGGTCGCCCAGATCGTGCTGCTCGACGACCGGTTCGCCACCCTGCCCTCGGTGGTCGCCGAGGGCCGCCGGGTGATCGGCAACATCGAGCGCGTCGCCGGGCTGTTCCTGGTGAAGACGGTCTACTCGGTGCTGCTGGCCCTGCTGGTGGTCTTCACCCAGGTCCCGTACCCGTTCCTGCCCCGGCACTCGACGGTGCTCTCCTCGCTGACCATCGGCATCCCGGCGTTCTTCCTCGCCCTGGCCCCCAACAACGAGCGCGCCCGCACCGGCTTCGTCCGCCGGGTGCTGCGGCTGGCGGTGCCCGGCGGGGTGGTCTGCGGCGCCGCGACCTTCACCGCGTACGCGCTGGCCCGCGGCGACGACGGGACCACCCTGAAGGCCGACACCTCGGTCGCCACCCTGACGCTGTTCATCTGCGCGATCTGGGTGCTGGCGATCGTCGCCCGCCCCTACACCTGGTGGCGCCTGCTGCTGGTCGGCAGCATGTGCGGCGCGTTCGCGCTGGTGCTGGTGGTCCCCTGGCTCTCCGACTTCTTCCAGCTCCAACTCGTCGGCTGGCGCGACCCGTTGACCGGCGTCGCGATCGCCCTGATCGCGGGCTGCCTGCTGGAGGTCACCTCACGGGTGTTCGTCGAGCAGAGCTGAAGGCGGAACGGCGCGTCCGAGCTGCGCAGCGGCCCCTGCGGACGCGCCCTCCGGGCGGCTACTCGTAGTCGCGCGCCGCCAGCAGCTCGTACGCCCGGTCCGGTTCGGTGAGGGCGGCGAGGATCTCGAAGCGGCGGTGCCACTGGTGGACGGACCAGGCCAGGCCCGCGGCCAGCCCCTCCGGGGTGGCGGCGTGCAGCAGGCCGGGGACGGGCGGGACGTCGAACTCGTCGTCCTCGTCGGCCGCTTCGGCGTCCTCCGGGTCGTAGGGGAGCTCGGGGGCGGTCGCCGCGGTGTCCCAGCGCCAGGCGACGTGCGCCTCCTCGCCGTCGGGGCCGACGACCAGCAGCTCGTCGTGCTCCTCGTAGACGGCGGGGCAGCCGGGGAGGAGTTCGCGGACGACGGCGGGGGTGCGGTGCAGGGTGCCCTCGGACAGCACCCGGCCGCCCGCCACCTCGCTGGCCAGCGAGACGTGCAGGCGCTCGGCCAGCGCCGGGGCCAGCAGCGGGTGGACGGGCAGCACGGCGTGGTCGTGGAGGAGCTCGACCAGGTCGGGGGCGTCGGCGACGACCGCGGTGGTGGCGTCCACGATGACGGTGCGGTCGTCCCGGCGGCCGGAGGCGGAGTCGAGCGGGGCGAGCGCCCGCACCACGTCCAGGCCCTCGACCCGCTCGGCCGGGAGGGCCGCCAACAGGCTGTAGATGCCGTGGAGTTGGCGGTGGCTGACCTCGGAGAGCGGGTCGGTGAGCCGGTCGATCAGCTCCTCGGGGCCGTGCGGTTCGGCCAGCAGCGCGTTCAGCGTGGTGCGCACGCCCAGGGCGTGCAGGAACTGCGGGTCGAGGTCGGTGCGGGCCTCGTCGTAGAGGCCACGCAGCAGCGGGTCGGCGCCCGCGGCGCGCAGCCCGGCGGGTTCGCGGCCGTCCAGCACGGGGTGGTCGCGCAGCCACCAGGCGGTGTACGAGGGCAGGTCGGCGTAGCTGCCGTCGGGCAGCAGGGTGCGCACCGGCGTCACCACGGCGTCCCGGTACGGGGGCTGGGCGAGCAGGGCGAGCGCCTCGGGCCAGGCGTCGTCGGCGACCAGGTCGAGGTCGCGGACGGCGAGCAGTTCGGCGGCGACCGGCGGGACGCCCAACTCCCCGGCGTCGTCGGCGTGCAGGGCTTCGAGGGCGTCCTCGCACCAGTCGGCGAGGCCGTCGGGGGCCTCGTCGATCAGGCCGGTGGGGCGGCCTCCGGCGGCCCGGTCGGCGGGGGCGGTGGGGTCGAGGCGCTCCAGGTCGTCCGGGTCGAGGACGACGTCCTCGGCGCGGACCAGGGTGAAGGAGGTGAGCGCCCCGGCCGCGGCGAGGACCTCGGGGCCCCAGCGGTCGTACAGGTCGTCGTCCACGAAGGCGGCGTCCTCCTCGTCCACCAGCCGGGCCAACGGGCTGTCGGGGAGCAGGAGTTCGCCGGCGCGGGCGAGTTCGCCCTCGTCGTCGGGGAGGGCCAGGCGGGCCAGCCAGGGGTGTTCGCCGGGGGCCGGGGCGGCGGCCTTGACCAGGGCCAGGACGGCGTCGGCGAGGTCGACGGCGGCCTCGTAGTCGTCCTCGCCGAGCTCCAGCGAGCGGGCGACGGCGGCCCGCACCTCGGGGGTGTCCAGGACGCCCGCGGGGGTGGCGGTGGCGGCGCCGAGCTTGGCCAGCAGCGGGTGCGCCGCGTCGGGGTGGGCCAGCCGCAGGTCGAGCAGGTCGAGCGCCTCGGCGAGGGCGGCCGGGTAGCCCTCGTAGCCGGCCCAGTCGGCGGGGTCGGAGGGCAGCAGGACGCGGCGCGGGCCGGTGACGGTGCGGCCGTCGGCGAGCGGGACGGGCAGCGCGCCCAGCGACTCCGGGTCGGCCCCGGCCAGGGCCGCGTACAGGCTGCGCCACCAGGCGGGTTCCCGCTCCAGGCCGCCGAGTTGGTCGACCACCTCGGCGAGCGGGGTGCGGCGCACCTGCAGGGTGCGCAGTTCGGTGCGGCGTTCCAGGCCGGCCGGGAGCAGGCCGGGGAAGACCGGGGCGAGCGCCTCCACCACCGAGTGGTCGGCGCCCTCCAGCAGCACGGCGTCGCGCGGGCGCAGCGCCGGGGTGCCCTCCTCGGTGCCGCGCGGGTGCGGCAGGAACGGGACGTCGGGCAGCCGCCGCAGCACCGCGGTGCGCAGCGCGCCGTCCAGGGCGCCCTGGCCGAGCGGGGCGGGCACCAGGTCCAGCGAGTGCAGGTCGGCGCCGCGGGCGCGCAGCAGGTCGGCGTAGGTCTCGGCGGCGCGCTCGGTGAGGAAGTCGGTGAGCGGCCCGGGCGCGACGTGCCGCCGAGTCGGGTCGAGCGGGTACGAGGCGATCAGCAGCGCGGGCACGCCGAGCGGCTCGTCGCTGGGCGTGGGGGCGTGCACCACGGCGGCGGTGCGCGGGCGCTGCGGGCGGCCCCGCTCGTCGACCGGGACGGCCCAGGTGAGCGTCCAGTACGGGCGGGCGCGCTCCTCGGTGGTGCGGTCGGCCAGCAGTTCGGGGGCGGCGGTGCCGGAGGCGCTGACGGTCTGCCAGGTGGTGGTGCGCTCGCCGTCGGTGATCGTCACGGTGGGCAGCTGCTCGGGGCGCGGCGGGTGCGCGGTGCGGGTCAGCGTGCGCTCGGTGCCGTCGGTGTCGACGACCACCTCGGCCAGGCCGGGCAGGGTCAGCAGCAGGGCGTCGTCGACCTCGGCGAGCAGGCGGCGGGTGAGGTCCTCGGCGGCGGCGTCGCGCAGCGGCAGGACGACCACCGTGTCGTAGCCCGCGGGCGGCTCGCCCCCGGCCGCGAACGGCACCCGGAGCACCGGCAGGTGGCCCTCGCGGCGGGTCAACTCCCCGGTGAGCTCCGGGATGTCGGCGACCAGCGCGCGGGCGTCGGTGAGGGACCAGCGCACGCCCCCGGTGTGGCCGAGCACGGCGGGCTCGTCGCTGACGGCCAGCACCGCGGCGAACCCGACGCCGAACCGGCCGACCACCGCCCGCTCGTCCTCCCGCTTCGCGGAGGCCCGCAGCGTGGAGAGCGACTCCACTCCGGCCGCGTCCAGCGGGGCGCCGGTGTTGGCGGCGGCCAGCACGCCGTCCCGCAGGGTCAGCCGCAGCCGCCCGGTGACGCCCGCGCGGGCGGCCGCGTCGGCGGCGTTCTGAGCGAGTTCGACGATCAGGCGGTCCCGGTAGCCGCCGAGCGCGAGCTCCTCCTCGGCGTTGGCGTCCTCCCGGAACCGGGCGGGCGCGGCCGTCCAGGCCGTGAGCACGGTGTGCCGCAGTCTGGCCGTGTCGAAGACGTCCGACTCCTCGGGGGACGCCGCACTGCCGATGATCCGAGACTCCACGTGCCGAGCCGCCCTTCGCGTGGTCTGCGTACGAGTCGGCATTCTGCCAGTCGTCCCCGACGGCCCCGCACGGAACGGGACGCGCACGACGGGGGCGCGCAGCGCTACGCGTGGCCGAGTTCCTCGGCGGGCGCGTCCGGTTCGACGGAGCCGGAGGCCCGGTCCGGGTGGAGCGGGAGGGGTTCGACCACCGTCTCGTCGAGGATGAGCTCGCTGGGGACGGGCGGGGCCGGGAGGACCGCGGCCTCGGAGTGGGCGCCGCAGCCGTAGGCGAGGGAGACGACCTGGCCGTCGGCGGGGCCGAACTCGTTGCCGCAGACGCCGAACGCCTGGCCGAGCGAGCCGCCGATCGGGACGAGGAAGCCGCAGGTGTTGCAGGAGGCGGGCGCGGACTGCGCCATCGGGGTCTGCGGGCCGTACGCGGTCTCCCAGCGTTCGGCGGCCTGGTGCAGGCCGTGCCGGGAGAGGACGCGGGGGCGGCCGAGGCCGAGCTCCTCGGCGACCGCGCCGATCACGGCGCGGGAGGGCGCGGGCTGGACGTCCGCGGCGGGGGCCTCGTCCTCGGCGGCCTCGGCCAGCACCGAGTTGGGGGCGGGCTCGTCCTCGCCGGTCCAGCCGGGCTCCAGGCGCAGGTCGTCGGCGCCGGTGGGCAGCAGGTCGCCGGGACCGAGGTCGCCGGGCCGCAGCCGCTCGCTCCACGGGACCCACTGCGGGGCGAGGACGGCGTCCGCGCCGGGGAGCAGGGCGACCTCGTCGAGGGTGACGTTCTTGGCGCGCGGGGCGCGGGCGACGGTGACCGCCCAGTGCCAGCCGCGGTACGCCGGGTCGAGGCATTCGAAGGTGTGGGTGACGACGCGCTCGGCGTCCGCGCTCGCCTTCACGTGGGGGCCGACGACGGCCTCTCCGACGCTGTCCACCACTGCCTGGCGGGCGAGGTCGACGGCCTCTGCACAGAGCCGGTCAGGGGTACGGCTTCGCATCGCAGCACTCACGGCGTCGATTCTCTCCCAGTCCTGTCATCCTGCGGCCTTGCCGGTGTCGCCCGGCGTCCGGGCCCGCGCCGGCTGCCGCTGCCACGTCTCCGGGGCGGCCCCCGCGAGCACGGGGCCGGTCCATTCTGCTAGACCCGGGGCCGCTCCGTGGCCGGGCCGCGCCGCCCAGGTCGGCCACCCCCCTGCGGGAGGCCGGGCGTGCGCGTAGTGCAGGCTACCCGCCGGTCGGTGGTGCAGCACAGTCCGGGGCCGCGGGCCCGGGCGCGCCGAGGCCCGGTCAATCACTCGTTAGGTCGGCGATTCTCGGGCAGGATGGGTGTGTGGCGGAGGAGAACCCACCGCAACACGGACTGCGTCCCGGGCAGGCCGAGGGCCTGTCGGGAGCGTCCGCCGTGTCGCGGCAGCATCCCGTGGCCCCCGGTGAGCCGGAGGCGGGTGCTCCGCGTCCGACGCCCCGTCAGGACGGTTCCGCGGCGGAGGGTGACGCGCCGACGGTGCGGGCCCGCGGGTTCTGGGCCCGCGTCGCGTCGGCGGCGGGGGTGCGCACCGGCCGGGTGGTGCACGGGACGGGCCGCCGGATCCGGCGGGCGACCTCGGCGGAGGGCGCGGGCGAGTCCGGCCTGGCGAAGCTGATCGAGCTGCACGCGCTGAACTCGTTCGGCGACATGCTGATCACGGTGGCGCTGGCGTCCACCATCTTCTTCTCGGTGCCGACCGGTGAGGCCCGCGGCCGGGTCGCGCTGTACCTGCTGATCACGATGGCGCCGTTCGCGGTGCTCGCCCCGGTGATCGGCCCGCTGCTGGACCGGCTGCCGAACGGCCGCCGCTCGGCGATGGCGATGTCGATGCTGGCGCGGGCGGCGCTGGCCTGGGTGATGGCGGGGGTGGTGACCGGCGGCGGCCTGGCGCTGTACCCGGAGGCGCTGGGGGTGCTGGTCGCGTCGAAGGCGTACGGGGTGGTGCGCAGCGTGGTGGTGCCGCGGCTGCTGCCCGCCCAGTTGTCGCTGGTGAAGGCGAACTCGCGGGTGACGCTGGCGGGTCTGCTGACCACGCTGGTGGCCGGCGGGGTGGGCGGTCTGCTGCACCTGCTGGGGCCGGCCTGGCCGCTGCGGGGGGCGTTCGTGGTGTTCGTGATCGGGACGCTGATGGCCTTCCACCTGCCGCACCAGGTGGACTCGGCCAAGGGCGAGCAGCGGGCGGAACTGCACGCCGAGCCGCAGGAGGTGCGGCCCAAGGGGGTGCTGCGGGCGGTCGGCCCCTCGGTGGTGATGGCGCTGCGCGGGGTGGCGGCGCTGCGCTGGCTGGTCGGGTTCCTGGTGATGTTCCTGGCGTTCCTGATCCGCCGGGACCCGCCGGGCGGCCTGCCGGGGACGGTCGCGCTGGGCCTGGTCGCGGCGGCCGCGGGGCTGGGCAACGCGCTGGGGTCGGTGCTGGGGTCGTGGCTGCGCACCCGCGGGTCGGAGGTGACGGTGACGGCGGTGCTGGCGCTGGCGACGGCGGCGGCGGGCGCGGCGGCGCTCTGGTACGGGGCGGTGACGGTGACGGTGGTGGCGGGCGTCGCGGGGATGGCGGCCTCGCTGGGCAAGCTCGCGCTGGACGCGCTGATCCAGCGGGACGTGCCGGAGGCGGTGCGGACCTCCGCGTTCGCCCGGTCGGAGACGGTGCTGCAGCTGTGCTGGGTGGCGGGCGGCGCGGTGGGCATCGCGCTGCCGCTGAACCCGGTGCTGGGGCTGACGGTGGCGGCGGCGGTGATGACGGTGATGCTGCTGTGGACGTTCCGCTCGCTGCTGCGGATCGGGCCGCGCCGGGCGGCGGCGCGGGCCCGGATGGCCTGAGCGGCGGGGCCGGACCGCCCGGTCGGCGGGCCGGGGTCCGGCCCGCGGCGCGCCCGCGCACGGCCTAACCTCGGACGACTCGGGCACCCCGGCGTCGTGTGATCACGGAAGGCGAGTAGCCTCTTGCGCATGAGCCTCAGCACCCGTGCCATCGCCGGTATCGCCGGCGTCGTCGTCGTCGGCGCCGCCTCCCTCGGTACCGGTATCTACTGGGCACACGACGCGGGCAAGCCCCGTGAGAACGTGGCGACGCTGGTCGTCGGCACCTCGTCCACCACCGCGGCGCCCTTCTGCTACAACGACGGCAAGCCGATCGGGCAGGCCGCGCTCAAGGCCTGCTCCGACGCGGCCGAGGCCGCGGGCAAGAAGGACGCGCTGCCGCTGCTGGACGTCCGGGGCAGCGACCAGATCGGCGTCGGCGTGCCGAAGGACCTGGCCAAGAAGGGCTGGTTCGCGTACACCGACGGCGGCTCCGGCCAGTCCTCCCAGGGCGGTGCCACGATCGTCAACCCGGTCCGCGACATCACCTTCTCCGGCACGGTGCCCGCGCACACGGTGATGTCCTCCATCGACAAGACCTCGGTGACGGTGGCCGTCCGCGACCAGGAGAGCAGCGACATCTACGCGGTCTGGTTCTTCGAGCTGAAGAACAAGACCGACTGACCTGCCGGTCGATGACCGCTGAGCGCACCGACGAGCAGCCCGGCCCCGCGGCCGGGCTGCTCGTCGTGGTCGCGGTGGAGGCGGAGGCCGAGGCGGTGCGGCGCGGGCTGGGCCCTGGTTCGGGGGCCGAGGTGCTGGCCGCGGGCGTCGGCCCGGCGGCCGCGGCGGCGGGCACGGCGGTGGCGCTGGCCCGCGGCGGGCACCGGCTGGTGCTGTCGGCGGGCATCGCGGGCGGTTTCGCGCCGGGCGCGCCGCTCGGGTCGCTGGTGGTCGCGGACGCGGTGCTGGCGGCCGACCTGGGCGCCGAGACGCCGGACGGCTTCGCGGACGTCACCGAGCTGGGCTTCGGCACCGTCCGGCACCCGGTGCCGCCCGCCCTGGTGAAGACCCTCGCGGGGGCCTGCGGCGGGGTGGTCGGCGAGGTGCTGACGGTGTCCACGGTGACGGGTTCGGCGGAGCGCGCCGAACTGCTGAGGCGGCGTCACCCGCGGGCACTGGCCGAGGCGATGGAGGGTTTCGGGGTGGCCGAGGCGGCCGCCCGGTTCGGGCTCGTGGCCGGTGAGCTGCGGGCCGTGTCCAATGCCGTCGGGCCGCGCGACCGCGCCGCCTGGCGGATCGGCGAGGCGCTGGCGGCCCTGGAGCGGGCCTTCGCGGCGCTGCCGCCGGTGCCGCGTCTGCTCCAGGAGGTCTGAGATGGCCGAGCCGCTCTCCGTCGCGTACTCGCCCTGCCCGAACGACACCTTCGTGTTCCACGCCTGGGCGCACGGCCTGGTGCCGGGCGCCGACGCGCCCGAGGTGCGCTTCGCGGACATCGACGTCACCAACGGGCTGGCCGAGCGCGGCGAGCTGGACGTCCTGAAGATCTCCTACGGGCAGCTGCCCTGGGTGCTGGAGGAGTACGCGCTGCTGCCGTGCGGCGGGGCGCTGGGCCGGGGCTGCGGGCCGCTGGTGCTGACCGCGGGGCCGCTGGAGGCGGCGGCGCTGGCCGGGCGGCGGGTGGCGGTGCCGAGCGAGCGCTCGACGGCGTACCTGCTGTTCCGGCTGTGGGCGCAGGAGGCGGTGCCGGGCGGGTTCGGCGAGATCGTGGTGCTGCCGTTCCACGAGATCATGCCGGCCGTCCGGGCGGGCGAGGTGGACGCCGGGCTGGTGATCCACGAGGCCCGGTTCACGTACCGGCAGTACGGGCTGCACTGCCTGGCCGACATGGGCGAGGCCTGGGAGGCGGCCACCGGGCTGCCGATCCCGCTGGGCGCGATCGTGGCCCGGCGCTCGCTGGGCGCCGAGCGGCTGCGCGAACTGGCCGACACCGTGCGGCAGTCGGTGCGGGCGGCCTGGGCGGACCCGGCGGCGTCCCGGGAGTACGTGCTGGCGCACGCGCAGGAGATGGACCCGGCCGTCGCCGAGCAGCACATCGGGCTGTACGTCAACGAGTTCACCGCGGACCTCGGCGAGGAGGGCTACGCGGCGGTGCACGGGCTGCTCGCCCGGGCCGCCGAGCAGGGACTCGTCCCCGCCGTCGGCCCGGGCGCGCTGGCCTTCCCCTGAGCGGGGACCGCCTGGGGCGGCGTCAGACGTCGAACTGGTCCGCGATGGCGCGCAGCACCATGGCGATCTTCTGGCCCTCCGGCTTGCTCGGGTAGCGGCCGCGCTGCAGGCCCGGCAGCACGCTGTCCAGCTTGGTGATCAGGTCCTGGACGATCGGGGCCATGTCGTCGGCGCTCTTGCGCTGGGCGGCGGCCACCGAGGGCAGCGCCTCCAGCAGTTGGACGCTCATCGCCTGGTCGCCGCGGTGGCCCGCGGCGACGCCGAACTCGACGCGCTGGCCCGGCCGCAGCGTGGTGACGCCCGCGGGCAGCGCCTTGGTGTGGACGAAGACCTCGCCGCCGTCGTCGCGCGACAGGAAGCCGTAGCCCTTCGTCTCGTTGAACCACTTGACCTGGCCGGTGGGCATCTCGAACAGTCCTCGGTATCGGGTGCGTGCGGCCCCGTCGGGCCGCGGGTGGACGTGCGGTCGGGCGCCCCGGGCGGGCGGCCGGTTTCGCTCAGTGGAGCAATGATCCCTCAGCGTTCACCGGAACGGCGAAGGGATTCCGGACCGGGGCGCGGCCGTGCCCCGCGCCTGCTGCGCCCTCCACTGGCTCACACCCCCGATCGGTGAACGGGCGGGCGTTCGTGGACCATCCGTCAGGCCCGCCCGCGCGATGGCTGCATACCCGGGCGTGGCGAGGGTCGAAACTCCTTGCGCGCAAGGAGTTGCGCGCTGTGACGCGTGGCCGGTCAGGCGGGGTCGGCGAGGTGGTCGGAGAGCCAGCCGAGCGCGGCCGGGAGCATCCGGGACCAGGTGGTGAAGTTGTGGCCGCCGCTGTCCAGGGTGATCGCGGAGACCTTGGTCGCGGTGCCCTTCGCCGCGGCCCGGAACCGGTCGGTCTGCTCCTGGTAGTCGCCGTCGCCCTCCCGGCTGCCGCCGACCAGCAGCGCGGTGGCCGGGGCGGGCAGGTGGGCGAGGCACCAGTCCAGGTCGGCCCGGTCGCGGCGCTCCCGGTCGCCGCCGAACAGGTCGCCGGTGGTCGCGTCCTCGGCGGCCCGGTAGTAGCCGGAGAGCGAGGCCCCGGCGGCGAACACCCCGGGGTGACGCATCGCCAGTTTCAGTGCGCAGTACCCGCCGGTGGAGTTGCCGATCACCCCGAGGCTGCCCGGCCCGTCCGCGATCCGGTACGAGGCGCGCAGCGCGGCGGGCACGTCGGCGCTGAAGTACCGGTCGACCTGCGGTCCGCCCGGCACGTCCTCGCACTCGGTGTCCCGGGGCATCGCCGGGGAGGGCCGCATCAGCACCAGCACCGTCGGCCGGGCCTTGCCCTGCTCGGTCAGCTTCAGCTGCACGGACGGGTAGTTGAGCTTGGTGACCAGGTTCTTCGCGTCGCCGGGGAAGCCGGTGATCGCGATCACCGCCGGGAACCGCCTGCCCTGGTAGGCGGGCTGGAAGTACTGCGGCGGCAGGTAGACGTAGCCCTCGGTGGAGAGCCCGGTGCCCGCGCCGGGCAGCCGGACCCTCTCCAGCCGACCGGACTGCTCGGGGGCGCGGCCGCTGGTCCCGGTGTCCCGGACATTCTCGGTGGACAGGCGCTGGACGCCCGGGGCGTGGCTGCCCAGCTGGTTCTGGACGGTGACCGGGCCGTCCTCGCCGGTGCCCAGCAGGTCGTCCCAACTGCTGTAGAACGCGAAGGAGTTGTTGGCCAGCAGGGCGAGCGTGCAGATCACCGAGAGCTGGGTGCCGACGATGGTCGCGATCCGCCCCAGCACCGCCCGCCAGCCCGGCCCGGCCAGCCGGGGCCAGTACCGCACGGTGGCCGCCACCATCAGCACCGACAGCAGCGCCGCCAGTGCCAGCACCTTGTGACTGGTCAGTCCCATCCCGCCGTACGCCCCGCTCGCCCGTCGCCGTTCCCGTTCCGATCATCAGCATGCCTGAGGAATTCCTGGGAATCCTGAGCGTTCAGTCGGAACGTGCGTCGTCGCGCCCCCGCCGATCGGAGGGGGCGTGCGGTGGGACAATCGGGGGGAGCGACCCGCGTGATGAAGGAGTGGTGGGAGTGAGCGACCGGTCCGACGGCCCCGGTGACGTCCTGGTCCGCGTCGGCGGCATCGTGTTCGGCGTCGGCATGCTGTCGGTGATCGCCGTCTTCGTGCCGTACGTCTTCGACCTGACCAGGCTGCCCTCGTTCGCCTACTGGATGGCGATGCTGATGCCGCTGGGCCTGCTGGTCGCGCTGGGCGGGCTGTTCGCCGACGCCCGGGCCAACACCCGGCGGCGGCGCGCCCGGGAGGCGGCCGCCGCGGGCTGAGCCGGGCGGGTCAGGCCAGGTGCCCGGCCAGCCAGGCGGGGAACTCGGTGAGGTCGCGCAGCACCGCGTCCGCCCCGGCCGCGGCGAGCTCGGCGGCGCCGTACGGGCCGGTGGCCACGCCGACCGCGACGGCGTCGGCGGCCCGGGCGCCCCGGATGTCGCCCAGGTGGTCGCCGACGTAGACGTCCGCGCCGTGCGCGCGCAGCGCCTCGCCCTTGGTCTCCGCCCACAGGTCGCCGACCAGGGCGTCCACCTCCAGGCCGATGCCGTCCAGGTGGCGGCGGGCGTTCGGCTCCCACTTGCCGGTGATCACCAGCACCCGGCCGCCGACCGCCCGGACCGCGGCCACCGCGGCCAGCGCCCCGGGCAGCTCCAGCGTCGGCGCGATGGCGTGCTCCACGTACAGCTCGCGATAGCGGTCGGCGACGGCCTCCAGGCGCTCCGGCGGGTACCAGTTGGCCAGCTCCTGCACCAGCGGGGGGCCGAGTCGGCTGACCACCAGGTCGGAGTCGATGACGGTGCCGGTCTCGGCGGCCAGCACGTCGTAGGTGGCCTTGATGCCGGGGCGGGTGTCGAGGAGCGTCATGTCGAGGTCGAAGCCGACGGTGAGAGCCATGCCGCCAGCCTAGCCAGCGGGGTTTCCGGCCGGAAAAGCCGGGCGCAAAGCCGCAATGCGGACATACTGGCCGGAGCTGCGCCGCACCCCCGCCCGCGGGTCCGGCCGGACGCGCACCACCGGGCCTCCGGGCCTCCGGGCCTCCGGGCCGCCGTCCGCCCGGACGCGTCGGCGGACCCTCCGGCGGTGCAGCAGCCGTCCGCCCCCTGCCGCCGGAGGTCCCAGGTGCCACCCCCGCCGCTCTCCCGCCGGGCCGCCCTCGCCGGGCTCGGCGCCGCCCTGCTGGCCGGGTGCGGCCCGCGCGTGCTGCCCGCGGGCCCGCCGCTGCCCGGGGCCGCCGACGCCACGGGCGCCGCGACGCCCGTCACCCCCAGCACCGGCCCGCGCCCCGACGTCACCGTCCCCGCCGCGGACGGACCGGTCGCCGTGCCCGGCGGGGCGGTGCGGGTGGTCACCCTGGACACCGCCGAGCTCGACTCCGCGATGACCCTCGGCATCACCCCGGTCGGCGCCGCCAAGGCCCCGCTGGACCCCGCCCTGCCCGCCTACTGGCCCGCCTCCCGGCTGGCCGCCGTCACCGTGGTCGGCGACGTCGGGGCCGTCCCCGACACCGCGGCGATCACCGCCCTGCGACCGCAGCTGATCCTCACCAACCTGGCCCGCGACGCCGCGCACACCGCGGCGCTGCGGGAGGTCGCCCCGACCGTGACCAGCCGGACCACCGGCGCGCCCTGGAAGGAGAACTTCCTCCTGCACGCCGCCACCCTGGACCGGCACGAACAGGCCGCCGCCGTGGTCGCCGCGTACGGGCGCCACGTCGACCAGGCCCGCAACGCGCTGTCCTCCTCCGGGACGGCCGGGCAGCGGATCAGCCTGGTCCGCTTCGTCGAGGGCTCCCCCGCCGTCCGGCTGTACGCCCGGCAGAACTTCCCCGGCAGCGTCCTGGCCGACCTGGGCCTCCCCCGCCCCGACCCGCAGAACGCCGACCGCTTCGACGTCGAGACCGCCCCCGACCAACTCGCCGCCGCCGACGGCGACCTCCTGCTGTACGCCGGCTACGGCGACCCCGACCGCAACGGCCTGAACGCCGCCCTCGCCTCCCCCGCCTGGCGGGCCCTGGGCGCCGTCCGCGCCCACCGGGCCTTCCCGGTCGACGACCAGCTGTGGTTCCAGGGCATCGGCTACACCGGCGCGCACTTCCTGATCGCCGAACTGCTGCACGTCCTCGGCGCGAGCTGAACCCCGCCCCGGCGGCGCCCGTCCCGTCCGCGTCGCGGGGACGCCGCGGCCGATCCCCCGTCAGGTGGCGCGCCGTCAGCCCTTGCGGCGGCGCAGCGTCACCGCCAGCACGAACAGCGCCGACAGCACGGCCGCGACCCGCAGCACGCCCGGCGCGGCCGCCCAGGTCACCGCGCCCGCGTCGGTGCCGGGGGACAGCTGGCTGCCCCAACGTCCCTTCTCCCGGCCCCAGTTCCACACCGTCAGGCCGGTCACCGTGATCAGCGGGATGCCCAGCACCGCGAACTTCTTCATCAGGTCGGTCCAGCCCTGCGACAGGTACGCCGCCGCCCAGCCGAGCAGCATCGCCAGCAGCGTGCCCGTCGCCGCCCCGCCCAGCAGCAGGGCCGCGCCGAGCAGCAGCAGCGGCGCGGGCTTGCGGGCCCCGCCCGCCGCGGGAACCGGTGCGGGCCCGGGGGCGGTCTTCGGCGTGCCGAACAGCACCGCCAGGACCGTCCGGCCCAGCCCCCGCCGCTCGTCCGCGGGCTCCGGCGCGGGTTCCGGCGCCGCCTCCGGCTCGGGGTCGGGTTCCGGCGCGGGCTCGGGCTCGGGCTCCGGCAGGTCGTCGTACGTGACGGTCCATCCGGGCTGGACCGCGCCGAGCCCCGGGCCGTCCGGGTCCTCCGAGTACGCGAAGGCCCGCTCGACCTCGGCCGGGGAGGACATCGCGGGCGGCCGCGGCCGGCCCGGACCGACCGCCGGGTCCTTCGAGGGCTTCGGGGGCTCCGGGGCCTTCGAGGGCGCCGGGGGCGCCGGGGGCGCCGGGGGCGCCGGGGGCGGCGAGTCCGCCGCCTGCCGCGGCAGGTACACGCTCTCCCCGCCGTCCGCCCCGTCCGCCGATCCGTCCTCGCGCCACCACGAGCCGCCCGCCATCGCCCCGCCACCCGCCCTCACGTCCACGAACCCGCCGCCCCCGAGACGGTACCCACCCGCGCCCTCCCGAAGCGAGCCCCGCCCGTCCCCCGCCCCGACGTCCCGTCACCCCTGCTGCCGCTGCTGCGCGGAGCCGGACGGCTGCGGGGGGTACTGCGTCGACGAGCCGGAGGAGCGCCGCTTCGACGCCCCGGTGGCCGCCGTCACCGCGCTCGGCGCGGGCGTCCGGCGGGCCCTGGAGCGCGTCCTCGCCGAGCCGCCGGACGCCTGGGAGCGGCACGCCGCCACTGGGCGCGGGCGCCGGTTCACCCCGAGTTCCGCCGCCGTTCTGGGCCGCGACGGGAGGCGTTGACTAGTCTGGACCGGATGACCGCACCGCAGAGCGCGCCGCGCGCCACCCGCGCCACCGCACCCCGCACCCTGGCCGAGGAACTCCGCGGCCGGGGCGACGAGGCCGTCGCCGCGCTGCTCCGGGCCCGCCCCGACCTGCTGAACCCGGTGCCGACCGACCTGACCCAGCTGTCCGCGCGGCTCTCCAGCCGGGCGTCCGTGCTGCGCGCCCTGGAGCGGCTCGACCGGTTCACCCTGCAGGTCGCCGAGGCGCTCGCCGCCGCTCCCGAGGGCGCCTCCGACACCACCGTGCGCAACCTGCTGACCGGGCCCGCCCGGGTCAAGCCGCACCCCGGCGCCGAGCCCGTCGACCGGGCCGCCGTGGCCGCCGCCCTGCCCGCCGCGCTCGACCGGCTGCGCGAGCAGGCCCTGCTGTGGGGCCCGGACTCCGCGCTGCGCCTGGTGCTCGCCGTCCGCGAGGCGCTCGCCCCGAGCGCCCTCAACCCCGGCCGCACCGGCCTCGGCCCGACCTTCGCCGAGGCCACCACCGGCATGTCGCCCGCCCGCCTGCAGCAGCTGCTCGCCGGCACCGGGCTGCCGCCCACCCCCGACCCGGTCACCGCCGTCGCCGCGCTCACCGCCCTGCTCGGCGACCGCAAGCGCCTGGGCGCCCTGCTCGACCAGGCCCCGCCCGCCGCCCACGGCCTGCTGGAGCGCCTGGTCTGGGGCCCGCCCACCGGCACCGTCCCGGACGCCGCCCGGCAGGTCACCGCCGACCAGGCGCACAGCCCCGTCGAGTGGCTGCTCGCCCGCGGCCTGCTGCTGCCCTCCAGCCCCACCTCGGTCGTGCTGCCCCGCGAGCTCGCCCTGCACCTGCGCGGCGGGCGCACCCACCGCGGCGTCGACCCCGTCCCGCCCGCCGTCGCCCCGGTCGTCGGGCGCGACCCCGCCACCACCGACCGCACCGCCGCCGGGCAGGCCGCCACCGCCGTCCGCACCGTCGAGGAGCTCCTGGAGTCCTGGAGCCTCACCCCGCCGCCCACCCTGCGGGCCGGGGGCCTGGGCGTGCGCGACCTCAAGCGCACCGCCGCCCTGCTGGAGTGCTCGGAGGGCGACGCCGCGTTCTGGATCGAACTCGCCCACACCGCGGGCCTGCTCGCCCCCGACGGCGAGGTCGACGAGGCCTGGGCCCCCACCCCCGCGTACGACCAGTGGCTCCAGCAGGACACCGCCGAACGCTGGACCCTGCTCGCCCGCGCCTGGCTCGCCGCCACCCGGGTCGGCCGCCTGACCGGCACCCCCGACGGCAAGGGCCGCCCGCGCGCCGTGCTCGGCCCCGAACTCGACCGCACCCTCGCGCCGTCCGTGCGCCGCGCCGTCCTCGCCCGGCTCGCCGAGCTCCCGCCCGGCACCGCCGCGTCCGCCGACGCCCTGCTGCCCGTCCTGCGCTGGCACCGTCCGCTGCGCGGCGGGCCCACCGGCCCGGACGGCCAGGACCTGCGCGACCAGCTCACCGGCTGGACGCTGCACGAGGCCGAACTGCTCGGCGCCACCGGCCGCGGCGCCCTCGCGGCCCCCGTCCGGGCGCTGCTCGACGGCGCCGACCCGACGCCCGTCCTCGCGCCGCTGCTGCCCGAACCGCTCGACCACGTCATCCTGCAGCCCGACCTCACCGCGATCGCCCCCGGCCCGCTGCTCACCCCGCTCGCCCAGGCCCTCGCCCTCGCCGCCGACATCGAGTCCAAGGGCGGTGCGACCGTCTACCGCTTCACCCCCGAGTCGGTGCGCCGCGCCCTCGACGCCGGGCGCACCGCCGCCGACCTGCAGGCGTTCCTCGCCCAGCACTCCCGCACGCCCGTCCCGCAGCCGCTCGCCTACCTGATCGACGACGTCGCCCGCCGCCACGGCATCCTCCGGGTCGGCGCCGCCTCCTCCTACCTGCGCTGCGACGACCCCCGCCTGCTCGACGAGGTCCTCGCCGACCGGCGCGCCGCCGAACTGCGGCTGCGCCTGCTCGCCCCCACCGTCCTCGCCGCCCAGGCCGGGCCGGAGACCCTGCTCGCCGTCCTGCGCACCATGGGCTACGCGCCCGCCGCGGAGTCCGCCGAGGGCGACGTGGTCATCACCCGCCCCGACAGCCGCCGCACTCCGCCCCGCACCCCGCCGCTGCCCGTCCCGGACGGCCCCGCCCGCCCCGACGACGCCCTGCTCACCGCCGCCGTCCGCGCCATCCGGGCCGGTGACCGGGCCGCCACCGCCGTCCGCAAGGACCAGGTCGCGGGCCCCGCCTCCCGCGCCAGCGCGACCGTGCCCCGCACCGCCTCCGCCGACACCCTCGCCGCCCTGCAGACCGCCGTCCTGCTCGGCGAACGGATGTGGATCGGCTACATCAACGCGGAGGGCCTCTCCTCCCAGCGCGTGATCGACCCCGTCAAGGTCGAGGGGGGCTTCGTCACCGCCTACGACCACCTCTCCGACGAGGTCCGCACCTTCGCCCTGCACCGGATCACCGGCGTCGCCGAGGTCGAGGAGTAGCGCCCCGCGACGTCGGGGCGCGCAACGGGCCGCGCCCCCGACGTCGGGTCCGTCCGCGCCTACTTGCCCGCGGCCTGCTTCGCGTCCTCTTCCGCCTTCTGCTTCTTCGCCTCGTCCACGATCGCGTGCGGGTCCGGCATCTTCGGCTCGACGCCCGTCAGCAGGCCGGTGCCGGTGAAGGCGACGGTGCCGATCAGACCGCCGGGCTGGCCGATGTCGGCGACCTGGTCGAGGGCCATGGCCTCGGTGTCGGCGGCGTGGGCGGGCGCCGCCCCGAGGGCGGTGGCGAGGGCCGCGCCGGAGAGCGCCAGGCCGGCCAGGAATCGGTTGGGCTTGATCATGCCCTGTCCAACGAGCGAGCGCGGTGCGGGTCACTGGTGCGGCGGACCGGCTTCCGCTTCGGCGGGCGCCGGAGCCGTCCGGGGACCGGCGGTTAGACTGCGGAACGACCGGGGGTGGTTGGGTCCACCCGTGCGACCGGGCCGCGTCGGCCCCCGACAGGACCGAAGCCGTGACCACTACCTCCGCTCTGCAGCCCCCCGCCGCCCGTGGGGCGGCGGCCCGCGCGTCCGGGGTCCGGCTGTCCTCGCGCCGGGCCCGCACCGTGCTGCTGACCCTGCTGTGCTTCGCCGCCTGCCTGGCGCTGGGCGTCCAGCAGTGGACCTCGCTCCAGCTGGGCGGCTTCGACCTGGGCATCTTCGACCAGGGCGTGCGCGGCTACGCGCACTTCGGGCTGCCGGTGTCGACGCTGAAGAGCGTGCACCACGAGTTCCCGCCGGGGTTCTCGCTGCTGGGCGACCACTTCTCGCCGGTGCTGGCGCTGATGGCCCCGCTGTACTGGGTGTGGGACGACCCGCGGATGCTGCTGGTCGGCCAGGCGGCGCTGTTCGCGGCGGGCGTCCCGCTGGTGCGCCGGATCGCCACCCGGGCGTTCGCGGACGCGGACCAGGGGGTCCGCACCCGGGTGCGGGACGTCGCGGCGCTGGTGTACGCGCTGGGCTGGCCGCTGCTGATCTCCTCCCGGAGCGGTTTCCACGAGGTGGGGTTCGCCGTCCCGCTGTTCCTGCTGCTGTTCGAGCGGGCGGGGGCCCGGCGCTGGGGTGGGGCCGCGCTCGCGGCGCTGCTGCTGTGCGCGACCAAGGAGGACGTCGGCCTGGCGGTCGGCGCGTACGGCGCGGTGCTGCTGTGGCGCGAGCGCGGCGGCGCGGACCGGCGGGCGAAGCTGCTGGGCTGGGCGCTGCTGCTGGGCGGCCCGCTGTCCAGCGCGGTCGAGATCTCCTACCTGATCCCGGCGATGGGCGGCGTCCCCGGCTACTACTGGAACTACGAGCAGCTCGGCGCGGACGGCGGCGAGGCGCTGCGGCACGTGCTGGGCAACCCCTGGCTGCTGGTCGAGTCGGCGTTCTCCAGCCCGTTGAAGCCGATGCTGCTGGGCTGGCTGGTGCTCACCACGGCCGCCCTCCCGCTGCGCTCGGGCACCGTCCTCGTCGCGCTGCCGCTGCTGGCCGAGCGGGTGTTCTCCGACAACCCGAACCACTGGTCGATCGCCCGGCACTACGACGCCTTCCTGTGGCCGGTCCTGGTGACCGCCGCGATCGAGGCGCTGGGCGTGCTGTGGTCCCGCGGCAGGCACGCGCAGGCCCGCCGCCTGGGCGCCACCGCCGCCGTCCTGTCGCTGGCCGCGTCCGCCGCGCTCGGCCTGTACCACCTGGCCGTCCCGTACGAGTGGCAGCCGAAGGCCCCCACCGCGGCGCTGGCCCGGGCCGCGAAGCTCATCCCGGACGGCGCCACCGTCGAGGCCGACAACCAGATCGCGCCGCGCCTGACCAACCGCACGGAGGTGGTGCTGGCCGACGGCACCCCGCGCGGCCAGGAGTACGTCATCCTCCGCTACACCCAGCGCGCCTTCCCGTTCCAGCGCGACCCCGAGCAGGCCGAGTACCGCGCCCTGCTGCTGGCCCACGGCTACCAGGAGCTCTTCGACCAGGACGGCGTCACCCTGCTGCACCGCACCGGCACCACCCCCGTCCCCGGCACCCACCTCCCCGGCCCGGGCTCCACCCCGTACGAGGAGGTCATACCCCCGGACGTCGGCCACAACTTCTTCCTCGGCTGACCACCGCCCCGGCCCACCGCCCCGCCCACCGCCCGCGGCCCGGTCAGCGCCCGCGGCCCGGTCAGCGCTCGCGGCTGAGCGCCTTGGCCGCGGCGCCCGCCACCGCGGTGGCCAGCACCCAGCCGGCGACGGTGAGGGCGAGGGCGACGGCCTCGCCGGTGCGGACCGGCCGCGGCGAAGTAGGCGGTGCCGGCGGCGAGCAGTCCGACGAGCCAGAGCAGGGCCCGGGCCGGGCGGTAGGCGCGCCACAGGCGCCGCTCGGTGTCGCTCCAGCCCCGCGGCGGCCGTTCCCCCATGCCCTGCCCCTCCCCTGGGTCCCCGTCCGGTCCGATCATCGGGGTGCGGTGGCCGTCCGCTCAAGACCGCCCGGCCCGGCTGCCGGGCCGATGCGGCACACTGGAGGTTTGGCCCGCGCGGAAGGGGATGCACAGGCGTGGACGGACCGCTGATCGTGCAGAGCGACAAGACGCTGCTGTTGGAGATCGACCACCCGCGGGCGGCGGAGTGCCGCCGGGCGATCGCGCCGTTCGCCGAACTGGAGCGGGCGCCGGAGCACGTGCACACGTACCGGGTGACGCCGCTGGGGCTGTGGAACGCGCGGGCCGCGGGGCACGACGCGGAGCAGGTGGTGGACGCGCTGGTGGAGTACTCGCGCTACCCGGTGCCGCACGCCCTGCTGGTGGACGTCGCGGACACCATGGCGCGCTACGGGCGGCTGCAGCTGCAGAAGCACCCGGTGCACGGGCTGGTGCTGACCACCACCGACCGGCCGGTGCTGGAGGAGGTGCTGCGCTCGAAGAAGATCACCCCGCTGGTGGGGGCCCGGATCGACCCGGACACGGTGCTGGTGCACCCCTCGGAGCGCGGGCAGATCAAGCAGGTGCTGCTCAAGCTGGGCTGGCCCGCCGAGGACCACGCCGGGTACGTGGACGGCGAGGCGCACCCGATCGACCTGCGGGAGGACGGCTGGCAGCTGCGCCCGTACCAGCGGCACGCGGTGGACGGCTTCTGGCACGGCGGCTCCGGCGTGGTCGTGCTGCCGTGCGGCGCGGGCAAGACGCTGGTGGGCGCGGCGGCGATGGCGGAGGCCAAGTCGACCACGCTGATCCTGGTGACGAACACCGTCTCGGCCCGGCAGTGGAAGCACGAGCTGGTCAGGCGGACCTCGCTGACCGAGGACGAGATCGGCGAGTACAGCGGCACCCGCAAGGAGATCCGCCCGGTCACCATCGCCACGTACCAGGTGATGACGACCAAGCGGAAGGGCGTGTACGCGCACCTGGAGCTGTTCGACGCCCGCAACTGGGGCCTGGTGGTGTACGACGAGGTGCACCTGCTGCCCGCGCCGGTGTTCAAGTTCACCGCCGACCTGCAGGCCCGCCGCCGGCTCGGCCTGACCGCGACGCTGGTGCGCGAGGACGGCCGGGAGGGCGACGTGTTCTCGCTGATCGGCCCGAAGCGGTTCGACGCCCCGTGGAAGGAGATCGAGGCGCAGGGCTACATCGCGCCCGCCGACTGCTGCGAGGTCCGGGTGACGCTGACCGACTCGGAGCGGCTGGCGTACGCGACGGCCGAGCCGGAGGAGAAGTACCGGTTCTGCTCGACCACGGCGACCAAGCGCCGGGTGGTGGAGCGGCTGGTGGAGAAGCACGCGGGCGACCAGACCCTGGTGATCGGCCAGTACATCGACCAGTTGGACGAGCTGGGCGAGGCGCTCGGCGCCCCGGTGATCAAGGGCGAGACCTCGAACGCGCAGCGGGAGAAGCTGTTCGACGCGTTCCGGTCGAAGGAGATCAGCGTGCTGGTGGTCTCGAAGGTCGCGAACTTCTCGATCGACCTGCCGGAGGCCACCGTCGCGATCCAGGTCTCGGGCACCTTCGGCTCCCGCCAGGAGGAGGCCCAGCGGCTGGGCCGGGTGCTGCGCCCGAAGGCGGACGGGCACGCGGCGCACTTCTACTCGGTGGTCGCCCGGGACACCGTCGACCAGGACTTCGCGGCGCACCGCCAGCGCTTCCTGGCGGAGCAGGGCTACGCGTACCGGATCGTCGACGCCGACGACCTGTAGCGGTCGGTCAGAGCTTGACGCCGTCGCGCCCGAGGAACAGGACGCGCGCGGCGGTGTCGAGCACGATGCCGACGTTGCGGACGGCGTTGGCCACGGGGTGGCGGCGGCGCTCCTCCGCGGGGTGCGCGCCGTGGACGGCGCGGGCGGCCTTGGCCTGCGGGTTCACTCGTTCGGTGGTCATGTCTCCACGGTAGGTTCACGGACCCGGCGAACACATCAGCCGAAAGACCCGAGCCTGCGGTGGCGCGCCTCGTCCTGCGGGTGTACGGCCCCCCTACCCCGGGACCGGGGGAACCCGGAGGAAAGGATTCGCCCCCGGACGGCGCCGGGTCTAGGATCGTCCGTCTGCCCCTCCCGAACCGTGGTGCCAGCTCCTCCGGCAGCCGTGGGAGTACCGGCCGCTCGGCAACCGGCCGGTGTCCTTTCACCGTGAGCCCAGACGAGTCCGCCGCCCCCGTGCCGGGCGGCCGGGAAGGTCCGCCGTGCACTCCCCCGCCCCCACCGACACGCTCGCCGCCGACACCGATCCGCTCGGCCGCGAACGCTCCCACCTCGCCGCCTCCCGGGCCGCCCTGACCGCGATGCGCGAGGACGTCGAGGCACTCGACCTGCGCGACGTGGCGGGCACCTGGGTGTCCGCCCAGGTGCTGCAGAAGCAGATCGACGAGCGGATCAAGGCCCTCGCCGACCTCTCCCACACCCCGCTGTTCTTCGGCCGCCTCGACTACCTGCACGCGATCAGCGAGGCCGCGTCCGAGGGCAGCGGCGGCGAGCGCTTCTACATCGGCCGCCGCCACGTGCACGACGCCGACGGCGACCCGATGGTGATCGACTGGCGCGCCCCGGTCTCCCAGCCCTTCTACCGGGCCAGCCGCGCCGAGCCGATGGACGTCGCCAAGCGCCGCCGCTTCGGCTACACCGGCGGCGAACTGACCGCCTACGAGGACGAGAACCTCTCCGACCCGGACGAGGCCGACACGCGCTCCGCCCTGCTCGCCGCCGAGATCGAGAAGCCCCGCGTCGGCCCGATGCGCGACATCGTCGCCACCATCCAGCCCGAGCAGGACGAGATCGTCCGCGCCGACGTCACCGGCACCATCTGCGTCCAGGGCGCCCCCGGCACCGGCAAGACCGCCGTCGGCCTGCACCGCGTCGCCTACCTGCTGTACGCGCACCGCGAGCGCCTGGCCCGCACCGGCACCCTGGTGGTCGGCCCGAACCGCTCCTTCCTCCGGTACATCGAGCAGGTGCTGCCCGCCCTGGGCGAGTTGGACGTCGCCCAGGCCACCGTGCAGGAACTCGTCGGCCACGTCGAGGTCCGCGGCACCGACAGCGCCGGAACCGCCCGGATCAAGGGCGACGCCCGGATGGCCCGCGTCCTGCGCAACGCCGTCCGCGCCGGGATCACCCTGCCCACCGAGCCCTGCGTGGTCGTCCGCGGCTCCCGCCGCTGGCGGGTTCCGGCGTACGAACTCGAAGAGATCGTCCGCGAGTTGATGGACCGCGACATCCGCTACGGCGCCGCCCTGGAGGCCCTCCCGCAGCGCATCGCGCACGCCGTCCTGGTCAAGATGGAGCAGGGCGGCGAGGCCCCCGACGACCGGGTGCAGGACGCGGTCGCCCGCAACGCCGCGGTCAAGGCCACCGTCAGGGCCTGCTGGCCCGCCGTCGACCCGGTCAAGCTGGTGCACCGACTGCTCAGCGACGCCGAGTTCCTGGCCGCCGCCGCCGACGGCCTGCTCGACGCCGAGGAACAGGCCGCCCTGCTGTGGGCCAAGCCCCCGCGCAGCGCCCGCACCGCGCCCTGGTCCGCCGCCGACGCCGTCCTGATCGACGAGGCCGCCGACCTGGTGCACCGCACCCCCTCGCTCGGCCACGTGGTCGTCGACGAGGCCCAGGACCTCTCCCCCATGCAGTACCGGGCCGTCGGCCGCCGCTGCACCACCGGCTCCGCGACCGTCCTCGGCGACCTCGCCCAGGGCACCACCCCGTGGGCCACCGGCAGTTGGCAGGAGGCCCTGCACCACCTCGGCAAGGAGGGCGCCCACGTCGAGGAGCTCACCCAGGGCTTCCGCGTCCCCGGCGAGGTCATCGCCTACGCCTCCCGCCTCCTCCCCGCGATCGCCCCCGGCCTGGCCCCCGCCACCTCCGTCCGCGACCTGCCCGGCTCGCTCGTCCTCCGGCACGTCCCGGACGGGCTGGACGACGCCGTGCTGGACGCCTGCCGCGACGCCCTCCGGCACGAGGGCTCGGTCGGCCTGATCGCCGCCGACGCCCGCGTCCCGGCCCTCGCCTCCGCACTCACCGCCGCGGGGCTGCCCCACCTCGCCCCCGGCACCGAGACCACCGCCGACGCCCGCCTCACCCTCGTCCCGGCCTCCCTCGCCAAGGGCCTCGAGTACGACCACGTCGTCCTCGACGAACCCGCCGCGATCGTCGCTGGCGAACCCGACCACCGCACCGGCCTGCGCCGCCTCTACGTCTCCCTGACCCGCGCGGTCTCCGGCCTGACGGTCCTCCACGCCCAACCCCTGCCGGCCGAGCTGGACTGAGCCGAGAGAACGCGCAACCGGGGGCGCGGGGCGAACTGCCACGCCGGACCCTGCACGAGCAGGGGCGCGGGGAACTGCGCGGCCAGGTGAGCACGCACAGCCGGATCGCGACGCAGGATGATCACTTGCACCATCTCGCGACCCCGCTGACGTGCGACTCCCGAAGCGCGCAGTTCCCCGCGCCCCTGTCTGCACCATCCCGCCCGCGCCCCTGTCGGTGCGCGCGTCCGGTCTCGGCTCAGGTGCCGATGAGCTCGCGCCACTGCGCGACCTTCGCCGGGTCGACCGCACCCGCCCAGCCGCCCTCGCGGACCGCGCCGCCGATGTGGAAGGCGTCGAGGCCCGCGGCGCGGAGCTCGGGGACGTGCTCGGTGCGCAGGCCGCCGCCGACCAGGATCTGCTGGCGGTAGCCGGGCTCCCCGGACTTGGCGAGTTCGCCGAGCAGGACCTCGCGCCCGGCGTCGACGCCCGCCGCCGCGCCGGAGGTGAGGAAGGTGTCGAGGCCGGGGAGGTCGGCCACCGCGGCGCGGACCTCGGAGCGGTCGGCGCTGTGGTCGATGGCCCGGTGGAAGGTCCAGCGGCAGCCGGCGACGGCGTCGGCGACCGCCCGGGTCGCGGCGAGGTCGACCGCGCCGTCGGGGGTGAGGAAGCCGAGCACGAACTCCTCGGCGCCCTCGGCCCGCAGGGCGGCGGTGCGGGCGAGCAGGTCCTCGAGGTCGCCGGGGGTGAAGCCGTCGCGGATGCGGAGCATGACGCGCAGCGGGAGGTCGACGGCGGCGCGGATCGCGGCGAAGTCCGCGACCGAGGGGGTGAGTCCGTCGGCGGCCATGTCGGTGACCAGTTCGAGGCGGTCGGCGCCGGCCGATTCGGCGGCCCGGGCGTCCTGGGGGGTCAGCGCGATGACTTCGAACATTGGTCTAGACATATCCGATAGCCTGCCACATCGGCAGGCCCCGGGCGAGCCCCCACCGCCGTTCGGCCCCGGTTCCTCCCCCGTTCGCGTCCCGCTCGCGCCCCGTTCGTCCTGCTCGTCCCGCTCGTCCCGCTAGGCGGCCCCCGCCCGTCCGACCTGACGGGTCGCCAGGGCCTGCCCGGTCAGCAGCAGGCCCGTCGCACCGGCCACCGCCAGGGGCGCCAGCCGCCACACCCCGCCGACCTGCTCCCAGAGGCTGAACAGGCTAAACCAGGCGGTCAGCGGCAGCACGGCCAGGCCGAGCGCCGCGGGCAGCAGCCGTCCGCGGGCGGCGCACAGGAGCAGCAGCAGCGGGGCGAGCAGGAGCAGCAGCGGCGTCCACCCGTCCATCAGGTGCCAGCTGTCGTAGCCGCCCTGAGCCCTCGTCACCAGCAGACCGGTGCCCGCGCCGATCGCGACCGGCAGGCGGCCGGGGCGTTCCAGCAGGTCGGCGGGGGCGGCCAGGATCAGGGCGCCCGCGGCGAGGTAGGGCAGCAGGGCGGTGGCGTCCAGGAGCAGCAGCCAGACGTTGGCCTCGGTGAGCCAGGGGCCCTCGGGGGCGACGTTGGCGGTCAGCAGCCGGATGCCGAGCCGGACGGCGGCCAGCAGCACGACCGTCCCGGCCAGCGTGCGGACCGCCCGCCAGGCGCCGAGGGCGGCGGCGACGGCCAGCAGGGCGGGGACGACGGTCAGGCCGAGCAGGGCGAGGCGGTCGGGCAGCTGCTGCCACGGGACGTCGAACCCGGAGCGGGCCGCGTCGGCGACCCGCCAGTAGCGGGTGTCGCCGGGCAGCGCGACGAGTCCGCACAGGGTGCCGGCCAGCAGCGGGGCGGCGGCGGCGAGCAGGCGGCCGCCGAGCGCGGTGGAGGTGAGCCCGGTGCGCAGCCGCAGGCCGTACGCGGCGAGGTCGAGCGCCTCCCGGGCGGTGCCGAGGCGGCCGGCCCCGGCGGTGGTGTCGGCGAACACCTCGGCGAGTTCGGCGCCCCGGTCGCGGCGGTAGCGGGACGGGTAGAGCGCGAGGACGGCGCGCAGCGCGACGCCGCCGCGGTGCCCACCGGGTGCGACGGTGCTCATGCGGTGGCCCCCCGGGGCGCGGCGGCGCCGCCGAGGCGGCGCTGGGCCTCGGCGGCGACGGAGCGGAGGCGTTCGGCCTCGGCGGCGAGCAGGTCGCGCCCGTCGCCGGTGAGGGCGTACGTGCGGCGGGCCCGGCCGTCGACGACCTCCTCGGCGGCGACCTCGATCAGGCCCTGCTGGAGCAGCCGGTCGAGCGCGCCGTACAGGGTGCCGGTGCGCATCTTCACCCGCCCCCCGGAGATCGCGTCGACCTCCTGGATCAGCGCGTACCCGTGCCGGGGGGCGTCCGCGAGGGCGGTGAGCAGCAGCAGGGTGGGTTCCTGCAGGGCGCGTTCGGTCATGCACCTACATATATCGCCGACCGTCCTATCGGCGCCAGCCCCGGCCGCGGCGGTCCCCGCCCGTCCCCGCGGTGCCCACCCCGGCGGCGGTGCCTACCCCCGCCACCCCGCGGGGTCGTCCCGGCGCAGCGCGCCCAGCACCCCGGCCAGCAGCGGCAGTCCCAGGGCGAGCAGCGCGATCGTCGCCCACGGGGCGTCGGCGGCGCTGACCGCGGGGCCGCCCAGCACCCCGGCGGCCCGGGAGCGCAGCAGGGCGAAGGCGGGGACGAAGCCGCTGACGGTGCCGAGCAGCGCGCCGAGCAGGGCGATCAGGGCGGCCTGCAGCCCGGCGACGGTGCGCCGGGTGCGCGGCCGGGCGCCGATCGCGGAGAGCAGGGCGCGTTCGCGGCGGGCGTCGGCGGCGGCCAGGGCGGTGGAGACCACGGCGGCGCCGAGCACGACCAGCGCGGCGAAGCCGCCGAGCGCGATCCGCACCGTGCTGTCCTGCGGGGTGAAGCCGCGCTCCACGCCGAACTCGGCGTGCGGGGCGAGCCGGGCGACGGTGGCGGCGGCGCGCTGCTCGGCGCGCTCGCCCACCGGCGCGGACGGCAGCCAGAGGGCCCCGGCGGGTTCGACCGCCAGGCCCAGCCCGCGGACCGCCTCGGGCGAGACCACCAGCGGGGCGTAGCGCTGCGCGGCCGGGCGCTCGACCAGCACGGCGTCGACCCGCAGCTCGCGCACCTGCTGCCCGGCGCCCTGCATCCGCAGCACGGCCCGGCCCTCGTGCAGGTAGGACGGGTCGGTGACCACGGCCTTCCCGGCGAGCAGCGCCGCCTCCGCGGCCGGGTCGTGCAGCGCCAGCAGGTTGTGCAGCGCGGCGCGGTCGCCGACCACGGCGGGACGGGTGACGTCCTCGCCGTAGCGCGGGCCGCCGACGGCGTACACCAGGCCCTTGCAGCCCTCGCAGAAGACGTACGCGGCCTCGTACAGGTCGGCGCGTTCGCCGAGGTCCGGCAGGTCCTGCGGCAGGGCGGTGCGCAGTTGCGCCATCGCGTCCCCGTCGCCGTGCAGGGTGAGGCGGACGGCGCCGACGGGCTGTTCCAGCCGGTAGGCGGCCCGGTCCTGGACCTCCGCGCCGGTGGAGTGCACGCCGACGGCGACCGCGCCGGCCACGGCGGCGAGCACGGCGGCCACCGCGGGGGCGGTGCGGGTGCGGTGCCGGGCGGCGTCGCGCAGGGCGAGGCGGGGGCCCACCGGGAGGTGGCGGGCGAGGCGGCCGAGCAGGGCCAGCAGCAGCGGGGTGAACAGCAGCAGGCCGAGTTCGGCGAGCACCGCGCCGCCCAGCACGGCGAGGGTGCGCACGCTCAGCCCGGCCAGCACCGGCGGTCCGGCGACCGGCCCGGCGACCGCCCCGTACAGGGCCAGCGCGGCGCCGGACAGGACGGCGGCCAGGCCGAGCAGCGGGGCGCGGCGGGAGGTGCGGCGCTGCGGGTCGCGGTCGGTGAGGCCGGCCAGCACCTCGCGGCGTCCGGCCTGCAGCGCGGGCAGCAGGGCGGCGAGCAGGGCGGTGGCGACGCCGACGGCGGCGATGGCCAGCAGTTCGGCGGGGCGCAGCGCGAGGTGGCCGAACCGGCTGCCGCCGCGCTCCTCGATCCACGGGCGCAGGGCGGCGACCAGGCCGGTGCCGAGCAGGCCGCCGAGCGCGGCGCCGAGGGCGCCGAGCACCAGGCCGCCGCCGAGCACCACGGCCCGCACGTGTCCGGGTCGGCCACCGGCCGCACCGAGCAGGGCGAGCTGGCGGCGGGCCCGGCGGGCGCCGACGGCGAACGCCGGTCCGGCCAGCAGGGCGACCTCCAGCAGGGCCATCGCGGCGGTGGTGGCGGCGGTCATCAGGGTGCGTTCGCGCTCGTCCTGCGCGCCGACGGCCTCCTGCCGCTCCAGCGCCTCGGCGGGCGGGTGGGCGGCGACCTGACGGCTGGCCAGGGTGTAGCCGTACGCGTTGAGTTCGCGCACCCGCGACCAGTCGAGGGAGGCACCGGCGGGCAGGGTGACCAGCCAGGCGGCCTTGCGGACGGCGGCCTGTTCGGCGGACGGGGTCTGCGGGGCGAGCCCGGCGGCGACCTGCGCCTCGTCCAGCTGCCGGTACAACTCGCCCGGGCGGGCGACGAGTTCGACGGCCTTCAGGTCGCCGGGGTGCTCGACGGTGCCGGTGAGGGTGAACGGGGTCGACTCCAGGCCGCGGACGGTGACGGCGTCGCCGATCCGCAGCCCGGTGGCGTCCAGGAACGCCCGGGTGGCGGCGGCCTCGTGCGCGGCGGCGGGGGCGCGGCCGGTGACCAGGTCGATCCGGCCCCGCCAGAGCCCGCCGGTCAGGTCGGCCTCGAAGGTGTCGACGGGGGCCAGGCCGTCGGCGGTGCGGACGGCGGCGACCGGGCCGGTGCGGGCCGGGGTCAGGGTGCTGCCGGGTGGCAGCAACTCACCGAGCAGGACGGTCGGTTCGGTGTCGGTGGCGCGCTTCTGCTCGGCACCGGGCGCGGCGTCGGGGCGCTGCGGCAGGGTGCGGACGCCGTCGGCGGGGAACACCGCCTGCTCGATCGTCCGGCCCGGGTCGTACGCGCCGACCAGGGCGTCGGCCCGGCCCATCAGCCGGTCGGCGCGCTGCTCGGCGGTCAGCTGTCCGCTGCGGTGCACCACGTCGACGCCGGTCGCGCCGAGCACCGGCAGCGCGATCATCGCGGCGACCAGGGCGCTGCGGCCCTTGGCCCGCCAGGCGTCTCGGCGCGCGATCCGCAGCACCGCCCGCAGGCCGCTCACCGGCGCACCGCCCCGGCGGCGCGCTGCTCGTCGACGATCCGGCCGTCGCGCAGGAGGACCACCCGGTCCGCCCAGGCGGCGTGGGCGGCGTCGTGGGTGACCATCATGACGGCCGCCCCGGCGTCGCAGCGGGCCCGCAGCACCTCCAGCACCGCCTCGCCGGTCGCCGAGTCCAGCGCCCCGGTGGGCTCGTCCGCCAGCACCAGCCGCCGCTGCCCGGACAGCGCCCGGCCGATCGCGACGCGCTGCTGCTGGCCGCCGGACATGTCCTCCGGGAAGCGGTCGGCGAGCTCGCCGATGCCGAGTTCGGCGAGCACGTCCAGCGCCTCGGCGCGGGCGGTGCGGGCCGACACCCCCTCCAGCTCCCGCGGCAGGGCGATGTTCTCGGCCGCGGTCAGGGCGGGCAGCAGGTTGTACGCCTGGAAGACGTAGCCCACCGAGCGGCGGCGCACGTCGGCCAGCGCGGCCCGGCCCAGGCCCTCCAGCGGGGTGCCCTCCACCAGGACCCGGCCGGTGGAGGGCCGGTCCAGGCCGCCGGCCAGCGCGAGCAGCGTGGACTTCCCCGAGCCGGACGGGCCCATCACGGCCAGGAACTCCCCGGCCCGCACCTCCAGGTCGATCGGGTGCAGCGCGTGCACCTCGGCCGCGCCCCGGCCGTGCACCCGCCCGACCCCCTCCAGGCGCAGCACGGCCTGCGCGTTCGATCCGGTCATGGCTCCCCCTCGCAACAGCGGAACGTCTTGCATACCGAGTATGTATAGCCGCCGGACGCCCGTTACTCAAGTGTGCGGCATAAGTCGGCGAACTACCTATTGGACGGATCACACCCGCCGACCGGTTCCCAGGGAGCAGAATGAGCGTCATGACCGCATCGCTGTCCGCTCGCTGGCACGACCTGCTCACCCGCTGCGGCGCCACCGCCGACCCCGAGCCCTACGTCCGCGACCTGCTCGCCCGCTGGGCCGAGCCGCAGCGCCGCTACCACACCACCACCCACCTCGAAGCCGTCCTCGACCGCGTCGACGAACTCGCCGCCCACGCCGACGACCCCGACGCCGTCCGGCTCGCCGCCTGGTTCCACGACGCCGTCTACCGGCCCGACCGCTCCGAGAACGAGGAGCGCAGCGCCGCCCTCGCCTGCCGCGCCCTGCGCGAGGCCGGCCTCCCCGAACCCCTCGTCCACGAGGTCGACCGCCTGGTCCGGCTCACCACCGACCACCACCCCGCCCCCGGCGACCGCAACGGCGAGGTCCTCTGCGACGCCGACCTCGCCGTCCTCGGCGGCCCGCCCGAGGCGTACGCCGCCTACGCCGCCGCCGTCCGCGAGGAGTACTCCTTCGTCCCCCCGGACGCCTTCCGCGAGGGCCGCGCCACGGTCCTGCGCCAGCTCCTCGCGCTGCCCTCCCTCTACCGCACCCCCGAGGCCCACGCCCGCTACGACGCCCGGGCCCGCGCGAACATGCACCGCGAACTCGCCGTCCTGGAGGAAGGCTGACCCCGCCCCCTCAGACCCCCCGCACCTCCCGCACCCGCAGCCCCGCCGGCGACACGTCACCGACCGGGTGCGACCACCCCCTGCCGCGCCCCGGCCGGTTCGGGGGGTCGACCGGGATCACGCCAGCCCGCCGACCGGCGCGACCACGACCCCGCGCTTGCCGCACACCCAGTGCGGATCGGGCCCGAGCTCCGGCTCCACCCCCAGCGCGTGCGGATCGTCCTCCTCCGCGCAGGCCGTGCACAGCGGCCAGCGCCCGTACGACTCCAGCAGCGCGTCCTGCACGTCCTGGGCCACCAGCCCGAGCACGAACTCGCACCCCGCGGGCCACTGTTCGAGCCACCAGCGGCGATGGGTGACGGCGTCCTCCACCAACGAGACGATCGCCGCCTCCGCGACGTCGCGGGCGGTGAGGTCGGCGAGGATCAGCGCCCGCGCGCGGTGCAGGGCGGCTTCGATGTCGGAACTGGCCATCCGCCCATTGTCCCGCACCCCGCCACGGCAGCGGGAAGCGCACGTGCGCGTGGACCCGGTCGCGGTCGGGTTCCCCCACCGTCCCGCCCCGCCCCGTCCCGTCCCACGAAGGGGCGACCCGGGCGAGAACGCCGCGGGGGCGGCCTCCCGAAGGAGACCGCCCCCGCGAACGAACGCGTGGAACGTCGGATCCCGGAGGATCAGAAGTCCATGTCACCGCCCGGCATGCCGCCGCCGGCGGCCGCGGCGGCCTTCTCCGGCTTGTCGGCGATGACGGCCTCGGTGGTGAGGAACAGCGCCGCGATGGAGGCGGCGTTCTGCAGGGCGGAGCGGGTGACCTTGGCCGGGTCGATGATGCCGGAGGCGACCAGGTCGACGTACTCGTTGGTCGCGGCGTTCAGGCCGTGGCCGGCGGGCAGGTTGCGAACCTTCTCGACCACGACGCCGCCCTCGAGGCCGGCGTTGGTCGCGATCTGCTTGATCGGGGCCTCCAGGGCCACGCGGACGATGTTGGCACCGGTGGCCTCGTCGCCCTCCAGCTCCAGCTTCTCGAACGCGACACCGGCCTGCAGCAGGGCGACGCCACCACCGGCGACGATGCCCTCCTCGACGGCGGCCTTGGCGTTGCGCACCGCGTCCTCGATGCGGTGCTTGCGCTCCTTGAGCTCGACCTCGGTGGCCGCGCCGGCCTTGATGACGGCCACGCCGCCGGCCAGCTTGGCGAGGCGCTCCTGGAGCTTCTCGCGGTCGTAGTCCGAGTCGGAGTTCTCGATCTCGGCGCGGATCTGGTTGACCCGGCCGGCGACCTGGTCGCTGTCGCCGCCACCGTCGACGATGGTGGTCTCGTCCTTGGTGATGACGACCTTGCGGGCGGTGCCCAGCAGGTCCAGGCCGGCGTTCTCCAGCTTGAGGCCGACCTCCTCGGAGATCACGGTGCCGCCGGTCAGGATGGCGATGTCGCCGAGCATGGCCTTGCGGCGGTCGCCGAAGCCCGGGGCCTTGACGGCGACGGACTTGAAGGTGCCGCGGATCTTGTTCACGACCAGGGTGGAGAGGGCCTCGCCCTCCACGTCCTCGGCGATGATGACGAGCGGCTTGCCGCTCTGCATGACCTTCTCCAGCAGCGGGAGGAGGTCCTTGACCGAGGAGATCTTGGAGTTGGCGATGAGGATGTACGGGTCCTCGAAGCTCGCCTCCATGCGCTCCAGGTCGGTGGCGAAGTAGGCGGAGATGTAGCCCTTGTCGAAGCGCATGCCCTCGGTGAGCTCGAGCTCCAGGCCGAAGGTGTTGCTCTCCTCGACGGTGATGACGCCTTCCTTGCCGACCTTGTCCATGGCCTCGGCGATGAGCTCGCCGATCTGGGTGTCGGCGGCCGAGATGGAGGCGGTGGAGGCGATCTGCTCCTTGGTCTCCACGTCCTTGGCCTGGGCCAGCAGCTGGTCGGAGACGGCGGCGACGGCCTTCTCGATGCCGCGCTTGAGGGCCATCGGGTTGGCGCCGGCGGCGACGTTGCGCAGACCCTCGCGGACGAGCGCCTGGGCGAGCACGGTGGCGGTGGTGGTGCCGTCACCCGCGACGTCGTCGGTCTTCTTGGCGACCTCCTTGACCAGCTCGGCGCCGATCTTCTCGTACGGGTCCTCGAGCTCGATCTCCTTGGCGATGGAGACACCGTCGTTGGTGATGGTGGGGGCGCCCCACTTCTTCTCCAGGACGACGTTGCGACCCTTGGGGCCGAGCGTGACCTTCACGGCGTCGGCAAGCTGGTTCATGCCACGCTCAAGGCCGCGGCGGGCTTCCTCGTCAAAGGCGATGATCTTGGCCATCAGAAGTGGTCCTCCGGGACACGGTCGACTGCTCGGACCAAGGGGTGCCCGCGACGGACGGCCCAGGAGAGCGGGGGTCCCTTCCCCTACCGCCTCCGGAGCCTCACCGGCCCGGTCCGTTTGTCACTCTCACGCTGTGAGTGCTAACGCCAATGATTAGCACTCTCGGGTGGTGAGTGCAAGCCCATGGGAACCCCCGCGGACGGGACCGCCGGAAAGGCCGACAGGCCCGCCCCGGACGCCGTGCGGCGTCGGGGCGGGCCTGTCAGTGCGTCTGGCGCGGTGCGTGCGGTCCTGCGGTCCGCCGGGACCTCAGGCGCCGGCGGCGCGGACCATGTCGGCCTGCGGGCCCTTCTGACCCTGCGAGATCTCGAACTCGACCCGCTGGCCCTCTTCCAGGGTGCGGTAGCCGTCCATCTGGATCGCGCTGTAGTGGACGAACACGTCCGCTCCACCGTCGACCGCGATGAAGCCGTAGCCCTTCTCGGCGTTGAACCACTTGACGGTGCCCTGAGCCATTCCGAACTCCCCTTGTGCTGTGCTGGCCCTTCAGAGATCCGCGGGACGCGGACCCGGAGGTCTGGAAGGCCGGCCTGGGGACTCCCCCCCGTACGGCGCAGCCTCTGTCGCGGCTGAATGTATCCGGATATGCGCCCTGTGCAACAGGCCCAATTTCCGGGGAAAGTCCGGGCGGCGCAGGGGATATGACGGGGCGAAAGGAACATCGGCCGACAATTGCCACCGGACATAACGGACGCGTCACCGCAAAACGCCGGAACAATTCTGACGGCGGCCTGACAGAACGGGCGGCAAGCTGTCCGGCGCTTGTCTCAGCGCGCGGGACGGAACGGGGTCCTGCACGGGCGGGGCGCGGTGCGGAAATCGATGATTGAACCGGGCCGCGGAGGGGAAACGGCCCTGACCGGCACTCTACTCCCCGCCGCCGGGCGGAATTCCGGCGCCCCACTCGGCGGGAAAACCGCAGGTGCCCGGGCCATTGCCCCCGACCCGCACACGAAGCCGCCGTCCGGTCCGGAAAATTGAATTCCGAACCAAACGGCGGCCGTGGGAATGCGGGGCGGTCAGCAGCCTCCGGCCACCGCGGGAATGATCGACACCGAGGCGCCGTCCTTGATCTCGGTCTCCAGGCCGTCGGCGAAGCGAACGTCGTCGTCGTTCACGTACACGTTCACGAAGCGGCGCAGCTTGCCGGTGTCGTCCAGCAGGCGGGCGGCGATGCCGGCGTGGTTCGCCTCCAGGTCCGCGATCACGGCGGACAGGGTGGCGCCCTCGGCGGTCACCTCGGCGGCGCCGCCGGTGTAGGTGCGCAGGATGGTCGGGATGCGGACGGTGGCGCTCATGCGGTGCTCCTCGGGGGCGTGGGGGTGTCCTACGGCGGGTGGCCTGCGGCGGGGCGTCAGGCGGTGGCGAGACCGGCGGCGCGGAAGGACTCCAGCGTCGGGCGGATCACCGCGGTCATGCCGGCGTCGGCGACCGCGTCGAGGGTCTTGAGGCCGTCGCCGGTGTTGATCGCGACGGTCTCCTTGGACGGGTCCAGCAGGCCGTTCTCGGCCAGCTTCTTCAGCACGCCGACGGTGACGCCGCCCGCGGTCTCGGCGAAGATGCCCTCGGTGCGGGCGAGCAGCTTGATCGCCTCGACCACCTCGGCGTCGGTGACGTCCTCGACCGCACCGCCGGTGCGGCGGGCGATGTCCAGCACGTACGGGCCGTCGGCCGGGTTGCCGATCGCCAGCGACTTGGCGATGGTGTCCGGCTTGACCGGCTTGATCACGTCGCGGCCGGCCTTGAACGCGGCCGAGACCGGGGAGCAGCCCTCGGCCTGGGCGCCGAAGATCTTGTACGGCTTGTCCTCGACCAGGCCGAGCTTGATCAGCTCCTGCAGGCCCTTGTCGATCTTGGTGAGCTGGGAGCCGGAGGCGATCGGGATGACGATCTGGTCGGGCAGCCGCCAGCCGAGCTGCTCGCAGATCTCGTACGCCAGGGTCTTGGAGCCCTCGCCGTAGTACGGGCGCAGGTTGACGTTCACGAAGCCCCAGCCCTCGCCGGCCGGGTCGCCGATCAGCTCGGAGCAGAAGCGGTTCACGTCGTCGTAGTTGCCGTCGATGCCGACCAGCTCGCCGCCGTACACGCCGGCCATCACGACCTTGCCCTGCTCCAGGTCGTGCGGGATGAACACGCAGGACTTGAAGCCGGCCCGGGCGGCCGCGGCGCCCACCGCACCGGCCAGGTTGCCGGTGGAGGAGCAGGAGAGCGTGGTGAACTCGAAGGCGCGGGCGGCCTCGATCGCGCAGGCCACCACCCGGTCCTTGAAGGAGTGGGTCGGGTTGCCCGAGTCGTCCTTGACGTACAGCTGCCCGGTGAAGCCCAGCTCGCGGCCCAGGTTGTCGGCCTTGACCAGCGGGGTCCACCCCGGGTTCAGGTTCGGCTTGCCCGCCACGTCGGCCGGGACGGGCAGCAGCGGGGCGTAGCGCCAGATCGACGCCGGACCGGCCTCGATCCGCTTGCGCAGCTCCTCGGCCTCGTAGCCCGCGTAGTCGTACGCGATCTCCAGCGGGCCGAAGCACTCCAGGCAGGCGAAGTCCGGCCCGAGCGGGGAGCGCGCACCGCACTCGCGACAGGACAGCGCGGTCGCAGGACCGAGGTCGACGGTGGTGGGTGCGGCGGTGTCAACAGCCATGGTGGCGAGGCCCTTTCTCCTCATCTTCCCCGGATCGCGGTCGCGCCGGGACGGAATTGGCACCTGTCCCGCCGGGCCTGCAGGCCGCGCGGGAGGGTTGCCGGGACTTCAACGGGCCGTTCCCTCAGTCCCTCTGGATGAGCTCTGTGAAGTTGTGGTCGTACGCTGCGAGCGACCCCCGCGTGCGAAGGCACGGTCGCAGTACGAAGACTGTAACCGAAGGCCCGGTCGGACAGACCCCCGCGTCCGACACCCGAGACGAACGAGACAGGGAGCGAGACTTGCCGGAGCAGCCCGAGCCCGCGGCACTGCCCGAGGTCGCCGACTGGCTGCGCCGCCGGTCCTGGACGGCCGCCGACCGTCCGCTCGACCTGCTGCTGGCGGCCAAGCGCGCCGCCGGGGCGGCCGGGACGGTCAGCGTGGTGCTGCCCGCGCTGGACGAGGAGTCCACCGTCGGCGAGATCGTCACCGCGATCCGCGCCGAGCTGGTCGAACGCGTCCCGCTGGTGGACGAGCTGGTGGTGGTCGACTCCGGCTCGCGGGACGGCACCGCCGCCGCCGCGGCCGCCGCCGGGGCCCGGGTGGTGCACCGGGACGCGGTCCTGCCCCGGCTGCCCGCCGCACCCGGCAAGGGCGAGGTGCTGTGGCGCTCGCTGCTGGCCACCAGCGGCGCGATCGTCTGCTTCGTCGACGCCGACCTGCGCGAGTTCGACCCCGCCCTGGTCTCCGGCACCATCGGCCCGCTGCTCACCGACCCGGCCCTGCAGCTGGTCAAGGCCATGTACGACCGCCCCTTCGAGGACGGCGGCGCGGTCGTCCCGGCGGGCGGCGGCCGGGTCACCGAACTCGTCGCCCGCCCCCTGCTGAACCTGCACTGGCCCCAGCTCGCCGGCTTCGTCCAGCCCCTCGGCGGCGAGTACGCGGCCCGCCGCACCCTGCTGGAGCGGCTGCCCTTCCCGACCGGCTACGGCGTCGAGCTGGGCCTGCTGGTGGACGCCCTGGAACTCGTCGGGCTGGACGCGCTGGCCCAGGTCGACGTCGGTGTCCGGCACCACCGGCACCAGGACGGCCAGGCCCTCGGCCGGATGGCCGCCACCATCTACCGCACCGCCCTGGAACGCCTGGACCGCACCCACCGCCTCAAGGCCGACCCCGACCTGGTCCGCCCGCTGCTCACCCAGTACACCCGCACCCCCGACGGCTTCACCCCCCGCACCCACCCCGTCCCCGCCACCGAGCGCCCCCCGATGGCCACCGTCCCCGAGTACCGCGCCCGCTGAGCGGCACCGGAGCGGTCGGCCGACCCCGAGAGTTCACCCGCCGCGGGCCGCGCCGAGTGGTTTGGTCGGCTGATCGCACGGCAAGGTTGGCTGTATGGCCGATCACGTGTCCGAACGCCCCCAGCAGTCCGGAGCCGCCCCGATCCTGGTGGCCTCCAACCGCGGCCCGGTGTCCTTCCGCACGGAGGACGACGGCACGCTGACCCTCCGCAGAGGCGGCGGCGGCCTGGTCTCCGGGCTCTCCGCGATCGACGACCCGAACGCGGTCTGGGTCTGCGCCGCCCTCTCCGACGCCGACCGCACCGCCGCCCGGCAGGCCCCCGACGGGCGCCTGGACCGGGCCGGGCACGACGTCGGCGGACAGGCCGTCCGGATGCTGGACATCGATCCGGAGACCTTCGCCCGCGCCTACAACGGCGTCGCCAACTCCACCCTCTGGTTCGTCCACCACCTGCTCTACCAGACGCCCGTGCAGCCCGCCTTCGACGCCGACTTCCGCACCGAGTGGGACGCCTACCGCGCCTACAACGCCGCCTTCGCCGAGGCCCTCGCCGCCGAGGCCGCCCCCGGCGCCGCCGTCCTGGTGCAGGACTACCACCTCTCGCTGGCCCCCGCCCTGCTCCGCCAGCTCCGCCCCGACCTGCGGATCGGCCACTTCTCGCACACCCCCTGGGCCCCGCCCGAGTACTACCGGCTGCTGCCCGACGACGTCGCAGCCGCCGTCCTCGAAGGCATCCTCGGCGCCGACCGCGCCGCCTTCCTCACCCGCCGCTGGGCCCTCGCCTTCGCCGACTGCTGCGAGGCCGTCCTCGGCGCGGAGGTCGACCGCTCCGCCCTGACCGTCACCCACGACGGCCGCACCACCCGGCTCGGCGTGCACGGCCTCGGCGCCGACGCCGAGTTCCTGCGCGAGCGCGCCCACCGGCCCGACGTCGACGAGCGCCTCGCCGCCCTGCGCGAGGCCGTCGGCGACCGGCGCACCATCGTCCGGGTCGACCGCACCGAACTCAGCAAGAACATCGTCCGCGGCCTGCTCGCCTACCGGCACCTGCTGCGCACCCGCCCCGAATGGCTCGGCAACGTCGTGCACATCGCCTTCGCCTACCCCTCCCGCACCGACCTCGCCGAGTACCGCGACTACACCGCTGCCGTGCAGCGGATCGCCGAGGAGATCAACGCCGAGTTCGGCACCGCCGACTGGCAGCCGCTCCTCCTGCACGTCGACGACGACTTCCCGCGCTCCCTCGCCGCCTACCGGCTCGCCGACGTCGCCCTGGTCAACCCCATCCGCGACGGCATGAACCTGGTCGCCAAGGAGGTCCCCGTCGTCTCCGACCACGGCTGCGCCCTCGTCCTCTCCCGCGAGGCGGGCGCCTACGCGGAACTCGCCGACGACGCGATCACCGTCAACCCGTACGACGTCATCGCCACCGCCGACGCCCTCGCCGAAGCCCTCGCCATGCCCCCCGCCGAGCGCACCGACCGCACCAAGCGCCTCGCCGCGGCGGCCACCGCCCTCCCGCCCCAGCAGTGGTTCCTGGACCAGCTCCACGCGCTCTGAAGGAACGCGAAACCGGAAGCGCGAAGCCGGGGGCGCGAGGAACTGCGCGCCCCCGGCTCCTGCCTCAGCCCCGCAGCAGCTCCGTCAGCCCGTTCAGCAGGTCGACCACCCCCGCCGGCCCCGCCACCACCAGGTCCGCGCGTTCGGCGAGTTCCGCGACCGGGGGTTCGCCGGTGACGGGGCCGCTGCAGACGAGCAGGCCGGGGTGGCCGGCTTCGCGGCGGGCGGCGACCTCCGCGTAGGCGGCGAGGTCGCCGAGGTCGTCACCGGCGAAGAGCACCGGCCCCGCGTCCCGTTCCGCCAGGAACTCCCGGAGGGCGACGCCCTTGTCGACCCCCGGCGGCCGCAGTTCGACGACCATCCGGCCGGGTTCCACCACCAGCCCGTTCCGGCGCGCCAACTCGCCGAGCGGGCCGCGCAGTTGCTCCAGCAGCGCGTCCGGCTCGGGGGCCCGCCGGGTGTGGACGGCCAGCGCGCGTTCCTTGTCCTCCACGAACGTCCCCTCGGGCACGCCCAACTCCCGCAGCAGTGAGGGCAGTTCCTCCCGCACGGCGGCCACCCCCGGCGGCGGCGGGGCGGCGGTGACGGCGTTGCTGTGCGCGTCCCAGCGCTCGGCGCCGTAGTGGCCGAGGACGGTGAGGTGCTCCAGCCCGGGGACGGCGACGAGGCCGCCGTACGCGGCGGCGGTCGCGGCGGGCCGTCCGGTGACCACGACGACCGCGCCGACCAGCGGGGCGAGTGCGGCGAGGGCCGGAACGACGCCGGGGTGGGCGCGGGCCCGGTCGGGGTCGGGGACGATCGGGGCGAGCGTGCCGTCGAAGTCGAGCCCCACGACGGCGGACTTCGGGTCGGCGAGCAACCCCGCCAGTCCGGTCCGCCCCGCCTGGGTCGTGATCTGTTCAGCGATTCCCATGCCCTCGACGCTACCGGCCGCCGGGCGGCGGCGGGCAACGACCGGGCCGCTCACTGCCGGGCGTCGCGCCGGTCCTGCCGGATCCGGCGCAGCCGGTTGACCAGGACGGGGTCGTGGGCGAGCGCCTCGGCGCGGTCGAGCAGGGCGTTGAGCAGCTGGTAGTAGCGGGTGGCGGAGATGCCGAGCTCCTGCCGGATCGCCTGCTCCTTGGCCCCGGCGGTCCGCCACCCGCGCGCCTCCAGGGCGAGCACCGCCCGGTCGCGTTCGGTCAGTTCGGCCATGCCCCCAGGCTAGCCGCCCGCCCCGTCACCCGACCCGGCCACCGGGGCCCCTCAGCCCTGGTGGGCCTTGGACGCCTCGGCCCCGGCCGCCGACTGGAGCTCGCCGAGCACCTGGTCGCCGCCGGACTTCACCGCTCCGCCGATCTTCTGCTTGATCATGCTGCTGACCTTGTCCCAGGAGGGGTCGCCGTAGGGGTAGAAACTGGCGGTGGGCAGGTTCTGCAGGAACTGGGTGAGGTCCTGGTGCGCGGGGTTCTGCGCCATGTCCTCCAGGGTGTCCTGGGTGACCGGGAGCATGTTGTACTGCTCGTCGAAGTCGAGGGTGTTCTGCTTGTTGAGGGCGAAGGTCAGGAACTTCTTGATCTCCGCGCGGTGCCCATTGGCCTTGAAGGCCATCAACCAGTCGGCCACGCCGAAGGTGGCCTGCTTGACGTCCTTGTCCTTGCGCGGGACGGGGGCGGTGCCGTACTGGATGCCGGCCGCGGCCGCGTCCTTGATCAGGGCGGGGTGGCCGTTGAGCATCGCGACCTCGCCCTTGGTGAAGGCGGTGAAGGCGGCCTTGCGGTTGACCTTGCCGGGGTCGTCGTAGGTGAGGCCCCGGTCGACCAGGTTGGTGCGCAGCCACTTGAAGGTGTCGCGGTTGGCCTGGCTGTCGATGGTGTAGTTGCCGACGCTGTCGGAGAGCGCGCCGCCGCCGCTCATCGTCCAGATCATCGACTCGGCCTGGGCCTCCTCGGGGCCGAGCGGCAGCGCGTACGGGGTGACGTTCGGGACCTTGGTCCTGATCAGCTCCGCGTCCTTGCGCAGTTCCTCCCAGGTGGCGGGCGGGGCGCCGATGCCGGCCTTCTCGAAGATCGTCTTGTTGTAGACGAAGACCCGGCTGGAGGAGATGAACGGGATGCCGTACTGGCTGCCGAGGACCTGTCCGGCCTTGTTGAAGGAGTCGAGCAGGTTGGCCTGGGCCTCCATGGAGAGCACGTCGCCGACGGGGTAGAGGCGGTCGGCGGCGACCTGGTCGGCGAAGCCGCCGGTCTGCACGACGTCGGGGGTGTCGCCCTTGGCGATCAGTTCGGCGACGTGCTTGTCGATGTCGTCCCAGGAGACCACGTCGACGTGCACCTTGATGCCGGAGTTGGCGGCCTCGAAGGCCCTGGCGACCTTGTTCCAGTAGATGCTGCTGCTGTTGGAGGCGTCGGTCCCGTAGTCGGCCGCGACCAGGTCGAGCGTCACCCCTCCTCCACCGGGCAGGACGCCGCAACCGGCCAGGAGCAGGCATCCGACGAGGGGCAGAGGGATCAGCGCTGATCGCTTCAAGGGGAACCGCCTTCGGGAGGGTGACAGCGGCGACCCTGGCAGTTGCGGTGCGCAGTGGTCCAGACCTGTAGGGGCGGAAGTTATCGAAGTGTCAGATCCTGTTGCACCCCGCGCAACGTGGACTACGCAACCGTCCGGTATCCGGACGGTCAGGCCGTCAGGACGGTCACCCCCGCCTCGGCGAAGGCGGCCGCCACCGCGTCCGGCACCTGGTCGTCGGTGACCAGGGTGTCGACCGCCTCCAGGCCGCAGATCCGGGCGAAGGCCCGGTGGCCCAGCTTCGAGGAGTCGGCGGCCACCACCACCCGCCGAGCCCGCTCGGCGAGCAGCCGGTTGACCGCCGCCTCGCCCTCGTGGTGGGCGGTCGCGCCGTGCCCGGCGTCGAACCCGTCCACGCCCAGCACCGCGGTGTCCAGGGCGAGTTCACCGAGCACCTGGGCGGCCAGCGGGCCGATCAGCTCGTACGACTGGGGGCGGGCGACGCCGCCGGTGACCACGATCTTCACCTGCGGACGGACCGTCAACTCGTTGGCGATGTTGAGCGCGTTGGTGACCACGGTGAGGCGCTGGCCGCCCTCGGGGTGCTCGACCAGGTCGGGGCGGACGGCCAGCGCGCGGGCCACCTCGGTGGTGGTGGTGCCGCCGTTGAGGCCGACCACCTCGCCGGGTTCGACCAGACCCGCCACCAGCGCGCCGATCCGCTGCTTGGCGTCGGCGTTGCGGGCGGTCTTGTACCGCAGCGGCAGGTCGTAGGAGACGCTGTGCGCGACCGCGCCGCCGCGGGTGCGGGTGAGCATCTGCTGCCGGGCCAGCTGGTCGAGGTCGCGGCGGATGGTCGCGGCCGAGACCTCCAGCGCGGCGGCCGCCTCGTCGACCTCCAGCTTCCCGTGCTCGGCCAGCAGTTCCAGCAGCGCGTTCCACCGCTCGTACCTGGACACCGTCCCCGCTCCTCCCGCGCTCGCCCGGGCGTTCCGCTCCCGGTCGGGACAGCTTCGCACACCCGGCCGCCACCCCTCTCATTGCGCAATCCTGCTCGAAAGAGCTATAAAACAATCAGCTTTGCGCAGCAGGCCGCCCTCGCCCGCGCGCCGTCCCCAGGGAAGCCGAAGGAGCCCTCACCCATGCCGCACCCCTCCCTGACCGCCCAGGAGATCGCCACCCAGCCCGAGAACTGGCGCACCGCCGCCGCCCTGGCCGCCACCGGCCCGGCGGGCCTGCCGCGGCGCGGCGAGCGGGTCGCCGTGGTCGGCTGCGGCACCTCCTGGTTCGTGGCCCAGGCGTACGCCGCGCTGCGCGAGGCGGGCGGCCACGGCGAGACCGACGCCTTCGCCGCCTCCGAGTTCCCGTTCGGCCGCCGCTACGACCGGGTGCTGGCGATCACCCGCTCCGGCACCACCACCGAGGTGCTGCGACTGCTGGACGGCACCGACCTGCCGACCACCGCGGTCACCGCCTGCACCGACCAGCCGGTGGCCGCGTCCGCGGACCACCTGGTCGACCTGGGCTTCGCCGACGAGCGCTCGGTGGTGCAGACCCGCTTCGCCACCACCGTGCTCGCCCTGCTCCGCGCCCACCTGGAACAGGAGGGGGCCCGCCCCGCCGGGGTGCGCACCGTCGCCGAGGCGGCCGCGGACGCCGAGCGGGCGGTGGCCTGGCAGGTGCCGGACGAGCTGGTGGCGCTGGAGCAGATCTCCTTCCTGGGCGCGGGCTGGACCAACGGCCTGGCCCAGGAGGCCGGTCTGAAGATGCGCGAGGCGGCGCTCGCCTGGACGGAGGCCTACCCGGCGATGGAGTACCGGCACGGTCCGGTCTCGATCACCGCCCCGGGCCGGGCCGCCTGGATGCTCGGCGAGCTGCCCGCGGGCCTGGCCGACGAGGTCGCCGCGGTCGGCGGCCGGCTGGTGGCCGACTCCGGCCCGGGCGGCCTGGACCCGCTGGCCGACCTGGTGCGGGTGCACAGGCTGGCCGTCGCGCTGGCCGCGCACCGCGGCCTGGACCCGGACGAGCCGCGCAACCTGACCCGGTCGATCGTCCTCGGCTGACCCTCCGCCACCTCGCACCGCCGGTAACGGCTTCGCCACCCAAACCGCCCAGGAGACGGCAAAGAGCGATAAACCTCACCTCTCAGGACCAGACCAATCGAGCAACTGGACTAGACCTCTTAGACCCGGCCAAGGGAAACTGTCCCCCGTGAAGCACGTCATCGCACTCGATGTAGGCGGCACCGGCATGAAGGCCGCGCTGGTCGCCCAGGACGGCTCCGTGCTGTTCGAAGCACGCCGACCGACCGGGCGGGAGCACGGCCCCGACGCCGTCGTCGCCACCATCCTCGACTTCGCCGCCGACCTGGCGCAGGAGGGCCGCACCCGGTTCGGTGCCGCCCCCCTCGCGGCGGGCGTCGCCGTGCCGGGGACGATCGACGAGAAGAACGGGATCGCGGTCTTCTCCGCCAACCTCGGCTGGCGGGACCTGCCCATGCGCAAGCTGCTCGGCGAGCGCCTCGGCGGCATCCCGGTCGCCCTCGGCCACGACGTCCGCTCCGGCGGCCTCGCCGAGGGCCGGATCGGCGCCGGACAGGGGGTCGGACGCTTCCTGTTCGTCGCGCTGGGCACCGGCATCGCGGGCGCCATCGGCATCAACGGCTCCATCGAGGCGGGCGCCCACGGCTACGGCGGCGAGATCGGCCACGTGGTGGTCCGCCCCGGCGGCCCGCAGTGCGGCTGCGGGGCCCGCGGCTGCCTGGAGACCCTGGCCTCGGCCTCCGCGGTCTCCCGGGCCTGGGCCGAGGCCAGCGGTGACCCGGAGGCCGACGCCGCCGCCTGCGCGAACGCCGTCGACGCCGGCGACCCGGCGGCCCGCGCGGTCTGGCAGAACGCGGTGGACGCGCTCGCCGACGGCATCGTGCTGGCGCAGAGCCTGCTCGACCCGTCGACGGTGATCGTCGGCGGCGGGCTGGCCGAGGCCGGTGACACGCTCTTCACGCCGCTGCGCGCCGCGGTGACCGAGCGCCTGACCTTCCAGATGCCCCCGAAGGTCGTTCCGGCCATGCTCAAAGACACCGCCGCGTCCCTGGGCGCCGGCTTGCTCGCCTGGGACCTGCTCTCCATGGAGGTGACCGCGTGACCGCGGACCGTACTGCACTGGCCGGAGCCCGACTGGTCCTGCCCGGCGGGGTGATCGACGCGGGCCGGATCTCCGTCGAGGGCACCCGCATCGCGGGCCTCGGCGGCGAGGCGGAGCCGAGCGACCTCGACCTGACCGGGTACACCGTCGTCCCCGGCTTCGTCGACCTGCACGTGCACGGCGGCGGCGGCGCCTCGTACGCCTCCGGCGTCGCCGAGGAGGCGCTCACCGCCGCTCGCACGCACCTGGAGCACGGCACCACCACGACGATGGCCTCCACCGTCACCGGCGAGATCGACGAGGTCTGCCGCCAGGCGGCGGTGCTCTCCGAACTCGTCGAGGACGGCGTCCTGGCCGGCATCCACTTCGAGGGCCCGTTCATCTCGCACAACCGGTGCGGCGCCCACCGCCCCGACCTGCTGCGCGACCCGGACCCGGCGCTGGTGCGCAAGCTCGCCGACGCGGGCCGCGGCCACACGAAGATGTTCACCCTGGCCCCGGAGCTGCCCGGCGGCCTGGAGTCGGTGCGGATGCTGTCCGAGCTCGGCATCATCGCCGCCGTCGGCCACACCGACTCCGACTACGAGGTCACCCTGCGGGCGATCGACGCCGGCGCCACCGTGGCCACCCACCTGTTCAACGCGATGCCGGGCATCCAGCACCGCGCCCCCGGCCCGATCGTCGCCCTGCTGGAGGACGAGCGGGTCACCGTCGAGCTGGTCAACGACGGCGTCCACCTGCACCCCTCGGTGGTCGAGCTGGCCTACGGCACGGCCGGCGCCGAACGGGTCGCGCTGATCACCGACGCGATGGGCGCGGCCGGCATGGGCGACGGCCTGTACCCGCTCGGCCCGCTGCAGGTCCGGGTCGAGGACGGCGTGGCCCGCCTGGTCGAGGGCGGCTCCATCGCGGGCTCCACCCTCACCCTGGACGTCGCCTTCCGCCGCGCCGTCACCGTCCTCGGCCTGTCCCTGAACCAGGCCGTCACCTCGCTGTCCACCGTCCCCGCCCGCCTGCTGGGCCTGGACGACACCATCGGCACCCTGGAGGCCGGAAAGAACGCCGACCTGGTCGTCCTCGACTCCGACAGCCACGAACTCGTCGCGGTGATGCGCCGCGGCGAGTGGATCGTCGGCGCGGACCGCTTCGCCCGGGCCGGCAACCCGGCCTGACCGGCCGCCGCCCGCCGAGGGCGGCCCGGCTCCCGGCACGCGTCACGGTCGGGTGAGTAGCGGAACCTGCGCCTCGTTACTCACCCACCGGGAGTTCCCCTTGCCGCTCGCCCGCACCTCCGAGCTGCTCGCCGCCGCCGTCCACGACCGGCGCGGCCTGCCCGCCTTCAACGTCATCACCCTGGAGCACGCCGAGGCCGTCGCCGCCGGCGCCGAGGCCGCCGGGACGCCCGTCGTGCTGCAGCTCAGCCAGAACGCGATCGCCTACCGCGGCGGACGGCTGCTGCCGATCGCCCGCGCCTGCGCCGAGGTCGCCGCCGCCGCCCGCGTCCCGGTCTCGCTGCACCTCGACCACGTCGAGGACCCGGACCTGCTGCGCGCCGCCCCCGCCGCCGGGTTCTCCTCCGCGATGTTCGACGCCTCCGCGCTCCCGCACGACGAGAACGTCAAGGCCACCGCGGAGGCCACCGCCTGGGCCCACCGCCACGGCCTGCACCTGGAGGCCGAACTCGGCCGGGTCGGCGGCAAGGACGGCGAGCCGCCGCTCGACGCGCACGCCCCCGGCGCCCGCACCGACCCGGCCGAGGCCGCCCGCTACGTCGCCGACACCGGCGTGGACGCACTGGCCGTCGCGGTCGGCTCCGCGCACGCGATGACCACCCGCACCGCCGCCCTGGACCACGCCCTGATCCGCGCCCTGGCCGCCGCCGTCCCCGTCCCGCTGGTCCTGCACGGCAGCTCCGGCGTCCCGGACGCCGCGCTCGCCGAGGCGGTCGCCGCGGGCATGGTGAAGGTCAACATCGGCACCGCGCTCAACCTCGCCTGCACCCCGGCGATCCGCGCCCACCTGACCGCCCACCCCACCGCCACCGACCCGCGCCCCTACCTGTCCGCGGCCCGCGGGGCGATGGCGGCCACCGTCGAGCACCTGGCCCGGGTGGTCTCCGCCCGGGCCTGAGCCGGGGGCGCGGGAGCCCTCCCCCGCGCCGCGGCCGCTACTTCGGGTAGTCGTTGACGCTCATCGGCGTCAGCGCGACCTGGTCCAGCAGCACCGGGTTGCCCGCCCCCGCCGGGACGGTCAGCGTGATGGTGTTCGGCCCGGCCTGCAGCACCGGCCATATGTTGGTGCTGAACCAGGACTGGGCCGGGTCGGCGGCCGGGTTCTTCGAGTAGTTCTTGAAGGTCACCCCGCCCGCGTGCTCCTTGCCGTTGACGGTGACCTGCGCGGGCTGGTCGGTGCCGGTGTTGTTGAAGTGCAGCCAGAACTTGGTCTGCCCGCCGGCGTCCGAGTTGACCGTCCAGGTGAAGGACGACCCGGCCTGCAGGACGAGGTAGCTGCCGTCGGCGGAGATCGCGCCCTTGACCGTGCGGTCGGTCGCGGCGCCCGTCGCCTGCAGCTTGGACGCGTCGCTGATCGGCTCGGTCGCGGCGCTCGGGCTGGGCGCGGTGCTGCTCGCGGGCGCGCTGGGGCTGTTCGCGGCGTTCGCGTTCGCGGCCGCGGTCGGCGCGGCCTTGCCGGTCGGGTCGGCCGCGGGCTTGCCGTCCGGGTCGCCGGTGGAGAGGGCGACGCCCGCGCCGATCGCGATCGCGGCGACCACGGCGACGGCGCCGATGACCGCGGCCTTGCCGCGGCCCGCGGGCCGCTCCTCGCCGGGCCTCGGGCGCGAGCGCTCGGCGTACCGGGGCTGCTGGGGCAGCGCCGTGGTGACCTCCTGGCCGGGGCCGCCGGGGCCGCCGGGGCCGGGCGCGCCGCCGGGGCCCGGGCCGTACCCGGGCTGCGGGGCCTGCGGGTAGGCGGGCCGCTCGCCGTAGGTGGCGCGGCCGACCTCCATCGGGCGCTGGTAGCCGCCGCGGGGGCGGTCGGCGGCGGCGGGCTGCTCGCCCTCGGCCGGGCGGTACAGGTACGCGAAGGGGTCTTCCTCGCCCGCGCCCTCGGGCGCTGCGCCGCTGTTGCCGGGCGTGGTCACGTTCGACTCCCCTGGACTGGTTGCTCTCGTACCCAGGGCACCCTACCTGGCCCCGGTGAGCGGGGGGCAAACGGTCTCAGCCCGCCCGGCGGTGCGAGCGCTCGCCGCGCGAGCCCCGGGCGGCGCCGCCGCGGGTGCGCTTCTCGTCGTACATCCGCTCGTCCGCGGAGTGCAGCACCTCGTCGATGCTCATGCCGCAGCCGGCCCAGCCGATGCCGAGGCTGACGCCGACCCGCACCGCCCGGTTGTCGATCCGCATCGGCGGCAGGATCGCGCTGCGCAGCCGCCCGGCCAGCTCCTTGGCCTCCTCGCGGCCGATGTTGTCGGCGAGGACGACGAACTCGTCGCCGCTCATCCGGGCGACCGTGTCGCCCTCCCGTACGACCTGCTGGAGGCGGCGGGCGATCTCGATCAGCACGGCGTCGCCGGTGTTGTGGCCGTGCCGGTCGTTGACCAGCTTGAAGCCGTCGAGGTCGCAGTAGAGGACGGCGAGGCCGCGCTCCCCGGCGTGGGCGCCGCGGCGGTGGCCGTGCCAGAGGTCGCCGGGCGGGTGCTCGGCGGGGACGACGGCGTGCACGTGGTGGGCGGGGACGCCGGTGTGCTGCAGCACCTCCCCGGCGGCGAAGGCGGCCCGGTCGCGCTCCAGGGCCCCGTCGGGGGGCGCGTAGCCGTGCGCGGGGGGTACGGGCGCCTCGGCGGCCGCCCGGCCGTCCAGGGCGGCGTGGGCGGCCTGGTGGGGCTCCCCGGGGAGCGCCTGGCCGGGGACGTGGGCGGGGGGCGGTGCGACCGGACAGAGCCGGCGGGCGAGCCGGGCCCGCAGTTCGGCGCCGTTGGGCAGTCCGGTGAGCGCGTCGTGGCTGGCCCGGTGGGCGAGCTGCAGCTCGTGCCGCTTGCGGTCCTCGATGTCCTCGACGTGGGTGAGCAGGAAGCTGGGGCCCTCGGCGGCGTCGGCGACCACCGAGTTGCGCAGGCAGACCCACTGGTAGCCGCCGTCGCGCCGGGACAGCCGCAGCTCGGCCCGGCCGCCCTCGGCGCTGGTGCGCAGCAGCAGGTCCAGGTCGTCCGGGTGGACCAGGTCGACGAAGCGCTGCTGGCGCAGGGCGGCCCGGGGGCGGCCCAGCAGTCGGCACAGGGCGTCGTTGACGCGGCTGAGCTGGCCGGTGGCCTCGCCGTGCAGTTCGGTGATGGCCATCCCGCTGGGGGCGTACTCGAAGGCCTGCCGGAAGGACTCCTCGCTGGCCCGCAGGGCCTGCTGCTCCTTCTCCAGCCGGGCCAGGGCGCGCTGCATCTCGGCCCGCAGCCGGGCGTTGCCGATGGCTATGGAGGCCTGCAGGGAGAACATCTCCAGGGCTTCGCGGGTCCAGGCGCCGGGCCGCTTGCCGCTGCGCGGGCGGTCGACCGAGAGGATGCCGAGCAGGTCGCCCCCGGCGCTGTACATCGGGGCGAGCAGGACGTCGGAGGGGTGCCAGTCGTTGCCGTAGACGGGCATCGGGCCGTCGCCGGTCCAGGTGGGGACGTCGGTGGCGATGGCCCAGCCGCGGTCGTGCGGCAGGAAGCGCAGGGTGCCCCAGTGGTCGGCGACCTGGAGCATCCGCTCCCAGGACTCCCGGGAGCCGACCTGGCCGAGCAGGACGGCGGGGCCGCCGAAGGTGCTCTCCTCGATCTCCCAGACGGCGGCGACCACCAGGTCGCCGTCGGGGCGGACCAGGCTGACCGCGGCGGCGTCGAACCCGAGCCCGTGGACCGCGCCCTCGACGACCGCCTGCAGGGTCCCCGCCAGGCTCCGGGCAGCGTTGAGGTCCGCCACGACCCGGTGCAAGGTGCGGAGGGTCGCGAGGCGGACGTAGGGCTCCGACTCGGCTTCCATGCGGGGGCTCCCCGGCTGCTTCGGATGGTTCTTGAAAGGTTGTCGTCCGATTGCCAGAAGAACTGAATCACAGGGAGCACTGCGATAGGCACGCTCGGTCAGCAATAGCCGGTGACTGTGACTCAAATCACATAATGATAGGGCGGGTGCGCCTCCGGACCGGGCGGACCTACGACCGGACTACGACCAGGGCCCGATACCGGCGCCCCCGACCGGCGACTAGCGTGCGGTACGTGTACAGCTCCCAGCAGTCCCCCGCCGCCCCCGCGGCCCCCGCCCCCGCGGCGGCGGCCGACGCCACCCCCGAGGAGTTCCGGGCCGCCCTCGGGCAGCTCGCCGCGGGCGTCTCGCTGCTGACCGTGCACGACCCCGAGGACGGCGAGGACGCGGGCATGACCGCCACCTCGTTCCTGTCGGTGTCGCTGGAGCCGCCGCTGGTGCTGGTCTCGGTCCGCGAGGACTCGCGGATGGACGAGCTGCTGGCCCGGGCCGAGACCTGGGCGGTGTCGCTGCTGGGCGAGGAGCACCGCACCCTGGCCTCCCGGTTCGCGATGAAGGGCCGGCTCAGCGACCGGCTGCTGTTCGCCGACGCCGCCTGGCACCGCGGCCCGCGCAGCGGCGCCCCGCTGGTCGACGGCGCACTGGCCACCGTGGAGTGCCGCACCGAGCAGCGCGTCCCGGCCGGGGACCACACCCTGGTGCTCGGCCGCGTCCTGTCCGCCCGGGTGCCCTCCCCCGCCGGGCGGCCGCTGCTGTACCTGCGCGGCGGCTACCGGCAGCTCGGCTGACGACCCGTCACTCCGGACGGATCCGGCCCCGGCCCTGCTTCAGCCCCGAGCGGTGCCGCTTGTTCTCCAGCCGCCGCTCGACCGTGCCGCGGCTCGGCTTGGTGGCCCGCCGGGCCTTCGGCGGCGGCGCGGTGGCCTCCCCCAGCAGCGCGGCCAGCCGGGCCGCGGCCACCTCCCGGTTGCGCCACTGCGAGCGGTGCTCGGAGGCCCGGACCACCAGCACCCCGTCCACCAGCCGGGAGGCCAGCCGCTCCAGGGCGCGCTCCTTCCACACCGCGGGCAGCGCCTCGGAGGCCGCCAGGTCCCACCGGAGCTCGACCCGCGAGTCGGAGGTGTTCACGTGCTGCCCGCCGGGGCCGGAGGAACGGGAGAAGCGCCAGACGAGCTCGGCGTCGGGCACGACCACCGAACCCCGTACGCGCACGGGCTCAGTCATGCCGCCCATCATCCCGCCCGCCCCCGGCCCCGTCACCTGGTTAAGCCCGCTCCGGCCGAAGCGGCACAATGGCGGGCGTGATCGAGCTCGGCTACTCCCTCTCCACCCGCTTCCCCGACCCCCCGCAGACCGACTACCGCACCGCGTCGGTCCGTTCGCTGCGGCACGACCTGTTCGCGGGCGACGTGTACCTGGAGACGGACGAGGGCGCGGGCCTGGAGACCCGCTGGCACTGGGTCCCGGTGCTGGACTTCGCCTGGGCGGTGTGCGACATCGCCGAACGGCTCGACGAGGGCCCGCGGGGCAGCCGGGAGGCCCGGGTCCGCACCGAGGACCTCGACTTCACCCAGAACACCGAGCTGCTGCGCTTCGCCCGCCGGTTCGGCTGGGTCGAGATCACCGCGACCTGGCTGCCCGACGAGGAGCCGCTGGTCGTCCGGCACGCCGAACTGCGCCGCGAGGCCCGGGACTTCCTGCAGGACCTGCTGGCCGACCTGACCGAGCTGCACGAGGGACTCGCCGACAACCCCAACGTCTGGACCCTGCAGGGCCGCTACCCGAGAATCTGAGTCCTGCGCCGGGCACCGCCCGGGCGGAGGAATCCGTCCGTCCGCGAATCGGTGGAACCAACGACCGCCCGTCCGGCGTTCTCTGGGCAAAACCGACCGAAGGGACACCACAGACCATGCCCGTGAGCCTCTCCAAGGGTGGCAACGTCTCGCTGACCAAGGAAGCCCCCGGCCTGACCGCGGTCACCGTCGGCCTCGGCTGGGACGTGCGCACCACCACCGGTGCCGAGTTCGACCTCGACGCCAGCGCGATCGTCCTGAACGGCGAGGGCAAGGTCTACTCGGACCGGCACTTCGTCTTCTTCAACAACACCAGCACCCCGGACAGCACCGTCGTGCACACCGGCGACAACCGCACCGGCGAGGGCGCGGGCGACGACGAGCAGATCAACGTCAACCTGGCCGCGCTGCCCGCCGACGTGCAGCGGATCACCTTCCCGGTGTCGATCTACGACGGCAACAACCGCGGCCAGAGCTTCGGCCAGGTCCGCAACGCCTACATCCGGGTGCTGAACCAGGCCGGCGGCGCCGAGATCGCCCGCTACGACCTCTCCGAGGACGCCGCCACCGAGACCGCGATGGTCTTCGGCGAGCTCTACCGCAACGGCGCCGAGTGGAAGTTCCGCGCCATCGGCCAGGGCTACGCCTCCGGCCTGGTCGGCATCGCCCAGGACTTCGGCGTCAACGTCTGACGACCCGCGGCAGCACGCGCAACGGCCCCCCGGAAGGCTCCGGGGGGCCGTTGCGCGTGCTGCCGGGTCAGGAACGACCGGCCCGCAGCTCGGGCAGCTCCAGCAGCTCGGTCTCGTCGTGCGCGGTCAGGTCGACCACCTCGGGCTCGGTGTCCGACTCGGCGTGCTGGTGGCTCGGCGACTGCTCCACCGCCCGGTGCGCGGGCGGCGCGGCGTCCACCGGGGCCGCGTCCAGCACCGCGTAGCGCTCGCTGTCGGCCAGCGCCTCGTCGCCCACCACGTCCGCCAGGTCGCCGACCGCGGGCGCCGGGGCACCGGACCGCAGCGCGGTCCGGGCGGTGCCGGGACGGCCGAAGAAGCTGAACGCGGTGGCCCGCGGCCGCTGCGGCGCGGGCACGACCGGCCGGGCGGCCTCCTGCGCGGGCAGCGCCGGACCGACCGGGCGCAGCGCGGCCGAACCGGTGGCCGGCACCGGCTCCGGCATCTTCGGGCGCAGCTCGACCTGGGCCCGCTCGTCCACCGCGCGGCGCGCCTCGGCGACCGCCGCCTGCCGCTCCAGGTGCCGCATCGCGGCCTGGGCCCGGACGAACGAGGCGGGGGTGACGGGGTGCTTGGGGCGGGCGGCCTCCACCGCCCTGCGGGCCGCCTCGGCCTCCTTCAGGGCCTGCTCGGCGACCATCACGGCGCGCTCGCGCAGCAGCCGGGCGATCTCAGTCTCGGCCTTGGCCAGCCGGGACTTCTCCGCGGTCAGCCGACGCCCGAACCGGGTGGCCCGCTCCTCGGCGACCTCGGCCGCGTACTCGGCCTCGGCGATCTGCTCCTCGTAGCGCTCCTCGGCGCGCAGCCGGCGCACCACCGCGAGCTCGGCGGCGGTCCGGGCGGCCCGGTCGCGCTGGCGCAGCACCAGGGCCAGGCCGACCACGGCGACCACGGCGGCGACCCCGACCGAGCGGGCCACGACCTGGTCCGGACTGGCCACCAGCGCGGCCACCGCCGCGACCACGAGCACGCCGGAGGCGACCGGGGGCAGCAGCCGGCCGAGGACGGAGGAATGACGGTGGCGTCCGCGAGACATGGCTAGAAACTAGCGTGCGAATCGCGGCGCTGTCAGCCTCGCCCCCCATTCGGGCCTTGACAGTCCGTGAGGACCACGGAAGGCCACCGGCCGGTGACGCCCCGTCAGCGGCCGTCAGCGCGGGGTGGCGGCCGTCCCGCGCGGGTGCTCGGGGTCGTCGTGGTCGTCCGGGAGCTTGCAGACGTGCTGCAGCCACAGCGCCACCGCGATCACCGCCGCGCCCGCCAGCACCGCGAACAGCGCGGTCTGCGCCTGCGCCCGGCGGGCCGCGACGTCCAGCGAGCCGAGCAGGAACACCCCGACGCCCGCGTAGATCCCGGTCACCACCGCGGAGACCAGGGCACTGGCCTGCCCCAGCACCAGCGCCCGGGCCGCGTGCAGCGGGTCCACCCCCTTGGCGCCCGGCTGCCGCTCCCGCACCGCCTTCAGCCGGGAGCGCAGCGAGACCGTCGCGGCCAGCAGCACCACGGCGACCGCCGCCAGCACGTACGGCGCATAGGCGGGCACCCCGGGCAGCGTGCCCAGCGAGTCCCACAGCCGGGCCCCGCCCCAGGACAGCAGCCCCGTGATCGCGGTGATGCCGAGCAGCAGGCGGAGACGGAGCGGCTTCACGCGGACGGGCTTCCTTCCAGTGGTTCGACGGCGGGCGCTAGGCCACCGTACCGGCCCGGCCGCGCCCCCAGGGAGCTACGCCCGCGTGCGCCCGGAAGTTCCCGGACTCACTCCGGCAGCCGCAGCTGCAGGTCGGCGCGGAGCCGCACGCCCTGCGCCGCGGCGCCGCCGAGGCCCGCCAGCAGCTCGGCGACCGGCCCGTGGCCCGGCACCTCGGCCGCCGGGTCGGCGTCCTGCCAGGGGGCCAGCACGAACGCCCGCTCGTGGGCCCGCGGGTGGGGCAGCGTCAGGTGCGGGTCGTCGCTGGTGACGCCCTCGTAGGCGAGCACGTCGACGTCCAGGGTGCGCGGCCCCCAGCGCACCTCGCGGACCCGGCCGAACGCGTCCTCCACCGCGTTGGCCCGCTCCAGCAGGTCCTGCGGGGGCAGCGAGGTGCGCAGCACCGCGACGGCGTTGAAGTAGCTCGGCTGGTTCTCGGGGCCGCCCACGGCGTCCGTCTCGTACACCCCGGACAGCGCGGTCACCCGCACCCCCGGGGTGTCCTCCAGGGCGTCCACGGCGCCCTGGAGGGTCTCCAGGCGGTTGCCCAGGTTGCTGCCCAGGGCGACGGCGGCGGTCCGGGAGTCGTGCAGGGTGGACTCCACGCGGTCCACCCTGCCCTGCAGGTCGAACGTGGTCGGCGTGGCGGTCGGGTCGGTCGTGGCCAATGGAGTTCCCTCTGCTCGGGCTCCACCGGGCGCGGTCAGGCGCGGCCCCGGCGGATCGTGATGGTGACGTCGTCGAACGGGACGGTGATCGGGGCGTCCGGCTTGTGCACGGTGACCTCGACCTCCTCGACCACCTCGTGGCGCAGGCACTGGTCGGCGATCCGCTGGGCCAGCGTCTCGATCAGGTCGACCGGGTCGCCCGCGATCACCGCGGTGACCTCCTCCGCGATCACGCCGTAGTGCGCGGTGCGGGTCAGGTCGTCCCCCGTGGCGGCCGGGCGGGTGTCGAGGAACAGCACCAGGTCGACCACGAAGGTCTGCCCCTCGATCCGCTCGCGCTCGAAGACGCCGTGGTGGCCGCGGGCACGGAGCCCGCGCAGGGTGACGCGGTCCAGCAAAAGAATCACTGCTCCCAGCTGTCGGCCCCGCCCGGAGCGGGCGGGGACCGGCGGGCACCGTCGCCCGCCGCCCCTCGAATCTACCTTCGAGCACCGACCGCCAGGGACCGCCTCCCCGGCCGCCCACCCGATCGGACCGGCCACCGCGGCCCTTGACGCCACCGCCCCGGCGGCGCTACTCGTCCTCGTCCTCGTCCTCGTCGTCCCCGCTGGTGAGCACCGGCGACCCGTGGTGCGACCACAGCTTCCACCCGTCCGCCGTCCGCCGGAACAGGTTCGTCGAGACCACCTTGCCGCCCACCAGCGGCCCCAGCTCGCCCTCCTCCTCCGGCTCGCCGCCGGACAGGATGTTCTCGGTGCAGGTCACCAGGGCCGAGTCGCCCCGGACGTCCACCTCGACGTCGGTCAGGAAGAACTGGATGTACTCGGTGTTCGCCATGATCAGCATGTACGAGCGGGTCACCTGGGCCCGGCCGATCAGCGCCGGCCAGCCCGGGTGCACGCAGTACACCCCGCTCTTGTCGTCGGCCTCGTCCGCACCCAGCCAGATCGACTCGACGGCCTCCAGGTCGCCGTTCTCCAGCGCCTCGTACAGCGCCTGGTTGACGGCCAGCACCGCCTCCTGGTCCGGCTCCAGCGCCGCCGCCCGGTCGTTGCCACCGCTCATCGCTTCCGCCACGTCTACCCCCTCTGCGCCGCCTGCTCCCAGGCCGCGACGACTCGTACGGCGTCAGCCGTGCCGGACACGTCATGCACCCGAACCGCCCAGGCACCCGCCTTCGCCGACAGCACCGAGACCGCCGCCGTGGCGTCGTCCCGCTGCCGCGCCGGGCGCAGCTCCCCGGTTTCCGGGTTGGCCAGCAGCGTACCCAGGAAGCGCTTGCGCGAAGCCGCCACCAGCACCGGCCGTCCCAGCGCGGTCAGCGCGTCCAGCCGGCCCAGCAGCGCCCAGTTGTGCGCGCCGGTCTTGGCGAAGCCCAGGCCGGGGTCGAGGATCAGCTGCTCCTCCTTCACCCCCGCGGCCAGCAGCTCCTCCACCCGGACGGTCAGCTCCCGCACCACGTCCGCGACCACGTCCTCGTACACCGCCAGGGAGTCCATGTCCGCCGACTGGCCGCGCCAGTGCATCACCACGAACGGCGCGCCGGTCCGGGCGACCACCTCGGCCATCGCGGGGTCGGCGAGTCCGCCGGACACGTCGTTGACCACCCGGGCGCCCGCGGCGACGGCCGCCGCCGCGACGCTCGCCCGCATGGTGTCCACCGACACCACCACCCCGGCCCGGGCCAGCTCGGTGACCACCGGCACGACCCGGCGCAGCTCCTCCGCCTCGGTCACCCGCACCGCTCCCGGCCGGGTCGACTCCCCGCCCACGTCCACCAGGTCCGCCCCGCGCGCCACCAGGTCCAGCCCGTGCGCGACCGCCTTCGCCGGGTCCAGCCACATCCCCCCGTCCGAGAACGAGTCCGGCGTGACGTTGACCACCCCCATCACCGCGCAGCGCTCAAGGACGGGCAGACCGGGGACGTTCTCGCTCATGCGTCCCATTATCGGCGCACGGCCGGGAACGGACCGAACGCCGGACGGGAGGGTGCGCCGGGGACGCACCCTCCCGTCCGGGACTACGCCGCCTTGTCGAGCTGCGCCGCGGGCTCCTGCATGAGCCCCTGCCGCTGCCGCTTGCGCCCGAACCGGGGCATGCCCAGCGTGATGAACGCCTCCGCCTGCATCGCGGCGAAGCCGATCCGCGGGAGGTCGCGGGTGTGCTGGTAGACCAGGAAGCGCGGCTCCCAGCTGGGCTGGAACTTCGCGTTGAACTTGTACAGCGACTCGATCTGGAACCAGCGCGACAGGAACACCAGCAGTCCGCGCCAGGCCCGCAGCACCGGCCCGGCACCGATCCGCTCGCCGCGGGCCAGGGCCGAGCGGAACATCGCGAAGTTCAGCGAGACCCGGCGCACGCCCATCGCCCCGACCTCCTGGAGGGCGGCGACGATCAGCAGCTCGTTGAGGCCCGGGTCGGCCTCCCGGTCGCGGCGCATGAGCTCCAGCGAGATGCCGTCCTCGCCCCACGGGACGAAGTGCAGCACCGCCTTCAGGTCGTCGCCCGGCCCGGCGGCCTCCCCCTCCTCGGGGGCCTTGTGCGCGGTGACGACCACGCAGTCGTCGTCGCCCGGGTCGCCGAAGCGGCCGAGCGCCATGGAGAAGCCGCGCTCGGTGTCGGTGCCGCGCCAGCGGGCGGCCGCGTCGCCGATCCGGCGCTTCTCGTCGAGGGTGAGGTCGCCGACCCGGCGGACCTGGCAGGAGTAGCCGTTGCGCTCGATCCGCTTGACCATCTGGCGGACGTTGCGCATGGCGCGGCCGGAGAGCGAGAAGGTGGCGGTGTCGACGATGGCCTCGTCGCCGAGTTCGAGGGCGTCCAGCCCGGCCTCCCGGGTCCACACCTCGCCGCCGACCTCGGAGCAGCCCATCACGGCGGGCACCCAGGCGTGCTCGCGGGCGGTCGCCATGAAGACCTTGATCGCGCCGGGCCAGGCCTCGACGTCGCCGACCGGGTCGCCGGAGGCCAGCATCACGCCGGAGACCACCCGGTAGGAGATCGCGGCCTTGCCGGTGGGCGAGAACAGCACGCTCTTGTCGCGGCGCAGCGCGAAGTAGCCGAGCGAGTCGCGCCTGCCGTGCCGGGCGAGCAGTTCGCGCACCCGCAGCTCGTCCTCGGGGGTGAGCTCGGGCTCGGGCTTCTCGGGGCGCAGCGCCAGGTACGCGGTGGTGAGGGCGGTGACCAGGCCGAGCGCGCCGAGCGAGTAGCCGACCAGGTCGCCGATCCGGTCGGAGGTGTAGTGGATCGGGCCCTCGAAGCCGAACAGGCCGTAGCCGACGTGCTCCAGCCGCTGGAACAGCGAGGGGTCGCCGAGCTCGGCCTTCCAGCGGACCGAGACGATGACCAGGCCGAGCAGCACCGAGACGATGCCGAGCACCACGAAGTTGAGCACGGCGCGCCAGCGGGTGCGCGGGTCGGCCTTGGCGTAGAACTCGCGCCGGTGGACCAGCATCACGGCGAGCAGCGCGAGCGAGATCGCGGCCTGCCCGAACTGGTGCCAGCGCAGCAGGTGCAGCGCCGCGCCGACCGGCAGCAGCACGCACACGGCCCGCCAGGCGCGTGCCTTGCGGCGGCGCAGGGCGTGCGCGAGCAGCACCAGCAGCATGCCGACCATCAGGGTGCCGGCGGCGGCCAGCGAGGTGGTGCCGCCGGGGAGCTGACCGGCCCAGACGTGCATCTTGGTGAGCCGCAGCTTGGGGAAGACCGCGCAGGCGATGTCGATCAGGCCGATGGCCAGGCAGGCGTAGCCGACCGCTCCCGGCAGCCAGGGTCGCGGCACCGCGGCGGCCTGGTCGCGGAGCGCCTGCAGACCCCGGGGACGGGGTTCGTCGGTGGTGGTCTCAGCGGACACGGGAGCGCTCATGAGAACTCAGCCTAGAGGCACCGGGGCGCTGTGCGCGCACTCCGGGAACGGGTGCGTGACGGACCTTCATGACAGTTCCTTTTTCTGGCAATCCGCACGTCAAGTGCGGTCCACGGAGCGGTATGGGCCGCTCTTCCGGAGCCCCGGTCGAACGGTTGCGCTCGTCGGTCCGGGGGACGCGGCACCGCTGCCGCACCCGCACCCGTGGCCGCCTCTCCGGCGGTTCGGCGCGTCTCCCCCCGGTGGACGCCGCGTTCCACTGCGTCGGTTCCCCGGCACGGGAGCCACTCGTTCGCACGGATTTCCGACGCCCGGTCAGAGTACCCCGGCTCGCCGCCGACGGGCCGTCAGATGACGATGGCGTGGCCGAAGTCGAGGAGGACCGGAAGGCATGGAGCTGACCAGCCGGACACTGGTGTACGCGCTGGCCGCGGTGGCCGCGGCCGCCCTGCTCGGCACCCTCTGGCTGTGGCCCAGACTGGCCCGGCAGCGCCCGCTGCCGGTGCTGGGGCGACTCGGGCTGCTGCTGGTGACCCAGGCGGCGGCGCTGGCGGTGCTGCTGCTGTCGGTGAACAACGCGTACGGCTTCTACAGCTCCTGGAACGACCTGCTGCGCCCCGGCGGCGCCCCGCTGGCGCTGGTCGCGGCGAAGTCCCCGGGCGCCGCCCCGGAGACCGGGAAGCTGGTGGTGCCGACCGACGAGGGCGGGCTGGAGACGGTCAGGGACGTGCTGCCCGCGGGCACCCCGGAGGAGGTCGGCCGGGTCGACTCGGTGCGGATCACCGGCACCGCCTCCGGCCTGTCCGACCAGGTGTTCGTCTACCTGCCGCCGGAGTACTTCAACCCGCGCTACGCCCGCGAGCGCTTCCCGGTGCTGCTGGCCCTGGCCGGCTACCCGGGCCCGTCGCTGCACCTGGTCGAGGGGCTGCGGCTGCCGCAGACCGCGTCGGAGCTGCAGCGCAGCGGGGAGATGGCGCCGACCGTGATCGTGATGGCCCGCCCCACCGTCGCCCCGCCGCGCAACACCGAGTGCGTGGACGTCCCGGGCGGGCCGCAGGCGGAGACCTGGTTCGCCGCGGACGTCCCGGCGGCGCTGCGCTCGGCGTACCGGGTCAGCCGGTCGGCCGGGTCCTGGGGGGTGTTCGGCTACTCCACCGGCGGGTCCTGTGCGCTGCGGCTGGCGATGCGGCACCCGGACACGTACCGGAACGCGGCCGGGATGCACGCCGACTACACGGTGCCGAACGACCGCTGGACGGACGGCGACCTGTTCCAGGGCGACCGGGCGGCCGCCCAGCAGTCCGACCTGGACTGGCGGCTGAAGAACCTGCCCGCGCCGCGGGCCGAGCTGCTGCTGGTCTCCACCCGGGCCGAGGACGACTTCCCGGCCACCCAGCGGTTCCTGGCCGACGCCCAGCAGGTGTCGGCGGCCCACCCGGAGCTGCAGGTCGACTCGATCTTCCTGCCCGACGGCGGCCACTCCTTCGAGACCTGGCGCCGCGAGCTGCCCGCCACCCTGGAGTGGCTCAGCGACCACCTCGACCCGCCGCCGGACCGCGAGCCGCGCGGCTGAGGACGCGCTGGGGCGCCGCCCGGACGGGCGGCGCCCCAGCGGCGGACCGACGCGGCGTCAGCGGCCGCCGATGATCAGGCTCATCGCCTCGTTGCGGGTGGCCGGGTCGCGCAGCTGGCCGCGGACGGCGGAGGTGATGGTCTTCGCCCCGGGCTTGCGGATGCCGCGCATCGACATGCACATGTGCTCGCACTCGATCACCACGATGGCGCCGCGCGGCTCCAGGATCCGCATCAGCGCGTCCGCGACCTGGCTGGTCAGCCGCTCCTGCACCTGCGGGCGGCGGGCGTACACGTCGACCAGCCGGGCCAGCTTGGACAGGCCGGTGATCTTGCCGCTGGTGGACGGGATGTAGCCGACGTGCGCGACGCCGCGGAACGGGACGAGGTGGTGCTCGCAGGTGGAGTACACCTCGATGTCCTTGACCAGCACCATCTCGTCGTGGCCCAGGTCGAAGGTGGTGGTCAGCACGTCCTCCGGCTGCTGCCACAGGCCGGCGAATATCTCCCGGTAGGCGCGGGCCACCCGGGCCGGGGTCTCCAGCAGGCCCTCGCGGTCCGGGTCCTCCCCGACGGCGAACAGCAGCTCGCGGACGGCGTTCTCGGCCCGCTTCTGGTCGAACTCGCGGACGGGGTGGTCACCGTCGAGCGTCACCGGATCGATCATGCGTGCCTCGCTGCTCGTCAGTCGGGAGGATCCCGGTCAAGAGGGTCGGTGCAGCACGGATGCCGCGCCTCCAGGGTACAAACCCGGGAAACGCGGCATCCATTCCGAACGGATATTCGGTCGCTCAGCTCTCGACCTGGCCGCCGTCGACCGGCGGGAGCTTCACGACGTCCACCGGGTCGGTCGGGGCGGTCGCGGCGCCGTTGGTCAGCGCCAGCTCCTTCGGCGACTGCACCGGCGGCCGGGTGGACGGGGTGCGGTGGGCCGAGCCGGTCCACGCCGGACGCGGGGGACGCTTGATCACCGGAGCGAAGATCTCGGCGATCTGCTCCTTGTTCAGCGTCTCCTTCTCCAGCAGCTCGAGGACCAGGTTGTCGAGCACGTCGCGGTTCTCGACCAGGATCTCCCAGGCGTCGTTGTGCGCCGTCTCGATCAGCTTCTTGACCTCCTCGTCCACCAGCCCGGCGACCTCTTCCGAGTAGTCGCGCTGGTGGGACATCTCGCGGCCGAGGAACGGCTCGGAGTCGGAGGAACCGAACTTGATCGCGCCGAGGCGCTCGCTCATGCCGTACTGGGTGACCATGGCCCGCGCGGTGGCGGTGGCCTTCTCGATGTCGTTCGAGGCGCCGGTGGTCGGGTCGTGGAAGACCAGCTCCTCCGCCGCCCGGCCGCCCAGCATGTACGAGAGCTGGTCGAGCATCTCGTTGCGGGTGGTCGAGTACTTGTCCTCGTCCGGCAGCACCATCGTGTAGCCCAGGGCGCGGCCGCGGGACAGGATGGTGATCTTGTGCACCGGGTCGGAGTAGTTGCAGGCCGCCGCGACCAGGGCGTGGCCGCCCTCGTGGTACGCGGTGATCTTCTTCTCCTTGTCGGACATGATCCGCGAGCGCTTCTGCGGACCGGCCACGACGCGGTCGATCGCCTCGTCCAGCACCTGGTTGTCGATCAGCTTCTTCTCGGAGCGCGCGGTGAGCAGCGCCGCCTCGTTCAGCACGTTCGACAGGTCGGCGCCGGTGAAGCCGGGGGTGCGCTTGGCGACGGCCGAGAGGTCGACGTCCGGCGCGATCGGCTTGCCCTTCTGGTGCACCTTGAGGATGTCCAGTCGGCCCTGGAGGTCCGGGCGGTCGACGGCGATCTGCCGGTCGAAGCGGCCGGGGCGCAGCAGCGCCGGGTCCAGGATGTCGGGGCGGTTGGTGGCGGCGATCAGGATGACGCCGCCCTTGACGTCGAAGCCGTCCATCTCGACCAGCAGCTGGTTGAGGGTCTGCTCGCGCTCGTCGTGGCCGCCGCCGAGGCCCGCACCGCGGTGCCGGCCGACGGCGTCGATCTCGTCGACGAAGATGATCGCCGGGGCGTTGGCCTTGGCCTGCTCGAACAGGTCGCGGACGCGGCTGGCGCCGACGCCGACGAACATCTCGACGAAGTCGGAGCCGGAGATCGAGTAGAACGGCACGCCCGCCTCGCCCGCGACGGCGCGGGCCAGCAGGGTCTTGCCGGTGCCGGGCGGGCCGTACAGCAGCACGCCCTTGGGGATCTTGGCGCCGACCGCCTGGAACTTGGCCGGTTCCTGCAGGAACTCCTTGATCTCGTGGAGCTCCTCGACCGCCTCGTCGGCGCCCGCGACGTCCGCGAAGGTGGTCTTCGGGGTGTCCTTGGTGAGCAGCTTGGCCTTGGACTTGCCGAACTGCATGACCCGGGAGCCGCCGCCCTGCATCTGGTTCATCAGGAACAGGAAGACCAGGACGATGATCACGATCGGCAGCATCGAGAAGAGCAGGCTGACGAAGGTCGACTGCTTCTCGGGGCTGACGGTGTAGCCGTCGGCGATCTGGCCGCCCGCGTACTTGTCCTGGAGCTTCTTGGCGAGGTCGGCGGCCTGCTGCTCGCCGGTGTAGGAGGCCTGGAAGCGGGTGCCGGACGGCGACTTGCCGTTCGAGCCCGCCTTCAGCTTCTGGCCGTCCTGCAGCTGGATCTTGATGAGGTTCGAGTCACCGGTGGTGAGCTGCGCCGACTTCACCTGGTTGTTGTCGATGGCGCTGACGATCTGCCCGGTGTCCGCAGTCTTGTAGCCGCTCGAATCCGAGACGAGCTCCATCAACGCGAACACGGCGAGGGCGGCCAGCACGACCCACATGATCGGCGCACGGAAGTATCGCTTGACGTCCATCCATGCGGGGCGTCACCGCCCCGTCCCTCCTGCCAGTTCAACGGGCGCTGCTCGGCTTGGGGCCTCGGCGCATCCGATATGTGCTCGTAAGACGAGCGTTTGATGGGACCGTACCGCAGCGGACCCCGCTACCGGCGGGATCGCACCACGGTGCGGACTATTTTCCTACCCCCGCACAACGGGCGGGAACGGTGCCCTGTTCCCACCCGTCGCCCGAACGGTTCAGCCGCCGTACACGTGCGGCGCGAGCGTGCCGATGAACGGCAGGTTGCGCAGCTTCTCCGCGTAGTCCAGGCCGTAGCCGACCACGAACTCGTTGGGGATGTCGAAGCCGACGTACTCGACGTCGATCTCCACCTTGGCGGCGTCCGGCTTGCGCAGCAGGGTGCACACCTTCAGCGAGGCCGGGCCGCGCGAGCCCAGGTTGCCGAGCAGCCAGGACAGCGTCAGGCCGGAGTCGATGATGTCCTCGACGATCAGCACGTCCTTGCCCGCGATGTCGGTGTCCAGGTCCTTGAGGATCCGCACCACGCCGGAGGACTTGGTGCCCATCCCGTACGAGGAGACCGCCATCCAGTCCATGGTGACCTGGCTGTGCAGGGCCCGGGCCAGGTCCGCCATCACCATGACGGCGCCCTTGAGGACGCCGACCAGCAGGAGGTCCTTCCCGGCGTAGTCCTGGTCGATCCGCGCGGCCAGCTCCACCAGCTTGGCGTCGATCTCGTCCTTGCTGATGAGCACCTTCGCGAGGTCTGCGCCCATGTCGTTCTGGTCCACCGGGGATACGTCCTCAAACGTTCGGGGTCTGGGTTCGGCGGCGGCGGTACGACTGTGCTCAGTCGCCCTGCCGCCGAAACACCAGCGTGCCACACCGGCGCACGGCTTCGACGCCCCCGGGTAGGTGCAGCGGGCCCTGACCGCGCCAGCCGGTGACCAGCAGGTCCACGGTCTCCAGGTGCCGGGCGAACAGGTCACCGGCCGGGCAGCCCGCGCGCAGCGCCGCCCGGCGCAGCACCCGGCGGCGCACGGCGGGGGGCAGTTCGGCGAGCTTGCCGACCTCCAGGCCGCCCTCCGGGGCGCGCAGGTCGCGCTCGGCCAGGGCGGCCCACTGGTCCAGGGCGTCGGCGTCGTCGCGGAACAGCCGGGCGGTGCGGGCCAGCGCCTCGACCACGCCGCCGCCCAGGTGCTTCTCCAGCACCGGCAGCACCTCGTGCCGGACCCGGGAGCGGGTGTAGGCCGGGTCGGAGTTGTGCGGGTCGTCCCAGACCGGGATGGACTGCGCGGTGCAGGCCTGCCGGGTGGCGGCCCGGTCCAGCTCCAGCAGCGGGCGGCGGTAGCGGCCCTTCTGCGCGGGCATCCCGGCCAGCGAACGGGCGCCGGAGCCGCGGGCCAGGCCCAGCAGCACCGTCTCCGCCTGGTCGTCGCGGGTGTGGCCGAGCAGCACGGCGAGCGCGCCGTGGCGCTCGGCGGCCAGGTCCAGGGCGGCGTAGCGGGCGTCCCGGGCGGCGTTCTCCGGGCCGCCCCCGCGGCCCACCCGGACGGCGACCGCCTCCACCGGGTCGAGGCCGAGCTCGCGCAGCCGGGCGGCGACCTGCTCGGCGCGCTCGGCCGAACCGTCCTGCAGGCCGTGGTCGACGGTCACGGCGCCGACCCGCAGGCCGAGCTTGGGGGCCTCGAAGGCGGTGGCGGTGGCCAGCGCCATCGAGTCGGCGCCGCCGGAGACCGCCACCAGCACCAGCGGGGAGCCGGGCGCGGCGGGCGTGCGGGGCAGGCCGGAGGGGTGGCGGCGGGCGTTGCCGATCAACGTGCCGGGCACCGTCGCGGTGCCCGCCAGCACGGGCACCGGCACGGGCGCGGGCGTGCGGACCGGCCCGCCGGGGGTGACGCCCGCCTCCGCGGCGAGCTCGGCGAGGGTACGGCGGACGGCGAGGCGTATCGCCGCGACAGCGGGGTGTGGGCCCATGGTTGGCACTCCTTGGCGGAGGGGGGGTACGTCGGCCGCCTGTCAGCTCTCGGTCACCAGGCGCTCACAGATGGTCGCAGAATCCGGACACCGCCCACGCCACCCGCGCCAACGGCGGATCCACCGTCCCACGTACGGGTGAATGGAGAAACGTTACGTCTGCCGCCAGGTGTACGACTCGCCCGCTCGACGGACCGGTCGGGAGGGGAACCGGACCGGTCCGGTTCCCGCGCTCAGCCGATCACCCGGGCCACCCAGGACGCCGGGTCGTGGACCTCCTCCTTGGTCGGCAGCGTGTTCGGCGAGGTCCACACCCGGTTGAAGCCGTCCATCCCGACCCGCTCCACGACGCCCCGGACGAACACCGCGCCGTCCTGGTACTGCCGCAGCTTGGCGTCCATCCCGAGCAGTCGGCGCAGCGCCAGGTCGAGCCGGCCGCTGCCGCGGTCGCGGCGGCGCTGGAACTTCTCCCGGATCTCCGCCACCGAGGGCACCACCGCGGGCCCCACCCCGTCCATCACCACGTCCGCGTGGCCCTCCAGCAGCGACATCACCGCCGTCAGCCGGGCCAGGATCTCCCGCTGCGCGGGCGTCTGGACCAGGTCGGTGACGCTGGGCGCGTCCTCCCGGCGGACGCCGGGCCGGCCCGGGAGGGGCAGGCCGCCGAGCGCCTCGCGCAGCCGCTCCAGGAAGGCCGCCGGGTCGACGTCGGTCTGCGCCAGGAACTCCTGCACCTCGGACTGGATGTGGTCGCGCAGCCACGGCACCGCGGTGAACTGGGTCCGGTGGGTCTCCTCGTGCAGGCACACCCAGAGCCGGAAGTCGTGCGGGGCGACGTCGAGTTCGCGCTCCACCTGGACGATGTTCGGCGCCACCAGCAGCAGCCGCCCGGGCGGCACCGCCAGGCCGCGCCGCGGTTGGTCGAACAGGCCCTCCGGGCTGTCCGGGGCGCTCGGCAGCTCCGCCGGGGCGAAGGTCTCGTACTGGCCCAGCACCTTCGCCGACAGGAAGGCCAGCACCACGCCGACCTCCACCCCCGTCGCCTTCGCCCCCGCCGAACCGGCCACCGCCGCGCCCCGGCCGCCGCCCTGCCGCCGGGCCGCCAGCCGGTCGGTCAACGGCCGCACCACCGTCCGGAAGCCCGCCACGTTGGCCCGCACCCAGCCGGGCCGGTCCACCACCAGCACCGGCGTCCCCGCCGCCGCGGTCGACCCCATCCGGGTGTACTCCCGCACGTGCCGCTCCGCCTCCGCGGCGTGCCGCCGCAGTTCGGCGACCGCGGCCCGGGCCTCGTCCCGACCGATCCGCGGGCCCGGCCGGGCGAGCCGCGTCGCGGTCGCCACCGCGAGATCCCAGTCGACCATCTCCGCACCGCCGCTCGCGCTCGTCATGCCCTCACCGTACGTGCTGGCCCCCTCCCCGGGGAGGGACCCCGCGCACGGCTACCCGCCCCGGGCCGGGACATGCGGAGCGGTGCCGCTCCTCCGGCCGCCGGGGCCGGCCGCCCCCGCGGGGTCAGCAGCCGCAGGCGGCGATCCTGGCGACGATGCGGTCGACGGCGGCGCGGGCCGCGGTGGGGTCGGCGTCGGTGCGGGTCATCAGGGCGAAGGCGAGGACGCGGCCGTCGGCGTCGACCACGGTGCCGGCCAGGGTGTTGACGCCCTGGAGGGTGCCGGTCTTGGCGCGGACGATGCCGGCGGCCTCGTTCGCGCCGGACTTGGCGCCGAACCGATTCACCAGGGTGCCGGAGAAGCCCGCGACGGGGAGGCCGGTGATGACCGGGCGGAGTTCGGGGTGGGCCGGGGCGGCGGCCGTGGCGAGCAGGTCGACCAGGGTGATCGGCGGGATCAGGTTGGCCTTGGCCAGGCCGCTGCCGTCGGTGAGCACCACCCCGTCCAACGGCACGCCGAGCGCGGCCAGTTCGCCGGTCACCGCCTTGGCCGCGCCCTCGAAGCTGGCGGGCTGCTTCGCGGCGAGCGCGGCCTGCCGGGCGACGGCCTCGGCCAGCGTGTTGTCGGAGGTGGTGAGCATCCGCTCGACCAGCCGTCCGATCGTCGGCGACTCCACCCGGGCGAGCTCGGTGGCTCCGGCCGGGGCGGCGGCGGCCTGGGCGGGCTTGCCCTGGACGGTGACGCCCTCGGCCCTGAGGAACCCGGCGAAGGAGTCGGCGGCCTGCCCGGCGGGGTCGAACACCCGGGCCGGGGCCTCGTCGGGCGAGCGCGGGTCGATCCGGCCCTCGTCGACCATCAGCGGGGTGACCGCGGCGATGTTCGTCGCGTCGTGGTCGTGGTGCAGCAGCGGGCCGGTGTACAGCGAGGTGTCGTAGGAGAGCTTGACCTCGGCGGTGCCGGCCGCCTTGAGCGCGGCGGCGGTGCGGTGCGCCAGTTCGGCCATCGAGGCGGGGGAGCTGTCCTGGTCGACGGGGGCGCCGCCGATCCGGACCTGGTCGGCGGGCAGGGCGGTCAGGGTGGGGTCGCCGCCGCCGACCAGGGTGATCTCGCCGGGGGCGCCGCGGACCACGGTGGTGGCGATCCGGTGCTCGGCGGGCAGCAGCGCGAGCGCGGCGACGGCGGTGGCGAGCTTGGTGGTGGAGGCGGGCGTGGCCGGGACGTTCTCCTGCGCGCCGAACAGGAACTCGCCGGTGGCGGCGTCGGCGACGGCGAAGTTCAGGGTGCCCAGCGCCTTGTCCTGGACGGTGCCGCCGAGCGCGGTGCGCAGCCCGCCGCCGGTCGGCGCCTTGCTGTCGGCGGCGTCCCCCGCGGCCAGCACCGGCCCCTTGACCGGAACCGCCCGGGGCCGGTCGCCGCGGCGCTGCGGCCGGCCGTCGCCGTGGTCGCCGCCCGGCCGGTCCTGGCCCTGGCCGTCGCCCTGGCCGGCCCGCCTGCTGTGCGCCGGGTCCGGCGAGGGCTGCGCGAGGGCCGGACCCGCGAACGTCGTCCCGCCGGCCAGCACCGCTCCCAGCGCGGCCGCCAGCGCGGCTCTGCGCCCGCGTCCCGCCCCTGTCCCTGATCTCACCGACCGGCCCCTTTCCTGAGCACACCCCGCCGTAGGAGACACTTGGATTCTGTCAGTCCCAACCCTTGGAGGAACCGTTGGAGTTCGACGTCCTGATCGAGATCCCGAAGGGCTCGCGCAACAAGTACGAGGTCGACCACGAGACCGGCCGGCTCCGCCTGGACCGCATGCTCTTCACCTCGACCCGTTACCCGGCCGACTACGGCTACGTCGAGGGCACCCTCGCGGACGACGGCGACCCGCTGGACGCACTGGTCATCCTGGAGGAGCCGACCTTCCCCGGCTGCCTGATCAAGTGCCGCGCCATCGGCATGTTCCACATGACGGACGAGGCCGGCGGCGACGACAAGCTGCTCTGCGTCCCGGCGACCGACCCGCGCTGGTCGCACCTGCAGGACCTGCAGGACGTGTCGGAGTTCGACCGCCTGGAGATCCAGCACTTCTTCGAGGTCTACAAGGACCTGGAGCCGGGCAAGTCCGTCCAGGGCGCCGACTGGGTCGGCCGGGCCGAGGCCGAGGCCGAGATCGAGGCCTCGATCAAGCGTCTGCAGGAGCAGGGCGGCCACTGAGCCGTGCCGCCCTCCGGGGCGCCCTGCCGCACCTGTGCGAGGGGCGGGAGTCCGACCGGACTCCCGCCCCTCGCGCGTTCCCGGAGCCGGGCTCAGGCGCCGTCGTCGGCGCCGTCGTTGTCGTCGAGCCGGAAGCCGACCTTCAGGCCGACCTGGAAGTGCTCGATCTCGCCGTCCGCGATGTGGCCGCGGACCTGCACCACCTCGAACCAGTCCAGGTTGCGCAGCGTCCGGTTGGCGCGGGCGATGCCGTTGCGGATCGCGGCGTCCACGCCCTCGTGCGAGGACCCGACGATCTCGGTGACCCGGTAGGTGTGGTCGGTCATGGCGGTCTCTCCCTGGTGCGGCGGCGGGTGGCTCCCCCGCCGTCCACCGTGCACCGAAGTGCCGCCCCGGGCATCCCGGGGTCGGCCGACGGGGCGGCGGGGCCGCGGTTCAGAACGCCGCGCGGACCTCGCCGACCACGGCGCCGCCGCCGTGCAGCGGGGCGGCCGCGATCCGGTCCAGCACCGGGTCCGCGAGGCCCAGGCGGCGCAGCGCGGCGGCCAGCACCGGGCCGCGGGCGCGCTCGGCGCCGTCCTCGATCTTGAAGGCGAGGGCGCGGCCGTCGGGCAGCGCCACCACCTGGACGGCCTCGGCGCCCATCTTGGACAGCGCGCCGGGCACCGCCCGCATCAGCCAGGTGTCGGCCCGGCGGGTGCCGGCCACGTACTCGGGGTGGGCGCGCATCGCGTCGGCGACCCGGCGCTGCTCGGTGCCCGGGTCGGCCAGCAGCAGGGCGCGGTAGCCGCGGGCCAGGCCGGTGAGCGAGACGGCCAGCAGCGGGGCGCCGCAGCCGTCGGTGCCCAGGTGGGCGGCGCGCTCGCCGACGGCCTCCTCCAGGGCGGTGCGGGCGAGCTGCTGGATCGGGTGGTCCGGGTCGAGGTAGGACTCCAGGTTCCAGCCGTTGGCGGCGGAGGCGGCCAGCCAGGCGGCGTGCTTGCCGGAGCAGTCCATCAGGATCGGGGCGCGCTCCCCGCCGGAGCGCAGCAGCTCCTCGGCCTCCACCTCGTCCAGCGGGAGGTCGGCGGGCAGCCGCAGGGCGGCCTCGGTGAGGCCCGCACCGGCGAGCAGCTTGCGCACCGCGGCGCGGTGGAAGGGTTCGGCGGAGTGGCTGGAGGCGGCCAGCGCGAGCTGTTCGCCGTGCAGGTCGAGGCCCGCCCGCAGGGTGGCGACCGCCTGGAAGGGCTTGGCGGTGGAGCGCGGGTAGACCGGGAGTTCGGGGGTGCCGAGCGCGTACTCGACGGCGCCGTCGGCGTCGAGCAGGACCAGCGAACCGCGGTGGCGGCCCTCGGTGAAGCCGGAGCGTATGACCTCGGCGAGGGCGGGCAGGGCGGACTGCGACACGGGTGGGTCTCCAGGGACGGGGCGGTGAGGGTGAGGGTGGGCCCCGGCCGCGTCCGCCCCGCTCAGCGCTCGCTGAGCAGGTCGTCGACCCGGGCCTCCCCCTCACGGTACCTGCGGGTGATCTCGGCCCCGCAGTCGTCCGCGGTGCGCTGCAGGGCCTGGCGGCGGCCGGAGACCTCGCGCTGGTGCTCGTCCAGGCGCTCGACGGCGGCCAGCAGGTCGGCGGTGGGGTGCGCGGCCAGGTCGGCCAGCTGGACGTCGCCCATCAGGGCGTCGGCCTCCTGCTGGTAGCGCTCGCCGCGGGGCGGGCCGAGGGTGACGTGCCGGGCCGGGCGGCGGGTCGCGGAGGGGGCGTCGGCGAGGATGGCCGGCAGGCGGTCCAGCAGGGCGCAGGGGGCCTCGTCGGCGGCCTGCAGCGGGATGATCTCCCGGCGCTGCAGTTCGGCCCGGAGGATGTCCATCCGGCCGTGCAGCAGGCGGCGCAGGTAGGACAGGTCGGCCTCCTGCTCCAGCGCGTCCCGGCGGAGCACCCGCAGTTCCTCCAGGGCCAGACCGGCCAGGCCCTCGTCGACCGCGCTCACGTCCATCAATCCGACCACCTGCCGTAGTACCAGTGCCCGCCACTAGCACGGGCCGCCCGCCACCCAGGGTTCCCCCCGGCGGGCGGTGCCACTCGTGCGGGTGACGCGGTTCGCCGGGACGGCGGACGCCCCGGCGGGGCCCGGAAGGCCCCGGACCGTCGGACAGCGTGCCACCCCGGGCCCCGGCGCCGCACGCCCGAGTACCCGAACGGCCCCCTGGCGAACACCCCTGGCTAGTACGAAGAATCCGCGCCACGGGTTCACCTGCACGGATCGGGGCGCAGCACGTGCGACCCCGGCGCGCAACCGGAGGCCGCGCGCCCCCGGCGGGCCGGGCCCGGCACAATGGGCGGCATGCGAGCAGTGGTGCAGCGGGTCGCCGGGGCGGCCGTGACGGTGGACGGCGAGACGGTCGGCGCGATCGAGGGGCCGGGCCTGTGCGTGCTGGTCGGCGCCACCCACGAGGACACCCCGGCCCGGGCCGCCCAACTGGCCCGCAAGCTCTGGACGCTGCGGCTCTTCCCGGGCAGCCCCGAGCTCTCCTGCTCGGAACTGGGCGCCCCGCTGCTGGTGATCAGCCAGTTCACCCTCTACGGCGACGCCCGCAAGGGCCGCCGCCCCACCTGGAACGCCGCCGCGCCCGGCCCGGTCGCCGAACCGCTGGTGGACGCGGTGGTGGCCGAACTGCGGGCGCTGGGCGCGAAGGTGGAGACCGGACGGTTCGGCGCCGACATGAAGGTCTCGCTGGTGAACGACGGGCCGTTCACCGTCCTGCTGGAGGTCTAGGCGCTACGCCGGGACGATCACGTCCTGGCTGGCGGGGACGCCGTCGGCCAGCAGCACCGCGTCCACCGGGGTGTTGCGCTTGACCAGGGCCAGCGCGATCGGGCCCAGCTCGTGGTGCCGGGCCGAGGAGGTGACGAAGCCGACCGGGCGCTCCTGGCCCTCGACGCGGACCTCGGTGCCGTGCGCGGGCAGCTTCTCCTCGGTGCCGTCCAGGTGCAGGAACACCAGGCGGCGCGGGGGCCGACCCAGGTTGTGCACCCGGGCGACCGTCTCCTGGCCGCGGTAGCAGCCCTTCTGCAGGTGCACGGCGCTGCCCAGCCAGTCCACCTCGTGCGGGATGGTGCGGTGGTCGGTCTCGAAGCCGAGCCGCGGCCGGTGCCCCTCGATCCGCAGCGCCTCGTACGCCCAGACGCCCGCCGCCGGGCCGAACTCCTCGGCGGCCGCGGCGAGTTCGGCGCGCGGCAGGAACAGGTCGCGGCCCCACGGGAGTTCGCGCACCGCGGCGGCCTTCCCGACCGGGGCGGTGGAGCCCGCGGGCAGGAACGCCACGGCGTACTGCTCGGTGGCGTCGGTGACCTCGACCCGGTTCCAGAACTTCATCGACTCCAGGTACGCCACCAGCGCGGGCGCGCCGCCCGGCTCGACGTGGATCCAGGTGGTCCCCCCGTCGTCGACCAGGTAGAGCGCGTGCTCCACGTGCCCGTTCGGGGAGAGCACCAGCGCCTCGGTGGCCTGCTGCGGCGGCAGTTCGCTGACGTGCTGGGTGAGCAGCAGGTGCAGCCAGCTCAGCCGGTCCGGGCCGGTCACGGTGATCACGCCGCGGTGCGAGAGGTCGGTGAAGCCGCGCCCGGCGGCCAGCGCGCGCTGCTCGCGGAACAGGTCGCCGTAGTGGGCGGCGACCCCCTCGTCGGGACCTTCGGCCGGGACGGCGCCGGGCAGGGCAAGCAGCGGGCTCTTCATACCCGCCAGCTTACGACCGCCCGCCCTCCGACTTGGCGGTGCAGTCCGCGCAGCGGCCGAAGATGGCGAAGTGCTTGAGGTCGGTGTCGAAGCCGTGCTCGGTGCGCAGGCTGTCGATCAGCGGGGCGGCGATCGCGGTGTCGGTCTCGGTGACCCTGTCGCAGTCCCGGCAGACCAGGTGCAGGTGGGTGTGCCGGCCCGCCAGGTGGTACGTGGGGGCGCCGTGGCCGAGGTGCGCGTGCGAGACCAGGCCGAGCTCCTCCAGCAGCTCCAGCGTGCGGTACACGGTGGAGATGTTGACGCCGCTGGCGGTCCTGCGGACCTGGCAGAGGATCTCGTCCGGGGTCGCGTGGTCGAGCACGTCGACGGCCTCCAGCACCAGCTGGCGCTGCGGGGTCAGCCGGTAGCCGCGCTCGCGCAGGTCGGCCTTCCAGTCGGTGGTCTCGCTGTTCGCCACGTGTTGTCCCTGCCCGGTGAGAGGTCCTGCCGACAAGTGTAGGGACCGGCCGGGTGGTCGGTCCCTACTCCGTGCGTACCGGGCCGCTCAGCGGAAGAACGCGATGCCGTCGTCCGGCAGGTCGTTGATGTCGCTGATCAGCTGCGCCGGGTTGAGCACCTTCTTCAGCTGCGCCGACATGTACGGGCGCAGCGGCACCTCGGGGGCGGCCTTCTCGCCGACCCAGAGCAGCTCGTCCTTGACCAGGCCGTACAGCCGCTTGCCGCCGCTGTAGGGGGCCGCGCCCTCGATCCGGGCGACCGCGTCGGTGGCCAGGTCGATCTGCGGCTTGCCGTCGTGCAGCTTGCCGTACCAGATCTCCACGGTGCCGTCGTCGCGGACCGAGGAGACCTCGATCTCGCGCTCGCCGCTGGTGCCGTGCTGGTTGCTGGTGACCCGCCAGAAGGCGTGCTCGGTCTCCAGCGGGCGGACCTTCTCCCCCTTCTCGTCCAGCACCCAGCTGCGGGAGCGGAACTCCAGGAAGGGACGGCCGTCGTGCCGGAAGACGACCTCCTGGCCGAAGTTGCACTTCTCGGAACCCGGGAAGTCGTGGACGCCCGCGCCCTCCCAGGTGCCGAGGAGGAAGGCGAGCGGGACGACGTCGCGGTGGAGGTCGGAAGGAATCTCGATCATGGTCCTGGCTGGTGTCGTCGGACGGTTACCGGGTCAACCGTACGACAGCCGTCAGCGCTGGCCCTGGTAGAGCTTCATGACGGAGAAGATGGCGAACCAGGTGATCAGCACGGCGATCACGGCCAGCAGGCTGTCGTAGAAGATCTCGAGTCCGGACACGGTGCGCTCCAGGGGCGGGTTCGACGGGCTGTGGTACGGCGCGAGTCTATCCGGCAGCCCCCGCGCCCGTAGTCTCTGGGGCATGTCGAAGAAGCTGGTCATCAAGGTCACCGCCGGGGCGGACGCGCCCGAGCGCTGCTCGCAGGCCTTCACGGTCGCCTCGGTCGCCGTCGCCAGCGGCGTCCCGGTCTCGCTCTGGCTGACCGGGGAGTCCGCCTGGTTCGCCCTGCCGGGGAGGGCCGCCGAGTTCGAGCTGCCGCACTCGGCGCCGCTGCCGGACCTGCTGGAGGCGGTCCTGGCGGGCGGGAGCGTCACGCTGTGCACCCAGTGCGCGGCGCGCCGGGACATCGCGCAGGCCGACGTGATCGAGGGCGTGCGGATCGCCGGGGCGCAGGTGTTCCTGGCCGAGGTGATGGCGGACGACGCCAGGGCGCTGGTCTACTGACCGGCCCCGTCGTCCGGGGGCTCGCGGTCCGGCCGGTCCCGGTCGTGGCCGCGCTGCTCCCAGTGCGGGTCGTCCCAGCGCGGGTCGTTCCACCAGTCGTCGTCCCGGTCGCGCTTGTTGGCCAGGACGGCGGCGACCGGCGGGATCACCATCGCGACCACGCACATGCCGATGGCGGCGCCGACCGACCAGAAGCGCACCACGCCCCAGGCCAGGACGAACAGCGCCAGGCAGACGCCCATCATCACGAAGTAGCGCACGTGCCTCCGGTGTGCCTGCACGCTTCCAGGGTAGGCCGAGGGGCCCCGGCGCCAGAAGGCGTCGGGGCCCCTCGTCACGCTGTCGCGCGGTCCTCAGACCGCGATCGCGACCTCGGTGAACTCGCCCTGGGTGGCGACCACCTGGCGGTCCACGGTGGCGCCGGGCACCAGGGCCCGCAGCGTCCACTTGCCCGGGCGGGCGAAGAACCGGAACTGCCCGGTCGCCGAGGTCGGGACCTCGGCGGTGAACTCGCCGTTCTCGTCGAGGAGCCGCACGTAGCCGTTGACCGGCTCGTCGTTGCGGGTCACCGAACCCTGGATGATCGTCTCGTTGGCCACGTCAACTCCTGCCAGGTCCGGGCCGCCGGCCTTCGCACCGCACATGTCTGTTTCCCTCTTCCTTGCTGTCGCGCGAGCCGGGGCTCAGTTGCCGAGCTCGATCGGCACGCCGACCAGGCTGCCGTACTCGGTCCACGAACCGTCGTAGTTCTTGACGTTCTCCTGGCCGAGCAGCTCGTGCAGCACGAACCAGGTGAGCGCGGAGCGCTCGCCGATCCGGCAGTACGCGATGGTGTCGGTCGCCAGGTCGACGCCCTCGGCCTCGTAGAGGGCCTTGAGCTCGTCGTCGCTCTTGAAGGTGCCGTCGTCGTTGGCGTTCTTCGCCCACGGGATGTTCTTGGCGGACGGGACGTGGCCCGGACGCTGCGACTGCTCCTGCGGGAGGTGGGCCGGGGCGAGCAGCTTGCCGGAGAACTCGTCGGGCGAGCGGACGTCGACCAGGTTCAGGGTGCCGATCGCGTTGACCACGTCGTCGCGGAAGGCGCGGATCGAGGAGTCGGCCGGCTGCGCGGTGTACTGGGTGGCGGCCCGCTGGGGCTGCTCGACGACCAGCTCGCGGGAGTCGAGCTCCCACTTCTTGCGGCCGCCGTCCAGCAGGCGGACGTCGCCGTGGCCGTACAGCTTGAAGTACCAGTAGGCGTAGGACGCGAACCAGTTGTTGTTGCCGCCGTAGAGCACCACGGTGTCGTCGTTGGCGATGCCCTTGGCGGACAGCAGCGCCTCGAAGCCGGCCTGGTCGATGAAGTCGCGGCGGACCGGGTCCTGGAGGTCCTTCTTCCAGTCGATCCGGACCGCGTTGCGGATGTGGTTCTTGTCGTAGGCGGCGGTGTCTTCGTCGACCTCGACGATGACGACCTTCGGGTCGTCCAGGTGGGCCTGGACCCAGTCGGCGTCGACCAGGACGTCGCTGCGGCTCATGTGGGTTTCTCCATCCGGGGGCGGTTGGCGGAAGGGCTGCTGGGAGTGCTCCGGACCGCACGCGTCCGCACACCTGTCCGCATGCTGGGACGGGGGCGGGCGCGGCTTCGGCCGGGGTGGATCAGAGGTGGGTGCCCGTCGCTCCGGACGCACCGGTGCCCATGGCTACCGGTTCGCGGCGTCGGAGCGGGGCTGACGCGCCGGGACTGCGGGACGTGACCGCAGAGTCAGCGCATTCGACACAGGCAGCTCGACACGCGGCAGTGGTCTACCGCCCGCCGCTTCGTGAGGTCCGCCTGTCGCTTCATGACGACGATGCTAGGGAAGCGGTGGGGGTGCTGTCACCATCGTGTCGAATGCTGAGACCCGAACGTCCGAATCCTGGGATTTACCGGTTTTCGCTCGCGCGGCGACCGTCCCGCCCCCGGTGCGGGGGCAGGGCGAACGGGTGTTCCGGGGCGTTCCGACGGCCGTGCTGGACAGCGCGTCTCGCCCAGCGGACGGACGCTAGTGGCCGAGCGTGGTGCCCGGGGCGAGGGTGAAGCGCAGCCGGACGCCGTCCGGCTCGGGGGTCGCCTCGGAGAGCGAGAGGCCGGTCGGCAGGCCGGACAGCGCGAACCGGCGGGGCTTCAGCAGGTCCCCGGCCACGGGCTTCAACTTGGCCGCCAGACCGCCGAGTTCGAAGCCGTCCACGACGACCTCGTTGCCCTCGTTGCGCAGCTTCCCCTCGACCGTGGCGCCGAGCACCGAGGTCTTCACCTTGCCCGGGCCCGCGTACTCCAGGGTGATCTGCCCGCCCGCCGCGCCCGCCACGAACTTCGACAGGTCCTGGTAGGAGATGGTGCCCTGGCCGTCGCCGTGCCCGACCGTGACGCCGCGGTAGGAGTCGGTGAACTTCACGTCGGACATGTTCGCCCTGAAGGAGTGCACCGTCACGGTCTCCTTCCCGTCCGTCACGGTCATCCCGTCCGAGCTCATCACGACCTTGTCCAGTTCGCCGGAGAGCGCGCTGGTCAGGAACGGGAAGTCGTCGATCTCGACGTCGGGGCGGCTGGTCATCCAGCCGGAGGAGACGGCCGCGTCCGCCGCCTGGTCCTCCGCGACCCCGACGGCGATCCGGTCGGCACCGACCAGCAGGCCGCCCACCACGCCGAGACCGACCAGCAGCTTCACCGAGCCGTGCATCGCACTCCCCCTGAGACGTTCGAGCCGGATACCGTTCGAAGGCGAACGGAATCCGTTCCACGGACATAGGGACGATCGCACGGGTGACCCAGTTCCGGAACGGCCGCCGGGGAAACGGTGATCAGCCTCCGGCGAACGGCGGCAGCACCTCCACCGTCCACCCCTCGGACAGCACCAGCCCGGCGTGGTCCCGGCCGCCCACCTGCTCGCCGTCCAGCAGGAACGAGCACACCCCCAGCAGCCGCAGCAGCTCCGGCCGGTCGGCGTGCGCGGCGCGCACCGCGGTCAGCGCGTCGGCCAGCGTCGCGGCCGCGAACGGCTGCTCGGCCAGCCCCGCCGCGGACTTGGCGGCGGCCCAGTAGCGGACGGTCCCGCTCACCCGCGCGGGTGATCCGGGGGAGGTGCGGTTCTCGGTGGTCGCGCTCACGGCAAACCCTCTCGACGGTCCTCGCCCGGTACGGCGGCCGGCCCGGTGCCGGCGGCCCACCCGCGGATCGGGGTACACGTACGGTGCGGCCGGTGCGGCCCCCATCATCGCCCGCACCCCCCTCCCCCGGGCAAGCACCCCGCCCCCGCACCGCCCGTCCGGCCCGCCGCCCGGAGCGCGGGTCCGCCCGATGCGCCCCGCTCGCGCCTCTCCCCAGGCCGGGGCCGGTCGGCTATCCTCGATCCAATGAGGGATCCGGGCAGAGTCGCCCCCGGGTCCTTTTGTGCTTTCAGGACGCCATGCGGACGTTCTTGCGAACGGTGCACCCACCCCGCACCCGCCGCCGGGACGCCCCCGCCGCCGGCCGCACGACGAGGTGCGCAACCGGCGGGACAGACCGGAGGGTACGCCGATGGACGAGGCACCAGCGGGACGCCGGGGGTTGCGGGACCCCCGGGCGAGCCACCGCCGCCCCGTCCGCCGACGCGCCCGCCGACCCGTCGGCGCTCCCCCACCCTGTACCGCGGCCGGCGTTCCCCCGGCGGCCGTGACCGCGACGACCCGGAAAGGGGACTAACCGGGTATGAGTTCACTGCTCCTGCTGACCAACGCCCTGCAACCCTCCGCCGAGGTGCTGCCCGCCCTCGGACTGCTGCTGCACAGCGTCCGGGTGGCCCCCGCCGAGGGGTCCGCCCTGGTCGACACCCCGAGCGCCGACGTGATCCTGGTCGACGGCCGGCGCGACCTGCCGCAGATCCGCAGCCTGTGCCAGCTGCTGCGCTCCACCGGCATCGGCAGCCCGCTGATCCTGGTGGTCACCGAGGGCGGCCTGGCCGCCGTCACCGCCGACTGGGGCGTCGACGACGTGCTGCTCGACACCGCCGGGCCGGCCGAGGTCGAGGCCCGGCTGCGGCTCGCCCTCGGGCGGTTGAACGCGGCCGCCGACGACAGCCCGATGGAGATCCGCAACGGCGACCTCTCGGTCGACGAGGCCACCTACTCCGCCAAGCTCAAGGGCCGCGTCCTCGACCTCACCTTCAAGGAGTTCGAGCTGCTCAAGTACCTGGCGCAGCACCCCGGCCGGGTCTTCACCCGGGCCCAGCTGCTCCAGGAGGTGTGGGGCTACGACTACTTCGGCGGCACCCGCACCGTGGACGTCCACGTCCGTCGACTGCGCGCCAAACTCGGCGTCGAGAACGAGCAGTTGATCGGCACCGTGCGCAACGTCGGCTACCGCTTCGTGGTGCCCGAGCGCCCCGAGAAGGGCGCCGACCGCACCGAGCAGAGCCGCACCGGCGCGGCACAGGAGCGCTGACGGAGGGCCGGGCGGGCCGTGCTCCAGGCACCCGCCCGGCCCCGCGGGAACGCCCCGGGGAACCTCCGCGGGGACACTCGCCCGGCTTTGCCCGGATCGGTCCGGAAACGGCCGTCCCACCAGGTGTCACCCCGGGCCGGAGCACCGAACCACCCGCGTAGACTCCCCCCGTGGCCAAGGTGACGCGCGACGACGTAGCCCGACTGGCTGGCACCTCGACCGCGGTCGTCAGCTATGTGATCAACAACGGTCCCCGGCCGGTCGCCCCGGCCACCCGGGAGAAGGTGCTCGCCGCGATCGAGCAGCTCGGGTACCGACCCAACTCGGTCGCCCAGGCGATGGCCTCCCGGCGCACCAACCTGATCGGCATGGTCGTCCCCGACGCCCGGCAGCCGTTCTTCGCCGAGATGGCGCACGCCGTGGAACGCGCCGCCTCCGAGCGCGGCAAGCTCGTGCTGATCGGCAACTCCGACTACGTGGACGACCGCGAGGTGCACTACGTCCGCGCCTTCCTCGGCATGCGGGTCTCCGGCCTGATCCTGGTCAGCCAGGGCCCCTCGCAGCGCGCCGCCGAGGAGTTCGCCGCCATGGAGGGCGCCAAGGTGGTGCTGCTGCACCGCCGCCCCGAGGCGATCGACGACGTCGCCGTGGTCACCGACGACATCGGCGGCTCCGAGCTGATCGTCCGCCACCTGCTGGAGGTGCACGGCCACCCGTACGTGGCCTGCTTCGGCGGCCCGGTGGAGTCCCCCGCCCCCGGCGACCCGGTCATCGACCACGTGGCCGGCTGGGAGCTCGCGATGGCCGCGCACGGCCTGCCCACCGAACCGCACCTGGTCGACGCGCCGTTCCACCGCTACGGCGCCTACCAGGTCGCCCTGGAGCTGCTCCGCTCCGACCGGCGGCCGCCCGCGGTCTTCTGCTCCACCGACGACCAGGCGATCGGCGTGCTCCGGGCCGCCCAGGAGCTGGGCCTGCGCGTCCCCGAGGACCTCGCGGTGGTCGGCTTCGACGACATCCCCGAGGCGGCCTTCGCCTCCCCGCCGCTGACCACCGTCGCCTCCGACCGGGACGCGATGGCCCGGGCCGCCGTCGACCTGGTCCTCGACGACTCGCTGATGGTGCCCGGCAGCGACACCGAACGGGTCCGCAAGTTCCCGTCGCGCCTGGTCGTGCGGCGTTCCTGCGGCTGCGGCGGCGAGCGGGCCTGACCAGGCTTTATGAGAAGCTGACGGGCTTCTCGGGGAACCTCTAGCACGCTCTCATCCGATCTTCATGAAACGGGCGGAGCTTGGTCGTCATGAGCGACCAGCACCGCAGCACCCCCGAGCCCCGCCCCCAGGACGGCGGCGCGGGCCGGCTCCCGCCGCAGCCGCCCGCCGCCCCCGCGTACCCGCCGTCGTACCCCGGCACCCCGTACCGGGAGTACCGGGAGGCCGCCTACCCGGCCCTGCCGCCCGTCGGCGCGGGCGACCCGGCGCTGCTGCCCGCGGTCCCCGTCCCCGCCGACGGCCCCGCCGACCAGCAGCCACCCGCCGGCCACCGCGCCCGCCGCGGCCTGCTGCGCGGCCGCCTCGCCCTGGCCACCGCCGTCGCCGCGGTCGCCGCCCTGGTCGGGGGCGTCACCGGCGGCGCCCTGGCCCACGAGCGCACCGGCTCCACCAGTGCGGGCAGCACCCTGGTGCGCCCCGTCTCGGCGAACGCCGACGGCAGCCCCAACGTCTCCGCGATCGCCGCGGCGGTCTCCCCCGCCGTCGTGCAGATCACCGTCGAGACCGGCAGCGGCACCGCCACCGGCACCGGCGTGGTGCTCACCGAGGACGGCCGGATCCTCACCAACTACCACGTCGTCTCCGGCGCGGTCAGCGGCGGCGGCCGGACGACCGTCACCTTCCAGGACGGCTCCACCGCCACCGCGACCGTCACCGGCACCGACAAGTCCCTGGACGTCGCCGTCATCACCGCCTCCGGCGTCAGCGGCCGCACCACCGCCGTCCTCGGCAACTCCGACGACGTCGCCGTCGGCGACCCGGTGGTCGCCATCGGCAACCCCGAGGGCCTCACCGGCACCGTCACCTCCGGCATCGTCTCCGCCAAGGACCGCAAGGTCTCCGTCCAGGTCGACGAGGGCACCACCAGCAACAACGGCGGCTTCGGCTTCCCGAACCTGCCCGGCCAGCGCGGCTCCTCCGGCTCCTCCGGCTCCTCGTCCGCGGACTCCGCCGACACCGCCACCTACCAGGCCCTGCAGACCGACGCCGCGCTCAACCCCGGCAACTCCGGCGGCCCGCTGATCAACGCGGCCGGGCAGGTCATCGGCCTCAACTCGGCCATGTACTCCGCCTCCGGCTCCAGCTCGACCGGCAGCTCCGACGCGGGCAGCGTCGGCCTCGGCTTCGCCATCCCGATCAACAGCGTCAAGCAGGTGCTGTCCCAGTTGCAGGCCGGCCGGACCCTCTGACGCACCGTCGCGTCGACGACCGCCGTCGACCACCCGCCCGATCCGTCCCCGCCGACGGACAATGGCCAGGACCGCACCGGACTCAGAAAGGGCCCGCGCCGATGACTCCCCCCGCCGACGACCGCACTCCCGCCGAGGCCCCGGGCGGCGGCGCCCGCGTCCTCGTGGTCGACGACGAACCCGCGCTGCGCGACGCGCTGGAATCCAGCCTCGCCTTCGAGGGCTACCAGGTCACCACCGCCACCGACGGCTACGAGGCGCTGGCCGCCGTCGAGCGCGACCACCCCGACCTGGTGCTGCTGGACATCATGATGCCCCGGATGGACGGCCTCACCGCCGTCCGCCGGATGCGCTCCCGCGGCGACACCGTGCCCGTCCTGATGCTCACCGCCCGCGACGCCGTCGGCGACCGCGTCACCGGCCTCGACGTCGGCGCCGACGACTACCTCGCCAAGCCCTTCGAACTCGACGAACTCCTCGCCCGCGTCCGCGCCCTGCTCCGCCGCAACGCGCTCGCCGCCGAGGCCGCCGCCCGCACCGCCGCCGACGAGGACGGCGGCGAGGTGCTCGCCTTCGCCGACCTGCGGATGAACACCGCGACCCGCGAGGTCACCCGGGACGGCCGGGCCATCGAACTCACCCGCACCGAGTTCATGCTGCTGGAGATGTTCCTCTCCCACCCGCGGCAGGTCCTCACCCGCGAACAGATCCTCAAGGCCGTCTGGGGCTTCGACTTCGAGCCCTCCTCCAACTCCCTCGACGTCTACGTCATGTACCTGCGCCGCAAGACCGAGCAGCACGGCATGCCGCGCCTCATCCAGACCGTCCGCGGCGTCGGCTACGCGCTGCGCGCCGCGACCGGCGCCGCGGCGTGAGCCCGGCCGGCCGGCTCACGGGGTGGTTCCGCAGCAGGTCGCTGCGGAGCAGGCTGGCCATGCTCACGGCCGCCGCGGTGGCGGTGGCGATCGCGGTGGTGTCGGTGGCCAGTTGGCTGCTGGTGCGCGAGAAGCTCTACCAGGAGGTGCACGACAGTCTCTCCACGGCGGTCCAGGAGGGCCCCGGCATCAGCCGCAACCAGCTCCTGTACTGCGGCAAGACCCCCGCGGAAGCCCTGGCCGCGGCGCCCGCGGCACCCGCCGACGGCCACTTCGGGCCGCCGAAGTACGACTTCCAGATCGTGACCTCCGACGGCACCGTGTGCTTCCCGATCGGCGCCACCAAGGCGCTCGAGGTGAAGTCGAGCGACCTGCCGCGCAATCTGCCGACCGGCACGCCGGGCCACAAGAGCGCCAGCTACCGCGAGGGCAGCTACCTCAACGGCGACTCGGCGCTGATCCGCCGCACCGCCATCAGCGTCCAGTCCGCCACCGGGGAGCAGCAGCCCGCGACGCTGCTGACCGCGCTGCCCACCAGCGGCGTGGAGGAGTCCCTCAAGAGCCTCGCCCTGCTGATCGCCTGCGTGGCCGGGCTCGGCGTGATCGGTGCCGGGGTGGCGGGGCGGGTCGTCGCCCGGTCCGCGCTGAAGCCGGTCGACCAGCTCACCGGTCTGGTCGAGCACATCGCCCGCACCGAGGAGGTCGGCACCACGATCCCCGTCCACGGGCAGGACGAGATCGCCCGGCTCTCCACCTCGTTCAACTCGATGTCGACCGCGCTCGCCAACTCCCGGGAACGGCAGACCCGGCTGATCGCCGACGCGGGGCACGAGTTGCGCACGCCGCTGACCTCGCTGCGCACCAACGTCGACCTGCTGATCCGCTCGGACGCGCAGGGGCGGGCGCTGCCGCCACAGACGCGGGCGCGGATGCTGGGGAACATGAAGGCGCAGATGCAGGAGCTGACCCTGCTGATCGGCGACCTGCTGCAGCTGTCCCGGCCGGACACGCCGAACCGGGAGGCGGTGCGGACGGTGGTGCCCTTCCACGAGACGGTGGAGCGGGCGCTGGAGCGGGGGCGGCTGCGCGGGCCCTCGCTGGTGTTCGACACGGACGTGCGGCCCTGGTACGTGCACGGGGACCCGGCGGCGCTGGAGCGGGCGGTGATCAACTTGCTGGACAACGCGGTGAAGTACTCGCCGCCCGCCGGGACGATCGAGGTGCGGCTGCAGGGCGGCCGGTTGACGGTCCGGGACCACGGGCCGGGCATCCCGGCGGAGGAACTCCCGTACGTCTTCGACCGGTTCTGGCGCTCGCCGTCCTCCCGGCAGCTGCCGGGCTCGGGCCTGGGCCTGTCGATCGTGGCGCAGACCGTGCAGGACACCGGCGGGCAGGTCTCGCTGGGCCCGGCCCCGGACGGCGGGGCGGGGACGCAGGCGGTGATCGTGCTGCCGGGGCAGCCGGAGGAGCCGCACTGAGGACGCCCGGGGGACGCGCGGGAGAACGCGCGGGAGAACGCGCGGGAGAACGCGCGGGAGAACGCGCGGGAGGGCGGGGCACCCGGGGTGCCCCGCCCTCCGTCGTGCCGCGGGGGTCAGCCCGCCTTGACCACGGGGACGACGGTGATCCGGTCCGCGGCCGGCGGCGCGATCGGGGCGCTCGCCGAGCTGTGGGCGGACAGGTACGCGTTGAAGACGTCCAGGTCGGAGGCGCCGACGAGCTTGTCGGTGCCGGCCGCGAAGGCCGGGAAGCCGTCGCCGCCACCGGCCAGGAACTCGTTCGCGGCGACCCGGTAGCTGGCGGCCGGGTCGATCGGCGCACCGTTCAGGCGGATCGAGTCGACGAGGACGCGGGCCGCGCCGCTCCGGTTCAGGTCGAGGGTGTAGTGCAGGTTGTTCGAGATCTGCAGGACCTTCGGGGAGGCCTCGTTGGGCCCGGAGACCTGCTGCTGCAGGACCTGCACCAGCTGGGCGCCGGTCAGCGTCTTGACCTGCATCATGTTGGTGAACGGCTGGACGGCGAACACCTCGCCGTAGGTCACCACGCCGTCGCCCTCGGCGCCGGAGGCCTTGTACACCAGGTCGGAGCGGATGCCGCCGGGGTTCATGAAGGCGACCTGCGCGCCGCCCTTGTCGGGGGCCGAGAGCCCGGCCAGCTGGGCGTCGGCGATCAGGTCGCCGAGCGGCTTCTCCAGCGCGCTGGACCCGCGGCCGTTGATGTCGGCGGTGATGTAGCCGGTGGCGCGGTTGGAGATCGGCGCGGCCAGCTTGCTGTACCGGTCGATCAGCGCGGTCAGGTCCGGCGCCTTCGGCAGGTCGCGGCGCACCACGTGGTTGGCGGCGGTGACCGACGGGCGGACGATGGCGCCGGTGCGCTTGTCCAGCTTGAGGTCGATCTCGGTGTACAGGCGGCCGAACGAGGCGGCGCTGGTGACCGAGCGGGGCACGCCGTTCGGGTCCGGGATCATGCAGGCGTACGAGTTGTGGGTGTGGCCGGTGACGATCGCCCCGACGGCCGGGTCGAGCTTCTTGGCGATGTCCACGATCGGGCCGGAGATGCCCGCCCCGGCCGCGCCGCAGTCGTAGTTGTAGACGCCGCTGGCGGGCAGGCCGCCCTCGTGGATCAGCGCCACGATCGAGTTGACGCCCTGCCGCTTGAGCTCGGCGGCGTACGTGTTGATCGTGGTGACCTCGTTGCCGAACTTGAGGCCCTGCACGCCCGCGGCGGTGACGATGTTCGGGGTGCCCTCCAGGGTCACGCCGATGAATCCGACCTTGACGCCGTGGACGTTCTTCACCCAGTACGGCTTGAGGATCGGCTTGTTCGTCTTCTCGCTGGTGACGTTCGCCGCCAGGTACGGGAAGTCCGCGCCCTCGAAGGTGCGGCCCTCCTCGTAGCAGCCGTCGGTCGGGTGGCAGCCGCCGTTCTGCATGCGCAGCAGCTCGGCCGAGCCCTCGTCGAACTCGTGGTTGCCCACCGAGGTGACGTCGAGGCCGATCTCGTTCATCGCCTCGATGGTCGGCTCGTCGTGGAACAGGCCGGAGACCAGCGGGCTGGCGCCGATGATGTCGCCGGCCGCGACGGTCAGGCTGTTGGCGTGGCCCTGGCGGGCGTTGCGCAGCGCGGTGGCCAGGTACTCGACGCCGCCGGCGGGGGTGGCGACGGTCTTCCCGGTGGCGGGGTCGATCTCGCTGATCGTGCCCGAGGAGCCGGCCGGGGGCTCCAGGTTGCCGTGGAAGTCGTTGATCGCGAGGAGCTGCAGGTCCTCGTACTTGGGCTTGTCGTGGCCCCGGCCGTGGGCCTCGGCCGTGGCCGGGAGGGCCATCGTGCCGAAGAGGGCGGCGGCCGCGGCGACCGCGAGGGCGGTCGTGCGGCGGCCGGTGGTACCGGAAATGGGCATGGCTGTCCCCTGGACCGTCGGGGCCGCGGCAGGGCGGCCTGGCGTTGTCTGGGTGCAGCCTAGGGTCAACGCGCGTAGCTGTCAGGAACCTGCGAGTAACGAGCTGGTATCCGCGGCCTGACGAACCGTCTCCCGCCCCCGGGTCGGGGCCCGGTTCAGATCCGCGGCTGCGCCGTCAGCTGCTGGTCCGCGCGCTCCCGCTCGGCCACCGCGTCCTCGGTCATCGCCCGGTCGGTGTACACCAGCGGCTTCTCGGCCTCGGTGATGATGTGCTTGACCACCTGCACGTTGCCGTTGACGTCCCACACCGCGATGCCCGGCGACAGGGTCGGGATGATCTCCACCGCCCAGCGCGGCAGGCCCAGCACCCGGCCGGTGGCCCTCGCCTCGTCGGCCTTCTGCATGTAGATCGTCCGGGTGGAGGCCATCTTCAGGATCGCCGACGCCTCCTTCGCCGCCGCCCCGTCCACCACGTCCGACAGGTGGTGCACCACCGCGACGAAGGACAGGCCCAGGCGGCGGCCGAACTTCAGCAGCCGCTGGAACAACTGCGCCACGAAGGGGCTGTTGATGATGTGCCAGGCCTCCTCCACCAGGAAGATCCGCTTCACCCGGTCCGGGCGCAGCCAGGTGTGCTCCAGCCAGACGCCGACGATCGCCATCAGGATCGGCATCGCGATCGAGTTCCGGTCGATGTGCGACAGGTCGAAGACGATCAGCGGCGCGTCCAGGTCGATGCCCGCCGAGGTCGGGCCGTCGAACATGCCGCGCAGGTCGCCGTCGACCAGCCGGTCCAGCACCAGGGCCACGTCCAGGCCCCAGGACTGCACCTCGCCGACCTCCACGCCCAGCGACTCCACCGCCGACAGGTCGGGGCTGCGCAGCGTCTCGATGATGTCGTTCAGCACCGGCTGACGGTCCTTCACCGTCGCAGTCACGTACGCGTGCGCGGCCTTCAGCGCGAACCCGGCCCGCTCCTCCAGGCCGCGGCCCATCGCCACCTCGATGATGGTGCGCAGCAGCGACAGCTGGCCGGTGGTGGTGATCGCCGGGTCCAGCGGGTTCAGCTTCACCCCGCCGTCCAGGGCCGCCATCGGGTCCAGCCGGACGGACTTTATCCCCAGCGCGTTGGCGATCAGGTTCCACTCGCCGACGCCGTCCTCGCCCTGCGCGTCCAGCACCACCACCTGGCGGTCGCGGAACCTCAACTGCCGCAGCACGTACGTCTTCTCCAGCGCCGACTTGCCGTTGCCGGACTCCCCCAGCACCAGCCAGTGCGGGGCCGGCAGTTGCTGGCCGTACAGCTGGAACGGGTCGTAGACGTAGCCCTTGCCGCTGTACACCTCGCGGCCGATGATCACCCCGGAGTCGCCCAGGCCGGGCGCCGCGGTCGGCAGGTACACCGCCTGCGCCTGGCCGCTGGAGGTGCGCACCGGTAGCCGGGTGGTCTCCACCCGGCCGAACAGGGTGCTGGTGAAGGCATCGGTCAGCTTGCCGAGCATCGACGGTCCTCCGGGGGTTCAGCGGCGTCAGCGGCGGATGCCGGTGGCGAACGGCAGGGTGTTGGCGAACGCCCGGTGGTGCTCGCGGTCGCACCACTCCAGCTTCAGGTAGCTCTTGCCCGCGGACGCCCGGATGGTGCGCTTGTCCCGGGCCAGCGCCTCCGGGCTGCGCGAGGACACCGTCAGGTACCCCACCAGGTTCACCCCGGCCGCGCCGGACGCCAGGTCGTCGCCGCGCTGGTCCACCCGGCCGGTGTGCGCCAGGTCGCGCGGGTCCACCGTGCGGTTCATCTTCGCCGCCCGGCTGGCCTCCGCCTCGTCGTTGGTCTTCTCGGTCAGCATCCGTTCGATCGCGACGTCGGTCGGCTCCAGGTCCATGGTCACCGCGACCGTCCGGATCACGTCCGGCGTGTGCACCAGCAGCGGCGCCAGGAAGTTCACCCCGACCGGCGTCAGCGGCCACTCCTTGATCCACGCGGTGGCGTGGCACCACGGCTCCCGGGTCGCCGCCTCCCGGGTCTTCGCCTGCAGGTACTGCGGGTGCGTGGCGTCCAGCTCGGCCGGCCAGGCGTTGCGCCGGCTCATCGCCTGGATGTGGTCGATCGGGTGGTCCGGGTCGTACATCGAGTGGATCAGCGACGCCAGCCGGGCCTGCCCCAACGGCTGCCGCACCCGGATGTCCGCCTCCGCCAACCGGGCGCAGATGTCGGTCAGTTCGCGCGCCATCACGGTCGCCAGACCGTCGTCGCTGCGGTCCCGCTTCTCGCCCCGCCCGTACGCGGTGCGCCCCATCGCGTGCGCCTCCGCCGCCAGGTCACGGGTGTAGTGCATGCAGGCCACCAGGTACGCCCGGTGCTGCTCCGAGGAGGTCGACACCATCGACTGCAACTGGTCGTAGCTCTCCTGCAGCCAGCGCGGCGCCGTGTGGTCGCCGCGCCGCTCCACGTCCTTGGCGTGCGCGTCCGGGTCGGCCGGCAGGGTGCGGGCCAGGATCTGCAGCCGGGTCACGAAGCCGTCGCCGTTGGCCACGTGCTTGAGCAGCGTGCCGAACCGGTCGACCAGCGCCTCCTGGTCCTCCGAGTCGCGCAGGCCCACGCCCGGACCCTCGATCTCGATCGCCGCGGTCACCGTCCGGCGCTCCAGGTGCATCAGCACCGCGACCTCGTCCGGCCCGAACGGCGCGGTCAGCCAGCGCAGCCGCCCCACGCCCGGCGGCGGGCCGACCTCCACCTCGCGCCCGTCCAGCCGGGTGCCCGCCTCGTGCACGTCCGGCTTCCACACCGCCCGGCCGCTGCGCACCGTCCGCCGGAACGTCCGGTTGATCTCCACCCACTTGTAGAACGTCCGCCGCCGGTACGGCACGTACACCGCCATGATCGCCAGCAGCGGGAAGCCCACCAGGCCCGCGATCCGCAACGGCAGCAGGCTCGGGATCAGCCCCCACACCATGCCCAGGCCGGCACCGGCGATGATCAGCACGATCTCGCCGTTCTCCCGGTTGCGCCCGATCGGCGCGTTCGGCCGCGCCTTGCCGATCAGGTAGCTGCGGCGCTGGTGGGCGTACGGCTGGGCGTACTGGGTGCCGTACTGGCCGAGCTGGTCGCTGCTCATCTACCCGTCACCCTCCCTTCGGGTTGTTGACCGGAGCCTGGACCTGGCCCTGCGCGGGCGGCACCGCCGCCCGCGGGGGGTTCGCGGGCCGGGAGGCGTGCGCCGCGATGCCCGCGCCCGCCCCGCCGCCACCGGCCGGGGCACCGCCGCCACCGCCCGCGCCCTCCGCACCACCGCGCGAACCGTGCGTCGAGATGCCCTGCTTCACGAAGTTCGCCGGGCCGTTGATCATCGCGCTACCGGCCTGCACCGCACTCGCCCGGGCCCGCCGCATCGCCATCAGCTCGTCGCCGAAGCCCGGCACGAACCGGTACACCGCCGCGCTCGCGAAGATCGACAGGAACAGGATCGCCAGCCCCGCCAGCACCCGCCCGAAGTCGTCGTCCGCCCCCGCGCCGGTCGCCACCGCGCCCGCCAGCCCCAGGATGATCACCACGATCGGCTTCGCCAGGTCCACCGCCAGCATCATCGCGGCCCACCGGCGGACGTGCTTCCACATCTGCTTGTCCACCAGCCCCGCGTACACCGCCGTCCCCAGCAGCGCGCCCACGTACAGCATCGCCGCCCGGATCACCAGCTCCACCCACAGCACCGCCGCGGCCAGCACCGCCACCAGCGACACCAGGATCAGGATCAGCGGGCCACCGCCCATGCTGCCCTTCTCCAGGGTGTCCGCGAACCCGCCCAGGTACGTGCCGGTGTCCGACTTCGTCCCCGACGCGATCGCGTCCGTCAGTCCGTCGGTGACCGTCACCACCGTGTACAGGATCAGCGGCGTGAACGCCGACGCGATCACCGTCAACCACAGGTACCCGACCGCCTCGCCGAACGCCTGCCCCAGCGCCGCGCCGCGCACCGCCCGCTTCGTCACCGCCAGCAGCCACAGCACCAGCGTGATCACCGTCGAGACCGCGAACACCACCGCGTACTGCTGCAGGAACGCCGCGTTCGTGAAGTCGACCTTCGTCGTCCCGTCGATCGCCCCCGAAAGCTGCCGCACCACCCACGCCGCCGCCTGCGCGCACCCCTTCGCCAACGACCCCAGCGGATCGGTGACCCCGGACACGGCGTCCGTCCCGGGGATCACGGTGGCCCCGGGCGGAGCGCAGAGCTTGTCGGCACCGAGGACGGTGGCGTCGTTGCCCGCGCACTTGGACACGCTCGGGCTCGGCGACGGATCCGCCGCCACCCGCTGCGCGACCACCAGCGCGGTGAGTTGGAGCACGCTCATCGCGGCGCCGAGCACCCCGGCGCGGCGCAGGAGGCGCAGTCTGGGAGCGGCGTCAGCGGGCATAGCGGAACCCTCCGAACTGCTGGACGGCATCGGCGATCTCTTTCGCGGTGGCCGCCTGCTGGTCGCCCGGCAGGGGGGCGGGGCCCGCGGCGCGGGAGTAGTCGGTGAGCTTCCAGTCGCTGCCGGTCCAGCGCATGGTGACGGTCAGGGTGTACCAGTCCTGGGTGACCGGGACGACGGAGCCCTCGCCGGTCAGGCCGTACAGGCCGGTGCACCAGACGTCGACCCGGGTCGCGGTGTCGGCCCCGTTGGTGGTGCGGGTGCCGACCGGGACGACCCGGTTGACGAAGGTCTGCCCCTTCGGCGCCTTGCCCTGGGCGTCGAGCCCGTAGCGCGCGTTCGTCTCCGGCGTGAACGCCTGGTCCAGGCGGGCCTGGAGGGCGGGGAGGACGGTGGGGTCGGCGATGGTGGTGAGGACGGTGCGGCGGCCGTCGGTGCGGAACATGTCGGCGGAGCCGAGGGCGACGGCGTAGTTGGCGGCGGCGGACTGCGCGCCCTGGTCGGTGTGCGGGTAGCCGGTGCCGATGCCGTTGACCGTGGTGGTGACGGGCTGCTGGCCGCTGGCGGCGGTGCGGTCGGGGGAGGCGGCGGCGCCGGTGGCGCGGTCGCCGGAGGTGGTGGTGCCGTCACCGCGGGCGGCCGGGGGCTTGTCGCGGTTGGCGACGGCGACGGCGACGACCAGCAGGGTGACGATGCCGAGGACGGTCAGGAGGGTGCGCAGCGGCCTGGCCTGACGGCCGGTCACGGTGGCGGTCTGTTCGGCGACCGGTAGCCGCGTACGGGTGTGCGGCTGGTCGTCGGACAACGGCACGGGGGCCCTCCTGGTGGGACGCCGCCGCGCGGGGTGCGGGCGGCGGCGTGACGGGTGCTCGGCGTGGGGAAGGGGCGGGGGCGGGGGTGGTGCGGCGGGAGCGGATCACCTGCGCCGGGGCGGGAGTTGCGGTCCGATCGTCAGATGGCCATGCCGTACACAATGGTGAACAGGGTGCCGAGCGAACCGATGATGAACACGCCGGTCAGGCCGGCGATGATCAGCCCCTTGCCCTGTTCGGCGCTGAAGGTGTCGCGCATCGCGGTGGCGCCGATCCGCTGCTTGGCGGCGCCCCAGATGGCGATGGCGAGGCAGACCAGGATCGCGATGGCCATCACGACCTGCACCATGACCCGGGCCGAGGAGCCGAGCGTGGCGAACGGGCCCCAGTCGGGGGCGATCCCGCCGATGATGGTGTCGATGTCGGCCTTCTTCGGCGGGTCCTCCGCCAGGTGCCGGATCACTGTGCTGTCCACGTTCAGGTCCATTCCATCTCACCGCCCGATCAGGAAAATTCAAGGCCCCGGACCACGGTCGAGCGAAGGGGCAGGGCCTACTCTTGGCCAGATCTGACGTCGACTTGGCTGCTTCTCGCGGATTGCTCGTGGCTGGCCGGACGCCTCCGCCAGGATGTCCGGTGCTTCAAGGATACTTCCCGCTCCTGGTATCTGTGATGATTGCACCGGGCAAATGCGCAACAGGACATGGCCGCTGACGTTCCGTCGGGATGGTGCTGGATGGTGCTCCGGAAGGCTCGGTGGGCGGGCGCCGCGACGGCGGTGCTCGGGATCGGTTTCGTGGGCGTCGTGACGCTCGGGACGTACGCGGCCGGCGGGGTCCCGGGGCGCTCCGCCGCCCGTCCGGGGCTCTCCGGCGGGACGGTGCCGGCCGCGTACCGGCCGCAGATCAGCCAGTGGGGCAACCTCTGCCCGGAGATCTCCGCGCCGATGCTGGCCGCGCAGCTCTACCAGGAGAGCGGGTTCGACCCGCAGGCGAAGAGCCCGGCGAAGGCGTACGGGATGGCCCAGTTCCTGGAGGCCACCTGGGCCACGTACGGGACGGACGGCGACAACGACGGCAAGCGGGACATCTGGAACCCCTTCGACGCGATCGCCTCCGCCGCCACCTACGACTGCGCGCTGGCCCGGGACGTGTCCGGGGTGCCGGGCGACCGGCAGGCCAACATGCTGGCCGCGTACAACGCCGGTCCGTACGCGGTGATCGAGCACAACGGCATCCCCCCGTACAAGGAGACCCAGGGCTACGTCCGCAGCATCCAGGCGCTGGCCAGGTCCTTCACCGCGCCGACCGACCCGGGGGCGCAGCTGGCGCTGACGCAGCAGGCGGCCGGGGCGATCTGGTTCGCGCAGGGCAAGCTGGGGACGGACTACCTGTGGGGCGGCACCGGGCAGACCTGGGAGGACGGGCGGTTCGACTGCTCGGGGCTGACGCAGGCCGCGTACGAGAGCGTCGGCATCCGGCTGCCCCGGGTGGCGAACGACCAGTGGTACGCGGGACCGCACCCGTCGCGGGACCAACTCCGGCCCGGTGACCTGGTGTTCTTCGCCAACGACCTGGAGGACCCGCGCACCATCCACCACGTCGGGATCTACGTCGGCGGCGGGTACATGATCGACGCGCCGCACACCGGGGCCAAGGTGCGCTACGACACCATCGACCAGCGGGACTACATCGGGGCGACCCGGGTCACCTCGGACGGCGCCGCCGCGCTGCCGAACCGGAACCCGAACGACGGCACCATCACGAGGAGCGAGGCGCCGAAGGCCGGCTGACCGCGGCCCGGCATGTGCACGCCCCGTGGACGGTGAGTCAAGTTTGCATAACGGTGTGTTTCGGAGGAAACCGCGGCGGCCTTGATCGCGTTGACTCAGGAGGCTACCGGCCGTCCGCACCGGGAGCACCACCAGCCGGGACCACTGCGGAGAGCGGACAGGGAGGTGCGGCGTGCCGACGCTGCTCGCCGACGCCGGAGCCGGTTCGGGCGACCCCGACCTCGGCCTGCTCAAGGCCGTCAACGGCCTGGCCGCCGACGCCCCGGGGTGGTTGGACTCGCTGGTCGCCTGGACGGCCGAGTACGGCATCCTGCTCGGGCTGGCCGCGCTGGGCCTGACCGCCTGGCTGGTCGCCCGCCGCCGGCCGGACGCCCCGGTCGCGGTGGCCGGGGTGCTGTGGGCGCCGCTGGCGGTGGCCGTCGCCGAGCTGGCCAACCTGCCGATCTCCCGGCTGGTGGACCGGCCGCGACCGTTCGTCAGCCACCCCGAGCTGGACGTGCTGGTGCCCGGCAAGGAGGACACCCTCTCCTTCGTCAGCGACCACTCGGCGATGTCGATGGGCATCGCCGTCGCGCTGTTCCTGGTCAACCGCAAGCTGGGCCTGGCGGCCGGGGCGCTCGCGCTGCTGCAGGGGTTCTGCCGGCTGTTCGTCGGCGTGCACTACCCGACCGACGTGATCGGCGGCTACGCGCTGGCCACCGCCGTGGTGCTGCTGCTGGCCCCGATCGCGATGGCCGTCCTGGTGCCGCTGTGCCACGCGCTCTCGCGCTCCGCGCTGCGCCCGCTGGTGGTGGCCCGTTCGGTCGCCGTCGAGCCGGGCGGACGGCGCTCGGCCGCTCCGGCGGACCGGCGCTCGGGGCGGCGCCGGGGCCGGGGAGCGCCGCGGCCGGAGCGGGAGCGCGCCCCGGAGGACCTGGCCGCCTGAGCGGCGGCGCCGGGGGGTCCGCCGGGTTCAGGCGACCTCGGCGCCGGTCTCCAGCAGGTGGCCCGCGGCGTCGCGCCGGGACTTGTCGCGGGAGCGCCGACCGGGGGCGGACCAGCCGCAGGAGCAGTGCGCGAAGCTGAAGGAGCCGCGTTCCACCACCTCCGCCCGGTGCTCGTCCGGGTGGTCGGTCCGCACTGCCCCGTCGGGTGCCCCTGGGCGCTGGTCTGCCACACCCTTCACCGTAGCCCGGGCGGACGGCGCCGCTCCCCCACCGTCCGGTGAACAACGGCGTAACCTTCTGCGCCCCAACTCGTTTGCCGGGCAAGCGCTCTGCCCATCCGGGGCGGTTGCTTGCCGGGTCATCCGGGGCCCGAGGGGGTAGTCGAAGAAGTGAAGAAGCTCAACCGCGCCGCCGCCGCGGCCCTGCTCGTCACGGTGCTGTCGGCCTGCACGGGCGGCGGCCAGGACCGGCCGAACTCCGCCGACCAGCTGTCCTCCGACCCGCTGACGGCGGTCCGCTCGGCCGCCGACATCACCGGCAGGACGGGTTCGGTGCGCGCGACGACCGAGCTGATCACCGAGTCCGCCGAGAAGAAGGCGGTCTTCACCGGCAGCGGCGGCTACGACTACGTGAAGCGGATCGGCCGGCTGGAGGTCGACGTCCCGCCCGGCGCCGCCACCACCGGGAAGATCACCGAGGTGGTGCTGCCCGGCACGGTGTACCTGCAGAACAGCGGCGCGAAGATCCCCGAGGGCAAGTGGGTCAAGCTGGACGTCCGCCAGCTCCCGGACGGCAACCTGGTGAGCTCCGGTGCCACCGACCCGGCCACCGCCGCCGGGGCGCTGCGCGGCGCGCAGAGCGCCGAACTGGTCGGCACCGAGCCGGTGGGCGGCGTGGAGCTCAAGCACTACAAGGGCACCCTGGACCTGGCGAAGGCCGCCGACGCGACCGGCGGCCGCGGGGCGGACGGGCTGCGGATGGCGGCCCAGACCTTCACGGTGAAGGAGGTCCCGTACGAGGTCTGGCTGGACGGCCAGGGGCGGCTGCACAAGGTGGTGGAGCACTTCGCCTTCGCCGGGGTGGCCGGTTCCACCGCGGCGAAGGACCAGGTCAAGGTGGTCTCCACGCTGTCGCTGGCCGACTTCGGCAAGCCGGTGGAGGCCGCCGAGCCCGCGGCCGCCGACATCTACTCGATGAAGGCCAGCCCCTCGCCGAAGTGACCGGCAGTGACCGGCAGCGACCGGCGGTGCCGGGGCCACCCGTTTCGGGCGGCAGAGATGGCCCGTCCGTGCCATGTGGCCCGGCCGCCCGCTCCCTACGCTGGTGGGGGCGGGCAAGCCGGGGCGGGCGGACGGGGCGCGGAAGGGGTGGAGGCCATGGCATCCGGGGAGAACGGCACCGGCGGCCACGACAGAACCGCGCTGGACGAGATCGACCTGACCGGCGAGCTGATGATCGCCGCCTCGGCCAGCCGGGCCGAACGGCTGGCCGCCGAGCAGATCGACGAGGTCCTGCTGGCCCGCCGCGGGCCGGAGCGGCCGGAGGACTGACCGGCCGTCAGCCCTCCGTGGTCCGACGACGCGCGGCGGCCGGTCCCAGATGCGGCCGGTCCCAGGTGCGGCCGGTCTCAGGTGCGCAGCAGCCGGGCGATGGCGGCGCTGGCCTCGGCGACCTTGGCGTTCAGCTCCTCGCCGCCGTCCTCCGCGGCGGCCGCGGCGGCGACGCAGTGCCGCAGGTGCTCCTCCAGCAGGGAGAGCGCGAAGGACTGCAGGGCCTTGGTGGAGGCGGACACCTGGGTGAGGATGTCGATGCAGTAGACGTCCTCGTCGACCATCCGCTGCAGACCGCGGACCTGACCCTCGATCCGGCGCAGCCGCTTGAGGTGCGCCTCCTTCTCGCCGCTGTAGCCGTGCGGCCCGGCGGCCGCGGGGGCGCCGTGGCAGGCCGCCGGTGCGGTGTCGGTGCTCGGGGTGTCGATGGTGGTCATCAGATCCGCCCTCTTGGTCTCGTACTCGGCCCGCCCCCGGCCCTCGGCCGGGAGGCGCCCCCCTATCCAACACGCGGCACCGGCCCGGTGTTCCGCCGTCCGGGCGTCAGGACAGAGATCCCCGTGCAGAGCGGGAGCAAACCGGCGTGTCGTGGGACACACTTAGGGCGCGCGTCGGCAACCCCGTGTTCATGCACGGGGGGCGTGCGCCTAGCATCGTCAAGTACCGACCCCGCACATCGGAGATTTCCGTGCGTTTTAGCCTGACCCCGAAGGAGACGAGCTTCTACGACATGTTCGCCGCCGCGGCGGAGAACCTGGTCGTCGGATCGAAGCTCCTGCTGGAACTACTGGGCTCTGACGTGTCAGCCCGCGCGGAGATCGTCGAGCGCATGCGCGCCGCCGAGCACGCGGGGGACGACACCACCCATGCGATCTTCCACCAGCTGAACTCCTCGTTCATCACCCCGTTCGACCGGGAGGACATCTACACGCTGGCCTCCTCGCTGGACGACATCATGGACTTCATGGAGGAGGCCGTCGACCTGGTCGTGCTGTACGACATCGAGACCCTCCCGAAGGGCATCGAGCAGCAGATCGAGGTGCTGGCCCGGGCGGCCGAGCTGACCGCGGAGGCGATGCCCAACCTGCGGTCGATGTCGAACCTCACCGAGTACTGGATCGAGGTGAACCGGCTGGAGAACCAGGCGGACCAGATCCACCGCAAGCTGCTGGCCCACCTGTTCTCCGGCCAGTACGAGGCGATCGAGGTGCTGAAGCTCAAGCAGGTCGTGGACGTCCTCGAAGAGGCCGCCGACGCGTTCGAGCACGTGGCCAACACGGTGGAGACCATCGCCGTCAAGGAGTCCTGACCTCCGTGGACATGGCAGCACTGATCGTCGTCATCGGCGTCGCATTCTTCTTCACGTACACGAACGGCTTCCACGACTCCGCCAACGCGATCGCCACCTCGGTCTCCACCCGGGCGCTGACGCCCCGGGCGGCGCTGGCGATGGCCGCGGTGATGAACCTGGCGGGCGCGTTCCTCGGCAGCGGGGTCGCGAAGACCGTCTCCAAGGGGATCATCGAGACCCCGACCGGCAGCAGGGGCATGGCGATCCTCTTCTCGGCCCTGGTCGGGGCGATCGCCTGGAACCTGGTGACCTGGTACTTCGGCCTGCCGTCCTCCTCCTCGCACGCGCTGTTCGGCGGCATGGTGGGCGCGGCGCTGGCGGGCGGCATCGGCGTGGTCTGGCACGGCGTGGTCGACAAGATCATCGTCCCGATGATCGTCTCGCCGGTGGTCGGCCTGGTCGGCGGCTTCCTGGTGATGCTGGCGATCCTGTGGATCTTCCGGCGGGCCAACCCGCACAAGGCCAAGCGCAACTTCCGGGTGGCGCAGACCGCCTCGGCGGCCGCGATGGCGCTGGCGCACGGCCTGCAGGACGCCCAGAAGACCATGGGCATCGTGGTGATGGCCCTGGTCATCTCCGGCCACCAGACCGGCAACGGCATCCCGATCTGGGTGAAGATCTCCTGCGCCACGATGCTCTCGCTGGGCACCTACGCGGGCGGCTGGCGGATCATGCGCACCCTCGGCCGGAAGATCATCGAGCTGGACCCGCCGCAGGGCTTCGCCGCCGAGGCGACCGCCTCCGCGGTGATGTACACCACCTCGTTCGTCTACGCGGCGCCGATCTCCACCACCCACGTGATCACCTCGGCGATCATGGGCGTGGGCGCCACCAAGCGGGTCCGCGCGGTCCGCTGGGGGGTGGCGAAGAACATCGTGCTGGGCTGGTTCATCACCATGCCGGCCGCGGCGATCGTGGCGGCCGCGGTGTTCGGGATCACCGACCTGCTGGTCCTCTGACCCGGACGCCCGACCGACGGAAGGGCCCGCCCCCACAGCACGGGGGCGGGCCCTTCCTGCTTGCTCCGCGGCGGCACCGCCATGCAGCGCCGCGGAGCGGTCCTTGCGGCGCGGGGCCGACCGGTCCCCGGGCCCGACCGGGCACGGGGACCGGTCGGGCCGCGGGCCGGTCAGCCGAAGCGGCCGGAGATGTAGTCCTCGGTGGCCTGGACCGACGGGTTGGAGAAGATCCGCTGGGTGTCGTCGAGCTCGATCAGCTTGCCGGGCTGGCCGACGCCCGCCAGGTTGAAGAAGGCGGTGCGGTCGGAGACCCGGGCCGCCTGCTGCATGTTGTGCGTCACGATCACGATGGTGAACTGCGCCTTGAGCTCGCCGATCAGGTCCTCGATGGCGAGGGTGGAGATCGGGTCGAGGGCCGAGCAGGGCTCGTCCATCAGCAGCACCTCGGGCTCGACCGCGATCGCCCGGGCGATGCACAGGCGCTGCTGCTGGCCGCCGGACAGGCCCGCGCCGGGCTTGTTCAGGCGGTCCTTGACCTCGTTCCACAGGTTGGCGCCCTGCAGGGACCTCTCCACCACGCCGTCCAGGACGGACTTCTTCTTCACGCCCGCCAGCTTGAGCCCGGCCACCACGTTGTCGTAGATCGACATGGTGGGGAACGGGTTGGGGCGCTGGAACACCATGCCGACCGAGCGGCGGACGGCGACCGGGTCGACGCTGGCGCCGTACAGGTTCTCGTCGTCCAGCAGCACCTTGCCCTCGACCCGGGCGCCGGGGATCACCTCGTGCATCCGGTTGAGGGTGCGCAGGAAGGTGGACTTGCCGCAGCCCGAGGGGCCGATGAAGGCGGTCACCGAGCGGGGCTCGATGGTCATCGAGATGTCGTCGATGGCGCGGGTGGAGCCGTAGAAGGCGGACAGTCCGCTGACGTCGATGCGCTTGGCCATGATCCTTGGTCTCTTCTCGTCTTCTCGTACGTCAGTCGGTGTCAGTGCCCGCCCTTGGGCGAGCGCCAGCGCGCGATGGCCCGGGCGACGAGGTTGAGCCCCATCACGAAGGCGATCAGCACCAGTGCCGCGCCCCAGGCGCGCTGGTATCCGAAGTCGTTGTTGATCTGCGAGTACTGCTGCCAGATGTAGAGCGGCAGCGACTGCTGGGGCCCGTTGAACGGGTCGCTGTTGATGAAGTCGGCACCGAACACCAGCATCATCACGGGCGCGGTCTCACCGGTGATGCGGGCGACCGCCAGCATCACACCGGTGGTGATCCCGCCGATGGCCGTGGGGATGACGATCCGCAGGATGGTCTTCCAGCGCGGCACGCCCAGCGCGTACGAGGCCTCGCGGAGCTCGTTCGGGACGAGCTTGAGCATCTCCTCGGTCGAGCGGACCACCACCGGCATCATCAGGATGGCCAGCGCGAGGCTGCCCGAGAAGCCGGAGTACTCGAAGCCGAGGGCGATGTTCCAGAGGGAGAGGATGAAGAGACCGGCGACGACCGACGGGACGCCCGTCATCACGTCGACGAAGAAGGTGACCGCCGAGGCGAGCCGGCCGCGGCCGTACTCCACCAGGTAGACGGCGGTGAGCAGGCCGATCGGCGCGGCGATCAGGGTGGCCAGCAGGACCTGCTCGATGGTGCCGATGATGGCGTGGTAGATGCCACCGTCCGGGCTGAGGGTGGCGACGACGCCCTTCATCGAGTGGGTGAGGAACTCGGGGCTGATCGCGTCGATGCCCTGCTGGACGGTGTAGAAGGTCAGCGAGACCAGCGGCACCACGGCGCAGACGAAGGAGACCCAGACCAGCGAGGTGGCGAACCGGTCCCTGGCCTGGCGGCGGCCCTCGACCGAGGCCGAGAGGGTGTAGCTGACGACCAGGAACAGCAGGGCGGAGATCAGGCCCCACTGCACGTGGCTCTCCAGCCCGGCGGCGGCGCCGATGCCGCAGCCGACCGCGATCGAGGCGGCGGCGGTGGCGGCCGGCGCCCAGCGGGGCAGCCGGGCCGCGGTCAGCCGGTGGCCGAGCTGCGGCGGGGTGGCGTCGGTGATGGTTGCGGTGCTGCTCACGCGGCGGCCCCCGAGTACTCCTTGCGACGGGCGATGATCATGCGGGCCGCGCCGTTCACCAGCAGGGTGATGACGAACAGGACCAGGCCGGAGGCCATCAGGGCGTCCCGGCCGAGCGGCTGGGCCTCGCTGAACTTCAGCGCGATGTTCTGCGCGAAGGTGCCGCCGCCCGGGTCGAGCAGGTGCAGCGACAGCACGCTGTTGGTGGACAGCACGGTGGCGACGGCGATGGTCTCGCCGAGCGCGCGGCCCAGGCCGAGCATCGAGGCGGAGATGATGCCGGGGCGGCCGAACGGCAGCACCGCGGTGCGGATCATCTCCCAGCGGGTCGCGCCGAGCGCGAGCGCCGCCTCCTCGTGCATCCGCGGGACCTGCCGGAAGACCTCGCGGGTGACCGCGGTGATGATCGGCAGCACCATGATCGCGAGCAGGATGCCGACGGTGAACAGGTTGCGCGGCGGGACGCCGGTGCTGGACTGGTCGAAGACGTACGTCCAGCCGAGGTACTGGTCCATCCAACTGGTCAGGCCGTCCATGTGCGGGACGAGAAACAGCACGCCCCACAGGCCGTAGACGATCGACGGGACGGCGGCCAGCAGGTCCACCAGGTAGGCGAACGGCTGGGCGATCCGGCGGGGCGCGTAGTGCGAGATGAACAGCGCGATGCCGACCGCGATCGGGACCGCGATGACCATCGCGATGAACGCGCTGACCAGGGTGCCGAAGGTGAGGACGGCGATGCCGAACACCGGCTTGGTGGCGTCCGGGGTCCACTCGAAGGTGGTGAGGAAGTTGCCCTCGTTCTTGCCCAGGGCGAGCAGGGAGCGGTAGGCGAGGAAGCCTGCGATGGCGGCCATGACGACCAGCAGCAGGACGCCCGAACCGCGCGAGAGGTTGAAGAAGACGTTGTCGCCGCGGCGGCTGTCGCCCCGGCTCCGTCGAGCCCGTCCCCGCGCGTCGGCGGGGGGTGCAGAAGTCATGGTCGTTTACTCCGGTCTGGCGGCGCTGCCCCGCGGAGGGCGGCACCTTGGCGGCGGTGCCCCGGACGTTCTCGTGGTGGTGGTGCGTGCGGACGAATGCCCCGGCCGGGCGGCCCCTCCCCCCTCCTTCGGGGGGCCGCCCGGCCGGTCGTCGCTCAGCCTCAGGCGAGGGCGTCGATCTGGGTCTTGACCTTGCCCGCGAGCTCGGCCGGCAGCGGCACGTAGCCGACCGCGCCGATGGCCTGCTGGCCCGCGTCGCTGACGGTGTAGTTCAGGAAGGACTTCAGGACCGGCAGGGTGTCGGCCTTGTTGCCCTTGTCGCAGACGATCTCGTAGGTGACCAGGGTGATCGGGTAGTTGCCCTCGGCCTTGGTCGCGTAGTCGATGTCCAGCGCCAGGTCGGCACCGGTGCCGACGACCTTGGCGGAGGCCAGGGTGGCGGCGGCGTTGGCGGCGGTGGCCTCGACCGGCTTGGAGGCGCCGGTGTTGATCGCGGCGCTGTTCAGCTTGTTGGTCTGGGCGTAGGAGAGCTCGACGTAGGAGATCGAGTTCTTGGTCTGCTTCACCAGGGCCGCGACGCCGGCGGAGCCGTTCGCGGACTGGCCGCCCTGGCCCGCCCAGGACTTGGCGGCCGGGTACTTCCAGTTGCCGCCGCCGGCCTTGGCCAGGTAGCCGGTCAGGTTGGCGGTGGTGCCGGAGTCCTCCGAGCGGTGGATCGCCTGGATGTCGGCGGCCGGGAGGTTGACGCCCGGGTTCAGGGCGGCGATCGCCGGGTCGTTCCACTTGGTGATCTGCGAGTCGAAGATCTTCGCCAGGGTCGGGCCGTCCACGACCAGCTTGTCGACGCCCTCGATGTTGAAGACGATCGAGACCAGGCCGCCGACCATCGGGAGGTCGATCGCCTGGCCGCCGGTGCAGACCGCCTTCGAGGCGTCGACCTCGGTCGCCTTGAGGGCCGAGTCGGAGCCCGCGAAGGCGACCTTGCCCTGGTTGAACTGGGTGACGCCGGCACCGGAGCCGCCGCCGGAGTAGGTCAGGGTGGCGCTGGAGCAGGCGGCGCTGTAGGCGGCCTTCCAGACGTCGATGGCCGGAGCCTGCGCGGTCGAACCGGCGCCCAGCAGCTGACCGCCCTTGTCGGCACAGGCGATCTTGGCCGGAGCGGCCGCCGTCGAACCACCGGTGGAGGAGCCCGAGGTGGTCTTCGAGGTGTTGTCGTCCGTGCCGCAAGCCGAGAGCGACAGCGTGGAGACGAGCGCGACGGCACCGATGGCGAGGGCCTTGGAGCGGCCGTTCCGCAGGTTCACTGGGTGTCCCTTTCTGAGGCAATGCCGGTCTCGGAACGACCGGTTTTGCTGTGGTCCGGGGCCCTTCCGGCCCTCCGGTAACCCAGAAGTTAGGCAGGACAGGTGACGCGTCAGCCCGACGCAAATGAACGGGGAGTGAACCTCGAAGGGACGTCAGGAAACTGCGGCCGGTAGTAACGGTTGCGTCACGGTGGGGGCGCGGTGAGATCACCCGTACGACCTGTGCGAACCACCCGGACGGCCCTCAGCCGAGCAGCAGCTCCAGCAGCGCGTCCACCAGCACCCGGTCCCGCGGGTGGGTCAGCCGCTCCTTGGCGCGCTTCGGCGGCAGCCACTCCAGGCGGTCCACCTCCCGGTTGGGCCGGAACGCGCCACCCGTGGGCACCGCCGACCAGTACCGGACCTCCTTGGGGCGGCCGTGCGCCAGGTAGTGCTGCGCCGGCAGCTCCGCCCCCAGCACGCAGCGCATCCCGGTCTCCTCCAGCACCTCGCGCAGCGCCGCCGCCCGCCAGCCCTCCCCCGGGTCCAGCTTCCCCTTCGGCAGGCTCCAGTCGTCGTACTTGGGCCGGTGCACCAGCGCGATCCGCGGCTTCTTGCGGCCCTTGCCGCCCTTCTTCGGCGGCCCCGGCACCCACAGCACCGCCCCCGCCGCCAGCACCGTCGAACGGGAGCCCGCCGCCGGACGGCGGTCGAGGCGGGCGGTGCCCGACCGGACCGGGGCGGGGGCGGGCGGGGAGGGGCGATCGGGCATCAGTGGTACGCGGTCCGTCCGGGCGGGGGCGACGAGGTCCTCAGCCCGGCAGCACCGCCACCGGACCCACCAGTCCCGGGGCCACCCCCGGCCACTGGCGCCCGAAAGCGTACCGGGCCGACTCGACCGCCAAACGCTGGTCCGCGTGCACCACGCCCAGCACGTACGCCGTCGCCGGGGTGATCCGCGGCGTGCGCGCCGCCGTCGCCACCGTCGCCGCCGCGTCCGACGCCTCCTGGTGGCGGGCCAGCACCCCGTCCAGCTCCGCCAGGCCCCCGCCCGGCGCGCCGCACACCTCCAGCGCGTACCGGGCCCGCTTCACCAGGATCCGGGCCCGCAGCCACGGCGCGTCGTCCGCCGCCAGCGCCGCGTCCGCGTCCGCCGCCGCACGCGCCGCCGGGACGGCGCCCGGCTCCGCCGCCGTCCCGCCCAGCCGGTGCAGCCCCGCCCCGCCGTACGCCTGCGCCGCCCGCTGCCACGGCAGCCGCTCGCCCGCGCCCAGCAGCGCCGCCAGCGCCGCCGCGGTCTGCGGCAGCAGCGCCGCGGCCGGCTCCGCGGCCGCCGCGGTCAGCGGCACCTCCCCGGCCAGCAGCGTCATCCGGTCCGCCAGCGCGTGCAGCCGGGCCGAGCGCAGCTCCTGCAGCAGCGCGGTGTGCGCCCGGGTCCTGGCCAGCGTCAGCTGCCGCTCCAGCAGCGCCCGGGCCTTGGGCGCGCCCGCGTGCCCGGCCAGCATGCCCGCCCCCTCCGGGGAGGCGTCGGCCAGCGAGTCCAGCGCGCCCGTCAGCCGCACCGCGCGCCGCTGGTAGCCGGGCTCCTGGGCGAGCAGGTTGAGCAGCCAGCGTAGTTCGGTGCGCGACTCCTGGGCCCACTGCGGGTCGAACGCCGCCGCGAAGGTGTGCAGCGCCCCGCCGACCCGGCGCACCGCGCGCAGCAGGTCGTCCGCGGCCTGCGCCGACGCCGGGAGCGCCCCCGGTCTCGACCCCGCCTCGCCGACCACCTGCGGCAGGGCGCGCAGGAACGCGCCCGCCTGGGCGGTCAGGTAGCCGGCAAGGACCTCCCCGGCGGTCGCGGTGCGCGCCACCGGGGCCGTCGTCGGCGCATCGGTCATGGCTGTGGCTCTCCCCGATTCCCTCCCTGGGCCTGCCCCAGGGGTGCAGTCCGCCCGCGCCGGGGCTCCCGGCGCGGGCGGGGTGCCGCTCAGCGCGCGGCGGCGGAGCCGCGGTTGCGGCGGCGCGAGTCGATCAGCAGGTCCTGGACGTGGCGCAGCGGGCGGCCCTCGGCGTCCTGCGCGTGCCTGGTCCAGGTGCCGTCCGCGCCCAGGTGCCAGGAGTCGGTCTCGTCGGAGACGCCGAGCTCCAGCAGCCCGTTCAGCTCGGCCCGGTGCGCCGGGTCGGTGACCCGCACCAGGGCCTCGATCCGGCGGTCCAGGTTGCGGTGCATCATGTCGGCGCTGCCGATCCACACCTCCGGGTCGCCGCCGTTGCCGAACACGAACACCCGCGAGTGCTCCAGGAACCGCCCGAGGATCGACCGCACCCGGACGTTCTCGCTCAGCCCCGGCACGCCCGGCCGGATCGCGCAGATGCCGCGCACCCACACGTCCACCGGCACCCCGGCCTGCGAGGCCCGGTACAGCGCGTCGATGACCACCTCGTCGACGATCGAGTTGACCTTGATCTTGACGAAGGCGGGCCGCCCGGCCCGGTGGTGCGCGATCTCCCCGTTGATCCGCGCCACCAGCCCGTCCCGCAGCCCGCGCGGCGCGGTCAGCAGCCGCCGGTACGACTCGCGCCGCGAGTAGCCCGACAGCCGGTTGAACAGGTCCGACAGGTCCGCACCGACCTGCGGGTCGGCCGTCAGCAGGCCCAGGTCCTCGTACAGCCGGGCTGTCTTCGGGTGGTAGTTGCCGGTGCCGACGTGCGAGTAGCGGCGCAGCGTGTCGCCCTCCTGGCGGACCACCAGCGACAGCTTGCAGTGCGTCTTCAGCCCGACCAGTCCGTACACCACGTGGCAGCCGGACTCCTCCAGCTTCCGGGCCCACTTGATGTTCGCCTGCTCGTCGAACCGGGCCTTGATCTCCACCAGCACCAGCACCTGCTTGCCGGACTCCGCCGCGTCGATCAAGGCGTCCACGATCGGCGAGTCGCCGGAGGTGCGGTACAGCGTCTGCTTGATCGCCAGCACGTGCGGGTCGGCGGCGGCCTGCTCCAGGAACGCCTGCACCGAGGTGGAGAACGAGTCGTACGGGTGGTGCAGCAGCACGTCCCGCTCGCGCATGGCGGCGAAGATGTCCGGCAGCGTCGCCGACTCCACGTCGGTCAGCCCGCGCGCCGTGCCCGCCACGAACTTCGGGTACTTCAGCTCCGGCCGGTCCAGGTCGGCGATCCCGAACAGCCCGGTCAGGTCCAGCGGCCCGGGCAGCGGGAAGACCTCCGCCTCGGTGATGTTCAGCTCCCGCACCAGCAGGTCCAGGATGTACGGGTCGATCGACTCCTCGACCTCCAGGCGCACCGGCGGGCCGAAGCGGCGCCGCATCAGCTCCTTCTCCAGCGCCTTCAGGATGTTCTCGGTGTCGTCCTCCTCCACCTCCAGGTCCTCGTTGCGGGTGACCCGGAACGCGTGGTGGGCGAGCACCTCCATCCCCGGGAACAGCTCCTCCAGGTGCGCCCCCATCACGTCCTCCAGCGGCACGTACCGCTGCGGCGAGGCCTCCAGGAAGCGGGACAGCGACTGCGGCACCTTCACCCGGGCGAAGTGCTTGTGCCCCGACACCGGGTTGCGGACCACCACCGCCAGGTTCAGCGACAGCCCCGATATGTACGGGAACGGGTGCGCCGGGTCGACCGCCAGCGGCGTCAGGACGGGGAAGATCTGCTGCCGGAACAGCGTGTGCAGCCGGGCCTGCTCGCTCTCCGCCAGGTCCGGCCAGCGCACCAGCTCGATGCCCTCGGCCGCCAGGTCCGGCAGCACCTCCTGCTGGAAGGTCGCCGCGTGGCGCGCCATCAGCTCGCGCGAGCGCCGCCAGATCTGGTCCAGCACCTCGCGCGGCTGCAGGCCGGACGCCGAGCGCTGGGCCACCCCGGTGGCGATCCGGCGCTTGAGGCCCGCGACCCGCACCATGAAGAACTCGTCCAGGTTGGACCCGAAGATCGCCAGGAACTTGGCCCGCTCCAGCAGCGGGACGTCCGGGTCCTCCGCGAGCTCCAGCACCCGCTCGTTGAACGCCAGCCAGCTGCGCTCGCGGTCCAGGAACCGGCCCTGCGGCAGCTCCGCCTCCTCCGCGGCGCCGGCACCGCCCGGTGCTCCCGCCAGGAAGGCCGCCGACACCGCGGCGGGCAGCGCCGTGGCCGCCCGCGGCGCCCCGGCGCCGGACTCCGCCTCGGGACCGGCCGCCCCGGCCTTGCCGCGCACCGGGACCGGACGCGGCCGCGCCTGCTTGTCGGCGTCCTTGCCGGTGTCCTTGCTGGCGTCCTTCCCGGTGTCCTTGCCGGCGTCCTTCCCGGTGTCCTTGCCGGCGTCCTTGCCGGCGGCGGTCCTGCCGCGGGCGCCGGACCCGGACCTCGCGCCCGACCGCACGGCGGGCTTCTGCTCACTGCTGCGCTCGACCGGACCGGCCGAGTCGGTGACGGGGCGGGGGATGCTCATGGGTTCCAGCTCCTCCTGCAGGACGCGGCCCCGGCGGGGCGAAGGGCATGACTCCGCAGGCTGCTCGTCCTCGTCGACCCACGTCCACCCGCCCGGGGACGCCGGGACCCGCCCGGAGGGGCGGTGGGTGGAGCGGTGACGCGGACGCGGCAATACGGACGACATTCTGTGATCTTCGCGGCGTCAATTGAATCCACGGTAAACACCGCATGGCCAGGAGGAAAGCTGAGTCCGTCACCCCCGTGGCTGCTAACGGACGCTCCCTTCCGCCGCTCCCTTCCGCCCGCGTCCGGCCGGCTCAGCGCGGACCGGACGGCTGCCACCGGTACATCAGGTCGACCTCGTGGACCTCGAACCCGAGCCGCTCGTACACCCGGACGGCGGCCGCGTTGTCCGCGTCCACGTACAGCATCACCGTCGGCAGGCCGCGCTCCAGGACCAGGTGCCGCAGACCCACCGCCGTCAACGCCTTACCCAGGCCATTACCCTGCTCCGCCGGATCCACCCCCACCACGTACACCTCGCCCGGCCCGTCCGGCTGGACCTTCGTCCAGTGGAAGCCCACCAACCGGTCGTCCCGCTCCGCCAGGAAGAAGCCCTTCGGGTCGAACCACGGCTCGGCGATCCGCTCCGCCAGGTCGCGCTCCGTCCAGGAACCCTGCTCCGGGTGGTGCGCGAAGGCCAGCGCGTTCAGCGCCAGCCAGGCCGACTCGTCACGGCCCGGCTCGAAGGTCCGCAACCGCACGCCCGCGGGCAGCGGCACCGCGTCCGGGGCGGGCGCGGTGCGCCGCATCTGGCGCAGCTCGCGCACCAGCACCGCCCCGTGCACCTCGGCCAGGTGCCGGGCGGCCGGGAGACCGCCGTGCGCCCAGAAGTCCAGCCCGCCGTCGGCCCCGGCCAGCACCGCGCGCACCAGCTCGCCGCCCAGGCCCCGGCCGCGCTCGGCCGGGGCCACCGTCAGCTCCACCGTCCCGGGCCGCTCCCCCTCCACCTGCGCGTAGCCCACCACCGTGCCGTCCACCGGCTGCAGCAGGTGCCGCACCCCTTCGCGCGGGCTGTCCGGCCGGATCCGCAGCCGCCCGGCCTCCGACACCGCCTCCCGCCCGTCCGCCCGGGCGGCCGCCGCCAGCAGCTCCCGCACCTGCCCGGCCTGCTCCGCCGTCAGCACCTCGACCCGCTCGACCCGGCCCGCACCTGACGTGTTCTCAGAAGTCCGCATACCAGCGAGCGTACGTTCTCCGCCCGGCTTTCCGTACGGGCGCTCCCCCGATCCCTGCCGTCGGCCGTCGCCCGGCGGCTCCTCCGGTGGTGCCGGTCGTTCCGGGGGCTCCGGCGGCCACGGTCGTTCCGGTGGGTACGGTCGTTCCGGTGGGTACGGTCGTTCCGGTGGGTACGGTCGTTCCGGTGGGTACGGTCGTTAGGCGGCTACGGTCGTTCCGGCGGCCAGGCCGCGAGCGCCAGTTCGGCCGTCGCGGCCAGCTCCGTCGTGTCCGCCCCGTCCCTGGCCCGCTGCGACATGCCCTGCAGCACCGTCCCGAAGTACCGCGCCAGCGCTGCCGGGGACGTCCCCGGCGGCAGCTCACCCAGCCGCTCGGCGTCCGTCAGCCGCTCCTCGAACAGCCGCAGGTTCTCCGCCCGCAGCCCGCGCAGGAACTCCGCCACCTCCTCGTCCTGGGCCGCGGTGTTCACCGCCGCGTTCATCACCAGGCAGCCCGCCGGATGCGTCGGGTCCGGGTAGATCCGCGCCGCCTCCCGCAGGATCCGGGCGAAGGCCGCCCGCGCCGACGCCTCCTGCGCCAGCGCCACCCCCACGAACCCGCCCTCCGGGGAGCGCCCGTACCCCTCCACCACCTCGCGGAACAGCGCCGCCTTGTCTCCGAACGCCGCGTACAGGCTGCCCGGCTTGATCCCCATCGCCCCGGTCAGTTCGCCCACCGAGGTGGCCTGGTAGCCGCGCTCCCAGAACAGCCTGGTCGCCGCCGCCAGCACCGCCGTCCGGTCGAACGCGGGCGGCCTGCCCCGCTTCGCCGCCGTCCCGGTCGTCCCGGTAGTCCCGGCCGTCCTCGTCGCCTCCGGTGTCATGCCGACCATTCTAGAGCGACCGTTCAAGAAATCCGCCGGAGCGTGCTAGCTTCTTTCTTGAGCGATCACTCAACAAATGGGTGACGCCGAGAGAAGGGAACCGCCATGCCCGCACGCCCGCTCGACGGCAAGACCGCCCTGGTCACCGGCGCCTCCCGGGGCATCGGCCGCGCCATCGCCGAACGCCTCGCCCACGACGGCGCCACCGTCGCCCTCGCCTACGCCCGCGACCACTCCGCCGCCACCGCCGTCCTCGACGGCATCCGCGCCCGCGGCGGCCGCGCCTTCCTCGTCCACGCCCCCCTCGGCACCCACGGCGACGCCGCCCGGCTCTGGGCCGCCTACGACGACACCCGGTCCCCGCACCTGGAGGACGACGGCCTCGACATCCTGGTCAACAACGCCGGCATCGGCCGCAGCGCCGCCCTCGCCGACCTCACCGAGGAAGCCTTCGACGAAGTCTTCGCCGTCAACGTCCGCGCCCCCTTCTTCCTCGTCCAGCAGGCCCTCCCCCGCCTGCGCGACGGCGGACGCATCATCAACGTCTCCAGCGGCGCCGCCCGCATCGCGATGCCCGAGATCATCGCCTACGCCGCCACCAAGGGCGCCCTGGACACCTTCACCCTCAACCTCGCCAAGGAGCTCGGCCCCCGCGGCATCACCGCCAACTCCGTCCACCCCGGCATCGTCGACACCGACGTCAACGCCGCCTGGCTCCGCGACAACCCCGCCGCCCAGGCCCACGCCGCCTCCCTCGCCGCCCTGAACCGCGTGGCCGACCCCACCGACATCGCCGACGTCGTGGCCTTCCTCGCCTCCCACGACGCCCGCTGGGTCACCGGCCGCACCATCGACGCGACCGGCGGCGCCGGGCTCTGAGTCGATCCTCCGTTCGGTTCAGTAGACCGGCGCGACCCCCACCAGGCCCCAGCCCCGGGCGGCGGCCCACCGCGCCACCCGCAGCGGACCGTCGAGCAACTCCTCGGCCGGGTGGTCCGGCGCATCCCCGAGATCCGCCAACCAGGCCCGCAACCGGTCGAGGACCCGCTCCCGCTCCTCCCCCGACCACTCCAACGCCGCCTCGAACTCCGGGAGGCGTTCCCGCACCTGATCCGCGGTCAGCACGAACTCCCCGAACCACCCCGGCAACGCCAGCACCGCCCCCGGCCCCACCCCGTACGCCAACGCCCCGAACGGGAACGCCTTCCGCGCCACCGCAGCGAAGAACCACTCCGGCTCCGGCTCTGGCCCCCACCCCTCCAACTGCCCCATCACCGCCCCGCGGAACTCCTCCGCCGGGCCCGTCTCCCCGTACCAGCCGCCGATCAACCGCCCGAGCCGATCGGCGTCCTCGTCCTCCCACAACCTACGAGTACCCCGGCCCGCACGCCCTCGCTCGTGCACCTCCTCCCACCAGGTGCGCTCACCCCCGACCTCCACCGGCGGCACGAACAGCTCGTCCGCCTCCGGGAGCCGCGCCAACTCGGTGTCGGGCAGCGCCGCGACCACCCACACCCCGGTGAATCCCATCGCGTTCCTCCTCCTCCGCTTTCCGACTTCCGGTCCGGAAACGCGAGAAAGCCCCCTGACATCCCGTCAGGGGGCTTTCTCTGAAAGATTGTTCGGCGGCGTCCTACTCTCCCACAGGGTCCCCCCTGCAGTACCATCGGCGCTGTGAGGCTT
>NZ_BSSA01000008.1 GCF_030268885.1 Kitasatospora phosalacinea
ACATCATGCGATGCCTCAAGCGCTTCGTCGCCCGCGAGATCTACCGCGCCCTCACCAGGACACCGACAACCCAACGCATCAACCAGACCGACCTCGCTCCTGCAGCTTGACGTCCATAGGAGCATCCCGGGGCCCGTCAGGGGCCCGGGGAACGGCGGGCTCGAGGCTGCCGGCGGTGCACTGCCGGTGCGTGCGGTGGCTTCGGGTTCTGTCACTGCGGCCCGAAGCAGCACGGACCTCCGGTGGGCTCCGGCCACCAGCAGCACGGACTCGCCGTTCCCCGAGCCCCTGACGGGGCCACCGCCGTTCTTCCCGAGCCCCTGACGGCGCGTCCCGCCGTTCTCCCCGGGCCGCTAGATGCGTGGCCCCAGGACCGAGAAGCGCCCGCCCTCCGCGTCGGCGAGGCGGGCCACCCGGCCGTAGGGGGAGTCGGCGGGGCCGTCGAGGACGCGGCCGCCGAGGGCGGCGGCGTGCCGGGCGGCGGCGTCGGCGTCGGGGACGGAGAAGAAGACCTCCCAGTGCGGGGCGAGGTCCCGCGCGGCGCGCAGCGCGGCGACGCTGTGGTCCTCGGAGCGCAGCACGACCCGCTCGTGCTCGTAGCGGACCTCGAACCGGGCCGGGTCGCGCTCGTCCCAGCGGAACACCTCGCCGTAGAAGAGCGCCGCGGCGAACGGGTCGGCGGTGCGCAGTTCGATCCAGGCGGGGGCGCCGGGCTCGGCGCTCCAGGGGGCGTCGCCGGGCCGCGGGTCGGCGGGTTCGCCCTCCCAGATGCCGAAGGTCGCGCCGAAGGGGTCGGCGGCCAGCGCGACCCGGCCCGCGTCGAAGGAGAGCGGGCCGACGGCGAGGGTGCCGCCGCGTTCGCGGACGCCGTCGGCGGCGCGGTCGGCGCTCTCGATGCCGAAGTAGGTGGTCCAGGCGACGGGGCGTTCCCAGTCGGTGCCGAGCCTGCTCAGCCCGGCGACCTCGACGCCGTCGACGACCGCGCGCAGGTACGGGCCCCAGCGGTCCGGTCCGGGGATGAACTCCCAGCCCAGCAGCGGCCCGTAGAAGCCCTGCGCGGCCGCGAGGTCGCGCGCTGTCAGGCCGACCCAGCACGGCACCGCGGGCACGCAGCGCACCGTGGCCGTTCGTTCCACCATCCCGCGGGCTCCCTTCGACGTTCCGCCGACCGGAAGGGCCGGACCCGCCCAGCCTAGGTGGAGGGCGCCGCCGGAGGGTGGTGCGCCTCGCGGGCGAATCCGGTCCGGGGCGGGTCGCGGACCGGCGCGGGTCCCCCGGTCGGACGTGTGGCGGTGCCAAGGTCGGGCAGGACGGCGCACAAGGGGACGCCGCTGTGGGAAGGACGTGTGGGCATGGACACCGGGATCGTGATCGTCGGGGCGGGCCTGGCCGGGGCGAAGGCTGCCGAAGCGCTGCGCGCGGAGGGCTACCGGGGGCCGGTCACCCTGGTCGGGGACGAGGCCGAGCGGCCGTACGAGCGGCCCCCGCTGTCCAAGGGGTACCTGCTGGGCAAGGAGGAGAAGGAGAAGGTCTACGTCCACCCGGCCGACTGGTACGCGCAGCACGAGGTGACGCTGCGGCTGGGCACCGCGGCCACCGCCGTCGACCCGGCCGGGCACACCGTCACGCTGGAGGGCGGCGAGCGGCTGCCGTTCTCGAAGCTGCTGCTGGCGACCGGTTCGGCGCCGCGCACGCTGCCGGTGCCGGGCGGCGACGGCGACTTCGTGCGGACGCTGCGGCGGCTCGGCGACAGCGAGCAGTTGCGGGCCGCGTTCCGCCCCGGCGCCCGGGTGGTGATCGTCGGCGCGGGCTGGATCGGCCTGGAGGCGGCAGCCGCGGCCCGCACGGCGGGGGCGGAGGTGACGGTGCTGGAGGCGGCCGAGCTGCCGCTGCTGCGGGTGCTGGGCCCGGAGGTCGCCCGGGTGTTCGCGGACCTGCACCGGGCGCACGGCGTCGACCTGCGCCTCGGGGTGGAGGTCGAGGAGCTGCGGGCGGACGGCGTGCGGCTGGGCGACGGCAGCACCGTCCCAGCGGACGTGCTGCTGGTCGGCGTCGGCATCGCGCCGAACACGGCGCTGGCCGAGCACGCGGGCCTGACGGTCGACAACGGCGTGCGCACCGACCAGCACCTGGCCACCTCGCACCCCGACGTGTTCGCGGCGGGCGACGTGGCGAACGCCTTCCACCCGCTGTTCGGCAAGCCGATCCGGGTCGAGCACTGGGCGAACGCGCTCAACCAGCCCGCGGTGGCCGCCGCCTCGATGCTCGGCAAGGCCGCCGTGTACGACCGCGTCCCGTACTTTTTCACCGACCAGTACGACCTGGGCATGGAGTACACCGGTTACGCGGAGCCCGGCGGCTACGACCGGGTGGTGTTCCGGGGCGACGTCGCCGGGCGGGAGTTCCTCGCGTTCTGGCTGTCCGGCGGGAAGGTGCTGGCCGGGATGAACGTCAACGTCTGGGACGTCACCGACCCGATCCGCGAGCTGGTCCGCTCCGGGCGCGCGGTGGACCCGGAGCGGTTGGCCGACCCGGCGGTGCCGCTGGACGAGCTCTGACGGCCGCCGCGGGGGCGGTCAGGTCACGTCGCGCCACATCAGCGGGGCCAGCGGGTCCCCGGTGGGGCGGGTCATCTCGTCGTGGGCCTTGGTGAGCAGCTGCATGGCGAGGTCGTTGAGGGCGCGGGCCCCGGCGACCTCCTCGCCGACCCGCAGCTGCGGGCTGTCGCCGTGGCGCCGGGTCGCGCTGCCGTGCCCGCGCAGTTCCGTGCCGTCGGCGAGGCGGACCAGCGCGGCGGCCCTGGTGCGGTCGCCGTCCTCCTGGAACTCCATCTCGACGTGCCATCCGACCAGTGTCCTCGTCATGGCCGCCACCTCCCGGGTGCGTGCAGGGTGTCGGGACCGGTCCGGTCCTTCCAGGGTGCGACGCCCGGGCCGGGGCGGCGAGGCGGGGCCGGTCAGCAGCGGTCGAGGCCGGTCCGTTCCACGTCGATCGGCGCCTCCCCGACGTGTTCCCCGGGGGTCTCCTCGCCGGTCTCCGGCTCGTCGCACTCCTCGCGGCCGGTGCCGGTGTGCACCACGCGCACCGGGTGGTGGGGGTCGTCCTCGTGGACGACCTGCTGCGGACGGCCGCAGCGCGGGCAGAGCAGGGGCATCCGGTTCATCAGCGCTGTCCACGCGCCCCGCGGCGGGCAGCGCCCCGGGCCCGCGTGGCCTCCTCACTGCTTCCAGTGTGCCGCGGCCGCCGCGGGGACGGGCACGGTGACCAGCACCGTCGTCCCGGAGCGGACCTCGAACCGGGCGATCGCCGCCGGGGGCAGCCCGCTGCCGCCCCCGGTGCGCAGCCCGGTGGTGGCGCCGTAGCCGGTCGGCGGGACGGCCCAGGTCGCGACGGTCTGCCGGGTGCCGTCGGTGCCGACGGCCACCAGTTCGCAGGTCTGCGGTCCCGGGACGTGGCCCAGGTCGAGGGTGATCCGGCTGCCCCGGGCGACGGGGTCGACGCCGACCGTGGCGGACACCCCGGTGGCCGGGTCGGTGGCGCTGAACTGCTGCGCGACGGACGCGACCTGACTGCCCTGCAGGACCGCCCAGGTGACCGCGGGCCCGCCCAGCGCGAGGATCGCCGCGACGGCCGCCAGCACCAGCCGCCGCACCCGGGCCCGCCGCCGCTCGGCGGCCACCCGGCCGAGCAGCCGCTGCTCGCCCGCGGGCTCCGCGGGTTCCGGGAGCTGCGGGGGCGCGTCCGCGGCGAGTTCGGCGAGCAGCGCGGTGGTCGGGGCGAGTTCGGCGGCCTCGGCGGTGCAGCGCGGGCAGTGCGCGAGGTGCGCGGCGAAGCGGGCGGCCCGGTCGGGTTCGAGCACGCCGAGCAGGTGGGCGCCGAGGTCCGCGTGCGGGTCCTCGTACGGCTCCTCGTACGGCTCCTCGTGCCGGTTCTCGGGGGTGGTCATGGGGTCGCGCCCCGTTCCTCCAGGGCGAGCCGCAGGGCCCGCAGGGCGTAGTGCAGCCGGGATCGGACGGTGCCGGGCGGGACGCCGAGGACGACGGCGGCCTCGGTCGCGGTGCGGCCGCGCAGGTAGGTCTCGGTGATCGCGGCGCGGTGCGCGGCGGACAGCGAGCCGAGCGCGTCGGTGAGCGTCATCAGCCGGAGCGCGCGGTCGAGTTCGTCCTCGGCGGCGGCCGCGTCCGGGTGCCGGTCGAGCGCGCTCTCGGGCACTTCGCGGGGGCGGGCGCGGGCGCTGCGGCGGCCGTCGATGACGATCCGGCGGGCGACGGTGGCCAGCCAGGGCCGCAGGCTGCCGTTCCCCGGGTCGAGCCGGTCGAGGTGCCGCCAGGCCCGCACCAGGGTCTCCTGGACGACGTCCTCGGCCCGCTGCCGGTCGCCGCCGACCAGGTGCAGCACCATGCCGTACAGCGGCCCGGCGTGCTCCCGGTACAGCGCGCGCATCAGCCGGTCCTCGGCGGCGGGGGTCGCGGTGCGGCGGGGGCCGGTGGGGCGCGCGGGGTCGGCCACGGCGCCATCCTCGCGCGCGGGGCGCGGGGCGGCGATCGGGCACGGCGGACGCGGCGGGCGGGGGGCGCGGGGCGGGCGCGGGCCCTCAAGTCCGGTGCGGCCGGTGTCGATAACCGTGGCGGGGGTGCGGCCCGGGCGCCCGCGCCGCACCCCCTGCTCCGCTCCGCCGTCCACGCCCCGGCCCGTCCGTGCGTCCGTCGCTCAGTAGCCGCCGGACGGCATGCCGGGCGTGCCGCCGTTGACCGGCATCGCCTTGCCGCCGCTCGGGGTGGCCGCGAACCAGGTGCCGTCCACGCCCTGGCCCTTGGTGTCGCCGGGCTTGGTGTCGGGCGCGTACCGGTACAACGGCCAGCCGTCGAGCGTGAGTTGGTGGCTGCCGTCGGGGCGGGTGACGGTGGAGACCAGCTTGCCGTCGATGCCCTTCAGGTCGGCGCTGCCGCTGCCGTTCGCGAGTTCGGGCGGCCACAGGGTGGCGCAGGCGTCGGTGCAGTGCGAGGCCGAGGGGTGGTCGGTGTCCCGGTCGAAGCGGTACAGGGTGTGCCCCTGGCCGTCGGTGACCAGGGTGCCGAGGGTCGGGTCGTGCGCGGTCATCAGGGTGCCCTGGCTCTGTGCGGGGTTGCCGGTGCGGCCCGCCGAGGTGCTGCTGCTGCCGCTGCCGCCGCTGCTCCCGCAGCCGGCGACCAGGGCCGCGGAGGCGAGGGCCCCGGCGGCGAGCAGGGTGAGGCGGCGGCCGCGGGGGGCCGTCCGGCCGGTGGTGGTCATCGGAGTGCTCCCGTCCGGGAGGGTGCCGTCCGGCCCCGGTTGGACCGGTTCGTCCGGGGGTACGTACGGCGGGGCCCGGGTGTTCACCGCCCGCGCCGCCGGAATAGTTCCGCAGGTGGCGGGGTTGTGCCGGGCGAAGGGCCCGACCGGCGGGGCCGGAGCTGCGAGAGGCAGGTGGCGATGATGAGCACGGTGGAATTGACCAAGGACAACTTCGACGAGGTGGTCCAGGGCGAGGACGGCAAGGCGTTCGTCCTGATCGACTTCTGGGCGGCCTGGTGCGGTCCCTGCCGCCAGTTCGCGCCGGTCTTCGAGCGGGCGTCCGACAAGCACCCGGACATCACCTTCGCGAAGGTCGACACCGAGGCCCAGCAGGAGCTCGCCGCGGCGTTCGACATCCGGTCGATTCCGACCCTGGCGATCATCCGCGAGGGCGTCCTGGTCTTCGCCCAGCCCGGTGCGCTCCCCGAAGCGACGCTGGAGGACTTGATCGGCCAGGCCCGGAAGCTCGACATGGCCGAGGTCCACGCGGGCGTGGCCGCCCAGAAGGCCGCCCAGAACTGACCCGGTCCCGCCCCGCGGCGGGACGTGGCGCGGGGCGCCCGGAGGAACGACTCCTCCGGGCGCCCCGCTCTTACCGCATCACGGAATCTCCACCTTGACTCCGTTGATGACGAGGGAGTCCGTCCATCCGATCTGCATCGCCGTTCCCTGGACAACTCCACCCACCAGGTTGTGGTTGTACCCCGGCGAGAACCTGGACCCGATTCCCGAAACTTGAACGACCAAGCCGTCGACGTTCCCGGAGTAGTGGTTCGCGCCCTCCGCCTCGGCTCCGTTGGCGATGTTGTGACGGCCGAACTGGATCAGCGCGCCCTGGACGTCTCCGGTGACGCGTGCGCCGTCGGTCATCACGACGGAACCGGTCACGTTCCCTTTGAGGACCCCTCCACGGACCAGGATGGTTCCGCTGAGGTTTCCCGTGAACTCCTGCCCGGGCCCGATGACGGTGTCGTACGTCCATTTCCGCCCGGCGGGCGCACCGCCCCCCGGCTGCGACGGGGTGGTTCCGGTGGAGGGCCCGCCTCCGGGCGGATCGGTTTTCGGAACCGTGGACACTCCGCCGCCGGGACCGCTGCCGGTCCCGGTTCCCGGAGGGGTGGGATCGGTCGTGGTCGGGGGCTTGGCCGGTTCGGGGGTTTTGGGGGTGGTGACGGGTTCGTCGCTCTTGAACAACCGCTTGAACCAACTGAGGGCACCGCCGCCCTCCTCGATCGCCGCCTTGGCGCCCCTGACGGCCCGCCAGCCCCACTGGGCGGCCTTGACCGCAGTGACCCCGTCGAAGAACAGGCCGACGACGTCACCGCCGATGCGACCGGCCTTGTAGGTCTTGGAGTTGGTGTCGGCGCCGGAGAGGTGGGCGAGCGGTTTGTCGTCTATCGTCCCGGTGTGCCCGAGATGGATGTAGGGGCCTCCGTAGCTGCTGAAGAACGTGCTGCTGCTGTTGATGCCGTCGGCGAAGGAGTTCCAGCCCGCGGAGAGGCCGTTGACGACGAACTGGGCGATCGGTCCGATGATCGAGTCGAGGGCGCCGACCACGACGGTGCCGACCTGGTTGGCCTTGCTGTGGATCCAGCTCCAGATGCTCAGGCCGCTGGGGTCGCTGAAGGTGACGGGGTTGTCGCCGGAGTAGGTGTAGCCGCCCATCTGGTTGGGGTCGCCGGTCTGGAAGAGCGGGTCGGGTGACAGGAAGCGGCCGAGGGCGGGGTCGTACTGGCGGGCGCCGAGCAGGTCGAGTCCGCTGGTGGTGTCCTGTGGTTTGCCGAGGTAGCCGTGGTTGTCGGCCCAGGTGGAGGGGGTGGTGCCGCGCGGGTTGCCGTACGGGTCGTAGGCGCGGCGGGTGACGGCGAGCGTGGTGGCGTCCACCTGGAGCTGCGCGGTGCCCTGGGTCCCGCCCGGCTGGTAGGTGATCGTGCCGTTGCCGGAGCGGACGGTGGTGGTGCCGTCGGGGGCGCGGTAGTAGCGCCGGCCGGTGACCGGGTGCGTCGAGGAGACGTTGTCGACGGTCAGTTGTTCGGCGCCGCCGAACAGGTAGAGCGTGCTGGTGGCCGGTCCGCGTTGGAGCAGCAGGTTGCCGTCCGCGTCGTAGAGGTAGGTGGCGGTCTTCCCGTCGGTGGTGACGGCCTTGGTGCGGCCCTCCTCGTCGTAGTCGATGGTCTGCGAGGTGCTCCTGCTGCCCGTGGTCGTCCGGGACTTCGTGTTGCCCGCGGTGTCGTACTGCGGGGTCTGGGTGTAGGTGCCGGTGGTGGGGTTGGCGGTGGTGGTGCTGCTGACCGCGTTCGGCGTGGCGGTGGCGGTGGTGCCGTTGCCGGGGAACACCGAGGTCTGGGTGGTGTTCCTGGCCGCGTTGCCGGTCACGTCGTGGGTGACCTGCTGGGTGCGGTCGCCGAGCCGGTCGTACTGCCAGTCCTGCCAGTACGGTGCCGGGCCTCCGACGGTCGAGGCGGTCGGGTTGGCCGTGGCGCAGTTGCCGGTCTGGCCGGCGGTCACCGCGGTGAGGCCCTTGGTGTCGGTCCAGGCGGTGGTCAGCCGGTCCTGTGCGTCGTACCGGTAGCACTGGGTGTCGGTGGTGCGGTCGGTGCCGCCGGAGGACTGCACGTCGCTGACCGCGGTCGGGTTGCCCGCCTGGTCGTAGGTGTAGGTGGTGTTGGAGATCGGGTTGGCGGTGTTGCTCTGCAGGGTGACCTTGTTGGTGGCGAGCCGGCCGGTCGCGGCGTCCCAGGTCTGGGCGGTCCGCAGTTGCTTGGTCAGGTCGTCGCCGACGGTGGTCTGCAGGGTCTGGCCGAGCGGGCTGTAGACCGTGCCGGCCAGGTAGGTGGTGGTCTGCGAGCCCGCGCCGGTGAGGCCGCCCTGCTTGTTGTAGCCGTAGCCGACGGTCTCGGCGGGCAGGCCGCCCTCGTTGCCGAAGGCGGTGGAGGCCAGCAGTCCGACGTTGGTGGTGTAGGAGCTGGTGACGCTGTAGGTGCCGGCCAGTCTCCCTTCCACCGCGGGGATCACGGTGGTGACGCCGGTGGGCTGGTAGGCGTTGTTGTAGGAGTCGATCCGGTTGACGTAGGCGCTGCCGTTCTTGCCGCCGTCGTACCGGGTGGAGGCGTCGGGCAGGCCCTTGAACGTGCCGTCGTAGGTCCACTCGGCGAGCAGTTTGCTGCTGTCGGTGGTCGAGGTGCCGGAGTACTCACCGGTGCGTCGGCTCAGCGTGTCGTAGGTGTAGCTGACGACCTGCCCGCGCGGGTCGGTGCTGGTCGCGACGCGGCCCATGCTGTCGTAGGTGGTGATCGACGTTCCGGTGTCGGGATCGGTCCGGGAGGACTGTCGGCCGCGGAAGTCGTAGGAGTAGCTCCAGGTGTTGCCCGCGGTGTCCTTGACGGTGTCCAGGCCGCCGCGGGCGTTGTAGGTGTAGGTGGTCGTGACGTCGTTGGGTGCCGCCCTGTTCGCTGTGTTCGTGCTCCACAGCGCGGTGTTCGCCGCGTCGAAGGCCACGACGTTCGCGTCGCCCTGGACCTTGAGGTAGCCCCCGGTGTGACCGCCGGTGCCCGCGGACCACAGCTTGGCGGTCCTGGCGGCGTTCCACACCGTGAAGTCGCCGTCGGCCTCCACGGACGCGAAGGCGCCGGGGTTGCCGCCGGTGTTGGAGGACCACAGGGTGGTTCCGCCGTTCAGGGCGGTCAGCACCAGGTTCCCGTCGGCCCGCATCTCCAGGCGGGTGCTCCTCGACAGGACGGAGGAGCCCGAGGGGACGACCGTACCGGAGGTCAGCTTCTGGTCGGGCGTGGTGTCGCGCACCACCCTGGAGGTGGTCCGTCCCAGGGCGTCGGTGTAGGTGGTGGTGGCCTTGCCGCCGTTCGGCGGCGTCACGTCGACCTGGTCGGCCCCGTGGTAGGCGGTGGTGGTGGTCCAGAGCGTGCTCGCGCCCGAGACCAGGGTGCTGGTGGTCGGCCGGCCCGTGCCGTCGTACACGGTGCGGGTGACCGAGGGGCCGGTCCGGTTGTCCTCGACGAAGAGGGTGGTGCCCGGGGCGGTCGTGGTGTCCGCGTACGGTGCGATCGAGGAGACGGCCCAGCCGTGCGAGTCGTAGAACGTCGAGGTGGTCAGCCGCCCGACGGAGTTGTTGGCCGTGGTGGACTGCACCTGCCGGAGCTGCAGCATGCCGTCGTAGATCGACACCGAGACGCTGTAGGTCTGGTCCTCGCGCAGGGTCTCGGTGGTCACCGTGGACGGGTCCGGGTTGGCCCCGGCGCCGTGCACGGCGTAGGTGAACCTGCTGTCCGGCGTCTGGGTTGCCTTGTCGCGGCCGGGGTTCCACACCGCGGTGCGGCGGCCGAGCGCGTCGTAGCTGCTGTCGGTGACCTTCCCGTTGGCGTCGACCGAGTGGACGGTCAGGCCGCGGCCCACCGCCGCCGTGCTGGAGGACGTCCAACCCAGCGGATTGGTGGTGGAGACCGTGGTGGGCGGCGTACCGGTGGCCGGGCTGTAGGTCAGGGTGGTGACCGCCCCGGCCGCGTCCACGTTCTTCACGGGCCTCCCGTAGCCGTCGTAGCCGACGGCGCCGAGGGTCTGGAAGACCGGGTGGTTCGACGCGTCGTAGGAGGTGGCGGCCTGCGAGGCGGTCGGGTACCCGAAGGTGGTGCCGTTCTGCCCGATGACCCCGTAGCTGCCCGGGGCCGTGACGTCGGCCGGGCCGTCGTAGAAGACCCGCTTCTGCGACAGCACGGTGCTGGAGGTGGCCGCGGTGCCGCACGGTCCGGCGATGCTGATCGTCTCGCTGGGGTAGGCGAGCATCATCGGGTTGCCGGCCGGGGCGGGGGCGTAGGAGGTGGTGGTGCAGGACTCCTGGGAGGGGACGCTGACGTCGCCCTGGTCGTCGACCTGGGTGACCCGGCCCAGGCTGTCGTAGCTGATCTTCGCCTTGGTGGTTCGCCAGGTCGTGCCGTCGGACAGCAGCGACATCGTTCGGGAGGACGTCGAGTCCATCCGGCGGACCGTCAGGTCGGGCAGGACGGACAGCTGGGCCGGGGCCGGGTCGGCCGAGGTCCAGGCGGTCCGGGCCCGGCTGGTGGTGAGGGTTCCGGCGGGCTCGTCGACCAGGGTCCTGCTGGTGACCGTGCCGCCGGCCCGGTCGTAGACCGCGCTCTCCTGTGCGAGACCGACCAACCAGGGGCTGTCGGTGATCTGCTCGCCCAGTGAGTCGGACAGCTTCACGCTGCGCGTGCTGCCGTCCGCCTTGCGGTCGCCGTCCATGCCCTGCAGGTAGGAGACGCTGCTCTGGGTGATCGGGTCCGGCGCGGCACCCGTCGTCGTGGTCACCGTGCGGTAGCCGCGGAACTCGTCCCAGGTGCGGTACTTGTCGTCGGTGAGGTCGGAGTCGTCGCGGTGCCAGGCGGCGCCGCCGCCGTAGGTGTAGTTGGTCACGTGGGCCGGTGACCCGGCCTTGGTCAGGTCGCTGGCGCTGATCTGGGAGACCAGCGTCTTGTGGAACCAGTCGGAGATCGGCTCCTTGGCGCCGGGGGTGTTCCACCACACCGGGTAGCACGCCATGGTGTTGGAGTCCGCGGACGCCGGCATGGTGTGGTTGAGCCGCGAGCACTCCGGCGCCCGGTAGGTCACCGCGACCGACTCGCCGGTCTCCGTCTGGACGCTGGAGATGCGCGGGTGGAAGAGCGGGGGCGCGGCGGGCGTCAGCCCGTCGACCCGGTTGTCGATCTCGATGCCCGTGAAGGTGATCGGGTCGAGGGCGAGCGGGCCGCTGCCGCCGGCGGTGGTGTCCTTGCCGGTGTGCTTGACGGACTGCAGCCACATCACGGCCTGCAGCGCGCCCGCGGACTGCGCGTTCTGGGTCTTGCCGGTGACCGGGTCGTAGGTGCCGCCGGCATCGGAGAACACCTGGGTCAGCGCGTAGGAGTCGACGTCCTTCCAGCCGGAGGCGTCCCGGACCGCGGTGTCGATCGACGTGAGCCGGTAGGTGGACCAGAAGGTCGGCGAGCCGACCAGGCAGACGTCGCTGCCCGTCCCGGAGGTCTTGGCCGTGGAGGGGCAGTTCAGGTCGTACGGGGTGTCCGGCCAGTTCGCAGCCGTCGCGCCGGACAGGTTGGACGCCTGGCAGGTGGTGTCGGAGACCACGCAGCGCTGCGCGGAGTTGAAGACCACCTTCGCCGACGGTTCGCGCCCGGCGATCTCGTCGGCCAGCTTGTAGCCGTAGGAGATCTGGGTCGGGCGGCCGCCGCGGGTGTACTGGGTCAGCGTCCCGCCGCCGCCGGAGGCGGCGACCTGGCCGAAGCCCATGTTGTAGTAGTTCGTCTCGGTCGCCCAGTCGTAGCGCTGGACGTTGCCGTTCGGGTCGACCACGAAGTCGAGGTTGAACCGGTAGCCGACCTGCTGGGCGCACTGCGACGTGTCGCCCTTGGCCGAGTCGTAGCACGGGTCGCCGGACTTGGGGTGGTAGACCGGCACGCCCCAGGCGCTGTTGGTGGCGCTGTCGGAGGTGGTGCCCGGTGCGTGGTTCAGGCCGAGGTAGTAGGCGGTGCCGTCGGTCGTGGTGACCTTGAAGTACTCGCCCTGCCAGAGCCCGTTGCTCGCACCGGTCAGCCGCTCGATCCTGGTGCCGTCCTCGGACTGGAGGTGGTACTGCCCGGCGGCGTCCCGGACGAGTTCACCGGTGTGCGGGCCCAGCGAGATGGTGGCGTTCCAACCCGCCCAGCACGAGTCCGCGGAGTCCTTGATGCCGTCGCTGCCGCACGGGCGGTAGGAGCGCTCGATGTAGCCGGGGTTGTAGTCCCAGCCGTCACCGATCATCGAGGACTGCGAGTTGCGGGCCGACGTCTCGCCGTCGACCGCCTGCGAGTCGTAGGACAACGACACGCCGGGCGCCGCGCCGGACAGCGCGGAGGGGGTGTCGATCGGGTACGCGTAGCTGAAGGCGCCCGAGGCCGTTCCCGACCACGAGCCCGAGGCCGACAGCGAGGTCGCCGTGTAGGAGCCCTGCGAGCCGCCGGTGTCGGCCACCGCCGCCACCGCCGTCCCGGAGTCCGCCACCGTCAGCGACATCGGTGCCGCGAACGCGCTCTTCGCGGTGACGGAGGAACCGGAGTCGGCGGCCAGGTCGACGGTGCCCGAAATGCGCTGGGAGACCGGGTCGTTGATGTACTCGACCGGAGTCTGCCTGCGGCACTCGGCCACCTGGGGGGTGGTCAGCGCGCAGCCCGGCATGGCGACGAGCTTCAGGCGCGAGGCCCAGCCGCCGCCGTACGCCTGCGCGATGGCGCTGTAGTCCAGCGAGACCGACACCCCGCCGCCGCCCTGCTTGCCGTCGGCCCGCGAGAGGCCGACCAGCAGGCCGTCGACGTTGGCCGCACGCGCCTGGTCGTGGTCCGCGACCCGCACGTCGACCGACGTCACCGGGTCGGCGGCCGGGGCCTGCGGCGGGTTGCCGCGCGCCGCGGCCGGGCGGTCCGCGGCGGCGACCTCGACCGGCGACGAACCCGCCTTCAGCGGTGCGGCGGCCGGTGGGCCTCCCTTCCCGCCCGCGAGGCCGAGGTCGACCCTGGTTTTCGATCCGGTCGGCCATTCCGGCCGCTTCACCGTGTACTGCGCCAACTCCCGCGATCCCGGCGGCGGGGATGCGGAGTTCAATTTTCCGGAAGCGTCGGCGGCGTGCCCGGACACCTTGGGAAGGTCGGGCAGCGGATCGGCCGGCCACACCTTCCCCCGATAGTGGAACGGACCGACTATTTCTTCTGCCACCGCTATGGGCGCGAGCAAGGAAAAAGCCGTGGCAGTCGCGACCGCGACCACCACGGCCCTCGTGGATCCCCTTCTCCGCACCCGCAAGCCCGCAAGCAGGCGAAATCCCGTCTGCACCCGACAAACCCCCCAGTTCAGCCCTCTTGCCTCGAAATCGAGGGGAATTATCCGCTCGACCGCAAGGAAGAGTATTGCCACGGAATTTGGGGGGCAATACTCTTCTCCGCCGGGGGCGAATCAGTTCCGGCACCGCAAACCGCACAATCGGGCCGGACGATACGGACATTCAGTTCGCGTGGCACACACACCAGGCGCCCTCTCGCCGTCCGGCGGCAGATGAGCAGCCAGGGATCGCCGGAATTTTTTATCCATATTTTACCGAGCGAAGGAATGTGTCATGTCCGCTGCCGATCGACGGCAGAGTCCCCCCCTCACCCCCGGGCGACGCCTGGGCCTGGTCCTCGCGATCGCGGGCACCGTGGTCAGCCTGTCGGGTCCTGCGTTCGCCGACGGCCCACCGGGACGGCCCGGCCCCGGCAACACGACGTCGCCGACCGGAATCGCACCGCCCCCTCCCGACGGCGGCGGCCCCGTCGCGGTCGCCCGGAACAGGGCGAAGAAGGACGGAAAGCCTGTCACGGTCGACGAGCTGACCACCGGAACCAGCCTGACCGTCGCCAACCCGGACGGCACGCTCACCCGGACCGACCACCTGCAGCCGGTCCGGGTCAAGAAGGACGGCGGCTGGGCCCGGGTGGACGCCTCGCTCACCCGGAACGCGGACGGTTCGTGGTCGCCGAGGGCCACCCCCTCCGGGGTCCGGCTGTCCGGCGGTGGCAGCGGCCCGCTGGCCACCTTCACCGACGCCGAGGGTCGCAGCATGTCGCTCACGCTGCCGTTCGCCCTGCCGACGCCCGCGGTCACCGGCGACGGAGCCCTGTACCCGGCTGTCCTGCCGGGCGTCGACCTCAAGGTCACGGTCACCGACCAGGGCGCGTTCCGCGAGGTGCTCGTCGTCCACGACGCCGCGGCGGCCGCGAACCCCGCGCTGAAGTCGCTCCGGCTGGCCACCGCCACGCACGGATTGACCACCCGCACCGACCAGGACGGCAACCTCACCGCCGAGGACGCGGACGGGACCGCCGTCTTCACCGCCCCGACCCCCGTCATGTGGGACTCGGCGACCGCGCCCGCAACGGCTCCGGACACGCACCGGGACCCGACCACCGACCGGAGACCGGCAGCCACCGACCACGCGGTGGTCGATCCCACCGACCGTGCCGCCTCCTCCGCCGCCGGCCCGGGCCGCGGCGCCCGGCTGACCGCGTTGAAGGTCTCCTCGGACGCGTCGGGCATCACCCTGACACCGGACCAGGCGCAGCTCGACAGCCCTGACACGGTATGGCCCCTGTACATCGATCCGTACGTCAACCCCGCCACCGGCGGCACCAACCACTTCACCGAGGTCAAGAAGGGCTGCCCGAGCCAGCAGCTCTACGACAACGGCCAGGACAACGGCGAAGGCACCGGCTACCAGCAGTACTGGAGCGACTGCTACGGCCTGTACCGCGCCTTCTACGAGTTCAACATCGGCAACCTGGACTCGCGGACGGTGGTCTCCAAGTCCACGCTCTACTTCACCGAGACGCACGGCGGCGACGCGAACTGCAGCCACACCCTGCCGGTCACGCTGAAACTCACCGGTGCGATCAACCGCGACACCCTCTGGCCCGGGCCGGGCGTCGTGTCGACCATCGGCACCCAGACGCCCAAGAGCGCCAACGCGTACGCCGGCTGCGGCAACCAGCCGGTCAACTTCGACGTCACCGGGGTCGTCTCGCAGTACCGGACGAACGGGAACCTGACCTTCGGCCTGTACGGCAACGAGTCCGAGACCGTCTCCAACTACGGCTTCATGCGGTTCGCACTGAACCCGTACCTGGAGACGGTCTTCGACGTGGCCCCGAACACCCCGGACCAGCTCGGCACCACGCCGACCACCTCCAACGGCTGCGGCGGCGGCTGGATCGGCAACACCGGTTCCACCGGCGGCAAGTCGAACATCACCCTGAACGCCCGCCTGAGCACCGACATGCAGGGCGTCAACCTGTGGGCCCAGTACCACGTGTGGGACAACATGGTGAACAACGGCGGCGCCCCGGCGGACGCCGGTTGGCCCGCCAGCAGCTGGGTCGCCAACGGTTCCACCGTGTACACCAACGTCGGCGGCCAGGTCAGCGACGGCCACACCTACGGCTGGAACGTCTCGGCGCAGGACGGCACCCTCGGCAGCTCCGGCTCGCCGTACTGCTACTTCAGCGTGGACCTGACCCCACCCGGCGTCCCGACCGTCGCACCGTCAGCGGTCTTCCCTGAACTGGGTGGCACCGCTGCGCCGACCGGGCACGCCGGTGACGCCGCCACCGTCAAGGTGACGGCCAACGACCCGACACCGGGCGGCTGCACCCTGGCCGCCTGCATCAGCAGCGGCATCGCCCGCTTCGAGTACTCCATGGACTCGAACATCCCGGGCAACGGCGCGCTCTCCAAGCCCGCCGTGCAGAGCGGCGGCGGCACCGCGACCGCCGACATCCCGATCGGCGTCAACGCCACCCAGTGGGGCACCCACACCCTGTTCGTCCGCGCCGTCGACGCGGCCGGCAACACCCAGGGCACCGTCGCCCAGTACGCCTTCTTCGCGCCCTGGAACCCGACGGCGAAGGTCGGCGCGGGCGACCTGGACACCGACGGCGTCCCGGACCTCGCGGCCGTCGGCATCAACGGCAGCCTCTACCTGCTGCACGGCAACAGCGACCCGGCCGCGACGCCCGAGGAAGCCTCCACCAGGGCCACCAGCCCGGACGGCACCAGCTGGAACAACTACCTGGTCACCCACCGGGGTTCGGCCACCGCCACGGTCGACGACCTGTTCGCGTTCCAGAAGAGCACCCACCAGCTGTACCTGTACCGGAACGACGCCCTCTCGGGCGGCACCCCCGGCCACTTCTCCGACCCGGCGAACGCGTACCCGGTCAACAACTCCTCCGGCTGCCCGGCGAGCGGGTCCGACGGCACCTGGAACAACGTCAGTCAGATCCTCGCGGTCGGCAAGCTCTCCGGTTACGCCTCGGCGCCGGACCTGGTCACGGTCGACAACAAGGAGCTCTGGTACTACCCGGGCACCAAGCAGGCCGGCTGCTTCCTGGCCGCCGGCGTGAAGATCGGCACCGGCGACTGGTCGAACACCACCCTGCTGGCGCCCGGAACGGTCAACGGCGTTCCCACCCTGTGGGTCCGCGACGACGTGACCGGGGCGGTCAGCAGCTTCCCGCTCGCCTTCGACGCGGCCCACCAGCCCACCACCCGGATCACCGCGCCGACCCGCTCCCCGCTGGTCACCGGTGTCCTGGACGGCTCGGGCAAGAACCTGTGCCTGGACATCGACAACTCCGGCACCGACAACGGCACCCCGGCCCAGGTGTACACCTGCAACGGCAGCGACGCCCAGAACGCCGCCCTCGGCACCGACGGCAGCGTCCACCTGCTCGGCAAGTGCCTTGACGCGGCCGGCACCGGGAACGGCACCGCGGTCCAGCTGTGGGACTGCAACAACTCACCTGCGCAGAAGTGGGTGCCCGGCCCGTTCGCCGGTACGCTGCTCAACCCCAACTCCGGCCGCTGCCTGGCCGACCCGGCCGCCTCGAACTCCCTGAAGACCCAGCTGATCCTGTGGGACTGCCTCACCGACCACCCGGAGCAGGTCTGGGCCGCCACCACCCCCGGCAAGGCGCTGCCCGCCGCCCAGCCCGTGCTGCCGATCGGGACCGGCAGCCGGCTCGCACCCGCCGTCGCCTCGCCCGGCGACGTCGACGGCGACGGCTACCCCGACCTGTACGCGACCTCCGGCAGCGGCACGATCACCCGGCTCCCCGGTGCGGTCACGCCCGCCGCGCAGGCCGCCGACAGGTGGAAGCTGGCCGACACCACCGACAGCGTCCGCAGCAACGACCTGACCCTGCACGGCGGCGCCTCCCTCGGCACCGACGGCTCCCGCGGCGTCCTCAACGGCAACGCCACCGACGGCTACGCCGACAGCGCCGCCCCCAGCCTCGACACCGGCAAGAGCTTCACCGTCTCCGCCTGGGTCAAGCTCAACAGCCTGGCCGCCGACTCCACCTTCGTCTCCCAGTCCGGCACGCACACCAGCGGGTTCACCCTCTCCTACTCCGCCTCCGCCCGCGCCTTCGCCTTCGGCAAGACCCGCAGCGACGACGACACCGGCAGCTCCACCACCGCCTACGGCCCCTCCACCGGCGCCACCGCGCCCGCGGTCGGCACCTGGTACCACCTCACCGGCGTCTACGACACCGCCGCCAACCAGGTCACCCTCTACGTCAACGGCACCCCGGCCTCCACCGCCACCTACGGCGGCGGGACCTGGAACGCCACCGGCCCCCTGGAGATCGGTCGGCGCCTCTTCAAGAGCGGCTACGGCGAGTACCTCGCCGGATCCGTCAGCGACGTCCAGACCCACGGCGCGGCCCTGACGCCCGCGTCGGTCGGCGCGCTCGCCACCGGCACCGCCCAGTTCGGCACCCCGGTCCCCCTCGGAAGCGTCCACACCCCCACCGACCGGTGGCGGCTGTCCGACACCACCGACGACATCCGGGCGAGCAACAACCTGACCGCCGCGGCTTCGACCTCGTTCGTCCCCGACACCGGCCGCAACACCAAGGTGCTCTCCCTGCCGGGCACCTCCGACGCCCTGGTGTCCACCCCGGGCAAGGTCGTCGACACCACCAGGAGCTACTCGGTGTCGGCCTGGGCCTACCTGACGAACACCACCAGCTGGTCGACGGTCGTCGCCCAGTCGGCGGCCGGTACCAGCAGCTTCTACCTGCAGTACAGCAAGACGTACAACGCCTGGGCGTTCGTCGCGCCGGGGGACGACTCCACGAGCCCGGCCACGTGGTACGCGGCGTACGCCAAGACCCCGCCGCTGCCCAACACCTGGACCCACCTGGTGGCCACCTACGACGCGAGCAGCCAGACCATGTCCCTCTACGTGGACGGCAGGCTTGCCGCCACCGCCACCGACCCGACCCCGCTGGCCTCCACCGGGCCCCTGACCATCGGCTCCGCCAAGACCGGTGACTACTTCCCCGGCCGGATCAGCGACGTCCAGACCTGGAACTCCGCCTTGCCCCCGGCCGCCGTCACCGCCCTCAACACCAACCAGCCGGTCCTGACCCGGCTCAGCTGACCCGACCGGTCACGGTCGAGGCCCCCGACCGCGGGAGTGGTCGGGGGCCTCTCCGCATCGGCGTCACCAGGGACGCCGTCACTGTCAGTCCAGGGCTGCGGTCATCTCCCACTGGAGGAGTTCGGCGCCCTCGGGGCCCGCGGTGACGCGCTGGCCCTCGGCGGTGGTGATGCGCAGGGCGTCGCCCTGGTGGAGGAGGCCGGCGCCTTCGACGGCGGCCTCGCCGCGGGCGACGTAGAGGTGGACGAAGGGGGCGGTGGCGAGTTCGAGCGTCTCGTCGGGGCGCAGGCGGGCGACGTGCAGGGCGGCGTGCTTCTGCCGGATGCCGATGGCGCGCTGGTCGGCGTGCTTGCCCATGCCGGAGGCGAGGGTGGTCCAACCGCCCCGGGAGAGCTGGTCGTTGATGTCGAGCTGCTCGTAGCCGGGGGCGATGCCCGCGGTGTCGGGGACGGTCCACATCTGGATGAAGCGGACCGGGTCCCGGTGGGCGGGCTCGCCGGTGAGCGTCCAGGAGTCGTTCTTCTCGCTGTGCAGGATGCCGCTGCCCGCGCTCATCCGCTGGGCCAGGCCCGGGTAGATGACGCCGTTGTGGCCCTCGGAGTCCTGGTGGACGAGGCCGCCGTCGAGCACCCAGGTGATGATCTCCATGTCCCGGTGGGGGTGGGTGTCGAAGCCGGTGCCGGGGGCGACGGTGTCGTCGTTGGAGACCAGCAGCAGGCCGAAGTGGGTGTTGGCCGGGTCCCAGTGGCGGGAGAAGGAGAAGGAGTGCTTGGAGTCCAGCCAGCCGGCCCGGGTGTGGAAGCGCTGGTCGGCGCGGCGCAGGTCGATCGTGGATGCCATCGGGTCCTCCTCCGGACGGGGCGGGCACGGCGGCCGGGCCACCGCGTTGTTGAATCATAAACCATCTGGTGGATGCGGGCATTCCCCGCCCGCACGGCGCGCTGGCGTGCGGCTGTCAGTGGCCCGGAGCACACTGCTGCGGGACCGAGCACGACCGAGTCTCCGGATGGGTCCGACGATGAACGACGCACGTGACGCCCGTGGTTTCCTGCTGGCCGTCGGCACGAAGAAGGGCCTGTTCCTGGGCCGCAGTTCGGACCGCGAGAAGTGGGAGTTCAGCGGCCCGCACTTCCCGATGAACGGGGTCTACGCGGTCGGCATCGACCGCCGCGGCGGCCGCACCCGGCTGCTGGTCGGGGCCGACAGCAGCCACTGGGGCCCCTCGGTGTGGTGGTCGGACGACCTGGGCGGGAGCTGGCAGGAGCCCGCGCAGCCCGCCGTCCGCTTCCCGGAGCGGACGGGCGCCTCGCTGGAGCGGGTGTGGCAGCTGCAGCCCGCCGGGGACGAGGCCCCCGGGGTGGTGTACGCGGGCACCGAGCCCGCCGCGCTGTTCCGCTCCACCGACGGCGGCGAGAGCTTCGCCCTGGTCGACGCCCTGTGGGACCACCCGCAGCGCGAGCAGTGGGGCGCGGGCTACGGCGGCCAGGGCATGCACACGGTCCTCACCGACCCGCGCGACCCGGACGCGCTGCTGGTCGCGGTCTCCTCCGGCGGCGCGTACCGGACCGCCGACGGCGGGCTGAGCTGGCGCCCGTCCAACACCGGCGTCCGCACCGACTTCCTGCCCGACCGCTACCCCGAGTTCGGCCAGTGCGTGCACAAGATCGCCCGGGACGCGGGCGACCCCGACCGCCTGTACCTGCAGAACCACGGCGGGGTCTACCGCAGCGACGACGCCGGGCGGACGTGGAAGTCGATCGCCGGCGACCTGCCCGCCGACTTCGGCTTCGGCGTCGCCGCGCACCCGCACACCTCCGGCACCGCGTACCTGTTCCCGCTGGAGGCCGACTACGCCCGGCTGCCCGTCGACCGCCGCTGCCGGGTCTTCCGCACCACCGACGCGGGCGAGACCTGGCAGCCGCTGGACACCGGCCTGCCCACCGGGGAGCACTACGGCGTGGTGCTGCGCGACGCCCTGTGCACGGACGACGCCGACCCGGCGGGCGTCTACTTCGGCAACCGCAACGGCGAGGTCTACGGCTCCCCCGACGGCGGCGAGCACTGGTCCCTGCTCACCTCCCACCTGCCGGACGTGCTGTGCGTGCGGGCGGCGGCGCTCGGATAGGCCCCGGGAGCCCCGGGAGCCGGGGGCCTCAGGAGTCGGCGGCGCGCAGGCGGTCGCTGACGGTGCCGAGGCTCTCGGCGAGGGCGGCGAGCTGGGCCGGGGTGAGGACGTCGATCAGCGCCTCGCGGACGGCGGCGACGTGGCCCGGGGCGGCGGCGCGCAGCACCTCCCAACCGTGGTCGGTGATCTCGGCGAAGACGCCGCGGACGTCGCTGGGGCAGGAGCGGCGGGCCACCAGGCCCGCCTTCTCCAGTTGGGTGACCTGGTAGGTGAGGCCGCTCTTGGAGGTGATCAGGCGGTCGGCCAGGTCGGTCATCCGCAGCGAGCCGCCGGGGGCGGCGGAGAGCTGCACCAGGATCTCGTACTGGGTGTGGGAGAGCCCCGCGTCCTCCTTGAGCTGGCGTTCGAGGCGGCGGGCGACCAGGTTGGTGGCGGCGACGAACCCGCGCCAGGCGGCCATCTCGGTCTCGTTGAGCCAGCGGGGATCGTCCATGCCCCGCAGTCTACTCCGGTTGTTCAAATTCGAACTCGGGTGTACCTTCGACACTGCAAGGTTCAAATTTGAACTACAGGTCGGCAGCAGGAGGACGGACCCATGAGCACCCCCACCACCGAGCGCATGCCCGCTCTCTACCTCTCGCACGGCGCTCCCCCGCTCGCCGACGACCCCCTGTGGCCCGGCCAGCTCGCCGCCTGGTCCGCGGAGCTGCCCCGCCCCAAGGCGATCCTGATGGTCTCCGCGCACTGGGAGGAGGCCCCGCTGGCGATCGGCGCGGTCGACACCGTGCCGCTGGTGTACGACTTCTGGGGCTTCCCCGAGCACTACTACCAGGTCCGCTACGCCGCTCCCGGCGCCCCCGAACTCGCCGCCTCCGTCCGCAAGTTGCTGAACGCCCCGGGCACCCCCGTGCAGGACGTGCCGGACCGCGGGCTGGACCACGGCGCGTACGTCCCGCTGGTCGAGATGTACCCCGACGCGGACGTTCCCGTGCTGCAGGTCTCGCTGCCCACCCTGGACCCGCAGAGGCTGATGGAGATCGGCCGCAGGCTCGCCCCGCTGCGCGACGAGGGCGTGCTGATCGTCGGCTCCGGCTTCTTCACCCACAACCTGCGCGCCCTCTCCCCCGACGGCCGGGTCACCTCCGTGATGGCCGAGTTCGACGACTGGGGCCGCCGCGCGCTGGAGGCCCGCGACCTCGACGCCCTGCTCGACTTCGAGCACAAGGCCCCCGCCGGACGCCTCGCCCACCCCCGCACCGAGCACTTCGCCCCGCTCTTCGTCACCCTCGGCGCGGGCGAGGCCGACCTCGGCGCGCAGCGCAGCGTCATCGACGGCTTCTGGATGGGCCTGGCCAAGCGCTCCGTCCAGCTCGGCTGACGCCCCCGCCCCCACCCCCGCCCGCGGGGACCGTCCTTACACGCTCCTTCTCCGCCGTTCGGCAGAATGCGCCGGGGCGATCCGCGCGACGGAGGAGGAACGGGAAGAGATGGCGCAGACCGCGAGGACGGGCCGTCCGTTCCGGGCCAGGTACTGCCTGGCGGCGATGGCCGCGGGCTGGGCCTGCAGCTGGTTCGCGTTCCGGGCCGACGGGGACGTGCAGCGCCTGATCGGGCAGTGCCTGGACAGCCCCGGCCTCCCCGGGTACGCCCTGCTGCTGGCCTGGGCGGGCCCCCTGCTGAGCGCCGCCGCCGCCCTCCGGGCCGTCCGGCTCGCCGCCCTGACCCAGCGCGAGACCAGCCGCCCGATCAGCGCGGGCGGCTGCCTGCTGTTCGTGGCCCTGCCCGCCGCCCTCCTGCTCGGCGCCTTCCAGTACGCCGTCCTGCAGGACGCCCGCGGACACGACGGGCCGCAGCGCAGCCCCTGCGAAGGAGCCCCTCCCGCAGCGGGCTGGGCGGACCGCAACCTCCCCGACCGGCAGCGCGTCTGACCGGGGACGGGGTTCAGTAGGCGCAGGTGAAGCGTTCGCCGTGGTGGGCGGGGTGTTCCAGCTCGTCGACCAGGGCCACCGCGAGGTCCGCCAGCGAGAGGGCGGACAGGCCGTCCGGGGTGGTCACCAGGGCGTCGGTGGCGGAGCGGTAGGCGCCGGTGCGCTCGCCCGGGAGCAGGTTCTGCGGCGGGCTGAGCACCGTCCAGTCGAGGTCGCGGACCGTGCGCAGGTAGTCCAGGGCCCGGCCGTGCGCACGCATCAGCTCGAACTGGCGGGGCGTCACCGACGGGTCGTCCCACAGCGGGGCGCCCGAGGCGGTGAGGAGGCTGCCGGCGCTGCCGACCACCAGCAGGCGCGGCGCGGCGTCCGCGAGCCGCCGCAGCCCCGCGACCAGCGCGTGCGCGGCGGGCTCCACCAGGCGCCCCCGCCCCGGGCCGTCCCCGCCGCCCACCGCGCTCACCACCGCCTCCCGCCCCGCCGCGACCCGCGCCACGTCCGCCGGGTCCAGCACGTCACCGCGCTCCACGCTGATCGCCAGCCCCTGGTACTCCTCCGGCCGCCGCACCACCGCCGTCACCCGGTGCCCCCGCGCCAACGCCTCGGTCACCACGCATCGGCCGATCGCGCCGTTCGCCCCGATCACCGCGACCTGCATGCCACCAGCCCCGCTCTCCTCACCCGCGACCCTGACGTTTCATCAGACCATGTGAACGCACGGGGACACGGGAAGCCGCTACGCGGGGCTGGGGGCGAGGGGTGCGGGGTGGGCGGAGGGGGGTAGGGGTGGGGGCGGTCGTGGTGTCGTTGAGGGAGAGGAGTGGGTCGGGTGGACGGGTTGGTGGCGGACCTGTTGGCGGAGGGGGCGGAGTTGGAGGCCCTGGTGGTGGGGGCCGGGGCGGCGGGGTGGGGGACGGGGACGCCCGCGGAGGGGTGGACGGTGGCGCACCAGGTGTCGCACCTGGCGTGGACGGACCGGTGGACGCTGCTCGCGGTGCGGGACCCGGAGGGTTTCGGGCGGGCGCTCGGGCAGGAGTTCGCGGACGGGTTCGACGCGGTGGAGCGGGGGGCCGCGGAGGGGGTCGGGGAGGATCCGGCGGCGCTGCTGGAGCGGTGGCGGGCGGGGCGGCTGGAGGTCGCGGCGGCGCTGTCGGCGGTGCCGCCCGAGGTGCGGGTGCCGTGGTTCGGGCCGCCGATGAAGGCCCGGTCGATGCTGACGGCCCGGCTGATGGAGACGTGGGCGCACGGGCAGGACGTCGCGGACGCGCTCGGCGCGGAACGCGTCCCCACCGACCGGCTGCGGCACGTCGCGCACCTGGGCGTGCGCACCGTCGGCTTCGCGTTCGCCGCGCACGGGCGGCCCGCGCCGGACGCCCCCATCAGGTTCGAACTCCGCTCCCCCGGCGGCGGGTCGTGGTGCTGGGGGCCCGAGGACGCGGCGGACCGGGTGAGCGGCCCGGCACTGGACTTCTGCCTGCTGGTCACCCAGCGCCGCCACCGGGACGACCTGGCCCTGACCGCGGAGGGCGACACCGCCCGGGCCTGGCTGCCGATCGCCCAGGCCTTCGCGGGCCCGCCGGGGCCGGGGCGGGCGCCGCGACGGGGCTGAGCGGAAGCGGCCCCGTCGCCGACCGGGCGGAGGGCACCCGTCAGGCGCCTCTCGGGCGGGTGCTACCCGGCGGGGGCGAGTTCCGTGCGGGCCTGGTCCACCCAGCGGCGGACGCCGCGGGCGTCGGGGGTCGCGGTGAGGTCCTCGGCCTCGCGGAGGAGGGCGGTGACGTCCTCGGGGCGGCCCTGCTGGGCGGCGAGGTGGGCCAGGCCGACCAGGTTGGCGGCCACACCGGGGAGGAAGCCCAGCTCGCGGCGCAGGCGGGTGGACTCCTCCAGGTGGGTGCGGGCCTCGTCCAGGCGTCCGGCCCGGTGGGCGGCGAAGCCGAGGTGGCGGCGGGCGTAGGAGGCGGTGAGGCGGTCCCCGGCGGCGACGGAGAGGGCGAGGGAGCGTTCGAGGGCGGGCAGGGCGGCGGTGGTGTCGTCGCGGACGACCTGGTGGAAGGCGCCGATCCAGAACCTGGCCTCGCCCTCGCCGCGGGTGTCGCCGAGTTCGCGGTACAGCCCGGCCGCGCGTTCGAAGAGTTCGAGCTCCCGCTCGTCCTCGACGCGCTGCTCCAGGTAGCGGGCGTGGGCGATCCGGCCGCGGGCCAGGGCGAGGTCGGCCTCGACGGCGTCCAGGTCGCGGTCGGCCACTGACAGGGCGTCAGAGTCGCCGCCGAACACGGCCTGTTCGTAGTGGAGTTGGGCCTTCGAGATCCTGCCGTCCGTGGTCATGGACCGCATGGTAGCAACGGCGTTCGAACGGGGTCGTACGGTGCGGCTCCCCGGGCGGCGAGAGGGTTCTGTCCTAGATTGCCCGGTTATGGGAGAGAGTCGTGGGATCAGTGGCGGGATCAGCCGCCGGTCGGTGCTCAGGACGGTCGCCGCCGCCGGTCTCGTGTCGGTGGCGGGGACGGGGGCGGGGACGGGGACGGGGCGGGCGGTGGCGGCCGCGGCGCCGGCCGGGTTCCCGCAACCCGTGACCGCGTACCGGCGGCCGGTGCCGGGGCGGGTGCCGTCGGTGCTGGAACAGGTGCTGGACGTCCGGTACGCGGAGGTCGCGGTGCCGGGTCACGGACGGGTGACCGTCCGCGCCTACAACGGGGCCTTCCCCGGGCCGACGCTGCGGGTGCGGGCCGGGGACACCCTGCTGCTGACGCACGTCAACGGGCTGCCGCCGAACCCCGTCCACGACCACCGCGGGGCCCGGATGGCGCACCGGCCCAACAGCTTCAACCTGCACACCCACGGGCTGCACGTCTCCCCGTCCGGGCACGCCGACAACGTGCTGCGGGAGTTCGCGCCGCGCGCCGCGGACGGCGACCCGGAGCCGCGCTACACCTCGGCCGTGCACGTCCCGGCCGACCACCCGGCCGGGACGTACTGGTACCACCCGCACCTGCACGGCTCCACCGCCGAGCAGTTGGCCGGGGGCATGGCCGGGGTGATCGTGGTGGAGGGGGACGTCGACGAGGTGCCGGAGGTCCGGGCCGCCGCGGACGTGGTGGTGTGCGTCAACGAGCTCAAGCTGCGCGACGGGCGGGTGCCGCCGTTCACCTCGGGCGCCTGGATGACCGGGGTGCCGTCGGTGTTCACCGTCAACGGCGCGGTCAACCCGGTGCTGGCGCTGCGGCCCGGCGAGGTGCAGCGCTGGCGGCTGGTGGGGGCCACCGCGTTCACCGCGCTCAGGCTGCGACTCGTCGGCCCCGCGGGCGGGTTGACGCTGCACCGGATCGCCCAGGACGGGGTGACGCTGCCCGCCCCGGTGCCCGCGCAGCTGGTCGAGCTGGTGATGGGCAACCGGGTGGACGTGCTGGTCCGCGGCGGCGCGCCCGGCCGGTACGAGCTGCGCGCGGAGCGGGTGCCGGAGCCGCTGCTGACCGTCGAGGTGGCGGGCGAGCCGGTCGTCCCGCCGATGGGCCTGCCGTGCGCCCTGCCGCCGGGGCGGCCGTTCCTCGACGAGCGGGAGGTCACCGGCCCGGACCGGGAGGTGCTCTTCCACGTCGACCCGAACGTCTTCCCGCAGCCCTTCCCGGACGCCTTCCGCGTCCTCGGCAGCCACCCCACCCCGCCCGCCGACCCGGGCGGCGACCTCGGCCGCGACCCGGCGTACGGCCTGTACGACCCCGACTACGTCAACCACGTGCTCCCGCTGGGGCGGACGGAGCGCTGGACGGTGCGCACCGGCGAGACCGCCCCCGGCTTCAACCACCCCTTCCACCTGCACACCAACCCGTTCCTGGTCACCCACCGGGGCGGCGTCCGGCTGGACCCGCCGGTCTGGCACGACACCGTCGGCCTGGCGGGCGGCACGCCCGGCGAGTCGGTGACCTTCCTGGTCCGCTACGAGGACTTCACCGGCCGCGCCATCGCGCACTGCCACCAGCTGCACCACGAGGACCTCGGCATGATGCAGACCGTGCAGTACGTCGACCCGTGAGGCGGGCCGCTACAGCTGCTCGAAGTGGAAGGAGCGGATGAAGCAGTCCCGGGGCTGGGAGACCGCGAACAGCACGCAGTCGGTGACCGACTGGGCGGTGAGCGGGTCGGCCGCGGTGCGCGGGGCGGTGTCCCAGGACGGGTCGAGCGGGTCGGCGTCGGTGAAGTCGGGCGGGTAGAGCGAGATCACCCGGATGCCCTCGGGGCGCAGCCGCGCGGAGAGGACGTCGGCGAAGCCCGCCTGGGCGGCCTTGGCGGCGTAGAAGGCGGGGTGCGAGTCGGAGCGGTGGTTGCGGGGTTCGGCGACGCCGGAGACCAGGTTGACCACGTCGGCGGCGGCGGAGGCGCGCAGCAGGGGCAGCAGGTGGCGGGTGAGCAGGACGGTGCCGGTGGCGGTGGAGGCGATGGTGTCGGCGACCGCCTCGTCGTCGGCGTCCAGCAGGTCGGTGCCGGGCAGGTAGCGGGCGCCGTTGTTGACCAGGACGTCGACCCGGTCGGTGCGGGCGGCGACCGCGGCGGCGAAGTCCCGGACCGAGGCGGGGTCGGCCAGGTCGCAGGGCAGGCCCTCGGCGTCCGCGCCGCTGTCGGCGGTGACCTCGGCGGCGACGGCGCGGGCCGTCCGCTCCGAGCGGGCGGAGAGCAGGACCCTGGCGCCGAGGCGTCCGGCCCGCAGGGCGAGGGCGCGGCCGGTGCCGCGGCCCGCGCCGGTGACGACCAGGACGCGGTCGGTCAGCTCCATCGGTGGTCCCCCGTTCGGTGGTGGATGATCCACGGGCGAAGATACCGGGGCGGACGGAAGGGGCCGGGGTGGACGGTTGGGGTGCGGAGGTCGAGGTGCCGTGCGCGTGCGGGGCGACGGCCGCCCAGGGGGTGGGGCAGTCCGTCCGGGACGGGCGGCTGTGCTGGGACGCCGACCTCTGGTGCCCGGCCTGCGAGCTGAGCCTCTGTCTGGACTACGGGCACGAGGACGCGCCCGCCTGGGTCCGCGGCCCGCTGCTGGAGCAGCACGGGCCGGTCCTGGTCCGGCTGACCGGACCGGCCGGGGCGGGGCGCGTCGCGGTGCTGCGGGTGGTGCGGGCGGCCTGGCCGGTGACGCTGGCGCAGGCCGCCGACTTGGCGCGGCAGTTGGCCGGGGAGGGACTGGCGGGGACGCCCGCCGAGGCGGCCTGGCTGTGCGCACGGCTGACCGGTCAGGGCGTGGCCGCCGAGACGCTGCCGGGTCCCGCGGGCCGGGCGGCCGACTGGCCGTGGACGCTGAACGCCTGAACGGCCCGCGGACGGCTGCCCCGACGGGTCAGTCCTGGTGGTCGGCGGCCCGTCGGCGGCGGCCGCTGGTGCGGGTGAACTCGCCGGAGGTGACGCGGGCGGCGAGGGTGTCGTCCGGGCCGGAGAGCAGGGAGCCGTAGCCGGTGGCGGCCCAGAGGCTGCGCTCGGCGGGGACCTCGAAGTACGGGACGGTGCGGCCCTGGTCGCGGACGGCGAGCACCTGCGGGGAGCGGCGGGCCTTGAGGGCCTGGGCGCAGTCCGCGCAGACGGCGACGTCGACGCGTTCGCGGCGGCCGAGGGGCCGCCAGGTGGTGCGGCGGGCGGCGGTACCGTGGCGGGGGTCGAAGAAGCAGAGCGGCAGGCGGGGTCCGTCGGCGAGGGCGGCGCGTCCCTCGGCGGCGAGAGCGAGGACGCCGGCCAGGTCGGGGAGGCCGTCGGCGGCGTCGAGGACCCGTCCGGCGGCGTCGTAGGCGTCCAGGGCGCGGCCCAGGCCGGGGGTGGTGGCGCCGTCGGCGCCGTCCAGGGCGGTGCCGAGGGCGAGGACCTCGTCGGCGGCCCGGCGGCGCAGCCCGGCCTCGTCGGCGGCCCGGTCGGCGGCGAACACCGCGTCGGGGAAGGTGAAGGCGGTGTGCCGGGGGCGGCGGCGGCTGCGGACCAGCAGGGCGGAGCCGACGACCAGGGCGAGCACCAGCACCGCGGCGATCGCGAACGGGCCGCTGGTGAGCGAGGAGCCGGACGGGGTGTCGTCGGCGCGGTCCTCGGTCCGCGGGCGGGCCGAGCGTTCGCGGTCGAGGCGGTCGGACTCGGCCCGGTAGACCTCGGTGCCCTTGCCGGTGCCGATCAGCTCGACCGCCCGGCCGACCTTGGCGGCCAGTCCGGCGTCCTTGAGCTCCTTGAGCAGGCCGACGGCGGAGGCCGCGTCGCGGGCCTGGTGGGTGTCGCCGACGGGCCACTCGTAGCCGCTGAGCCAGCTGCCGTAGCTGCTGGTGATCATGATCAGCGGGCTCTGGCCGAGGCGTTCCTGGACGACGGAGGCCATCGCCCGGTCGTCGCCGTCGAAGGCGTCGCCCTTCTCCAGCGGCACCAGCACCACCTTGATCGGCAGGCCGGTGGCGGCGATCTGCTCGGCGAGCTGCTGCTGCTGGGCGGGGGTGACGGCGGCGGCGTAGGCCGGGTCGACGTACACCGGGGAGGTCTTCAGCGCCGCGGCGATGCTCGCGCCGGTGGCCGTGGTGGCGGGGGTGGGGTCGGCGGCCCGGGCGGCGGGGGCGCCGGTGCCGAGCAGGACGGTGCAGGCCAGCAGCAGGGCCGTCAGCAGCGCCGTCGACCGCGCGGTCAGCGGCCGCACGAGCGGGCGGGGCGTCGTCGTGGTGGGGCGGTCACTGGACACTGGCGGACTCCCTGGCCCTGAGGATGAGTGCGTCGAGGCCGTCGAGGGCGGCCGGCAGGACCTGTCCGGCCTCGTGCCAGACGGTGCTGCTGCGGCCGTCCGGGTCGGGGACCCGCAGCAGCCGCTGGTCGGCCTCGAAGCGGCGGGCGGTCCGGTCGGCGGTGGAGCGGTCGGCGCCGCTGCGGCGGAAGGCGTCCCGGCAGTCGGGGCAGACCCGGGCGGACTTGGGGCCGAGGTCGACGGAGGCGAACCAGAACGGGGCCTTGCCGCCGTTGGCGGCGCCGTGCAGCGGGTTGGCGCGGCACAGCAGCGGGTCGGGGCGCCCGGTGAGGGCGTCGGTCCCGGCGCGGGCGAGGGCGACGGCGGCGGCCAGGTCGGACGGGTCGGCGGTGCGGCCGCCGTCCCCGCCGAGCAGGAGTTCGGCGGCGTCCAGGCAGTCCCAGGCGCGGGCCCGGCCGGGGGCGTCCTGGTCGGCGGCCGCGAGCCGGGCGGCCAGGGCGCGGGCGTCCTCGGCGGCCCAGGAGCGCAGTTGGCGGGCGGTGGGCCGGGCGGCGAGGCGGCGGGGTCCGGTGACGGACGGCGCCGGGGACGGGTCGGCGGCCCGGGTGCGCCGGGCGCGCAGCACGGCCTGGGTGGCGGCGATCGCGGCCCAGCCGAGCAGCACCAGGACGGCGAGCAGCAGCGCGCCGAGGAAGAGGCCGGGCCCGAAGTCGTTGCTGAACAGCGGCGGCAACTTGTTGCTGCGCAGCTCGGGCAGTTCGGAGCCCTCGGCGCTGTTGCCGGTGCGGCCGGTGGGCTGGGCGGCGGCGACCTCGTCCAGGACGGTGTTCAGCCGCTCGGGGAGCTTCAGGTCGTCGGAGTCGGTGCTGCGGTCGGGGTAGCGGAGGTCGGCGCGCGAGAACCGGCGCTCGACGTCGGTCGCGACGGGGCCGTACTCGGCGAGCTGCAGGTATCCGTTGACCGGGTCGACCTGCACGTACACGCCGTCCCGGCCGGTGTGGCGGCGGACCTGGGCGAGCAGGGTCCCGCCGTCGCCCTCGCTCTCGTCGTCGCTGTTGGAGGAGGTGAACAGCAGGTGCACCGGGGTCTTGGCGGCGAGGTCGGACACCCGCTGCCGGACGGCCGCCAACTGCTCGGTGGTGAGCGGGTTGGGGGCGGAGGCGTCCTGGTAGACGCCGTCGGCGGCGAGCGCGGCGGCGGCCTCGGTGGCGCGGGCGTCCAGGTCGGCCCGGGTGACGGTGAGGTCGGGGTCGTCGATGGTTTGCGGGAAGACCGCGGGCGCGGCGAGCACCACGCCGAGCGCGGCGGCGAGCGCGGCCAGCAGGGTCGCCGCCAGCACGCCGCGGCGCAGCGGTGCGGGGGCGGGCCCGGCGGGCTGCGGGCGCTTGACGACGGAGGTCCTCGCGCCCTTCCCGGTCTTGGCCGGGGAGACGGCCGACCGCTTGCCGAGCGGGACGGGCCGCTTGCCGAGCGGGACCGGGCGGCGCAGCGGCGCGGGGGCGGGCCAGGTGCCGCGGCGGCGGGAGAGCCGCAGGCCGAGGGCGAGCAGCAGGCCGGGGAGGAGCACCAGGGCGAGGCCGAGCAGCAGGTTCTGGTTCTCCCGGTCGGTGCTGGAGATGTACTGCCGGGGCGTCTCGTCGTCGTGGTTGCGGTAGATCTCCTCGACCTCGGCGTTGACCTGCGCCTCGTCCTGGACGACCTTGTCGGCGAAGGCGCTGAACCGGGCGAGCGGCCCGGCGTCGTACGACACCTCGTGGTTGGCGATCCGGGCGGCGGCCTCGGCGGGCAGGTCGACGCCGAACGCGGAGACGGTGACGCCGCCGTACTTCTCGACCAGCACGTACAGGCCGTCGACGCCGAGCCGGTCGTGCACCTGGGCGAGCGTGGTGCGGTCCGCGTCGGGCAGCACCAGGACGTAGGTGGGCACGCCGATGCGCTTCGCGACGGCCGCGAACCGGGGCGCCATCGAGCGGGGCACCTGGCGCGGCAGGTCGGCCGAGACGTAGACCGGGTCCTTGCGCAGCTCGGCGGCCAGCCGCTCGGACTGCGGTGCCTCGGCGGGCAGTTGGCCGGACGCGGGCGTGCCGGTGCCGACGCCGGTGCTCGCGCTCGGGGCGGGGCCCGGGTCGGCCGCGGCGGTCGGGGCGGTGGTGCCGAGCAGCACCAGTGCGGCCAGCGCGGTGGCGGCGAGCGCGACGCCCGGGGCCGTCCGCGCGGTGGGCCGCCGCCGGTCCGGTATCCGCTCCTGCGTGCGCATCGGTGCCTCCCGGGTGGTTCGGCCGGTCACTTTACCCGCGCTTGGTGGGGACGAGAACCGGCGCCCGTCGGTTCCGGGTGGTTGGATCGGGGCGGCGGCGCCGCCACGGGCGCCGCGGACGGAGGGACGAGGACGATGAGCGGCGCGGCACGGACGGGCGGCGGGGACGGGCGGCACCCGGCGGACGGCCACGACCTGATCCGGGTGCACGGGGCCCGGGTGAACAACCTGAAGGACGTCAGCGTGGAACTGCCCAAGCGCAGGCTGACGGTGTTCACCGGGGTGTCGGGCTCGGGCAAGAGCTCGCTGGTGTTCGGAACGGTCGCGGCGGAGTCGCAGCGGCTGATCAACGAGACGTACAGCGCCTTCGTGCAGGGCTTCATGCCGTCCCTGAGCCGCCCCGAGGTGGACGTGCTGGAGGGCCTGACCACGGCGATCGTCGTCGACCAGCAGCGGATGGGCGCCGACCCGCGCTCGACGGTGGGCACCGCGACGGACGCCAACGCGATGCTGCGGATCCTGTTCAGCCGCCTCGGCGACCCGCACGTCGGCCCGCCGCCCGCGTTCTCCTTCAACGTGCCGACGGTGCACGGCGCGGGCGCGATCACGGTGGAGCGCGGCGAGGGGGCGACCACCGAGGAGCGGACGTTCGGGCGGGCGGGCGGGATGTGTCCGCGCTGCGAGGGGCGCGGCAGCGTCTCGGACATCGACCTGGGCGAGCTGTTCGACGGCTCGAAGTCGCTCAACGAGGGCGCGCTGACCGTCCCGGGCTACAAGCCGGGCGGCTGGAACTACCGGCTGTACACCGAGTCCGGCCTGGTCGACCCGGACAAGGCGATCGACGCGTACACCGAGCAGGAGCGGCACGACCTCCTGTACCGCGAACCGGTCCGGATGAAGATCGCCGGGATCAACATGACGTACGAGGGCCTGGTCCTGCGGATCCAGAAGTCGATGCTGGCCAAGGACCGGGCCGCCCTGCAGCCGCACATCCGGGCGTTCGTGGACCGCGCCGTCGCCTTCACCACCTGCCCGGACTGCGACGGCACCCGGCTGAGCGCGGCCGCCCGCTCCTCGAGGATCCGGGGCCTCTCGATCGCCGACGCCTGCGCCATGCAGGTCAGCGACCTCGCGGACTGGGTGCGGGAGTTGGACGAGCCCTCGGTGCGCCCGCTGCTGGAGTCGCTGGCCCAGCTGCTGGACTCCTTCACCGGCATCGGCCTCGGCTACCTCTCGCTGGACCGCCCCGCCGGGACGCTCTCCGGCGGCGAGGCGCAGCGGGTCAAGATGATCCGGCACCTGGGCTCCTCGCTGACCGACGTCACGTACGTCTTCGACGAGCCGACCACCGGGCTGCACCCGCACGACATCCAGCGGATGAACGGGCTGCTGCGCCGACTGCGCGACAAGGGCAACACGGTGCTGGTGGTCGAGCACAAGCCGGAGACCATCGCGATCGCCGACCACGTGGTCGACCTCGGCCCCGGCGCCGGGTCGGCGGGCGGCGAGGTGTGCTTCGAGGGCGACGTGGCCGGGCTGCGGGTCAGCGGCACCGTCACCGGGCGGCACTTCGACGACCGGGCCGTGCTCAAGACCGAGGTGCGCACCCCCACCGGGGCGTTGGAGATCCGCGGGGCCGACGCGCACAACCTGCGCAAGGTCGACGTGGACGTGCCGCTGGGCGTGCTGGTGGCGGTGACGGGCGTGGCGGGCTCGGGCAAGAGCTCGCTGGTGCACGGCTCGCTGGTCAGCGGCGCGGCGCTGGCGGGCGGGGCCGTCCCGGACGGGGTGGTGGCGATCGACCAGAGCCCGATCCGCGGCTCGCGGCGCTCCAACCCGGCGACGTACTCGGGCCTGCTGGAGCCGATCCGCAAGGCCTTCGCCAAGGCGAACGGGGTCAAGCCCGCCCTGTTCAGCGCCAACTCCGAGGGCGCCTGCCCGGCCTGCAACGGCGCGGGCGTGGTCTACACCGACCTGGGCATGATGGCCGGGGTCGCGACGGCCTGCGAGGAGTGCGAGGGCAGGCGCTTCCAGGCCGCGGTGCTGGAGTACCGGCTCGGCGGCCGGAACATCGCCGAGGTGCTGGCGATGTCGGTGGACGCGGCCGAGGAGTTCTTCGGCACCGGCGAGGCCCGCACCCCCGCCGCGCACACCGTCCTGAAGCGGCTCTCCGACGTCGGCCTCGGCTACCTGACGCTCGGCCAGCCGCTCACCACCCTCTCCGGCGGCGAGCGCCAACGCCTCAAGCTGGCCGCGCAGATGGCCGAGAAGGGCAGCGTCTACGTGCTGGACGAGCCCACCGCCGGGCTGCACCTCGCCGACGTCCAGCAGCTGCTCGGCCTGCTCGACCGGCTGGTCGACTCGGGCAGGTCGGTGATCGTCGTCGAGCACCACCAGGCCGTGATGGCGCACGCCGACTGGATCATCGACCTCGGCCCCGGCGCGGGCCACGACGGCGGCCGGGTCGTCTTCGAGGGCACCCCCGCCGCCCTGGTCGCCGACCGCAGCACCCTGACCGGACGGCACCTCGCCGAGTACGTCGGCGCCTGACCGCCCGTCACCACCGGCCGACCGTCACCGCGCTGCCGCGGCGACGGTCGGCCACCGTGCCGATCCCGTGGGTGACCCTCCATCACTCCCCCGCATCACCTCGGCAAAGTTTTCGTCCCGGGCCGGGAATCCCCACGACAGCACGGCGGCCCCCGCCGAGAATGACAGCCGATCTTCACGGGGCACGACTTCACTGGGCACCACGGAGTACGGGGGAGCGCATGACCACCGACATACCGCTGACCGCGTTGGACGACGCCCTCTGGGAGGGCCTGGAGACCGCGCACTGGTCGAGCCCGGCGACGATGGTGCCGCGGGTGCTGCACCGCCTCGCACTGGCCGGGCCGGACGGCCGCGCCGAGGACTGCGAACTGCTGCACTGCCTCGTCCCCGAGCCGGGGCTGCCCGCCCCGTCCGCCGCGCACGTCGCCCTGCCGCTGCTGCTCGCCCTCGCCACCGAGCCGGGCATGGGCGCCACCCGCGCCCCGCTGACCGCCCTGGTCGCCCGCCTGCTGCGCGCCGCCCCCGACCTCGCCGCCCGGCACCGGTCGGGCGCCCTCCCGCTGCTCGCCGACCCGGACCCGGCCGTCCGCCGCGCCGCCCTCCCGCTCGCCCCCGACCCGGCCACCCTGCTCGGCCTGTGGCGCACCGAGGACGACCCGTCCGTCCGGCTCTCCCTGCTGCTGGCCCTGGCCGCCACCGGCACCACCGGCGCCCGCGCCGTCCTCGCCGAGACCCTGACCGAGGACCACCCGGCGCTGTACGCCGCCGCCGTGCACGCCTCCGCCGCCTTCGACCCCGACCTGCCCGTCCGCCACCTCGGGCGACTCCTCACCCTGCTCACCGACCCCGCGCTGCGCCCCCGCTTCGCGAACGTCTGGTACGCCCCGAACCGCCCCGACCCGCTGACCCGCGAGCACCTGCTCTGGGCCACCTACGGCCTGCTCGACCACCGGCCCGACCTGCAGGCCGCCTTCCCCGGCGAGCTCCTCGCCGCGGCCGAGCGCACCGGCGACGGGGCGCTGCGCCGGGAGGCGGTCCTGCTGGCCCGGCACCACGCGGGCTGACCGCAGGCCCTTCGGTCGACGGACGCCGGTCGGTGGACGCCGGCCGACGGACGCCGGTCGGTCGTGGGCGTCAGTCGGTTGTGGGCGTCAGTCGGTGGCCGGGCGGAGCGCCGCGGCGGCCAGGGCGGCGCGCAGGCGGGTGAGGCGGGCGATCTCGGCGTCCAGGGCGGCCAGGCGGCGACGGACCACCGGGCCGCCGGAGTCGTTCGCGCAGCGGCGGGCCGGGTCGGCGACCAGCAGGTCGAAGGACTCGGCGTGGGCGCGGAGGTCCTCGATGGTGAGGCCGAGCGAGAGCAGGGTGCGGATCACCCGGACCCGGGCCACGTCCGTGCTGTCGTAGCGGCGCTGGCCGCTGGTGCTGCGGGCGGGCGGCGGCAGCAGGCCGCGCTGCTCGTACAGGCGCAGCGCCCTGGGCGTGGCTCCGGCGGCCGCCGCCGCGTCCCCGATCCGCATGTGCGTCATGTCCGTGCGCCCTCCCGCCGGCCGGTGTGCCGATGGTCCGTGGAACCAGCGGCGGTGCCCGGTCATTCCGCGGGCAGTTCCACCAGCACCGTGCCGAAGTGCCGTCCCTCGGCCATCTCCTGGAAAGCCTGCGGGGCCCGTTCCAGGCCGTGCACCCGGACGTGCGGGAAGGTGATCCGGCCCTCCCGCAGCCAGGCGCCGAAGCGGGGTCGCCAGGCGGCCTCCGCCTCACCCTGCCCGGCGCTCCCGCTGCCGGTCACCTGCACGCCCTTGACGATGAGCCGGAAGGCGTCCAGGCGCAGCGGGGGGTGCGCGGCCGGGTCGTCGCCGAACTGCCCGGAGAGCACGCCGACCAGGGCGGCGCGGGCACCGGGGCGGGCGGCGGCGAGGGCCGCCTCGGCCTGGTGGCCGCCGACGTTGTCGACCAGCAGGTCGATGCCGTCGGGCGCGGCCCCGGCGAGCTGCCGGGCGAAGCGGGCGGCGCGGTCGGACGCGTCGCCGGTCCGCTCGTCCACCAGCACGGCGTCGTAGCCGAGTTCGCGCAGCCGTTCGGCCTTGGCCGGGGAGCCGGTGGTACCGATGACGGTGCCCGCGCCGAGCAGCCGGGCGGTCTGGCCGGCCAGGGTGCCGACGCCGCCGGCCGCGCCGGTGACCAGCACGGTGTCGCCGGGGCGGACGGGCGCGGTGCGGGTGAGCACCCCGTAGCCGACCGAGCCGGGTGCGAGGTGTGCCGCCGGATCGTCCAACTCCTCGGTGAGCGGGGTGAGTTCGGCCGGTTCGGCCACCGCGTACTCGCGCCAGCCGCGGAAGTGCACGACCAGCTCGCCGGGGCGCAGCCCGCTGTCCGCCGGGGCGTCGACCACCTCCGCGACGGCGGGCCCGAACAGGGTGCCGCCGGGCTCGATCGACGGCCACGGCGCGCCCGGCGGGGTCTCGCCGAGCAGCGTCGCCAGCCCGGCGAACAGCAGGAACCACCGGTTGCGCAGCAGGACCTGGCCCGCCGCGGGTTCCGGGGCGGGCGTCTCGACCACCACCAGGTCGGCGGCGACCGGACGGCCCTGCGGGCGGCGGGCGAGGCGGATCTCGCGGACGGTTGCGGGCACACTCATGGACGGCTCCTCGGGTCGGACCGGACGACGGTGCCGGAACGCTAGCCCTTGACCCGCGGGTCAGGGTCAAGGGGCGCCGCGCGCTTCACGTCAACGACATTGGGAGGAGAGCGAGTTGGACGGAACGGTGCAGGTGCGCACGGGGCGGCCGGCGGACGCGGCCGGGCTGGTGCGGCTGGCCGGGCAGGTGGAGCACTGGTTCGGGCCGATGGTCGGCGAGCCGGACTTCCACGCCGCCGTCGCCCGCCAACTGGACCGCGGCAGTGCCCTGGTGGCCGCCGACGGCCCCGCCGTGCTGGGCGGCCTGCTGGTCGGCCACCACCCGCCGGTGTGCCACCTGCACTGGCTGGTGGTGGACGCCGCGGCGCGCGGCCTGGGCCTCGGCCGGGCCCTGGTCGCCGAGGCGCTGTCCCGCTGCCCGGCGGAGGTCCGGACGGTCGAGGTGGTGACCTTCGGCGCGGACCACCCGGGCGCGGTGGTCGGCGGCGCCCGGGCCTTCTACGAGCGCCTGGGCTTCTCCCCCGCCGAGGCCGCCGCCCCGGGCCCGGAGGGCGGCTCGCGCCAGGTGTACCGGCGTGCGCTGTGACGGTGCGCGCCGTGCCGGTGCGACGCTTCCGACCGCCCGGAGGGGCACCGGGTCGGTCGCCGGATTGCCCGCCGGGCGGCCGGGTAGCCGGGAGGCCGGGACCGCACGCCCCGCAACCGAGGAGGCTCCGATGACCGCACGCCGCGACCCCGCGCCCGAGGACCCGGGCCGGGAGCGCCCGGACGCCGAGGGCGACCGCCGCTACGGGGACCGGGCCGCCGGAGTCCGGCCGACCCGCGAGCCCGCCCCGGAGGCCCGCGGCCCGCAGGAGGGCTACGACGCCACCGCCGACGCCGCCCGCCGCACCGGTGCGCCCGACGCGGACGACGCGGACGACGCGGACGGTCCGGGCGCGGCCGCGGGCCCGGACCCGGAACGGCGGTAAGCGCCGCCGCGCGGGCGTGCGGTCGCGCAGTTCAGCACCGCCGCGTCCGCCGGGAGCGCCGCCACCGCCTCCTCCCCGCCACCGCCCCCTCCCCGCCACCGGCTTCCGTTCCGGCGGCGCACCCGCTCTCCTTTCCGCCCGCCCGTCTCCCCGGCGGAAGGGGGAGGGCCGGTGTCGATCGCGGGCGTGGCGGTGGCGGCGGCGCAGGTCGCGACCGGGGGCGGCGTGGTCCGGTTCGGGGTGCGCCTGCAGCAGTCGACGCGCCGCCGGGGCGTGGAGTTCTCCGGCCTGCGGCTGCTCCGGCGGGCGCGGCTGACAGTGGTGCCGCCGGGGTCGGGCCCGGCCTGCCTGGGCGTCTTCCGCCTGGTGCCGTCGCCGTGGGAACGGCCGTTCGCCCTCCTGGCGCTGCTGCTGGTGCCGGCGGCGCCGGCGCCGCTCGTGGCCGGAGCCGTCGGCGGCCGCCGCGCGAAGCGCTGACCGCGACGGCCCGACGACCGTCCGGCAGCGGCCCGGTCACCGTCCGGCGGCCGCGCCGGAGCACAGGAGGGCGATCGCGTCGCCGATGAGGGCCTCGCCCTGGTCGGCCGTGATCCGCCGGGAGGCGACGAGCGTCGAGGCGCCCTGGACGGTCGCGGACAGCAGCAGGGTGAGCCGGGCGACGTCGGAGGCCGGGTAGGCGCCCGCCGCGACGCCCGCGTCCATGAGGCCGGACATGGTGGCGAACAGGCGTTCCGCGGCGCTGCGGACCGCCTCCGGGGGTTCGTCGACCTTGGTCGCGAACATCAGGTCGAGCAGGGCGGGCTCCCGGACGGCGAACCCCAGGTAGGCCGAGGCGGCGGCGCGCAGGGTGCGCGCGTGGTCGTCCCGTTCGCGGACGGCGGCTCGGCGGATCTCCTCGTCGAGCCGGAGGAAGCCGCGCTCCGCGAGCGCGTCGAGCAGGGCGGCGCGGTCGGGGAAGTGGCTGCGCGGGGCCCCGTGGCTGACGCCCGCCTCGCGGGCCAGCTCGCGCAGGGACAGTGCGTCCAGGCCGCGTTCGCGGAGCACCGCCTCCGCCCGTTCGAGCAGGGCGGCGCGGAGGTTGCCGTGGTGGAAGGGCCGCTGGGACATGCGCGCCATCCTATCCGGAAGTAGTCATTGACTAGTTTCTAGACACTGCCTAGTCTCGGGGCCGGACGCCGACGCGCCGACGCGGCGCACCGAGGGGAAGAGGCCCGGAGATGACGCACCCGAACACCGCACTGTGGCTGCCGAAGCCGGGCGCGCCCTTCGAGGTGGGGCCCGCGCCCTACACCCCGCCCGCGGCGGGCGAGGTGGTCGTCCGGGTGCGGGCGGTCGCCGTGAACCCGATCGACGGCCTGCCCGGCTTCCTCTACCGGCTGGCCCTGCCCTGGCTGGCCTTCCCCGCCGTCGTGGGCTCGGACGTCGCGGGCGAGGTCGTCGAGACCGGCCCCGGGGTGACCCGGCTGCGCCCGGGGGACCGCGTCCTCGGGCACGCGTTCGGGGTCGACGCGTCCCGCAACCGGCCGGCCGAGAGCGCCTTCCAGCACTACGCCGTCCTGCTGGAGCACATGACCTCCCCCGTGCCCGGGTCACTGCCCCTGCCGCAGGCCGCCGTGCTGCCGCTGGCCCTGTCGACCGCCGCGACCGGCCTGTTCCAGCCGGACCACCTCGGTCTCGCGCTGCCCGGGGCCGGGCCCGCCGAGCGCGGGGAGACGGTGCTCGTCTGGGGCGCCTCGACCAGCGTCGGGACCAACGCGGTCCAGCTCGCCCGCAACGCGGGCTACCGGGTCCTGGCCACCTCGTCCCCGCACAACTTCGACCTCGTCCGTTCCCTGGGCGCGGCCCACGCCGTCGACCGCAACAGCCCCACCGCCGTGGCGGAACTGCTCGACCTGATCGGCGACGGACCGCTCGCGGGCACCCTGGCGATCGGCGCCGGTTCGCTCCGCCGGACCGTCCCGGTCGCGGCCCGGGCCACGGGCAGCGGGCGGATCGCCTCGGCCCGGCCCGCGGTGCTCACCCGCGTCCCGGGGTGGCTGGCGCGGTGGCGCGGGGTGCGGGTGAGCAGCATCTGGGGCGGCACCCTGAAGGACAACGAGGTCGGACCGGCCGTCTACACCGGTTTCCTGCCCGCCGCGCTCGCCTCCGGCGCCTACCGCGCCGCACCGGACGCCCTCGTCGTCGGCCACGGCCTGGCCGCCGTCCCCGACGCCCTGCGGGAGTTGAGGAAGGGCGTCTCCGCGAGGAAACTGGTCGTCACCCTCTGAGCGCCCCGCCGCGCTCCCGCCCGCCCCGTCGCGCTCCCGCCCGCTGTCGGCGGCGGCTGGCAGGCTGGCCCGATGAGCGATGAACCCACCACCTCGCCGCAGAACTTCTCCCCCGCCTGGTCCGACGCCGCGGCCCGCACCGACCCGCCGCTGGTCGGCGACGAGCGCGAGGTCCTGCTGGCGTACCTGGAGTTCCACCGCGAGACCTTCGCGCTGAAGTGCGCGGGCGTCCCGACCGGGCGGCTGTCGGAGTTCCTGGTGCCGCCGTCCGGGCTGACCCTGCACGGCCTGGTCCGGCACCTGGCCGGGGTCGAGCAGTGGTGGCTGCAGATCCAGTTCGCCGGGGACGAGTCCCGGCCGGTGCTGTACTACTCGGACGACGACCCGAACCAGGACTTCGAGCACCTCGACGGGGACTTCGACGAGGCCTTCGCCACCTGGCGCGCCCAGGTCGAGGTCTCCCGCCGGATCGTCGCCGACGCCCCCTCGCTGGACGCCACCGGCGTGCACAAGGCCACCGGGAAGCCGGTCTCGCTGCGCCGCATCCTGGTCCACCTGCTCGCCGAGTACGCCCGCCACAACGGGCACGCGGACCTGCTGCGCGAACGCATCGACGGCGCCACCGGCTACTGAACCGGCCGCCGGGCCGGGCACCGGACCGGCCGCTGCGCCCGGGAACTCCCGCTGCCGCCGGGGGTTCCCGGGCGTAGCCTTGAACGGGTGCCCCTCCTCGTCGGCCGCCGACGCCCGGGCCCGCAGCGCGCCACCGCGCGCCGCCGGCCCGCCCGTCCGCCCCGGCCGGCCCCGCCCCGTTCCCCCGTCGCCACCCCCGCGGACCCACCCCCATGACGCAGCAGCACCCCACCTCCCTCCCCGTCGTCGACCTCTCGCTCGCCGACGGCACCCCCGCCGACCGGGCCCGCCTGCACCGGGAGCTGCGCGCGGCCGCGACCGGGGTCGGCTTCTTCCAGCTCACCGGCCACGGCGTCACCCCCGCCGAGACCGCCGCCCTGACCTCCGCGATGCACGCCTTCTTCGCCCTCCCGGAGGCCGACCGGCTGGCCGTCAGCAACCTCAACTCGCCGCACTTCCGCGGCTACACCCGCACCGGCGACGAGCACACCGGCGGCCGCCGCGACTGGCGCGACCAGCTCGACATCGGCCCCGAGCTGCCCCCGCACGTCCCGGCGCCGGGCGAGCCCGCGTACTGGTGGCTGGAGGGCCCCAACCAGTGGCCGCCCGCCCTGCCCGAGCTGCGCCCCGCCGCCCTGCACTGGATCGACCGGCTCGACGGCGTCGCCCACCGCCTGCTGCACGAGCTGCTCGCCTCGATCGGCGCCCGCCCCGACTTCTACGACGACGCCTTCGCCCCGCACCCCCACCTGCACCTCAAGCTGGTCCGCTACCCCGGCACCGCCCCCGACGGCCCCCCGCAGGGCGTCGGCACCCACAAGGACTACGGCTTCATCACCCTGCTCCTGCAGGACACCGTCGGCGGCCTCCAGGTCGAACGCCCCGACGGCACCTTCCTCGACGTCCCCCCGCTGGAGGGCGCCTTCGTCGTCAACCTCGGCGAACTGCTGGAGGTCGCCACCGACGGCTACCTGCGGGCCACCTCCCACCGCGTGCTGTCCCCGCCCGGCGCCCGCGAGCGCTTCTCCGTCCCGTTCTTCTTCAACCCCCGCCTCGACGCCCACATCGCCCCCTTGGAGTTCCCGCACGCCCACCACGCCCCCGGCATCACCCAGGACCCTTCGAATCCCCTGCACGCCGAATTCGGCACGAACGAACTGAAGGGCTACTCCCGCGCCCACCCCGCAGTCACCAGGCGCCACCACCCCGAACTGCTCGGCCGGACGTCGTAGCGCCCGCGCCCCGACGGGTGCGACACTGCTGCTGTCACAGTGGGGTCGGGCTGGGGGTCGGTGTGGTGGACGGGCCGCGGTGGACGGTGGAGGAGCTGGCGGGGCGGGCCGGGGTGACGGTGCGGACGCTACGGTTCTACGGGGCGAAGGGGCTGCTGCCGCCGCCGGAGCTGGGAGCCCGGCGGGTGGGGTGGTACGGGGCCGAGCACCTGGGGCGGCTGGAGCTGATCGAGGAGTTGCAGCGGCAGGGGCTGACGCTGGCCGCGATCGAGCGGTACCTGGCGCAACTGCCGCAGGACGTAGGGGAGTTGGACCTGGCGATCCACCGGGCGCTGGTGGCGTCCTGGACGCCGGAGTCGGCCGAGGAGGCGAGCCGGGAGCAGGTGGAGCGGCGGGCCGGGCGGGCGCTGTCGGACGCGGACCTGGACTCGCTGACGGCGATGGGCGCGCTGCACCGCACGGACGACCCCGGGGTGTTCAAGGTCGACCCGGGCCTGCTGCCGCTGGGGGTGCGGGTGCTGGACGTGCCGATCCCGCTGGAGACGCTGCTGGCGGCGCGGGCGGTGGTGCGGCTGCACAGCCGGGCGACGGCGCACGACCTGCACCGGCTGTTCCGGGACACGGTGTGGCGCCCGTACCGGGAGAGCGGGCCGGAGCCCGCGGAGCTGGAGCGGATGCGGGAGTTGACGGACCGCATCCAGCCGATGGTGGTGCAGGCGCTGGTGACGGCGTTCCAGCGCTCGCTGGCGGAGGAACTGGCCCGCCCCCACCCGGAGGAGGGGGCGGGCCGGGCGGAGGGTCAGTAGCGGCCGCCGCTCTCGGCGAGGGCGACCAGGGAGGCGGGCGGGGTGAAGCGTTCGCCGTAGGCGGCGGCGAGTTCGCGGGCGCGGGCGGTGAAGCCGGCCGGGCCGCCGGGGTAGCCGTTGACGTACTGCAGGACGCCGCCGGTCCAGGCGGGGAAGCCGATGCCGAGGATGGAGCCGATGTTGGCGTCGGCGGCGGAGGTGAGGACGCCCTCGTCGAGGCAGCGGATCGAGTCGATCGCCTCGGCGAACAGCATCCGCTCCTTCATGTCCTCGAACGGGATCTCCGCGCCCTCGCGCGCGAAGTGCTCGCGCAGGCCGGGCCAGAGGCGGGTGCGGCGCCCGTCGACGTACTCGTAGAAGCCCGCGCCGCCGCTGCGGCCGGGGCGGTCGAACTCGTCGAGCATCCGGTCCATGACGGCCTCGCCGGGGTGGGCGGTCCAGGTGCCGCCGGACTCCTCGACGGCGCGCCGGGTCTCGTCGCGGATCCTGCGCGGCAGGGTGAGGGTGAGCTCGTCCAGCAGCGCGAGGACCTTGGCGGGGTAGCCGGCCTGGGCGGCGGCCTGCTCGACGGAGGACGGGTCGAGGCCCTCGCCGACCATCGCGACGCCCTCGTTGAGGAACTGGCCGATCACCCGGGAGGTGAAGAAGCCGCGGGAGTCGTTGACCACGATCGGGGTCTTGCGGATCTGCCGGACCAGGTCGAAGGCCCGGGCCAGGGCCTCGTCGCCGGTGCGCGGGCCGCGGACGATCTCGACCAGCGGCATCTTGTCGACGGGCGAGAAGAAGTGCAGGCCGACGAAGTCGGCGGCCCGCTCGACGCCCTCGGCGAGCAGGCCGATCGGCAGGGTGGAGGTGTTGGAGCACAGCAGCGCGTCGGGCGCGACCACGTGCTGGACCTCCTGGAAGACCTTGTGCTTGAGCTCGGGGTTCTCGAAGACCGCCTCGATGACGGTGTCGCAGCCCGCCAGGTCGGCGGCGTCCGCGGTCGGGGTGATCCGGTCCAGGAACGCGGCGCGCTCCTCCCCGGTCATCCGGCCGCGCGCCACCTGCTTGTCCAGCAGGCCCGCGCTGTAGGCCTTCCCGCGTTCGGCGGCCTCCCGGGTGACGTCCTTGAGCAGGACCTCCAGGCCCGCCTTGGCGCAGGAGTACGCGATGCCCGCGCCCATCATGCCCGCGCCCAGCACGGCGACCTTCGCGGCCTTCCGCTCCGGCGCCGAACTCGGCCGTGATGCACCGGAGTTGACGGCCTGCATGTCGAAGAAGAAGGCCCGGATCATGTTCTTGGAGGTGGGCCCGCAGGCGAGTTCGGTGAAGTACCGGGCCTCGATCGCGAACGCGGTGTCCACGTCGACCTGGCTGCTCTCCACGGCCGCGGCCAGGATGTTGCGCGGCGCCGGGTAGGGCGCGCCGTTCAGCTGCTTGCGCAGGTTGGCGGGGAAGGCGGGCAGGTTGGCGGCGAACGCCGGGGTGCTGGGCGTCCCGCCGGGGATCTTGTAGCCCTTGGCGTCCCAGGGCTGCAGGCTGGTCGGGTGGGCGGCGATGAAGGAGCGCGCCTTGGCGTCCATCTCCTCGGCGGTGGCGGCGAGTTCGTGCACCAGGCCGTGCTCCAGGGCCTGCGCCGGGCGGTACTGCTGCCCCTGCAGCAACACCTTGAGCAGGGCGTCGGCGATGCCGAGCATCCGCACGGTGCGCACCACTCCGCCGCCGCCGGGCAGCAGGCCGAGGGTGACCTCGGGCAGGCCGATCCTGCTGCCGGGGGCGTCCAAGGCGATCCGGTGGTGGCAGGCGAGGGCGATCTCCAGGCCGCCGCCGAGGGCCGCGCCGTTGATCGCGGCGACCACCGGCTTGCCGAGCGTCTCCAGCCGGCGCAGCGCCCGCTTGATCCGCATCGAGTCGGTGAACACCCGCTCGGCGTCCTCGGGCCCGGCGGCGGAGAGCAGTTTGAGGTCGCCGCCCGCGAAGAAGGTCTTCTTCGCCGAGGTGACGACGACGCCGGTCAGCTCCTCGGTGGCGGCCAGCCGTTCGACCACCCCTTCGAGGGCGTCGGTGAACGCGGCGTTCATGGTGTTGGCGGACTGGGCGGGGTCGTCGAGGACGAGGGTGACCACGCCGTCCTGGTCCTGCTCCCAGCGGATGGGGCTGCTCACGTCGGTCATGTCTGTGAAGTCCTTGGGTGTGTACGTGAGGTGGCGGGTGGTCAGGCGGTGACGCGCTCGACGACGGTGGCGATGCCCATGCCGCCGCCGACGCACAGGGTGGCCAGGCCGTAGCGCAGGTCGCGGCGCTCCAGCTCGTCGACCAGGGTGCCGATCAGCATCGCGCCGGTCGCGCCGAGCGGGTGGCCGAGCGCGATGGCGCCGCCGTTGACGTTCACCTGCTCGTGTCGGAAGCCGAGTTCGCGCATGAAGCGCAGCGCGACCGCGGCGAACGCCTCGTTGATCTCGACCAGGTCGATGTCGGCGGCGCTCAGCCCGGCCTTGGCGAGCGCCTTGCGGGTGGCGGGGGCGGGGCCGGTGAGCATGATGGTCGGCTCGGAGCCGGAGACCGCCGCGGAGACGATCCGGGCCCGCGGGGTGAGGCCGTAGCGCTCGCCGATCGCGCGCGAGCCGATCGCGACCAGGGCCGCACCGTCCACGATGCCGGAGGAGTTGCCCGCGTGGTGGACGTGGTCGATGGACTCCACCCAGTGGTACTTCTGCAGCGCGACGGCGTCGAAGCCGCCGAGCTCGCCGATGTCCGCGAAGGAGGGCTTGAGCCCGGCCAGCGACTCGACGGTGGTGCCGGGGCGGATGAACTCGTCGCGGCCCAGCACCACCAGCCCGTTGCGGTCGCGCACCGGCACCACCGAGCGGTCGAACAGCCCGTCGGCCTGCGCCTTGGCGGCGCGGGCCTGCGACTCGGCGGCGAACGCGTCCACGTCGGTGCGGGTGAAGCCCTCGACGGTGGCGATCAGGTCGGCGCCGATGCCCTGCGGCACGAACCCGGTCTCGTACGCGGTCATCGGGTCGGCGAACCAGGCGCCGCCGTCGGAGCCCATCTTCACCCGGGACATCGACTCGACGCCGCCCGCCAGGATCAGGTCCTCCCAGCCCGAACGGACCTTGGCCGCGGCCAGGTTGACCGCCTCCAGGCCGGACGCGCAGAAGCGGTTCTCCTGCACGCCCGCGACGGTGTCGGGCAGCCCGGCGGCGATCGCCGCGACCCGGGCGATGTCGGAGCCCTGGTCACCGACCGGGCTGACCACGCCGAGCACGATGTCGTCGATCGCGGCCGGGTCCAACGACGGGAACCGGCGGCGCAGTTCGTGGATCAGACCGACCACCAGGTCGATCGGCTTGGTGCCGTGCAGGGAGCCGGTCTGCTTGCCGCGTCCGCGCGGGGTGCGGATCGCGTCGTAGACGTACGCTTCGGTGGTCACGGTGTGAATAGCCTCTCGGACGGTTTTCAGGCGAGCAGGGAGCGGCCGACGATCTCTTTCATGATCTCCGTGGTGCCGCCGTAGATGGTCTGGACGCGCCCGTCGGTGAACGCCCGGGCGACCGCGCTGTCACTCATGTAGCCGGATCCGCCGTGCAGTTGCAGACAGCGGTCGGCGGTGCGCTTCTGCAGCTCGGTGGCCCACCACTTGGCCATCGAGGCGTCCACCGGGGTCAGCGCGTACCGGTTGTGCTCGCTCACGCAGCGGTCCACGAAGGCGCGGGTGACGGCGCACTCGGTGGCCAGCTCGGCGATCTCGAACCGGACGTGCTGCAGCGTGGCCAGCGGGCGGCCGAACGCGGTGCGCTGCTTGACGTACTCGACGGTCTCCGCGAGGACGCACTCGGCGGCGGCGATCGCGGCGACCGCGATGGTCAGCCGCTCCTGGGCCAGGTTGCGCATCAGGTACAGGAAGCCCTGGTGCTCCTCGCCGAGCAGGTTGGCCTTCGGCACCCGCACGTCGTGGAAGAACAGCTCGGCGGTGTCCTGGGCCTTCTGGCCGATCTTGTCGAGGTTGCGGCCGCGCTCGAAGCCCGGCGTGCCGCGCTCCACCACCAGCAGGCTCAGGCCGTGCGCGCCGCCCTCGGCGGTGGTCCTCGCGACCACCACGACCAGGTCGGCCAGGATGCCGTTGGAGATGAAGGTCTTGGTGCCGTTCAGCAGGTAGTGGTCGCCCGCGTCGACCGCGGTGGTGCGGATCGCCTGCAGGTCGGAGCCGGTCTCCGGCTCGGTCATCGCGATCGCGGTGACCAGCTCGCCCGAGCAGAACCCCGGCAGCCAGCGCTGCTTCTGCTCCTCGGTGGCCAGACCGGTCAGGTACGGGCCGATGACGTCGTTGTGCAGGCCGACGGCCAGGCCGCTGGCCCCGGCCCGGACGAACTCCTCCGCCAGCACCGCGGCGAACCGGAAGTCGGCGCTGCCGCCGCCCCCGTACCGCTCCTCCACCGCCAGGCCGAGCAGCCCGGCCCTCCCGGCGGCCAGCCAGGCGGAGCGGTCGACGACGCCCTGCTGCTCCCAGCGGGCGTGGTGCGGGGTGACCTCCCGGGCGAGGAAGGCCCGGACGGTGGCGCGGAAGTCCTCGTGCTCCTCGGTGTAGAGCTCGCGCTGCACGGGCTGGTCCCTTCCGTCAGGAGGCTTGCGGGGCGAGGGGGTTCAGGCCGGGGACGGCCCAGTCGCGGGCCACCTCCGCGGTGTGCTCGCCGGGTCGGGCGGGCGGGGTGCGCAGCGCGCCGGGGGTGGCGGAGAAGCGCGGGGCGGTGCCGGGCTGGCGGGTGCCGCCGTGCTCGGTGTAGCTGCCGCGGGCGGCCAGGTGCGGGTGCGCGGCCGCCTCGCCGAGCGTCAGGACGGGGGCCACGCAGGCGTCGTGGTCGGCGAACAGCTCCGTCCACTCGGCCTGGGTGCGGGTCGCGAAGCGGGCCGCGAGGGCGGCCCGCAGCTCGGGCCAGCGCGGCAGGTCGTACTGCTCGGGGACGTCCGGGCCGAGTTCCAGCAGCCGGGCGAACTCGGCGTAGAAGCGCGGCTCCAGCGGGCCGACCGCCATCCAGCGGCCGTCGGAGGTCGCGTACGTCCCGTACCAGGGGGCGCCGCCGTCCAGCAGGTTGACGCCGCGGCGGTCCTGCCAGAGCCCCGCGTCGATCAGGCCCCACAGCATGGTGGACAGGTGCGCGGCACCGTCCACGATCGCGGCGTCGACGACCTGGCCGGTGCCGGTGGCGCGGGCGTGGTGCAGCGCGGCGAGCAGGCCGACCACCAGGTACAGCGAGCCGCCCGCGTAGTCGCCGAGCAGGTTCGCCGGGACGGCCGGGGGCCCGTCGGGCGCGCCGATCAGCCCGAGCAGGCCGGAGGTCGCCAGGTAGGTGACGTCGTGCCCGGCCCGGCGGGCCAGCGGCCCGTCCTGCCCCCAGCCGGTCATCCGGCCGTACACCAGCGCCGGGTTGCGGGCCAGGCAGGCGTCCGGCCCGATGCCGAGCCGCTCGGCGACCCCGGGCCGCCAGCCCTCGACCAGCAGGTCCGCCCGGGCGGCGAGGTCGAGCACCGCGGCGACGCCCTCCGGCGCCTTCAGGTCGACCAGCACCGACCGCTTGTTGCGGTTGGTAAGGTCGCGCGCCGGGTCCGGACCGAGCCCCTGCCCGCCGGGCCGGTCGACCCGCACCACGTCCGCCCCGAGGTCCGCCAGCAGCATGGCGGCGAACGGCCCGGGCCCGATGCCCGCGAGCTCCAGCACCCGCACCCCGGCCAGCGGGCCGGACGGGGGCGGTGCGGAGGGCGCTGCGGGGGGTGTTGCGGGGGTCATCGTCGACCGCCTCCCAGGTTTGACAGTGGAGCTGTCACAGTGGCGATGATAGGGACGTGACCCGTCGGTAACAAGAGCCCGGCACGCCCCGCGCGGGCTGCGGGAGCGGGGCGGCCGGATGCGCGATCATGGGGGGAGCGGTCGAGCGGGAGGTGGCGTGGGCATGGACGTGCTGGACGACCCGGTGGGCGCCTCGCTGGGCGGGGCGCACGCGCACCTGGCCCGGCGCTGCGGGCGGGCGGTGCGGTACGACCCGGAGGTGGCGAGCTTCAGCAGCGTCGGCCTCGCGCCGGGGCCCGGGGCCTGGGACGACCTGGCGGCGCTGCTGGGATCGGGCGAGTTCGCGGACCTGTTCAGCTGCCCGGCGCTGCCGCCCGCCCGCTGGAAGGCCGAATTCGCCCTGGAGGGGCACCAGTTGGTGCAGGAGCGACAGGTCCGTCCGGCCGCCCCCGCCGGGCTGCGGGTGGTCGAGCTGGGGGCGGCGGACGTGCCCGAGATGCTGGCGCTGGTGGCCCGCACCCGGCCCGGCCCGTTCCGGCCGCGCACCCGCGAACTGGGCACCTACCTGGGCGTCCGCGAGGGCGGGCCCGACGGCGGGGACGGCGGGGGCGCACTGCTCGCGATGGCGGGCGAGCGCCTGCACCCGCCGGGCTTCACCGAGGTCTCCGCGGTCTGCACCGCCCCCGAGGCCCGCGGCCGCGGCCTGGCCGCCCACCTGGTCGGCGAGCTCGCCGCCCGGATCACCGCCCGCGGCGAACGCCCCTTCCTGCACGTGGCGGCCGCCAACACCGGCGCGCTCGCGCTGTACGAGCGGCTGGGCTTCGTCCGCCGCGCCGACGTGGTCTTCCGCGGCTTCCGCACCCCCTGAACGCCCCGCCCGGACGCCCGCCCGAGCGCCCGCTGACCGGAGGCCACACCCGTCCGTCCCCGGTGTTGTGGCCTTCCGACCTGGGCCGCGGCCGGGCCCGGCGGCGATCATGGGGGCACCCCGCCGTCCACCACCAGGAGCCGCCCCGTGCCCGCCGCAGCCCACGACGACGTCGAGCACCTGGACGTGCTGGTGGTCGGCGCCGGGATCTCCGGCATCGGCGCGGGCCGCCACCTCGCGGTGGAGCACCCCGGCCGGAGCTTCGCGGTCCTGGAGGCCCGGGACGGCTGCGGCGGCACCTGGGACCTGTTCCGCTACCCGGGCGTCCGCTCCGACTCCGACCTGTACACCTTCGGCTACGCGTCCAGGCCGTGGCGCCGGGAGGAGTCGATCGCCCGCGGCCCGCAGATCCTCGCCTACCTGCGCGAGACCGTCCGGGAGCACGGGCTGGAGCGGCACATCCGCTACCGGCAGCGGGTGGTCGGCGCGTCCTGGTCGACCGCGCAGGCCCGCTGGACGGTCGAGGTCGAGCACACCGGCACCGGCGAGCGCACTGCCCTGACCTGCGGCTGGCTGTTCTGCGCGGCCGGGTACTTCCGCCACGACCGCGGCCACACCCCGCCGCTGCCCGGCCTGGAGCGCTTCGCCGGCCCCGTCGTCCACCCCCAGCACTGGCCCGCCGACCTCGACCACGCCGGGCGCCGGGTGCTGGTCGTGGGCAGCGGCGCCACCGCCGTGACGCTGGTGCCCGCGCTCGCCGAACGGGCCGCGCACGTGACGATGCTGCAGCGCACCCCGACGTACGTGATGCCGGTGTCGCGCCGCGACCGCACCGCCGTCCTGCTGCGCCGCCTGCTCGGCGACCGGCGCGGCCATGCGCTGGTCCGCCGCCGCAACATCGCCCGGCAGCAGGCCGTCTGGGCGTTCTGCCGCCGCCACCCGCGGGCGGCCCGGCGGATCGTCCGCTGGGTCAACGCCCGCCTCCTGCCGCCCGGTTACCCCGTGGACGTGCACTTCCGGCCGCCGTACGACCCGTGGGACCAGCGGCTGTGCGCGGTGCCCGACGGCGACCTGTTCACCGCGATCCGCGACGGCCGGGCCACGGTGGTCACCGACCGGATCGAGCGCTTCACCGAGCACGGCGTCCGGCTGGCCTCCGGGCGGGAGCTCGCCGCGGACGTCGTGGTCACCGCCACCGGACTGGAGGTGCAGGCCCTCGGCGGCATCCCGCTGCGGGTGGACGGGGTGCCGGTGCGGCCCGCCGAGACGGTCGCGTACAAGGGCGTGATGCTCTCCGGCGTCCCCAACCTGGTGTTCGCGCTCGGCTACCCGCACGCCTCCTGGACGCTCAAGGTCGACCTGCTCTGCACCCACTTCGGCCGCCTGCTCGCCCACATGGACCGGCACGGCCACCGGATCTGCCGCCCCGAGCCCGCCGACCCCGCGATGCCCGTCCGCCCGCTGCTCGACTTCGCCGCGGGCTACCTGCGCCGCGCCGCCCACCTGCTGCCCCGCCAGGGCGACCGGCCGCCTTGGCGCACCCCGTCCGGCTACCGCGAGGACGCCCGGCTGCTCGGCACCGGGCCCGTCACCGACCCCGAGCTGCACTTCGCGCCCTGAGGGCCCCGGGGCTCCGGGCCGTCGGCGCCTCCCGTTGACGCCCTCCCGGCCGCGGCGGAGGCTGGAGTGACCAGGCGCACCGGCCGCCCGTGCGCGGTGCGCACCCGGAGGTGAACCGCCATGCAGAACCACTGGGTCGTCGACCTGAGCTTCGACGAGGACGAGTCCCGCACCACCTGCACCGCCTCGCTCAGCGGCTTCAGCGCCCCCGGCGCCCGCGGCACCGGCACCGCCCGGCGCAACCCCGTCGACGACGCCGACACCGCGATCGGCGAGGAGCTCGCCGCCGCCCGCGCCTGCAACGACCTCGCCCGGCAGCTGATCGGCCACGCCGCGACCGGCATCGAGAGCCACACCCACACGCCCGCGCAGCTCTCCTTCTGAGCCCGCGGACGGGTGCGCGCCACCGGCGCGCCACCGACGCACCACCCCGGACCGGTGATCTTTTCCGACCGCCGAACCGGCGGGTAGAGTGCGGCGATCTGTCGTGCCCACGGGGGGCACCGCCGAAACGAACGTCCGGTGACCGCATGACCGTCTGGGCCCGCCCCGCCACCTGGTGGCGCTCCGCCATCGTCCTGTCCGCGTTCCTGGGGATCTTCCTCAGCAACAGCTCGCTGGTGTACTTCACCATCCAGAGCAACGTGATCGTGCTCGGCTACTTCCTGGCCGCGATCTACTGGACGGCCCGGCGCGACACCGCCGACGCCCCGGCCCCCCGCCTGCGCGGCGCCGCCGTCCTGTACATCACCATCACCGGCATCGTCGCGCACGTCCTGCTCAACCACGGCGAGAACCCGCTGCCCGGCCTGGTCTCCGGCCCCGACCGCCTCCAGCACTGGTCGAGCTTCTTCCTGCACTACACCACCCCGCTGCTGGTCCTGGTCGAGTGGCTGCTGTGCTCCCCCCGCAACGCCTCCCGCTGGCGCGACCTGCCGCTGTGGCTCTCCTACCCCCTCGGCTACGCCGTGCTCACCGAGACCCGGGCGATCCTCTTCCCCGACTTCCCCGTCCGCTACCCCTACTTCTTCCTCGACCCCACCGAGAAGGGCTACGCCTGGGTCGGCCTCCAGATGGTCGAACTCGTCGCCGAGTTCGCCGTCCTCGGCGCCCTGGTCATCGGTCTCGACCGCCTGGGCACCAGGCTCCGCCGCGCACCGGCTGCAAAGGCCGCCGAGGCCGCCGAGGCCGCCGAGGTCTGACGGGGCGCCGCCGCGGCGATCCGCGAACGGGTCGGGAGCCGATCCCGGCCGCCGCGCAGGAACGCGCCCGCGCGGTGTTCGACGAGGTGTTTGCCGGGGAGAGCGGACCGCCCGCCGCAAGCTGAGCCACGAGGGCACCCCGCTCCTCGGCTCCGAGGGCCCCTCCCGGTTGCCGGCCGACCGCGAGCCCGTGGTGGCCGAGCTCGCCCTCCGACAGCAGCGGCCGGTGGTGGTGCTGACCTCGGACGTCGACGACCTCACCGAACTCTGCGGCGGCCGCGTCCGGCTGGTCCCCGTGTAGTTCGCGGCGCGGTCAGCGCGTGGAGCCCATCCGGCGGGAGACGCGGGCCGCGGTGGCGGCGACGACCGGGCCGAGTTCGCGGGCGCGGGCGGCGGTGATGCGGGAGGTGAGGGCCGAGGTGGAGATGGCGCCGATGACGGTGTTGTTGTGGTCGAAGACGGGGGCGGCGATGCAGCGGACCTCGGGTTCGTTCTCGCGGTCGTCGACGGCGTAGCCGCGGGTGCGGATGCGGGTGAGGTCGGCGCGCAGGGCGGCGGCGGAGGTGAGGGTGCGGGTGGTGATGGCGGGCAGGCCGTCGGCGACCACGGCGGCGAAGGCGTCGTCGGGGAGCCAGGCGAGCATGGCCTTGCCGACGGCGGTGCAGTACATGGGGGCGCGGCTGCCGATCCGGGAGGCCATCCGGACGGCGGTCTCGTTCTCGACCTTGTCGACGTAGACCACGTACGGGGTGTCGGGGACGCACAGGTGCACGGTACCGCCGACCTCGCGCATCAGCTGGTGGGCCTCCTCGGAGGCGGCGGTGCGCAGGTCGAGGGTGGCCAGGTAGGCCTGGCCGAGCTGGAGGGCGCCGGGGCCGAGCCGGAAGTGGCCGGTGTCGCGGTCGCGGGCGAGGAGCTGGGCGTCGACCAGCGGGGCGGCCAGCCGCAGCACGGTGGACTTGGACATCTCCAGGCCGTCGGCGAGCGCGGTGAGGCTGAGGTCGGTGCCGGCCGCCGCGTGGTCCCGGACGTGTTCGAGCACGGCGAGGGCGCGGCGCAGCGACGCGGACTGGTTGCGTTCCGGTCGGCCCTCGGCGGGTCGGCTCTCGGCGGCGGTGCTGGTCATGGGGTGTGACGCTACGGCGCGGGCGGGCGGCGTGCCAGATCCGCAGCACATCGTTTTGCAGTGCAGAACTTTCCGGGTCTGCTCTTGTCGCCGCGCCCGGTGAGTTTCTAACGTCCCGCTCACACCGATCCCCCACTGCATGTCCCGGTTCGTCCCGGGGTACGCAGGTGCGTCCCGCTGCGGCGAGGAGATGACGTTGAGCATGAAGAAGCTGGCCCGTGGTGCCGCCCTTGCCGTGCTGGCCGGCACCGTGGCCACGGCCTGTGCGCCGGGCACCGCGAAGACCGCGTCGTCCGAGGACAAGCAGACCGGCACCGTGAAGGTGTGGCTGTACGACGAGGCGAACCGGGCGCCGAAGGAGCAGGTGGTGGCGCAGGCCGTCGCCGACTTCAAGGCGAAGCACGCGGGCGTCGAGGTCGAGGTGTCGTACATCCCGACCGACGCCGGTCCGCGCGCCGAGAAGATGAAGGGCGCGTTCAACGACCCGTCCTCGGCGCCGGACGTGGTGGAGTTCGGCAACACCGACCTGTTCGGCTACACCGCCTCGGGCGGCCTGGCCGACATCACCTCCGACCTGGCGGGCTGGGAGGAGGGCAAGGACCTGCCCCAGGACCTGAGGGACACCGCGGTGGTGGACGGCAAGACGTACGGCCTGCCGTGGTGGCTGGGCGTGCGGGCGCTGTACTACCGCACCGACGTGTTCACCGAGCTGGGCCTGCAGGCGCCGACCACGTACGAGGAGCTGAAGTCGGCGGCGGAGAAGGTCCGGGCCGCGCACGGCGACCTGCTGGGCATCGCGGTCGGCGGCAAGTACACCTTCGGCGCGCTGCCGTTCGTGTGGGCCAACGGCGGCGACCTGGCGACGCGGAGCGGCTCGGCGTACACCTCGGCGATCGACTCGGCGCAGTCGCAGGCGGGCGTGAAGGCGTACACCGACCTGTTCACGGACGCGATCTGCCCGGCGCAGCAGTGCGCCGACCTGACCGGCGGCAAGACCGTGGAGGCGTTCGCGGCGGGCAAGGCCGGCATGGCGATCCTGCCGAACTCCTCGCGCAGCGCGGTGGAGGCGGGCGCGGCGAAGGGCAAGTACGCGATCGTGCCGCTGCCGGGCACCGCGGCCGGGGCGATCGCCCCGGCGTTCTCCGGCGGCAACGACCTGGGCGTGATGAAGTCGACCCAGCACCGCAGCCTGGCGGTCGACTTCATGAAGGAACTGGCCTCCAAGAAGAACCAGCTGGCGCTGTTCGACGCGATGGGCAACCTGCCGACGCTGTCCTCGGCGCGGGCCGAGGTGGTGCAGAAGCAGCCGTGGCTGAAGCCGTTCACCGACACCATCGCTGCGGGCACCAAGTTCGTCCCGAAGGACGCGGCCTGGGCGAAGATCGACGCCCAGAACGTGGTGCCGACGATGCTGCAGAAGGTCATCACCGGCAAGTCCGACGTGGCCGGTGCCACCAAGGAGGCCGCGGCCGCGATGAACTCCTCGTTCAGCGGCAAGTAGCCACCGGCCCGTAGAGAAGCGGAAGTTGTCGATGCCTGCCACGACCGTCACCGCCCCGGCGGACCGGGGGGACTCCCCGGCCCGCCCGGCGGGCGGCGCCCCCGCCCCGGGCCGCCGCCGCTCCGGGCCGCTGGCCCGGATCCCCGTCCCGCTGTGGCTGCTGCTGCCCGCCGCCCTGGTGCTGCTCCCGCTGTTCGGGTACCCGCTGTACCAGCTGGGCCTGCTGTCGGTGCTCAAGTTCGGGCAGCCGCAGGCCTCCGGCGGGGTGCCGACCGAGTTCGTCGGACTGTCCAACTACACCGACGTGCTGGGCGACGCCCAGTTCTGGTCGGTGCTGGGCCAGACCCTGGCGTTCGCCGCGTTCTGCGTGCTGGCCACCCTGGTGGTCGGCGCGACCTGCGCGGTGCTGCTGACCCGGGTCGGCAGGTGGCCGCGGCTGCTACTGATGTTCGGCGCGCTGGGCGCCTGGGCGGCGCCCGCGATGACCGGCTCCACGGTGTGGATGTTCCTGCTGGACACCAACTCCGGCCTGGTCAACGAGGTCCTCGGTACCCAGGGCCACAACTGGATGTACGACAAGTGGTCGGCGTTCGCGATGGTCGCCGTGGTCGTGGTCTGGCACAGCTTCCCGTTCGTGATGATCACCCTGTACGCCGGCATCCAGGCGATCCCCGACTCCGTCCTGGAGGCGGCCCGGCTGGACGGCGCCGGGACGGTCACCGTCTTCCGGAAGATCATGCTGCCGATGCTGCGGCCGCTGCTGGTCATCGTGGTGATCCAGTCGATCATCTGGGACTTCAAGGTGTTCACCCAGATCTACGTGATGACCGGGGGCGGCGGCATCGCCGGCCAGAACCTGGTCCTCAACGTCTACGCCTACCAGAAGGCGTTCGTCGCCGAGAACTACAGCCTCGGTGCGGCGATCGGCGTCCTGATGACGCTGATCCTGCTGGCCGTCACCGCCGTCTACGTCCGCAGCCTGCGCCGCTCCGGGGAGGAACTGTGACCGGCAAGTCCTTCGCGGCCACGCGCCGCGACAACCGGGTGCTGCGCCAGGGCGCCAACACCGTCGCCGTGGTGCTGGCCCTGCTCACGGTGTTCCCGCTGTACTGGATGGTGCTGTCGGCGCTGAAGCCGAAGGGCGAGATCACCTCGGCGCACCCGCGGCCGTGGACGTTCGCGCCGACGCTGGAGAACTTCCGCAACGCGCTGGGGGTCTCCGGGTTCGGGCGGTACTTCCTGAACAGCCTGGCGGTGGCGGTGGTCGTGGTGGTGGTGTCGGCCGCGATCGCCTTCCTGGCGGCGGTGGCGCTGTCCCGGTTCAGGTTCCGGTTCCGGACCACGATCCTGGTCATGTTCCTGGTGGCGCAGATGGTGCCGGTGGAGGCGCTGACCATCCCGCTGTTCTTCCTGGTCCGGGACATCGGCACGGTCGCGCCGGGCTTCGGCCTGTCCTCGCTGGGCTCGCTGATGCTGGTGAACCTGGCGTTCTCGCTGCCGTTCGCGGTGTGGATGCTGCGCGGGTTCGTCGCCGCGGTGCCGGAGTCGCTGGAGGAGGCGGCCCGGATCGACGGGGCGAGCCGGTTCACCGTCCTGTGGCGGATCCTGTTCCCGCTGGTCGCCCCGGGACTGGCGGCGACCAGCGTGTTCTCCTTCATCACGGCGTGGAACGACTTCGTGTTCGCGAAGACGCTGATCCTGGACACCGACCACCAGACGCTGCCCGCCGCGCTGATGGTGTTCTTCAAGCCGGACGAGAACGACTGGGGCGGCATCATGGCCGCCTCGACCCTGATGACGGTGCCGGTGCTGGTCTTCTTCGTGCTGGTCCAGCGGCACATGGTGTCGGGTCTGGGCGGCGCGGTGAAGGACTGAGCACCGCCCGGGCGGCTCAGCCCTCCGGCCGGGCCGCCCAGGCGGCGAACGCCTCGTGGAAGCCGGGGAAGGTCTTGCGCACGCACCCCGGGTCGTCGAAGGTCGTGCCCGGGGTGCGCAGCCCGGCGACGGCGAAGGACATCACGATCCGGTGGTCGCCGCGGGTCTCGATCTCGACGGGCTCGGGGGTGCCGGGGCGGATCTCGATCCAGTCCCGGCCGGTGGCGACGTCGACGCCCTGGCGGCGCAGGTTCTCCGCGCAGGCGTCGAGCCGGTCGCACTCCTTGATCCGGGTGTTGTAGACGTCCTCGATCCGGATCGGGCCGGAGGCGAACGGGGCGATGGCGGCCAGCGTCGGCATGGTGTCGGAGATGTCGCGCATGTTGACGGTGCCGCCGGTGAGCGTGCCGCCGGTGACGGTGGTGGCGTCCGCCCCGACCTCGACCTTCGCGCCGAGGCGCTCCAGCACCTCGACGAACTTCAGGTCGCCCTGGAGCGCGCCGCGGCCCAGCCCGGGGACGGTCACCTCGCGGCCGGTCAGCGCGGCGGCCGCGAAGAAGTACGAGGCGGTGGAGGCGTCCGGCTCGACCGGGTACCGGGCGGCGGTGTAGCCGCCCGCCGGAACGTCGAACACGTTCCCCTCGCGGGCCACCTCGACGCCGAAGCTGCGCATCATCGCGAGGGTGATCTCGACGTACGGGGCGGAGACCAGGTCGGTGACGCGGATCCGCAGGCCGGTGCGGGTGAGCGGGCCGAGCAGCAGCAGCGCCGTCAGGTACTGCGAGGACAGCCCGGCGTCGAGCGTCACCTCCCCGCCCTCGACGCCCGCCGCCCGGACGCTCAGCGGGTGGTGGCCCTCGGCGCCGTGGTGCTCCAGCTCGACGCCGAGCTCGCGCAGCGCGGTGGTGAGCGGGCCCAGCGGGCGGCGGCGCATCTGCTCGGACGCGTCGAAGTGGAAGGTGCCGTGCCCGGCGGCGGCCAGCGTCGGCAGGAAGCGCGCGGTGGTGGCGCCGTCCCGGCAGAACACCGACGCCCCGTCGGCCCCGGGGCCCTGCGGACGCCCGGTGATCCGCCACTCCCGCTCCGCGCGCTCCACCTCGTACCCGAGCGCGAGCAGCCCCTCCGCGAACCCCTCGGTGTCGTCCGACACCAACGGCCGCACCAGCGTGGTCACCCCGTCCGCCGCCGCGGCCAGGAACAGCGCCCGCGCCGTCACCGACTTCGAACCGGGGATCTCGACCAGCGCCACGACGCACACTCCAACGGGACAACGACAACAGGACGCCCCCGATCCTGCCCTCCCCCCGCCCGCCCCGTCCCCCTCGTCCCACGGTACGGACACCGCGACGAGAGCGGGGGCGGGCGGGGGCGACGGCCGGCCCCGCCGGGTCAGCGGGGGTCGGTCGGGTGCAGGTCGTCCTCCTTCCACTCCAGCCAGCGGGTGATGCCGATCTCGCGGAGGAAGGGGAGGTCGTGGCTGGCGACGATCAGGGTGCCGCGGTAGCCGGCCAGGGCCTGGGTGAGTTGGCGGACGCTGGAGAGGTCGAGGTTGTTGGTGGGTTCGTCGAGCAGCAGGAGCTGCGGGGGCGGGTCGGCCAGCAGGAGGGCGGCGAGGGTGGCGCGGAAGCGTTCGCCGCCGGAGAGGGTGCCGGCCGGCTGGTCGGCGCGGGCGCCGCGGAACAGGAAGCGGGCCAGCCGGGCGCGGACCTCGTTGTCGGTGGCGGCGGGGGCGTGCGCCCTGACGTTCCGGAAGACCGTCTCCTCGTCGTCCAGGACGTCCAACTGCTGGGGGAGGTACCGCAGGGGCACCGGCGTGGTGACCGTGCCCTCGGCGGGGGCGAGTTCACCGGCGACGGTGCGCAGCAGCGTGGTCTTGCCGGAGCCGTTGCGCCCGGTGAGGGCGATCCGCTCGGGGCCGCGCAGCTCCAGGTCGACGCGGCCGCGGCCGCCGTGGGCGAGGCGGACGCCCTCCAGGGCGAGGACGGTGCGCCCGGCGGGGACGGCGGTGCGGGGCAGGTCGATCCGGATCTCGGCGTCGTCGCGGACGGCCTCCTCCGCGGTGGCCAGGCGCTCCTTGGCCTCGTTGAGGCGTTCGGTGTGCATGCCGCGCAGTCGGCCCGCGGTCTCCTCGCCCTTGCCCTGGAGCTTGTCGGCCAGCGCCTTGGGGTCGTTGCGGCGCACCGAGCGTTGCTTGCCGTAGGCGGCGGACTTGGCGAGCCGCTGGGTCGCCTCGACCAGATCCCGCTTCTGGCGCTTGACGTCGGCCTCGGCGTTGCGGACGACGCGTTCGGCGGCCTCCTGGGCGGTCTCCAGGGCCGCCTGGTAGGCGCTGAAGTTGCCGCCGTACCAGGTGACTTCGCCGTCCCGCAGGTCGGCGATCTGGTCGACCCGCTCCAGCAGCTCGCGGTCGTGGCTGACCAGCAGCAGCACGCCGGGGAAGGCGGCCACCGCGTCGTACAGCCGGGCCCGGGCCCGGCTGTCGAGGTTGTTGGTGGGTTCGTCGAGCAGCAGGACGTCGGGCCGGCGCAGCAGCAGGGCGGCGAGGTGCAGCAGGACGGCCTGGCCGCCGGAGAGTTCGCCGGTGGTGCGGTCGAGGTCGAGTCCGGTGAGGCCGAGGCGGTCGAGGGTGGCGCGGGCGCGCTCCTCGACGTCCCAGTCGTCGCCGACGACGGTGAAGTGGCGTTCGTCCACGTCTCCGGACTCGATGGCGTGCAGGGCCTCGCGCCGGGCCCGGATGCCGAGCGTCTCGTCGACCCGCTGCCCGGCGGCGACCGTCAGGTCCTGCGGCAGGTAGGCGAGTTCGCCCGCGACCCGGACGCTGCCCGCGGCGGGGGTGAGTTCGCCCGCGATCAGCCGCAGCAGCGTGGACTTGCCCGCGCCGTTGAGGCCGACCAGCCCGGTGCGGCCGGGGCCGACGGCGAGGTGGAAACCGCTCAGCACGGGGCGGCCGTCGGGCCACTCGAAGCCGAGGTCGGTGCAGAGGATCGAGGTGGTGGGTTGCGCCATGGGGGCCTCCTGGAGGTTGCCGCGCGGGGAAGGGGAGCACCACGGGAGACACCGGGGACGCGGGAGCGCACAGGACCGTCGCGGAGGAGCCGTCTCAGGAGGAGACGGAGAACCCGCACGGGAGCCGTGGATCGCTGCCCTGCCGAGGTCGCACTCGCGCCCGCACGCTCAACGGACCCGGAAAGGACACGGGTGTGGCGTGGCGCGGTGTCTCATGACCTCAGACGAGCAACGGCCTTCTCCAGACGTGCGGGGATGCAACGCCTCCGAGGGTACGCAGCCCCTCGCACCCCCCGCAACGGAATTAGGTCCCGACCCGGGCCGCGGCTCCCGGCACGCTGTCAGCGGCCCCTGACACACTCGGCGTCCGTGGACGAGGACGAGTTCTGGCAGCTGCTGGAGGAGTGCCGCCCGACCGGCGCGGACCCGGACGCGGAGCGCCTGGCCGCCGCGTTGGAGGAGCGCCTGGCGGCCGGTCCGGTCGCCGCGGTGGCCGGCTTCGCCGAGCGGCTGTCCGCCGCGCTGTACCGGCTGGACCGCCGCGAGCTGGGCGAAGGGCTGGGCGGCGACGCCTTCCTCTACGCCCGCGCGGCGGTGGTCGCCGACGGCCGGGCCGCGTACCGGGCGGTGCTGGCCGATCCGCGCCGCTTCGCGCCGTACGCCGAGGGGTTCGCCTGGGCCGAGCCGCTGCTGTACGTCCCGGACGGGGCGTACCGGCGGCTGACCGGCGGGGAGTGGCCGCGCGCGACGGCGCACAGCTACGAGTCGTACTCCAACACCGAGGGCTGGGCCCGGTAGCGGCCGCCCGGCCGGGGCCCTCCGGGGCGCCGCCTAGAATCGTCCCCATCATGACTGCCACTCTCGTCGTCAAGGACCTCGCCGCCGGCCACGGCGAGCGCACGCTGTTCTCCGGGCTGGACCTGGTCGTCGCCCCCGGGGACGTGATCGGCCTGGTCGGGGTGAACGGCGCCGGGAAGTCGACCCTGCTGCGCCTGCTCGCCGGGCTGGACGTCCCGGAGGGCGGCAGCCTGAAGCTCAGCCCGCCGACCGCGAACGTCGGCCACCTGCCGCAGGAGCCGGAGCGCCGGGAGGGCGAGTCGGTGCGCGACTTCCTGGCCCGCCGCACCGGCGTCGCGGCGGCGCAGGCGGCGCTGGACGAGGCCACCGAGGGCCTGGTGGAGGGCCGCCCGGGCGCGGACGACGCGTACGCGGAGAGCCTGGACCGCTGGCTGGAGCTGGGCGGTGCGGACCTGGAGGAGCGGGCCGAGGAGGTCGCCGCCTCGCTGGGCCTGAAGGTCTCGCTGGACGTGCCGATGACGGCGCTGTCCGGCGGCCAGGCGGCCCGCGCGGGCCTGGCCTCGCTGCTGCTGTCGCGCTACGACGTGTTCCTGCTGGACGAGCCCACCAACGACCTGGACCTGGACGGCCTGGAGCGCCTGGAGGCGTTCGTGAAGGGCCTGCGCGCGGGCACCGTGCTGATCAGCCACGACCGCGAGTTCCTGGCCCGCACCGTCACCCGCGTCCTGGAACTCGACCTGCACCAGGGGCAGGTGAACCTGTACGGCGGCGGCTACGAGGCGTACCTGGAGGAGCGGGCGGTCTCCCGGCGGCACGCCCGCGAGCAGTACGAGGAGTTCGCGGACACCAAGGCGGGCCTGGAGGCCCGCGCCCAGATGCAGCGCAACTGGATGGAGCACGGCGTCCGCAACGCCCGGCGCAAGGGCGGCGACAACGACAAGAAGGCCCGGGCGCAGCGCGCCGAGTCGACCGAGAAGCAGGCCGCGAAGGCCCGGCAGACCCAGCGGATGATCGAGCGCCTGGAGGTGGTGGAGGAGCCCCGCAAGGAGTGGGAGCTGCGGATGGAGATCGCCGCCGCGCCGCGCTCCGGCTCGGTGGTGGCGACGCTGCGCCAGGCCGCCGCCCGGCGCGGGGAGTTCGCGTTCGGCCCGGTGGACCTGCAGGTGGACTGGGCGGACCGGGTGGCGATCACCGGCGCCAACGGCGCGGGCAAGTCGACGCTGCTGGCGGCGCTGCTGGGCCGCCTCCCGCTGGACTCGGGCTCCGCGGCGCTGGGTTCGGGCGTGCAGATCGGCGAGGTGGAGCAGGCCCGCGGGCACCTGTTCGGCGGCGACGCCGGGCGCCCGCTGCTGGAGGCGTTCGCGGCGGCCGTGCCGGAGCTGAACCCGGAGGACGTGCGGACCCTGCTGGCGAAGTTCGGCCTGAAGGCGGTGCACGTGCTGCGCCCCGCCGGGACGCTCTCCCCGGGCGAGCGGACCAGGGCGGCGCTGGCGCTGCTGCAGGCCCGCGGGGTGAACCTGCTGGTGCTGGACGAGCCGACCAACCACCTGGACCTGCCCGCGATCGAGCAGTTGGAGTCGGCACTGGCCTCGTACACCGGCACCCTGCTGCTGGTCACCCACGACCGGCGGATGCTGGAGGCGGTGCAGGTGAACCGGCGCCTGGTGGTCGCGGACGGGAAGGTCACCGAGGTCTGAGGCCGCGGCGCGTGCCGGTGGCCGCCGGCGGCCGCCCACCGCACTTGCCGGTAATCGCCGACCGCGCCCCGACCCCTTCCGCCGGGGCGCCCGGCGTGCTGGGGTGGCGCGCATGGCTGACCGTGACCCCTCCCGCGCGCCGTCCGACCCGACGCCGCCGCCGCTCCGCCCGACGCCGTCCCACCCGACGGCGCCGCTGCACCCGATGAGCGTCCCCGCCCACGAGGCGGCCGACCGCTGCCGGGACTTCTACCGGCTGATGGACCGGCGCCGCACCGTGCGCGACTACTCGACCCGGCCGCTGCCCGAGGGGGTGCTGGAGTGGGCGGTGCGGACGGCGGCGACCGCACCGAGCGGCGCGCACGTGCAGCCGTGGCGGTTCGTGGTGGTCACCGACCCGGATCGCAAGCGGCGGCTGCGGGAGGCCGCGGAGGCGGAGGAGCGGGAGTTCTACGCGCACCGGGCCTCCGAGGAGTGGCTGGCGGCGCTGGCCCCGATCGGCACCGACTGGCACAAGCCCTTCCTGGAGGACGCGCCCGCGGTGATCGTGGTGTTCGAGGTGCACAAGGGCCCGAACTCGCCGCGCCCCTACTACACGAAGGAGTCGGTGGGCATCGCGGTCGGCTTCCTGCTGTCCGCCCTGCACCAGGCGGGCCTGGCCACGCTGACCCACACCCCCAGCCCGATGCGCTTCCTGAACGAGGTCTGCGACCGCCCGCCGGAGGAGCGCGCCGCGTACGTCATCCCGGTCGGCTACCCGGCCGAGGACGCCCGGGTGCCGGACCTGGTCCGCAAGCCGCTGGACGAGGTGCTGGTGCGGCTGTGACCCGCGGCGGGGTCGGCGGCGGCGACCGGGCGCCGCGGGGCGGAACGCAAGGGTGGCGGAACGGATATCCGCTGGTCGGAGCGGTCGTGCATGGCGCATACTCCGTCCATGAGTCACTCCACCGACGCACCTGACGACACCGTGCGCCCGCTCACCGCGGGCCGCCCGCCCGAACTGCTGCCCCTCGGCGGCGGCGCGCACCTGCGCCGCCGCAGGCTGGCGGACGCCGCGGCGCTGAACGCCGCAGTGATCGACAACCTCGACCACCTGCGTCCGTGGATGCCCTGGGCCCGGCAGGCGCCGACGCTGGTGGAGAGCGAGCAGTCCTCGGTGGCGGGCGAGAAGGTCTGGGACGAGGGCACCGACTTCATGTACCTGCTCGGCCTGGACGCCGACCCGGCCGCGGTCATCGGCGGCTTCGGCCTGCACGGCCGGATCGGCCCCGGCGCGCTGGAGATCGGCTACTGGGTGCACCGCGGGCACACCGGCCGCGGCCTGGCCACCGCGGCCGCCCGCGCCCTCACCGGCGCGGCGCTCGCGCTGCCCGGGATCACCCGCACCGAGATCCACTGCGACGAGTCGAACGCCGCCAGCGCCGCCGTCCCCCGCAAGCTCGGCTACGTCCTGGACCGGATCGACGAGGTGGCCCCGACCGCCCCCGCCGAGACCGGCCGCAAGATGATCTGGCTGCACCGCGGCTGACCGCCCGCACCGCGCCCGCGCACCCTCCGCGAAGGGGACGGCCCACCGGCCGTCCCCTTCGGCCGTTCCGGGCCGGTCCGTCGCCGTTCCGGGCCGGTCCGTCGGCGGACGGCCCGCGGACCGCTCAGTGCCGGACGACCCGCGGACCGCTCAGCGCCGGACGGCCCGCGGACCGCTCAGCGCCGGGCGACCCGCTCGACCAGCGTCTGCCAGCCGTCCGCGAGCAGGGCGCCCAGGTCGTTCTCGCCGCACCCGGCGGACTCGCCCCCGGGGGGCAGGTCGGCGACCAGGAAGAGCAGCGGGGGGCCCTCCAGGGCGCTGGCGAGCTGCAGCGAGAGGGTGTCCGGGTCGGGGAGGCCCAGGGCGGCCTGGCCCAGCAGCATCCGGATGTGCGGGCGGGAGAAGTTCGGTCCGACCGCGGGCGGGACGGGCCCCTTGCGCTCGAACGCGGCGCGGGCGATCTCGTGGCGCTCCAGCAGGAAGCGGGTGCGGGCGCGCCCGTAGGCGATCAGCCGGTCGACCGGGTCGGCACCGGGCCCGAGCGGGGGCGGCCCGGACAGCACCTGGCACTGGAAGCGCTGCTCCTCGGCGTCGAGCAGGGCGCGGAAGATCCCGGCCCGGGTGCCGAAGCGGCGGAACACGGTGCCCTTGCCCAGCCCGGCGCGTTCGGCCAGCGCGTCCATGGTCACCTGGTCCGCCCCGAGCTCGGCGATCATCGCGCGGGCGGTGCAGAGCAGGACCTCGCGGTTGCGGGCGGCGTCCGCGCGTTCGGTGGGGGGCGGACCGAAGGGGACCAGGGGGCTGTCCATGGCCACAATTTACCCGGCCGCCGAAACGGGGTAAAGTCCGTTTACGTCGAGTGCGGCGCCTCCCCGGCCCGCACCCCCGCTTCGCCGTACCCCCCTGCGCCCGCCACTCCTCGGCGGGGCGCGAACCGAGGAGTCACTGTCATGAACCTGTTCCGCCTGGACGCCAGCATCATGCCCGGCGCCTCCACCAGCGCCGAGCTCGCCAACGCCGCCGAGGCCGAGTGGACCGCCGCCCACCCCGGGGGCACCGTCACCCGCCGCAACCTGGGCACCGACCCGCTGCCCGGCCACGTCTGGGCCACCGCCACCCTGGCCGGCTTCACCCCCGAGGACCAGCGCACCCCCGAGCAGCAGGAGGCCGCCGCCCTCGGCGCCGCCCTCGCCGACGAGCTGCGCGCCGCCGACGCCGCGATCATCGCCGTCCCGCTCTACAACTGGGGCGTCTCCCAGCACTTCAAGACCTGGGTCGACCTGGTCATCGCGGGCGCCGGCCCGACCGCCGAACTGCTCAAGGACAAGCCGGTCGTCCTGGTCACCTCCCTCGGCGGCGGCTTCGCCCCCGGCACCCCCCGCGAGGGCTGGGACCACTCCACCCCGTACGTCGAGCGCATCCTGCGCGACGTCTGGGGCGCCGACCTCACCACCGTCCGCCGCGAGCTGACCCTCGCCGCCGTCAACCCGGCGATGGAGAGCCTGCGCGACCTCGCCGCCGAGTACCACGCGCAGGCCCTGGAGGCCGCCACCGCCGCGGGCAAGGCGCTGGTCCGCGCCTGAACCCCCGCACCGCGCACGCCCGGAGGGCGCCGCCGGCCACCGGCCGACGGCGCCCTCCGCCGTCGTGTCACCGACCGCCGACGGGCACCGGCCCGCGAGCCCCGGCGGCGCTCCCGCCCGCCGCGGCGCCCTCGCGGAGGACCAGCAGCCCGGTGACCGCGATCAGCGCCGAGGTCAGCCCGTGGATGCCGAACGCGGCGGCCGCCGAGCCGTGGTGGGTCAGCACGGCGACCATGTCGCCGAACGGCGCGACGGCCTCCGCCAGCAGCACCCACCCCAGGGCCCGGCGCTGGCCCGTCAGCAGCAGGACGCCGACGGCCAGGCCCATCGCGAGCTCCCGGGTGCCCTTCATCACCAGGAAGCCGTCGCCCCCTCCCCCGGCGGGCCACTGCGGCAGGCCGACGCCCACGGTCGACGCCTCGGGGGCGAGGACGAAGGACAGCCCCAGGTAGAGGGCGAACAGGGCCACGCCGGCGGCCAGGACGGTGTTGACCTTCTTCAGCGACACGGTGCTTCTCCTCCGGGGTCCGGTACGGGGGCGGGGGCGGGCTCCACCGGCGGACGCCGGCCGGGGGCGGGGGTCTGCGCGGAGCGCCCGCCGGGTCACGCGTCGATCCGCTCGAAGACGTGCGGGTACGACACGATGTCGTCGGGCATCCCGGCCGCCGTCCGCCGGAACTCCGGACTGCCGAGCGCCGCGGCGAGCGCCCAGGTCGACTCCCAGACCGCGACGTTCACCAGCAGCCGGCTGCCCGCCACGCCGCGGTGCAACTGCAGGGAGACGAAACCCGGTTGGGCCCGCATGAACGCCGCCTGCCTCCGGAAGAGCACCGAGAACTCCTCGGCCCGCTCCTCGGGGACGACGAAGGTGTTCACCAGGACGATCTCCCCGGTCTCCTCCCGGAGCTGCGCGAACAGCGGCGCGTTCGGGTCCAGGCTCCGCAACTCGGCCATGTCGTACGTCCTCCCGTGTGTGGGTCACGTCTGTGCCAACAGGCGTTGGCCAACGCTTGTTGGCAAACGTAGGCGCACGCTCCTGGACTGTCAACACGCGTTGGCCTACATTTGTTGGCATGACCGATCGCACGGAGAACCAGCAGGCCGCCCGGCGTTCCGACGCCACCCGCGCCACGATCCTCGCCGCGGCCCGCGAACGGTTCGCCACCGACGGCTACGAGAAGGCCACCATCCGGGCCATCGCGCGCGACGCGAGGATCGACCCCTCGATGGTGATGCGCTACTACGGCAACAAGGCGGGCCTGTTCGCCGCCGCCGTCGCGATCGGCCCCGACCTCCCCGGCCTCGCCGTCGAGCCCCGCGAGGAGATCGGCCGCGCCATGGCGCGCCACTTCCTCGCCCTGTGGGAGGAGAACGAGGAACTCACCGCCCTGATGCGGGTCGGCGTCACCGAGCCGCACGCCGCCGAACGCATGCAGAGCGTGCTGCGCGAACAGCTGATCCCGCTCGCCCGCCGCATCGGCCCGGACCCCGACCAGGCCCAGGCCCGGGCCGCCCTGTGCGCCTCGGCCGTCCTCGGACTCGCCCTGACCCGCTACGTCCTGCGCTTCCCCGCGAGCGTGGCCCTCCGCCCCGAGGAGATCGTCGACTGGCTCGGCCCCACCCTGCAGCGGTACCTCACCGCCCCCACCCCCTGACCCCGCCCGGGCGGGGCCGTTCGAACGACCGCCGGCCCCGGGCGGGTGCGGCCCGTGCGGCCCCGGCCCGGGCCGCACGGGCGGTCAGTGGGTGCCGCCCGTCGGCGCCCCGGCGGGGGCGGTGCGCAGGACGCCCGCGGCGGTGGCGGTGGCGGCGCAGAGCAGGGCGAGCAGGAGGAAGGCGTGGTTGAGGGCGGTGAGGTGGGTGAGCCAGCCGATGACGGCGGGCCCGGCGAGCATGCCGAGGTAGCCGAGTCCGGCGACCCGGGAGACGTTGGCGCCCGCGGCGGCGGGGTCGGCGTGGCCCGCGGCGCTGAGGAGTTGCGGGACGCAGCCGGAGAGGCCGAGGCCGAACAGCGCCCAGCCGAGGAAGGCGGCCCACGTCCAGGGGGTGAGGGCGGCGACGGTGATGCCGAGGGCGGCGGTGGCCGCGCCGTGGCGCAGGACGGCCGTCGGGCCGTGGCGGTCGGCGATCCGGTCGGCGAGCAGGCGTCCGGTGGTCATGGCGGCGGCGAAGGCGCCGTAGGCGAACGCGGCGGTGCTCGCGGGCGTGCCGAGGACGTCCTTGAGGTGCAGGGCGCTCCAGTCGTTGGCGGCGCCCTCGGCGAGCATGACCATCAGCGCCAGGACGGCGAGCACCCGGATCCGGCCGCGCACGTCACCGCCCCCGGCGGCCGGTGCGTCGGCGGCCGGTGCGTCGGCGGCGTCGGGGGCGGGGGCCGCGGGGAGCAGGCCGCGCGCGGCAAGCAGGGCGGTGGCGAGGCCGAGCGCGCCGAGCAGGGCGAGGGTGGCGGCCGGGCCGAGGCCGGCCGCGGTGGCCGCGGCGGCGGCACCGGCGGCGAGCACGCCGCCGATCGAGAAGGTGGCGTGGAAGCCGGACATGACGGGCCGTCCGTAGGCCTGCTCGACGTGGACGGCGTGGGCGTTCATGCTGACGTCCAGGCAGCCGTTGGCGAAGCCGAGGACCAGCAGCGCGGCCGCCAGCGTCCACGGGTCCGGGGCGAGGCCGGGCAGCACCAGGGAGACGGCGCACAGGGCGCCGGAGGCGGGGACGGCGGTGCGGGCGCCGAGGCGGTCGGTGAGGGGCCCGGCGGCCCGCATGCCCGCGAAGGCGCCGAGGCCGAGCAGGACGAGCAGGACGCCGAGGGCGGCGTGGCCGACGCCGACCCGGGTCTCGATCGCGGGGATGTGCACGACCCACGCGCCCATCAGGGTGCCGCACAGGACGAAGTAGACGTAGGTCGCCGCCCGGGCGGCCCGGAGCGAGCGTTCCATGCCACCGACCATAACGAACATTCTCCGTGTTCGAAAGGCGGAGATCGAACAGCTTGTCTGTTCGTTGCGGGGTGCGGTTCAATGCCGGTATGAACACCGCGGAGCGCCACACCCTGATCGCCGAGGCCGTCCGGGACGCGGGCAGCGCCACCGTCCAGGAGCTCGCCGCGCTCACCGGCGCCTCCGAGATGACCGTCCGGCGCGACCTCGACGCACTGGCCGCCCAGGGCGCCCTGGAGCGCTTCCGCGGCGGCGCCCGCACCCTGCTGCTGCGCGGCGAGGAGCCGCCGTTCGCGCTGCGCGCCCGCGAGGCCGTCGAGGCCAAGCGGCGCATCGCCGCCGGGGTCTGCGCGCTGATCGCCGACGGGGAGACCGTGCTGCTCGACAGCGGCACCACCTGCCTGGAGGTCGCCCGGCTGCTGCGCGAGCGCCCCGTCACCGTGATGCCGCTGTCGCTGCCCGCCGTGCACGTCCTCGGCGACGCCCCCGGAGCGGCCACCCTGCTCGTCCCCGGCGGCCGCCCCCGTCCCGTCGAGGGCGCCCTGACCGGCCCGCTGGCCCTCGCCTCGATCAACGCGCTGCGCTTCGACACCGCCGTGCTCGGCTGCTGCGCGCTCAGCGCCGCCGACGGGCTGACCGCCTACGACCTCGACGACGCCACCGTGAAGAAGGCCATGATCGCCGCCGCCCGCCGCACCCTGGTGGTCGCCGACGGCGGCAAGCTCGGCCGCACCGCCTTCGCCCGGGTCGCCCCCGCGGCGGGCCTGCACACCCTGGTCACCGACGCCGGTGCCCCCGCCGACGAACTCGCCGCCTTCGCGGCCGCCGGGACCACCGTCGTCAGCGTCTGACCCTCCGCCCGCGGGCCCGGCACCAGTGCTGTCCGCGAAGGGAGCCTTAAGGGCGGCTCAAGTGGCCGGGGAACGCTTGACGCTCCTGCCCGGCCGGGGCATTTTGAGTGCACGGAACGGTCCGGCCGCTCCGCGCAGGATGCACCGAATCCGCCTCCCGGGGCGGCAGTTGAGAGAACAACCCCCACACACACGGCCCGGCCGTCGCGCTCCCCCACAGTCAGTAGGCGCGATCGGCCGGGCCGGTCGGCACCCCGGGCCCGGACGGCCGGGCCGGGGTGGTGGCGGTCCGTCAGGAACCGGCCTGGGCGCTCTTCATGATCTCCGCGAAGTCGACGGTGTCGCTCGCGCTCGGGGCGCTGGTGGTGACCGAGGAGCCGTAGTCGGTGTAGAGCGCGGTGGAGACGACCTTGCCGACCTTGCTGTCGAAGGCCTCGACCTTCTTGACCAGCAGGTTGTCGGTGCTGATCCAGACCTCGATGTGCTCGGTGGTGATGCCGGACGCGGTGAACTGCTTCTGCAGGGCGTCGGTCTGGTCCTGGGTGAGGCCCTTGCTCGCGGCCTGGGCGAGGTCGGCCGCGGCGAGGTCGCCCTCGTACTTGGTGGACTTGACGCCGCCCACGGTCTCGGTGCCGGTCTTCTCGACCTTGCCGGAGGCGATCAGGGCGCGCACCGAGGAGATCGGGTCGGCGTTCTGCAGCTGGTTCTTGAGGCTGTCGCCGGCCGCGCCCATCAGCTTGGCGAGGTCCGCGTAGCCGTACTTGATCCAGTGGGCGCCGCCGAGCTGGCCGGCCATCCCCTCGCCCATGTTGATGTACATCGCGTCGCTGAGGTAGCGGGCGGTGATGCTGCCGTCGCCGCCGGCCTGGCTGATGGACTCCGCCATCGCGCCGCCGACGTTGCCGCTGACCTCGCCCTGGAGGCCGTTCTCCCAGGAGATGGCGCCCTTCATCACGGTCTTCGAGGCGCCCATCTCGGTGGTGGCCTCGACCTTGGCGGACTTGGCGGCGCTGGTCTTCTCCCCCACCAGCTTGAGCAGCGCGGCGGGGTCGAGGGCGGCGGCCTGGGCGTCGGGCGCGGAGCTGCCGCCGCCGGTGCCACCGGTGCTGGACGACGCGTGGGAGCCGTCACCGCCCTTGCTGGCGCAGCCCGTCGCGGTGAGGGCGAGCACGACCGCGGTCGCGGCGAGGAAGGTACGTCCGGTCTTGCGCATGTGGTTCTTCTCCCCCTGGGGAACGTCCCGGTGCGGTGTCTCCGCCGCCGGGTGGCGTCGGGGCCGGTGATCTCCCGGGCCCGGACGGTCTGGTCGGGTCTGGTCGTCTCGGTCGGCGGACGAGGGGGCCGTTCCGGCGGCCGCGACCCGGGCGTGCGCCGGATCACCCCTCTCGTGACCGTTCTCATGCTTCTTTCATACTTCGTGCCGGACTCTAGCCGATGCCCGCGACAGCCGGGCAACGGAACGGCTCCCGTTCGGTGCCAACCCGTCGACAACGACCGGAAGCCGTCCGCACCGGGCCGGAAGCCGCGGAATTCCGGTTGCCCCGCCGACGAGAATGACCGGTATGCCGCACGTCGACACCACCGCCCTGCTCACCGCGATGGACGCCCTCCCGCTCCACGGACGCGAGGCGCTGTTCGCCCGCACCGTCCGCGCCGCCGCGCCCGCCGAAGTGGACGCGCTGATCGGCGAGTTGACGGACCGCGGCCGGTACGGGCGGCGGCTGGCCGCGTTCGCCGCGGTGCTCGCCGCCCGGGCCGACCTGCTCGGCGTCCTGCTGACCGACCCGGACCGGGTGGTGCGCGGCCGGGCGGTCGACGCGCTGCGCACCGTGCCGGAGCTGGCGTCGGCCGTGCCGGACGCCTACCGGCGGGCGCCGCACGCCGTCCGGCAGGAGCTGCGCGCGGCGGTGGCGCGCGGGCGGTGCGCGGAACTCGCCGCCCGACTGCTGCCGGTGGCCCGCGCGCACGGCGGCGAGGCGGAGGCGGCGACGCTGCTGCCGGCCTGCCCGCCCGAGGTGGTGGCCGCCGAACTGCCGGGCCTGGCCGTGCCGTGGGACGCCTGGTGGGCCCTGGGCTCCCGGCACCCCGACGCGGTGCTCGACCACGTCGGACGCGAACTCGCCGCCCGCCCGGCCGGTGCGGCCGCCGACCGGTGGGGCACGCTGAACCTCTCCCTGGCGCCCGTGCTGCCGCTGCGCCCGGCCCGGGTGCTCGACCTGCTGGAGCACCACCCGGGCCGGAGCGCGCCGTCGTGGGCCCTGGAGGGCTTCGGCCACCTGCTGGCCGTCGACGCCGAGCGCGCCACCGCCTGGCTGGCCGCCCCCGAGCGGCCGCTCTCGCGCCGGGAGCAGCCGCCCAGCCGCACCGCGCTCGACCGGCTCGTCCGGGCCGACCCGCCGTCGCTGACCGCCCTGGGGCGCCGCTGGCTCCCGGAGCCGCGCCTGTTCGCCCCGCTGCTGCGGGCCGTCCCGCCCGCGCGGCGCGCCGCGTTCCTGGACGCCGCCGCCGACGGGCAGCCGCTGGACGCCACCCGGCTGACCGAGCCGGTGCTGCGGCTGCTGCCGCGCGAGCGGCGCTGGCAGGAGGCCCGCAGGCTGCGCGCCGAGCAGGCCGCCAAGGGGGTGTCCGGACACCAACTGCTCTGGCTGACCGCCCTGGTGGAGCCCGAGGAGGCGCGGGCCGAACTGCTGGGGCGCACCCGGCTGCCGCAGGCCGCCGACCGCGCCGAGGCCTGGCGGCGCCTGGTGCAGGCGGCGGCCGCCGACCGGCGCCCGGCGGCCCCCGCCGTCCTGCTGGCCGACCTCGGCCGCCTGCGCAACGAGCAGGACCCGGTCCGGGAGGCCGCGCTGAGCGCGCTCGCCGCCTTCCCCGCCCACCGCTTCACCGACGCGCACGCCGAGCCGCTCACCGCGCTGGCCGCCACCGCGCTCGACGCCCGCGACTGCTCCCCCGGCAGCCGCGGCGCCCTGGCCGCCCTGGCCGTGGCCGTCCTGGCCGCCGGGGCCGGGCCCGCGCTGACCGCGTTCGCCTGCTCGACGCTCGGCCGACTCGCCGACCGGGCGGGGGAGTTCCCGCTGCCCGCCCGGGTCGGACGCCTGCGCCCCGACCGGCAGCGGCAGGTGCTGGAGGCGCTGCGCCCCCGGCTCGACGCGGAACGCCGAACCGGCGGCGCCGCGCTGCTGTTCGCCCTGGTCCGCGCCCTGGACGGGCGGGCCGGGCGGCTGCCGGAACTCGACGAACGCCTGGCCGAGGCCGCCCGCGACCCCCGGGAGCGGACCGCCGCCGAGGCCCTGGAGCTGTGGCTGCGGCCGCGCGCCGGGCGCACCGGGAAGGTGCTGGCCGCGCTCGCCCACGACCCGTCCGCCGTGTTCTGCGCCCCCGTGCTGCGGCACGCCGCCCTGGCCCGCACCGACCTGCTGGACCGGGCGCTGGCCGAACGGCCGCCCGCCGGGAGGTTCCTGCGCCCCGGCGACCCCCGCCCGCTGCCGCCCGCCCACGACCCCACCCGCTGGACGCCCCGCCAGGTGGAGCGGGCCGCCGCACTGTGCGCGCGGGCCGCCGCCGACCCCGCGCTGCCCGAGGAGCAGCGGGCCGCCGCGGTCGCACGGGCCGCCCTCCTGCTCGAACCCGGCGCCGCCGTGGTGCGCCGCCACCTCGACGCCCCGCAGCCGCTGCTCGCCGACACCGCCCTGGCCGCGCTGGTCCGGACGTCCGACCCGGCCGCCGTGCTGCCCGAACTGCTGGCGCACGCCGGGGGCGACCGGGCGAAGGTCGCGGTGTACGCCGCCGGGCGGGCCGCCCGGCGCACCGCCCCGGATCAACTCGCCGAACTCCTGGGCGAGTTGGCCGTCCGCACCGAGGGCACCAAGGTCACCGCCCGCAAGGAGGCCGTCCGGCTGGCCGCGGCGCTGCTGCCGCCCGCCCGGGCCGCCGGGGTGCTGACCGCCGCCTTCCACGCGCCCGGGCAGCACCCCGACGTCCGGGCCGCCGCGACCGCCCACTGCCGGGGCCTGCTGGACGCCGAACCGCTCTGGACGCTGCTCGCCGAGGCCGCCGCCGCGCCCGGAGCGCCGCTGCGCCGGGCCGTCGCCGGGCAGCCGCCGCACCTGCTGCCGGAGCGCCACCGGGCCCGCTACGCCCGGCTGGTGGCCGCGGTCGCCGCCGGCGCGGACGCCGACCCGGAGGCCACCCGGACGGCGCTCAAGGCGCTGCCCGAGTGGGCCCGGTACGCGCCGGAGGTCGCCGAGGTGCTGCCCGCCGCGGCCACCGACCTCGACAACCGCACCACCTGGCGGACCGCCTCGCTCGCCCTGCGCGCCCTGGCCGTCTCCGAGCTGCCCCACCCGACCGGCGGCGCCGCGCCCGGCAGCCTGCTCCACCGGGCGCTGGCCGCGCTGCTGGCCGCCGGGCCCGGGAGCGCGCCGCCCTCGGTGGCCCGCGACCAGCCGGTCCGGCAGCGGATCGAGGCACTCACCGCCGTCCCGGCCGTCCTGCGCCACCGGGAGGTCCGGCTCGCACTGGCCGAACACCTGCGCCCGCACGAGGAGTTGCTCGACCTGCGGGCGACCCTGCTGGCCCGGGCCGCGGACCCGGCCGGGCCCGGCTTCGGGGCCGACGTCGCCCGGCTGGCCGGGGCGCTCGCCGACCACCCGGTGTCGGCGGCCCGGCTGGCCACCCGGCTGGCCGGGGCCGTCGCGGGCACCTCCACGCTGCCGACCGCCGCCGACACCGCCGCCCCCGGCGCGCTGCTGGACCTGCTGCCCGGCCGCGGCCCCGCCCTCGGCCTGTTCGCCACCGCCCTCGCCGAGCAGCTCGGCACCCGCTGCGCCTGGACCGGCCGCTGGCTGCCGCTGCTGGCGGCGCTGCGCGCCCACCCCGACGCCGAGGTCCGCTCCGCGGCCCGGGCGGTGGTCGTCGCACCGGAGTGAGGACACCTGACGTCCGCTCAGATGAACGCCCGGAGCGCCGAGTTGACGGGAGGCCACGGGAGGGTGAGGTTTCGTCCGCTCCGTTGACCGTCCGGGCCCGTTCGGGACCGTCCGGGACTACGATCGATCGATGACGGACACCACACGCAGAGCGAGCGACAGCACCGAACTGGCGGCCCGGTACCCGGCCCTGCACGCGCCGCAGCGCTGGGAGTGGGGCGGCATCGACGCCCAGTTCAGCACCGAGCAGCCACCCGACGAACTGGTCACCAACATCCACCTGGTCGGCTTCGCCGAGGGCCGCGTCGTCCTGTGCCGGGACGTCCGCGGCCACTGGTTCCTCCCCGGCGGCACCCGCGAGGCCGCCGAGAGCATCGAGTCCTGCCTGCAGCGCGAACTGCGCGAGGAGGCCGGCGCCCGCCTGCTCTCCCCGCCCACCTGGATCGGCCACCACCTCGCCGTCTCCGAAGGCCCCACGCCCTACCGCCCCTGGCAGCCCCACCCGGTCAAGGCCTGGCTCTGGGGCTGGGCCGACGTCCTGGTCGACTCCGCCCCCACCAACCCCGACGACGGGGAGCAGGTCGTCGAGGTCCGCCCCGTCCCCCCGGAGGAGGCCCAGCGCCTGCTCGCCCAGTACCGCGAACCCTGGTGGCCCGAGCTCGTCGCCCTGGCCGTCGAGTCCCGCACCGGCTGAGGGGCGGCCGGCCCGACCGCCCCTCGGGGTGCGCTACTTGCCCAGGCCCGCGCGGCGGAGGGCGTCGGCCATGGCGGAGTTGGCGGGGGCGGCCGGCGGGTTGGGGTTCGGGCGGCGGTCCTGGCGCGGGGGGCGGGAGTCGCGGCGGGGGGACCGGTCGCGGCGGTTGCCGTCGCCGGGGGCGGTGTCGTCGTCGAGGCGCAGGGTGAGGCCGATCCGCTTGCGCTGGACGTCGACGGAGGTGACCTTGGCGCGGACGATGTCGCCGGGCTTGACCACCTCGCGCGGGTCCTTGACGAAGTTCTTCGACAGCGCGGAGACGTGCACCAGGCCGTCCTGGTGGACGCCGACGTCGACGAAGGCGCCGAACGCGGCGACGTTGGTGACCACGCCCTCCAGGACCATGCCGACCTCCAGGTCGGAGATCTTCTCGACGCCCTCCTTGAAGGTGGCGGTCCGGAAGGCGGGTCGCGGGTCGCGGCCGGGCTTGTCGAGCTCGCCGAGGATGTCGGTGACGGTCGGCACGCCGAAGGTGTCGTCGGCGAAGTCGCCGGGCCGCAGCGAGCGCAGCACCGCGCCGTTGCCGATCAGTTCGCGCAGCTGCCCGCCGGTGGCGGCGAGGATGCGGCGGACCACGGGGTACGCCTCGGGGTGGACGGCCGAGGCGTCCAGCGGGTCGTCGCCGTCGGGGATGCGCAGGAAGCCCGCGCACTGCTCGAAGGCCTTGGGGCCGAGCCGGGCGACGTCCTTGAGCGCCTTGCGGGTGCGGAACGGGCCGTTGGCGTCGCGGTGGGCGACGATGTTGTCGGCGAGGGTGCCGGTGATGCCGGAGACCCGGGTGAGCAGCGGCGCGGAGGCGGTGTTGACGTCGACGCCGACGGCGTTGACGCAGTCCTCGACCACGGCGTCCAGCGAGCGGGAGAGCTTGAGCTCGCTCAGGTCGTGCTGGTACTGGCCGACGCCGATCGACTTGGGGTCGATCTTGACGAGTTCGGCCAGCGGGTCCTGCAGGCGGCGGGCGATGGAGACGGCGCCGCGGATCGACACGTCGAGGCCGGGCAGCTCCTGGGCGGCGAACGCGGAGGCGGAGTAGACGGAGGCGCCGGCCTCGCTGACCATCACCTTGGTGAGGCCGAGCTCGGGGTGGCGCCCGATCAGGTCCGCGGCGAGCCGGTCGGTCTCCCGGGAGGCGGTGCCGTTGCCGATCGCGACCAGGTCGACCTCGTGCTCACGGGCCAGCCGGGCCAGGGTGGCGAGCGCGGCGTCCCACTTGTTGGCGGGCTGGTGCGGGTAGATCGTCTCGTGCGCGACGACCTTGCCGGTGGCGTCGACCACGGCGACCTTGACGCCGGTGCGGAAGCCCGGGTCGAGGCCCATGGTGGCGCGCGTCCCCGCGGGGGCGGCCAGCAGCAGGTCGCGCAGGTTGGCGGCGAAGACCCGCACCGCCTCCTCCTCGGCCTCGGCGCGCAGCCGGGTGCGCAGGTCGATGCCGAGCCGGACGAGGATGCGGGTGCGCCAGGCCCAGCGGACGGTGTCGGTGAGCCACCTGTCGGCGGGGCGGCCGCGGTCGGCGATGCCGAAGCGGGCGGCGATCCGCTGCTCGTAGTCGCTCGCGCCGGGCAGGTCGGCCTCCTGCTCGCCGTCGTACGGGGAGAGTTCGAGGTCGAGGACCTCCTCCTTCTCGCCGCGCAGCATGGCCAGGATGCGGTGCGAGGGCAGCTTGGTGTAGGGCTCGGCGAAGTCGAAGTAGTCGGCGAACTTGGCGCCGTCCTGCTCCTTGCCCTCGCGGACCTTGGCGACCAGCCGTCCGCGCGTCCACATCCGCTCGCGCAGCGAGCCGACCAGGTCGGCGTCCTCGCCGAAGCGCTCGACCAGGACGGCACGGGCGCCCTCCAGGGCGGCGGGCACGTCGGCGACCTGCTCGTTCAGGTACGTCGCGGCGAGGGCGGCCGGGTCCTGCTGCGGGTCGGCGAGCAGGGTGTCGGCGAGCGGTTCGAGCCCGGCCTCGCGGGCGATCTGCGCCTTGGTGCGCCGCTTGGGCTTGTACGGGAGGTAGATGTCCTCCAGCCGGGCCTTGGAGTCGGCGGCGAGGATCTGCGCACGCAGCGCGTCGTCCAGCTTGCCCTGGGCCTCGACGGACTCCAGGACGGCGGTGCGGCGCTCCTCCAGCTCGCGCAGGTACCGCAGCCGCTCCTCCAGGGTGCGCAGCTGGGTGTCGTCGAGGGCGCCGGTGGCCTCCTTGCGGTACCGGGCGATGAAGGGCACGGTCGCACCGCCGTCGAGCAGGCCGACGGCGGCCTGCACCTGGTTCTCGCGGACGCCGAGCTCTTCGGCGATCTTGCGTTCGACGGGCGTGGTCACGGTGCCGGTCTCCCCTTCTGACGGTTGCGCGGTTCGCCCGTGCATTCTGGCAGGTCCGGCCGACGGCGGCCGGTGCTCCGGGTGGCGGCCGGGGCGTGGCGCTTTCCGGGAACGTCCGGGGACACGCGTGGGAGCGGGCGGAGGGCGTCCGATTCGTCTGATATGAGAGACAAACGACTGTCTGCAGGACAGCATCGGGACGGTCCCCGGGACGGTCCCCCGAGCGCACAGGAGGACATGGTGGCGCAGGCCCCCGCCCCGGCCGTCCGGACTCCCGCCCGACCGGTCCGCTGGACCCGCCCCGCCACCTGGCCCCGCGAGGTCCTCGCCCTGGCCGCGTACTGGACCGCCAGCCGGGTGCTGATGATCGGCCTGATCCGCTCCGGCCGGACCGAGCCCGCCGTCGAGGTGCACTGGCTCTACCAGGGCTGGTACCGGGTCCTGCGCACCGGCACCTTCCCGGTCGACGACGTCACCTGGCAGTACCCGCCGGGCGCCGCGCTGCCGATGCTGGCCCCCGGCCTGCTGCCGTTCCTGACGTACCTGCAGGCCTTCGTGCTGCTGGTGCTGCTGGCCGACGCCGCCGTGCAGGTCGCCCTGCTGGTGGCCGGGCGCGGGGCGGGGCGCTCCGACCGGGGGGCCTGGGCCTGGGCGCTGGCCCTGCCGCTGCTGCTCGGCCTGCCGTACGGCCGCTACGACCTGCCCGCCACCGCGCTCGCGGTCGGCGCGCTGCTGCTGCTCCCGAACCGGCCGAGGACGGCCGGGGTGCTGGCCGGGATCGGCGCGATGGTCAAGGTGTGGCCCGCGCTGACCGTGCTGGGCACCCCGCGCGGCCGCACCACCCGGCAGGCCTGGACCGCCGCCGCCGTCTCGGCGCTCGCCCTGCTGCTGGTCTTCGCCGCGCTCTTCGACCACGCCTTCGACTTCCTGCACGCCCAGCGCGGCCGCGGCGTGGAGATCGAGTCGCTGGGCGGCAGCGTCCTGCAGGTGGCCCGGCAGTTCGGCTGGCCCGGCCGGGTCGAGCAGCACTACGGCTCGATCGAGTTCCTCGGCCCGTACGTCCACCGGATCTCGCAACTGTCGCTGCTGACGTCCTTCGCCGCGTTCGGCTGGCTGCTGCTGTGGCGCGTCCGGGCCCGGCGCTGGACGGCCGCCACCCCGTACGACGCGGCGCTCAGCGCGGTGCTGCTGTTCACCGTCACCAGCCGGGTGATCTCCCCGCAGTACCTGGTCTGGCTGATCGGCCTGGCCGCGGTCTGCCTGAGCGTGGAGTGCACCACCCAGCGGCCGGTGGCGTACCTGCTGCTGCCCGCGATCGGCGTCACCACCGTCGACTACCCGCTGTTCTTCGACTCGATGCAGGCCGGGGGCTGGTGGCCGACCGGCGTCATCCTGCTCCGCAACGGGCTGCTGCTGGCCGCCACGCTCTGGTCGGCGGCCCGGCTGTGGCGGGCCACCGTCACCCGCGCCCCCGCGCCGCGCCCAGCCGACGACGCCCCCGGCGCGCCCGGCGACCCGCGGAGCGACCCGGACCCGGACCACGTCCCCGCGGCCTGAGCCCGGACCGCTGACGCTCCGTCAGGGGACGTACACTCCCCCAATGGCCGACACCGCGCTGGACCGGCTCGCCGCCGGCAACTACCTGCTGATCACCAGCTACAAGAAGGACGGCAGCGCCGTCCCCACCCCCGTGTGGGTGGTCCGGGACGGCGACGCCCTCGGGGCGTGGACCGCCGCCGACTCCTGGAAGGTCAAGCGGATCCGGCGGCGCGGCGAGGTGCTGGTCGGCCCGTGCGACGTGCGCGGCAACCCGAGCGGCAAGTCGCTGCCCGCCACCGCCGAGATCGCGGACGCCGCCACCACCGAGCGCTACCGGCAGCTGATCGCCCGCAAGTACGGGCTGATCGGGCGGCTCACCCTGCTCGGCAGCCGGCTGCGCCGCGGGAAGGGCGGCACGGTCGGCATCACCGTCCGGCTCGACCCGCGGCCGGGGGCGGAGTGAGTCCGGCTCAGCCCTCGTAGGGCAGCAGTTCCGGGCGCTTCGCCGGGCGGCCGTCGCCGGAGGAGCGCCCGCGCAGGCGGCGGCCGATCCACGGGCCGACGTGGGTGCCCAGCCAGCGCAGGTCGGCGCGGGCCTTCTCGCCGCGGGTCCGGGGGTCCGGCTCGGCCAGCGGCGCCCGCCAGTCCTCGGCGCACGGGCGGCCGAGCGCCTCCAGCACCGCCAGCGCGACCCGGCGGTGGCCCTCCGGGGAGAGGTGCAGCCGGTCCTCCGCCCAGAGCCTGCGGTCGTCGAACACCGGCGCGGAGAACAGGTCGACCAGCACCGCCCGGCCCGGGTGCTCGCGCACCACGCCCTCCACGAAGCCCTTCATCCGCAGGATGGCGGGCAGCAGGCGGCGGCTGCCCGCCATCCGCCGGGTCGGGTCGGTGGAGGTGAACAGCACCACGGTGCGGCCCTCGGCGATCAGGGCACGGGCGCAGGCGCCGAGCAGCCGCTCGACCTCGGCCACGTCGCAGCCCGGCCGCAGCACGTCGTTCAGGCCGCCCGCCAGCGTCACCAGGTCGGCACCGGCGGCCGCGGCCAGGTCGACCTGCTCGGCCCGGATCTGGCCGATCAGCTTCCCGCGGACGGCCAGGTTGGCGTACCGGAAGCCCTCCGCGCCGGCCTCGGCGGCCAGCGCCGCCGCGACCCGGTCCGCCCAGCCGCGGAAGTGCCCGTCGGCCAGGACCTCGTCGCACATCCCCTCCGTGAACGAGTCGCCCACCGCCACCATCGCCCGGTACTGCCGCACACCGCCTCCTGGGTCGTTCCCGATCGACCCACCACCCTACCGAGGCGTAACCCGGGTGCTCAGGCGCCCACCGGGCGGGGCACCGGACGGGGGACCACCTCCAGCGCCGCCGGGCCGTTGACGATCATGGACGGGATGCGGGCGGGCGGCCGGTCCGGATCGGCCAGCGCCAGGTCGGGCAGGCGGTCGAACAGCGTGCTCAGCGCGATCTCGGTCTCCAGCCGGGCCAGCGGGGCCCCGACGCAGAAGTGCGGGCCGTAGCCGAACGCCAGGTGCCCCTTGTCCGGGCGGGTCGGGTCGAACTCGTCCGGGCGGTCCGGGTGCACCCGCGGGTCCCGCCCGGCGGCGGCGAAGCCGACGATGATCGGGTCGCCCCTGCGGATCAGCACGCCCTCGCCCAGGTCGATGTCCTCCACCGCGTAGCGCAGCGGCACGTGCATCACCGGGCCCTCCAGCCGCAGCGTCTCCTCGATCACGTCCGACCATCCGGTCCCGCCCGCCCGCAGCCGGGCCAACTCCTGAGGGTGGGTGAGCAGTTCGAGGACCGCACTGGTGATCAGGTTGACGGCGGTCTCGAAGCCGCCGGTGATCATCGTGAACAGCGTGCCGGTCAGCTCCTGCTCCGACAGCGGCCGTTCGCCGGGCCGGTCGGACAGCAGCAGGTCACTGGTCAGGTCGGATGCCGGACGGGCCCGCTTGTGCGCCAGCAGCCCGCGCAGCCGGGCGTCCAGGTCGGTCTGGGCGGCCAGCGCGGCGTCCTCGGCGAGCGTGGAGTCCAGCACCGTGTCGATCGCCTCGCACAGCCCGTCCCGCAGCTCCTCCGGCACCCCGAACAGGTCGCAGATCACCGTCAGCGTGAGCGGCCGGGACAGCGCCGTCCGCAGGTCCGCCGACTCCCCGGGCGCCAGCGCCCCCAGCGCGGCCACCAGCCGGTCCGCCGTCGCCTGCACCTGCGGACGCATCGACTCCACCCGGCGCGGCAGGAAGGTCGGCGCGATCCGGCCCCGCGCCCTGCGGTGCTCGGCCCCGTACCGGTTGACGAAACTGTCCTGGAACGCCACCGGCCCCAGCACCCAGCCCTCCGGCACCTCCCCCGCCCCCGGCCAGTGCAGGCGGTGGTCCCGCGACACCCGCGGATCGGTCGTCACCCGCTGGATCGCCTCGTACCCGGTCACCGACCAGGCCCGCACCCCACCCGGCAGCTCCACCAGCACCGCGGGCCCCTGCGCCCGCAGCCCCGCCGCCTCGGCGTGCAGCGCGCTCCCCGCCGGGTCGAGGAAGGGACAGCTGGGAACGGAGGAATCGGACACGGCGTGCTCCTCTCACCGGCACTCCCCGCACCGGCGCTCCCATGCTGCCGTCCACCGCCCGCCCCCCGGAAGCCTCCCCGCGGCATTGTCCTGATTCCGCCCCCGGCTCACCCAACTCCCCTTCCAGCAGCCCCAGTTGGCAGCAGGAACCCCACCCTCCCCCGGGCGGGGGCGGGTGGGGTCGCCGGAGCCGGACTCAGGGGGTGGCGAGGGCGACGGCGGCCTCCGGGGTGTGGAGCTGGAAGGTGAGGGACTCCTGGAGGTAGAGGTGGACGACGGCGTCGTCGTGGGAGAGGTAGCCGATGGAGAGGTCCTCGCCGAGGTGGAGCTCGAAGTCGCCGCCGCGGACGGAGAGGAGGACGGCGCCCTCGACGGCGGGGGCCCAGATGATCTCGCCGTCGAGGAGGCGGGCGAGGTGGTTGTGGACGGGGTAGCCGTGGTCGGAGGTCTCGTTGACGGCGGTGAAGGCGTCGGCGCCGAGCAGGAGGGAGTAGGGGCCGCCGACCCCGGCGAGGCGCAGGGCGGTGAGGGCGCGGCTGACGGCGTTGGGGTACTCGCGGACGTCGGCGGGGAGGTCGACGGGGTGGTTGGTGGAGCCGTCGCGGATGCCGGTGATGCCCGCGGCCGGGTAGCCGTCGAAGAGGGCGCGGTCCTCGGCGAGGGCGATGGTGCGGGCGGCGTCCTTGACCGGGTCCCAGTCGGAGTCCTTGGAGCCGCGCTCGACGTCGTCGACGGCGGCCCGGGTGACGGTGAAGGGCACCCGGAGCTCGACCACCCGGAGCGACTCCCGGGCGCGGGCCTGGACGCCGTTGCCGGGGGCGGCGATGTCGGCGAGGTGGCCGGTGCCGACGGCGGCGAGCTCGGGCCCGTCCGGGCCGGAGAGGTCGACCACCCGGCGCCCGGCGACGTGCAGCCGGAAGGTGCGCCGGGCCTCCTCCTCGATCTCGGCCCAGGCGGCGGCGGAGACGGGCGCCAGGTCGCGGTGCAGGTTGTTCACGGTGCGGAGCTCCTTTTCAGGCTGCCGATGCGGAGGCTGCCGTCCCGGACCGGCGGGGCGGGCACGGCTTCGGCGGCCGGGGCAGGCGCGCCGGGGGCGGGGGGCGGGTCGTTCAGGAAGTCCGCGCTGGGGACGTGGAAGAAGGTGCCGGTGATGGGGGTGGAGAAGTCCAGCAGCCGGTCGTGGGCGGCGGGGCCGCGGCCGAGGAACATGTTGCGGAGCATCTCCTCGGTGACTCCCGGGTCGCGGGCGTAGCCGATGAAGTAGGTGCCGCACTCGCCGCCCTCGGCGAAGGACCCGAACGGCATGTTGAGCCGCCAGATGTCGCGGTCCTCGCCGTCGGGGCCGGTGACGGTGTTCAGCGCGACGTGCGAGTCGGCGGGCTGGGCGGCCTCGTCGAGTTCGACGTTGTCGAGCTTGGTGCGGCCGATCACGCGCTCCTGCTGCTCGGTGCCGATCGCGCGCCAACCGGCCATGTCGTGCAGGTACTTCTGCACGATGACGTAGCTGCCGCCCGCGAAGACCGGGTCCTCGTCGCCGATCAGGACGGCGTCGGCGGCGTCCCGTCCGGTGGGGTTCTCGGTGCCGTCGACGAAGCCGATCAGGTCGCGGCAGTCGAAGTACCGGAAGCCGTGGGTCTCGTCCAGCACGGTGACCCGGTCGCCCAGTCGGCGGCTGACCAGGGAGGCCAACTCGAAGCACAGGTCCATGCGTTCGGCCCGGACGTGCAGCAGCAGGTCACCGGGGGTGGCGGGAGCCAGGTGCCGGGGCCCGGCGAGTTCGACGAAGGGGTGCAGGTGGGCCGGGCGGGGCCCGGCGAACAGGCGGTCCCAGGCGTCGGAGCCGATGCCGAGCACCAGGCTGACCTCCTCCTGCGGCGCCCGGCTGCTGACGCTGCGGGCCAGCCCGCCGAGGTCGGGCAGCAGGTCGCGGACGGTCTGCTCGCCGCCGTCCTCGATCGCGAGCACCAGGAACACGGCGGCCCCGGTCAGCGTGGCGAGGACCGGTTGGGGCTGCGGCATGGCGGATGCTCCCGGAAAGCTGCCGGACGTTCGGACGCCCGCCGACCATACCGGGCAAAAGGGGCGGGACCGCGCGATCACCCCCCGAACGGGCGTGTCCGGCGGGACCGGTGGATTCAGGGGCGGCCGGTGCGGCGCTCCCGGCGCAGCTCGGCGAGCTCCTCGGTCATCCGGGTGAGGAAGCGGACCACGGTGGCGACCTGCTCCGGGGCGAACTCGGCCCGGACCCGGTCGGTGCACTCGGCGACGGGGGCGAACCACTCGCCCGCGATCCGGGCCGCGGCCGGGTGGTAGTGCACGTGCACCTGCCGCCGGTCGGCCTCGTCCCGGGTGCGGTGGACGTGCCCGGCGCGCTCCAGGCGGTCCAGGACGGCGGTCACCGCACCGGAGGTCAGGCCGAGTTCGGCCCGCAGCCCGCCGGGCGTGATGCCGGGCGGGTCGGCCGCCCGCAGCACCGCGAGCAGCGCCTGGACGTCGGTGGCGTGCAGGCCGGAGTCGGCCGCGAAGTCGTGCCCGAGCAGGTTCATCTCGGACGCCAGCCCCTGCAGCAGCCGCCCGAACTCCCGCTGCGCCACCGGCCTCTGTTCCACCGGCCCCTCCTCCGCCACGCCCGTCCACCTGCCCGCCCGGTCACCCGCCGGGCCGGTCACGACCTTAGCTGGCCCGCCCGGTGATCCCCGCCGGGCGGGAGGACGGGAGGCGTCAGACCCGCCCCGAGGCCCGTGCCAGCAGGCCGAGGGCGCCCGGCAGGTCGCGGGGGGCGAGGGCGCCGGGCGGGCGGGCGGCGCGGTGCCAGCCGGGGCCCGCGGTGAGCAGGACGGGGCGCAGGCGGGCCCCGCGGGGGCCCCAGGCGGTGGCGGCGACGGTGCGGGCGGGGCCCGGGTCGGCGGTGGCGCGGGTCTGCGACCAGAGCAGGACGGCGGCCGGGCCGGTGCGGCGGACCGCCTCGGCCAGGGCCCCGGCGGGCAGCGCGGCGCCGAAGACCCGGAACGGCAGGCCGCGTTCGGCGAGCGCGGCGGCCACCGCCTCCAGCGGCAGGGTGTGCTGCTCGCCGGGCATCGCGGCCAGCAGCACCGGCGGCCCGGCCGCGCCCGTGGGGGGTTCGGCGATCCGGCGCAGCGCGCTGGAGACGTGCCAGGACAGCAGGTGCTCGACCTCGACGTACCGCTCCCCGCCGCCCGCGGCCCAGCGGCGTCCGGCGGCGCGCAGCGCGGGCGTCATCACGTCCGTCCAGGCGGCGACGGCGCCCAGCCGGTCGACGCTCGCGCGCAGCAGCCGGGCCACCTCGGGCCCGTCCAGCCGCCGCGCGGCCCGGGCCAGGCCGCGCACCTCGGACGGCGCCGCTCCCGGCGGGGCCGCGGCGACCGGGGGCGGGGCGGTCCGCCCGGCCAGGTCGGGCGCGAGCCGGGCCGCCTCCGCGGGCGTCACCCCGCGGGCGGTGAGGCGGCACATCGCCTCCAGCACGGCCACGTCCCGCGCCGTCCAGCGCCGGTGGCGGCCCGGCTCCCGCTCGGCCGGTCCGATGCCGTAACGGCGCTCCCAGGAACGGACGGTGGCCGGTGACACGCCGAGCAGCCGGGCCACCGACCCGGTGCCCGCTCCGGCCTCGGCGGGGATGTCTGACACGCGGCCAGACTAGGCCCGTCGGAGTGGGCGGGAGAACGGTCCCATCCGACTCGGCACCGACTCCGAACACCTGTGCGCGGGCGGGCTGCCCGTGCCGCCCGAGCCGTCCCACTCGGAGAAGTCTCTCAATGATTGAGATATTCTCCGTGGCATGCCGACCCACGTTCCGACGCCCGCGCGGCGTCTGCGCTTCCTGCTCCCGCTCGCCCTGCTCCTGGTCTGGTTGGCGCTCGGGGGTGCGCTCGGGCCGTTCGCGGGGCGGCTGGGCGAGGTGTCGACCAACGACGGGGCGGCGTTCCTGCCGCGCAGCGCCGAGTCGACCCGGGTCGCGCAGCTGGAGAAGGACTTCCGCACCGAGTCGACGCTGCCGGTGGTGCTGGTCTGGGAGGCGCGCTCCGGGCAGGTGGACGGGGCGCTGCGGGCCGGGGCGGGCGAGGCGCTGGCCGCGGCCGCGCAGGTGCCGGGTGCGGTCGGGCGGCCCTCGCCGCTGCTGCCCTCCGAGGACGGGAGGGCGCTGGAGGCGGTGGTGCAGCTGCGCGCCGACCTCGGGCCGGACACCAAGGAGGCGGTCGCGGCGATCCGCGACCTGGCCGGGCGGGTGCCGGGCGCCACCGCCGGGGTGGCCGGTCCGGCGGCGGTGCTGGCCGACCTGTCGGGGGCGTTCGCGGGCATCGACGGCCTGCTGCTCGGGGTCGCGCTCGGCGTGGTGCTGCTGATCCTGCTGCTGGTGTACCGGGCGGTGCTGCTGCCGCTGCTGGTGATCCTCGGCGCGGTGTTCGCCCTCTCGGCGGCCTGCGCGGTCGTGTACGCGCTGGCGCAGCACGGCGTGGTCCGGGTGGACGGGCAGGTGCAGGGGCTGCTGTCGATCCTGGTGATCGGCGCGGCCACCGACTACGGGCTGCTGCTGTCCGCCCGCTTCCGCGAGGAGCTCGCCGCCGGGCAGGACCGGTACGCCGCCGCCCGCACCGCGCTGCGCCGCTCGGTGGAGCCGATCGCCGCCTCGGGCCTGACGGTGGGCCTGGGCCTGCTCGTCCTGCTGCTGTCCGACCTGACGAACAACCGGGCGCTCGGCCCGGTCGGCGCGATCGGCATCGCCTGCGCGGTGCTGTCCGCGCTGACCTTCCTCCCGGCGGCGCTGGCGCTGTGCGGCCGGGCCGCGTTCTGGCCGGCCCGGCCGCGCACCGACGGGAAGGGCGGTTCGCACCGGGTCTGGCAGCGGGTCGCCGAGCTGGTGGGCCGCCGTCCGCGGGCCCTGTGGGTGGGGTCGGTCGCGGTGCTGGCGGCGCTCGCGGCCTGCTCCCCGCTGCTGGACGCCCGCGGCGTGCCGCAGTCCGAGCTGTTCACCACCGCCCAGCCCTCGGTCGCCGCGCAGCGCCTGCTGTCCGCGCACTTCCCCGGCGGTTCGGGCAACCCGGCGGTGGTCGTGGCCCGGGCGGACCGCGCGGAGGCCGTGACGGCGGCCGCCGCCCCGGTGCCCGGCGTCGCCGCGGTCCGCCCGTACACCGGCGGCGCGCCCACCGACCCGCCGGTGGTCGCCGACGGCCTGGTCCGGCTGGACGCGACGCTGACCGACCCGGCCGACAGCGACGCGGCGCTCGCCACCGTCGCCCGGCTGCGCACCGCCGTGCACGCCGTGGACGGGGCGGACGCGCTGGTCGGCGGCTACTCGGCGCAGCAGGCCGACACCCGGGCCACCGCCCGGCACGACCGGACGCTGATCATGCCGGTGGTGCTGCTGTGCATCCTGGCGGTGCTGGTGCTGCTGCTGCGCTCGGTGCTGGCGCCGGTGCTGCTGGCGGCGACGGTGGCGCTCTCCTACCTGGCCACGCTGGGCGTCTCGGCGCTGGTGTTCCCGCACGTGTTCGGGTTCTCGGCGACCGACCCGTCCGTGCCGCTGTACGGGTTCGTGTTCCTGGTCGCGCTGGGCGTGGACTACAACATCTTCCTGATGACCCGCGTCCGCGAGGAGACCGCGGCGCTCGGCACCCGGGCGGGCGTGCTGCGCGGCCTGACCGCGACCGGCGGGGTGATCACCTCGGCGGGCGTGGTGCTGGCCGCGACCTTCGCGGCGCTGGGCGTCATCCCGCTGGCCTTCCTGGCGCAGATCGCCTTCATCGTGGCCTTCGGCGTGCTGCTGGACACCCTGCTGGTGCGCTCGCTGCTCGTCCCGGCCCTGGTGCACGACCTGGGCGGCCGGGTCTGGTGGCCCGCCCGCGCGGCGGACTGACGCACCGCCGGGCCGGCTCCGCGGCCGGGCCGCGCTTCAGCCGGCGGCCGCGGCCAGCCCGAGCGCCAGGGCGAACGCGGCGGCCAGGCTCCCGTACACGGCGAGGTGGTAGCGGCGGCCGCGGCCGGTGAAGCGGAGCCAGCTGCGGCCGGGTTCGGCGCCGGGCGGGCCGGCCAGGGCGCCGAAGACGGTGGTGGAGAGCAGCAGCATCACCAGGTAGAGCACCCCGGACCAGCCGGTCGGCCCGTGGTCGGGGTCCTCCGCCAGGAGGTCCCCGACCGCGAGCGCCGCCACCATGACCGGCAGGCAGAGCGCCAGGGCGACCAGGGTGGCGGGCCGCCGGTGGCCGCGGCGCTCGCGCCACAGCGGGGCGACGAAGCTCGACGCGGGCATCAGCAGCGGCCCGAGCAGGTACCCCGGGAACGCGCCGTCACCGATCAGCGCCGACAGCGCCCAGGCCGCCAGCGCGATGCCCGTGCCGATGGCCACCCCGGCCGCCCCGGCCCGGAAGCCGTCCCGCGCACCGGCCAGATCCGTCTCGTCCACGCCGGGAACCTACCCCGTCGGCCGGACGCCGTCACCGCCCGGGCCGCTCCTGTGCGTCGAGGACGGCGGTGCCCGCCTCGCGCGCCTCGAAGGCGGCGATCGGTTCGGCGGCCGAGGCGGCCGGGCCGGGGAGGCCGATCGGCAGGACGGCCTGCGGCTCGCCGTCCCGTCCGGCGGGGACGACGTGGGTGGCCGGTTCGCGGTGCCGCAGCGGCGCCCCTCGTCCTCGCCCTCCGGGGTGTCGAACTCGGCGGGCAGGTCGGGGTGTTCGGCGAGGCGGCGGGTGAGGACGGCGCGGCGGTGCCCAGGGTGACGGCGGGGCGGCCCGGGGTGCGGGCGCAGCGGGCGGCGAGGTCGTGGGGCAGCAGGGGGAGGACGCCCTCCTCGCCCTCGTGGCCGTAGCCGGGCAGGGCGTTGACGGCTCGTCCGCCGGGGTCGGCGGAGGTGGTGCCGGGGGCGGGCAGCCGACGGTGCTCAGGAGCCGGCGGTGGTGTACCAGTGCTCGCGGACGGCGTCGGTGGGGCGCGGCTCGCCGAGGTCGGGGCCGCCCCAGCGGGCCAGGGCGTCGAGGACGGGGCGGAGTTCGGCGCCGCGGGGGGTGAGTTCGTAGACGGTGGCGTTGGCGGGGCGCTCCAGGCGGCGGCGTTCGACCAGGCCCTCGCCCTCCAACTGCTTGAGGCGGGTGGCGAGGATGTCGGTGGAGACGCCGGGCAGGTCGGCGTGCAGGTCGGTGTAGCGGCGCGGTCCGCCGAGGAGTTCGCGGACGATCAGGAGGCTCCAGCGCTCCCCCACCGCGTCCAGGGCGCGGGCGACGGCGCAGTACTGGTCGTAGCTTCGGCGTGGCATGCCGTCAGCATAGCCAATAGGTTGGACTTTCCAAGTCCTCACTTGGTAGAACGAAGCAAGCCGGCCGCAGGGGCTCGGTGACGGGTCGGGAGGCCGCTGATGGAGTTTCGCCAGTCCAGCAAGCTGAAGGACGTGTGCTACGAGATCCGTGGCCCGGTCGTCGACACCGCCACCGCACTGGAGGAGGCCGGGCACAGCGTGCTGCGGCTGAACACCGGCAACCCCGCCCCGTTCGGCTTCGAGGCCCCGGAGGAGATCCTCCAGGACATCATCCGCAACCTGCCCAACGCGCACGGCTACTCCGACTCGCGCGGCATCCTCCCCGCCCGCCGCGCCGTCGTGCAGTACTACCAGCAGCGCGGCGTCGCGGGCGTCGGCGTCGACGACGTCTACCTGGGCAACGGCGTCTCCGAGCTGATCCAGATGGCCGTCCAGGCGCTGGTGGACGACGGCGACGAGGTGCTCGTCCCGATGCCGGACTACCCGCTGTGGACGGCCGTGGTGCGGTTCGCGGGCGGCAAGGCGGTGCACTACCTGTGCGACGAGGAGTCCGACTGGTACCCGGACCTGGACGACATCGCCGCCAAGATCACCCACCGCACCAAGGCGATCGTGGTGATCAACCCGAACAACCCGACCGGCGCGGTCTACCCGAAGGAACTGCTGGAGGGCGTCCTCGACCTGGCCCGCCGCCACCACCTGCTGGTCTTCGCCGACGAGATCTACGACAAGATCCTCTACGACGACACCGAGCACCACTGCCTGGCCGCGCTCTCCGACGACGTGGTCACCCTCACCTTCAACGGCCTGTCCAAGGCGTACCGGGTGGCCGGCTTCCGCAGCGGCTGGCTCGCGGTCTCCGGCCCCAGGGAGCACGCCAAGGACTACCTGGAGGGCCTGACCATGCTGGCCTCGATGCGGCTGTGCCCCAACGTGCCCGCGCAGTACGCCGTGCAGGCCGCGCTCGGCGGCCGGCAGTCCATCAACGACCTGGTGCTGCCCAACGGCCGGCTCACCGAGCAGCGCGACGTCACCTGGCGGGCCCTGAACGAGATCCCCGGCGTCTCCTGCGTCAAGCCGCGCGGCGCGCTGTACGCCTTCGCCAAGCTCGACCCGGCCGTCCACCGGATCGTCGACGACGAGCGCTTCGTACTGGACCTGCTGCTCCGCGAGAAGATCCACATCGTCCAGGGCACCGGCTTCAACTGGCCACGCCCCGACCACTTCCGCTTCGTCACCCTGCCGCGCGCCGACGAACTGGAGACCGCGATCAACCGGATCGGCCGCTTCCTGGCCACCTACCGGCAGTAGCGGCGACGCCGACGGCTCAGCGCCCGCCCGGGAGGGGCAAGGACGGGGGAAGGGGCAGGGGCGGGGAGGGCCAGGACGAGGCGCCCGGCCCGGGCCCGCCCCCCGTCGGGCTCTCGTGGTCGGTGCCCCACACCCCCAGGGCCACCAGGCCGCACAGGCCCAGCACCGACCACCCCAACTGGACCTTCTCCCACCTGATCTGCCGCGCCACCCGCTCCCCCGCCACGGTCCTTTCCTCGGAACCGGACGGACCCGGCACCCGCCCCCGCACCCGCAATGAACCACCGCTCCCGGCGGGGGAGTTGGCGGATCCGGCGCCCCCTCCCCCGCGGTGCCGGTTCAGCGGTCGCCCGAGAAGGGCCGGAACCCGGTCGGCGACGGTGACGGCCGGGGCGCCCGGGTCGGCTGCCCCGGCTCGGTCGGGAGCGGGGGCGCGTTCCAGCCGTCCAGGTCGGCCATCAGCTTCTCGGCCAGCGCGGGCAGCAGATCGCCGTCCGTGAGGCCGCCGTCCTCCCGCCACAGGGACACCTCGAGGGAACCGCCGCTGCCGTCCGCGTTCCGGGCCACCACGAGGTGGTACGCCGTGCCGGGGTCGCGCGTGGGCGCGGGGGCCGCACCGGGACCCGAACCCGAGCCGCCGGTACCGAGGTCGAGGGTCACCCAGTGCAGCTGCTCCGCGTAGGCGACCGCGGGCCGCCCGGCCACCGGCGCCACCTCGCGGGCGCTCACCCGGGCGCTGTCCAGCATCAGGTCGTACGGGACGGTGCGGCTCTCGGACACCGCGGCGTTCACCTTGCCGACCTGCACCTGCGCCGCCCCGACGTCCCACCGCGTGTAGGAGCCGACCCCGGCGGACACCACGTGCTCGCCCGGGGCGCCGACCAGTTCCGCCAGGTCGGGGCGGTTCAGCGCGGCGCACATCGCCGGGTAGCCGGCCGGCTCGCCCTCCTTGACCGGACGGCACAGGACGGGCTTGCCGTCCGCGGACCCCGTCCCGTCCCCCCGGGGGTCCGATCCCTGCGCCGAGTGCCAGATCAGCCCGCCCACCAGGACGAACACCCCCACCACGAAGCGCACCGCGATCCTCCGACCGACCCCCGCCAGGTACTCCTGCATGATCCTCCTCGAACTGAAGCCCGCAGAACATAGCACTTCCGTTCGAACTCGCACCGACCTTTTCCACCAGGGCCGTTGGCGGTGCGCGCCCGGACGGAACGGCCGCGCCGGACCGCCGGGGCGGCGGGGCGGACCCGTGCGCGGGCCGTCGGGTCGCTTGCGCCGCGGGGCACCCGGGTTGCCGATCGATAACGAAACCGCCACCCGGCCTCCACCGGTCGCACACACTCGGAAGGATGACGGACCGTCCAGAACCGTCCCCTCGAGATGAGCCGTCGTGTCCCTCTCCCTCCGCCTGCGCCGGGCCTCCGCCGCCGGTGCGCTGCTCGCCGCCGCCCTGTTCGCCACCGCCTGCGAACCGACCGACTCGACGGCGCCGCCCTCCCCCGCCGCCACGCACAGCAGCAGCGCCCCCGCCCCGAGCCCGAGTCCGACGCCGACGCCGAGCCCGACGCCGACCCCCAGCCCGACGCCGACGCCGACGCCGACGCCCGAACCGACCGTCGCGCCGACCACCGAGGCGCCGAAGCCCACCCCCACCACCGCCCGCACCACCAGCAGGCCGCCCGCCCAGCCGACCCCGACGCCGACCCGCACCCAGCAGGCCGCGGGCTGCCACCCGCTGTCCAACGCGGGCAACTGCTACCAGGCGGGCCAGTTCTGCCGCGCCTCCGACCACGGCGTGTCGGGCACCGACGCCTCCGGCCGGGTCATCGTCTGCACGGACAGGAACGGCTGGCGCTGGGTCGCCTCCTGAGCCGCCGCCCGAGCCCTACCGGCGCGGCCCGTACATGATCACGCCCACGCCGACCAGGCAGACCAACGCCCCCGCCACGTCCCACCGGGTGGGCCGGAAGCCGTCCAGCAGCACGCCCCACAGCAGCGACCCGGCCACGAACACCCCGCCGTACGCGGCCAGCACCCGCCCGAAGTTCGCGTCCGGCTGCCACGCCGCGGTGAACCCGTACAGCCCCAGCGCCACCACCCCGAGCCCGGCCAGCCACCACGGCCGGGACTCGCGGACGGACTGCCAGACCAGCCAGCAGCCGCCGATCTCCAGGACGGCGGCCAGGGCGAACAGCAGGATCGAACGGACGGTGCTCACCGCCCCACCCTAGACGGAGCCGCCCCGGACCCGACGGGGTCGGGTCCGGGGCGGGGGGCCGTCCGGTCGTCAGTGGCCGTGGGTGGTGCGGCCCGCGCGGCGGACGATGGTGTAGTGGTCGATCCGGGTGCCGTTCTCGGCCAGGGCGGTCACCTGCATGGTGGTGTTCGCGCCGCGGTGGGCCGGGGTGACGTCGACCTTGATGAAGGAGTAGCCGGTGTAGCGGACCCGGGACCAGGCGACGGTCTCGGGGGCCTTCACCGCGCCCTTCTCGAAGTGGTAGGTGGCGACCTCGTCCTGGTGGTTCTCGTGGCCCTCGTAGGTGTCGGGGGCGTCGAAGTAGTAGAGGCTGCGGCCGGCCGCGCCCGCGGTGACGTAGACCACGCCGTCCTTGTCCGGGTCGACCGTCTCGCCGCTGGGGACGGCCTTGCTGACCTTGTTGCCGAGGATCGCGTCGGTGCGCTCGTAGACGTGGTTGTGGCCGTTGACGACCAGGTCCACCCGGTACTTCTCGAACAGCGGGACCCAGGCCTCGCGGACGCCGCCCTCGGAGGCGTGCTGGTGGGTGGTGGAGAAGGCGCAGTGGTGGAAGAAGACGACGACGAAGTCGATCGACTCGTCGGCCCGCAGCTCGCGCAGCTTGCGCTCCAGCCACTGGGTCTGCTGCCCGTTGGTGTAGCCGAAGTTGACCGGGATCTCGTACGAGACGTCGTTGGCGTCCAGCGAGATCACGCCGACGTTGCCGTAGATGAAGGCGTAGACGCCGGGGGCCCTGCGCGGGTCCGGGCCGTTGGTGGGCAGGGTGAAGCGGGCGTCGTCGCCGCCGTAGCCGTTGTGGGAGTACCAGGCCTCCATGTCGTGGTTGCCGTAGGAGACCATCCACGGGATCCTCGCGGCCACCGGCTCGGTCTGCGCCAGGAAGGCGTCCCAGGTCAGCGCGTTGAAGGCCGACCTGTCGCTGTCCAGGCCCTGGCCCATCGGGTCGGCGTAGCAGATGTCGCCCGCGTGCAGGTGGAAGACCGGGTTCTGGGCCAGGATCACGTTGTCGTTGCCCGCCGCGTGGGCGGAGACGCCCTGGTCGCCGAAGGCGGTGAAGGTGAACGGCTCGAACGGGCGGTTGTGGCGGCCGTGGCGGGACGGTGCGGTGGTGAAGGTCTGCAGGGTGGAGATCGCCTGCTGCGAGGCCGGGTCGAAGCCCTCGTGGCCGACGCCGTAGTAGTAGGTGGTGCCCGGCTGCAGGTGGTCCAGCTCCACGTGCAGGTAGTACTGGTCGACCGGGGTGCCGGTCGGGGTGAGCGCCGGGGTGTGCAGGGCGCGCACCTCGGCCTCGATCCTGCCGCTCAGCTCCCACGGGTGGCGGCCGAAGCGCAGGAACGGCTTCCGCACCGCGGCCGGCACCTGCCAGGACACCCGCATCTGGGTGCCCGCGTCGGCGCCGAACTGCAGGTGGCGGCCGACCGGCGCGACCAGCGAACCGGTCACCCCGTCGGTCGGGCTGCCGGTCCTCGCGGCCGGGTCGGCGAACGCCGTGCCGGAGCCCAGCGCCCCGCCGACGGCCAGCGCGCCGACCGTGACCGCGCCGGAGCGCAGCAGGGTGCGGCGGGACAACTTGCTGCGCAGGTACTCGTGCTGCTCCGCCATGCTCATGCGGGCGGCGAGCGCGGCGGGCACGCCCATGTTCGGGATATCCATGCGCGGGAGACTGTCAGCGGCCGGTGGCCGCGGCCCTGATGGTCGGTGAACGACCGTCATCGTGTCGGTCTGGCTCCGCACATGATCCGGCCATGGGATGGTAAAACCGCTCCCGGCGGCTACTCAGAGCCGTTCCCCCGGCACCGCCAGGTACGCCTCGCGCAGCCGCGCCACCCCCGCGGTGTCGAACGCCCGCCCGTCCACCGCCGCCACCGGACGCACCCCCACCGCCGCGTTGGTCGCGAACACCGCCTCCACCCCCGCCAGTTCCGGCCCGACCCGCTCCCGGGCGCCCCCGCACGCGCCGCGCAGCAGCGCCATCGCCGTCCCCGCCAGGTACGCCCCGCGCGGCCACAGCGGCTCGCCCCCGCGCAGGAACCCGACGTTCCACGTCCCGCCCTCGGTCACGGCGCCGTCCCGGTCCACGAACAGCGCGTCGTCGAACCCCGCCTGCTGCGCCAGCCGCCGCTGCCGCAGCGCGCCGAACAGCGCCACGCTCTTCACCTCCGGCAGCTCCCGCTCGAACCGCACCGTCCGCACCCGGATCGGCCCCGGCGCCCCGCTCCCCACCGGACGGGCCGTCACCAGCACCCGCGGCTGGGCCGGTCCCCCGATGCTGCCCAGGTCGATCGCCGGGTCGAACAGCGTCACCCGCACCGCCACCGCCCCGGCCGCCGGGGCCGCCCGCCGGGCGAACTCCCGCACCCGCTCCCGGTCCGGCACCACTCCGAACAGCGCCGCGCAGTCCCGCTCCAGGCGCTCCAGGTGCAGGCCCAGCCCGCGCACCCGGCCGTCCTCCACCAGCATCGTGGTGAAGTGCCCGTAGTTCGTCAGCGCCAGCACCTGCAACTGCGCCGCCGACACCGGCCGCCCGTCCAACTCCGCCACCGCGCCTCGTCCGCTCACGCCCCCATTCTCGGTGATCCGCGGGCGGCGTCCGAAACCCCGGTGCGGGACGGGCGGACCCCGGTTAGGTTCGCGGGATGACGAACATCGAGAGCCAGCGCCGCCCCGTCCCCCTCGCCGACGGCGGCGAGCTCGACACCGCGCTCGCCTTCCTGGCCTTCGCCCGGGAGTGCGTGCTGAAGAAGACCGAGGGGCTGACGGAGGAGCAGCTGCGCCGCGTCCTGGTGCCGACCGGGACGAACCTGCTCGGGCTGGTGCAGCACCTGACGGACGGCGAGCGCTACTGGTTCGGGTACCACGTCGCGGGCCAGGAGCAGTACCGGGACGTCGACTTCGGCATGGCCGTCCCGGAGGACGTGACGGCGGCGCGGGTGCTGGCCGACTACCGGGAGGCGTGCGCGGCGAGCGACGCGGTCCTCCACGGCGCCGACCCGTCGCGTCCGACCGCCACGCCGGTGGCCGGGGTGCCGCGCTCGGTGCGCTGGGTGCTGGCCCACATGACCGGCGAGACCACCCGGCACGCGGGCCACGCCGACATCCTGCGCGAGCAGATCGACGGCACCACCGGCCGCTGACGGCCCGTCGGCGCCCGCTACCCTCGGCGTCACACGCACGACGATGGGGGTGGCGGCGATGGCCGGACGGATCGTGTACCGGGACGCGCAGGGGCGCGTCCTCACCGAGGAGGACTTGCGCGCAGTCACCGGGCGGGTCCGGTGGGAGCTAGTCGGGGACGAGGCGGTGCCCGCCGAGGCCAGGCGGCTGCACCGGGAGGGCCGGGAGGCGGGCGGGCGCGGCGCGTACGAGTCGGCGCTGGCGCTGCTGGAGCAGGCGTGGACGCTCGCCCCGCAGTGGCCGTACCCGGTGTACGACGCGGCCTTCACCGTGCTGCTGCAGGGCGCCCCCGTCCGGGCCGAGGAGTTGTACGCGCGGGTCGACCGACTCGCCCCGCGCGGCTTCTTCACCTGCAAAACCACGCTGGACGTGCTGCGCCGCGAGCTGCGCGGCGAGCTGTTCGACGGGTTCAGCCGGGCGTTCGTGCAGTTGGAGTGGGTGGAGGACCCGGCGGCCAAGCGCGCGGCGCTGCACAGCATAACCACCCGGTTCCCCGGGTTCCCCCCGGCCTGGAACCAGCTCTCCCAACTGCTGACCGACCACGCCGAGCGGGCGGCGGCCGTCGAGCGGGGGCTGGCCGGCGACCCGGACCCGGAGACCCGGGGCGCGCTGCTGATCAACCGGGCCCTGCTGCTCAAGCGCACCGATCCCGCCGCGACGCTCGCCGCCCTCGGCCTGCTCGCCCTCGACCCGGACTCCACCCTGGGCACCGAGACCGGGGCGAAGGTCGTCCTGGCCCAGCTGGTCCGCTTCGAATGACCGGGCGGCGCGGCTACGCGGTGGCGGCCGCCGCCGCGCGGCCCGCGGCGCGGCCGGAGAAGAGGCAGCCGCCGAGGAAGGTGCCCTCCAGGGAGCGGTAGCCGTGGACGCCGCCGCCGCCGAAGCCCGCGGCCTCGCCCGCCGCGTAGAGGCCGTCCAGGACGGTGCCGTCGGCGCGCAGCACCCGGGAGTCGAGGTCGGTCTGCAGGCCGCCGAGCGACTTGCGGGTGAGGATGTTGAGCCGGACGGCGATCAGCGGGCCGGCCTTGGGGTCGAGCAGCCGGTGCGGGCTCGCGGTGCGGATCAGCTTGTCGCCGAGGTAGCGGCGGGCCCCGTGGACCGCGGTCACCTGGAGGTCCTTGCTGAACGGGTTGGCGATCTCGCGGTCGCGGGCCTCGATCTCGCGGCGCAGCGCGGCGCCGTCGAGGGCGGGGGCGTCGCCCTGCCGCTCGTTCATCCCGCGGACCAGCTCCTCCAGGGTGTCGGCGACCACGAAGTCGGGGCCGTGCCGCTTGAACGCCTCGACCGGGCCGGTGGCGCCGGGCAGCGCGCGGCCGAGCACCTGGCGGATCGAGCGGCCGGTGAGGTCGGGGTTCTGTTCGGAGCCGGAGAGGGCGAACTCCTTCTCGATGATCTTCTGGGTGAGCACGAACCAGGTGTGCTGGTAACCGGTGCGCATGATGTGTTCGAGGGTGCCGAGGGTGTCGAAGCCGGGGAACAGCGGGACGGGCAGCCGCTCGCCGGTGGCGTCCAGCCAGAGCGAGGACGGGCCGGGCAGGATCCGGATGCCGTGCCGCGCCCAGATCGGGTTCCAGTTCTCGATGCCCTCGGTGTAGTGCCACATCCGGTCACCGTTGACCAAGTGGCCGCCCGCGGCCCCCGCGACGTCCAGCATCAGCCCGTCGACGTGCGCGGGGACGCCGGAGAGCAGCTTGGCGGGCGGGGTGCCGAGCCGCTCGGGCCAGGCGGCGCGGACCTTGTCGTGGTTGCCGCCGATGCCGCCGGAGGCCACGATCACGGCCTGGGCGCGCAGTTCGAAGTGCCCGGCGACCTCGCGGGAGCTGGCCTCGCCGCGCTGCACGGCGGACGGGGCGAGCACCTCGCCGCTGACGGTGTCCAGGCTGCCCCCGCTCGCGGCGAGGCCGGTGACCCGGTGCCGGAAGCGCAGTTCGACCCGTCCGGCCCTCACGGCCTCGCGGACCCGGCGGGCGAAGGGCTCGACGAGGCCGGGGCCGGTGCCCCAGGTGATGTGGAAGCGCGGGACGGAGTTGCCGGGTCCGGAGGCCAGCAGTCCGCCGCGCTCGGCCCAGCCGACCACCGGGAACAGCCGGACGCCCTGCCCGTGCAGCCAGGCGCGCTTCTCCCCGGCCGCGAAGTCGACGTACGCCTCGGCCCAGCGGCGCGCCCAGGCGTCCTCCTCGCGGTCGAACCCGGCGGTGCCGAGCCAGTCCTGCCAGGCGAGGTCGCGGGAGTCCTTGATCCGCATCCGGCGCTGCTCGGGCGAGTCGACCAGGAACAGGCCGCCGAAGGACCAGTGCGCCTGCCCGCCGAGGGACCCGGCGGGCTCCTGGTCGAGCAGCAGCACCTTCCGTCCGGCGTCGGCGAGTTCGGCGGTGGCGACCAGGCCGGCGAGGCCCGCTCCGATCACGATGGCGTCGGCGTCGGCGTCGTAGGCCATGCGGGGCGTCCTTCCAGACCTGGCTCGGGGGTGCCATGATCCTCCGGCCTGCGGGCCCCGCGGTCAACCCACCGGTAACTTCCGGGGCTCCCGGGGCCCGGAAAGGCGGCAGCCCCCGCCGGGCCGGGCGGGGGCTGCCGGGTGCGGGGGCCGTCAGGGCTTGACCCGGACCACCTGCGGGTCGTGGTCGGAGGCCTGGGCGGCGAACTCGCTGTTGACGTGCACCACGTCGTAGCGCACGTGCTGCGGCTTGAACGCGTCGCTGACCAGGATGTGGTCGAGCACCTGCGAGTTGCCCTGGTAGACGTACGAGTAGCGCTCGCTCTCGGGCAGGTCGTTCACCAGGTCGCGCAGCACGCCGTCCTTGGTGAGGGTCTGCAGCGCGGGCGAGAACTGGTAGTCGTTGAAGTCGCCGAGCGAGACGATCCGGGCGCCGGGGTCGGCCGCGAGCAGCTTGGCGACGAACGCCTGCTCCAGGGTGGCCTGCTTGACGCGCTGCACCTCGGAGGAGCGGGTCGGGGCCTGGAAGCGGCTGTCGACGCCCTGGTCGCCGCCCTTGCTGTTGAAGTGGTTGGCGATCACGAAGACCGGCTTGTTGTGGAAGCTGAACTGGCCGACCAGCGGCTTGCGGCTGGAGTTCCACGCCTCGTCGTTCGGGGCGATCCGGCCGGGCGAGGCGGTCAGCGCGGTGCGCTTGCCGGTGCCGGTGACGTCCACGGCGGTGGTGGCGGTGCCGCCGGGGATGTCGGTGAAGGAGACCCGGTCGGGGTTGAACAGGAACACCTGGCGGATGTTGCCGCCGGGCTCGCCGCCGTCCTTGCCGTCCACCGGGTCGATCGAGCGCCAGTCGTAGGACGGGCCGCCGGCCGCCCTGATCGCCTCGACGAAGGTCCGGACCGTCTCCGAGGCGTCCACGGTGCCGTCGTTGACGGCGCCGTTGTCGTCCTGGATCTCCTCCAGGGCGACGATGTCGGGCGAGCGCAGGTTGGTGACGACGCCCTTGGCGAGCTCGGCGAACTTGGCGGCGCCGTCGCCCGGGTCGAGGTTCTCCACGTTGTAGGTGGCGATGGAGAGCTCGCTGGGCAGCGCCCGGTCGGCGACCTCGGGCTGCAGGCCGTTGTCCTTCACCGTGCCGAGGGTGTTGGCGGCGATGGTGTAGCCGCCGAACTGGTTGTAGTCGAGCGGGCCGGTGGTGGCGCCGGTCAGCTCGTCGCCGACGTTGGCGACCGGGAACGGCACCTCGGTCAGCGGCGGCAGCGACTGGACCATGATCCGGCCGCTGTTGGGCCGGTCGTAGCCGAGGTAGACCACGCCGCCGCGGCCGGTCCGCGGGTCGGCCGAACTGGCGTCCACCCACAGCTCGTTGTACTTGTCGGTGGCCTGCACCACCGGCACGTCGGCGACCTGGACGTTCATGCCCTCCAGCGACTCGTAGAAGTCGAGGGCGTACTTCGCCGGGTCGAGCGGCAGCGCGTCGATCGAGCCGCCGCCCGCGTCGGGGGCGTAGGCGGCCGGGATGTTCGCGGCGTCCAGCACGACCGGCGCGGGCACCGGGTTGCCGGAGGACAGCACGGTGGTCTTCGGGCCGGTCAGCTCGGTGACCGACTGCGAGCCGCCCGAGCTGTTCGGGTAGTACTCGCTGACCTTGCCGGTGACCAGCACCGAGTCGCCGACCTTCACGGCCGGGGCGGCGGAGCCGGTGTAGACGAACAGGCCCTCGCTGGTGGCCGGGTTCGCGTCCGGGTTGGGGTCCTGGATCCAGAAGCCCTTGGTGCCGTACCCGCGCACGCCGGTGACCACGCCCGGGACGTTGGTGACGGTCTGGCCGTTCTTCGGCGAGACGCGGGTGGTGCCCTGGACGTCGTGGATCCGCAGGTCGCCCGGGACGGGCGGGGTGGTCGGCGGGGTGGTGGGCGGGGTGGTGGAACCGCCGCCCGCGCTCTCGCCCCTGGAGTTGGTCGGCGTCGGGTCGCCCGCGGTGAGGTCCGCGGCGTTGTCGTCGGTGTCGGCGAGCGAGGCGCCGCGCGCCACCGAGGCCGTGTTGGATGCCCCGGCTATCGGGCTGCCCTCGCGGACCACGGCGGTGCCGAAGCCCACCAGGTCGACGATCCGCGGGTCGGCCGCGCAGTCCGCGGCGGTCTTGCAGGTCAGCGCGGCGGTGCCGTTGACCAGTGCGACGGTGCCGCTGGTCGCCGAGAGCGCCAGGTTGCCGCTCGCGTCGGCGGCCGGCAGCGCGACGGTGCCGCCCGCGCCCGCCCCCTCCGCGACCAGGTAGCGCCCGCCCGGGGCGACCGACCCGCTCAGCGCGGTCACGCCCCACTGGCTGGAGGCGCTCGGGCTGCCCGGCAGGTACTGCACGCTGTACCCGGACAGGCCGAAGGCCGCACCGGACGGGTTGCCCAGCTCGATGAAGTCGTTCTTCAACGTCGCGCCGGAGTTGCCGCCGCCGCCGTACACCTCGGCGATCACCACCCCGGTGGACGGCGCGGCGAACGCGCCCGGCAGCGGGACGGCCACCAGGGACGCGGCGACCGCGGCCGTCGAGGCGACGCGCAGCAGGGTGCGGCGGGAGCGGTGGGAGCGGCGGGCGGGAGTGGGGCTGGGCACCGTTGCGGGGCTCCTTCGTGGCAGGACCGAAGCCCGGGCGCCGCACTGGGGCCGCCCGGGTGGCGTTGAGGGTTCGTCAGGAGGCTGGCTGCCAGGGCCGGTCCGGGCGTCCGGACGGACCTGTCGGGCTACTCGCGTAGATCCACGTCCAGAAGATACGCGCGTAGAAGTTGACGCGACAAGGGTGTGGGCGTGAACAGTTCGCTACGTGCGAGGAGGGGCGCCCCGACCGGGACGCCCCTCCTGGCTGCTGCGACCGCTACGCCTGTTCGCCGCCCAGGGCCGCCTGCTCGCCGCGCAGGCCCGCCGACCACTTCTGCTCGACCCGGCCGAACTTCCAGAACGCCATCGCCCCGGCCCAGGTCACCACGAACAGGCCGACGATCACGTAGCCCACCAGGTTCAGGTCCAGCGAACCGATCCAGCCGATCGGGCCGCCGGTGACCTCCAGCTTCTCCGCGAGCAGGCCGATCAGCTCGATCACGCCGATCACCAGCGCCACGACCACCGACAGGCCGGTCACCGTCAGGTTGTAGTAGATCTTCCGGACCGGCTTGGAGAACGCCCACTCGTACGCGAAGTTCATGAACGAGCCGTCGATGGTGTCCAGCAGGCTCATCCCCGCCGCGAACAGCACCGGCAGCACCAGCAGCGCGTACCAGGGCAGCGAGAACGCGGCCGCGCCGCCCGCCAGCACCAGCAGCGAGACCTCCGTCGCGGTGTCGAAGCCCAGCCCGAACAGCAGCCCCACCGGGTACATGTGCCACGGCTTGGTGACCGCCCGGGTGACCCGTCCCAGGATCCGGTTCAGGAACCCGCGCCGGTCCAGCTGCCGCTCCAGCTCGGCCTCGTCGAAGTCGCCCTGGCGCATCCGCCGGAACACCTTCAGGATCCCGTTGAACGCCCCCAGGTTGATCAGGCCGATCAGCACCAGGAAGGTCCCCGAGACGCTGACGCCGATCAGCCCCGTCACGTCGTGCAGCGTCGAGTCGTCCGACTCCACCTGCCCCGCCAGCGACCGGATGCCGAACGCCAGCAGCGCGCACAGGCCGAACACGATGGAGGAGTGCCCGAGCGAGAACCAGAACCCCACCGAGAGCGGACGCTTGCCCTGCCCCATCAGCTTCCGGGTCGTGTTGTCGATCGCCGCGATGTGGTCCGCGTCGAAGGCGTGCCGCATCCCCAGCGTGTACGCCGTCAGCCCCATCCCGGCGCCGAACACCTGCCCGCCCACGTCGTAGTGCTGCGGCGCGATCACCGCGAGCAGGGTGACCCACCCCACCACGTGGAGGAGCAGGACGAACCCGCCCATCCCGGCGAGCCGTATCCACTCCTCCCGCGTGAGCCGGTCGCGCAGACGACTGGGCGCTGCCATGGGACTTCCCTCCGGTGGTGACGGGGTCGGGGCGCTGAGCTGGGCCATCCTTCCGCTTATCGGGATGCAATTGCAAGTTATGTGCAACTACGAGCGGGGGGCGTGCGACCCCCGCGCCACCGGGCTGCCGCGTCGACTGTTCGGAAAGCTTCCTGACGGTTCGTGGGCCGAAGTCCTTGACCCGGACGAATGGTCCAGTCCAATCTAGGTGACGCGCTCACCCCAGGCGCGCAGGCTCCCACCTGGTCCCCACGGCCGCCGCACCTACCGGACAACCCCACTTCTCCGGAGGTTCCTCCATGCTTGAACGGGCCACGCCCGCACCCGAGTCGACCCCGCGCCGGGCCCCGTCCCGTCGTCGTGCCGGCGCCCTCGTGGTGGCCGCCGCGATGACGGTCGGTTCCACCGCCCTCGCGCTGTCGCTCGGTTCGGCCTCCGCCGCCACCGTCAACCTGCTCGCCAACGGCGACTTCGAGGCCGGTTCGCTGAGCGGCTGGACCTGCACCAACGGTTCGGTGGTCACCACCCCCGTGCACGGCGGGTCCTACGCGCTGAACGGCAACGCCACCGCCTCGGACACCGGCCAGTGCCAGCAGGTCGTCGCCGTCCAGCCGAACACCAAGTACACGCTCTCCGGCTTCCTCAAGGGCAGCTACGTGTACCTGGGCGCCACCGGCACCGGCGTGAACGCGTCCACCTGGACGCCGGGCGCCTCCGCCTACACCCAGCTGAGCACCACGTTCACCACCGGCGCCTCCACCACCTCGGTGACGGTGTTCACCCACGGCTGGTACGGCACCGGCGCCTACCAGGCGGACGACCTGGTGCTGTCCGGTCCGGGCACCGGCACCACCAGCCCGACCGCCTCCGCGTCCGCCAGCGCCTCGCAGAGCACCTCGCCGAGCCCGAGCGCGAGCGCGTCGAACTCCACCTCCCCCAGCCCGTCCACCTCGGCGTCCAGCTCCCCGTCGCCGTCCGCGAGCTCCAGCTCGGGCACCGGCAACGGCCCGGCGGGCGACGGCAAGATCACCGTGCCGGGCGGGGTGACGGTCACCAGGACCACCTCCAACGCGGTGGTGCTGAAGTGGAACGCCTCGACCGACTCGACCGACAACTACGTCGGCTACAAGGTCTGGTCGAAGGGCCAGCTGGTCGGCACCTCGATGGGCACCGGCATCGCGATCTCCTCGCTGCTGCCGAACACCTCGTACACCTTCACCGTGCAGGCGTACGACAAGGCCGGGCACGCCTCGCAGCAGTCCGCCGCGGTGACCACCTCCACCGCCGCCGCGCCCGCCACCACCAAGCCGCTGAAGTCGGCGTACTTCGACCAGTGGTCGGTGTACGACGCCGCCTACTACCCGAAGAACGTGGACACCTCGGGCGCGGGCGCCAAGCTGGACGTGATCTCGTACGCGTTCGAGAACATCCACCCGACCAACCTCAACTGCTTCGAGGCGGTCAAGGCCTCGGACGCCGGCCACGAGGACAACCCGAACGCGGGCGACGGCGCGGCCGACGCGTACGCCGACTACCAGATGGATTACTCGGGCGCCATCTCGGTGGACGGCTCCGCCGACGACTGGCAGCAGCCGCTGAAGGGCAACTTCAACCAGCTGCGCCAGCTCAAGGCGAAGAACCCGAACCTGCGGATCACCCTCTCGCTGGGCGGCTGGACGTACTCCAAGTACTTCTCCGACGCGGCGGCCACCGACGCCTCGCGCAAGAAGCTGGTCTCCTCCTGCATCGACATGTTCCTGAAGGGCAACCTGCCGACCGGCGTCGCGGGTGACGCCTCCGGCGGTGCGGCCAGCGCCGCGGGCATCTTCGACGGCATCGACATCGACTGGGAGTACCCGGGCTCGGCCGGCGGCCACACCGGCAACCACTACTCGGCGGCCGACAAGCAGAACTTCACCGCCCTGCTCGCCGAGTTCCGCAGCCAGCTCGACTCGTACGGCGCGAGCGTCGGCAAGAAGTTCCTGCTCACCGCGGCGCTGCCGTCCGGCCAGGACAAGATCCAGTACATCGAGACCGACAAGATCGGCTCCTACCTGGACTACGCCGACATCATGACCTACGACATGCACGGCTCGTGGGACGCCACCGGTCCGACCAACCTCCAGGACCCGCTGCACGACAGCCCGGCCGACCCGACCACGCCGATCGCGCCCGGCACCGCCAAGTACAACGTGGACACCACGCTGGCCGCGTACACCACCGGCCTGCCGGAGTACGGGATCAAGGGCGGCTTCCCGTCCAACAAGATCATCCTGGGGATCCCGTTCTACTTCCGCGGCTGGACCGGCGTCCAGGCCGGCAATAACTACGGCCTCTACCAGAACGCCACCGGCGCCACCCCGGCCAAGCCGGGCAGCCAGGAGGCCGGCCTGGCCAGCTGGCGGGAGCTCACCCTCACCTCCCAGAACACCCACTGGGACCCGGTGACCGAGAGCACCTGGGTCTACGACGGCACCAACTTCTGGACGGGTGACGACCCGAAGGCCATCCAGGCCCGCGCCGCGTACGCGAAGAACAAGGGCCTGGGCGGCATGTTCGCCTTCGCCCTGGAGAACGACGACGACAGCTCCACGCTGCTGAACACCATCTACAACAGCCTGGGCTGACGCCCCGTCACCGACCGGCGGCCCGCCGCACCTTCCCCATGGGTGCGGCGGGCCGCCGCCGTCTCAGTCCGGCAGGGCGAGCAGCAGCCGGGCCTCCGCGCGCAGGCGCAGGCCGAGGCGGTCGGTCCAGAAGACCTCCTCCTCGCCCGGCCCGACCCGGTCCGGGGCGAGCCAACTCCCCAACAGGGCACGGTGTTCCGCGGGCAGCGGGCGGCCGATCCGGCACAGGACGGCGAGGGCCCGGGCACCGGGCCAGGTGGGGCGGAACTCGTCGAGCAGGAGCGGGACGGCGCGGGCGGGGTCGCCGGTGATCCGCCAGAGCGCCTCGGCGGCGTCGATCCGCTGCATCGGGTGCCCCGACGTCAGGTAGCGCTCCACCAGGGGCAGCAGCGGCGCGGCGGCCGGGCCGAGCAGGGCGGCGTCGGGCAGGCAGCCGCCGCGCTCGGCGAGCCGGGTGGCGAGCAGGCGCAGCGCGGGCTGCGGGTCGGCGCCGAGGCGGGCCGCGGCGACGGCGGCCGCGGGTGCCAGGTCGGCGTCCTCGTCGGCAGCCGACTCGCGCAGCGCGTCGAGGAGTTCGGGGTCGCAGTGACCGGATTCGGCGAGCCGGTGCAGGAGTCTGCGGCTGGGGCAGCTGCGCACCAGCCGGGTCAGTTCGGGCAGTAGCGCGGCGGTGTCCGCCGGGGTGAGGACGTCGAGCAGTTCGTCGGCGGCGCCGCGGAGGACGCCGTCGTACGGGGAGCGGTACGGGGCGAGGGCGCGACGGCGCAGCGCGGGGTCGTCGGTGCGGGCGGCCAGGGCGTCCAGCGCGGCCGGGGCGGGGTCGGGGACGAGGTCGAGCAGGCGGGTGTCGCCGGTGCGGGCGAGCAGGAGTTGGGCGGGCCCGGCGATCCGCGGGTCGGGGTCGGTGACGTGCGGCAGCACCGCGGCGACGGCGGGGCCGGGGTCCGGGGTGCGGGCGGCGTGGTCGGCGAGGCCCTGCAGCACGGTCATCCGCCAGTACCACTCGCGCTGGTGCGGCAGCGCGGCGACCAGCAGCGCGACGGTCCCGGCCACCCGGCCGGGCCAGCGGGCGGCCAGCCGCAGGGCGCGGCGGGTGCCGCGGGCGTCGTGGTCGCCCGCCGCGATCCAGGCGGCCGCGGCGGCACGGGTGGCCGCCGGATCGGCGTCGAGCACCCGCTGCACCCGCTGGTCGGCGTTGCCGACGCCGGGGAACCACTCGCCCCACACCAGCCGGAACGCCGGATCGCCGCCGTCCGCCACCAGCACCTCCAACAGGCCTGCCGGGTCAGGGAGTTCGGCGTCCTCCAGCAGCAGGAGCGCGGCAGTGGCCCGGACGGCGGGCTCCGCGTCCGCCAGCGCCGCGCGCAACCGCCCGCCCGGGTCGGCCTCCAGGAAGCTCAGCACCGTCAGCGCCTCGGCCCGCACCTGCGGCGCCGGATCGCACCGGTGGCGGTCCTCCAGCGCCGCCACCGCGAGCGGCCGCGACTCCCCCGCCGCCCACCGCGCCACCCGCACCACCTGCCGCCGCACCTCGGCGTCCGCGTCCCCCAACAGGTCCAGCAGCCAGGGCAGTTCGGCGGCAGCACCGGCCCGACCCGCCACGACCTCCTCGTGTCCGGTCTCCTCCTCGGCGTACAGGTACGCCTCCTCGGTGCCGCCGGTCGCCGCGATGAACTCCAGCAGGTCGGCACGCCGGTGCCGGGCGTGCACGGCGGCGTGCGCCAGGTACGGGACGGCGGCGACGGCCGCCGAGGAGACGGTGCCCTGGTGCAGGGCCCGTCCGAACAGCTCGCCGAGCGCCGCGCCGACCACCGCCGCGTCCTCGTCGTACAGCGCCCGGATCCAGCCGGGCACGCCACCGGCCGACCCGTAGGAGTGCTCCAACGAGAGCCAGTCGACCAGGTGCAGTTCCTCGGGAGGCCTCATGACCGCCGGAGCGTAGCGGGGAGCGCCGACAGCACCCGCGCCGCAGGGGTTGGGGTCCGCATGGGGCGCGCTTGGTGAAACCGTGAACCGGCTGGGAGGCGGCTGGGAGCTCGGTGAGGACGTACCTTACGATCATCGGGTGCCCAGCCTGACCGGACTCCCCCTGCAGATCATCGCCATCCTGGTGGCCGTCGCCGCGTTCGCCGCCACCCTGTGGCTGTGGCCCCGGCTGGGCGGGCGGAGCTGGCGGGCCTGGCTGGGGCGGCTGGGGGCGTTCTTCGGGACGCAGGTCGCGGTGCTGGTCGCGATGGGCCTGGTCGCCAACTCGTACTTCGGGTTCTACTCGACCTGGAGCGACCTGCTCGGCCTGGACGGCAGCCCCGGCACCGTGGTCGACCACCAGCCGGGCGGCAAGGCCGTCTCGGTGACCGGCGAGCAGAAGATGTACTCCTCGCAGGGCTCCGCGCAGGACCGCTCCGGGGTGATCCAGCAGGTGGAGATCCACGGCAGCGGCTCCGGGCTGACCGGCACGCCCGCGTACGTCTACCTGCCGCCGCAGTACTTCCAGCCCGCGTACGCGCACAGCCGCTTCCCGATGGTGCTGGCGCTGTCCGGCTACCCGGGCACGCCGGAGAAGCTGATCTCGCTGCTGCAGTACCCGGCGTCCGCGCTGAAGGCCATCGAGGCCAAGGAGCTGCCGCCGACCGTGCTGGTGATGATGCGGCCCACCCTGGTCGGCAACCGCGACACCGAGTGCATGGACGTGCCGGGCGGCCCGCAGGTGGAGACCTTCTTCACCGAGGACCTGCCGAAGGCGATGTCGGCCGCCTACCGGGTCGACGACCGGCCCGAGTCGCGGGCCGTGATCGGCGACTCGACCGGCGGCTACTGCGCCGTCAAGTTCGCGGTGCGCAAGCCGGATTCGTACCGGGCGGCGATCGCGCTGTCCGGCTACTACGAGGTGCACAACGACCCGACCACCGGCGACCTGTTCGGCGGCAGCGACCAGGTCAAGCAGGAGAACGACCTGCTGTGGCGGCTGCGGACCCAGCCCGCGCCGCCGGTCTCGCTGCTGCTGGCCACCAGCCGCAACGAGGAGAACTACCGGCCCACGCAGGAGATGGTGGCGGCGTTCAAGGCCCCGACCCGGCTGTCCACCATCACCCTGGACAGCGGCGGCCACAACTTCCACACCTGGACCCGCGAGATCCCGCCCGCCCTCACCTGGCTCGGCACCCGCCTCGCCCCGCCCGCCCCGGGCCCGGACGCGGGCCCGGGCACCGGCCCGAACGCGGGCCCCGGCGCGGGAACGGCGGCCCACGCGGCGGGCTGACGGTCCGTCAGCGCCCGGAGGGGCCCCGCGCGGGGCGCGCCGGGCCCCTCCGCCGAGGCGCACGTCACCCGTTCGCCGGGAGATTAGAGCGCCCTCACACCCGGCTCTCATCAACCTCTCAGCCGGGCCTCCGAGCGTATGGCCCATGACCACGTCCAGTTCCGTTCCCCCGACCAGCGAGCCGTGGCCCGACGCCGCGAACTACCCGCCACCGGCGGTCGCGCCCGCCGCCGCAGCCGGGCCCGCCGCCGGGCCGACCGAGTGGCCCGCCACCGCGCCGCTCCCGCCCGCCGGGGCCGGACGCGAGCGGCCCGCTGAGACGCTGTTCCCGCCCGTCGCGCTGCCGCCCGTCGGCCCCGGGGGCCGGGCCTCCTGGGCCGGTCGGCTGCGCACCCTGCCCGCCCGCACCTGGCGGGGCCGCCCGGACGACCCGAGGTGGGTGCGTCCGGCGTTCCTCGGCCTGCTGCTGGCCACGGCCGTCCTGTACTTCTGGAACCTGACCGCCTCCGGCTGGGCGAACTCCTTCTACTCCGCCGCCGTGCAGGCCGGCTCGGTCAGCTGGAAGGCGATGTTCTTCGGGTCCTCGGACGCGGCGAACTTCATCACCGTCGACAAGCCGCCGCTGTCGCTGTGGCCGATGGCGCTCTCCGCCCGGATCTTCGGCCTCAGCTCGTTCAGCGTGCTGGCCCCGCAGGTGCTGATGGGCGTCGGCACGGTCGCCGCCGTGTACGCGACGGTGCGCCGCCGCTTCTCCGCGCTCGGCGGCCTGGTCGCGGGCGCGGCGCTGGCGCTGACCCCGGTCGCGGCGCTGATGTTCCGCTTCAACAACCCGGACGCGGCACTGGTGCTGCTGCTCACGCTGGCCGCGTACGGCATCGTCCGGGCCACCGAGACGGCCTCCACCCGCTGGATCGTCCTGGTCGGCGTGATGTTCGGCCTGGCGTTCCTCGCCAAGACCCTGCAGGCGTTCCTGGTGCTGCCCGGCTTCGCCCTGGTGTACCTGGTCTGCGCGCCCACCGCGCTGCGCCGCCGCCTCCTGCAGCTGCTGTACGGCACCGTCGCGATGGTGGTGGCCGGCGGCTGGTGGGTGGCGATCGTCGAGCTGATGCCCGCCTCGGCCCGCCCGTACATCGGCGGCTCGCAGGACAACTCCTTCCTCTCCCTGACCTTCGGCTACAACGGCTTCGGCCGGATCACCGGCAACGAGACCGGCTCGGTCGGCGGTGGCGGCCGCCGCGCCTTCTTCAACGCCGAGGGCGGCGTCACCGGCGGCGGCCCCGGCGGCGGCCCCGGCGGCGGCGGTGGCGGCATGTGGGGCTCCACCGGCCTCACCCGGCTGTTCGACGGCGACATCGGCGGGCAGATCGCCTGGCTGATGCCCGCCGCCCTGATCCTGCTGGTGTTCGGCCTGTGGGCGACCCGCCGCTACCCGCGCACCGACTCGGCCCGGATCGGCTTCCTGGTGTGGGGCGGCTGGCTGCTCTCCACCGCACTGACCTTCAGTTTCATGTCCGGCATCTTCCACCAGTACTACACGGTGGCCCTCGTCCCGGCGGTCGCCGCCCTGGTCGGCATGGGCGTGGACGGCCTGTGGAAGGTCCACCAGCGCCTGCCGTACGCCGCGGTACTCGCCGTGACCCTGCTGGTCACCGCCTGGTGGGCGCACCAACTGCTGGGCCGCAGCCCCGACTTCGTGCCGTGGCTGCGCAACGCCGTGCTGGTCGGCGGTGTCCTCGCCGCGCTCGGCCTGCTCTTCGCGGGCCGGATCGCCGGCCTCACCGGCCGCCGGATCGCCACCGTCGCGGGCCTCACCGCCCTCGCCGCGGGCCTGGCCGGCCCGACCGCGTACGCCCTCGACACCGTCTCCACCGGCCACAGCGGCTCCATCGTGACCGCGGGCCCGGCCGTCCAGAGCGGCGGCTTCGGCGGCCGCGGCGGCTTCCCCGGCGGTGGCGGCGCCCGGAACGGCACCTTCCCGGGCTTCCAGGGCTTCCCGGGCGGCGGCCAGAACGGCGGCACCGGCGGCAACGGCAACGGCAACGGCGTGCCCAACTTCCCGGGCGGCAACGGCAACGGCGGCACCGGCAACGGGGGCAACGGGATGCCCGCCTTCCCCGGCGGCACCGGCAACGGCACCGGTGGCACGGGTGGCACGGGCACCTTCCCCGGCTTCCCGGGCGGCACCACCGGCGAGGACGGCCGCACCGGCCGCGGCGGCTTCGGCGGCGCGGGCGGCGGCATGGGAGGCCTGCTGAACGGCGCCCAGGTCTCCTCCGAGGTGGCCGACCTGCTGAAGCAGGACGCCGACAAGTACACCTGGGTGGCGGCCGCGGTCGGCTCGCAGAACCAGGCCAGCTACCAACTCGCCAGCGGCGAGCCGGTGATGGCGCTGGGCGGCTTCAACGGCAGCGACCCGTCGCTCTCCCTCGACGGCTTCAAGCAGCTGGTCAAGGAGGGCAAGGTGCACTGGTTCATCGGTGGCGGCGGCATGGGCGGCGGCAGCATGGGCGGCTCCAACTACTCCTCGGAGATCGCCTCCTGGGTGGAGTCCACCTACACCGCCAGGACCGTCGGCAGCACCACCATGTACGACCTGACGGCGACGCCCAAGGCGAGCAGCTGACCCACCGGCCCGCTGAGCCACCGACCCGCTGACCCGTCCCCCCGCGCCCCCGGGGCCGTCCGGACCGACTCCCTCCCGGGAGTCCCGGACGGCCCCGGGGCCGTTCCGCGTCCTACCGCCGCGGGCTCAGCCGCCGCACAGCGCGAGCATGGTCCTCTTGTCGGCGGGCGTCACCGGCAACTGGTACTTCAGCGAGACCTGCGCCCACCGGATCGCGTACGAGCAGTGCACCGCGGTGTTGGCGGGCAGCCAGCTGGCCGGGCCGGAGTCGCCCTTCGCGGCGTTCTGCGAACCGTCGGCGGGGATCAGGTTCAGCGGGTCGTTCGCGATCTGCACCCGCTTGGCCTTCTCCCACCGGGCGGCGCCCTGCTGCCAGTCGTAGGACAGCGGCATCACGTGGTCGATCTGGATCTTCGACGCCTGCTGCTTGTTCCACTGCACGGTCCTGCCGGTGTACGGGTCCCAGATGGTCATGCCGGTGACCACGCAGGCGGAGCCGTCCTTGTGCTCGACGTTCTGCCCGTCGCGGGCCAGCACGTCGTCGCGCGTCCCGCAGTTGTTGTGGCCCATCGGCACGCCGTCCACGTTGTCGGTCCACGGCGGCCCGAACTGGTCGCGGTCGTAGCCGGTCTTCGGCCCCGCGTCGGCGGTCTGCACCTGGGCGATCAGGTCGCGCCCGGCCTTCCGGTCGGCGTCGGAGCCGACGGGCGCCAGGCCGGGCTTGGTCCCGTCCGGGTTCTGCAGCGGGTTCGTCCCCTGGGAGGCCGCCCCCGGGCTGCCGGTGCCGCCGGTGCCCTTGGTGGTGCTGGTGCACCCGGCGAGGGCGAGCGGTCCGAGCAGCAGGACGGCGACGGCTGCGGTACGGGTACGGGTACGGGTACGGCGGGATCGCACGGTGTTCCTCTGCGGTTCGGCGGCTCTGACGGCCCACCAGGAGACCAGCCCCGCCACGCCGGGTCAAGCCGGTCGGGCCGCAGCATGACCCACCTCACAAAGCGGGCAAATGTCGTCGTCGGCGCGTTCCCGACCGGCCGCTTTCCCACCAGCGGCCGCCACTCGACGGTCACCGCCCCGCGGCGGCCGCCCCGCGACGATCACCCGTGCCCGTCAGGGCCACAGCCGCCCGCGCGTCCACTCCTCGCCCCGGCGCTCGTAGCACAGCCGGATGTGCCGGCGCTGCTTGTCGGCCTGCCAGAACTCGACCCGTTCGGCGCGGACGGTGTAGAGCGTCCACTCGGGCACGACCAGGCCGGGCTCCCGCTCGACGCGCTCCAGCGCCAGCTCGGTGGCCCGTTCGAGCTCCCGGACGTCGGGCAGCGGCCGGCTCTGGTGACCGACCAGCGCCTCGGCGCGCGACCCGGGCGAGCGGGCCAGGAAGTCGGCCGCGCTGTCCTCCGGCGACTCCGGCGCGACGGGGCCGGTGACCCGGACCTGCCGGGCCTGCTCCGGCCAGTGGAACGACAGCGCGGCCACCGGGTTCACGGCCAGGTCGCGGCCCTTCGGACTGGCGGCGCCGGCCGCGAACTGCCAGCCGCGCCGGTCCACGTTCTTCAGCAGCAGCACCCGCGCCGAGGGCGTCCCGTCGGCGCCGACGGTCGACAGGGTCATCGCGTGCGGCTCCCGGACCCCGGCCTCCACCGCCCCGGTCAGCCAGTCGAGGAACAGCACCTCGGGCCGCTCCGGTGCCGCGTCCGGGTCGAAGTCGGGCAGCTCCCCGGCGAAGACCGCGAGGCCCCGCAGGTACTGCCTGACGTCCGTCGTGCCGATGTCCTCCACGACAACTCCCCTCCCCCGCCCGGTCGCCCGGGACCGACGTGCACCGACGATCCTACGCCGCACCCCGACCGCCCGGCCGCCGTCGACGGTCCCGGCCGAGGTGGAGGACCGTGACGGTGATCGTTCGGTCGTGGACCTCGTACTGGACACGGTGGAGGCCGCCTGAATCCGGTAGATCCCGCTGCCTCCCACGGTGAGGGCCCCCGTCGGCCGGGGGTTGTCCGCGAGCAGGTCGACGGCCCGGAAGACCTGCTGGATCCTGTCCCTGTCCTCGGCGGCGTACTTCTGCGCCACGGCAAGGGCCCGGGGCTCCCAGACGATGCCGTAGGTCACGGCGCCTCTCCGAAGACCCGACGGCGGGCCTCGTCGTGCGGAACGCCCGGGCCGGTCTCACCGCGCGCCTTCCGCGCCAGGTGCTGGGCGGTGGCCCGGTGGTACTCCAGCTCCTCCAGCTCGGCGGGGCTGATCAGGACGGCCATGATCTGGCCCCGGTCCGAAAGGGCGATGTGCTTCTGTTCGGCGCTGACCTGCCGCGCCAGGGCCCCCAGCTTGTTGCGGGCCTCGGTGATCGGATAGGTGTCCATGCACCGAAGCTACCAGTAGTGCGCACTTCAGCGCGGAACATCGCAGTGCCGGGTCCAACGGTTCGACACCGTCCGGTGCCCCCGTCCCACCCCGACGCCGACCTGTCCGTCCTCGGCGGGGCGGTCGGGAAACCGTCCGCCCTGCGCGGCCCGAACCGCCGCTCAGCCGCCGATCGCGGACATCGGCCGGTCCGGCCGGACGAAGTCGGTGTCGCCGATCCGGTGGCCGGGGCCCTTGCGGGAGACGCAGGCGCGCCAGGCCCGTTCGATCCGGTCGTCGTCGGCGCCGCCGCGCAGCAGGGCCCGCAGGTCGGACTCCTCGGTGGCGAACAGGCAGTTGCGCAGCTGGCCGTCGGCGGTCAGCCGGACGCGGTCGCAGCCGCCGCAGAACGGGCGGGTGACGGAGGCGATCACGCCGACCACGTGGTCGGTGCCGGACAGCCGCCACTCCTCGGCGGGGGCGTTGCCGTGCCGTCCGACCGGGACGAGGGTCCAGCGGGCGGCGAGGGCGGCGAGGATCTCGTCGGCGGTGACCATCGCGGCCCGGTCCCAGGCGCCCTGGGCGTCCAGCGGCATGGACTCGATGAAGCGCATCCGGTAGCCGCCCGCGACCGCGAACTCGACCAGGTCGACGAGTTCGTCCTCGTTGACGCCGCGCACCGGCACCGCGTTGACCTTCACCGGGGCCAGCCCGGCCTCCTTGGCGGCGGCCAGCCCGGCCAGGACGTCGGCGAGCCGGTCGCGGCGGGTGAGCGCCGCGTACCGTTCGGGGCGCAGGGTGTCCAGGCTGACGTTCACCCGGTGCAGTCCGGCCCGCTCCAGCTCGGCCGCGCGGCGGGCGAGTCCGATGCCGTTGGTGGTGAGCGAGAGTTCCGGCCCGAGGGCGGCCAGTTCGGCGACCAGGTCGGGCAGGCCGCGGCGCAGCAGCGGTTCGCCGCCGGTGAGGCGCAGGGTGCGGATGCCGAGGCGGTCGACGGCGATCCGGGCCAGGCGCAGCAGTTCCCCGTCGGTGAGGGCCTGGTCGCGCGGCAGCCAGTCGAGCCCCTCGGCGGGCATGCAGTAGGTGCAGCGCAGGTTGCACCGGTCGGTGAGGGAGATCCGCAGGTCGGTGTGGACCCGGCCGTGGCGGTCGACCAGCGGGGCGGGTGCTGCTGCGGGAGCGTCTGTGGTGCGCGGTGCCATGGGGCCAGTGAACGGGGGCGGCCGGGGCGCGGTCCAGGGACGGAACGGCCGGGAGCGGCGGACGGGCGGCGGGGACGGCCTGTCGGATCGTCCAAGGCGACGGGGCGGGGCGCGGGGGCAGACTGGCGCCATGACTGACGGGACGGGCGGCGGCGCCCGCGGCGGGACGGGCGGCGGCACCGACGGCGGGACGACCGGCCGCGCCGCGGGGCTGCGGGTGCCCGCCCTGGTGCTGGCGGCCGGGGGCGGTTCCCGGCTGGGCGGGTGGCCGAAGGCGCTGCTGCGCCACCGGGGGCGTCCGCTGCTGGAGCACGCGCTGGCGGTGGCGGCGGCGGGCGGCTGCGACGGGGCGGTGGCGGTGCTGGGGGCGGCGGCGGCCGAGGTGCGGGCCCGGGTGGACACCGGAGACTGTCGACTCGTCGATAATCCTGACTGGCGGACGGGCATGGCGTCCTCGCTGCGCGCGGGCCTGGCCGCGCTGCCGCCGGGGGCGAGCGCGGTGCTGGTGCTGCTGGTGGACACCCCGGGCGTCACGGCGGAGGCGGTCCGCCGCCTGCTCGCCGTGCACGCCGGGCGCACGGACCTGGCCTCGTGCGCCTACGCCGGGCGCCGGGCGCACCCGGTGCTGATCGGCGCCGCGCACTTCCCGTTCCTGCGGGCCACCGCGCGCGGTGACGCGGGGGCCCGGGCCCTGCTGGCGAGCCGCCCGGTGACGCTGGTGGACTGCACGGACGCGGCCGTACCGGACGACCTGGACACCCCGGCCGACCTGCTCCGCTGGGGCGTCGAGCTGCCCGACGGCACCACCGACCCGGCGTGAACGCCCCCCGCCCACTGCGGGCGCCGGACCCTCGGACAGGCCCCGCCGCGGCCCGCACCGCTCCGCCTCCCGGCGCACACCCTTCCCCGACAGGAGTCGACCGGCCCGGCCCGGCGACCGACGGGCCCCGGGCCGGGCCGGTGGGTCAGCGGTCGGCCTCGGCCAGCAGGGTGGCGGCGAGTTCGCCGGGCACCGAGAGCATCGGCCAGTGGCTGGAGTCGAGCACGGCGGACTGCCAGGCACCGCCGTCGGTCAGCGCGGCGGCGTCGGGACGGGGCGGGGAGCCCTCGCGGCGGCAGTACACGTAGCTGGCGGTGAGCGAGGCGAGCGGCCGGGGCAGCTCGGCCGGGTCGGTGAGGGTGGCGCCGGGGTGGGGGACGGCCCGGGCGAGGAGGTGCCGGGTGCGGTCCGGGTCGAGGCCGTGGGCGGCGAAGGCGGTGGGCGGCAGCGGCGGCCAGGTGCCCTCGTGGGCGGCGATCGTCGCGCGGAGGAGCGTGCCGCCGTCGGGGAGCGAGTCGGCGAAGGGCTGTCCGTGCACGGGCAGGTTGGCGTCCACGAAGACGGTCCGGCGCAGACGGTCGCCGAGCCGGGCGGCGGCGATGCCGACGGGGACGCCGGAGTAGCTGTGCCCGACCAGGACGGTGCCCCCGCCGTCCCCGGCTCCGACCCCCTCCACCGCGGCCACGACGTCCCGGACGTGCCCCTCCAGCCCGGTGGTCTCGTCGCGGCGCTCGGCCAGGCCCGCCAGGGTGATCGGCACGGCCCGGTGCCCGGCGGCCTCCAGCAGCGGCACCACGTCGTCCCAGGCCCAGGCACCGAGCCAGGCACCGGCCGTCAGTACGAATGTCGTCATGCCGGAAACCTACGCCACCCGCCTTGCTGTGGAAGGAAGTTGACCAACCGCCAACCTCCTCGGCACCCCACCGTCGGCGCCGCGGCGCCCGCCCGCGCCGGTCGGAACCGCCCGCCGCACCGCACGGCCGGGGCCGCCGCGCCGCACTGCCGGGGCCGCGGCGCCGACGACAGCCGCGTGCGCCCCCGGCGCGCGACCGTTCGCGCACCTTTCCGCCACCTCAACTCCGTTGGAGGAATCCCTCATTCCGCACCGGCCGGGGCTCCGATCGGCCAGGATGGAGGCATCCCCGCCCATCCGATCCGAACGGACGGTGACCGCCATGCCGCTGCCCGAGGACGCCGCCGACGCCGCCGCTTCGACGGGCTTCCCGCCCGGCTCGCCGTCGGGAGCCAGCCAGGTGCGCTGCCCGGCCTGCCGGGCCGAGCACCGGTACGAGCCGCCGAGCCTGCCGTGCCCGTGCGGGGCGCAGCTGCGGGTGCCGCTGCTGCGCGGCGGGGTGCCGGTGCAGGTGCGCTTCCGGTCCTGGGAGGACTCCTGGCTGACCATGCGCTGTCCGCACTGCGGGCGCAGCGACCAGTGGCCGCAGCCGGAGTTCACCTGCAACTGCGGGGCGACGGTGCGGCTGCCGGTGGACCGGGTGCCGCGGCTGCAGAGCGCCGGTCCGCGCTCGGCGCGCCCGGCGGAGAGCGCCCGTCCGTACACCACGGCGGTGCCGCCGGCCGGGGCGGCGGGCCCGCTGGCGGCGGGTTCGGGCGCGGCCCGGGCGCTGCGCCCGCCGTTCCGTCCGCAGCCGGTGCGCACTCCGCAGGACGCGGTGCTGACGGCCGCCCGGTACCTGCAGTGGCTGGGCTTCGACGACCTGGAGCTGACGTCGGGCCAGGAGCGCGACTCGACCACCCTGTTGGGGAGCCGGATCGTGGCCCGGGTGGACACCTGGACGGAGCCCGCCGACGTGAAGGCGGTGGAGTGCCTGTGGCTGGAAACGCTCCACGCCGAGGACGTCGCGGCCGCGATGTTCACCGTCTCCGGGTACTCGCGGCAGACCGTGGTGCGCGGGGAGCAGCTGCTGGTGGCGCTGTTCACGCTGGACGCGGCGGGCATCCCGCAGCCCTCGAACGGCGCCGCGGAGGCGCTGATGGAGACCGGCTGGACGTCCTGAGGCCGCGCCGCCGGGCCACCGTCCGGATCGGGCCGTTCCGGATTTCCTCGCGCTCGTGATCTGGTGCACAAGCTCCCGCGCGTGTTGAATTGCCGCCACGACGCGGGCCCTTGGAGGCCCGACGGGTCGTTGCATGGCGCGCACAAGGAGGTGGCGTTGTCGGTGCACGGGACTGCCCCGGGGGGCATGGCGGACGTCGTCTGGCGGCTGAGGTCGCGCGGCTGCTGGCAGGAGGCGGCGGACCTGCTCCGCCCGCAGGCCGGCCGGGACCCGACCGCGGCGCTCCAGCGGGCCGAACTCCTGATCGAGCAGTGCCTGTTCACCGCGGACCACTGGGAGCGCGCGGAGGACGCGCTGCGCCAGGCGGAGGCGTCGGTCGCGGGCATCGAGACGCGCGCGGCGGCGTCCTGCGCACGCGGGTTCCTGGCGTACGTGGCGAGCGTGCTGGGCCGCCGGGACCGGCTGGACGAGGCGCAGGCCGCGCTGGGGCGGACCTCGGCGCTGCTGGCGCCGCGGGCGCCGGGCCGTCCGCTGCTGGACTTCCGGCGCGGGCTGGTCGCGGAGAACCTGCTGCACGACCCGGTGGCGGCGCACAGCGCGTACGCCCGGGCGCACGAGGGGGCCCGGGAGCGCGGGGACGAACTGCTGCGCTCCTCGACCTGGCGCCACCTGGCGGGCCTGGCCCTGGCGGCGGGCGACCGGGAGCGGGCCCACGCGGGGTTCGCGGCCTCGCTGCGGCTGCGCGAGGAGCTGGGTTTCACGGTGGGGGTGGCCCCGGCGCTGGCCTCGCTGGCGGAGGTGTCGGAGCCGGCCGAGGCGGAGCGGCTGCGGGCGGAGGCGGCCCGGCTGGTGCAGGCGCTCGGCGGGGTGCCGGTGTGGCTGGCGAAGCGGTTGGCGCAGGTCCCGGCCCAGCCGGGCCCCCCGGACGGCGGCGGGCGGCGCGACCTCCGGCACGGCATCAGCTAAGGTGAGCCTTACCTGCCCGGGGTGAGCAGCAGTCCGGGCGGGTCCACCTCGCCCTGCCCGGGCCCGCCCCGGGAGCACCACCCCGGGAGCCCGCGTGACCGCCCACCAGGTCGAGCAGTCCCCCTCGTCCCTCGAAGCGCTCCCCTGCCGGGGCAGCTGGCTGCGCCTGTCCCGGGCCTTCCCCGACCTGCGGATCCAGCACGCCGCCCCGCGCACCGGCCCCGGCTGGACCACCGCCGCGGCGCTGGCCGACGACCCGGCCGCGCTGGCGGCGATGATCGCCTTCGACGAGCGCCTGGGCCTGGACCTGTACGGCACCCCGACCCGGCCGGACGTCACCGCCGGGTTCAGCCTGCACCGCTACGCCTGGCCGGTCTCGCTGGCCTTCACCCTGCCCTGGCTGCTGGAGTCCCGCGTCCCGCTGCTGCCGCCGTCCCGGGTCTCGATCAACCGCACCACCGGCGAGCTCACCGCCCGTCCGGCCGGCTTCCACTGCCTGCCCGGCGACCCGGCCGCCGACCGCCCCGGCGCCCTGGTCGTCCCCGACCGCCCGGCGCTCGACGCGGCCCTGCGCACCGCGCTCGCCGAGCACTTCGCGCCCGTCCTGGACGCCTTCCGCCCCCGCGTCCGCCGCGGTCCGCGCACCCTGTGGGCGCTGGTCACCGACGACGTGGTGGACGCCCTCTGGTACGCGGCGGGCCTGCTCGGCGCGGAGCCCCGGGCGGTGGCCGCGCTGGAGGCCCTGCTCACCGGCGACGCCGCGGCGGCCCCGTTCGTCGGCACGCCCGGCTTCCGCGGGACGGACGGCGCCCGGACCCGGACCCGGGTCAGCTGCTGCCTGTACTACACCGTCCGCCCGGCCGAGCTCTGCGCCAGCTGCCCGCGCGCCAAATAACCCTGACGATCCGACAGTAATTCCACCCCCCGACCGGAAATTCCCCCCTAACGGGGTAATGGCCCCGATCCCGTCCTGATCGCCGAATTTCTCCGCCATGATGGTCCCCGCCATCACGACGCGGAAAGCGAGGCTGGATCAGCTCATGAGACTGTCGGACATACCGCTGGGCTGGGCCGTCGCCGGCACGGCCGTCCTGGTGGCCGCCGTCGCCCTGCTGGCCTTCGCCCGCGGCCGGACCGGCTCCGCCGCCACCGGCAGTGGCCCGGACTCCTCCTGGGAGCGCGCCGAGGAGCGCCGCCGCCGCGCCGAGTCGCTCTACGGCGGCGCCTCCTACCTGCTGCTCTTCTGCTGCGCCGGGGTCGCCGCCGCGCTCTCCTTCCACGGGCTGGTCGGCTTCGGCGTCCAGAACCTCGGGCTCTCCGGCGGCTGGGAGTACCTCGTCCCGTTCGGGCTCGACGGCGCGGCGATGTTCTGCTCCGTCCTGGCCGTCCGCGAGGCCAGCCACGGCGACGCGGCGCTCGGCTCCCGCCTGCTGGTGTGGCTGTTCGCCGCCGCGTCCGCCTGGTTCAACTGGGTGCACGCCCCGCGCGGCCTCGGCCACGACGGCGCCCCGCAGTTCTTCGCCGGGATGTCGCTCTCGGCGGCGGTGCTGTTCGACCGGGCCCTGAAGCAGACCCGGGTCGCCGCCCTCCGCGAGCAGGGGCTCGTCCCCCGCCCGCTGCCGCAGATCCGGGTGGTCCGCTGGCTGCGCGCCCCGCGCGAGACGTACGCGGCTTGGTCGCTGATGCTGCTGGAGGGCGTCCGCACCCTGGACGAGGCGGTCGAGGAGGTCCGCGACGACAAGCGGACCGCCGCCGAGGACCGCGAACGCCGTCGGCTGGCCTCCCGCCGCGAGCGCGCCGAGATCCGCGCGATCGGCCGCCAGCCCGGCAGCGGCTGGCGCCACCGCACCACCCGCCAGCTCGAACCCGCCGCCCCCGCGGCCCCCACCGCCCCGACGGAGCCCGCCATAGCACCCCCGGCCGGCCTCCCCGCGACCCCGACCCCGCACCGCAGCATCGACCTCACCCCGGACGAGGACACCGTGACGCTCCCGCGGCTCGACTCCCTGGAGCAGAAGCTCAAGGACCTGGAGCAGCAGTTCGGCTGAGCGGGCCCCCGGCGCTCAGGTGCTGAGCTCGAACCACATCCGCTTGCCGCTCCCCCGGGGCTCCACGCCCCAGGTGTCGGCGAGCGCCTCGACCAGCATCAGGCCGCGGCCGGAGGACGCCTGCTCGCCGGGGGTGCGGCGGGTGGGCCACAGGTCGGACTCGTCCTCGACCTCGACCCGCAGCCGGGCCCGGCCCTGCTCCTGGTAGAGGCGGGCGGTGAACATCGCGTCGCGGTCGGTGTGCCGGATCGCGTTGGTGACGAGTTCGGAGGAGAGCAGCTCGGCGGTGTCGATGAGCTCGGGCACGCCCCAGCGCCGCAGCGCGTCCCGGAGCTCGCCGCGCAGTTCGGAGATCCGGGCCAGGTCGGCCTGCCCGATCCGGCGGCGCAGCTGCTGCGCGGCGCGCCCGCCCGCGGGGCCGTCCCAGCGGAGCAGCAGCAGCGCGATGTCGTCCTCGCGCTCGCTGCTGTCGGAGGCCTGGTTGGCGATCCGGTCGGCGAGTTCCTCCAGCGGTTCGCGGGGCGACTCGTCGATGCCGGGGAGGTGGCCGGAGACGGTCGCGCAGAGCCGGGCGAACCCGGTGTCGAGGTCCATGTCGCGGGCCTCGACGAGTCCGTCGGTGCAGAGCACGACCGTCTCGCCGGGGTCGAGGCTGAACCGGGTGACCCGGTACTCCTCGTCGGGGTCGACGCCCAGCGGCAGGCCGCCGGAGACCGGGACGGGGTGCGCGGTGCCGTCGGCGCGGCGCACCACGGGGTCGAGGTGTCCGGCCCGGACGGCGTAGACCACGCCGTAGTCGACGTTGACCTCGGCGTAGGTGCAGGTCGCGAAGTGGTCGGTGTCGAGGTCGGCGAGGAAGCGGGAGGCGCGGGCCATCACGGCGGCGGGCGGGTGGCCCTCGGCGGCGTAGGCGCGCAGCGCGATCCTCAGCTGGCCCATGATGCCCGCGGCGTGCACGTCGTGGCCCTGGACGTCGCCGATGACCAGGCCGACGTGGCCGCCGGGCAGCGGGACGACGTCGTACCAGTCGCCGCCGATCTGCAGGCCGGAACCGGCGGCGAGGTAGCGGACGGCGGTGCTGACGCCGGGGACGGCGGGGACGGTGCGGGGCAGCATGACGCGCTGCAGTCCGGCGGCGAGCTCGTGCTCGGCGTCGTGCAGGCGGGCCCGGGCCAGGGACTGGGCGACCAGCCCGCCGAGGGTGGAGAGCAGGGTGCGCTCGTCGGTGTCGAGTTCGCGGGCGTCGTCGAAGGAGACCACGCAGATGCCGGTGGGGCGGCCGCTGGCGATCAGCGGGAGGAACGCCCAGGAGGAGCGGCCGCTCTCCTCGGCCCAGTCCCAGGCCGCGGGGTAGCGCTCGCGGTACTCCTCGCGGCTGGAGACGAAGATCGGGGCGCGCTGCCGGATCGCCTCGGCGGCGGGGTGGGTGGGGGCGAGCGGGATGCGGTCGAACTGGTCGCTGAGCCCGTTGTGGTAGCCGCTGGAGCCGAGCAGCGCGATCCGTCCGGCTTCCAGCGAGGCCAGCGCGAGGCCGTCGGGGCCGAGGCCGGGCAGCGGGAGTTCGGTGAAGACCCGGGCGACGTCCCGGACGGTGACCGCCTCGGAGAGCGCCCGGGCGGCCTCCTTGATGAACCGGGAGCGCTCCTCGCGCAGCTGGGCCTGCTCGTCGGCGCGCTCGCGCTTGCGCAGTTCGACGGTGGCGTCCCAGACGAAGCCGACCATCCGGGAGGGGCGGCCGAAGGCGTCGGCGAGGACCCGGCCGCGGAAGCGCACGGCGTGCAGCTCGCCGTTCGGGAAGACGGTGCGGTAGTAGGCGCCGCACTGGCCGAGCTCGGCGACGGCCCGCTCGACCCGGCGGCGCACCACCGGCGCGTCCTCGGGGTGGAGCAGCGCCAGGAAGGAGGCCGAGGTCCGGTCGAACGCCTGGCCGACCAGTCCGAGGATGGTGCAGGCCCGCTGGTCGCCGACCAGGACGTCGCGCCGGATGTCCCAGTCGAAGGAACCGATGCCGTTGGCGGCCATCGCCGGTTCGAGCCACTCGGGGCTGGAGTCCCCGGTACGGGTGGGCAGGCCGCGACCGGACGGCGGCGGCACGGTGCGACCGGCGGCGGGGCCGACGGCGGTGCGCAGCGGGTGCGCGGTGGTCTCGTTCCTGGTGGCCTGGGCGGGCGGGGTGCGGCGGGCGGGCCCAGGCGCCTCGGGCTCTGTGGCCATACTTCTCCTGCCGGTGCCTTGCCTGGCGGCCGGTGGTTGTCCGTGCCCCCTGCTGGGCCGGCCGGACCGCGATGGTTGGGTGTGCCTCCTGGCACACATTCTCACTAGCCTCTCGTATGTTCGGCAATGCGGCAATGCCGGTGCGCCGAACGGCACGGATCGCACACGATCGCCCCTGGCATATTCACCCGCCGCGCACCCCGGCAGCGGCCCGGCGGCACCTCGGCAACGGCCCGGCGACGGCCCCGGAATTCCCCCGGATCAGAGCGCGGACAGCTCGAACCAGGTGGTCTTCCCGTCCGCCCGCAACTGCACGCCCCAGTCGTCCGCCAGCGACTCCACCAGCAGCAGCCCCCGCCCCGAGGTGGCCGTCTCGGAGGCGGGCCGCCGACTGGGCACCTGACCGGCGCCGTCCTGCACCTCGACCCGCAACCGCGACGCCTCGGTCAGCACCGCGTCGAACACCGCGCCCCGGCCGGTGTGCACCAGCGCGTTCGTGACCAGCTCGGAGGCGAGCAGCTCGGCGGTGTCGGCCAGCTCCGGCGCGACGCCCCAGTGCTCCAGCGCCGCCCGCAGCCGGCGCCGGATGACCCCCACCGCCGGCAGGTCCGCCGCGTCCAGCGAGGCGTGCAGGCGGCGGTGCAGCGCGCACCCGGGCTGGTGCGCCACCGGCGCGTCCTGCACCGGCCCCCGGTACTCGGCCCCCTCCCGCCACGAAGCCGACCGCTGCCGCGGAAACCTTGCCTGACCGTCCATCAACCTCGTACGCCCCCGCCGTAGTTCCGGGACGGCCACCCCGGTCCCCCACCGGGCCGGTGACCGTTCTTCTCGCCTTCCTCTTGCCCACTGAACCACCGGAAAACCCCTCGGCGGACGAAGGGGAACGAACCAGGAGCCCGGGAAACGGCTCAGCCCGCGCCGCGCAGCGGCCCCGCCAGGGGCCCGGGAAACGGCTCGGCGCGCGCCGCGCAGCGGCCCCGTCAGGGGCCCGGGGAACGGCGGGTCCGAGCTGCTGACGGCCGGAGCCCATCGATGTGTCCGTGCTGCTTCGGGCCGCCTGAACAGAACCCGAAGCCACCGCACGCACCGGCCGTGCACCGCCAGCAGCCCCGGGCCCGCCGTTCCCCGGGCCCCTGAAAACGCGCCTCCCGCCCCTCCCCCCTTGCCGGGAGTGTCGGCGGTGCTAAGTTTGAACGGCGTTCTAACATCGCTACCGACACCCCTCTCCACCCACCCCGCTACTCCCTCAAAGCGAGGCACCGTGCGACTGACCCCCACTGAACGGGACCGGCTGCTGATCTTCACCGCGGCCGAGCTGGCCCGCGCCCGGCGGGCGCGGGGCGTGAGGTTGAACGTCCCCGAGGCGACGGCGCTGATCGCGGACACCGTCTGCGAGGCGGCCCGCGACGGGCGGCGCCTCGCGGAGGCGATCGAGGCCGGGCGGACGGTGCTGGGCGCCGACGACGTGCTGCCCGGGGTCCCCGACGTGGTGACGGTGGTGCAGGTGGAGGCGGTGTTCGAGGACGGGACGCGGCTGGCGGTGGTCACCGACCCGTTCCGCGGCGCGGGCTCGCTCGGCGAGGACGCCCCGGGCGCGGCGCTGCCGGGCGACGGCGCCGGGTACGACCCGGTGGAGGAGGTGCTGCTGCTGCCGGTGCACAACACCGCCGCGGTGCCGATCTCGGTGACCTCGCACTTCCACTTCTTCGAGTCCAATCCGCGCCTGGCCTTCGACCGGGCCGCCGCGTACGGCACGCACCTGGCGGTCCCGGCCGGTTCCTCGGTGCGCTTCGACCCGGGCGCGACGGTCGAGGTGGGTCTGGTGCCGATCGGCGGGGCCCGGGTGGCGATCGGGTTCGCCGGGCTGGTGGACGGCCCGCTGGACGCGCCGGGCGCGAAGGAGGCCGCGCTGGCCAAGGCCCGGGCGACCGGCTACCTGACCGAGTTCGACGACGCGGAGCCGGCCCAGTGACCACCCCCTCGACCACCCGGAAGGACCCCGCATGAGCGCCATCACCCCGCACGACTACATCTCGGTGCACGGCCCGCGCGCGGGCGACCGGGTCCGGCTCGGCGACTCCGGGCTGATCGTCCGGGTCGAGTCGGACTCGCAGGCCCCGGGCGACGAGTTCCTGGCCGGGTTCGGCAAGACCGCCCGGGACGGCCTGCACCTGAAGCCCGCCGCGGTCCGCGAGACCTGCGACGTGGTGATCTCCAACGTGCTGGTGATCGACGCGGTGCAGGGCGTCCGGAAGACCTCGATCGGCATCCGGGCGGGCCGGATCGCCTCGATCGGCCGGGCGGGCAACCCGGACACCCTGGACGGGGTGGAGGTGGTGGTCGGCACCGGCACCACCATCGTCTCGGGCGAGGGCCTGATCGCCACCGCGGGCGCCGTCGACACCCACGTGCACCTGCTGTCGCCGCGCATCATGGAGGCTTCGCTGGCCTCCGGCGTGACCACGATCATCGGCCAGGAGTTCGGCCCGGTCTGGGGCGTGGGCGTCAACTCGCCGTGGGCGCTGCGGCACGCCTTCAACGCCTTCGACGCCTGGCCGGTCAACATCGGCTTCCTGGGCCGCGGTTCGTCCTCCGACCCGGCCCCGCTGGTGGAGGCGCTGGCCGAGGGCGGCGCCTCCGGCTTCAAGGTGCACGAGGACATGGGCGCGCACACCCGGGCGCTGGACACCGCGCTGCGGGTCGCCGAGGAGTACGACGTCCAAGTGGCGTTGCACACCGACGGGTTGAACGAGTGCCTGTCGGTGGAGGACACCCTCGCGGTGCTGGAGGGCCGCACCATCCACGCCTTCCACATCGAGGGCTGCGGCGGCGGCCACGTGCCGAACGTGCTGAAGATGGCGGGCGTGGAGAACGTCATCGGTTCCTCCACCAACCCCACCCTCCCGTTCGGCCGGGACGCGCTGGGCGAGCACTACGACATGATCGTCTCCGCCCACGACCTCAAGCCCGACCTGCCCGGCGACGCCGCGATGGCCCGCGACCGGATCCGGGCCGGGACGATGGGCGCCGAGGACGTCCTGCACGACCTGGGCGTCATCGGCATCACCTCCTCCGACGCCCAGGGCATGGGCCGGGCGGGCGAGACGGTGCGCCGCACCTTCGCGATGGCCGGGAAGATGAAGGCCGAACTCGGCCCGCTCGACGGCACCGGCTCGTACGGGACGGCCGAGGGCGGCGACGACAACGAGCGGGTGCTGCGCTACATCGCCAAGCTGACCATCAACCCGGCGATCGCGCACGGGCTCTCGCACGAGATCGGCTCGCTGGAGGTCGGCAAGCTGGCCGACGTCGTGCTGTGGCGCCCCGACCACTTCGGCGCCAAGCCGCAGCTGGTGCTGAAGGCCGGGTTCCCCGCGTACGGCGTGGTCGGCGACCCGAACGCCTCCACCGACCGCTGCGAACCCCTCGTCCTGGGGCCGCAGTTCGGCGCGCACGGGGCCACCGCCGCGGACCTCTCGGTCGCGTTCGTCGCCCAGGCCGCAGCCGAGTCCGCCTACTTGGACGTGGCGGGCGACCAACTCCCCACCCGCAGGCGGCGGGTGGGCGTGCGCGGCACCCGCGGCATCGGGCCGCGCGCGATGCTGCGCAACGGCCGGATCGGGCAGGTCGACGTCTCCGAGACCGGGCTGGTCTCGCTGGACGGCGAACCGCTGCGCTCGGCGCCCGCCGACTCGGTATCGCTCAGCCGCCTCTACTTCCTCTGACCCCCACCGATCGAACAACACCCTTCCCTCGCTTAGGACTTCACCCTCATGACCAGCTCCCCCACCCCCGCCTCGCTCGGTTTCCGGATGCCCGCCGAGTGGCACCCGCACGAGCGCACCTGGATGGCCTTCCCCACCCCGAACCCGACCTTCGACGGCGCCGAGCAGCTGGACGCCGCCCGCCGCGCCTGGGCCGAGGTCGCCAACACGATCGTCCGGTACGAGCCGGTCACCCTGGTGGTCAACACCGGCGAGAGCGAGGAGGCCCGCCGGTACGTCGCCCCCGAGGTCGAGCTCGTCGAGCGGCCGCTGAACGACGCCTGGATGCGCGACATCGGGCCGTCCTTCCTGCTCGGCGCGGACGGCGAACTCGCCGCCGCCGACTGGGTGTTCAACGGCTGGGGCGCCCAGTCCTGGGCCCGCTGGGACAAGGACCAGGACATCGCCGAGCACATCACCGACCTGACCGGCGTGCGGCGCTTCGCCTCCCGGCTGATCAACGAGGGCGGCGGCATCCACGTCGACGGCGAGGGCACCGTCCTGGTCACCGACACCGTGCAGCTCGGCGAGGGCCGCAACGCCGACTGGACCCGCGAGCAGGTCGAGGCCGAGCTGCACGCCCACCTGGGCACCACCAAGGCGATCTGGCTGCCGCGCGGACTGACCCGCGACTACGACGAGTTCGGCACCCGCGGCCACATCGACATCGTCGCCGCCTTCGTCCGCCCCGGCACCGTGGTCGTCCACTCCCAGCCCGACCCGGCCCACCCCGACCACGCCGTCTGCCAGGAGCTCGCCGACCTGCTGCGCGCCGCCACGGACGCCCGCGGCCGCACCCTGGAGGTCATCGAACTCCCGGCCCCCACCGTCCTGTTCGACGAGGACGGCGAGCCGGTCGACTACTCGTACATCAACCACTACGTGGCCAACGGCACCGTCGTGCTGTGCGCCTTCGACGACCCGCGCGACGAGCAGGCCAAGGCGATCCTGGAGAAGGCGTACCCGGGCCGCACCGTCGAACTGGTCGACGCCCGCGAGATCTTCGCCAACGGCGGCGGCATTCATTGCATCACCCAGCAGCAGCCGCGCGCCTGAGCGCGGTGAACGGCCGCGGGCCGGAACTCCCCTCCGGGCGAGGGGAGTTCCGGCCCGCGGCCGTTACCGGTCGGACGCCCCGCCCTGCTCCTCGCGGCGGCGCTCGCGGTGGCGGCGCTCGGCCAGGGCGGCCACGGTGCCGGTCAGGAAGGCGTCCCAGCAGTCCCGTTCCAGCACCGGGGCGCGGCCGGTGCCCGCGGTGCAGCGCGGGCACTCCCGGCACGGCCGGTAGTGGTGTTCGAGACTGTCCGGCTGCGGTCCGGCCTGCGACTGGTCGGCGGTCACGACTCCTCCTCGATCTGGGCCCAGATGACGGTCCGTCCGTCAGCGGTGACGGAGCCCCAGCGGTCGGCGGTGCGCAGCGCCTTGAGCAGTTCGCTCCAGGTCGGGGCGTCGTCCGGCGGGGAGGGGATGCTGATCCTGGTGCTGCCGACGGCGAACCGCACGTCGGCCTGCGCGCCCGAGGCCCGTTCGATCGCCGTCCGCAGGTCGGACGCACGCGTGCTGATCTGCACCACTCCCCCAGAGTACACATAGGGCAAAGCTCTACACGTAGAGTAGTGCCCCGCGGGATACTGTGTCACCAATCGGCCGGACCGCACACTTCGGAGGACGTTCCATGACCACCAGCGGGCCCTCCGCCTACCTGCAGGTGGCCGAGCAGATCCGGGAACGGATCGCCGCGGGCGAGTACCCGCCGGGCAGTCAACTCCCGTCCCTGGCCGACCTCCAGAGCCAGTACGGCTTCTCCCACGGCGTCGGCCAGTCCGCGTACCGGCTGCTGGAGCAGGAGGGCGTGGTCACCGCCCGGCAGGGCCGCGGCTACTTCGTCCGCGACCAGGAACCGCACCGCGCCCTGGTCCGCCGCCGCCCCGCGGACGGCGGGCCCGGACCGGACACCGCGGGCCTCGCCGAACAGGGCGTCACCCCGAGCTGGCGCAGCCACTCCACCACCGAGGCCGCGACCGCGGAGATCGCCCGGCGGCTGGAGGTCGAGACCGGCACCCCGGTCATGCACACCTCGTACGTCTACCTGGTCGACGGCGAACCCGGCTACCTCGCCGAGTCCTGGGAGCCGATGTCCGTCACCGGACAGGACCTGATCGTGCTGCCCGAGGCGGGCCCGTACTCCGGCCTCGGCGTCGCCGCCCGGATGGCCGTCATCGGCATCGAGGTCGGCGAACCCGTCGAACGGGTCACCGCCCGCCACCTCACCCGCGCCGAGGCCCAGGCGCTCGCCCAGCTCCCCGGCACCCCCGCCCTCGCCATCCGCCGCACCCACTACGACCGGGCCACCGGCCGCCCCGTCGAGACCGCCGACCTCGTCCTGCCCGGCGAACGCTGGTCCAGCGAGTACGGCCACCGGCCGACGCCCGGGGCCTGACCGGCCGCCCACCGGTGGGCACACCCCGCCGGGCGGCGGTGTGATGGAGCCATGGAGACCGACACCCTCGACGACCTCGTCGCCGAACTGCTCCGCCTCGCCCCCGGCCTCGACCCCGCGCAGGCCGCCGCCCTGCTCCGCCGCGCCTACCGCGCCGGGCTGGCCGACGGCCGCCGGGAGACCGCCGAGAGCCGCGAGCACGGCGGCTGGTGACCCCCGTCCCACCCCGTGCGGGAGACTGGACCCGAACAGCAACGCACCGAGGAGTACGGATGGCGCAGCCCCGCACCCGCCGGCCGGCGCGCCCCCGCGAAGAGGTCTACGCCGCCGCCCGCACCGCGATCGCCGAACACGGCCTCGCCCGGCTCACCATGGCCGGACTCGGTGAGCAACTGGGCATGAGCGCGGGCCACCTCCTCTACTACTTCGGCAGCAAGGACCAGCTCCTGCTGGAGACCCTCCGCTGGAGCGAGACCGCGCTCGGCGAGCAGCGCAGCCGCGAACTCGCCCGCCACGACGTCCCCGTCCTCGAACGGCTCGCCCGCTACCTGGAGCTCTACCTCCCCGAAGGCCCCGGCGACCCCCGCTGGGCGCTGTGGATCGAGGTCTGGAGCCGCTCCCCCGGGACCGCCGAACTCCGCGAGGGCCAGCTCGACATCGAAGCCCCCTGGCAGGACGACCTCACCGCCCTCCTCGACGAGGGCCGCACCACCGGCCTGTTCCCCGCCACCACCCCCGTCGCCGACCGCGCCACCCAGCTCCGCGCCCTCCTCGACGGCCTCGCCGTCCCCCTCGCCATCGGCCTCCCCCGCACCACCCGCGAGGCCGCCCTCACCCAGGCCACCTCCGCCGCCCACGCCCTGCTCGGCCTCTGAGGGCCTTCAGCGGCTCGGGGAGAACGGCGGGATGCACCATCAGGGGCCCGGGGAGAACGGCGGGATGCACCATCAGGGGCTCGGGGAGAACGGCGGGATGCACCATCAGGGGCTCGGGGAACGGCGAGTCCGTGCTGCTGACGGCCGGAGCCCATCGATGTGTCCGTGCTGCTTCGGGCCGCCTGAACAGAACCCGAAGCCACCGCACGCAACGGCAGTGAACCCGCAGCAGCCCCGAGCCCGCCGTTCCCCGGGCCCCTGATGGTGCATGCCCGTGTGCCCGACGGCTACTCCGTCCAGACCGCCGCCGCGCTCCTGTCGTCCGCGTACCCCTTGGCGCGGACCTGGATCTGGCGCAGGAAGTCGACGGTGCCGGGCGGGTGCGGGTGGGCCCAGTGGCTGGAGAGGAAGTGCGCGACGGCCGGCTCCTCGGCGATCGGGGTGGCCAGGCCCGGCGTGCAGAGCAGCAGGATGTCGCCGGAGGTCGCCGGGACGAGGCGGAAGCGGAACGGCCGCGGCGGCGGCATCGCGGCCGGCGGGAGCGGGGGCTGCCCGTCGGGGTGGTGGAGCAGCCGCGCGGCGTACGCGTCGATCCAGTGCCCGGAGCGCAGCAGGTAGAGCCCGCCCGGGCCGGTGCCGAACGCGGCGCGGTGGGTCGCGGCCGGGTCGGCGGACATCAGCAGGCAGTGCAGGGAGGCGGTCTCCTCGGGCGGCAGGTCGGACGGCGCGTCCCCGTCGGCCGCGGCCTCCTCCGCGGCGCTGCGCAGGTGCACCGCGGCCTGGAGGGCGATCCGCTGGAGGCCGTAGCGGAGGCGGTCGCGGGCCCCGGCGCGCAGGTCCGCGGCGAGTTCGGCCCGGCTGCGGCCGATCGCGGCGGCGAGCTGCCGGGCCGCCTCCGCGGCCGCGGCCGACCCCCACTGGGCGTTGGCCCGGCGGGCGGGCGCGGCCAGCACCGTCAGCACCAGCGCCTCCTCCCGCTCGCCGAACCGGACGGTGAGCAGCGCGTCCGTGCGCGGCTCGCCCCGGTAGCGGGCCGAGTCGCCGCGGATCGACACCGCCCGCAGCGTGGTGCCCGCGAACTGGGCGCCGTCGATGGCGGTGTCGGGCACGATCGAGGCCAGCCCGGCCGGGTCGGCGGCGGCCAGGGCGGTCGGCTCGGGCGCGTACGTCGGGGGCCGCTCCCCCACGTGCGGCACGGCGGGCGCCTGCGGGCGTCCCAGCCAGGGCGCGGCCCGCTCCGGCTGCGGGCGGTCCGCGACGGCCACCGGCTGCGGCACGGGCTCCGCCGCCCGCTCGCCCCCGGGCTCGGGCTCCGGCGTGGGTTCGGGTTCCGGCTCCGGCTCGGGCTCCGGCGCGGGTTCGGGTTCCGGCTCCGGCTCGACCAACGGCAGGTCCGCCAGCGTCGGCGTCGGCGTCGTTTCAGGCGTGGGCGTGGGCGCAGGCGCAGGCGTAGGCGTGGGCCGCGGTGCCGCCGGCGGTGCTTCTTTCGAAAGGTCCGGCTGGAGCTCGGGCCAGGCCGCCTCGGCCCAGCTGCGCGGCGACGGTGCGGGCGGCGGCTCCTCCGCTTCCGCCGCCACCGCCTGTTCCGGGGCGCCCTCCGGGGGGCGGCGCTGCGGGGCGATGAGCCCGGCGGCGGTGGTGAACCAGTCGTCGACGGTTCCGGTGTCGGCGCTCGCGGCGGGGGTGTCGGGGAGGGTGTCGGCGGGGCCCGCGTAGACGGTGTGCCACCAGGTGTCGTCGGGACGGGGCTGCCTGGGTGCGCCCTGCTCGTTCAACTGACCGCTCCTGATCCGTGAGGGGGCCGGACGTCACGTCATTCTTCCGAAGGACGACGACGGTGTCCGGGATTCGGAACATCGCGCGGACGCCCGGGGAGGGTTCCGGCCACGGGTGGTCCGGCCGGGGCGGGGCGGGTCCGGACGGGCTCCAACAGGGCCTTCGGAGAGGGAGGTGGCGGGCTTTCGGCCGGAAAATGAGAGCCCGAAGGGGGCACCGCTTCACCCGATCGGCTGATTAATATGTGCGCATGGCCGCGCCAGGATCTCGTACTCGCCCCGAAGGACCCGCGTTCGCGGTGCTCCGTCCGGTGGCGGTGCTGTGGTCGCTGCTGCTGGCGGCCCTGCTCGCGCTGCTGCCCTGCGCGGCGAGCGCCCGGACGCTGAGCGCCCCGGCCCCCGGCCAGGAGCCGCCCGGCACGTCCGCGTCGGCCTCCGTACCGGCCTCCTCCTCCGCCCCCGCCTCCGCCCCCGCGCCGTCTTCCACCCCGGCGTCCGCCGCGAAGCCGGCCACCGGCGCGTCGACGTCGCGGTCGGCGGCCCGGGTCGCGGTCGGCCACGCGGCGGTGTCGCACCACCCGTCGGCGGCCGTGGACGGCTCCGGTCCGGAGTTCATCCTGTGCACCGCGGAGGGTCCGGGCCCGGTGCCCGGTCACGGCTGCTCCAGCCACCCCTTCTGCGGCCCGGAGTCGCACCTGCCGAACGCGCCCCCGCAGCCCGGCACGGCCGTCCGACCGCAGTTGGTCGCCCCGCCGGTGGTGCCGGCCGCCTCGGCGCCCGGCGCCCCGACGGGGTCGCACCACGCCCCCGACCTGCACGTCCTGCAGGTTCACCGGTCCTGAGCGGAACCCACCGCCGACCTGCGCCCCGCCGAGCGGGGAGGTCGGCGGCTCCGCTGCCCCCACCCCACCGCAGACCGCCGTGCTCGCCACGGCGGGGACAAGGAAGACATCCATGGGTTCCGCCTCGAAGCAGTCCAACCCCACCGGCAAGCAGCCCAAGCCGGGCAGCAAGGCCGCCCAGCAGGCCGACCGCCGGGCCCGGATCGCCGAGCTGCGCGCCGTCGAGCAGCGCCGCGAGCGCCGCAACAAGATCCTCACCATCGGCGTCTCGTCCGTCCTGGTGCTCGCCATGATCGGCGGCGGCACCTGGCTGGCGCTGGACGCCAAGGACAAGAACGACAAGAAGAAGGCCGCCGCGACGGCGGCCGCCGAGGCCGCGCAGAAGGCCAAGGACGACGCCGCGAAGGCCGAGATCCCGGGTCTGCAGACCTTCGGCAAGCTCACCCAGAACCACGTCAAGACCGAGGTGAAGTACCCGCAGACCCCGCCGGTCGGCGGCGACCACGACCCGGTCTGGCAGACCTGCATGGGCAACGTCTACGACAAGCCGGTCAGGAACGAGAACGCGGTCCACTCGCTGGAGCACGGCGCCGTCTGGGTCACCTACAACGGCAAGGCCACCCCGGAGGACATCAAGACCCTCAGCGACAAGGTCAAGGCCACCCCGTACAGCATGATGAGCCCGTACCCGGACGAGCAGGGCACCATCACGCTGACCGCGTGGAGCACCCAGCTGGTCGTGGACTCCGCCACCGACCCGCGGGTCGAGACCTTCTTCGCCAAGTACGTCCAGGGCCCGCAGACCCTGGAGCAGGGCGCCAGCTGCAGCTCGGGGCAGATGTGACCGCCGCCCCCGTCGGCGAGGAGCCGGAGCAGGAGTACGAGGAGCCCGCGGAAGGCGCGGAGCAGCCGGCCGTCCGGCGCGGTCGGCGGGCGTTCTGGTGGCCCGCCGCGCTCGCGGCCGTGGTCGCGCTCGGGCTGGGCGTCCCGGCGCTGGTCTCCGGCAGCACGCCCGCGTCCGGCAGTTCGGCGGGCACGGCGGCCGCCTCGGCCGCACCGGCCACCGGTTCGGCGGACGCCGGGTTCGCCCGCGACATGGCGACGCACCACCAGCAGGCCATCGACATGTCGTTCATCGTCCGGGACCGCACCCAGGACGAGGCGGTGCGCGGCTTCGCGTTCGACGTGATCAACACCCAGGCGAACCAGCGCGGCATGCTGATGGGCTTCCTCGACCAGTGGGGCCTGTCGCAGAACACCACCGCCAAGCCGATGGCCTGGATGAACCACACCTACGAGGCCCACGACGGCTCGCTGATGCCCGGCATGGCGACCAACACCGAACTGGACCGGCTCCGTTCGCTCAGCGGCCGGGACGCCGAGGTGTACTACCTGCAGCTGATGATCAAGCACCACCAGGCGGGCGCGGAGATGGCCCAGGCGTACGTGGACGCGGGGAGCAACGCCCCGGAGAAGCGGCTCGCCCAGGGCATGGTCGACGCGCAGCACGCCGAGATCCAGCTGATGACCGACATGCTGCACGAGCGCGGCGCCCAGCCCGCTCCCTGACGCACCGCCACCCCGCCGTGCCGCCCCGAGGGCGCCGTCCGACCCACCGGACGGCGCCCTCGGGCGTTCGGCGCTCCCCTCGCCCCGCCTCCGCCCCCTCGCCCCGCCTCCGCCCCCTCGCCCCGCCTTCAGCCCTTGCAGAGCCGCACCGCCAGCACCGCGACCGCCGCCAGCAGCAGCGGGACGGCGCGGCCGCCCGCCGCCGTCCCGGCCTGGTGGACGGCCAGGACCGGCAGGGCGGTGCCGAGGGCGGTGCCGAGGCTGCGGACCATGTTGACCAGTCCGCCGCCGACGGCCGAGCTCTGCGCGGGGATCGCCCGCATCACCAGGGCGTTGTTGGCGGGCAGCAGCAGCCCGAGGCCGTAGCCGGTGAGCAGCAGCGGCAGCGCCGTCGTCCACGGGCCGGGGGCGGGCAGGGCGGCGAGCAGGAGCAGTCCGGCGGCGGCGGCGAGCGCTCCGCAGCGGCAGCGGGCGGCGTCGCTCCAGCGGCGGGGCAGCAGGGCGCCGCCCGCGGTGGCGGCGACGGCGAACGCGGCGGGCAGGGCGGTGATCGCGGCGCCCGCGGCGGCGGTGCCGGTGCCGTGTCCGGCGAGGACGACGGGTTCCAGCACGAGCGGGCAGAACAGCAGCAGGTAGCCGATCAGGGCGACCAGCAGTCCGGCCCGGATGCCGGGGGTGTTGACCAGGCCGGGCGGGACGATCGGGAGGTCGGCGCGGCGCTCCTGCCGGACGAGGGCGAGGGTCGCGGCGGCGGAGACGGCGAGCAGCACGGCGACTGCCCGGCCGGGCAGCGGCAGGCCGGAGGCGGCGGAGAGGGCGAGCAGCAGCGCGGTGGAGGCCGCGGCCAGCAGCAGGAGACCGGCCAGGTCGAAGCGTCCCTCGCGGGCGGTGCGGGCCGGGCAGCGGCCGTCGGGGAAGGTGCGCGGCAGCAGGAACCAGCCCGCCAGCATGCCGAGCACGCCGACCGGCACGTTGACCCAGAACGCCCAGCGCCAGGAGGCGTGGGCGACCAGCAGCCCGCCGAGGGTCGGGCCGAGGGCCAGGCCGAGGGCCTGGGCGGCGGCCTGCACGCCGAGCGCGGTGCGCATCGCCCGCTCGGGCACGCCGCGGGCGACCAGGGCGACGCTGTTGGCCTGCATCATCGCGCCGCCGACCGCCTGCACGGCCCGGCAGGCGATCAGCAGGCCCAGGTTCCCGGCGAGTCCGGCGCCGAGCGAGGCGGCCGCGAACACCGCGAACCCGCCCAGGTACACGGTCTTGCGGCCGACCAGGTCGGACAGCCGCCCGACCGGGGCCAGCAGCGCGACCAGCACCAGCAGGTACGCCAGCGAGACCCATTCGACGGCGGCGAAGGAGGCGGCGAAGTGGCCCTCCAGGGCGGGGAAGACCAGCGAGGTGACGCTCGCGGTGAGCTGGCCGAGGAACGCGCCCAGACAGACGGTGCCGACGGCCAGCCAGTGCGCGTGCGGCCAGCGGGCGACGGCGCGCGGGCGGGGGCGTTCGGCGAGTTGCAGGGTGTCGAGCAGCCGGGAGGCCGCCGCGGATTCAGCCATGCGCCGAACATATCTGCTTCCGACATATTCGCTCAAGGAGTGTTTCCGTTCCCGAGCGATCCGACGCGCCCTCCCCGCCCGACGGCCCGCCGCCCCGGCCGTTCGACGGGTGGACTCCCGGTAGCCCGCCGGTTGCCGGGCGCTACGCTGTCCGCCATGTCCTCGCAGCCCCAGCCCGCCCCGCACCCGCCCGGACCTGCGGCCGAGGCCGACGCGCTCGCCGGGGCGCAGCAGCTCACCGACGTGATCACCCGGCTCCGCCGGGCGCTGCGCAGCTCGATCCGCTCGGAGTTCCCCTGGGAGGCGCTGCCGATGGCCCAGGTCGAGCTGCTCCAGACCCTGGCGGCCTCCCCGCTGCGGGTCGGCGAGCTGGCCGCCCGCCAGCGCCTCGCCCCGAACACCGTCAGCGGCCTGATCTCCAAGCTCCTGGACGCGGGCCTGGTCGACCGCCAGCCCGACCCCGGCGACCGCCGCACCGCCCGGATCGCCCTCACCGGGGCCGGCCACCAGCAGTTGCGCGACTGGCAGAGCGCCCACGAGCGCCGCCTCGCCACCGCCCTGGAGAGCCTCACCCCCGCCGACCGCGAGGCCGTCATGCGCGCCCTCCCGGGCCTCGACCGCCTCGCCCACTCCCTCGCGGGCACCGACCCGCTGCGCTGAACCGGGACCCCGGACCGGGGCGCCCGGACCGCCCACGGCGATGTCCGATTCCCGCCAGTCGGCACCCCGGGGATCACGCAGACTGGAAGGCGTGATCGACGACGAGACCAGGTACCGGGCGGTGGACAGCCGGGACGCCCGCTTCGACGGGGTGTTCTTCACGGCGGTGCGGACCACCGGCATCTACTGCCGTCCGAGCTGCCCGGCCACCACCCCCAAGCGCACCAACTGCACCTTCTACCCGACCGCGGCCGCCGCCCAGGGCGCGGGCTACCGGGCCTGCCGGCGCTGCCGGCCGGACTCGGTGCCCGGCTCGCCGGAGTGGAACCACCGGGCCGACCTGGTCGGCCGCGCGATGCGGCTGATCGGGGACGGCGTGGTCGACCGGGAGGGCGTCGCCGGGCTGGCCGCCCGGCTCGGCTACAGCTCCCGGCAGCTCCAGCGCCAACTGACCGCCGAACTCGGCGCGGGCCCGCTCGCGCTGGCCCGGGCGCAGCGTGCGCAGACCGCGCGACTGCTCCTGCAGACCACCGAACTGCCGGTCACCGACGTGGCGTTCGCGGCGGGCTTCGCCTCCGTCCGGCAGTTCAACGACACCATCCGCGAGGTGTACGACCGCACCCCGTCCGCGCTGCGCACCGAGCGCGGCGGCCACCGCCGCACCCCGGCCGCGGGCGGCACGCTCAGCCTGCGGCTGGCCTACCGGGGCGCGATCGACACCGGCCACCTGCTCGACTTCCTCGGCCTGCGGGCCGTCCCGGGCGTCGAGGAGGTCGTCCCGGGCCCGCTCCCCGGCACCCGCACCTACCGGCGCACGCTGGCCCTCCCGTACGGGCACGGCCTGGCGGAGGTCGACGGGCTCGGGCCCGGCGACCGGCCGGACCGGGGGTGGCTGGACTGCCGGCTGACCCTCACCGACCTGCGCGACCTGACCACGGCCGTGCACCGGCTGCGCGCCCTGTTCGACCTGGACGCCGACCCGGACGCGGTGGACGCCCGGCTCGCCGCCGACCCGCTGCTGGCCCCGCTCGCCGCCGCCCGGCCGGGACTGCGCTCGCCCGGGCACGTCGACCCGCACGAGCTGGCCGTCCGGGCCGTGCTCGGCCAGCAGGTCACGGTGGCCGCCGCCCGCACCCTGGCCGGACGGCTCGCCGAGCGGTACGGCACCGCGCTGCCCGCCGCCGACGGCGGACTGCGCCTGCTGTTCCCGACCGCGGCCGCGCTGGCCGCCGCCGACCCGGAGGACCTGGCGATGCCGCGGGCCCGGCGCCGGGCCCTGCTCGGGCTGTGCGCGGCGCTCGCCGACGGCACCGTCGGGCTCGACCGCGGGGTGGACCGCGAGCAGGCCGCCGCCGAACTGCTCGCCCTGCCCGGCATCGGCCCGTGGACGGTCGGCTACCTGCGGATGCGCGCCCTGGCCGACCCGGACGTGTTCCTCCCCACCGACATCGGCGTCCGCGACGGCCTGCGCGCCCTCGGCGCGGACGGCGACCCGCGCGCCGCCGCCGACCGCTCCGCCCCCTGGGCGCCCTGGCGCTCCTACGCCCTGCACCACCTGTGGACGGCCGCCGCCGACCACCACCGCACCGTCCCCCGTACCCGCAAGACCCGCGAGGACCAGTCATGACCACCGCACCGGCCGCCACGCCCACCACCGTGTTCACCACCATGGACAGCCCGCTCGGCCCGCTGCTGCTCAGCGGCACCCGTGCCGCCGACGGCGGCTTCGCGCTGAGCGCCGTCACCGCCCCGGGCCAGAAGGGCGCGCTCGCCGCCCCCGCGGCCGACTGGGAGCCCGACGCCGACGCCCTGGCCCCGGCCGTCGCCCAGCTCACCGCCTACTTCGCGGGCGAGCGCACCACCTTCGACCTGCCGCTCGCCCCCGTCGGCACCCCCTTCCGGCAGCAGGTCTGGGCCGCCCTCGACGACATCCCGTACGGCACCACCCTCACCTACGGCCAGCTCGCCGACGCCGCGGGCCACTCCCCCCGCGCGGTGCGCGCCGTCGGCGGCGCGGTCGGCGCCAACCCGCTGCTGATCGTCCGCCCCTGCCACCGCGTGATGGGCGCCGACGGCAGCCTCACCGGCTTCGCCGCGGGCATCGACGCCAAGCGCTGGCTGCTGGCGCACGAGAGCGGCGACCGGCTGTTCTGAGGCCGGTCGCCGCGGGTCGCCGGGAGCGCCCGCGACCGGGCGGGTCGTGGGCGCTGCGGGGTGTCAGGGCTTGGGGTGGGAGCGGGCGGCCTTGGTGAGGTGCTTGCGGTGGCGGGCGCGTTCGGCGCGCAGGCGGGCGTCGGTGCGGGCGGCGATCCAGTCGTTCTCGCGCTGGAGCTTGAGGTAGCGCTCCCAGCGGAGCTCGGGGAGGGTGCCGTCGGCGAGGGCGGCCCGGACCGCGCAGCGGGGTTCGGTGCGGTGGGAGCAGTCGGCGTAGCGGCAGTCGGCGGCGAGGGCGGTGATGTCGGCGAAGGCCTGGTCGATGCCGTCGCCGCCGAACAGGCCGACGCCGCGCAGGCCCGGGGTGTCGATGACGGCGCCGCCGCCGGGCAGCGGGACGAGCTCGCGGGCCGTGGTGGTGTGGCGGCCCTTCTCATCGACGGAGCGGACCTGCTGGACGGTCATCGCGGCCGTCCCGGTGAGGGCGTTGGTGAGGGTGGACTTGCCCGCGCCGGACTGGCCGATCAGGGCGCAGGAGCCGGTGGCGCGGGCGCGCAGCGCGTCCATCCCCTCGCCGGTGGCGGCGCTGACCGTCAGGACGGTGACACCGGGGGCGATCGCCTCCACGTCCGCCCGGACGAAGTCGCCGTCGTGGACCAGGTCGGACTTGGTCAGGACGATCAGCGGTTCGGCCCCGGACTCCCAGGCGAGGGCGAGCAGGCGCTCCACCCGGCCGGGATCGGGTTCCGCGGCGAGCGAGACGGCGATCAGCACGGTGTCGACGTTGGCGGCCAGGACCTGGCCCTCGGAGCGCTTGTGGGCGCCCTTGCGGATGATCGCGGTGGTGCGGGGCAGCACCGCGGCGAGGGCGGGGGCGGGCCGGGCGGCGGGGTCGTAGGCGACCCAGTCGCCGGTGCACGGGTTGTGCGCGGTGTCGGCGGTCGTCACCGGACGGGTGGCGGCCCGCCGCGTGACGGGCTCGCCGCTCTCCGGATCGACGAGCAGCACCTCGCAGCTGCCGCGGTCCATCCGGACGATCCGTCCGGGCAGCAGACCGTGCTCGGCGAGCGGGGCGAACGCGGCGGCCCGGTCGTCCGTCCAGCCGAGCCCGGCGAGCGGGTGGGCGGGAGCGGGGGCGGGCGTGCTGGTGGGGTCGTGCATGGTGATCAACGGGGACCCTTCGAGGGAACGGGCGGCCCCGGCCGGTCGGCGTCAGCGCGTGGGCGACACCGGAAGGCGGCGGACCGGGAGCCAGGGGGTGACGGACTCGGTGGACTTCCGAACGCTGGGGACAACACCTGCGTGAACCGGCCTCACGGCCCTCACCTCCTTCCTCTCCGGACGCGCCTCGCGCACCCCGCCACGGGGTGCCCTCGATCGGCGGACGCCACGCTAGCGGCCGCCCGCCGCCCGCGCCACCGGTTTTCCCGGGGCGCGCTTCACCTGCCGGAGCGGCGGCGGCGCCGGGTGCCGATCCGGCTGCTGATCCGGCGGCGCACGTCGCGCGGGGGCAGGAAGCCGGCCCAGCGCTCGGGGTACTCGCTGGGGACGGGGCGGTCGTCGTCCTCGTCGAAGAGGTCCTCGTCGTGGCCCTCGGCGAGGCCGAACTGGCGGGCCCGCTCGGCGCGTTCGACGGCGCGGCGGGCGGCGGCCTCGCGGCCGCGCTCGACGGCGGCGTCCTCGGCGAGGCGCTCGTTCTCGGCGCGGGCGTCGGCGGTCTCGACGGTGGGCCAGCGGCGGTCTATCGCGGCGTTCATCGCGGCGCCGATCAGCACGGCCAGCGCCACCACGAAGATCCACAGCAGCACGGCGACGGGCGCGGCGAGCGAGCCGTAGACGGAGTGGCCCTCGACCGAGCTGACCAGGTAGAGCCGCAGGCCGACGCTGCAGACCACCAGGACCAGCAGGGCGACCAGGGCGCCGGGGATGTCCTCGCGCCAGGGCGTGGAGACCGGGACGGCCACGTGGTAGAGGGTGGTGAGGGAGACGACCAGCAGGACGATCGCGGCGGGCCAGTAGAAGCCGGTGATCGCCCCGGTCCAGCTCGGGAAGGTGTTGATCAGCAGTCCGGGTCCGGCGACCAGCAGCGGCAGCACCAGGGAGCCGATCACCAGGGCGCCGAGGTAGAGGCCGAGCGACATCAGCCGGGTCTTGACCAGGCCGCGCTTGCCGTCGAGGCCGTACATGACGGTGATGGTGTCGATGAAGATGTACAGCGCCCGGGAGCCGGACCAGAGCGAGAGCAGGAAGCCGATCGAGATCAGGTCGGGCCGGGCGCTGTCGAAGACGTCGCTCAGCAGGGGCTGGACGATCTGGTCGATCGAGCTCGGTGAGAGCACCGTCCCAGCTGCTGAGACGATGTCGTTCTTGAGCTTGTCGATGGTGCCGGCCCCGAGGATGTCGTCGAGGTAGCCGAGGGTGCCGGCCAGGCAGAGCAGCAGCGGCGGGATGGACAGCAGGGTGAAGAAGGCCGCCTCGGCGGCGAGCCCGGTGACCCGGTACTCGACGCAGGTGTTGGTGGTGTCCTTCACGAGCGCCCACAGGGTGCCGTACCAGGTGGTTCGCTTGGCGGCGCGGCGCCGTCCGCCGCGGCGGCGGGAGGGGCGCTCCCCGGCCGGTCCCGGTGCTCCGGCGGGGTGGGGGGTACTGCCTGCTGCTTGCACGCCCCTACGGTATCGGCCCGGGCCGCGCGGGCGGTGCGCCGCCGTCCGGCGCCGGGCGGGCGGCGGGGCCCGGAACAGGCCCGCTCGGCCGGTCGTCCCACCATGCGGAACATCAGCGTCCAGGATTCGGACGTTAGTGGACCGCGAGTCGCTCGCCGTGCGAATCTCTTGCCATGTCTAGCGCCGGAACCACCCTAGTTGGCCGACTCCACGTCGACCTCCTTCGCGTGTCCAGCGCCATCTGTCCGGTGACCTGAGCCCTCCGTACGCCGCACCGCACCGGCGCCATCCCCGCCGTCGCGGATGCGCGCAAGACCCTGCCCGGCCAGCGTCACCCCTCCCGCCGCCTGCGTCCAGAACGCCGCAGGTGGGAGCGGAGCGCGTCCGGGGCCGCCAGCACCTCGCACCCGCCAAGCCGCTCAAAGGACTGACACCATGGCCCGCACTCCCGAAACGGTCGAGCCTCAGGCCGGCGCCGCCCCCGCGGCCCGCCCCGCCGCCCGCAAGGTGACCCGCCACCGCGGCGAGGGCCAGTGGGGCATGGGGCACTTCACGCCCCTCAACGGCAACGAGCAGTTCAAGAAGGACGACGACGGTCTCAACGTGCGGACGCGCATTGAGACGATCTACGCGCACCGCGGCTTCGACTCGATCGACCCGAACGACCTGCGCGGCCGGATGCGCTGGTGGGGCCTGTACACCCAGCGCAAGCAGGGCATCGAGGGCGGCAAGACCGCCGTCCTGGAGCCGCACGAGCTCGAGGACGAGTTCTTCATGATGCGGGTGCGCATCGACGGCGGGCGGCTGACGACGGCCCAGCTGAAGGCGATCGGCGAGGTCTCCGAGCAGTACGCCCGCGGCACCGCCGACCTGACGGACCGGCAGAACGTCCAGTACCACTGGGTGCGGATCGAGGACGTCCCGGCGATCTGGCAGAAGCTGGAGGCCGTCGGCCTGTCCACCACCGAGGCGTGCGGCGACTGCCCGCGCGTGGTGATCGGCTCCCCGGTCGCGGGCATCGCCGAGGACGAGATCATCGACGGCTCCTGGGCGATCGACGAGATCAACCGGCGCTACATCGGCAGCAAGGAGTTCTCCAACCTGCCGCGCAAGTTCAAGACCGCGATCTCCGGCTCCCCGCTGCTCGACGTGGTGCACGAGATCAACGACGTCGCCTTCGTCGGCGTGGTCCACCCCGAGCACGGCCCGGGCTTCGACCTGTGGGTCGGCGGCGGCCTGTCCACCAACCCGAAGCTGGGCGTGCGGCTCGGCGCCTGGGTGCCGCTGGAGGACGTCCCGGACGTCTGGGCCGGCGTGATCGGCATCTTCCGCGACTACGGCTACCGCCGCCTGCGCAACCGCGCCCGCCTGAAGTTCCTGGTCGCCGACTGGGGCCCGGAGAAGTTCCGCCAGGTCCTCCAGGACGAGTACCTGAAGCGCGAACTCGCCGACGGCCCCGGCCCGCAGGAGCCCAGCAACCGCTGGCGCGACCACGTCGGCGTGCACCGGCAGAACGACGGCAACTTCTACGTCGGCTTCGCGCCGCGGGTCGGCCGGGTCAGCGGCAAGCTGCTCACCCAGATCGCCGACCTGGCCGCCGAGCACGGCTCCGGCCGCCTGGCCACCACCGTCGAGCAGAAGCTGATCGTGCTCGACGTCGCCGAGGACAGGGTCGAGTCCCTGGTGGCCGGCCTGGAGGCGCTGGACCTGCGGGTCACCCCGTCCACCTTCCGCCGCGGCACGATGGCCTGCACCGGCATCGAGTACTGCAAGCTGGCGATCGTCGAGACCAAGGGCCGCGGCCAGTCCCTGATCGACGAACTGGAGCGCCGCCTGCCGGAGTTCGACGAGCCGCTGAGCATCAACATCAACGGCTGCCCGAACGCCTGCGCCCGGATCCAGACCGCCGACATCGGCCTCAAGGGCCAGCTGGTCACCGACGCGAACGGCGAGCAGGTCGAGGGCTTCCAGGTGCACCTGGGCGGCGCCCTGGGCCTGGACGCCGGCTTCGGCCGCAAGATCCGCGGCCTGAAGGTCACCAGCGCCGAACTGCCCGACTACGTCGAGCGCCTGCTGACCCGTTACCAGGCGGACCGCCAGGAGGGCGAGCGCTTCGCCCAGTGGACGGTCCGGGCCACCGAGGAGCAGCTGTCGTGAGCGAGCGCAGCGAGCGAACCAATGAGCCCGGCCGTCCTCGCGAAGCGACCACCGAGCGCAGCGAGGTGGGTGCATGAGCGAACGAGCCGCGCCCTTCTACTGCCCGTACTGCGGGGACGAGGACCTGCGCCCCTCCGAGGGCGGCCACGGCGCGTGGGAATGCCGGGCGTGCCGCCGGGGCTTCCAGCTGAAGTTCCTCGGACTGCTGTCGACGAACCACGGGGGTAACGGACATGACGACCGCGACTGACTACGAGGCGATAGCCGTCAAGGCCGGCCGCGAGCTGGAGGAGGCCACCGCGCAGGAGGTCCTGCGCTGGGCCGCCGACACCTTCGGCAAGCGCTTCTGCGTGACGTCCTCGATGGAGGACGCGGTGGTCGCCCACCTGGCCTCCACCGCGCTGCCCGGCGTGGACGTGGTCTTCCTGGACACCGGCTACCACTTCCCGGAGACCATCGGCACCCGGGACGCGGTCGCCGCGACCATGCCGGTCAACGTGATCACGCTGACCCCGAAGCTCACCGTGGCCGAGCAGGACGCCCAGTACGGGCCGAACCTGCACGACCGCGACCCGGACCTGTGCTGCTCGCTGCGCAAGGTCGAGCCGCTGAACCGCGGCCTGGGCGCCTACGACGCCTGGGCGACCGGCCTGCGCCGCGACGAGTCGCCGTCCCGCGCCAACACCCCCGTGGTGGCCTGGGACGCCAAGCGCCGCAAGGTGAAGATCGCCCCGATCGCCCGCTGGACGCAGGACGACGTGGACGCGTACGTCCAGGCCAACGGGGTGCTGCTGAACCCGCTGCTGTGGGAGGGCTACACCTCGATCGGCTGCTCTCCGCTGTCCTGCACCGCCAAGCCCGGCGAGGGCGAGCAGGGCCGGGCGGGCCGCTGGGCGGGCTCCGGCAAGACCGAGTGCGGCATCCACCTCTGAGCCCGCCGAACCACCGTCACCACCGAACCACCGTCACCGACCGTCAGGAGTAACCACCGTGACCACCGCCGAGACCGAGGCCGTCGGCCGCGAGCGCGGCGCCACCGTGTGGCTGACCGGCCTGCCCAGCGCGGGCAAGACCACCCTCGCGTTCGCGCTGGCCGAGCGGCTGCGCGCCGAGGGCCACCGGGTGGAGGTGCTGGACGGTGACGAGATCCGCGAGTTCCTCTCCAAGGGCCTGGGCTTCTCCCGCGAGGACCGGCACACCAACGTCACCCGGATCGGCTTCGTCGCCGAGAAGCTGGCGGCCAACGGCGTCAAGGTGCTGGCCCCGGTGATCGCCCCGTTCGCCGACTCCCGGGCCGCGGTGCGCGAGCGGCACGCCGCCAACGGCACCGAGTTCCTGGAGATCCACGTCGCCACCCCGGTCGAGCTCTGCTCCGAGCGGGACGTCAAGGGCCTGTACGCCAAGCAGGCGGCCGGCGAGATCTCCGGGCTGACCGGGGTCGACGACCCGTACGAGGCCCCCGAGAAGCCGGAGCTGCGCCTGCAGACGCAGGGCCGGTCGGTGGCCGAGTCCGCCGAAGAACTGCACGCCTTCCTGACCGAGAGGGGCTTGGCATGACCGTCACCACGCAGCGCCTGTTCCGGGCCGAGGACACGCCCTTCGCGCTGTCCCACCTGGACGCCCTCGAAGCGGAGTCGGTGCACATCTTCCGCGAGGTGGCGGGCGAGTTCGAGCGGCCGGTGATCCTGTTCTCCGGCGGCAAGGACTCCATCGTGATGCTGCACCTGGCGCTGAAGGCGTTCGCGCCCGCGCCGGTGCCGTTCGCCCTGCTGCACGTGGACACCGGGCACAACTTCCCCGAGGTGCTGGCGTACCGGGACCGCGCGGTGGCCAAGCACAACCTGCGGCTGCACGTCGCCGCGGTGCAGGACTACATCGACCGCGGCGTGCTGCGCGAGCGCCCGGACGGGCTGCGCAACCCGCTGCAGACCGTCCCGCTGCTGGACGGCATCGAGTCCAACAAGTTCGACGCCGTGTTCGGCGGCGGCCGCCGCGACGAGGAGAAGGCCCGCGCCAAGGAGCGCGTCTTCTCGCTGCGCGACGAGTTCGGCGCCTGGGACCCGCGCCGCCAGCGCCCCGAGCTGTGGTCGCTGTACAACGGCCGGCACGCGGTCGGCGAGCACGTCCGGGTCTTCCCGCTGTCCAACTGGACCGAGCTGGACGTCTGGCAGTACATCGAGCGGGAGAACATCGAGCTCCCGGAGATCTACTACGCCCACGAGCGCGAGGTGTTCCGGCGCGACGGCATGTGGCTGACCGCCGGGGAGTGGGGCGGCCCGAAGGAGAACGAGCCGGTCGAGACCCGCCTGGTGCGCTACCGCACGGTGGGCGACATGTCCTGCACCGGCGCGGTCGACTCCGACGCCGACACCATCGAGGCCGTGATCACCGAGATCGCCGCCTCCCGCCTCACCGAACGAGGGGCGACGCGCGCCGACGACAAGATGTCCGAGGCCGCCATGGAGGACCGCAAGCGCGAGGGGTACTTCTAAGCAATGAGCACCACCCAGGAAGCAACCGCCACCTCGCTGCTGCGCTTCGCCACCGCGGGCTCCGTCGACGACGGCAAGTCCACCCTGGTGGGCCGGCTGCTGCACGACTCCAAGTCGGTGCTGGCCGACCAGCTGGAGGCCGTCGAGCACGCCTCCCGCCGCCGCGGCCAGGAGGCCCCCGACCTGGCGCTGCTGACCGACGGCCTGCGCGCCGAGCGCGAGCAGGGCATCACCATCGACGTGGCGTACCGCTACTTCGCCACCGCCCGCCGCCGGTTCATCCTCGCCGACACCCCGGGCCACGTGCAGTACACCCGCAACATGGTCACCGGCGCGTCCACCGCCGAGCTGGCCGTGGTGCTGGTCGACGCCCGCAACGGCGTGGTCGAGCAGACCCGCCGGCACGCCGCGGTCGCCGCCCTGCTGCGCGTCCCGCACGTCGTCCTCGCGGTCAACAAGATGGACCTGGTCGACTACGCGGAGCCGGTGTTCGCCGCCATCGCCGAGGAGTTCACCGCGTACGCGGCCTCGCTCGGGGTCAAGGACGTCGTGGCGGTGCCGATCTCGGCGCTGGCCGGCGACAACGTGGTCGAGCCCTCCGCGCACATGGACTGGTACGGCGGCCCGACCCTGCTGGAGCACCTGGAGACCGTCCCGGTCGGCACCGACCCGAGCGTCGAGCCGGTCCGTTTCCCGGTCCAGTACGTGATCCGGCCGCAGAGCGAGGAGTTCCACGACTACCGCGGCTACGCGGGCCAGCTGGCCTCCGGCGTGCTGCGGGTCGGCGACGCGGTGACGGTGCTGCCCTCGGGCCACACCAGCACCGTCGCGGCGATCGACGCGCTCGGCGTCCCCACCGAGATCGCCTGGGCCCCGCAGTCGGTGACGGTCCGCCTCGCGGACGACATCGACATCTCCCGCGGCGACCTGATCGCGGCCGGGACGCTGCCCGTCCCCACCAAGGACGTGCGGGCCACGGTCTGCCACCTGAACGAGCGTCCGCTGCACGTCGGCGCGAAGGTGCTGCTCAAGCACACCACCCGCACCGTGCGCGCCCTCGTCAAGGAGATCTCGTACCGGATCGACATCGACACGCTGGAGCGGCGCTCCGGCGCCGAGGGGCTGAACGTCAACGACATCGGCCACGTGGTGCTGCGCACCGCCGAGCCGCTGGCCCTCGACGACTACACCGACAACCGCCGCACGGGCTCGTTCGTCCTGATCGACCCGTCCGACGGCACCACGCTCACCGCCGGCATGGCGGGCGAGGCGTTCGACACCGTCAGCACCACCGACGCTTCCCAAGAGGAGGACTGGGTCTGATGCCCAGCGAGGCGTTCTCGGGCATGGACAAGGAAGGCGGCCGCATCGGCAGCGGCGTCCTCGGCAGCGGCCAGGGCGGCCTGACGCGATGTGGGGGCGGACAGGGGCGCTGAGCCCCTGTCACCGGGCCCGCACGCCGCCGTTCCTTCCCACAGCAGGCACGGCGGAGGCGGCCCGGCCCCGGCAGCACGTCAGGCACGGACCTTCCTTCTCTCTCGAACGGGACACCTCTCATGGCACCGAGCTCTCAGCCCACCCATACCTCCGCACGCCCCCGCGCGGGCCGGATCAGACGCGCCGCCGTGGCGGCCGTCGCCGTGCTGACCACCGCCGGCCTGCTGTCGGCCTGCTCGTACGGCTCCAAGAGCGACGACAAGGCCTCCGCCAAGCCGTCCGCGAGCGGCGCGAAGCTCTCCGCGGACACCGTGAAGATCGGCTACTTCGCCAACCTCACCCACGGCACCGCGCTGGTCGGCCTCAAGCAGGGCATCATCCAGCAGGAGCTGGGCGGCACCCAGATCAAGACCCAGGTCTTCAACGCGGGCCCGGCCGAGATCGAGGCCCTGAACGCGGGCTCGATCGACATCGGCTGGATCGGCCCCTCCCCGTCGATCAACGGCTACACCCAGTCCGGCGGCAAGTCGCTGAAGATCATCAGCGGTTCGGCCTCCGGCGGCGTCAAGCTGGTCGTCAACCCGGACAAGATCAAGTCCCTGGACGACCTCAAGGGCAAGAAGATCGCCACCCCGCAGCTCGGCAACACCCAGGACGTCGCCCTGCTCAACTACCTGGCGGAGAAGGGCTACAAGGTCGACGCCCAGACCGGCGACGGCGACGTGAAGGTGCTGCGCACCGACAACAAGGTCACCCCCGACGCGTACAAGTCCGGCTCCATCGACGGCGCGTGGGTGCCCGAGCCGACCGCCTCCAAGCTGGTCACCCTCGGCGCGAAGGTCCTGCTCAACGAGAAGGACGTCTGGCCGGACAAGAAGTTCGTCATCACCAACATCATCGTCTCGCAGAAGTTCCTCAAGGAGCACCCGGACGTGGTGGAGGCCGTGCTGCGCGGCTCGGTGAAGACCAACGCCTGGATCAAGGCCAACCCGGCCCAGGCCAAGGACGTCGCCAACGCCCAGATCAAGGCCGACGCGGGCAACGCCCTGGACGCCGCGATCCTCGACCCGGCCTGGCAGGACATCGACTTCATCGACGACCCGCTGGCGAACACCCTGCAGGCCGAGGCCGACCACGCCGTCACCGCCGGGCTGCTCAAGAAGCCCAACCTGGACGGGATCTACGACCTGACCCTGCTCAACAAGGTGCTGAAGGAGAACAACCAGCCCGCCGTCGCCGACGCCGGTCTGGGCACCAAGTAAGTCTCCCAGGCCCCGAGGTCCGCGCCCCGCGCCCGCCCAACCGATGCCCACTCACCGGGCGGGCGCGGGGCCGGACCCCGGACACCGATCCCTTCCCTGCCCGGAACCACACCCGCAGGAGGTGCCCGTGACCACGGCACTGACCACCTCGCCCGACGCCCCCGGCGCGGGCCGTCCGGACGGCGACACCGCCGTCCGGATCTCGCACGTGCACAAGACCTTCGGCCGCCCCGGCACCGCCGCACCGGTGCTGGAGGACATCAACCTCACCGTCGCACCCGGCGAGTTCGTCACCCTGCTCGGCGCCTCCGGCTGCGGCAAGTCCACCCTGCTCAACCTGGTGGCCGGACTGGACAAGCCGACCTCCGGCACCATCGAGGTGCCCGGCGGCCGCCCCGCCCTGATGTTCCAGGACCACGCGCTGTTCCCCTGGCTCACCGCGGGCCGGAACATCGAACTCGCGCTGCGCCTGGCCGGCGTCCCCAAGGAGGAGCGCCGCCCCGAGGCCGAGCGGCTGCTCGAACTCGTCCGGCTCAAGGGCTCCTACAGGAAGCGCGTCCACGAGCTCTCCGGCGGCATGCGCCAGCGCGTCGCGCTGGCCCGCTCGCTCGCCCAGGGCTCCCAGGTGCTGCTGATGGACGAGCCGTTCGCCGCGCTCGACGCCATCACCCGCGACGTCCTGCACGACGAGATCACCCGGATCTGGGCGGAGAAGCAGCTCGCCGTCCTGTTCGTCACCCACAACGTCCGCGAGGCCGTCCGCCTCGCCCAGCGCGTCGTGCTGCTCTCCTCCCGCCCGGGCCGGGTCGCCAAGGAGTGGCGCATCGACCTGCCGCAGCCGCGCCGCATCGAGTCGGCCGGGGTCGCGGATCTGTCCATCGAGATCACCGAAGAACTGCGTGGGGAGATCCGCCGCCATGTCCAGCACTGACACCGCCGCCACCCCCCTCGCCAAGGACGGTTCCGCCGACAGCGCGAGCGTCGAGGCCGGCCTCGACGCCCTGGAGACCGTCCAGGCGCAGCGCACCCCGCTCTCCGTGGTGCTGCGCCAGAAGGTCCTGCCGCCGGTCCTCGGCGTGGTGCTGGTCCTGGTCGTCTGGCAGATCGCCTACAGCCTCGAACTCACCACCCCCGACAAGCTCCCCAGCCCCGCGGACGTCTGGCACTCGCTCACCGAACTCTGGTACGCCGGAACGCTGTTCTCCATCATCTGGACCAGTGTCTGGCGCGGCCTGTCCGGCTTCGTGCTGTCCGTCGTCATCGGCACCCCGATCGGCCTGCTGGTCGCCCGGATCAAGCCGGTGCGGGCCGCGCTCGGCCCGGTCCTCTCCGGCCTGCAGTCGCTGCCCTCGGTGGCCTGGGTGCCCGCCGCGATCATCTGGCTCGGCATCACCAACTCCGCCATGTACGCGGTCATCCTGCTCGGCGCCGTCCCGTCCATCGCCAACGGCCTGATCAGCGGCATCGACCAGGTCCCGCCGATCTACCTGCGGGCCGGCCAGACCCTCGGCGCGACCGGCCTGCGCGGCGCCCGCCACATCCTGCTGCCCGCCGCGCTGCCCGGCTACCTGGCCGGGCTCAAGCAGGGCTGGGCCTTCTCCTGGCGCTCCCTGATGGCCGCCGAACTCATCGCCGCCTCCCCCGACCTGGGCCTCGGCCTCGGCCGCTACCTGGAGAACCAGCGCGAGTTCTCCAACATGTCCGGCGTCCTGCTCGGCATCCTGCTGATCCTGTTCGTCGGCGTCGCCATCGACCTGCTCTTCTTCTCCCCCCTGGAACGCCACGTCCTGCGCAGCCGCGGCCTCCTCGTCAACTCCCGCTGACCCCATGCCCCCTCGCACCACCACACCGCCCGCCCTCGCGCCCCGCCAGGGGCGCGGGGAGCCGGGCGCTGCGGAAGGCGGCTTCCCGCAGCCGGACGCAGCCCTCGCCCCCGCGCGCCGGACGCCGCCGCCCGCTGCGGGTGCACCCGTGCCGCCGCTCCTGCTGCTCGCGCACGGCTCCCGCGACCCGCGCCACGCCGCGACCGTCGAGGCCCTCGCCGCCGCCGTCCGCGTCCTGCGCCCCGAACTGCCGGTCACCACCGCGTACCTGGACCACTGCGCGCCTCGCATCGCCCAGGTCGCCCCGCGCCTGACCGACGCGATCGCCGTGCCGCTGCTCCTGAACCGGGCGTTCCACGCCAAGCACGACATCCCGGCCGCCCTGCGCGCCGCCGGTTCGGCGATCCCGGTCGCGGAGGTCCTCGGCCCCTCCCCGCTGCTGCTGGAAGCCCTCGACCGCCGCCTGGCCGAGTCCGGCCCGGACGTCGCCGACCCGGCGGTCCGGGCCCGCACCGGTGTCGTGCTGGCCGCCGCCGGCTCCTCCGACCCGGCCGCGAACGCCACCACCCGGGCGGTGGCCGCCGAGTGGCGCCGCACCCGCGGCTGGGCCGCCGTCACCATCGCGCACGCCTCCGGCACCGGCCCGACCGTCGCCGAGGCCCTCGCCGCCCTGCGCGCCGTCCCGGCCGTCCGCGGCACCGCCGTCGCCCCGTACCTGCTGGCCCCGGGCCTCCTCCCGGACCGGATCGCCGCCGCCGCGGCCGCCGCCCGCGCCGACCACCTCGCCCCGGTCCTGGGCGCCGCCCCGGAACTGGCCCGCCTGGTGCTGGCCCGCCACGCCGAGGCCGCCCTCGCCCTGGGCGCCCCGCAGCCGGTCAGCCGACCCGGCGCAGCGTGAACCCGTCGCCCGGCGTGCCCGCGAGCAGCAGGTCGAGGCGGCCGCTGAGGGTGTAGACCCTGTCGCCCGGGCCGGCGGTGATCGCGGTGGGGTCGGTGTCGGTCAGCGGGCGGTCGGCGGTCAGGGCGGCGCTGCGCCAGCCGTCGGCGCTGCGGAGGGTCAGTTCGGCGTCCCGCCCGCCGTCGCCGAGGTGGTTGGTGACGGCGAGCACCGAACCGTCCGGCCGCCCCAGCATCCCGTCCAGCCCGACGAACCGGTCCCCCGCCCCACCGGCACCGTCGGCCCCCCGCACCTCGATCCGCGACAGCTCCGCGGGCCGGTCGACCGGGATGCGCCAGAGCGTGGCGTCGTCGGTCTTGCCGACGACGAGCACGCCGTCCCGCCAGACGATGCCGTTGAGCCCGATGCCGCCGGCGGGCGCGGCCAGCCGCGGGTCGCGGACCAGCACCTCGGCCGTGCCGTCGGGCGTGACGCGGTAGACGAGCGGCGCGAAGGTGTCGGTGACGTACGCGGTGCCGTCGGGCGCGTAGGCGACGTCGTTGGCGAGGTGCGGTCCGCCGTCGGCGGCGGCCGCGGCCAGGTCGGCGTGGAAGACCCGCCGTCCGGTGCGCAGGTCGTACGCGCCGAGTCCGGCGGTGTGCGCGGTGCTCGCGGGGGTGCTGCGGTCGCCGACCCCCAGGTCGCCGTCGGCGACCAGGACCCGGCCGCGGGCGGGGTCGGCGTGCAGGCCGATGACGCTGACCAGGTGGGCGGGGTCGTCGACCAGGGTGCGCAGCGTCCCGTCGGGGCGGACCTCGCTGACGGTGCCGTGCGCCATCGAGCCGACCAGGAAGCGGTGGTGCGCGGCGTCCCAGGTGGCGCCCTCGGGGGTGGCCGCGGCGCCGTGCCCGACCACCACCGCGGGGCCCCGCCGGCCCGCCGCACCCGCGCCCGCCGCACCCACCGCACCCGCGGGCGCCGCCGACCCGGCGACCAGCGCCGCCACCACGCCCGCCCCGACCAGGACCTGACGGATCGTCATCTCTGCTCCTCGTGCTCTCCCCCGGCGGCCGTCCCGCCGGACGCCTCCACCCTCCCGCCGCCCGCCGGGGTCCGGCAGTGCGTGCGGATACTGGTAGTCGCGGTGACAGGCAGCGCGGGACGGAGGGGGCGGACATGGCGGGGGCGGAGTTCCGGAGGGATTCGCTGGCGGGGTTCCTGCGGGCGCGGCGCGCGGCGCTGTCGCCGGAGCAGGTGGGGATGGCGCCGGGGGTGCGGCGGCGGACGCCGGGGCTGCGGCGGGAGGAGGTGGCGCTGCTCGCGGGCGTGGGGGTGACCTGGTACACGTGGCTGGAGCAGGGGCGGGAGATCAACCCGTCGCCGGAGGTGCTGGGGGCGCTGGCCCGGACGCTGCGGCTGGACGCGGCGGAGACCGACTACCTGTTCCGGCTGGCGGGGCAGCCGCCGCGCCCGGCGCCGGGGACGACGGACCTGGAGGTGGCTCCGGCGCTGCTGCGGCTGGTGCGGGCGCAGGCGCCCGCCCCGGCGTTCCTGACCGATCCGGACTGGGAGGTGCGGGCCTGGAACCCTCCGGCGGACGCCGTGTTCGACTTCTCCCGGCTGCCGCCGGAGCAGCGCAACCTGGCCTGGGTGGCGCTGCTGCACGAACCGACCCGCCGCCGCGTCGTCGACTGGGAGCACCACGCCCGCCGCACCCTGGCCGAGCTGCGCGCGGCGTACGGGGAGCGCGGCGGCGACGGGGACCCGGCGGCGGCCCGGCTGGCGGCGCTGGTGGACCGGCTGCGGGCCGCGTCCCCGGAGGTCGGCCGGTGGTGGGACGAGCACCGGGTGCGCGAGCGGGTCGGCACCGAGAAGGACCTGCAGCACGAGACGGCGGGCCTGCTGCGCCTGGACCAGGTGGTGCTGGGCGCCCCGGGCGGCCTGCGCCTGGTGGTGCTGGCCCCGCGCGACGCCGCCACCGCCGACCGGCTGCACGCCCTGACGGCGGCCGCCGCACCGCAGCGGTCCTGACCGTCCCCGTCGGGCGCGGATTCCTCCTTGCCGCCGGTCGTTCGAACCGGAATGATCCCCCCGTGCACCACCTCATCGCCCCGATCACCGTCGTCGTGATCCTCGCCCTGGTCCGCGGTCACCGTTCCCGGAACACCGGGCCGTCCGCCCCGAAGTCGCCCGCCCGGCAGGCCCCCTACCGGGTGCCGGAGTCGTTCGACGCCGCCGCGTACGGGCTGCCGCCCCGCGGGAGCTCGACCCGACCCGGGTCGGCCCGCCCCTGCCCGCCCGGGTGAAGGCCGCGCAGGCGGTGGCGGACGCCGCCTGGGGCGGCGACTGGCGGTCCGCCGCCGACCACCTCGCCGCGGCGGCGGGCGACTGGGACGAGCACTGGTCGCGCTTCGAGCTGCTGCGCACGGTCGCCCGGGAGGACGGCGCCTGGCTGACGGCCTGGCGCGCGGCGGACCCGAACAGCTGCGACGCGGCGGCCCTGGAGGCGGACCTGATGGTGCACCGCGCCTGGGCGATCCGGGGCGGCGGCTACGCGAACGAGGTCCCGGCCGAGAGGATGGCCGAGTTCCGGGCACTGCTCCCGGCGGCGATCGAGGCGGCCCGCCGGGCCGCGCTGCTGGACCCGGCGAACCCGGCGCCCTGGGTGGTCATGGTGACGGCGGCGCGCGGCGCGCAGATCGAGCCGGACGGGTTCCGCCCGCTGTGGGAGGGCCTGGTGGCCCGGGCCCCGCACCACTACGAGGGCCACTGGCAGGGCATGCAGTACTGGTGCGCCAAGTGGTACGGCACCAACGGGCGGATGATGCGGTTCGCCGAGGCCGCGATGGACGCCGCCCCGCAGCGCAGCCCGCTCGCCGGCCTCTACCTGCACGCGCTGTCCGAGCTGGAGTCCCGTGGCTCCGGGCTGCCGACCGGCCCCGCCGCGACCGCCCGGCTGGAGGCCGTCGCCCGGGCGCTGTCCGAGGTCCCCGCGGATCACCCGCGCCTGCCGGGCCTGCGGCACCTGCTGGCCCACTACCTCGGCCGGGCCGGGCTGCACGCGGCCGCGCTGGAGCAGTTCCGGCTCATCGGCCGCTGGTGCGGCGCCCAGGTGTGGGCGGACCGGGGCGACCCGGCCGAGGCGTTCCACGCGGCCCGCGCCGAGGCGGTGGAGAAGTCCGGCGCCCGACCGCTGCCGCCCGAGCAGCAGTGGCGGGCGAAGAACCCGGACGCGGCGTTCCACCGCTGAGCCCGGCCGCCGCCCTCAGGACGCGTAGGCGGCGGCGAGCTCGTCCGCGGTGGACGGCAGCGGGGTGGTGAGGGCGGCCCAGGAGCCGTCGGGGAAGTGCAGGTCGACCCGGCCGCGCTGGAGCACGCCCTTGGGGTTGCGGCGCAGCGCGGCGGTCTCGTGCCGGGGCAGTTCGTGGTGCGGGGCGTAGACCGGGTCGAGCTGCCAGGGCTTGGCGCGGTCGGCGAGCAGCAGCAGGCGGCGGTCGGTGAGGGCGAGCAGGCAGTCGCCCTTGGCACCGTCCTCGTACCAGCGCAGGACGAACCGCCCGGCGGCGGAGGTCCAGCCGCCGTCCATGCCGCGGCCGTGCCAGGCCGCGTCGGGGACGGCGTCGGCGATCCGGTCGCCGACCGCCCCGGTGGCGGAGGCGACCGGGTCGACGAGGGCCCTGGCGCGCCGGAGCAGTCCGATCGGACGGGCCAACTTCCGTTCCCATTCGGCGGGTTGGCGCGGGGGCAGGAGTTCGGCCGGGGGGTGCGGAATACCGGGGGCGAGGGAGACCGTCGCGGCGGCGCGGAGCCGTTCGCCGGGGGCGAGGAAGGGGGTGGCGGCTTGCCGGTCCCGGTCGAGCACGGGGACTGTCCTCCGAGGGGGCGCGGGGCGTTCCGGCCCGCGGGGGCGGACCGGGCAATGCCGCGGAACGGTCATGGAACGGCAAAGAAACTAACACGCCATCACCCGTTCGAGTGAGACCCGGAACCGGCGAGGCGTTCGTGCACCCACGGGTCCGCGGCGTGCCGCGCCGCCTCCCGGCGGGCCGCCCGGAACCGCTCCCCGAGGTCCCCGTACGGGGCGTCCGCCCACCGCCAGGCGCCGACCGCGCACGCCTGCCGCAGCGGGGCGCCGCCCTGCACCGCGGCGAGCAGTTCCTCCTGCAGCCGTCGGCGCCCGCCCGCGGCCAGCAGGACCTGGGCCAGCCAGCGCGGCGAGGAGGGGTCGTCGTCGGCCAGCAGCGCGTCCAGCACCGGCCCGTAGTGGGCGCGGGCCGCAGCCCGGTCCTCGGCCAGGTGCCGGTAGGCGGTCTGCCGCTTGTGCCCGATCCGGTGGTACTGCGCGTACCCGGGGGCCCGGGCGGCCAGCGCGGCGACCCGCTCGTCCGGTTCGATCCGGACCTCGATGCCGAGCGCCGCGAGCAGCGCGTCCAGCGCCGCCTCCTGCGCGTCCAGCCGCGCGCCCCGCCCCGGCTCCACGCCCTGCTCCCGCCCCGCGCCCTGCCCCTGCCCCTGCCCCTGCCCCATGCGTGCGCCCTCTCCGCTCTCCGCCCGACCCCGCCCGCGGATACTTGCAGGCGCGGGAATTTGCGTACCTCGAATAAGCTTGGCACCGGTAGGACCCACCGACGAAGGGAGCACGGCCATGACCCGACCGGACCCGGGCCTGGCGCACGGCTGGTGCGCCCTCACCGCCCTGCACGGCCGGATCGAGGCCCACGTCGAGCGCGCCCTGCAGGCCGAGCACGAGCTCAGCGTCCGCGAGTTCTCCGTGCTGGACGTGCTCTCCGACCAGCACGACGGCGACGGCGGCCACTTCCGGATGAACCAGCTCGCCGACGCGGTCGTGCTCAGCCAGAGCGCCACCACCCGCCTGGTCACCAGGCTGGAGGACCGCGGCCTGCTGGCCCGCTACCTCTGCCCCACCGACCGCCGCGGCATCTACACCAACGTCACCCCGGACGGCCTCGCCCTGCTGGAACGGGCCCGCCCCACCAACGACCGCGCCCTCGCCGAGGCCCTCGACAGCGCCGAACAGCGCCCCGAACTCGCCCCCCTGGTGACCGCCGTCCGCACCCTCTCCCGCCCCGCCCCCGCCCCCGCGGGCTGAGCCAGCACCGGTACGCCGGAGCGTCCCCGCCCGACACCGACGGCCCGCCGACGGTCGGAGAAGGGTCCGCACCGGACGCCCCCGCCGGACCGGGGCGGCGCCGCCGCCCACCGTCCCCCCACGGCCCACCGGCGCCGCCGAACCCCGCCCCGCCCCCGCACTGGGGCCGGGGCCGGGACCGGAGCCGTCCGGGCCTAGTCGGCCTTGCGGCGCTGGCGGCCCGTGCCGTAGTTCGAGCCGCTCTTCGAGCCGGAGCCCGGCTTCGCCCGGCCGGAGGCCTTGCCGATGAAGCCCGCCGCCATCTGCGAACTCCCGCCGCCGGGGCGCTGCTTGGGGCGGGGGCGGCGCGGGTTGCCGCTCATGTCGACGTCCTTGGGCAGGCCGCTGTCGGCCCGCTTCGCCGGGCGGCGGCGCGCCTCGCCGTCCACCGGCTTCGCCCCGCCGCGCCCGCGGCCGCGGCCGCCGCGGCCGGTGCCCTCGCCGTTCGCCGCCGCGGGCTGCTCCTGGGCCGGGGCGGCGGCCGCGGCGGGCACCGGCAGGGTGACGGCCACGCCGGAGGGGGTGCGGGCGCCGGTGATCCGCCCCAGTTCGCCGTCCTGGGGACGGACCTTGGTGACGGTCGGGCGGATCCCGGCGATGCTCATCAGCCGGTTGACCTCGCGGCGCTGCTCGGGCAGCACCAGGGTCACCACGGTGCCGGACTCGCCGGCCCGGGCGGTGCGGCCGCCGCGGTGCAGGTAGTCCTTGTGGTCGATCGGCGGGTCGACGTTGACGACCAGGTCGAGGCCGTCGATGTGGATGCCGCGGGCGGCCACGTTGGTGGCGATCAGCGCGGTGACCTCGCCCTCGCGGAACTGGTCGAGGACGCGGTTGCGCTGCGGCTGCGACTTGCCGCCGTGCAGCGCGGCGGCGACCACGCCGTTGGCGCGCAGCTGCTTGGCCAGCCGGTCCGCGCCGTGCTTGGTGTGCACGAACATGATCACCCGGCCCTCGCGGGAGGCGATCCGGGCGGTGGTCTCGGCCTTGTCGGCGGGGTCGAGCTGCAGCAGGTGGTGGTCCATGGTGGTGACCGCCCCGGCCGACGGGTCCACCGAGTGGGTGACCGGGTCGGTGAGGAAACGGTTGACCAGCCGGTCCACGTTGCGGTCCAGGGTGGCGGAGAACAGCATCCGCTGCCCGCCCTCGGCGACCTGCTCCAGCAGCTTGACGACCTGCGGCAGGAAGCCCATGTCGGCCATCTGGTCGGCCTCGTCGAGGACGGTGATCGCCACGTCCTCCAGGAACACGTCGCCGCGCTGGATCAGGTCGTCCAGCCGGCCGGGGGTGGCGACCAGCACCTCGGTGCCGCGCCGCACCTGGTTGGACTGCCGGGTGATCGACATGCCGCCGACCACGGTGGTGATCCGCAGGTTGAGCACCCCGGCGTACGGGGCGAGCGCCTCGGTGACCTGCTGCGCCAGCTCGCGGGTCGGCACCAGCACCAGGGCCAGCGGCCGCCGCGCGGTGGCCCGCTTGCCCGCGGTGCGCACCAGCAGCGGCAGGCCGAAGGCGAGCGTCTTGCCGGAGCCGGTGCGGCCGCGGCCGAGCACGTCGCGCCCGGCCAGCGCGTCCGGCAGCGTCGCCGCCTGGATCGGGAACGGCTCGGTGACGCCCTGCGCGCCGAGCTCCCTCATCAGCCCGGCGGGCAGCTCCAGCTCGGCGAAGCTCGCCGCGGGCGGACGCGACGGGGTGCCCTGCACGGGCGTGAAGTCCTCGGCGACCGCGGGCGCGGCGGCCCGGCGCTGGCGGCGCGGCTGCTCACCGCGCGTCGCCGCGCCCCCGCCGGTGCGGGGCGCGCCGCTGCGCGGCTTCCCGCCGCGGGTGCGCGGCTTGCTCTCACCGCGGGGGTGCTCACCGCGGGAGTGCTCGGAGGTACGGGGCTGCTCGCCGCGGGACCGGTCGGTGCGCGGGCGGGACTGCTCGGGCATGCGTGTTCCACTTCCTGAGGGGCCGTCGGCCCGTGCGCGGCAGGGGCCGCGGAGGGGCTGAACGATGAACCGGCCGCCAGAAAGGGTGGAGGGGCCGCCCCGGCCGTCGGGCGGCATGGACGAGGGCCCGTACCCTGTGGAGGTACGGGCCCTCGCCTGCGACATCTAGGAGTCGGCGTGAGCCGGGACTCAGATGGTGCGGATGTTCTCCGCCTGCGGGCCCTTCTGGCCCTGGGTGACGTCGAACTCGACCTTCTGGCCCTCGATCAGCTCACGGAAGCCGGTCGACTGGATGTTCGAGTAGTGAGCGAAGACGTCGGCGCCGCCGCCGTCCTGCTCGATGAAGCCGTAGCCCTTTTCGCTGTTGAACCACTTCACGGTGCCGGTAGCCATAACCGTCTCCACTTTCACTGGGGCATTGGGACACACACCTCGTGCGCCCCACGTAGCCGCGATCCCCATCCGGAGACTAAACACCGGACAAAACAAATGCGCCTGTCGGTTGGAACCAGCAGGCGCACACACACGTTCATGGGAACCAATACTGCAACTGCTTCGACAATAGCACGTCGGCCCTCGTCAATGGGGGCAATGGTTGCGCTGGTCACACCGTGTTTCGCGGACACGCGCAGGGGGCATGCGATCCGTTCGGACCACATGCCCCCGCGCACCGGGCCGCCGGGCACCCCCGGCGGCGGTCGGGTCAGACCCGGCCGGCCGGCTCCGGCTCGCGCTCACCGATCGCCTCGGGGCCGTGGTCGGGCATCGCGCCGTGACCGGGCCACCACGCCTTCCTGCCGAGCAGGGCGGTGATCGACGGGGTGAAGAACATCGCCATCACGAAGGCCGCCACCACGATGCCGAAGGCCATCGCGAAGCCGAACTCCAGCATGAAGACGTTGCCCGCCAGCATGAACGTGGCGAACGAGGCCGCCAGGATGAAGCCGGCCGCCGCGACGGTCGGGCCGCCGTGGCGCAGCGCCTCGCGGGCCGCCTCGCGCGGGCTGCGGCCCTCGCGGGCCTCCTCCCGCAGGCGGGCGATGATCAGGATGTTGTAGTCGGTGCCGATCGCCACCACGAAGAGGTAGATCAGGATCGGCATCATGAACATCATGCCGGGCTCGCCCTTGATGTTCTGGAAGAGCACGGTGGCGGCACCCAACGTCGCGGTGAAGCCGAGGCCGACCGAGGCCATCAGGTACCAGGGGGCGACCACGCTGCGCAGCTGCAGGCCCAGGATCAGCAGGATCAGCAGACCCGCGACCGGGAAGACCAGCTGGTAGTCGTGGGTCATCGCCAGGTTGATGTCCTTGAGGATCGCGCTCTTGCCGCCGACCTTCGCCTCGGTGCCCGCCGGGGCCTTCGCGTGCGCGACGTCCCGGAGGTCGGTGACGGCATCGATCGCCGCGTTGCTCTCCGGGCTGTCCTTGAACACCACCGCGAAGTCGGCGGTGACGCCGTCCTTGCTGACCTTCGGCTCGGCGGGAGCCGCGGCCACGCCCTCGACCTTGCCGAGCTCGGCCGCGTACGACTCGAAGGCGGCCGGGTCGAGCTTCGCACCGGACTTGCCGGTCAGGTAGACGTGCGCCGGGTCGGCGGCGCCCGCGGAGAAGCCGTTGGTCAGCTTGTCCTGGACGACCATCGACTCCGCGGTCTTGGGCATGGAGCTGCCGGCCAGGTCAAAGAAGCCGTTGTAGTTGACGGCACCGAGCGACAGCGCCACCAGGACGCCGCCGGAGGCGACCGCGACGAGCGCGGGGCGCTTCTCGACGACCTTGCCGAGCGCGGCGAAGCGAGCGTCGCTCGGCTCCTCCATCCACTTCTTGCCGGGCCAGAACACGGCCCTGGCGGGGATGACGGCGAGCAGCGCCGGGGCCAGGGTGAGGGCGGCGAAGGCGGTGACCACGACGGCGATGGCCAGGCCGGGGCCGAGCGCCTTGAACATGCCGAGGCTGGAGAGGACCAGCGCCGCGAACGCGATGGTGACCGCACCGGCCGCCGAGGTGATCGCCTCGCCGACCCGGCCGACCGCGTTGACCACGGCGGTCTTGCGGTCGTCGCCCGCCCGCAGCCGCTCGCGGTAGCGGAAGGCCAGGAAGAGGAAGTAGTCGGTGCCGACGCCGAGCACCACGACGATCAGAATCGCCGAGAGGACCGGCGTGCTGTCCAGGTCGAACGCCTTGGTGACGTAGTTGATCAGGCCGTTGGCGGTCGGCATGGCGAACATCAGCGACACCAGCAGCGGCAGGATGCCGGCCAGGACGCTGCGGAAGATGATGCCGACGATGACCGCGACCAGCAGCACGGTGGACATGGCGATGATCGCGTCGGCCGAGCCGGAGGCGTCCTGCTGGTCCAGCGCCTGGGCGGCGGGGCCGCCGAGCTGGAACTTGACGTCGGTGCCCTGGGCGAGCGCCTTGCCGTCGTCGCGGATCTGCTTGGCGATGTCGCCGAACTCCTTGGAGTCCTGCTGCTTCGCCTTGTCGATGGCGATCGGCGACAGCGCGTACTGGCCGTTCTTCGAGGTCGTTTCCGCACTGACCGGCACGACCTGCTGGACCGAGTCGATCTTCTTGTCGGTCAGTCCCTGGGTGATCCTGGCGATGTCGGCCTTGTCCTTCTCGGTCAGCGCACCGCCGTCGTTGCGCTCGAACAGCGCGTACGCGGACGGGGTGAAGCTGGTCGGGAAGGCCTTCTCCTGGAGCTCTGCGGCCTGGATCGACTCGTAGTGCTTGGGCAGGAACGATGCCTCGTCCGTCTGCGCGCTGATCTTCGGCGCGGTGGCGGCGATGGCGATCATGCCGATCACCCAGGCCGCGATCACCCACCAGGCCCGCTTGACGACGAAGTGTCCAAGTCGGTGGAACATGCTCGAAATGCCTCCTGGGCATGGTCACCGCAGCCGGGGGACGGGAACCGGGCAACGGCTCTGACCGGCGGGCGGACCCCCAGCGGGATCTAGCCGGTCGGCAGGTAAGGACGAGTGAGCATCCTACGTGACCTTACTTGCCGCCCGGCAAGTGGGTTTCGCATCTGCCCCCTAGGGACGGCCACGGAACCGGCCCCGCACCATCGTCACCCGGCCCGGACCCCCCTCACCTCGTGCTCCGGGTGGAGATCGCTCCCCCTCAGGGTGGACGTCGCACCCGCCCCCAAGGAGGAGACCCCCACCCCGGGGGTGGGGAAAACCCCCTACTCGACCCTGGGGGCAGGTTCAGGGAAAAGCCGGTGACTAGCCGGATGGTCCGTCAAGGCGCCGGTTCCTACCGTGTGTTGTGCCGCCGGAACCGCATCCGCGGCGCACTGACCGGGGCGGTCCGCCGACCGTCCGACACCTGGGGGAAGCCAGCCGTGAAGCAGGGAATCGCCGCCACCATGGGCGCCTGGAGCGCCCGCCACCGGAAGACCGCGGTCTTCGGCTGGCTACTGTTCGTCGTGCTCGCCTCCTTCCTCGGCGGCGTGCACGGCTCCGACAAGGTCACCGACGCCGAGTCGATGCCCGGCCAGGTCGCCCGGGCCGCGAGGATCCTGGACGACGCGGGCCTCAAGACCCCGGCCGGCGAGACGGTGCTGGTGCAGAGCTCCGCGCTGACGGTCGACGACCCGGCCTTCCGCGCCGCGGTCGACCGGGTCTCCGCCGCCGTCCGGGCCACCGGCCGCACCGGCGAGCCGCACAGCCCGTACGACACCGGCGCGCTCTCCGCGGACCGGCACTCCGCGCTGGTCCAGTTCACCGTGGACGGCGCGGACCGCGAGGCCGCGGTCGCCAACGTGCCCGCGGTGATGGACGCGGTGGCGGGCGTGCAGAAGGAGCACGCCGACTTCGTGATCGAGGAGTACGGCGAGGCCAGCTCCGGCAAGTGGTTCAGCGACCAGTTCAAGGACGACTTCGCCCGCGCCGAGTGGACGGCCGTGCCGCTGGCCCTGGGCATCCTGCTGGTCGCCTTCGGGGCCGTGGTCGCCGCCGTGCTGCCGGTGGTGCTGGCGATCACCGCCTTCGTCGCCGCGGGCGGCCTGGTCGCCCTCTCCTCCGGGCTGCTGCACACCAGCGACGACGCCAGCTCCGTGATGCTGCTGGTCGGCCTCGCCGTCGGCGTCGACTACTGCCTGTTCTACCTGCGCCGCGAGCGCGAGGAGCGCGCCGCCGGCCGCGACCGCGCCACCGCGCTGCGGATCGCCGCCGCGACCAGCGGCCGCGCCGTCCTGGTCTCCGGCGTGACGGTGGTGGTCGCCATGGCCGGCATGTTCCTCACCGGCATCGCCGACTTCCGGGCGATGTCCTTCGCCACCATCGTGGTCGTGGTCACCGCCGTGCTCGGCTCGCTGACGGTGCTGCCCGCCCTGCTCTCGATGCTGGGCGACCGGGTGGAGAAGGGCCGCGTCCCCCTCCTGCACCGCCTGCGCCGCGAGGCCGGCAGCGGCAGCCGGTTCTGGAACGCGGTGCTCACCCCGGTGCTGCGCCGCCCGCTGGCCGCCGCCGTGCTCGCCACCGGCGTGCTGCTGGCGATCGCCGCCCCGCTGCTGACCATGCACACCGCGAACCTGACCTTCCAGCAGCAGCTCCCGAAGGGCAACTCCCTGGTCGCCACCTCGCAGCGGGTCGAGGCCGCCTTCCCCGGCAGCCCCTCCCCCGCCACCGTCGTGGTCAGGGCCCGGGACATCACCTCCCCCGAGATGACCGCGGCCCTCGCCGAGCTGCAGTCCCGCGCCCTCGCCACCGGGAGGATGCACGGCCCGACCGAGCTGACCGTGCACGCCGAGCAGAACGTCGCGACGGTCGACATCCCGCTCTACGGCAGCGGCAACGACGAGACCTCGGCCGCCGCGCTGAAGGTCCTGCGCGAGGAGGTCGTCCCGGCCACGGTCGGCAAGGTGCCCGGCGCCGAGGCCCCGGTCACCGGCAGCACCGCCGGATCGGTCGACTTCAACGCGCAGATGTCCGGCTCGATGCTGCCGGTGTTCGGCTTCGTGGTCGCCTTCGCCTTCCTGCTGATGCTGCTCTCCTTCCGCTCCCTGTCGGTCGCCGTCACCGCCGTCCTGCTCAACCTGCTCTCCGTCGGCGCGGCCTACGGCGTGCTCGCCCTGGTCTTCCAGCACGGCGTCGGCGCCTCGCTGATCGGCACCGCGGGCGTCGGCGCGGTGGAGAGCTGGGTCCCGCTGTTCCTGTTCGTGATCCTCTTCGGCCTCTCGATGGACTACCACGTCTTCGTGGTCTCCCGGATCAAGGAGGCCCGGGACCGCGGCCTGGACACCCGCGCCGCCGTCGCCCACGGCATCCGCAGCACCGCGGGCGTCGTCACCAGCGCCGCGGTGATCATGGTCGGCGTCTTCGCGGTCTTCGGGACGCTCTCCATGCAGTCCATGAAGCAGATGGGCGTCGGCCTGGCCGTGGCCGTCCTGATCGACGCCACGATCATCCGGGCCGTGCTGCTCCCCGCCGTGATGAGCCTGCTCGGCGAGCGGAACTGGTACCTGCCCCGCTGGCTGCACTGGCTCCCCCGGATCGAGGCCGAGGGCCTGCCGGGCGGCGCGCAGGGCGCCGAGGGGGCGGCGCACGACCCCCGGCTGCTGGGCGTCGGCGCCCACCGGTAGCCCGCACCGCACTGCACCGCACCGCACTGCACCGCACCGCACCGCCGGGGAGTTCCCCGACAATGGACGGGTGATCTTCGACGAACCGAGGGCACTGGCCCTCCTGCAGGAGGCGTGCGCCCCGGCCGGGATCGATCCGGCCGGGGCCGCGCTGCTCGCCCTGGGGCAGAACGCGGTCTTCGACCTGCCCGCCGAGGGCCTGGTCGCCAAGGTGGGCCGCACCCCGGGGGAGGTCGCCCGGGCCGAGCGCGAACTCGCGCTGGCCGCCTGGCTGGACGGCGCGGGCGTGCCGGTGGTCCGCCCCGCCGAGGCCGGGGTGCACGTGGTGCGGGAGCACCCGGTGACGTGGTGGCACCGGCTGGCCCCGGCCGTCCGCCCGGCCCGGCCGGTCGACCTGGCGCCGCTGCTGACCGCCCTGCACGCGCTGGAGGCGGCGCCCGTCCCGCTCGGGCGGCGCGAACTGCTGGCGCCGGTGGACGGCTGGCTGGCCGCCGCGGAGGGCCACGTCGACCCGGCCGACACGGCCTTCCTCCGCGACCGGAAGGAGACCTTTCTCACCGCGATCGCCGAACTCACCCCCGTCCTGCCGCCCGGCCCGATCCACGGCGACGCGCTCCCGCGCAACGTGCACGTCACCCCGGACGGGCCGGTGCTGCTCGACCTGGAGTACATGGCGGCGGACTTCCGCGAGCACGACCTGGTGGTGCTGGCGCTCAGTCAGGACCGCTACGGGGTACCGGCCGAGGAGGTCGCCGCCTTCGACGCGGCCTACGGCTGGGACGTCCGCGACTGGTCCGGCTTCGCGGTGCTGCGCGGGGCGCGGGAGACCGCGAGCGCGGCGTGGGTGGCGCAGCAGGCGGCCGGGAACCCGTCCGCGGCGGCCGAGTTCCGCCGCCGGGTGGACTCCCTGCGGGACGGGGCGACGGCAGTACGCTGGTTCGCGTTCTGACCGTTTGATTCGCTTTCCGACCGTTAACTTCCGCTCTGCCCGCTTCCGTCCGGTTGCCGCACCCGCGGCGCGGCGCACCCCGCCGCCCTGTGACGCGGCCCACAACCGGACGGAACCACCCCGCTCGTACCTGGCGTCGTACCGGACGCCCCGCCCCGAGGCGGCCGGTACGACGTCAGGAGTCGCCCCATGGTGAAGTCCCGCATACCCGCCCCCCGTCGTCCCCTCCTGCTCGGCGCCTCCGCGCTGCTCGGCACCTCAGCCCTGCTGGTGGCGTGCGGCGCGCAGGGCTCCCCCTCCGCGGCGGGGGACGCCGCGCACCGCACGGCCTCCCCGAGCGCGAGCACGAGCGGCACGGCGGGCGCGGGCTCCTCGGTGGCGGCGCGGCCGACCCCGGGCGGGGACGCGGAGACCACCGCCGCCCCCACCCGCACCCCCTCGCCGTCCGCGAGCGGCTCCTCGACCCCGGCCGCACCGTCCTCCTCCCCGTACGCGTCCCCGTCGGCGCCGCGGACGACCGTCCCCGCCCAGCCGGGCCCGAGCGGCACGCCCGGCAGCGCCCCGCCCGCGCCCGCCACCGGCGTGCTGCGGCACACCGCCTCCGGGGGGCGGACGGTCGCGCTGACCTTCGACGACGGCCCGGGCCCGGCCACCGGCCAGGTGCTGGACCTGCTGGCGCAGTACGGCGCCAAGGCGACGTTCTGCGAGATCGGCAACAACGCGAAGACCCGCCCGGCGGCCGTGCAGCGGATCCTCGCCGAGGGCCACCGGCTGTGCGACCACACCGTGGACCACCCGCAGCCGATGCACACCCAGACGCACGAGCAGCAGGTCGCCGAGATCGGCGACGCCAAGGCGGACATCGAGCGGGCCGCGGGCGGCACCCCGACGATCACCTGGTGGCGCGCCCCGGGCGGCGACTTCACCGCGGAGAACGAGCGGATCGGCGCCGACCTGGGGATGAAGTCGCTGGGCTGGACGGTCGACCCGCGCGACTGGTCGCGCCCGGGCGTGCAGGCGATCGTCGCCAACGTGCAGCAGAACCTGCGCCCGGGCGGGGTGGTGCTGATGCACGACGGCGGCGGGGACCGCAGCCAGACGGTGGCGGCGCTCAAGCAGCTGCTGCCGTGGATGGTCGCCCAGGGCTACACCTTCGACTTCCCGCAGTCCTGACGCGGGCCGCGCGGGCCTCGCGGACCGCGCGGGCCGCCGCCGCAGCGGTCAGGAGGCGTCCTTGAGCGGCCAGCGCGGATCGACCACGGCCGCCGGGTCCTTGCGGCGCAGCCAGCTCTGCAGGTCGGCGGCCCAGGCCCGGTGCCAGTCGACCTGGCGCCGGTGCAGTTCGTCCAGCGGCAGGTCGCCGGCCTGGGCCGGGTACCGGTGGCCGAGGGCGACGGCGACCCGGACGGCGGCCAGCGCGTCGCTGCCCGCCTCGTGGGCGTCGCGCAGTTCGACCCCGTAGACCTCGCAGACCCGCTGCAGGGTGCGCGAGCCCTTGCGGTACTTGTCCAGTGCGCGGTCGACGACCATCGCGTCGACCACCGGGCCGACCGGGCCGCCGAGGCGCTCGGCGAGCGTGGGCAGGCCGTGGCGGCGCAGTTCGGCGTCGAGCAGGGAGAGGTCGAACGGGGCGTTGAAGGCGACCACGGGGCGGCCGGTGGCGAGCCGTTCGACCAGGGCGCGGGCGATCTCCTCGACCGCCTCGGCGGCGGGGCGCCCGTGCGCGCGGGCCTCGGCGTCGGTGATGCCGTGGATGGCGGCGGCCTCGGCGGGTATTGGGACGCCCGGGTCGAGCAGCCAGGTGGTGGCGCCCTGGACGCCGCCGCCGAGGGTGTCGACCACGGCGGCGGTGACGATCCGTGACTCCTCCGGGTCGGTGCCGGTGGTCTCCAGGTCGAAACCGGTGAGCGGCCCCTTCCACCAGGTCATGGGGTGTGTCCTTCCGTCAGCACTGCCAAGGTGCGTCCATCATCGCCTGCCGCAGTGACAGCCTCCGCGGCCCGTCTGCCCCTCGGACGGGCGGGCACGCGCTCAGGAGACCGGCCGGGAGTCGCCCCACAGCCCCTCGAACTCCTCCCGGTAGACCTCCAGCAGCCCGGGCTCGGTGCCGCCGGACTCCTGCCCGGCGCCGCCGCGCAGCACCAGCGCGGGCGACTCGATGCCGCGCGCCCTGCGCAGGTAGGGCTGGACCACGCCGAGGTCGGTGGAGCGCCGCCGCCCGCCCGCGCCGGTGGTGCGCTGGCCCTCGACCAGGTACGCGGTGAACCGGGGCAGTTCGTCGAACACCCGGATCTCGAAGCTGCCCTGGTCGCGCAGCCGGGCCCGCACCCGCCGCACGTGCATGATGTTCATCTCCACGGCGCGCCCCAACTCACCGCGGCCGATCCCGAGTTCGCGTTCGCGGCGGCGCACCGCGCTGCTCGCCGGGTTGAGGAACAGCAGCCGCACCCGGCAGCCCTCGGAGGCGAGCCGGACCAGCCGCTTGCCGGTGTAGTTCTGGCAGAGCATGCCCAGGCCGATGCCGACCGCGTCGAGCCGCCGGGCGCCGTCGAGCAGGTCCTCGACCGGCAGGTCGCGCTGCAGCCGGACCCGGTCGGGGTGGACGGCGACCACGTCGGCGTACCGCCCGGCGACGAGTTCCTCGACCACGTCGGCGGGGACGCCGCCGTGCGCGCCGTCGAGCAGGGCGAGCAGCCGGGCGGCGGCCCGCTCGGTCTGGTCGAGGACGGTCTGCGACAGGGCCCGGTTGCGGGAGACCACGTGCCGGGCGACCTCCAGTTCGTCGAGCGCCAGCTCGATCTCCCGGCGGTCCACCAGGTGCGGTTCGAAGCAGGGCCAGTGCTGGACCATCAGTTCGCGCAGCTGCGGCAGGGTGAGGAAGACCAGCGGGTCGTCGTCCAGCGGGTCGAGCAGGTAGCCCTTGCGGCGGGAGACCTCGCGGACGGCGGCGGCCCGGTGCACCCACTCCTCGCCGGCCGGTCCGGCGGCGGCGGTGACCCACTCCTCGCCGTGCGCGGGGGCGTAGACGGGGCGCAGCACCTCGTCGACCAGGGCGCGCATCCGCTGCTCGACCAGGTTGAGCCAGACGTAGGCGCGGCCCGCGAGGCGGACCCGGCGGTAGGCGTCGTCCCACTGGTCGGCGGCCCAGGCGGGCGGCAGGCCCTCGACCGGGCCGCCGCCCTGCGGGGGCAGCGGGCCGCGGCCGCCGCGGACGATCAGCGTCGGGGCCTCGCTGCTGCCCGCCCGCGGGTCCGTGCCGTCGCCGCCGGCGGGGAACCCCATCCGCTACCTCACCTCTCGTCCGCCGCCCTGCGGGTGGCGGTGCGTCCGCTGTGTCGCTCCACCACGACGGCCCTGGTCGCACGCCGCGTGGGCCCGGGGCTCGCGGTCCGGGACGATCAAGGGTATCGCCCGCCGCCGCCGGGCCGCAGCCCTCTTGACAGCAAGCGGATCCGGCCCCGACGCACCGTCACCGCCCGGGCACGCCGCGCCGACGACCGGGCCGACGGGACACCCGTTCGGGCGAACCACGCGCGGATGGACGAGGAGTTCGGGCCGCCGCCGGGGAGTATGCGGATGTGCCGTGCGTCACCTGGTTGCCGCCCCGCACATGGCCGGGCGCTCCGCCGGGAACCCCCCGTAGGAGCGCCACTTCGCGTCTGGCACAAGGAAGTTGAGGACACATGCAGGTCTGGCCGGGGAAACCGTACCCGCTCGGCGCCACCTACGACGGCGCGGGCACCAACTTCGCCGTGTTCTCCGAGAGCGCGCACCGGATCGAACTCTGCCTGCTCGCCGAGGACGGCACCGAGACGGTGGTCGAACTGCGCGAGACCGACGCCTTCGTCCGGCACGCCTACCTCCCGGGCGTGCAGCCCGGCCAGCGCTACGGCTTCCGCGTGCACGGCCCCTACCAGCCGGGCCTGGGCCAGCGGCACAACGCCTCCAAGCTGCTGCTCGACCCGTACGCGAAGGCGATGAGCGGGCACATCGACTGGGACGAGTCGGTGTACGGCTACCACTTCGGCGCGCCCGAGCGCCGCAACGACCTGGACTCGGCGCCGCACACCATGCACTCGGTGGTGATCAACCCGTACTTCGACTGGGGCACCGACCGGCCGCCGCGCACCGACTACCACCGCACCGTGGTCTACGAGGCGCACGTCAAGGGCCTGACCAGGCTGCACCCGGGCATCCCGGAGGAGATCCGCGGCACGTACGCGGGCCTGGCGCACCCGGCGGTGATCGAGCACCTGGCGAAGCTGGGCGTGACCGCGATCGAGCTGATGCCGGTGCACCAGTTCGTCCGCGACCACCGGCTGCGCGACCTGGGGCTGTCCAACTACTGGGGCTACAACACGATCGGCTTCTTCGCCCCGCACTCCTCGTACTCCTCCACCGGCGACCGCGGGCAGCAGGTGCAGGAGTTCAAGTCGATGGTGAAGGCGCTGCACGCGGCCGGGATCGAGGTGATCCTCGACGTGGTCTACAACCACACCGCCGAGGGCAACCACCTGGGCCCGACGCTCTCCTTCCGCGGCCTGGACAACGCCTCGTACTACCGGCTGGCCAAGGACCAGCGCTTCTACGAGGACACCACCGGCACCGGCAACTCGCTGCTGATGCGCAGCCCGCACGTGCTCCAGATGATCATGGACTCGCTGCGCTACTGGGTCACCGAGATGCACGTGGACGGCTTCCGCTTCGACCTGGCGGCGACGCTGGCCCGGCAGTTCCACGAGGTCGACCGGCTCTCCTCGTTCTTCGACCTCGTCCAGCAGGACCCGGTGGTCTCCCAGGCCAAGCTGATCGCCGAGCCCTGGGACCTCGGCGAGGGCGGCTACCAGGTCGGCAACTTCCCGCCGCTGTGGACCGAGTGGAACGGCAAGTACCGCGACACCGTCCGCGACTTCTGGCGCGGCGAGCCCGCGACGCTGGCCGAGTTCGGCTCCCGGCTGACCGGCTCCTCCGACCTCTACCAGGACGACGGCCGCCGCCCGATCGCCTCCATCAACTTCGTCACCTGCCACGACGGCTTCACCCTGCGCGACCTGGTCTCCTACAACGACAAGCACAACGAGGCCAACCACGAGGACAACCGGGACGGCGAGTCGCACAACCGCTCCTGGAACTGCGGCGCCGAGGGCGACACCACCGACCCGGCGGTGCTGGAGCTGCGGGCCCGCCAGCAGCGCAACTTCATCGCCACCCTGATGCTCTCCCAGGGCGTCCCGATGCTCTGCCACGGCGACGAGGCCGGGCGCACCCAGCGCGGCAACAACAACGCCTACTGCCAGGACTCCGAACTGACCTGGGTGCACTGGGACGGCGCGGACGCCGCGCTGCTGGAGTTCACCCAGGGCATGATCTGGCTGCGCCGCGACCACCCGGTCTTCCGCCGCCGCCGCTTCTTCCACGGCCGCCCGGTCTCCGGCACCCACGACGACCTCACCGACATCGCCTGGTTCACCCCCGCCGGGGAGGAGATGACCAAGCGGGACTGGTCCACCACCTACGCGAAGTCGCTGACCGTCTTCCTCAACGGCAACGCCATCTCCGAGCCGGACCGCCGCGGCGGCAAGATCGTCGACGACTCCTTCCTGCTGATGTTCAACGCCCACTTCGAACCGCTCACCTTCACCGTCCCCGCCGACCACGGCGAGGCCTGGCAGGTCGTCGTCGACACCACCCTGCCCGCCCTCCCCCCGCGCGGCACCGGCCCCCGGATCAAGGCCGGCGACACGCTGCGCCTCGCCGACCGCGCCCTGCTGGTCCTCCAGCGCCCCGCCTGACGCTCCGGTTCGCCCCCGATCCGCACGCCTAACCGCGCCACCGCACGGGTAGCCCCCTGCCCAGCGTGACATCGCAGATCAGAGGGGGTACGAAGTGTCTCGTCGGTGGTTGGTGACCGGGTGTTCGTCGGGGCTGGGGCTGGCGCTCGCGCGGGCGGTGGTGGCGGCCGGGGACAGGATCGTGGCGACCAGCCGGGGGGCCTCGCCGTTGGACGAGCTGGCGGCGCGGTTCCCCGGGCAGGTGGTGCCCGCCCGGTTGGAGCTGCGCAGCGCGGCGGAGTGCGCGGCGGTGGTGGAGCTGGCCCGCGAGCGCCTGGGCGGGGTGGACGTGCTGGTGAACAACGCCGGGGTGGGCCTGTTCGGGGCGGTGGAGGAGGTCTCGGACGCGGAGCTGCGCGAGCAGCTGGAGGTGCTGGCGGTGGCGCCGTGGCGGCTGGCGCGGCTGGTGCTGCCGGTGATGCGGGCGCAGGGCGGCGGCCACGTGGTGAACGTCTCCTCGGTGGGCGGCCGGATGGCCTTCCCCGGCCTGGGGGCGTACGTGGCGGGCAAGTTCGCGCTGGAGGGGATGAGCCTGGCGCTGGCGGCGGAGGCCGCGCCGTCCGGGGTGCGGGTGACGGTGGTGGAGCCCGGCGGTTTCGCCACCTCGTACGGGAACTCGCTGGCCGAGACGGCGGTGAAGCTGCCGGAGTACGGGGAGGCGCTGGCGCCGATGCGCGCGGCGCTGCGCGGCATGGCGGGGGACGCCGGGCTGAACCGGCCGGAGGCGTTCGCGGAGCTGGTGCTGCGGGTGGTCGCGGCGGAGGCGGGCCCGGTGCGGGTGCCGGTGGGGCCGGACGCGTACGCGATGGTGGAGGCGGCGCTGGCCGGGGAGGCGGCGGAGCTGGCGGCGGCCCGGGCGCTGGCGGGCGAGGGGGTCGCGGAGCCCGACCCGGTCTGAGCGCGCCCCCGGCCCGCCGCGCGCCCGTTCGGCGCAGTGCGGGCGGTAGGGCGGGGGCGGCCAGGGTAGGCATGCGGGTATGACCTCAGCCGCCGCACGCCCCGAGCCGGCCGCTCCTCCGACGGCCAGTTACCGGCTCCAACTGCAGCCGGAGTTCACGTTGCACGACGCCCGCCGGGCGGTGCCGTACCTGGCGGCGCTCGGCGTGTCGCACCTGCACCTGTCGCCGCTGCTGGAGGCGGTGGCCGGGTCGACGCACGGGTACGACACGCTCGACCACAGCCGGATCAGCGAGCAGCTGGGCGGCGAGGGGGCGCTGCGCGAACTGGCCGCGGAGGCGGCGGCGCACGGGCTGGCGCTGATCGCCGACGTGGTGCCGAACCACATGGCGCTGCCGGTGCCGGAGCGGCTGAACGGGCCGCTGTGGCAGGTGCTGAAGAACGGCCCGGACGACCCGTTCGCGACCTGGTTCGACATCGACTGGACGGCCCAGCCGGGCCCGGTGGACGCCCCGGAGCGGGGGCGGCTGCTGCTGCCGCTGCTGGGCGACCGGCTGGGCGCGGTGCTGGAGCAGCTGGTGGTGGACGGCGGGGTGCTGCGCTACCACGAGCACGAGTTCCCGCTGCGGCCCGGCACCGAGGGCCTGCCGCTGGCCGAGCTGCTGGAGCGGCAGTGGTACCGGCTGTGCTGGTGGCAGCTGGCGGACGAGCAGGTCAACTACCGGCGCTTCTTCACCGTCAACGACCTGATCGCCGTCCGGGTGGAGGTCCCGGAGGTGTTCGAGGCGACGCACGGGGTGCTGCTGCGGCTGCACCGGGAGGGCGTGCTGGCGGGCTTCCGGATCGACCACCCGGACGGGCTGGCGGACCCGCGCGGCTACCTGCGGCGGCTCGCGGAGGCCACCGGCGGGGCGTACACGGTGGTGGAGAAGATCCTGACCGGGGACGAGGCGCTGCCCGCGGACTGGCCGTGCGCGGGGACGACGGGGTACGACGCGCTGCGCCGGATCGACGGGGTGCTGACCGACCGGCGGGGCGCGGAGAAGCTGTTCGCGGCCTACCGGCGGGACGTCGGCGAGGCGGTCGGCCCGGCGGAGGCGGGCCGGGCCGGGCGGGCCGAGATGGTGGCGCCGGGCGGGGCGCTGTCGGCGGAGACCGAGCGGCTGGTGCGCCTGGTGGGGCGGATCTGCGCGGAGGGCCCGGAGCTGGCCGACCACTCGCCGCTGGCGGTGCGCCGGGCGCTGGAGGAGTTGCTGGCGCACTACCCGGTGTACCGGCCGTACGTGGTGCCGGGCGAGCAGGCCCCGGCACCGGCGCGGGAGGCGCTGGCGGCCCCGGCGGACGCCTCGGACACCGACCTGCTGGTGCGGGCGCTGGCGCTGGGCGAACTGGGGCGCTCGGCGGCGAAGGACGAGTTCTGCCACCGGTTCGGGCAGACCGCGTCGGCGGTGGCGGCCAAGGGCGTGGAGGACACCGCGTTCTACCGGTTCAACGCGCTGCTGTCGCTGAACGAGGTGGGCGGCCTGCCGGAGCGCCCGGGCGTGTCGGTGGCGGAGTTCCACCACTGGTGCGCCGAGCAGGAGCGGCTGTGGCCGGCCGCGATGACGGCGCTGTCCACGCACGACACCAAGCGCAGCGCGGACGCCCGGGCCCGCCTGGCGGTGCTGGCGGAGCTGCCGGAGGTGTGGGCGGCGGAGTGCGCGGCGTGGACGCTGGCGGCGGGCCCGTGCGCGGACCGCTCCACGGCCTGGCTGCTGTGGCAGACCCTGCTGGCCGCCTGGCCGGTCTCCGAGGAGCGGCTGCTGGGGGTGGTGCTGAAGTCGGTGCGGGAGGCGAAGCGGCGCACCTCGTGGAAGGAGCCGGACGCCGGGTTCGAGGGCTGGCTGGCGCAGTACGTGCGGGGGGCGCTGGCCAATCCGGGGCTGTGTCCGCGGATCGCCGGGTTCGCCGGGCTGATCGCGCCGTTCGCCCGGGTGAACTCGCTGTCGGCGGCGCTGCTGCACCTGCTGGCGCCGGGCGTGCCGGACGTGTTCCAGGGCGGCGAGGAGCCGCTGTACACGCTGGTCGACCCGGACAACCGGGCGCCGGTGGACCTGGGCGCGCTGGCGGTGCGGCTGACCGACGCGCCGCAGCCGCGCCCGGGCGACCTGGCCCGGGAGAAGCTGCACCTGACCACCACCGCCCTGCACCTGCGCCGCGCCCGCGAGCTGGGCTCCTACCGGCCGCTGGCGGCGGACGGCCCGGCCGCCGAGCACCTGGTGGCGTTCGGGCGGGGCGAGCGGGTGCTGTGCGCGGCGACCCGGCTGCCGTACGGGCTGCACCGGGCGGGCGGCTGGCGGGAGACCACGCTGGAGCTGCCGCCGGGCCGCTGGACGGACCTGCTGACCGACCGCCGCTTCACCGGCGGCCCGGTCGAACTGTCGTACCTGTTCCGGCAGTTGCCGGTGGCGTTGCTCTCGGAGGGGTCGTGATGCGGTACCAGGTGTGGGCGCCGGACGCCAAGGTGGTCGAGGTCGAGGTCGGGGCGATCCCGTACCTGCTGGAACGCGACCCGGCCCGGCCGGGCTGGTGGCACGGCGAGGCGCCGGAGGGCGACTACGGGTTCCGGCTGAACGGGGGCCGGGCGCTGCCGGACCCGCGCTCCGCGTGGCAGCCGTTCGGCCCGGACGGGCTGAGCCGTCCGGTCGACCACGCGGCGTTCGTCTGGTCGGAGACGGCCTGGCGGGGGCGCCCGCTGCCGGGGGCGGTGGTGTACGAGCTGCACGTCGGGACGTTCACCCCGGAGGGGACGTTCGACGCGGCCGTCGGGAGGCTCGACCACCTGGCCGAACTGGGCGTGGACTTCGTCGAGTTGATGCCGGTGTGCGCCTTCCCGGGCCGCTCCGGCTGGGGGTACGACGGGGTGGACCTGTGGGCGGTGCACGAGCCGTACGGCGGCCCGGACGGGCTGAAGCGGTTCGTGGACGCGGCGCACCGGCGCGGCCTGGGCGTGGTGCTGGACGTGGTGCACAACCACCTCGGTCCGTCCGGCAACTACCTTCCGCAGTACGGCCCGTACTTCACCGACCGGCACCAGACGCCGTGGGGCTCGGCGGTCAACCTGGACGCGCCGGGCTCGGACGAGGTGCGGGCCTTCCTGATCGGCAGCGCGCTGTCCTGGCTGCGCGACTACCGGATCGACGGGCTGCGCCTCGACGCGGTGCACGCCCTGGTGGACACCCGGGCCCGCCACTTCCTGGAGGAACTCGCCTACGAGGTGCGGAAGTTGGCGCAGGCCACCGGGCGGCCGCTGTTCCTGGTCGGCGAGTCCGACCTGAACGACCCGCGCACCACCACCGCCCGGGAGGCGGGCGGGCAGGGCCTGGACGCGCAGTGGAGCGACGACTTCCACCACGCGCTGCACTGCCTGCTGACCGGCGAGTCCCAGGGCTACTACGCCGACTTCGCCGCCGACCCGTACGCGGCGCTCGCCAAGACGCTCACCAAGGGCTTCTTCCACGACGGGAGTTGGTCCTCGTTCCGGGGGCGCTCGCACGGCCGCCCGTTCCCGCCGGAGCACGGGCACCGGCTGCTGGGCTACGCGCAGACCCACGACCAGGTCGGCAACCGGGCCACCGGCGACCGGCTCTCCGCCTCGCTGCCGCCCGGGCGGCTGGCGGCGGCCGCGGCACTGGTGCTCACCTCGCCGTTCACGCCGATGCTGTTCATGGGCGAGGAGTGGGGCGCGGGCACGCCCTGGCAGTACTTCACCGACCACACCGACCCGCAGCTGGCCGAGGCCGTCCGGCAGGGGCGGCGGCGGGAGTTCGCCGGGCACGGCTGGCGGGCCGAGGACGTGCCCGACCCGCAGAGCCCGGCCACGGTCGCCGCCTCCACCCTGGACTGGTCCGAACCGCAGCGCGCCCCGCACGCCGAACTGCTGGAGTGGTACCGGAAGTTGATCCGGCTGCGGCGCACCGCCCCGGAGCTCGCGGACGGCGACCTGGCGGCGGTGCGGGTCCGCCACGACGCGGCGGCCGGCTGGCTGGTGGTGCACCGGGGCCGCTACCGGGTGCTGGTGCGGCTCGGCGGCGAGGGGCAGCCGCTGCCCGTCCCGCTGGAGGGCGAACTCGCCGCGCTGGAGGGATCGTTCGGCGAGGTCGCGGCCGGGCCGAACGGTGCGGTGCTGCTGGGCCCGGACGCGGTGGCGGTCGTCCGCACCGCCTGAGCGGTCACCTGAGGTGCTCGGCGATCCGGGCGTGCAGGCCCGCCGCGTCCAGCCCGTAGGCGGCCAGGTGCTCGGGGATCGAGCCGTAGTGCCGGTGCTCGGCCAGCGGGACGCCCAGCGACAGGACGCGGTGCGGCAGGTGGGCGAGCGCCCGGTGCGCCGCGCGCTCCGAGGTGCCCGCCAGGTAGGGCTCCACCAGCACCACGTCGGCCCGCTCGCCCAGCGCGGCGCGCAGGCCCGCCTCGTCGAACGGGCGGACGGTGGCCGCGTACAGCACCGTCACGTCCAGCGTCTCGGTGGCCGCCAGCACCGCGTCCAGCATCGGGCCGACCGCCAGTACCACGCCCGCCAGGTGCGAACCGCGGCGCACCGTCAGGAACTCGCCCGGGGCGACCGGCTGCGGCCCGGCGTTGCGGTGCTCGGAGAGCCGGACGTACTGCAGGGTGTCGTCGGCGGCCACCGCGTGGCGCAGCAGCAGGTCGGCCTCGGCGGGATGGCCGGGGACGTGGACGTGCCAGCCAGGGAGGGTGTCGAGTAGTGCGACGTCGCCCGGGGACATGTGGGTGCGGCCGCCGGCCGGCCAGTCGTAGGAGCCGGCGGCGCTCACCAGGACCGCGCCGACGCCCTGGTGGACCAGGTCCAACTTCAGCTGCTCGAAGGGCCGTTCGACCAGGAAGCTGGCGAAGGTGTGCGCGATCGGCCGCAGCCCGGTCAGCGCCAGGCCGCCCGCCACGCCGATCAGCAGCTGCTCGCGGATGCCGACGTTCACCACCCGGTCGGGGTGGGCGCGGGCCGCCCCGGCGAACTGCGCCACCCCGATGTCGGCGAGCACCAGCGCGGTGCGCGGGTCCCGCTCCAGCAGCTCGGTGACGGTCGCGCCGAACTGCTCGCGCATGGTGGCCTCGTGGACGCTCTGCATGGTCTCTACTCCCCTGCGCTCAGCCGTGCTTGGGTTCGGTGCGGGCCACCACCGCGTACGGGCGGCCCGGGTGCGGGGCGGTGAACGCCCGGTGCAGCTGCTCGTGGTCGCGGCCGTCCACGGTGGCCGTCGCCCAGCCCTCGCCGGCGAAGCGGGCCGCGATGCCGCCGCTCCAGCCGTGCGTGGCCGAGGAGTTGTCGATCACCAGGACGTGCAGCCGCTCCAGGCCGACCGCCCCGGCGAAGGCCACCGCCTCGTGGTTGGAGCCCTCGTCGAACTCGGCGTCCCCGATCAGCACCCACACCGCCGGGCCGTCCAGCCCCTGCGCCCGCAGGCCCAGGGCCGTCCCCACCGCCAGCGGCAGGCCGTGCCCCAGCGAACCGGAGCCGATCTCCGCGCCCGGCACCAGCAGCCGGTCCGGGTGGTGGCCCAGCGGCGAGTCGTAGGCGCCGAAGCTGTGCAGCAGCTCCACCGGGAAGAAGCCCTTCGCGGCCAGCACCGCGTAGTACGCCATCGGGCCGTGGCCCTTGGACAGCAGGAACCTGTCCCGGTCCGGCGCGTCCGCGGCGGCCGGGTGCACGTCCAGCACCCGGTCGTACAGCACCCACAGCGCGTCCAGGGTGGAGTGCGCGGCCGGGGAGTGCTTCTCGTCGCCCGCCATCAGGGCGATCAGGTCCGACAGGTCGTCGTACCCGTACCTGCGGTCCGCCGTGCGGATCGTCGTGCCCGGGCCGCTCGTCCTGCCCGTCACGCTCGTCGTGCTCGTCACGCTCGTCATGGGAGACAGCCTCCGACTTCAAGCGCGCTTGAAGTCAAGCACCCGTTCCCCGGTATCGTGAACCGCCATGACGCCCTCCCGGCACGACGTCCTCACCATCGGCCAGCTCGCCGAGCGCAGCGGCCTGGCCACCTCCGCGCTGCGCTACTACGAGAGCCTCGGCCTGATCCACTCCACCCGCACCACCGGGAACCAGCGCCGCTACCCCCGCACCGCCCTGCGCCGGATCGCCTTCGTCCGGGCCGCCCAGCAGGTCGGCCTCAGCCTCGACGAGGCCCGCGCCGCGCTCGCCCGGCTCCCCGAGGACCGCGCCCCCACCACCCGCGAGTGGAACGCCGTGGCCGCCGCCTGGCAGCACCGCATCGACCGGCAGATCGCCGAACTCCAGCTGATGAAAGCAAAGTTGACCGGCTGCATCGGCTGCGGCTGCCTCTCCCTGACCCGCTGCGGCCTCTACAACGCCGGCGACCGCGCCGCCGCCGCCGGGCCGGGCGCCCGCTACCTCCTCACCCGCGACCCGGACAGCGGCCCCGAACCCGGCCCCGCACCGGGGGCGGAGGGCTGATCCACTTCTTTCCCGGCCCGCCGCCGCACCGCCCGGCGGGCCGTCTATGCTGCCCCCGGAAGCGCGTTCCACCGACGGGGGAGCAGACATGACCGACCATCAGGAAGTCCCGCTCGACTGGATGTCCGGCGGCCAGGGCGCGCCGCCGTCCGCCGAGCTCCGCCCGGAGGTCCCGCACCCGGCCCGGATGTACGACTACTACCTGGGCGGCAAGGACAACTTCCCCGCCGACCGGGCCGCCGCCGAGCAGGTCCTGTCGCTCAGCCCGCTGGTGCGGATCAGCGCCCAGGCCAACCGGGCCTTCCTGCAGCGGGCCGTGCGCACCCTGGCCGAGCTGGGCGTGCGGCAGTTCCTGGACATCGGCACCGGCATACCCTCGGCCGGGAACACCCACGAGATCGCCCAGGCCGTCGACCCCGCCGCGAAGGTCGCCTACCTGGACAACGACCCGATCGTGCTGGTCCACGGCCGGGCCCTGCTGGCCGGCTCCCGCCCCGGCACCGTCAGCGTCCTGCAGGCCGACCTGCGCGAGCCCAAGGCGATCCTCGCCGACCCGGCCGTCCGCGAGCTGCTCGACCTCGAACAGCCGGTCGCCCTGCAGCTGTTCGCGATCCTGCACTTCATCGACGACGCCGACGACCCGTACGCGATCGTCCGCACCCTGGTCGACGCCCTGCCCTCCGGCAGCTACCTCGCCCTCTCGCACGCCACCGGCGACTTCGCCCCGCCGGAGGACGCGGCCAAGGGCCCCGCCGTCTACAGGTCCGCGACCGCCCAGCTCAGCATGCGCACCCGCGCCCAGGTGCTGCGCTTCTTCGACGGCCTCGACCTGCTCGACCCCGGCCTGGTCACCGCCCCGCTGTGGCGCCCCGACCAGGCCCCGCAGGACACCGACCACGAGGTCGCGATCTGGGCCGGCGTCGCCCGCAAGCCCTGACCCGGCGCCCCGCGGCGGCGGCGCCGGTGGGAGCATGACGGGAGCCCCGCCCCGACGGACAGGACACCCGCCATGACCACCGCACCGCCGCCCCTGGTCGACGCCGACTGGCTGGCCGCCCGGCTCGGCCGCCCCGGGCTCGTCGTCCTGGACGCGGGCGTCGGCGCGCACCGGCACCCGGACGTCCGCATCCCCGGCGCCCGGGAGTTCGACCTCGACGGCGCCCTCTCCGACCCCGCCTCCCCGCTGCCGCACACCGCGCCCGCCCCCGCCGACCTCCAGCGCGAACTGCGCGCCCTCGGCCTCGACGACGACTCCACCGCCGTCCTGTACGACGGCGCGGGCGTGTACTCCGCCCCGCGCGCCTGGTGGATGCTGCGCGCCGCCGGTTTCGACCGGGCCGCCGTCCTGGACGGCGGCCTGCCCGCCTGGCGCGCCGCCGGGCACCCGGTCAGCACCGGACGACCCGCCGCCGCCCGGACCGGGAACCTGACCGTCCGGCCCCGCCCCGGCCTGCTCCTCGACCGGGACGCCGTGGCCGCCGCCCTCACCGACCCCGGCACCGCCGTCCTGGACGCCCGCGCCCACGACCGCTTCACCGGCGCCGCCCCCGAACCCCGCCCCCACCTGCGCCGCGGCCACCTGCCGGGCTCCACCAGCCTCCCCTTCACCGAACTCCTCACCCCCGACGGCCGCTACCTCCCCCTCCCCGAACTCCGCGCCCGCCTCGCCGCCGCCACCGCGGGCCGCCCGCGCCTCGTCGCCTCCTGCGGCTCCGGCGTCACCGCCTGCGTCCTCGCCCTCGCCGCCCACCTCACCGGCCACCCCTCCCCCGCCGTCTACGACGGCTCCTGGTCGGACTGGGGCCGCCCGGAGACCGGCCTCCCGGTCGCCACCGGCGCCTGAGCCCTCAGTCGGGGCCGGGCCGGACGGCGGACGCGGGCGCCCGGACGGGCCCGGCGCGGGCGGGGCGGCCGGGCCACCACATGCGGTGGTCGAGGTCCGCGGTGAGGGCGGTGACCAGCACCGAGCGCACCACCAGGGTGTCCAGCAGGACGCCGAGCGCGACCGCGAAGCCGATCTCGGCGAACCCCACCGCCGGGAGGGTGCCGAGGACGGCGAAGGTCGCGGCCAGGATCAGCCCGGCGGAGGTGATCACGCCGCCGGTCGCGGCCAGGCCCGCCACCGCGCCCCGCCGGGTGCCGAGGCGGGCGGACTCCTCCCGCACCCGGGTCATCAGGAAGATGTTGTAGTCGATGCCGAGCGCCACCAGGAACACGAACACGAACAGCGGGAACGCCTGGTCCTGGCCCTCGAAGTGGAAGACGTGCGCGAAGAAGAACGCGCTGATGCCGAGCGCCGCCGCGTACGACAGCACCACGGTCGCGATCAGCACCAGCGGCGCGACCACCGCCCGCAGCAGGGCCGCCAGGATCACCAGCACCACCGCCAGCACCAGCGGGATGACCACCTTGTTGTCGTGCGCGGCCGCCCGCCCGGCGTCCAGCACCACCGCGGTGGAGCCGCCGACCTTCGCGTCCGCGTCCGGCACCGCGTGCACGGCCTCCCGGACGCGGTCGACGGTGGCCTTCGCCGCCGCGGAGTCCGGCGGGTCGGCGAGCACCGCCGGGAAGTACGCCTCGCCCGCGGCCGTCACCGGCGGGCCGATCCCGGCGATGCCGGGCGTGCCCGCGGCCGCCTGCCGGACGGCGTCCAGCGGGGCGGCGTTGCTGACCACCGACAGCGGGGCGCCCGTCCCGCCGGGGAAGTGCGCGACCAGCACCTGCTGGCCGGTGACGGAGTCGGGCCTGTCGGTGAACGTCCCGGCGGCGCTCAGCCCGTTCGCGTTCAGCGACGCCAACCCGGCCGTGCAGGCCGCCAGCGCCAGCGCGGTGCCCACCCACACCCTGCGCGGCCGCCCGGCGATCCAGCCGCCGATCCGCGCCCACCGACCGGTCGCGGTCGGCTCCGGCGTGCCGTACTCCGGCCGCACCGGCCAGAACACCCAGCGCCCGCACGCCACCAGCAGCGCGGGCAGCAGCGTCAGCATCGCCACCAGCGCCACCGCCACGCCGATCGCGCAGACCGGGCCCAGGCCGCTGGTGGAGTTCATCTCGGCGACCGTCAGGCACAGCATCGACGCGATCACCGTCGCCGAACTCGCCAGCACCGCCGGACCGGCCCGGTGCAGCGCCGCCGCCATCGCCGCGTGCCGGTCCCGGTGACGGCGCAGCTCCTCCCGGTAGCGGGCGGTCAGCAGCAGCGCGTAGTCGGTGCCCGCACCGAGCACCAGCACGATCAGGATGCCCGCGCTCTGCGCGTTGACGGTGAGTCCGGCGTGCGCCGCGAACAGGTACACCACGCCCTCGGCGACCGTCAGCGCCGCGCCCGCGGACAGCAGCGGCAGCAGCCACAGCACCGGGCTGCGGTAGGTCAGCAGCAGCAGGACGACCACCACGGTGACGGTGGCGTACAGCAGCGTGCCGTCGATGCCCTGGAACGCCTTCGACTGGTCGGCGCCGATCCCGGCCGGGCCGGTGACGTGCGTGACCAGCCCGGGCTGCGCGCCGGAGGCAGCGGTGGCGCGCAGGCTGTCGACGGCCGGGGCGAGGTTGGTCCAGCCGCTGTCGCCGGTGGTCACCGGCACCACGGTCTGCAGCGCCTTCCCGTCGGCGGACGCGGTCGGCCCGACCACCGGCGGCAGGACGTGCGCGACGGTGGCGAACCGCTCGGCGTCGCGCACGGCCTTCGCGTGGTCCTCGACGGTGATGCCGCCGTCGCGCTGGTACACCACCACGGCGTCGGCGGTCTGCACCGGCTGGAACCGCAGCTGGGCGTCCAGCACCCGGGTGGACTCGGCGTTCGCGGGCAGCCAGCTGGACGCCTGGTTGTCCTCCACCCCGTTCAGCTTCGCCGCGAGCGGTGCCGCCACCAGCAGCAGCACCAGCCACAGTCCGAGCACCAGCCACTTGCCGCGCCGCCCGCACGGCAGCGCGGCCGCTCTCCGCCCCGGACTCATCGCAGCACCTCCGGCCACCGACGGGGCGGAGCCCGTGCGGCACCGCGCACCCGCCCTCCCAGCATCGCGCCCCGGCCGGAGCCGCGCACCCGGCGACACGGTGGTCGGCGTTTGCACCCGGGCCCCGTACGGGGACGAACAGACCGAGACACGAACCACCGCGCCGTGGTAGTCAGGACTCCGTCGACCATCACGGGGGGAATCTTTTGACCGCGCCGACCTCACCCGACGGAACGCCGCCGTACCCGAGCGCGCCGCCCGCAGCCGCGGCGCCGGCCCCGCCCCGCCGGATCGACCTGCAGGGCTGGAGCGCCGTGGTGACCGCCCTGGTGGGCGTGGCCACGCTGGGGGCCGGGTTCGCGGGGGGCTACCTTACCCAGTCACAGGGCTCCCCGGGCGGCCGGCCGCAGCCGACCGTGACCGTCACCGTCCCCGGCCCGACCGTCACGGCCACCGTGCCGGCGGCCGCCGGGGCGGCCGCCGCGCCGACCCTCAACACCCTGCCCAGCCAGCCCCCGAGCAGCCCGAAGGCGAGCACCGCCCGGGTGCTGCTGGCCTCGCCGGACTCCGGGCGCGGCGGGTCGCGGACGGTGGTCACCGGGCAGGGGTTCCCGCCCGACACAGTGGTCCGGATCTCCTTCGTGATCAAGGCCCTGGGCGGCGGGGAGTACGCGCACCGGGACTTGCGGGACACCAAGACAGATGCCGCCGGCGCCTTCTCGGTCGAGGTGTCCGTCCCGTCCGACCTGGACCACTACACGGAGCAGAACGCCTACCTGCGCGCCCAGGTCGGCACGGAGGGCACGCCCACCGAGACGGTGTTCGACCTGCTGCCCTGACCGGCGCTCAGCCCCGGCGCCGCTCCAACTGCTGCCACAACTCGTCGACGCGGGCCGTGAGTTGCGCCAGGTCCCCGCTGTTGTCGAGGACCAGGTCGGCGACCGCCAGGCGGTCCTCGCGGCTCGCCTGGGCGGCCATCCGGGAGCGCGCCTCGTCCTCGGACATGCCGCGCAACTCGACCAGGCGGCGCAGGCGTTCGGCGTCCGGGACGTCGATCACCACGACGAGGTCGTACAGCGGGGCGAGGCCGTTCTCGGCCAGCAGCGGGACGTCGTGCACCACGATCGCGTCCGGCCCGGCCGCGAACTCCAGCTCGGCGGAGCGGGCCCGCACCAGCGGGTGGACGACGGCGTTCAGCTTCGCCAGCCGGGCCCGGTCCGCGAAGACCACCCGGCCGAGCGCGGGGCGGTCCAGCGAGCCGTCCGGGAGCAGCACGTCCGGCCCGAACTCGGCGGCCACCGCGGCCAGTCCGGGCGTCCCGGGGGCGACCACCTCGCGGGCGATCACGTCCGAGTCGACGATCACCGCGCCGTGCGCGGCCAGTTGGCGGGAGACCTCGCTCTTGCCCGCGCCGATCCCGCCGGTCAGTCCGATCCTCAGCATGCCGCCAGGTTACCGGCCCGTACCCGGCGCGCCGCAGGGGGCAGCGCGCCGGTTCCCGTTTCCCGGCGCCCGCGGCCCGGGGCGGGGACGGGGCCTCAGGCCAGGTCGAGGGACTCCCCGGCGGCCAGCGTGCGGTACTGCACGCCGCCGGTGCCGGGGCCCTGCGGGCCGAGCAGCCGCCCGTGGATCGCCTGCCCGGCCTCGCTGAGCGTCGCCTCGTGGATCGCCACCGCCTGCCGCGGCCGGGCGTCGCGCAGGTAGTCGACCAGTTCGCCCGCCCGCAGCCAGGGCGCGCCCAGCGGCAGCAGCAGGGTGTCGACGGTGTCCGGCGGGACGGTCAGCGCGTCGCCCGGGTGGAAGACCCGGCCGCCGAGCAGGAAGCCGACGTTCGGGATGCGCGGGACGTCGGGGTGGATCTCGGCGTGCCACTCGCCGTGCACCGTCACCGGCAGCCCGTCCAGGTCGAACGCGTCGCCCTCGCCGACCACCGTCACCTTCGCGCCGATGCCGTCCAGCTGCCGGGCCACCGAGGAGTTGGTGTACACCCGCAGGCCCGGATTGGCCTCGACCGCCGCCCGGACCTGCGCCTCGGTGAAGTGGTCGGCGTGCTCGTGGGTGATCAGCAGGGCGCTCACGCCCGCCACCACCTCCGGTCCGCTGAACATCCCGGGGTCGATCAGCACCGCCCCCTCCGCGTGCTCGATCCGGACGCAGGCGTGGCCGTACTTCGTCAGTCGCATGCGGCCCAGCGTACGACCGGGCCGCGGCTAGGGGGCGCCCACCAGGCCGCGCGGCTTGACGTGCGGCTTCACCAGGCGCGGCGCGGGCAGCACCACCGGGCGCAGCGGGGGCAGTTCGACGTGCTCGTCCAGGCCGATGACCCGGTGCAGGCGGCGCAGCGGGGCGGGCGCCCACCAGTTGAGGCGGCCGAACAGCGTCATGGTGGCGGGCACCAGCAGGGTGCGGACCAGGGTGGCGTCCACCGCGACGGCGACGGCCAGCGCGATGCCCATCTGCTTGACCATGAGCATCTGCCCGGCGGCGAACCCGGCGAACACGATCACCATCAGCAACCCCGCCGAGGTGATGATCCGACCGCTGCGCTGCAGGCCCAGCTCCACCGACCTGGCGCAGTCGTACCCCTGGTCGTGCAGCTCCTTGATCCGCGACAGCAGGAACACCTCGTAGTCCATCGACAGCCCGAACGCGAAGGCGAACACCAGCACCGGGATCACCGTCTCCAGGCCGCCGGTCGGCGTGAACCCCAGCAGCGAGCTGAAGTAGCCGTGCTGGAACACCAGGGTCAGCGCGCCCAGCGACGCCCCCAGCGACAGCACGTTCATCAGCAGCGCCTTGACCGGCAGCACCACCGACCCGGTCATCATGAACAGCAGCACCAGCGTCCCGGCCGCGACCAGGCCCAGCGCCCACGGCCCGTGCGAGCCGATCTCGTGCTGGAAGTCCACCAGCGAGGCCGCGTCGCCCGTCACGTGGGTGTCCAGCCCGCCGCGCTCCGCGCGCAGCTCGCCGACCACCCGCTTGGCCTCCGCGCCCTGCGGGTCGCCCTTCACCAGCACGTCCACGGTCTGCACGCCGTCCGAGACCGGCGTCACCGCCCGGACGCCGGAGACGCCCGGCAGCTCCGCGACCACCTGGTCCGCGTACTGCTGCGCCTGCTGCCGCGACCCCTCGACGACCACCTGCACCGCCGCCGGGGCCTGGTCCGGGAAGCGCGCCTCCACCGTCTCGGCGACCTGCCGGGACGCGAAGCTCTTCGGCAGCACGTCCGCCCCCGAGTTGCGGAAGTGCGAGCCCAGGAACGGCGCGCCCGCCGCCAGCAGCAGTGCCACGCAGGCCAGCATCACCGGGACCGCCCGGCGCTGCACCCGGCGCACCGTCCGGGAGAAGAAGCCCTCGTCCGGGACGGGCGCGGTCGGTGCCTTGACCTTCGCCCCCATGAAGCCCAGCAGCGCCGGCACCAGCGTCAGCGCCGCCGCCACCGCGATCACCACCACGCTCACGCCCGCCACCGCGACCGCCCGGAACACCGGACTGGTGAACACGAACAGCCCGCTCAGCGCGACCGCGACCGTCAGCCCCGAGAACGTCACCGTCCGGCCCGCGGTCGCCGCCGTCCGCTCCACCGCCTGCGCGATGTCGGCGCCGTGGCCGCGCTCCTCGCGGAAACGGTTCACCATCAGGAGCGCGTAGTCGATCGACAGGCCCAGGCCCAGCACGGTCGCGATCGGCAGCACGGACGTGTCGATGTCCATCAGCCTGCTGAACCCGAACATCGCCAGCAGCGCCCCGCCCACCGAGGCGATCGCCCCGATGCCCGGCAGCCCCGCCGCGGCCAGCCCGCCGAACACCAGCACCATCACGACCAGCGTCAACGGCAGCGTGACGATCTCACCGAACCGGGTGTCCTTGGCGGTCTGGTCCTTGACCTCCTGCTGCAGCACCAGGTCGCCGCCGACCACGGTGTGCGCCCCGTCCGCGTCGATCTCCCCCAGCCGGTCGGTGACCGCCGCCAACTGCTTCGCCGTCGACCCGTCCGCCATCCGCACGCTCACCAGCGACGCCTTGCCGTCGCTCGCGGTCAACTGCCCGCCCGTCGAGTAGGTGTCCGCCACCGAGACCACGCCCGGCAGCTTCGCCACCTCCGCGCTCGCCCGCTGGACGGCCGCCCGCACGCCGTCGCCGCTCGTCGACGGCCCGTCCACGACCGCCGTCACGGTCCCCTGCACCGGGTCCGCCGCCTGCACGACGGCGGTGCCCGCCGCCGACTCCGACCCCCCGCTGCCGGTGGCCGCCACCGAGCCCTCGAACACCCGCCCGCCGATCACCACCCCCACCGCGAGCACCAGCGCCCAGAACGCCAACACCCAACGACGGTGCCGGAAACACACTCGCCCCAGAGCGGCCAACCGGCCGGGAACCTGGGAAACCTGGACCTCTGCTGCGGTGGAGCGGGAGCTGCGCATGCGGGGAGCCTTTCGGACAAGTCCCCTCAATGTATGCGCGAGTGCGCTTTCGTCCTATAGGCGGACGATGAGCCTCATCTCACAATTCCCTTCACATAAACGCCACTTAAGCACCACGCCTCCCCCACCCGGCCGTGCGTGCACGCCCCGCGAAAGTGCACGGGGAGAGGGAGGGCGCTGCGCGCGGCAGCGGGACGGGAGGAGGGGACGGGCTGCGCCCGGCGGGCACCACGCAGAGGAGGCGCCGCCGCGCGACCGAGGACGGCCGACGGGCCCGCGACCGCACACAGCACCCGCGCCGCGGAGCCGGCGCACGCCCCGCCCGGCGGCACGCGCGCGGGCGGGCGGGCGAGCGGGCGGGGCAGCGCAAAACAGCGACCCCCCGCCCAGGGAAACCCTGGAGCGGGGGGTCGCTGTTCAGTCGGCTAGGCAGCCGCCGAAGCGCAGCGCTTCAGCTTCAGCTCTGGCCGCCGGCCAGCTTCTCGCGGAGCGCGGCCAGGGCCTCGTCCGAGGCGAGCGCGCCGGAGCCCTCGTCGCTGCTGGAGGAGTACGAGCCGCCACCGGAGACCGGGGCCTCCTCGCCGGCCTCAGCGGCGGCAGCCGCGTCGGCCTCGCGGGACTTGATGACCTGGGCCTGGTGCTGCTCGAAGCGGGCCTGGGCCTCGGCGTACTGCCGCTCCCACTCCTCGCGCTGCTTCTCGAAGCCGGGCAGCCAGTCGTTCGCCTCGGGGTCGAAGCCCTCCGGGTAGATGTAGTTGCCCTGGTCGTCGTAGGACGCGGCCATGCCGTACAGGGTCGGGTCGAACTCGACCGACGCCGGGTCGGCACCGAGGGACTCGTTGGCCTGCTTCAGCGAGAGGCTGATGCGGCGGCGCTCGAGGTCGATGTCGATGACCTTGACGAAGATCTCGTCGCCGACCTGGACGACCTGCTCCGGGATCTCGACGTGGCGCTCGGCCAGCTCGGAGATGTGGACCAGGCCCTCGATGCCCTCGTCCACGCGGACGAACGCACCGAACGGAACCAGCTTGGTGACCTTACCCGGGACGACCTGCGAGATCTGGTGGGTCCGGGCGAACTGCTGCCACGGGTCCTCCTGGGTCGCCTTCAGCGACAGGGAGACGCGCTCGCGGTCCATGTCCACGTCGAGGACCTCGACGGTGACCTCCTGGCCGACCTCGACGACCTCGTTCGGGTGGTCGATGTGCTTCCAGGACAGCTCGGAGACGTGCACCAGACCGTCGACGCCGCCGAGGTCGACGAACGCACCGAAGTTGACGATCGAGGAGACGACGCCGGAGCGCACCTGGCCCTTCTGCAGGGTGGTGAGGAAGGTCTGGCGGACCTCGCTCTGGGTCTGCTCCAGCCAGGCGCGGCGGGACAGGACCACGTTGTTGCGGTTCTTGTCCAGCTCGATGATCTTCGCCTCGAGCTCCTTGCCCACGTAGGGCTGGAGGTCGCGGACGCGGCGCATCTCGACCAGCGAGGCCGGGAGGAAGCCGCGGAGGCCGATGTCGAGGATGAGACCACCCTTGACGACCTCGATGACGGTACCGGTGACGATGCCGTCCTCTTCCTTGATCTTCTCGATCGTGCCCCAGGCGCGCTCGTACTGCGCACGCTTCTTGGACAGGATGAGGCGACCCTCCTTGTCCTCCTTCTGGAGAACCAGGGCCTCGATGTTGTCGCCGACGGAGACAACCTCGTGGGGGTCGACGTCGTGCTTGATCGAGAGCTCGCGGGACGGGATGACACCCTCGGTCTTGTAACCGATGTCGAGGAGCACCTCGTCACGGTCGACCTTCACGATGACGCCCTCAACGATGTCGCCGTCGTTGAAGTACTTGATGGTCTCGTCGATCGCCGCGAGGAACGCGTCCGCGTCGCCGATGTCGTTGACCGCAACCTGCGGGGTGGTGCTGACAGAGGTGTCGGTGGGGCTCGTCATTAGGAAAAGGGCTCCGGTACGGACATGAAGTCGTAGTAATGCCACGCGGAGGGCCCTGATCGCTCCCACCGAAAGCCGTACAGGCCAGAAAACGGCCCACCGGAAGGACTCCCGCTCACGACAGGGTCCCGGTGTCCGTCTGACGACCGTGGGGTCTTCGACAGATGCGAGCGCGACCTGCTCCGTCCGAGGCGCGCAGGCCCGCAGCGCAACTTGTAGCATACGGGGACACCCAGGCACGGTCAACGTCGAAGCCGACGAGACCGGTAGAGGCCGGGACGGATCAGGCCATATCCTCCGAAAGCGCACCTCGCGGTGGCTGGAACACCGGCCCTACCCCGGATGCCACGGCCCGACCCGGTTCCCGTACAGGACCGGCTCCGCAGCAGCAGCGCTTCCGCAAGCCCATAGCCTACTTGACGTCCCGCCCCGGCTCGCGCCGGGGGCGGGACCCGCCCCCGGCCCAGAGCGGCCCTCCCGACGCACCAGGTGACGAACTCCATGACCCACTCCACCCCCGCACCCGACGACTACGACCCCGCCGGGTACGACGTCCCCTCCGCACCCCGGCCGGTGGACGAGGAGGAGGACGGCGACGAGGCGCTGCGGCGGGAGGCCGGGGAGCAGGAGTCGAGCCGGGCCAGCCGGCACTGGTGGGACCGCAACGCCGACGACTACCAGGACGAGCACGGCGAGTTCCTCGGCGACGACCGGTTCACCTGGTGCCCGGAGGGCGTGGACGAGGCCGAGGCCCGGCTGCTCGGCGACCCGGCCGGGCTGAAGGGCGCGGACGTGCTGGAGATCGGCTCCGGTGCCGCGCAGTGCTCGCGCTGGCTGGCCGCGCAGGGCGCCCGCCCGGTCGCGCTGGACATCTCCTACCGGCAGTTGCAGCACTCCCGCCGGATCGACCTGGGCCGCGGCCTGGAGCCCGTCGCCGTGGTGCAGGCGGACGCGGCGGTGCTGCCGTTCGCCGACGGCTCCTTCGACCACGCCTGCTCGGCGTACGGCGCGGTGCCGTTCAGCGCGGACACCGGGCGGCTGATGCGCGAGGTGCACCGGGTGCTGCGGCCCGGCGGGCGCTGGGTGTTCTCGGTGACCCACCCGATCCGCTGGGCGTTCCCGGACGAGCCCGGGGTGGAGGGCCTGACCGCCACCTCCTCGTACTTCGACCGCACCCCGTACGTCGAGCAGGACGAACAGGGCGTCGCCACCTACGTCGAGCACCACCGCACCATCGGCGACCGGGTGCGGGAGCTGGTCGCGGCCGGGTTCGCGCTGGTCGACCTGGTCGAGCCGGAATGGCCGGAGGAGCTGGAGCAGGAGTGGGGCGGCTGGAGCCCGCTGCGCGGGCAGCACATCCCCGGCACCGCGATCTTCGTCGCCGTCCGGAACGGCTGAGCGCGGTGCGACCCGGGGGGACCGATCTGCCCGTCGCCGCGGTGCTCCCCGAGCTGGCCGCGGCCCTGGACGGGAACGGCGCCGCGGTGCTCTCCGCGCCGCCCGGCACCGGCAAGACCACCCTGGTGCCGCTCGCCCTGGCCGGGCTGCTCGGCGGCCCGCCCCGGCGGGTGCTGGTCGCCGAACCGCGCCGGCTCGCGGTGCGGGCGGCGGCCCGGCGGATGGCCTGGCTGCTGGACGAACCGGTCGGCCGCCGCGTCGGGTTCACCGTCCGCGGCGAACGGCGGGTCGGCCCCGGCACCCTGGTCGAGGTGGTCACCACCGGCGTTCTGCTGCAGCGCCTGCAGCGCGACCCCGAACTGCCGGGCGTGGACGCGGTGGTGCTCGACGAGTGCCACGAACGCCACCTGGACGCCGACACCGCGCTCGCCTTCCTGCTGGACGTCCGGGCCGCGCTCCGCCCCGAACTGCGCCTGCTGCTGGCCTCCGCGACCGCCGACACCGACGCCTGGGCCGAACTGCTGGACGGCGCGCCCGTGGTGGCCGCCGAGGGCGTCTCGCACCCGGTGGAGACCGTCTGGTCCCCGCCGCCCGCCGCCGTCCGGCCCCCGCACGGCACCCGGGTCGACCCGGCGCTGCTCGCGCACGTCGCGGCGACGGTCCGCCGGGCGCTGGCCGAACGCGACGGCGACGTGCTCTGCTTCCTGCCGGGCGTCGGCGAGATCGCCCGGGTGGCCGGGCAGGTGACCGGCGTGGACGTCCTGCCACTGCACGGGCAGGCGCCGCAGGCCGTGCAGGACGCGGCCCTGACCGCCGGGGAGCGGCGGCGGGTGGTGCTGGCCACCTCGGTCGCCGAGTCCTCGCTGACGGTGCCGGGCGTCCGGGTCGTGGTCGACTCCGGGCTGACCAGGGAACCGCGCACCGACCACGCCCGCGGGCTGTCCGGGCTGGTCACCGTCCGCACCTCGCTGGCCGCCGCCCGGCAGCGCGCCGGACGCGCCGGACGCGAGGCCCCCGGCACCGTCTACCGCTGCTGGGCCGAGGCCGAGGACGCCCGCGCCGCCCGCTTCCCCACCCCCGAGATCGCCCTCGCCGACCTCACCTCCTTCGCCCTCCAGACCGCCTGCTGGGGCGACCCCGACGCCACCGGACTCACCCTCCCCGACCCGCCGCCCGCCGGGGCGATGGCCGCCGCCCGCGAGGTCCTGCGCGCCCTCGCCGCCGTCGGCCCCGACGGCCGCCCCACCGACCGCGGCCGCGCCATCGCCCGCACCGGCCTGCACCCCCGCCTCGCCCGCGCCCTGCTCGACGGCGCCCCCGCGGTCGGCCCGCGGCGCGCCGCCGAACTCGTCGCCCTGCTCTCCGAGGAACCCCCGCGCGCCCTCGGCGACGACCTCGCCGAGATCCACCGCACCGTCCGCCGCTCCCCCACCGACCCGTACGCCCGCCGCTGGAAGGACGAGACCCGCCGCCTGGAACGCGCACTGGCGGACCCGGCCCCGGAGCCGACGGGCGGGGCGGACGGCGACGGCACGGCCGGGCCGTCGGACGCCGTCGCGGCCGGGCTGGTGGTCGGGCTGGCGTACCCGGAGCGGGTGGCGCGGGCCCGGGAGGGCGGGGAGGGGGCGTACCTGATGGCCTCCGGGACGGCCGCGCAGCTGCCGCCCGGCTCGCGGCTGCCGTCCGGCGGCTGGCTGGCCGTCGCGGTCGCCGACCGGCCCGCCGGGGCGCCGTCCGCGCGGGTGCTGCGGGCGGTGGCGGTGGACGAGGCGACGGCCCGGCGGGCGGCCGCGCCGCTGCTGACGGCCCGCGAGGAGGTGCACTGGTCGGTGCGGCAGCGGGAGGTGGCCGCCCGGCGGGTGGAGGCGCTGGGGGCGATCGAGCTGACGGCCGTGCCGCTGGCGGCGCCCGATCCGGCGCTGCTGCGGGCCGCGCTGCTGGAGGGCCTGGAACGCGAGGGCGTCTCCGCGCTGCTGAGCTGGCCACCGGCCGCGAGCGGGCTGCGCGAGCGGCTCGCCTTCCTGCACCGGGCGCTCGGCGAGCCGTGGCCGGACGTCGCGGACGCCGCGCTGCTGGCCGCCGCCGAGCAGTGGCTGGAGCCCGAGCTCTCCCGGGCCCGGCGCCGCGCCGACCTGGAGCGGATCGACACCGCCGCCGCCCTGCAGCGCCTGCTGCCCTGGGCGGGCGGCCAGGCCGGGCGGCTGGACGAGCTCGCGCCGGAGCGGATCACCGTGCCCAGCGGCAGCCGGGTCCGGATCGACTACGCGTCCGACCCCGACCGCCCCGTCCTGGCCGTCAAGCTGCAGGAACTGTTCGGCTGGGACGCGGCCCCGGCCCTCGCCGGGGGCAAGGTCCCGCTCACCGTCCACCTGCTCTCCCCCGCGGGGCGCCCGGCCGCCGTCACCGGCGACCTCGCCGCGTTCTGGCGCACCGGCTACCCGGCCGTCCGCGCCGACCTCCGCGGCCGCTACCCCCGCCACCCCTGGCCCGAGGACCCCACCACGGCGGAACCCACCCGCCGCGCCAACCCGCGCAGGTGACGCCGCGTCAGGGGGTCGGCCGGGGGGACGAGGCGTACGGGATGCCGGGGTTGGCCGGGTTGGGCAGCGGGGACGGGCTGAGGATCGGCCCGCACGCCATCAGCTGACCCGCGGCGTTGTAGTGGCAGTCCGGGTTCCGGGACGGCGGGGTGTCGTCGCAGTTGCAGTGCGTGCCGGGGACGACCTCGGTGATCGGCGTCCTCGACGCCTTCGGCCTCCCGGCCGTCGGCTTCGACGTCGCACCGGGCGCCCGGGTCGTCCGGACGGCGCTCGGCGAGGGCGAGGGCGAGGGCGACGACGACGGGGACGGCGCGGGCGGGGGCGTCGTGGTGTCGCTCGGCCCGGCACCGGGCGTGGCGCTCGCCACCGGGGCCGCCGAGGCCGCCTGCGGCGCCGGGTCGGGGTGCGGCCCGGCGCCGGGCACTGCCGCCCACACCGCTCCACCGACCGCCGCGGCGGCCACCGCCGCCACGATCCCGGCCCGACGGCCCCTGCCCCACGTCCTCACGGTCCCACCCCACGCCCGTCACTCGTCCTCGGTGCACGGAGCATAGTGGTCGCCGACGGGGCGGGGACCGTCAGGCCCAGTCCTCCGCCAGGGCCGCCATGTCGATGTCGTCGATCCACTCGTCCGCGTGGCGCAGCACCTGGCGGCGCACCCCCTCGACCTTGAACCCGGCCTTCTCGTAGGCGCGTCGGGCGCGGTCGTTGAAGGCGTAGACGGAGAGCGAGACGCGGTTGAGGCCGAGGGCGCGGAGGGCGTGGTCGGTGAGGAGGCGGACGGCCTCGGTGCCGAGGCCGCGGTCGCGGCCGTCGGGGCCGAGGGCGATGCGGAGGTTGCAGGCGCGGTTGGGTTCGTCCCACTCGTTGAGGACGACCTCGCCGACGCCGCGGCCGGTGGCGCGGTCGACGACGATCAGGTCGAGGCGGTCGGGCTGGTCGTTGCGGGTGGTGTACCAGTCGACGACCCGGCGCTCCATCGCCTCGTCCCACTCGGGCGGTTCGGGGGTGTAGACCTGCGAGGTGTAGCGGAGCACGTCCGGGTCGTTGAGCATGACGCGGAGCATCGGGAGGTCCTCCTCCGGCCGGACGGGCCGCAGGAGGGCCTTCTCGCCCACCAGGGTGGGTTTCTCCGCGAAGGTGGTGAAGGGGCGCATCCGGCCAGTCTCGGAGGACCGGCCGGACGCCCGCAAACCATTTGAGCCCCCGACGGGGGTCAGTGCGCCGCGGCCTCCCAGTTCGCCCCGGCGCCGACCGAGACGTCGAGCGGGGCGCGCAGCGGGTACGCACCGGCCATCTGCTCGCGGACGAGGGCCTCGACCTGCTCGCGCTCGCCGGGGGCGACCTCCAGGACGATCTCGTCGTGCACCTGGAGCAGCATCCGGGTGCCGAGGCCGGCGGCGCGCAGCGCCTCGTCGACCCGGAGCATGGCGATCTTGACGATGTCGGCGGCGGAGCCCTGGATCGGGGCGTTGAGGGCCATCCGCTCGGCCATCTCGCGGCGCTGCCGGTTGTCGCTGCTGAGGTCGGGCAGGTAGCGGCGGCGGCCGAGCAGCGTCTCGGTGTAGCCGACGGCGCGGGCCTCCTCGACCACGTCGTGCAGGTAGTCGCGGACGCCGCCGAAGCGCTCGAAGTAGGTGTCCATCAGGCCCTGGGCCTCGGCGGGCTTGATGCCGAGCTGCTGGGAGAGGCCGTACGCGGAGAGGCCGTAGGCGAGGCCGTAGGACATGGCCTTGATCTTGCGGCGCATCTCGGCGTCGACGGCGCCGGGGGCGACGGCGAAGACCTGGGAGGCGACGGTGGTGTGCAGGTCCTCGCCGCTGGTGAAGGCTTCGATCAGGGCCTCGTCCTCGGAGAGGTGGGCCATGATGCGCAGTTCGATCTGCGAGTAGTCGGCGGTGAGCAGCGTCTCGTAGCCCTCGCCGACCACGAAGGCGCGACGGATGGCGCGGCCCTCCTCGGTGCGGACCGGGATGTTCTGCAGGTTCGGGTCCTGGGAGGAGAGCCGGCCGGTGGCGGCGACCATCTGGTTGAAGGTGGTGTGGATCCGGCCCTGCGGGGAGACGGTCTTGAGCAGGCCCTCGACGGTGGTGCGGAGCTTGGCCTGGTCGCGGTGGCGGAGCAGGATGACCGGCAGCTCGTTGGTGGTCTGGGTGGCGAGCCAGGTGAGCGCGTCGGCGTCGGTGGTCCAGCCGGTCTTGATCTTCTTGGTCTTCGGCAGGCCGAGGTCGCCGAACAGGACCTCCTGGAGCTGCTTGGGCGAGCCGAGGTTGAACTCGCGGCCGGCCGCGGCGTGCGCCTCCTCGACGCAGCGCTGGATCTCGGCGGCGAACTGGGCCTCCAGGCCCTGCAGCCAGGCGCGGTCGGCGGCGATGCCGTGGCGCTCCATCCGGGCGAGGAGTTCGGCGATCGGCAGTTCCATGTCGTGGAACAGCTCGACCGCGCCGACCTCGGCGAGCCGGCCGTCGAACAGGGCGGCGAGGTCGTGGACGGCGCGGGCCTCGGTCATCAGGGCCTGGGCGCCGGCCGTCGGGTCGGGCTCGTCGGAGTCGAAGCTGAGCTGGCCGGTCTCGGCCTGGGCGGCGGGGGCCAGCGAGCGGCCGAGGTACTCCTCGGCGAGGACGTCGAGGGTGAAGGCGCGGCGGCCGGGCTTCTCCAGGTAGGCGGCGAGCGCGGTGTCGGCGGTGACGCCGGCGAACTGCCAGCCCTGCTCGGCGAAGGCCCGCATGACCTGCTTGGCGATGTGCAGGGCCTTGGGGCGCTTGGGGTCGGCGAGCCAGGCGGTGAAGGCGCGGTCGTCCTCCTCGGCGAGCGCGGCGGGGTCGAACCAGGCGGCGGCGGTGCCGGTGGCGAGGGCGATCTGGTCGACCTTGCCGCTGCCCAGCGCCCAGGTGTAGTCGGCGGCGAGCGCGGTGCGGGCGTCCTCGCCGGTGTGCTGCTCCAGCCAGGCGGCGAGCGCGCCGGGGCCGGTGAGCAGGTCGCCGTCGACGGCGGGCCCGGCCGGGACCTCCACGGCGGTGGCGCCCTCGGCCCCGGCCGGGTCGATCCCGGCGATCCGGTCGCGGAAGTTGGGGTTGCGGAACTCCAGCGCCTCCATCAGCCGGGCGACCTCGTCCTTGTCGAACGGGGCGCGCTCCAACTGTGCTACGCCGAGCGGGAGTTCGACGTCCCTCACCAGCTCGGTGAGGAAGCGGTTGCGCTTGACGGAGTCGAGGTGCTCGCGGAGCTTCTCGCCGACCTTGCCCTTGACCTCGTCGGCCCGCTCGACCAGTTCGGCGAAGGAGCCGAACTGGTTGACCCACTTCGCGGCGGTCTTCTCGCCGACGCCGGGGATGCCGGGCAGGTTGTCGGACGGGTCGCCGCGCAGGGCGGCGAGGTCCGGGTACTGGTCGGGGCGGACGCCGTACTTCTCGACGACCTTCTCCGGGGTGTAGCGCGTCAACTCGGAGACGCCCTTGGTGGGGTACAGCACGGTGACGTGCTCGTTGACGAGCTGGAGCGAGTCCCGGTCGCCGGTGACGATCAGCACCTCGAAGCCCTCGGCCGCGGCGGCGGTGGCCAGGGTGGCGATGACGTCGTCGGCCTCGAAGCCCTCGGCGGTGATCCGGGGCACCCGCATGGCGTCGAGCAGTTCGCCGATCAGCGGGACCTGGCTGCGGAACTCGTCCGGCGTGGCGGAGCGGTTGGCCTTGTACTCGGGGAACTCGGCGGACCGGAAGGTCTGCCGGGAGAGGTCGAAGGCGACCGCGAGGTGGGTGGGCCGCTCGTCCCGCACCGTATTGGCCAGCATGGAGGCGAAGCCGTAGACGGCGTTGGTGTGCTGGCCGGTGGCGGTGGAGAAGTTCTCCACCGGCAGGGCGAAGAAGGCCCGGTAGGCCATCGAATGCCCGTCCAGCAGCATCAGTCGGGGCCGCTCGGCCGCACTCTTACCCGCACCCTGTGTCGCCACGTCACGTCCCGTCCTGCCGGTTGCACTGCCTCCCCGATCCTAGGGCGTGGGACGGACATCTCCGGCGCGGCGCGGAGCGCCTCCCTACTGGCGGGTAGACAGTCGTACGATCGACGCGCAACGAAGCGAACCCGGAAGCAGGGAGCACCATGACCGACGCGGCGCCCGTACTGAAAGTGCCCCAGGACGTGCTGGAGCACTTCGCCAAGCTGGGGGTGAGCCCGGAGACCTTCTCCGGCGGCCACCTGGGCGAGAAGCTGGGCATCACCATCGTCGAGGCGTCCCCGGACCGGGTGGTCGGCACGATGCCGGTGGAGGGCAACCAGCAGCCGTACGGGCTGCTGCACGGCGGGGCGTCGGCGGCGCTGGCCGAGACGCTGGGCTCGGTCGGGGCGATGCTGCACGCCGGGCCCGGCCGCTACGCGGTCGGCGTGGACCTGAACGCGACGCACCACCGCTCGGCGACCTCCGGGCTGGTGACGGGCGTGGCGACGGCGGTGTTCAAGGGGCGCACCGCGGCGACGTACGAGATCGCGGTGACGGACGACACCGGACGCCGGATCACCTCCTGCCGGCTGACCTGCATGCTGCGCGACCTGTAGGCCGCCGCCGACCGCCCGGGAGCCGCCGCCGACCGCCGACGGCTCCCGGGCGGCGCGCCGCCCCCGCCGGTTTGGCGGCGGCGGGCCAGGGGCAACCTCGGCTGGACGAGGGGGCTACCGCCATGGCCGGAGAGCGCGCACCGCGGAGCGGCCCAGGGGGGTTCCTCGGCCCGGTCGAGCCGGGCGAGGGCACCTGGGCCCCGCTCGTGCTGCGCCCCGCGCCGCCCCCGGAGCGGCCGCCCCGGCTGCTGAGCAGGCGTCAGAAGTACCTGCTGGCAAGTTTCTTGCTGTTGCTCGTGCTGGCGCTGACCGTCCTGCGCGCCGCGAACTACCCTGAGCAGGCGGCGAACTCGCCTCCGCCGCAGGCGGTCCCCTTTCCCTCGCAGGCCGCCCGGTTCACCTACGTCGGCCCGGTCCCGGGCGGCCCGGAGACCTTCGCGCTGGAGCTGGCGGTGCACAACACCGGCCCCGGCCCGCTGGACGTGCTGGAGGTGCGGCAGGGCTACCGGGGGCTGACCGTCCTGGTGCCGGGCTGGCTGCCGCGGACGGTGCCGCCCGGCGGGACGGTGTCGCTGCGGGTGGACCTGCGGGTGACGGACTGCTCGGGGGCGCCCGCGGACGCGACCTTCCCTTTCCTGGATGTAACGCTGCGTAACACGCGCGCAATGGAGACGGTGAGCCAGATCCTGGGCGACTCCTACGCCCGCGACCTCTCCGCAGCGTTGCACTCGGCCTGCGACCACACCGATAACCGGACACCCGCGACCAGCACCGAGACACCGGACAAACCTGTCCGATAATCGGAGATCCCGTTCGTGACCAGCGAGTTGGCGAGTGCAAGCATCCGCAACTCGGGACGGCCGCCGGAATTTCAAGCTCCACCTGGGTTTTTCGACCATGATGTGAGATCAACTTCCGCAATGGTCATAACAAGAGAATCACAGCCTCTCCCGCCCCACTGCCCGAGTCGGCACCGTCGGTCTAGAGTCACGCCCAGTCACCGCGCCGTCCGGTTTTCGGGCTGGGCCGTCGCGATCCGGCACCGCCAGCCCTGTGCGCGTGTCCTCCAGAACCAGAAGGAGACCCTCGTCGTGCGAAAGAGCTCACTCCTTGTCGTGACCATTGCAGTGACCGCGGCGCTGACGCTGTCCGCCTGCGGTTCGCGCGGCGGCAAGTCCGACTCCGGCGCGGACAACGCGGGTGCCAACAACGGCAACGGCGGCAGCACCAAGGTCGTGATCGGCATCGACGCCCCGATCAGCGGCAGCCTGTCGGCCCTGGGCCTCGGCATCCGGAACTCGGTGGAGCTCGCGACCAAGCAGGCCAACGCCAAGAACTACGTCCCGGGCGTGACCTTCTCCATCGAGGCCAAGGACGACCAGGCCAACCCGACCACCGGCAAGCAGAACGCCACCGCCCTGGTCGACAGCAAGGGCGTCGTCGGCGTGGTCGGCCCGCTCAACTCCAGCGTCTCGCTGACCATGCAGAAGGTCTTCGACGACGCCAAGCTGGCCCAGGTCTCCCCCGCCAACACCAGCCCCGACCTGTCGCTGGGCCCGGACTGGGGCAGCGGCAAGTTCACCCGCCAGTACCAGTCGTACTTCCGCACCGCCACCACCGACGTGGTGCAGGGCAAGTTCGCCGCCCAGTACCTGTACAACGACGCCAAGAAGACCAAGGTCTACGTCATCGACGACAAGAAGACCTACGGCGCGGGCCTGGCCGCCATCTTCGCGGACGAGTTCAAGCGGCTCGGCGGCACCGTGGTCGGCACCGACCACATCAACCCGGGCGACAAGGACTTCTCCGCGATCGCCACCAAGGTGGCCGGCGCGGGCGCCGACTCGGTCTACTACGGCGGCGAGTACCCGGACGCCGGCCCGCTCAGCGACCAGCTGAAGAAGGGCGGCGCGAAGGTTCCGCTGTTCGGCGGCGACGGCATCTACGACCCGGAGTTCGTCAAGCTCGCCAACGGCAACGGCGAGGGCGACCTGGCCACCTCGGTCGGCGTCCCGGTCGAGGAGCTGGACAGCGCCAAGGAGTTCGTCGCCAACTACGCCGCGGCCGGCTACAAGGACCCGTACGCGGCCTACGGCGGCTACTCGTACGACGCCGCCTGGTCGATCATCGAGGCGGTCAAGGCCGCGGTCGAGCACAACGGCGGCAAGGTCCCGTCCGACCTGCGCACCAAGGTGCTGACGGAGCTCGGCAAGGTGAAGTTCACCGGCGTCACCGGCCCGGTCGCCTTCGACGAGTACGGCGACACCACCAACAAGCAGCTCACCGTCTACAGCGTCCAGTCCGGCGCCTGGAAGAAGGTCAAGAGCGGTACGTACAGCGGCTGACCGCACCGCACCTCCCCCGCTCAGACACCCGTGAGGCGGAGGGCACCACAAGTGCCCTCCGCCTGCTCGTACCCCCCTATCCACGGAGGCCCGCGGTGCACGAACTGCCGCAAAACCTGGCCAACGGACTGATGCTCGGCCTGATGTACGGCCTCATCGCCATCGGTTACACGATGGTCTACGGCATCGTCCAGCTCATCAACTTCGCCCACGGCGAGATCTTCATGATCGGCGGCTTCGGCGCGCTGACCGCCTACGCGGCGCTGCCGCACGGCACCTCCCTCTGGCTGGCGCTGCCGGTCATGATCCTCGGCGGGGTGCTCGCCTCCGTGCTCACCGCCACCGCAGCCGAGCGCTTCGCCTACCGGCCGCTGCGCACCGCTCCCCGGCTGGCGCCGCTGATCACCGCGATCGGCCTGTCGATTGCGCTGCAGCAGGTGGTGTGGGCGTTCTACCCGGGTGGCAAGAAGGCGCTGTCCTTCCCGCAGTTCGCGGGCGACCCGATCGGCCTGGGCTCCTTCCACCTGCAGCGCAACGACCTGTTCCTGCTGGTCGCGGCGCCGCTGTGCATGCTGGTGCTGGCCGCCTTCGTGCGGCTGACCCGCACGGGGCGGGCCATGCAGGCCACCGCGCAGGACCCGGACACCGCGAAGCTGATGGGCATCGACACCGACCGGATCATCGTGGTCGCGTTCGCTCTGGGCGCGGCCTTCGCCGCCGTCGCGGCGGTCGCGCACGGCCTGCGCTACGGGCAGGTCGACTTCACGATGGGCTTCCTGGCCGGGCTGAAGGCGTTCACCGCGGCGGTGCTGGGGGGCATCGGCAACATCTACGGCGCGATGCTGGGCGGCCTGGTGCTGGGCGTCGCCGAGTCGATGGCCACCGCGTACGTGCAGGACGTCCCGGGCATGCACCAGCTCGGCGGCGGCGCCTGGGCCAACGTGTGGGCGTTCGTGCTGCTGATCGTCGTCCTGCTGGTGCGGCCGCAGGGCCTGCTGGGCGAGCGCGTCGCGGATCGGGTGTGAGGACGATGACCGAGAGCACGACCCACGAGACCTCCCCGGTCCTGCCGCTGCCCGCCAACCTCGCGCTGGGCGCGGCGGTCGGCGGCGGGGTGCTGGCCGCCGCCTCCGCGGCGATGTCCTGGACCTGGACGCCGGCCTTCCCCGGCGACCTGACGTACTACGGCTCCCCGGCCGGCCTGCAGTGGCTGGCGCTGGTCGGCGGCGCACTGACCGCGCTGCTGGCGCTGGCCGCCCACGGGCTGAAGGGCCTGCGCTGGCTGAGCCCCTCGGGCAGCCGCAACGGCGTGCTGTTCGCCGCGCTCGGCACCTTCGCGGTGTGCTGGTACGCGGTGGTGGCGATCGCCGTGGAGCTGGACGGCCTGGTCAACCTGGACCCGGGCGGCTGGCTGGCCGCGGTCGGTTCGCTGCTCGCCGTCCTGGGCGCGCTCGGCCTGCCGCTGGACCGCCGCCGCACCGTCCGCCACCCCGAACTGCACTGGGGCCTGTACGCGGCGCTGGCGGTCTCCGCGGTGCTGCGGGTCGGCTTCGGCCAGGGCTGGGCGCTGGACGCCGTGCCGCCGGGCATCCGGCCGATCTTCACCGAGAACCTGTGGTTCTTCGTCGTCCTGCCCGCGGCGATCGCGCTCTTCCGGCTGTGGCGGCTGCTGGACGGCCGGCTGCGGATCGGCCGGATCGAGCGCCCGCTGCCCGCCGCCCGCGCCCTGCCGGGCTGGGCGGAGATCCTGGTGGTCACCGCGGTGTTCGCGGTGGGCCTGGGCGTGGTCGAGTTCGGCGTCTCCACCGAGTACGGGGAGCTGTTCGTCGGCTTCCTGCTGCTGACCGCCTTCGCCACCGCGGCGCTGCTGGCCTCCGGCGCGGTGGGCCGGCTGCGCGAACTGACCGCCCGGCACCGGGCGGTGACCACGGGCGCGGCGTTCGCCGCGGCGGGCGCGTTCCCGTTCACCCAGAGCAGCGAGACGTACGTGCTGATCGGGACCAACATCCTGATCTTCGCGACGGTGGCGCTGGGCCTGAACGTGGTGGTCGGCCTGGCAGGCCTGCTGGACCTCGGCTACGTGGCCTTCCTGGGCGTGGGCGCGTACGCGGCCGCGCTGGTGTCGGGGTCGAAGTTCTCGGTCTTCCGGGACCTGCACCTGCCGTTCCCGGTCGCGGTGCTGATCGGTGCGGCGGCGGCGCTGGTGTTCGGCGTGGTGATCGGCGCGCCGACGCTGCGGCTGCGCGGCGACTACCTGGCGATCGTGACGCTGGGCTTCGGCGAGATCTTCCGGATCGCGATGAACAACCTGGACGGCACGTCGGGCCCGAGCCTGACCAACGGCCCGAACGGCATCGCGGCGATCCCGGACGTCAGCCTGTTCGGCTTCGACTTCGGCGAGGCGCACGACTTCGGGGCCCTGCACCTGGGCAAGAACGGCAACTACCTGCTGCTGATGCTGGTGGCCACCGCGGTTGTGGTGACGGTGTTCGCGCGGGTCGCCAACTCCCGGATCGGCCGGGCCTGGGTGGCGATCCGGGAGGACGAGACGGCGGCCGAGGCGATGGGCATCAACGGCTTCCGGGTGAAGCTGATCGCCTTCGCGCTGGGCGCGACCCTGGCCGGTCTGGCCGGTGCGGTGCAGGCGCACGTGTCGGGCGCGGTCTCGCCCGACCAGTACCTGTTCAGCAGCCCGACGCCGCCCAACTCGGCGTTCCTGCTGGCCGCGGTGATCCTGGGCGGCATGGGCACCATCAGCGGCCCGCTGGTGGGCGCGGCCCTGCTGTTCCTGATCCCGGCGAAGCTGGAGTTCCTGCAGTCCTACCAGCTGCTGGCCTTCGGCGTGGCGCTGATCCTGCTGATGCGCTTCCGCCCGGAGGGCCTGATCGCGGGCCGCCGGCAGCAGTTGGAGTTCCACGACGTGCAGTTGCCCGCGCAGGCCGCCCCGGCCGACGACGTACCGACCAAGGCAGGGGCGTGAGCGCCGTGACCACCGAGACCGCAACCGAGACCGCCGCCGTCCCCGCCGCCGAGCCGGTGCTGGAGGCCTCCGGCGTGGTGATGCGCTTCGGCGGCCTGACGGCCGTGGGCGGCGTCGACCTGACGGTCCGCCAGGGCGAGATCGTCGGCCTGATCGGCCCGAACGGCGCCGGGAAGACGACCTTCTTCAACTGCCTGACCGGGCTGTACGTCCCGACCGAGGGCACCGTGAAGTACAAGGGCACGGTGCTGCCGCCGAAGCCGCACCTGGTCACCCAGGCGGGCATCGCCCGGACCTTCCAGAACATCCGGCTGTTCGCCAACATGACGGCGCTGGAGAACGTCCTGGTCGGCCGGCACACCCGGACGAAGGAGGGCCTGTTCTCGGCGATCCTGCGCGGCCCGGGCTACCGGCGGGCCGAGGCGGAGAGCCGGGAGCGGGCCCGGGAGCTGCTGGAGTTCTGCGGCCTCGGCGCGAAGGCCGACCACCTGGCCCGCAACCTGCCGTACGGCGAGCAGCGGAAGCTGGAGATCGCCCGGGCGCTGGCCTCCGACCCGGGCCTGCTGCTGCTGGACGAACCGACCGCGGGCATGAACCCGCAGGAGACCCGGGCCGCCGAGGAACTGGTCTTCGCGATCCGGGACCTGGGGATCGCGGTGCTGGTGATCGAGCACGACATGAAGTTCATCTTCAACCTGTGCGACCGCACCGCCGTGCTGGTGCAGGGCCGCAAGATCGTCGAGGGCGACCGGGAGACCGTCCAGAACGACGAACGGGTCGTCACCGCGTACCTCGGCGCCCCGCTCGAAGGAACCACCGCAGCTCAGGAGGACGGCCAGTGACCGCTCTGCTGGAGGTCGAGGACCTCCGTGTCGCCTACGGCAAGATCGAGGCCGTCAAGGGCGTCTCGTTCACCGTCGAGCAGGGCGAGGTCACCACCCTGATCGGCACCAACGGGGCCGGCAAGACCACCACCCTGCGCACCCTGTCCGGTCTGCTGCGGCCGACCTCGGGCAAGGTCCTGTTCGACGGGCAGGCGATCGACACGGTGCCCGCGCACCGGATCGTCGCCCTGGGCCTGGCCCACTCCCCGGAGGGGCGGCACATCTTCCCGCGGATGACCATCGAGGAGAACCTGCTGCTGGGCGCCTTCCTGCGGCGCGACGCGGCGGGCATCGCCGAGGACGTCGACCGGGCCTGCACGCTGTTCCCGATCCTCGCCGAGCGCCGCAGGCAGGCCGCGGGCACCCTCTCCGGCGGCGAGCAGCAGATGCTCGCGATGGGGCGGGCGCTGATGTCCCGGCCCAAGCTGCTGATGCTGGACGAGCCGTCGATGGGCCTGTCGCCGCTGATGATGCAGAAGATCATGGCGACCATCGTGGAGCTGAAGGCCGCGGGCACCACCATCCTGCTGGTGGAGCAGAACGCCCAGGCCGCGCTCTCCCTCTCGGACCGCGCCTACGTGATGACCACCGGGAAGATCACCCTCTCCGGCACCGGCGCGGACCTGCTGCACGACGAGTCGGTGCGCCGCCAGTACCTCGGCGAGGACTGACGCCGCACCCGCGACGCGAGCCGCCCCCCGTCCGAGGCGATCGGACGGGGGGCGCTCGCGCGTGCGCGGGGGCCTCAGCCCTCGGTGGACTCCGCCTTCTTGCGGTCCTGGGCGGCGCCCTCCTCGATCACGGCCTCGGCGACGGCGGCCATCGTCATCCGGCGGTCCATCGAGGTCTTCTGGATCCAGCGGAACGCGGCGGGCTCGTTCAGGCCGAACTTGGTCTGCAGCACGCTCTTGGCGCGGTCGACCAGCTTGCGGGTCTCCAGCCGCTGCGAGAGGTCCGCGATCTCCTGCTCCAGGGTGCGCATCTCGGTGTAGCGGGAGACCGCCATCTCGATCGCGGGCACCAGGTCGCTCTTGCTGAACGGCTTGACGATGTACGCCATTGCCCCGGCGTCGCGGGCCCGGTCGACCAGCTCGCGCTGGGAGAACGCGGTCAGCATCAGCACCGGCGCGAGGTGCTGCTCGTGGATCCGCTCGGCGGCCGAGAGGCCGTCCAGGACCGGCATCTTCACGTCCAGGATGGCCAGGTCGGGCTTGAGCTCCTCGACCAGCCTGACCGCCGTCTCGCCGTCACCGGCCTCACCGACGACGGTGTAGCCCTCCTCCTCCAGCATCTCCTTGAGGTCGAGGCGGATCAGCGCCTCGTCCTCGGCGATGACGATTCGGGTGATCTGGGGCGAGTCGGTGTCAAGCGGCTGGGCCTGCTCGTCGGCAGTGCTCACGGGGCTCCTCGGTCCGGCGGGGTGCTGCATGCATGAGCCTACCCAGACACGGTATGTTGGGTGCACCACGGGTGGGGGGTCCGACCTTCGATCCGCTGGGCCCCGATAGCCCAATCGGCAGAGGCAACGGTCTCAAACACCGTCCGGTGTGGGTTCGAATCCCACTCGGGGCACCGCACTTCCTCCGGTTCCGAGGCCGCCCGGCCTCGGAACCGCTGCCGTTCTCAGCCGGTTCCCAGCGCGATCACCGCGGGCGCGGCCGAACCGTCCGCCGCCTGCAGGGTGTACGTCCCGGCGGTGTCGCCGTAGAAGTCGAACCAGGCCGCCAGGCTGACCCGGTCCGTCCGGTCCGGGTAGGTGGTGAGCGTGACCGGGACGCTGGGGGCGATCCGCCGCCCGTCGGGCAGGGTCAGCTGCCAGCTGAGCACCTCGCCGATGGTTCCGGCCGGGGCGTCGAACAGCACCTGCACGGTGTGCTGGCCCTGCTTGAGGCCGCGCAGCACCCGGCTGTCGTGGTTGACGTTGACGCCGTTGTCGAGCAGCAGGGCGGTGCTGCCGGTGGTGTCGTCGCGCACCTGGGCCGAGACCACGTCCCAGTGGAAGCGGCCGGTGTCCAGGGTCGCCGCCGAGGCGTGCAGCGGGACGGGCGCCAGCGCCACCGGCTCCGGGCCGCCGTCGCCGACCGGCAGGACGGCCCGGGCCGAACCGGCGGCCGGGTCGGTGAGCACCAGGGCCAGCGCGTCGAGGTCCGGCCGCTCCCCCGCCGGGGCGCTGCCCCGCAGGACCGTGTGGACGGTGCCGACACCGGGCTCGCTGGGCAGCGGCCCCGCACCGGCCGTGCCGCTGTCGGCGACCGCCAGCCCCCCGGACTCCAGCACGATCCGCGGGAAGGGCACGGCCAGCTTCACCGGGGAGGCGGTGTCCACCCGCAGCACCAGGTCGTACGTCGTCCTGCCGTCCGTCTCCTCGCGGACGCTCAGGCTCTGCAGGCCGAACGACCGCCCGCCCCACCAGACCACCCGCTCCGGGTGCACGGTGGCGGCCGTCGGCCGGGGCGGGGCGGTGGACGACGGCGCGGGCGCCGGGTCCGGGTCCGTCCAGCTGCAGCCGGCGGCCAGCAGGACGGTGAGGGCCGCGGCGGCGGCCCGGCTGAGGCGGTTTCCCAAGGCGGTTCCCCCGAGGACGTGGTGCGGGCGCCCCGCAGCCTACTGGCACGGCGTCAGCGGGGCCGTTCCGGTACGGAACCGTCACCGGAGCCGGACGCTCACCCGGCCACCAGGGTGAGCACCTCGGGGGCGTCGGCGGCGTCCCGGTCCGCCGCCTCCAGGGTGTACGTCCCGGCGGTGTCGCCGTAGAAGTCGAACCAGGCCGCCAAGCTGACCCGGCCCGTCCGGTCGGGGTACGCGGTGGTGCCGAGCGGGAGGCTCGGGTCCAGCCGCCGCCCGTCGGGCAGGGTCAGCCGCAGCGCGAGCCGGTCGCCGCCGGTGCCCGCGGGGGCCTCGAGGAGGAGCTCGACGGTGTGCTGGCCGGGTTTCAGGGCGCGCAGCGGACGGGGCACGACGGGCGTGCTACCGATCGGCACGGCGGGGGCGGGCACCGGGCTGCCGGTGCAGTCCTCGCGCAGCCGGGCGGAGGCCAGCGCGAACCGGCGGGGGCCCGCCCGCAGGCCGTCGGCGGAGGCCCGCAGCGGGGTGGGCCGGAGGTCCGCGGCCTCCTGCCCGGGGTGCGCCCCGACCGGCAGCACCGCGCGGGCGACGCCGGGGGCGGTCAGCACCAGGGCCAGCCGGTCCGGGTCGAGCTCCTGCCCGGGGGTGCCGACGTCCTGCACCGTGACGCCGAGCGAGGCCCGGCCGTACGGCGGCGGCTGCACCTCCAGCGGGCCGCTGACCGCGACGCCGTCGGACTCCAGGACGGCCCTGGGCAGCGCGGCCGCGACCGGCACCGGCGACTCGACGCCGACCTCCAGGACGAGTTCGACCCGGTTCCGGCCGCCCGGCTGGGGGGTCGTGGTGACCCCGGTCAGCCGGTAGGAGCTGCCGCCCCACCAGGCGGTCCGGTCGAGCAGGACGGTGCGCGGGGACGGCCCCGCCGGACCGCCGGAGGGCACCGCCTGCAGGGTGTCCGCGCCGAAGGGGGTGCACCCGGCGGTCAGGACGGCCGCGGCACAGGCCACGGCGATGCGGCGGCGTATCAACCTGTGTCTTCTCCCCGGTCCCGACCCGGGCCCGGCCCGCGCGGCCGCCGCCCAGGGCATGCTACCGACAATGCGTCAGGCCCCGGGCCGCCCGCCTGACGGGCTGTCGGGCCCGCCCCCGGTTCGCGGGGGCGGGCCCGGTGGCGCGGGCGTCAGTTGTCGAGCGCGCCGACGTGGTGGACGCGGACCAGGTTGGTGGAGCCGGCCAGGCCCGGCGGGGAGCCGGCCGTGATGATCACGACGTCGCCGGGCTTGCAGCGGCCCAGGCTCAGCAGGGCCGAGTCGACCTGGGCGACCAGTTCGTCGGTGGTGGTGACGAACGGGCCGAGGAAGGTCTCCACGCCCCAGGTCAGCGCCAACTGGCTGCGCACGGCGGGCTCGTAGGTGAACGCCAGGACCGGGATCGGCGAGCGGTAGCGGGTCAGCCGGCGGGCGGTGTCGCCGCTCTGGGTGAACGCGATCAGGTACTTGGCGTCCAGGAAGTCGCCGATCTCGGCGGCGGCCCGGGCGACCGCACCGCCCTGGGTGCGGGGCTTGTTCTTGTCGGTGAGCGGCGGCAGGCCCGCGGCGAGGACGTCCTCCTCGGCGGCCTCGACGATCCGGGCCATGGTCTTCACCGTCTCGACCGGGTACTTGCCGACCGAGGTCTCGCCGGAGAGCATCACCGCGTCGGTGCCGTCCAGCACCGCGTTGGCGACGTCGGACGCCTCGGCGCGGGTCGGCCGGGAGGCGTTGATCATCGAGTCCAGCATCTGGGTGGCGACGATGACCGGCTTGGCGTTGCGCTTGGCCAGCTTGACGGCGCGCTTCTGGACGATCGGCACCTGCTCCAGCGGGAGTTCGACGCCCAGGTCGCCGCGGGCGACCATGATGCCGTCGAAGGCGTCCACGATGGACTCCAGGTTCTCCACCGCCTGCGGCTTCTCGATCTTGGCGATGACCGGGATCCGGCGGCCCTCCTCGGCCATGATCCGGTGCACCTCCTCGACGTCCTTCCCGCTGCGCACGAACGACAGCGCGACGATGTCGGCCCCGGTCCGCAGCGCCCAGCGCAGGTCCTCGACGTCCTTGTCGGAGAGCGCGGGCACCGAGACGGCGACGCCGGGGAGGTTGAGGCCCTTGTGGTCGGAGACCAGTCCGCCCTCGATGACGATGCAGTGCACCCGGGGGCCCTCGACGTGGGTGACCTCCAGGCAGACCCGGCCGTCGTCGACCAGGATCCGCTCGCCGCGCGAGACGTCCGCGGCCAGGCCCTTGTAGGTGGTGCCGCAGATCTCCCGGTCGCCCGGGACGTCGTCGACGGTGATGGTGAACTCGTCGCCGCGTTCCAGCAGGACGGGCCCGTCCGCGAAGGTGGCGAGGCGGATCTTCGGGCCCTGCAGGTCGGCCAGCACCCCGACGCTGCGGCCCGTCTCGTCCGAGGCCTTGCGGACCCGGTGGTAACGGTCCTCGTGCTCCGCGTGGGAGCCGTGGCTGAGGTTCAGTCGGGCGATGTCCATGCCCGCGTCGACCAGGGCCTTGATCTGGTCGTACGAGTCCGCGGCAGGCCCGAGAGTACAAACGATTTTTGCTCGGCGCATACAGCAGAGCCTAGGCATTACCGGGACGTAACAGAGCGGTTCCGGCCAGTCCCTCCATGGCAGTTGACAGAAGATTCGGTGAACGGACCTGCGCCGCGCGGCGGGTGGCACCCGGGTGAGCGCCCACCGCCCCCGTTGACGCACGCGCGTGCGCCCGGCCGGGCTCCGGAGGGCGGCCGCGGGCGGGCCGGCGACACGCGGGGGTCACCCACCCCTCACCTGTTGGACGGCCTGGGGGTCTGGTCCCGGCGGCCGGAAAGCGGCAGACTGCCACACACGTTTTCTACGCGCGTCACCACGGGTGGCGGGGTGTCACCTGCCCCGCCCCGGACGCCCGCTGACCGCCCGCACCGCCCGACTTGGAGTCCTCGATGTCCCTGAACCGCCGTGACTTCGTCACCCGCTCCGCCGCCACCGCGGCCGGTGCCGCCCTGGCCGGCGGCCTCGCGGCCGGCCCCGCCGCCGCCGCGGACCACGACCGGGACGACGCCCGCGGCAAGGGGCCCACCCCCTTCAAGGCCGCCTTCACCGTGATGGGCACCACCGACCTGCACGGCCACGTCCTCAACTGGGAGTACTTCACCGACTCCGAGTACGACGACAAGGCCCACAACGACGTCGGCCTGGCCAAGATCTCCACCCTGGTCGAGCAGGTCCGCGCCGAGAAGGGCCGCGGCCGCACCCTGCTGATCGACGCGGGCGACACCATCCAGGGCACCCAGCTCTCCTACTACTTCGCCCGGGTCGAGCCGATCACCGGCACCAAGGCCCCGCGCCACCCGATGGCCGCCGCGATGAACGCCATCGGCTACGACGCCGCCGCCCTGGGCAACCACGAGTTCAACTACGGCATCCCGCTGCTGCGCGCCTACCAGGACCAGCTGGAGTTCCCACTGCTCGGCGCCAACGCGGTCGACGCCAGGAGCGAGAAGCCCGCCTTCCCGCCGTACGTCATCCGCGAGCTGCACCTCGGCCACGGCCGCCCGATCCGGGTCGGCATCCTCGGCCTGACCAACCCCGGCATCGCGATCTGGGACAAGGCCAACGTGCAGGGCAAGCTGTCCTTCCCCGGCATCCCCGAGATCGCCGCCAAGTGGGTCCCCAAGGTCCGCGCGGCGGGCGCCGACGTGGTCGTGCTCACCGCGCACACCGGCGTGGACGGCGCCTCCTCCTGGGGCGACCAGCTGCCGTTCTCGGAGAACGCGGGCGCCGAGACCGCCGCCACCGTCCCCGGCATCGACGCGATCCTGGTCGGCCACGCCCACAAGGAGATCCCGCAGCGGACCGTGGTCAACGAGCGGACCGGCAAGGAGGTCGTCCTCTCCGAGCCCGCACTCTGGGGCGAGCGGCTGACCTGCTTCGACTTCGAGGTCGAGTTCGCCCGCGGCCAGTGGACCGTCACCGGCGTCAGCGCCCGGCTGCTGAACTCCAACACCGTCGCCGAGGACCCGGAGATCGTCCGGCTGGTCGAGGAGCAGCACCGGAAGGTCGTCGCCTACGTCAACCAGGTCATCGGCACCTGCAAGGAGACCCTCTCCATCGCCGAGGCCCGGTTCAAGGACACCCCGATCATCGACCTGATCGGCCGCGTCCAGGCCGACGCGGTGCGCGACGCCCTGGCCGGCGGCCAGTACGCCGCCCTGCCGGTGCTGGCCCAGGCCGCGCCGTTCAACCGCACCGCGGTCATCCCGGCGGGCGAGGTCAAGCTGCGCGACGCGGCCGGGCTGTACATCTACGAGAACACCCTGGAGGCCCGGATCCTGACCGGCGCCCAGCTCAAGGACTACCTGGAGTACTCCGCCAAGTACTACGCCCAGGTCGCCCCCGGGGCCGCGATCGACCTGGACGCCCTGACCAACCAGGCCAACAACACCCCCGACTACAACTACGACTCCATCTACGGCCTGTCCTACGACATCGACATCGCCCAGCCGGTCGGCAGCCGCATCGTCAACCTGTCGTACCGGGGCGCGGCGGTCGACCCGGCCGCGCAGTTCGTCCTCGCCGTCAACAACTACCGCGCCAACGGCGGCGGCAACTTCCCGCACGTCGCCGCCGCCCAGCAGGTGTGGGCCAACTCCGACGAGATCCGCAACACGATGATCGCCTGGGTGAAGGCCAAGGGCGTCATCGACCCGGCCGACTTCTCCGGCCAGGGCGGCTGGCGCCTGGTCCGGGCCGGCGTCCCGGTCTTCTGACGGACAACCGCCCGGGGCCGCACCGGAGTTCCCCCTCCGACGGCCCCGGGAACCGTCCTCCGCCCGGCCCCGTCCAACCCCCGTCCGGACCACGGACCACGGACCACGATCCAGGGGGATGACGGAACATGCGCGTACGGACAGCACTCGCGGCGGGCGCGGCGGCCCTGCTGCTCGGCGGCTGCGCGAGCCACCCGGTCACCGTCGACGGCGGCGGGAGCCGGGCCGTGCCCGCCACGACCGTCCCGGCCGGGCCGGAGGTGCGGCCCGCGACCGGCGCCGCCGCCGCGCAGGCCGCCAAGGTCGCCGCCGCCTGGCCCGGCTCCGAGCTCCAACAGGCCTGGGACCACGGCTACTTCCCGGTCGAGGACACCACCGAGTGGCTGCCCGCGGACGCCTTCCACAGCGGCGCCGACAAGCAGGCGTACGACGAGCGCCGCTTCGACCTGAAGGCCACCCTGCCGGTCTCGGTCTCCGGCCTCGCCGAGGTCCGCTTCGCCGACGGCTCGACCCTCGCCCTGCCGCAGCGCTCCGCCCGGGCCGCCTTCGACGCCATCCCCGCGAACGGCTCCGGCTGCGTCGGCGACTGCCCCGCCCTCACGATCACCGACGTCCGCCCCGGCACCCGGGAGGTCGCCACCAGCCGCGGCCGCGCGACCGTCCCCACCTGGGAGTTCACCGTCGCGGGGTACGCCGAGCCGTTCCGCTACCCCGCCGTCCTCCCCCAGGCGGGGCAGTCCCTCCCCCGCCCGCACCCCACCGGGACCGGCCCCTGGAGCGCCGACGGCTCCGACACCAGCCTCGCCGAGGTCTCCCCCGACGGCCTGCTGCTCACCGCGTACGTCCCCTTCGGATGCGCCACCGTCGACCCCGGCACCGTCTACGAGACCGACCGGGCGGTCGTCCTGATCGGCCACTCCACCCCGCGCACCCTGGGCCCGAACGAGGTGTGCCCGGCGAGCGCCAACGCCGCGCCGGTCGAGTTCCGGCTCTCCCGCCCGCTCGGCACCCGCACCGTCCTCGGCCTCGCCGACGGCCTCCCGCAACTCCCCCGACAGCACTGAGCCCGAGCGGACGGCGCAGGTAGGGGCGCGGGGTCGGCCGTCCCTAGAACGGGAAGCGCGAGCGCCCGTGCTGGATCGAGATCCACTTCACCGTGGTGAACGCGTCCACGCTGGTGTCGCCGCCCAGCCGCCCGACGCCGGAACTCTTCTCGCCGCCGAACGGCACGATCGGCTCGTCCGCGATCGTGCCGTCGTTGACGTGGATCATGCCGGTGTCGATCCGCTGCGCGAACCGCACGCCGCGCTCGACGTTCGCGGTGTGCACCGCGCCGGAGAGGCCGAAGGGCGTGTCGTTGGCGATCCGGACGGCCTCGTCCTCGCCGTCGAAGGGGATGAGCAGGGCGACCGGGCCGAACACCTCGCGGCGCAGGATCGGGTCGTCGGCGGGGACGTCGGTGAGGACGGTGGGGCGGACCAGGGTGCCGACGGTGGAGCCGTGCAGCAGGGCGCGGGCCCCGGCCGCCACCGCGCTCTCGACCTCGGCGGTGATCGCCTCGGCCTGGGCGGAGTTGATGAGCGGGCCGAGGTCGGTGGCGGGGTCGCCGGGGTCGCCGACGGAGAGCGAGGCGACCTTGGCGGTGAACTTCTCGCTGAACTCGGCGAAGACGGCGCGGTCGACCAGGATCCGGTTGGCGGCCATGCAGATCTGGCCCTGGTGGACGAAGCGGCTGGCGACGGCGGCGTCCACCGCGTAGTCGAGGTCGGCGTCGTCGAGGACCACCAGGGCGCTGTTGCCGCCGAGTTCGAGGACGGTGCGCTTGAGGTGGCTCGCGGCGACGGTGGCGACGTGCCGCCCGACCGCGTCGGAGCCGGTGAAGGCGATGACCTTGGGCACGGGGTGCTCGATGAACGCGTCGCCGATCTCGGCGATGTCGGTGAGGACGACGTTGAGCAGCCCGGCGGGCAGGCCGGCCTCCTCGAAGATCTTGGCGATCAGGGTGCCGCCGGCCACCGGGGCGTCCTGGTGCGGCTTGAGGACGACCGCGTTGCCGAGGGCGAGCGCCGGGGCGACGGCCTTCAGGGAGAGGAAGACGGGGGCGTTGAACGGGCTGATGACGCCGACCACGCCGACCGGCAGGCGGTAGAGCCGGTTCTCCTTGCCGGGCACCGGGGAGGGCAGGATCCGGCCCTCGGCGCGCAGGGCGAGCGAGCCGGCCTCCCGCAGCATGTCCTTGACCAGGGAGAGTTCGAAACCGGACTTCATCAGGGTGCCGCCGAGCTCGGCGGTCATCAGCTGGAGGATCTCGGCCTCGCGGGCCTCGACGACCTGCAGGGCGCGTTCGAGGACCAGGCGGCGCTCGTAGGGGCTGGTGGCGGCCCAGGCGGGCTGGGCGCGCTCGGCGGCGCGGTAGGCGAGGTCGACCTCCTCAGCGGTGGCGACCGTGAAGGAGGCGAGCTTCTCCCCGCTGTAGGGATCCAGGTCGACGATGTCCCAGGAGCCGGAGCCCGGCTGCCACCGGCCGTCGATGTACTGCTGGGCGAGTTCCGCGATCAAGGACATGCGATCCCTCTCGGCGCTGGATAACACCTACTGACGGATCGTCATCTTAATTGGGGGTCAGGTGACTTGGCGGAGCTCCGCGAGAAGTCCCCGGGTCTCCTCCTCGGACAGCGCCGCCGCCGACACCCGCTCCAGCGCGGTCGCGTACTCGGCCACCTCGGCCGGCTTGTCCAGGTAGAGCGCGGTGGTGAACTGCTCGACGTACACCACGTCCGCCAGGTCCGGCTCGGGGAAGCACAGCACCGTGAACGCCCCGCTGTCGGCCGCCAGCGCGCCCATCCCCAGCGGCAGCACCCGCAGGCTGATGGTCTCGCGCAGCGACAGCTCCGCGAGCCGCTCCAACTGGCCGCGCATCACCTCGGGCCCGCCGCACGGGCGGCGCAGCGCCGTCTCGTCGACGATCAGCTCCAGCCGGGCCTGCGCCCCCTCGGCGAGGAAGCGCTCCTGCCGGCGCAGCCGGACCGCGGCCCGGCGCTCGATCTCCTCCGCGGGCGCGGCGGGGCTGCCCGCCCGCATCACCGCGTGCACGTACTCGGGGGTCTGCAGCAGCCCGGGCACGAACTGCACCTCGTAGCTGCGGACCAGGTTGGCCGCGTCCTCCAGGTTCAGGTACGTCTGGAACCAGCCGGGCACCACGTCCCCGTACCCGTGCCACCAGGACGGGGCGTTGGTGCCGCCGACCAGGCCGAGCAGGGCCGCGCGGGACTCCTCGTCGTCGACGCCGTACAGCGTCAGCAGGTCCGCCACGTCGCGCTGCTTGAAGCCGACCCGGCCGAGCTCCATCCGGCTGATCTTCGACTCCGAGGCCCGGATCGAGTACCCGGCGTCCTCCCGGGTCACGCCGCGGGCCTCGCGCAGGCGCCGCAACTGGGCCCCCAACTGGATGCGACGCGCGGTCGCACCGCTGCCCGTCTGCAGGCCCGTCATGCAAACCCTCCGCCCCAGGAACGCCAAGTGGACCCCGTGGGAAGCAGTCTGCCACTGCGCGACGACACTCCGCGAGGGCCTTCCGGCATTTGGCCAATCCGTTGCAGAAGCGAGGGTTTCGACTCCGCTCAGGACAGTGCCGGGAGGACCTCCGCCAGATCGGTGCGCGAACTCACCCCGAGCTTCGGGTACGCCTTGTAGAGGTGGTGCCCGACCGTGCGGGCGCTCAGGAACAGCTGCGCGGCGATGTCCCGGTTGGACAGGCCCTGCGCGGCCAGCCGGACGATCTGCGACTCCTGCGGGGTCAGCCCGGCCACCACCGTCCGGGCCGGGCAGGCGGCGGGCGCGCCGGTGGCGTCCAGCTCCAGCCGGGCCCGCTCCGCCCACGGGACGGCGCCCAGCCGCCGCAGCGCCTGCTCGGCGGAGCGCAGCGGCACCCGGGCCTCGGCCCTGCGGCGGCCGCGGCGCAGCCACTCGCCGTACAGCAGCTCGGTGCGGGCCTGCTCCCACGGGCGGGGCTGCTCGGCGTGCCGGGCCAGCGCCCGCAGGTACAGCTCCTCGGCGAACTCGTCGGGGGCCAGCAGCGCGTGGCAGCGGTCCACCAGGGCGCGGGCCCACGGCCGGTCGGCGCGCTCGGCCCACTGCTCGAACCGGGCCAGCGCCCCGGCGCACTCCTCGCCGCGGCGCAGCCGCACCGCGGCCTCCACCAGGTCGGGGACGGCGCGGACGGCGGCGACCTGGTAGCCGAACGGGCCGCCGGTGAGCGCGGCGAGGTGGCCGTGCGCGTCCTCGGCCCGGCCCTCGCCCAGGTCGAGCAGGCCGAGCGCCCAGCGGGCCCACGGGGCGCCCGCGCCGCCCCGGGCGAACGCCGCGGCGGCCTGCTCCCGGCAGGGCTCCGCCTCGCCCCGGGCGGCCGCCAGGTACGCCTGGAAGCCGTGCAGTTGGCCGGTCCACAGCGGCTGCCCGCTGTCCAGGGCCAGTTGCAGCGCCTCGGCGGCGTGGTCGGCGGCCGCGGCCGGGCGGCCGTCGAAGAGTTCGGCCTCGGCGAGGAAGAACAGCAGGGTGGGCAGCGCCCCGAAGGCGCCGCCCTCCCGGGCCTCCCGGACCAGGCGGCGGGCGAGGTCCAGCACCTCGGCGTCGTGCCCGGGCACCAGCCCGGCACCGCACGGCAGCACCAGGTCGACCGGGGCGGCCGCCCCGGCGGCCCGGGCCGCCCGCTCGGCCTCCGGCAGCGTCGGCCCGTCCGCCCCGCCGAGCGCGGCGGCCAGGTAGCGGACGACCGGCCCGAGCGGGTCGCCGTCCGGCAGCGGCAGGGCGGCGAGCGCGTCCAGGCTGCCGTGCACGGCCGGGAGCCCGTCGTACCAGGCGACGTGCACCGCCTGCACCAGGACGCGGGCGGCCGGGCCGGGGTGCTCGGCGGCGACCAGGGCGGCGGCCTCGGTGAGCCGGGCGTGCGCGGAGGCGTTCTCGTCGCGCCAGAACTCGGCCACGCCGCGGGCGAACAGCAGGTGCGCCCGGGTCACCGGGTCGGCGTCCGGCCGGTCGGCGGCGAGGGCGAGCCGCTCGGCCCGCTCCACCTCGCCCGCCTCCAGCGCGGCCTCCACCGCCTCGACCGTCCAGCGGCGGGCGAGCACGGGGTCCGGGCTGAGCCGGGCGGCCCGCTCGTACGCGGCGCAGGCGCCCTGGTGGCCGCCGCGGGAGGCGGCGGTGGCGGCCGCCTCCGCGAGGTCCGCCGCGGCCCGCGCGTCCGGCCCGGTGGCGGCCAGCGCCCGGTGCCAGGCGCGCCGCAGCGGCTCGCCCGGCCCGTACGCGGCGGCCAGCGCCCGGTGCGCGGCCAGCCGGTCGGCGAGCGGGGCCCGGTCGACCACGGCGGAGCGCAGCAGCGGGTGCCGGAACCGGGCCCGGCCGGTGGCCAGGTCGACCCGCAGCAGGCCCTGGGCCTCGGCGGGCGCCAGGTCGGCGGCGTCCAGCCCGCTCTCCGCGGCGGCCCGCAGCAGCACCTCCGCCTCGCCGGTCTCCTCCAGCGCGGCCAGCAGCAGCCAGCGCTGGGTGCGGCCGGGCAGCCGGCTGACCTGGCCGTGGTACGCGAGCCGCAGCCGCCCGTCCGGCGGCAGCGCGCCGGAGCCCTCGCCCCGCGGGAGTTCGCGCAGCGCCAGCGGGTTGCCCGCGGCGGCGGCCAACACCCCTGCGGGGTCGGCGAGTTCGGGCGCGATCTCGGCCAGCAGCCGGGCCGCGTCGGACTCCGCCAGCGGCCCCACCGGCAGCTCGGGCAGCCCGGACGCCTCGGCCCCGTCCTCCCGGGTCGCCAGCAGCACGGCGACCCGCTCGGCGCCCAGGCGGCGCACCGCGAGCCGCAGCGCCGCCGCGGACTCCGGGTCGGCCCACTGCAGGTCGTCCAGCAGGAGCAGCACCGGCTGCCGCTCGGCGAGGTCGCCCAGCAGGGTCAGCACCGCGAGCCCGACCAGCAGCCGGTCCCCGGCGGGGCCGTCCGCCAGCCCCAACGTCCGTTCCAGCGCGGCCCGTTGCGGCCCGGGCAGTGCACCGAGCCGGTCCAGTACGGGGGCCAGCAGCTGGCTGAGCACGGCGTGCGGCAGCCGGGCCTCCGACTCGACCCCGGCCGCCCGCAGCACCCGCCACCCGGCGGCCGCCCCGGCCGCCGCGTCCAGCAGTGCGCTCTTCCCGATCCCCGGCTCGCCGCGCAGCAGCAGTGCCCCGGCCCGCCCGGCGCGCGCGTCCGCCAGCAGCCGGTCGATCGCCGCGCGTTCCGTCCCCCGTCCGTACAGCATGGGTCGACCCTACCTATACGTGACCGATTCCCCGGCGCGGCGATCTCCGTACCTTCTTGTCCTGCAAGGGGAAACGCCCCGCAGCACACCGCAGAAGGAGCCCACGATGGACCTGCAGAACCTCGCCGAGCGCTACCTCGCCGCCTGGAACGAGACCGACCCGGCCGCCCGCCGCAAGCTGGTCGAGGAGACCTGGGCGCCCGGGGGCCGCTACGTCGACCCGCTGGTCGAGGCGGTCGGCCACGAGCAGTTCGACGCCACCCTGGCCGCCGTCCAGGCCCAGTTCGCCGGGCTGGTCTTCCGCCTCGGCCCGGTCGACGCCCACCACGACGTCGCCCGCTTCACCTGGGAGCTCGCCCCGGAGGGCGCCCCCGAGCCGCTGGTGATCGGCTTCGACGTCCTCACCGCGACGCCGGACGGCCGGATCGCCACCGTGGTCGGCTTCCTGGACAAGGTCCCGTCGGCCTGAAGCGGCGCGCACCGCCCCGGGAACGACAACGACGCCTGCCCTTACCTGGTCGGGGAGTGGGCAGGCGTCGTGATGACCGGTCCCGGCGGCTCTGGCGGGTCGGTGTTTGTCGGCCTTGCCCCCCTCGCGGGGGGCGTGGGCGTTCTCGGGGCGGTGGTCGGTCAGACCACCAGCGAGCGGTCGGTCGGCTTGATCGGGGCGGGGAGCGGGGTCTTGCCACCCAGGTACTTGTCGACCGCCGAGGCGGCCGAACGGCCCTCCGCGATCGCCCAGACGATCAGCGACTGACCGCGACCGGCGTCACCGCAAACGTACACCCCGTCGACGTTGGTGCCGAACTTGCCGTCGCGGGCGACGTTGCCGCGGGCGTCGAGGTCGACGCCGAGCTGCTCGACGAGGCCGTTCTTGACGTCCGTGCCGGTGAAGCCCATGGCGAGGGTGACGAGCTGGGCCGGGATGACCTTCTCGCTGCCGGGGACGGGCTCGAACTTGCCGTCCTTGAACTCGACCTCGACCAGGTGCAGTTCCTGGACGTTGCCGTCCTCGTCGCCCGCGAAGTGGGTGGTGGAGACGGAGTAGATCCGCTCGCCGCCCTCCTCGTGGGCCGAGGTGACCTTGTAGGTCATCGGCATGGTCGGCCAGGGCTGGTTGGCCGGGCGGTCCTCGGACGGCCGCGGCATGATCTCCAGCTGGGTGACGGAGAGGGCGCCCTGGCGGTGCGCGGTGCCGACGCAGTCGGCACCGGTGTCGCCGCCGCCGATGACGACCACGTGCTTGCCCTTGGCCGAGATCGGGGAGTCGACGTAGTCGCCCTCCTGGACCTTGTTGGCCAGCGGCAGGTACTCCATCGCCTGGTGGACGCCGTTCAGCTCCCGGCCGGGGACGGGCAGGTCGCGGGCGGTGGTGGCACCGGCGGCGATGACGACCGCGTCGAAGCGCGAGCGCAGGTCCTGGCCGCTGATGTCGACGCCGGCCTCGACGCCGGTGCGGAAGCGGGTGCCCTCCGCGCGCATCTGCTCGATGCGGCGGTTGATGTGGCGCTTCTCCATCTTGAACTCGGGGATGCCGTAGCGCAGCAGGCCGCCGATGCGGTCGGCGCGCTCGTACACCACCACGGTGTGGCCGGCCCGGGTGAGCTGCTGGGCGGCGGCCAGGCCGGCCGGGCCGGAGCCGATCACGGCCACGGTCTTGCCGGACAGGCGCTCGGGGATCTGCGGGGTGACCCCGCCGCGGTCCCAGGCCTTGTCGATGATGGTGACCTCGACGTTCTTGATGGTCACCGCGTCCTGGTTGATGCCCAGCACGCACGCCGACTCGCACGGAGCCGGGCACAGGCGGCCGGTGAACTCCGGGAAGTTGTTGGTGGCGTGCAGCCGCTCGATCGCGCCGGACCAGTCGTCCCGGTAGGCGAGGTCGTTCCACTCGGGGATCAGGTTCCCGAGCGGGCAGCCGTTGTGGCAGAACGGGATGCCGCAGTCCATGCAGCGACCGGCCTGCTTGCTGATGATCGGAAGGAGGCTGCGCTCGACGTAGACCTCGTTCCAGTCGCGGATGCGGACGTCCACCGGACGGCGCTCCGCCAGCTGCTTGGGCGTGGTCAGGAAGCCCTTGGGGTCAGCCATTTGCCGCCTCCATCATCTTGCGAGTGGTCTCCACCTCGGAGAGGCCATCGCGCTCAGCGGCGTCCTTGGCGGCGAGCACAGCCTTGTAGTCGGTGGGCATGATCTTGGAGAAGCGGGAGACCCCGCTGCCCCAGTCGGCCAGGAGCTCGGCGGCGACGGTGGAGCCGGTCTCCTCGTAGTGCTGCTGGACGGTCTCGCGCAGCCAGTCGCGGTCGGCGGCGCTGGGGGCCTCGATGCCCACCATGCCGCTGTTGACGTTGGCCGGTCGCAGGTCGAGCACGTAGGCGATGCCGCCGGACATGCCCGCCGCCAGGTTGCGGCCGGTCTCGCCGAGGATGACCACCCGGCCGCCGGTCATGTACTCCAGGCCGTGGTCGCCCACGCCCTCGACCACCAGGGTCGCACCGGAGTTGCGGACCGCGAAACGCTCGCCGGCCTTGCCGCGCAGGTGGATGCGGCCGGAGGTGGCGCCGTAGCCGATGGTGTTGCCGGCGATGACGTGGTTCTGCGCGTCGGCGCCGATCGCGGCGGCGTCCCGGGCGGGACGGACCACGAGCACGCCGCCGGACAGGCCCTTGCCGACGTAGTCGTTGGCGTCGCCCTCCAGGCGCAGCGTGACGCCCTTGGGGACGAAGGCGCCGAAGGACTGGCCGGCCGAGCCGGTGAAGGTCACGTCGATGGTGCCCTCGGGCAGGCCCGCGCCGCGGTACCGCTTGGTCACCTCGTGGCCGAGCATGGTGCCGACGGTGCGGTTGACGTTGCGGATCGGCAGCTGGATCCGGACGGCCTCGCCGCGCTCCAGGGCGTCCTCGGCCAGCTCGATGAGCTGGTTGTCGAGGGCCTTGTCGAGGGCGTGGTCCTGGCCGGTGGTGTTGTGCAGGGCCGCGCCCTCGGGCAGCGCCGGGACGTGGAACAGCGGGGCCAGGTCGAGCCCGGCGGCCTTCCAGTGGTCGATGGCGGCCTGGGCGTTGATGTGCTCGGCGTGGCCGACGGCCTCCTCGATCGAGCGGAAGCCGAGCTCGGCGAGGATCTCGCGGACCTCCTGGGCGATGAACTCGAAGAAGTTGACCACGAACTCGGGCTTGCCGGAGAAGCGCTCGCGCAGCACCGGGTTCTGGGTGGCAACGCCGACCGGGCAGGTGTCCAGGTGGCACACCCGCATCATGATGCAGCCGGAGACCACCAGCGGGGCGGTCGCGAAGCCGAACTCCTCGGCGCCCAGCAGGGCGGCGATGACCACGTCGCGGCCGGTCTTGAGCTGGCCGTCGGTCTGCACGACGATGCGGTCGCGCAGGCCGTTGAGCAGCAGGGTCTGCTGGGTCTCGGCGAGGCCGAGCTCCCAGGGGCCGCCCGCGTGCTTGAGCGAGGTCAGCGGGGAGGCGCCGGTGCCGCCGTCGTGACCGGAGATCAGCACCACGTCCGCGTGCGCCTTGGAGACGCCGGCCGCGACGGTGCCCACGCCGACCTCGGAGACCAGCTTCACGTGGATGCGGGCGTCCGGGTTGGCGTTCTTGAGGTCGTGGATCAGCTGAGCCAGGTCCTCGATGGAGTAGATGTCGTGGTGCGGCGGCGGGGAGATCAGGCCGACGCCCGGGGTCGAGTGCCGGGTCGTGGCCACCCACGGGTAGACCTTGTGGCCGGGCAGCTGGCCGCCCTCGCCGGGCTTGGCGCCCTGGGCCATCTTGATCTGGATGTCGTCGGCGTTGACCAGGTACTCGGAGGTGACGCCGAAGCGGCCGGAGGCGACCTGCTTGATCGCGGAGCGGCGCGCCGGGTCGTACAGGCGCTCCGGGTCCTCGCCGCCCTCACCGGTGTTGGACTTGCCGCCGAGCTGGTTCATCGCGATCGCGAGGGTCTCGTGCGCCTCCATCGAGATGGAGCCGTAGGACATCGCACCGGTGGAGAACCGCTTGACGATCTCGGAGACCGGCTCGACCTCGTCGACGGGGACCGGGGTCCGGCCGAGGCCGTCCAGCTGGAACAGGCCGCGCAGCGTCATCAGGCGCTCGGACTGGGCGTTCACCCGGTCCGTGTACTGCTTGAAGATGTCGTAGCGCTTGGTGCGGGTCGAGTGCTGGAGGCGGAAGACCGTCTCCGGGTCGAACAGGTGCGGCTCGCCCTCGCGGCGCCACTGGTACTCGCCGCCGATCTCCAGCGCGCGGTGCGCGGCGGAGATGCCGGAGGCCGGGTAGGCCTTGGCGTGGCGGGCGGCGGTCTCCTTGGCGATCTCGTCCAGGCCGATGCCGCCGAGCTTGGTGGTGGTGCCCGCGAAGTAGGCGTCCACCAGCTCCTGGGAGAGGCCGATGGCCTCGAAGACCTGCGCGCCGCGGTAGGAGGCGACGGTGGAGATGCCCATCTTGGACATCACCTTCAGGACGCCCTTGCCGAGCGCCTTGATCAGGTTCTTGATGGCCTTCTCGGGCTCGATGCCGGAGACGAACACGCCCTGGGCGACCAGGTCCTCGACGGACTCCATGGCCAGGTACGGGTTGACCGCGCCGGCGCCGTAGCCGACCAGCAGCGCGACGTGGTGCACCTCGCGGACGTCGCCGGCCTCGACCAGCAGCGACACCTGGGTGCGCTGCTTGGTGCGGATCAGGTGGTGGTGGATCGCCGAGGTGAGCAGCAGCGACGGGATCGGCGCGTGCTCGGCGTCCGAGTGCCGGTCGGAGAGGACGATGATGCGGGCGCCGTCGGCGATCGCGGCGTCGGCCTCGGCGGCGATCTCGGCGAGGCGGGCGGCCAGGCCCTGGCCACCGGTGGCGACCTTGTACAGGCCAGAGAGGGTGACGGCCTTCAGGCCGGGCTGGTCGCCGTCCGCGTTGATGTGGATCAGCTTGGCCAGCTCGTCGTTGTCGATCACCGGGAAGGTGATGCCGACCGAGCGGCAGTGCGCCGGGCTGGCGTCCAGCAGGTTGCCCTCGGGGCCGAGGTTGCTGTGCAGCGAGGTGACCAGCTCTTCGCGGATCGCGTCCAGCGGCGGGTTGGTGACCTGGGCGAACAGCTGGGTGAAGTAGTCGAACAGCAGGCGCGGCTTCTCGCTGAGCGCGGCGATCGGCGAGTCGGTGCCCATCGAGCCGAGCGCCTCGCCGCCGGTCCTGGCCATCGGCGCGAGGATGACCCGCAGCTCCTCCTCGGTGTAGCCGAAGGTCTGCTGGCGGCGGGTGACGGAGGCGTGGGTGTGGGCGATGTGCTCGCGCTCGGGGAGCTTGGCGAGCTGGATCTGCCCGGCGGCGACCCACTCCTCGTAGGGGTGCTCGGCGGCGAGGGCGGTCTTGATCTCCTCGTCCTCGACGATGCGGTGCTCGGCGGTGTCGATCAGGAACATCCGGCCGGGCTGCAGGCGGCCCTTCTTGGTGACCTTCTCCTGGTCGATGTCGAGCACGCCGACCTCGGAGGAGAGCACGACCAGGCCGTCCTCGGTGATCCAGTACCGGGCCGGGCGCAGGCCGTTGCGGTCCAGGACCGCGCCGATCTGGGTGCCGTCGGTGAAGGTGACGCAGGCCGGGCCGTCCCAGGGCTCCATCAGGTTGGAGTGGTACTGGTAGAACGCGCGGCGGGCCGGGTCCATGGTGGCGTGGTTCTCCCACGCCTCCGGGATCATCATCAGCACCGAGTGCGGCAGCGAACGGCCGCCGAGGTGGAGCAGCTCCAGGACCTCGTCGAAGGACGCCGAGTCGGAGTGGTCCGGGGTGCAGATCGGGAAGATCCGGTCCAGGTCGCCGGGGATCAGGTCGGTGGCGAGCTGGGACTCCCGGGCGGTCATCCAGTTGCGGTTGCCCTTGACCGTGTTGATCTCGCCGTTGTGCGCGACGAAGCGGTACGGGTGGGCCAGCGGCCAGCTCGGGAAGGTGTTGGTGGAGAAGCGCGAGTGCACCAGGCCGATCGCGGAGGCGTAGAGCCGGTCCGACAGGTCGGGGAAGAAGGGCTCCAGCTGGCCGGTGGTCAGCATGCCCTTGTAGACCAGGGTGCGGGCGGAGAGCGAGGGGAAGTACACCCCGGCCTCGCGCTCGGCGCGCTTGCGCAGCACGAAGGAGACCCGGTCCAGCTCGATGCCGGTGCGCTCGCCGTGCGTCACGAAGAGCTGGCGGAAGCGCGGCATGACGGAGCGGGCGGTGGCGCCCAGCAGGTCGGGGGTGACCGGGACGTCGCGCCAGCCGAGGACGGTCAGGCCCTCCTCGGCCGCGATGACCTCGATCCGGGTGGCCGCGGCGGCGGCCGCCTCGTCCTCGACCGGGAGGAAGGCGATGCCGACGGCGTAGGAGCCAGCGGCGGGGAGCTCGAAGTCCACGTTCGCGCGCAGGAACGCGTCCGGGACCTGGGTCAGGATGCCCGCGCCGTCACCGGAGTCCGGCTCGGCGCCGGTGGCGCCGCGGTGCTCCAGGTTGCGCAGGACGGTCAGCGCCTGCTCGACGATCTTGTGGTCGGCGATGCCGGTCAGCGTGGCCACGAAGCCGACGCCGCAGGCGTCGTGCTCGTTGCGCGGGTCGTACAGACCCTGGGCCTGGGGACGCGCGTCCGGAACGAGGGCGTAGGGGCCGGTGGCCTTGGCGTCCTCGTGGCCGGAGTGCATGGATGCAGACAGCATCGGCTCTCCCGTCGTCGTAAACAGTTGCTTCATGCAAAGGGACGACGTTGGCCCTGATGCGATTTGTCGGTGCAGGTTACATGATGCCGCCTGGACCGGGAAGTGGATTCCTGCGTCCACATCCCGGACTGATCCCCAGGTCAGGGGGCGGATGGGGGGAAGGCGCAGCGTCGCGCGTTCCCTCCAGTGTGCCCTGCCCCGAAGGGCGTGAAACAGGGGCGAAACCCCCTCGCCACACACGCCTCAGGCGTTCCACCTGGGAATCTTCGAAGTCGACGCCGCCCCCGCTTTGGATTCCGGGGGTCGACAGCCGGATGTCGAGACTAGGGCAAGGCGCAGGCTCGGGCCCATGTGCGGAACATCACGCGTTCCATGGCATAACTATACAGAGGTCTGGATTTTCGTACAAGACTGTCCGGGTGACGGACCGGGCGGCCGGTCAGCCGATCGCCCCGCCGATCAGCCGTCCCAGCAGGTAGGTGACGCCCGCCGCGGCCCCGCCCAGCACCAGCTGGCGCAGGCCGGAGAACCACCAGCTGCGGGCCGTCACCCGGGCCACCACCGCGCCGCAGCCGAACAGGCCGAGCACCGCCAGCAGCGCGGCGGGCCACAGCGCGGTCGCGCCCAGCAGGTAGGGCAGCACCGGCAGCAGCGCGCCGAGCGCGAAGCAGCCGAACGAGGAGAGCGCGGCGACCAGCGGCGAGGGCAGGTCCTCCGGGTCGACGCCGAGCTCCTCGCGGGCGTGCACCGCCAGCGTGGTGTCCGGGTCGGCGGACAGCTGCCGGGCCACCTCGTGGGCCAGCTCCGGGTCGACGCCGCGGGCCACGTACAGCTGGGCCAGCTCGGCCAGCTCGCCCTGCGGGTTGCGCCGCAGCTCGATCCGCTCGGCCTCCAACTCGGCTTCCACCAGCTCGCGCTGGGAGGCGACCGAGGTGTACTCGCCGGCCGCCATGGAGAACGCGCCGGCCGCCAGCCCGGCCAGGCCGGTGAGCACCACGGTGGTCGGCGCCGCGTCGCCGCCGACCACGCCGGTCATCAGCGCGAAGTTCGACACCAGGCCGTCCATCGCGCCGAACACGGCCGGGCGCAGCCAGCCGCCGTTGACGTCCCGGTGGTGGTCGGCGTCGGGTATCCGGGGCGGCTGCGGGCTGTCGGTCTGCGGCTCTGCGGTGATGGTGCTCATGCGGGCGGTTCCCTTCCGGGCACGGCGGATCCCCCCGGGCCGCGCGTCGGCCGGGCTCGCTGGTGCTCTTCGAACGTAGCCGTTTGACCTGCTGGTTTCCAGCAAAGTAAGCCTGCCCAAAGGCAGTTGGGGCCGCCTCCGCCCTCTCGGCGGTGGCGGCCCCGACGGGCGGGCGGCTCGGCTCAGGAGGGCTTCTCGGAGTCCTTCGAGAGCTTCGCGGGGGCGTCCCCGGCCTCCTGCGCGGGCTGCGCCGGGGCGGCGTCCCGCGGCTGCGCCGGCTCGACGGTGGCCTCCGCGGCGGCGGACTCGGTCCGGGCGCGCTCCTCGGTGGCCTGCGGGTCGATCGCGTCCGGGTCCTCGCGGCCGGGGCGGAACCTGGCGGAGAGCACGAAGGCGACGATCGCGCCGACGAAGACCAGGATCGCCGTCCAGTCGTTCAGGCGCAGGCCGAAGAAGCGGTGCGCCTCGTCGATCCGCAGCCACTCCGTCCAGAACCGGCCGAGGGTGTAGGCGGCGACGTACAGCGCGAAGGCCCGGCCGTGGCCGAGGGTGAAGCGCCGGTCGGCCCAGATCACCAGGACGGCCACCAGCACGCACCAGATCGACTCGTACAGGAAGGTCGGGTGGTAGACGCCGTGGACGACGGTGCCGTCCGGGAGGGTCTTGTCGATCTCCAGGCCCCAGGGCAGGGTGGTGGGGCGGCCGTACAGCTCCTGGTTGAACCAGTTGCCCCAGCGGCCGCAGGCCTGGGCCAGGGCGATGCCGGGGGCGATCGCGTCGGCGTAGGCGGGCAGCGGGACGCCGCGGCGCCGGGCGCCGATCCAGGCGCCGACCGCGCCGAAGGCGATGGCGCCCCAGATGCCGAGGCCGCCCTCCCAGATCTTCAGCGCGTCGACCGGGTGCTTGCCCTCGCCGAAGTACAGCTGGTTGTCGGTGATGACGTGGTAGAGCCGACCGCCGACCAGGCCGAACGGCACCGCCCAGACCGCGATGTCGCCGACCGTGTGCCGCCCGCCGCCGCGGGCGACCCAGCGCTTGCTGCCGAGCCACACGGCCACGACGACACCGATGATGATGCAGAAGGCGTAGGCGCGCAGCGGGATGGGCCCAAGGTTGAGGACGCCCCGCGACGGGCTCGGAATGTATGCGAGATCCATGGCACTCTCGACGCTACCGTGTCCCACCGGCACCACCGGCACCGGAGCGGGTCACGGTAGCGTCACGCGTCCCGTCCGGGTCAGGGCGAGGGCGGGTTGTTGGACTCGCCCGCGGTCGAGGTGGGCGCCGGGCTCTGCCCGTGGGAGCCGGTGCTGCCGAGCTGCTTGCCCTGGTTGGCCGCGTCCACCCACTTGACCAGGTTCTCCGGGCTGATCTGCTCGTCGCCCTTCTTCGGGTAGACCGGTTCGCCGTTCAGCAGCACCGTCGGGGTCGACTTGTAGCTGGACTTGTCGAAGTCCTGCTGCACCGCGGAGACCCAGCCGCCGAACTTGTTGTCGTTGACGCAGGACCGGAACTCCGGGGTGTCCAGCCCGGGGACCTGCTTGGCCAGGTCGATCAGGGTCTGCTTGTTGCCGAAGGAGTCCTCGGTCTCCTCGGGCTGGTTGCGGTACAGCACGTCGTGGTAGTCGCGGAAGTGCCCGGCGTCCTGCGCGCAGCCCAGCGCGTTGGCGCCGTACTTGGAGCCGCTGCCGCCCAGCGAGCGGTCGATGAACGAGACGATGTGGTAGTTGACGACGATCTTGCCCGCGTCCTCCAGCTGGTCGACGGTCGGCGAGAAGCTCCGCTCGAAGCTGCCGCAGGCCGGGCAGCGCGGGTCCTCGTAGACCGTCAGCGTGGACGGGGCGTCGGCCGCGCCGACCGGGATCACCAGGTTCTTGTCGCCGATCGTCCCGGCCGGGGCCGCGGTGGGGGTCTCCGGCTTGGAGCGCTGGTTCTGCACCACCACGCCGACCACCACGGCGGCCGCGATCACCGCGACCACCACGCCGCCGACCGCCAGCTTCTTGGTCCGCCGCGCCTTGGCCTCCTCGGCGGCCCGGGCCTCCCGCATCTTGTCCCGGGCGTTGCGCTTGCCTTCTCGGTTCTTCTCGCTCATGGGGTGCTCTTGCCAGTCCAGTGGGTTGGGGTCGTCGGGGGCGGCGGGCGGCTCAGGCGGCCAGCCAGGCGTCCAGCGAGAGCTTCGTCCGGGGGCGGTAGACGAGCCACGCCGACAGCAGCAGGAACCCGGTGTCGCGCAGGATCTCCTGCAGGTACTTGGTCTGCGACTCGTCCACCGCACCGCCGCCGCCGAAGCAGCCGCAGTCGATCGAGATGCCGCGCGCCCACGCGGAGGAGATGCCCGCGATGAACACCAGCAGCAGCACCGCCGAGACGACCGCGACGATCCGCGTGCCCAGCCCGAGCACCAGCAGCAGGGCCAGGGCCAGCTCCAGGAACGGCAGCCCCCAGCCGACCGGCTTCACCAGCGACTCGGGCAGGATCTCGTACGCGCGCACCGCCTGCGCCGCCTCGGCCGGGTCGGAGACCTTCGCCAGGCCGGCCCAGCCCCACACCACCGCCAGGCCCAGCCGCACCGCCAGCCCGAACCACTCGGCCGCCGCGCCGTCCACCGCCCGGCGCAGCCCGCCCACCCGGCCCCGGTCGGCCTGCTGACTGGCCATCAGTTCCCCCTCGGACGCGTTCCACCGTTTCCTGCCTGATGAACCGTAGGGGATGGCGGGTGGTTCCTCCACATTGGCGAGTTACGCCGTATGAGGGACCTTAAACGGTCATACGTCCGATTTTCCGGTTCATCGTTCCGGCGCGTCGCACCCCGCCGCCGGGCCCCGCTCCGACTGCTGGCACAGCACCGCCCGCTCCGCCCCCCGGCGGGCCAACTCCCGCTCCACGCCCCCGCTCCCGACCAGCGCGGCGGCCAGCGCCAGCCCGGCCGCCAGCGCCCGCAGCAGCACCGCCCGGTGAACCCGCGCCATCCGGATGCCCTTTCGCCGACGAACCACCGGAGGGTTCAACGGCGTCGGCCCGCCGGGAAGCACCCGCGCCCGCCGGTTTTTCACCCTCGCGGAGTAGACCCGCCACGCGAAGGGCCGCAACGCGAAGGGCCGCCCGGGGAGCGGCAGTTGCTCCCCGGGCGGCCCTTCGCTTGCGGCGCCCTACCTGCGGCGGACGCCCTCCGCCAGCTCGCCCGCGAGCGCCCGGACGGCGGCCGTGCCGTCCGCCAACTGCTCGGCGTCCAGCAGGCGCTGGACGAACGCCGAACCGACGATCACGCCGTCCGCGAAGGCCGCCACCTCGGCGGCCTGGTCCGCGTTGGAGACGCCCAGGCCGACGCAGACCGGCAGCGCGGTGGTGGCGCGGGTGCGGGCCACCAGGTCCTCGGCCAGGTTGCCGACCGCCGCGCGGGTGCCGGTCACGCCCATCACCGCGGCCGCGTACACGAAGCCGGACCCCGCCGCGGTGACCTCGGCCAGCCGGTGGTCCTTGGAGGACGGGGCGACCACGAACACGGTGTCCAGACCGTGCTCGGCGGCGGCCTTGCGCCACTCCTCGGACTCCTCCACCGGCAGGTCCGGCAGGATGCAGCCCGCTCCCCCGGCCGCGGCCAGGTCGGCGGCGAACCGGGCGGTGCCGTAGCGGTCCACCGGGTTCCAGTACGTCATGACCAGCACCGGCACGGCCGGGTGCGCCGCCGCGACCTCGGCCACGGTGCGCAGCACGTCCTTGATCTTCACGCCGCCGCGCAGCGCGATGTCGTCGGCGGTCTGGATGACCGCGCCGTCCAGCACCGGGTCCGAGTGCGGCAGGCCGACCTCGACGACGTCGCAGCCGCCCTCGATCAGGGCGTTGACCGCGGCGATGCCGCCGTCCACGGTCGGGAAGCCGGCCGGCAGGTAGCCGATCAGGGCCGCCCGGCCCTCGGCCTTCGCGGCGGCCAGGACGGTGGTGAGCTTGGTGTCGGCCATGTCAGTTGGTCCCCTCGGCGTCGTAGAGGCCGAAGTACTCGGCAGCGGTGTGCATGTCCTTGTCGCCGCGGCCGGAGAGCGAGACCAGGATCGTCGCCTCCGGGCCGAGCTCGCGGCCGAGTTCGAGCGCGCCCGCCAGCGCGTGCGCGGACTCGATCGCCGGGATGATGCCCTCGGTGCGGGACAGCAGCCGCAGCGCCTCCATCGCCTGCGCGTCGGTCACCGGGCGGTACTCGGCCCGTCCGGTGTCCTTCAGCCAGGCGTGCTCCGGGCCGACGCCCGGGTAGTCCAGGCCGGCCGAGATCGAGTGCGACTCGATGGTCTGGCCGTCCTCGTCCTGCAGCACGTAGGTGCGCGAGCCGTGCAGCACGCCCGGGTCGCCCTTGGTCAGGGTCGCCGCGTGCTTGGGGGTCTCGGCGCCCTCGCCGGCCGCCTCGCAGCCGATCAGCCGGACGCCCGCGTCCGGGATGAACTCGTGGAAGATGCCCATCGCGTTGGAGCCGCCGCCGACGCAGGCCACCACCGCGTCCGGGAGCTTCCCGGTGCGGTCCAGCACCTGCTGCCGGGCCTCGACGCCGATGACGCGGTGGAAGTCGCGCACCATCATCGGGAACGGGTGCGGACCGGCCACCGTGCCGAACAGGTAGTGGGTGGAGTCCACGTTGGCGACCCAGTCGCGGAACGCCTCGTTGATGGCGTCCTTCAGGGTGCGGCTGCCGGAGGTCACCGGGACCACCTCGGCGCCCAGCATCCGCATCCGGGCCACGTTCAGCGCCTGGCGCTGGGTGTCGACCTCACCCATGTAGATGGTGCAGTCGAAGCCGAACAGCGCGCAGGCGGTGGCGGTGGCCACGCCGTGCTGGCCCGCGCCGGTCTCGGCGATGATCCGGGTCTTGCCCATCCGGCGGGTCAGCAGCGCCTGGCCCAGCACGTTGTTGATCTTGTGCGAGCCGGTGTGGTTGAGGTCCTCGCGCTTGAGCAGGACCCGCGCCCCGCCGGCCTCCGCGGAGAACCGGTGGACGTCGGTCAGCGGGCTCGGCCGGCCGGTGTAGTCCTTGAGCAGGATGTCCAGCTCGGCGGCGAACGCCGGGTCGTTCTTGGCCTTCTCGTACTCCTCGGCGACCTGCTCCACGGCGGCGACCAGCGCCTCCGGGATGAAGCGGCCGCCGTAGGCGCCGAAGTAACCGCGTGCGTCGGGCACCTGGGCGCCCGGAAGGTAGTGCTCGGACATGATCCGTCCTCGGATGAAGGATTGACGGCGTGGACGTGGGACGCGCGGCGGGTCGTCAGCCGCGGGTGCCGCGCCATCGGCGTCCGGGGACCTGTCCGGGCTCGCAGCCGATCACGTACCGCACCCGCCGACCCAGCACCCGGCGTGCGGGCGCGCGGCAGCCGCGCGGGCGGCAGCCGGGGGCGAGACGGGTGGCGATCGACACGGCGGAGGCTCAGCCCCGCCCGTTGTTGCGCAGCGCCGGGTGCGCCCCGGCGGCGACCAGGTCGGCGACCGCGGCCTTCGGGTCCCGGCCGGTGACCAGGGACTCGCCGACCAGCACCGCGTCGGCGCCCTGGTTGGCGTAGGTGATCAGGTCGTGCGGCCCGCGCACGCCGGACTCGGCGACCTTCACGATGTGCGCCGGGATGGCGTCCACCACGTTGCCGAAGGTGTTCCGGTCGACCTCCAGGGTCTTCAGGTTGCGGGCGTTGACGCCGATGATCCGGGCGCCGGCGTCCACCGCGCGCGCGATCTCCTCCTCGTCGTGCACCTCGACCAGCGGGGTCAGCCCGATCGACTCGGCCCGCTCGATCAGCGAGACCAGGGCCGGCTGCTCCAGCGCGGCCACGATCAGCAGCGCCAGGTCCGCGCCGTGCGCGCGGGCCTCCCACAGCTGGTACGCGGTGACGATGAAGTCCTTGCGCAGGACCGGGGTGGGCACGGCCGCCCGCACCGCGTCCAGGTCCGCCAGCGAACCGCCGAAGCGGCGCTGCTCGGTCAGCACGCTGATCGCGGCGGCACCGCCGGCCGCGTAGTCGACCGCCAGCGCGGCCGGGTCGGCGATCGCCGCCAGCGCGCCCTTGGACGGGCTGGAGCGCTTGACCTCGCAGATCACCCGGACGCCGTCACCGCGCAGCGCGGCCACGCCGTCCTTCGCCTCGGGCGCCTTGGCGGCGAGCTCCTTGAGCTCGTCCAGGGAGACCCGGGCCTGTCGCTCGGCGAGGTCCTGCCGGACCCCGTCGATGATCTCGTCGAGCACAGTCACGCGTGCGCCCCCATCGTGTTTCGGCGGTGAGGCCGGGGGCGTCGAGCGCGGTCCCGGCCCTTCGATGGTATCGGGCGCGGGGGGCGCACTCCGCATCCACCCGGCGCGCGTCTCGACCCGCGGACCGCCCGGCGGACACCGCGACCGCCCCCGCCCGCACCCCGCTCACACCCCCGGCGGAGCCAGCCCCGCGCCCACCGGCAGGTTCCGCAGCGCCGTGAACACCAGCAGCACCAGCGCCAGCGCCCACGCCCGCCGCCGCGACATCCGCGGCCACCACCCCGGCCGACCGCCCGCCCCCCGCACCGACCGCACCAGCCAGCCCGACCACAGCACCGCCAGCCCGAGCGCCAGCACCACCACCAGCAGGTTGTCGTGCGCCGCCGTCAGCACGTCCCCCCTGGTCAGCGCGTGCACGCAGCGCAGCCCCCCGCACCCCGGGCACCACCAGCCGGTCAGCTGCAGGAACGGGCAGGTCGGGTAGTGCCCCGGCGCGTTCGGGTCCACCAGCCCCACGAACGCCGTCGGCAGCGCCACCGCCGTCAACGCCGCCAGCGGACGGACCAGCCGCCGCACCACTGGACCGCCGGGGGCGGCGGAGGGACCGGACGCGGCGGGGTCGGGAGCAGCAGGAGCGTTCACGGGGACGATTGTGCCCCCGCCCGGCCGCCGCCCCCGGGCCGCCCCGCCCGGGGACCGCAGGAAGCCCGGAAGTCCGGAAGCCTGAAGTCCGGAGACCGTCGGAGGCCCGGAGACGCCGGAAGCCCCCGGAGGCCCGGAGACGCCGGAAGCCGGAAACGCCGAACGGCGGGCACCCGGCCCGCCGTCCGTCCGTCGCGCTCCGCCGGGTCAGCCCGCGGTGACCGCGCTGCGCTCCTCGGTGGAGGCCGGGGCGAAGTTCTTGCTGGGCTGCTTGCCCATGCCCGCCATCGACATGGCCTTGCCGACCACGCCACCGATCAGAACCACGGCGAGGCCCGCGATGACCAGCACGACGTTCGGGATGATCATCGCGACGCCGGACACGCAGAAGCCGACGAAAGCAATGACCACGCCGGTCCACGCGGCGGGGGTGTGGCCGTGCGCTGCTGCAGCCATCTTGTTGGTGCTCCTTGTTTCTCCGGGGCCCGGTCGGGCGGTCCTGGGCGGCGCTCGACGGGTTGACCCCTCCATTGTGCCGGGCCGAACACGGCAGCCCCAAGCCGGGGCGGCCGTGGTGCCGCGCACACTCGGCCGGCCCGCGTCAGCCCGTCGGGTCCTCGCCGCGGTCCAGCGCCTTCCACAGGTCGGCCGGGCTGTCCGCCCGCGCCGGCGCCTTCCGGGTCGGCGCGTCGTACCGCGTCCCCATCACCGGCCAGCGCCGCCCGAACCACGCCGTCAACGCCCCCGCCGCCACCAGCAGCACCCCGCCCGCCAGTGCCACCCACGGCCACGCCGTCCGGGTGACCTCCTCCGCCCGGCCGCTGCTCAACGCCAGCTGCCCCGCCGCGACGGCGTGCAGCCCCGCGGTGTCCGTGTACCCGATCAGCGCCCCCGCGACCGCTCCCACCCCCGCCGCCACCGTCAACGCCCCCACCAGCACCCGCACCCACCCGCGCACCGCGAACACCGCGACCGCCGCCGCCATCCCCGTCAGCGCCATCGCCGTCGGCAGCGCCGTCAGCCTGCTCCCGCTCGCGCTCACCGCGACCCGGCTCCCCCCCATCCCGGCCGCCACCCCCTCCGCCCAGGTGCGCCCCACCGCCGTCAGCACCAACCCCGCACCGACCGCCGTCAACAGCAGCATCAACCCCAACGCACCGCGCGAGGCCGAAGCGGGGGAACCACCGGAAGGGGAAGCAGACGTCTCACTCACCCCCCCAGTGTCCCCGACCTCACCCCGCCCCCGTCCCCCGCCCCTCCGCGCCCCGCGCACGGGCGGGCGGGCCGGGCCGGGGGCGTCCGGGTCAGCGGAGGGTGTTCGCCGTCGCGACGGCCCTGAGCACCGCCGCCGCCTTGTTGCGGCACTCCGTGTCCTCCGCGTGCGGGTCGGAGTCGGCGACGACGCCCGCGCCCGCCTGGACGTACGCGGTCTCGTCGCGGATGACCGCCGTCCGGATGGCGATCGCCGTGTCGGAGTCGCCCGCGAAGTCCAGGTAGCCGACGCAGCCGCCGTACAGCCCGCGGCGGGTGGGTTCGAGCTCCTCGATGATCTGCATTGCGCGCGGCTTGGGCGCACCGGAGAGGGTGCCGGCCGGGAAGCAGGCGGTGAGGACGTCGAGCGCGCTGCGGTCGGCGGCGACCTTACCGGTGACGGTGGAGACGATGTGCATGACGTGGCTGTAGCGCTCGATGGTCATGAACTCCACGACCTCGACGGAGCCGGGCGCGCAGACCCGGCCGAGGTCGTTGCGGCCGAGGTCGACCAGCATCAGGTGCTCGGCCCGCTCCTTGGGGTCGGCGAGCAGTTCGGCGGCGAGCTCGGCGTCCTCGTGCGGGGTGGCGCCGCGGTGCCGGGTCCCGGCGATGGGGTGCAGCATGGCCTCGCCCCCGGCGACCTTGACAAGCGCCTCGGGGCTGGAGCCGACCACGTCGAAGCCGCCCTCCGCGCCGCCGTCCGGGCCGGGGAAGCGGAACAGGTACATGTAGGGGCTGGGGTTGGTGGTGCGCAGGACCCGGTAGACGTCGAGCGCCGAGGCCGGGCAGGGCGCCTCGAAGCGCTGCGAGGGGACGACCTGGAAGGCCTCGCCCGCCCGGATCCGCTCCTTCACCACGTCGACGGCCTTGCGGTACGGCTCGCCGCCGAACGGCGAGTGCGCGTCGACGGCGGTCGGGGTGTACGTGGCGAGGCCGGGGTCGACGGGGCGGCGCAGGTCGGCCTCCATCGCGTCGAGGCGGGCGACGGCGTCCGCGTGGGCCTCGTCGACGCCGGTGGCCAGGTCGTTGTGGTTGACCGCGTTGGCGATCAGCAGCACGGTGCCGTCGGCGTGGTCGAGGACGGCCAGGTCGGTGGCGAGCAGCAGGGTCAGCTCGGGGAGCTTCAGGTCGTCCGGGGTGAGGTTCGGCAGCTTCTCCAGGCGCCGCACCACGTCGTAGCCGAGGTAGCCGACCAGGCCGCCGGTGAGCGGCGGGAGGCCGTCGTCGGGGTGCCGGGGGGTGTGCAGGGCGGTGAGGGTGGCGCGCAGCACCTCCAGCGGGTCGCCGGTGGTGGGGATGCCGACGGGGGGTTCGCCGAGCCAGCGGGCGCCGCCGTCCTCGCCGACGGTGAGGACCGCGCCGGAGCGCACCCCGACGAAGGAGTACCGGGCCCAACTGCGGCCCTGCTCGGCGGACTCCAGCAGGAAGGTGCCGGGCCGCTCGGCGGCGAGGCTGCGGTAGACGCCGATCGGGGTGAGGCCGTCCGCCAGGAGCCTGCGGGTGACCGGGATGACCCGGGTGTCGGCGGCGAGCGTGCGGAAAGCCTCAAGTTCCATGGGACACCGATCGGATGGGAGGGAGGTCTGGTCGGGGGACAGGCTACTCGGCGAGCGGCAGCACGTCGGCGTCGAAGCAGGTCCGGTCGCCGGTGTGGCAGGCCGCACCGACCTGGTCGACCTTGACCAGCAGGGTGTCCCCGTCGCAGTCCAGGGCGACCTGCTTGACGTGCTGGACGTGGCCCGAGGTGTCGCCCTTCACCCAGTACTCGGCCCGGCTGCGGCTCCAGTACGTGCAGCGGCCGGTGGTCAGGGTGCGGTGCAGCGCCTCGTCGTCCATCCACCCGAGCATCAGCACCTCGCCGGTGTCGTACTGCTGGGCGACGGCGGGCAGCAGGCCGTCCGGGGTGCGCTTGAGACGGGCGGCGATCGCCGGGTCCAGTGCGGTGCTGCCGGGGGCGGCGGGAGAGGTCGACATGCCCCCATTCTCGCAGGCCGCACCGGACCGCCGGACCGCACCCGGACGGCACTTCCGGATGCGGTCGAAAACGCTTCCCCCACCCGGTAGTTTGATCCCCGCCGAAAACCGAACTGCTTTGGGAAATGGGGGGTTCCGTCGAATGAGCGCATATCAGCCGCAACCGCTTCCGACGGTCGCGTACGGGGATTACCGACTGCAGCGAACCGCAGGTGAGCACCTGTATCCGGGCGAGCCGATGATCGGCACGTGGGCGGTGGAACTCGACCGCCTGCTGCCGCTCTGGTGGGACCGCGACACCGTTCGCGCCGCCGGTTTCGCTCCTCTCGTCTGGGCGATGAATTTCTTCAGGTCGATCTGGCGCGGACTGTGGCTGTACTTCCTGCCGCGCTGGTTCGTCGAGATCTTCGGGCCGGACGCCTACGGGCGCCGCCCGTACGGCCTCTCGCTGACCCGGCGCGCCTACCGGGCCCTGCGCCGCCCGCTGCACGGCGGCTCCTGGCACGGCCCCGAGGGCTCCACCGCCTGGCTGTTCTGGCGGGCCGTGCGCACCACCGCCGGCGAGAAGCTCAAGGCCGACCACGACCTGTTCACCATGCTGGTCACCGACCGCCGGCTGCTCGTGCTGAGCCGCTGGACCGAGGGCCAGCACAACGACCACTACCGGGCCACCCCGCTGATCGAACTGCCCGCCGGCACCTGGTGGCTGCGCCCCGACACCCCCAACGACGTCTGGGCCGAGCGGCAGGACCTGGTGTTCGCGGACGGCTCCTGGATCGCGCTGGCCTTCGACGGCGAGGAGGACCTGAACGCCTTCCGCGCCGCCGTCGGCGGACGCTGACCCGGGCCCCGGGCCGGTCTCGGCCCCGCCGCCGCGGCGGCGGGGCCGACGGGCTCAGCCGAACGCCGTCCGGATCCGCGAGCGGTCCACCCGGTAGGGGTCCGGCTCCTGCTGCAGCCCGATGTCGTTGAGCAGTTCCTGCTCCACCGCGCTCTTGTTCGTCTCGCTGGTGAGCCCCTCCTTGAGGGCCCCCCACGAGGACTTCCCGGCCGCCTTGAGGTTGCCCTTGAGGGTGCCGTCGCCGCGCTGGACGCCCTCGCGGTCCTCCTCGTCGATGCCCAGCCCCGCCTTGATCTTGTCCTCGGCCCAGCCGGTGGCCTTCTCGGTGACCTTGTCGTCGATCTTCTGGGCGATCCTGGCGACCTTGCTCTCGCCCTCCTCCAGCTTCCGGACGTTGTTGAAGGCCGTCTCGACCTTCTCCATCTTCTGCATCACCTTGCTGATGTCGCCGAGCTTGCGGGTCGCCTTCACCGCCTTGCCCATCTCCTGCAGGGCCTTCAGCAGCTCCTCCAGCGCCTTCGCCAGCTTGGTGGACACCCGCGCCACCCGCGCCACGAAGACGTCGATCTCCGCCTCGTCGAGCAGCGCGCCGACCACCGCGGCCGCGCCGAAGGTGACGAAGGAGAGCACCGCCTCCGCGGCCAGCGACACGATCAGCGACTCGATCGCCTCGGTGATGATCTCGATCACCATGCCCTCGGCCATCGCGCACTCCTGCGCGGCCGAGTTGATGATCTGCGCGGTCTGCATCATCTCCTCGGCGGTCTGGTCGAGCGCGTCCGCGACGTTGCCCATGTGACCGCCGAACGCGTCGCTCGCCGCCCCCGCCCAGCTCTCCGCCACCGGCATCACGCCCGAGCGCAGCTCCGCCGCCACCGACCGCACCGCGGCGGCCTGGGCCTGCCACTCCATCGTCGCGTTGTTCAGCTCCGCCAGGTTGCCGGTGACCTCCTCCAGCATGTCCAGCAGGCCGGACTTCTCCAGCGCCCACTCGACCATCTCGTCGAGCGCCCCGCTCAGACCGCCCCGGGACTTGTGCTCCGCCTCCGGCAGGTTCTTGATCGACTCCTGGATCTGCGCCCGGGCCCACGCGTACGCGTCGCTCTGCCCGCCCATCAGGCCGGCCCCCGGCATCGCACCGGACCCGGGCATGGTCGTCCCGACGCGCGCCCCCGGCCCCGACACGTACGCGGGCATGGTGGTGACGGCGCCCCCGAGCCCGGCCTGCGGCTCCAGCATCTGCCCGTGCATCGCGTCCCGGACGGCCCCGTACAGCCCGCCCGAGCCCTCTCCCGGCTGCTCCGACTCCGGCTCCCCCTCCGGTCCCCCCTCCGGCTCCTCGGAGGAGCCGAACACCTTCTGCCCCGCCCACTCGCCGGCCTTGCTCCCGAAGCTGCCGGCCGCGCCGGTGGCCGCGTTCTTCGCGGCCTCCTTCAGCGCACCGCCGAACCAGCCCCCCTGCACGGCCTCCGGCTCGTCCGACGCGCCGCCCCCGGCCTCCCCGCCGCCGTCCCCCGCCGGCCGCGCCGAACCCGGGCGGATCTCCTCCGGGTTCCCCACCGTCGGCGTCCGCCCGGTGCCACCGGCGCCGCCGTGGCCCGCGGGGGGCGTCTGCGGCTGCGGGTGCGGCTGGGGCTGCGCCTGCGGGTGCCGGGAGGTGCCGACCGTGCTCGGGTCGCTCACCCGCGGCCGCTGGGCGTAGCTCTCCCGCGGGTCGCGCCGCGGCGACCCGCTCGAACTGCCGCCGCTCGAACCCCTCCTGCCGCCCGTGCTGCCGTGCGCCGCCATCAGCGATTACCCCCCAGGGTGCCGACCACGTGGTCCTCGTGGTCCGTGTAGTTCCGCGAGACCCCCGACAGCCCGCGCGAAGTGCCGTCCACCGCCCTGCCGATCAGCCCGACGTTCTCGCGGCTGGCGCCGGCGTGCTCCTGGTACGCCGAGGCCAGGTTCTGGGCGTTCGGCAGGTGCCCGAACGCGTCCGACGAGATCGTGATCGCGGCGGTCGCCTCCGCGATCCGGCTCAGCTGCTCGGCCTGCTCGGCAAGCAGCGACGAGTACCGGTCGAGCGCACTGGGCTCGACCCGAAACCCGCTGTCCCCCATGGCAGTTGCCTTTCTCCGACGTTCTCCTGGCATCCCTCTGACAGGCCGGTCATCCTACTGATCAGCATGCAAAGGACGGGCAAACGAATGTCCGAAAAGGACTGACGTGACAGCTGTTGTGCCATCAGAATGGCCTTCGAATCAGGGGGGTTGGCATGAGCGGACGGCAGAAGGCGTTCCTGGCGGGCCTGGTGGCCGCGATCGTCGTCGTGGCGGCGGTGCTGCTGTGGCCCGCCCCGAAGCAACCCGCCGCCGCCCCGCCCCCACCGACCCCCAGCCCCACCCCGACCCCGAGCCCGAGCCCCAGTCCGTCCAAGACCTACCCGTACCCGTACTACCCGCCGGGCACCTGCCTGTTGATGCCGTGGATCAGCGGGGTGAAGGACAGCACCGTCACGCCCTGCAACCAGCCGCACGACGCGGAGACCACCGCCAACGTCGTGATGCCCGACGGGCTGGCCGACGACCGCGCGATCAACAAGGCCCTGCTGGAACTCTGCGCGCCGTCGCTGAAGGAGGTGCAGCGGCAGCAGGGCGGCTTCGACCTGTACAACAACAGCCCGATCGTCCCGCTGACGAAGTACTACCAGCAGGGGTACCGGGACGCCAGCTGCACCGTCACCGTCAGCAACCAACAGGCGGACCGCAAGCTGACCGGGCCGATCCACCGGTGACCGCGCCGCCCCGTCGGCCCGTACGCTGGGCGCATGGTGAGTCTTGCGCAGGGTGAACGGGCCCGGTTGAGTCGGTTGTTGGCGGCGGCGGGGCCGGAGGGTCCGACGCTGTGCGAGGGGTGGGTGGCGCGGGACCTGGCGGCGCACCTGGTGGTGCGGGAGGGGCGGCCGGACGCGGCGGCGGGAATCCGGGTGGGGGCGCTGGCGGGGTGGACGGAGCGGGTGCAGGGGAAGGTCGCGGGGCGGGGGTACGAGGGGCTGGTGAAGTCGTTCCGCTCGGGGCCGCCGGCCTGGTCGCCGTTCAACCTGCCGGGGGTGGACGGCGCGGCGAACCTGGTGGAGTTCTTCGTGCACGCGGAGGACGTCCGCCGCGCGGTGCCGTTCGAGCCGGAGCCGCTCTCGCCGGAGCTGGCGGAGGCGCTGTGGAAGCGGGTCCCCGCGGTGGCCCGGTTCGGTGACGCGCGGGCGCCGCTCTCGTTGCGGCTGGTGCACCCGGACGGCCGGGAGGTCTCGGTGCGCCGGAGGGGCACGCCGGTGGTGACGGTGCGCGGGGAGCCGGGCGAGCTGGTGCTGTTCCTGTACGGGCGGGGCGCCCGGGCCGCGGTGACGGCGGAGGGCGCGCCGGAGGCGGTGGCGACCCTGGCGCACGTGCTGCCGCTGCCCGACGCGGGCGCAGGCGCGGGCGCGGACGCGGGCACGGAGCCGGTGGCCTGACGGCGCGTCGGTCCGTTCGGTGCGGTCGGTGGGTGTGCCAGCCTGGCCCCGGACCCCTCCCCCGCACCCCCAGGAGCGCACGACCATGGTGAGCAGCGACTTCCGCCCCGGTTCGCCGAACTGGATCGGCCTGGGCAGTGCGGACCTCGCCGAGTCCGAGCTGTTCTACGGTTCGCTGTTCGGCTGGGAGCTGGGCCCGCCCGGCCCGAACGGCTACGGCCTCTTCCGCAGCGCGGGCCGGACGGTGGCGGGGGTCGGCCCGCTGACGGAGGCGGAGCCGCTGCCCGCCTGGACGGTGCACTTCGCCGCGGCGGACGCGGCGCGGGTCGCCGCGGCGGCGGAGCGTTCGGGCGGCGCCGTCCGGGTCGGGCCCACCGAGGTGCCGGGGCAGGGCCGGTTCGTGCAGCTGACCGACCCGACGGGCGGCCGGTTCGCGGTGTGGGAGGCGGGCGGGACGGCCGGGCTGGAGGTGGTGGGCGAGCGGGGCGCGCTGTGCCGGGCGGAGCTGCACACCTCGGACCTGCCGGGGGCGCTGCGCTTCTACCGGGGCCTGTTCGGCTGGCGGAGCCGGGACTCGGACGTGCCGGGGGTGGAGTACGCGGTGCTGCGCCCGGCGGACGGCGAGGAGGAGTTCGGCGGGCTCACGGGCGTGCACCCGCGGGTGGACGTGGGCTGGCTGGTGCACTTCGCGGTGGCGGACGCGCTGCTGGCCACCGACGAGGTGCGGCGGCTGGGCGGGAGCGTGCTGGTGCCGCCGGAGCAGGTGCCGACGGTGGGCCGGATCGCGGTGCTGGCGGACCCGTTCGGCGCCCAGTTCGCGCTGCTGGAGCCGGAACCCCGGCGGCCGTGAGGGCGGGCCGCCGGGGAGGGCGTCAGCGGACGGGGTGCCCGGTGGCCCGGAGTTCGTCCTTGACCTGGCCGATCGTCAGGTCGCCGAAGTGGAAGACGCTGGCGGCGAGGACCGCGTCGGCCCCGGCGTCGACCGCGGGGGCGAAGTCGGCGAGCTTCCCGGCGCCGCCGGAGGCGATGACCGGGATGGAGACGGCCTTGCGGGCGGCCCGGATCATCTCCAGGTCGTAGCCGTCCTTGGTGCCGTCGGCGTCCATCGAGTTGAGCAGGATCTCGCCCGCGCCGAGCTCGGCGGCGCGCACCGCCCACTCGACGGCGTCGATGCCGGTGCCGCGGCGGCCGCCGTGGGTGGTGACCTCGAAGCCGGAGGCGGTCTCGGTGCCCTCGGGGCAGCGGCGGGCGTCGACCGAGAGGACGAGGACCTGGCGGCCGAAGCGCCGGGCGATCTCGCGGACGAGTTCGGGGCGGGCGATGGCGGCGGTGTTGACGCCGACCTTGTCGGCCCCGGCGCGCAGCAGCCGGTCGACGTCCTCGACGGCGCGGACGCCGCCGCCGACGGTGAGCGGGATGAAGACCTGCTCGGCGGTGCGGCGGACCACGTCGTAGGTGGTCTCGCGGGAGCCGGAGGAGGCGGTGATGTCGAGGAAGGTCAGCTCGTCGGCGCCCTGGGCGTCGTAGAGCTTGGCGAGTTCGACCGGGTCCCCGGCGTCGCGCAGGTTCTGGAAGTTGACGCCCTTGACGACGCGTCCGGCGTCCACGTCCAGGCAGGGGATGACGCGTACTGCGAGTGTCACTGCGGGATGCCTTCCAAAGTCCGGGCCAGGCCGGGCCGGTGGGCCTCGACCTCGACCTCGACCATCATCCGGGAGTCGGTCAGGCCCTGGACGACCACCATGGTGGTGACCGGGCGGACCGCGTCGAAGAGTTCCTTGTGCGCGCGGCCGACCTCGTCGCAGTCCCGGACGTGGGTGAGGTACATCCGGGTGCGGACCACGTCGGCGGCGGTGAGTCCGTGGCGGGCGAGCGCGTCGAGGGCGACCGCGAAGGCGGCCAGCGTCTGTTCGTACGGGTCGCCCTCGTGGACGGGGACGCCGTCGTCGTAGGCGGTGCACCCCGCGACCAGGACGAAGTCCCCGGCCACCACCGCCCGGGAGAATCCGTACTGGTCCTCGTAGGGGGACTCGCCGGACGTGCGGGCGGTGGTGGGTGCCGGGGTCTCGTCGGTCATCGGGACACAGCCTCCAGGGCCTCTTCGAGGGTGAACTTCTGCTCGTAGAGCGCCTTCCCCACGATCGAGCCCTCGACGCCCTCCGGTACCAGGGTGGCGATGGCGCGCAGGTCGTCGAGCGACGACACGCCGCCGGAGGCGACGACGGGCTTGTCGGTGGCGGCGCAGACGTCGCGCAGCAGCTGCAGGTTGGGGCCGGTCAGGGTGCCGTCGCGGTTGACGTCGGTGACCACGTAGCGGGCGCAGCCCTCGGCGTCGAGGCGGGCCAGCACGTCGTAGAGCTGGCCGCCGTCGCGGGTCCAGCCGCGGCCGCGCAGGGTGGTGCCGACCACGTCGAGGCCGACGGCGATCTTGTCGCCGTGCTCGGCGATGACCTTGGCGACCCACTCGGGGCTCTCCAGGGCGGCGGTGCCGAGGTTGACCCGGGTGCAGCCGGTGGCGAGGGCCGCGGCGAGCGACTCGTCGTCGCGGATGCCGCCGGACAGCTCGACCTTGATGTCGAGGCGGCCGGTGACCTCGCGGAGCAGCTCGCGGTTGCTGCCGGTGCCGAAGGCGGCGTCGAGGTCGACCAGGTGCAGCCACTCGGCGCCGGCGTTCTGCCAGGCGAGGGCGGCGGCGAGCGGCTCGCCGAAGGAGGTCTCGGTGCCGGAGGCGCCCTTGACCAGGCGGACCGCCTGGCCGTCGCGGACGTCGACGGCGGGCAGCAGTTCGAGGCGGTTGGTCATGTTCTGAAGGACTCTTCCGTCGTCAGAGGGTGTCGACCCAGTTGGTCAGCAGGGCGGCTCCGGCGTCGCCGGACTTCTCGGGGTGGAACTGGGTGGCCCACAGCGGGCCGTTCTCCACGGCGGCGACGAACGGCTGCCCGTGGGTGGCCCAGGTCACCCTGGGGGCGCGGATCTTCTCGGAGTGGGTCTCCAGCACCCAGTGCCGCACGCCGTAGGAGTGGACGAAGTAGAACCGGGTCTCCGGGTCCATCCCGGCGAACATCCGGCTGCCCTCGGGGGCGTCGACGGTGTTCCAGCCCATGTGCGGGACGATCGGGGCGTCCAGCGGCTCGACCACGCCGGGCCACTCGTCGCACCCGGCGGTCTCGACGCCGTGCTCGACGCCCTTCTCGAACAGGATCTGCATGCCGACGCAGATGCCGAGCACCGGTCGGCCGCCGGCCAGTCGGCGCCCGATGACCTGCTCGCCGCGGACGGCCCTCAGGCCGCGCATGCACGCCTCGAAGGCGCCGACGCCGGGCACCAGCAGCCCGTCGGCGTCCAGCGCCTCCTGGAAGTTCGAGGTGACGGTGACGGTGGCGCCGGTGCGCTCGACCGCGCGCTGGGCGGAGCGCAGGTTGCCGGAGCCGTAGTCCAGCACCACGACGTTCTTGGACATCTCGCGGTCTCCTAGTAGCGCATGATGCCGGCGGCCAGGCACATGGCCGAGGCGAAGCCGAGGACGAGGATGACGCTCTTGGGCTTCTCCTGCTTCCAGAACGACCAGACGCCGGCCGCGAAGAAGATCCCGAGGAAGATCAGGACGGAGGCCATCAGAGCGCGCCCTTGGTCGACGGCAGGATGCCCGCGGCGCGCGGGTCGCGCTCGGAGGCGTAGCGCAGCGCCCGGGCGAGCGCCTTGAACTGGCACTCGACGATGTGGTGGGCGTTGCGGCCGTACGGCACGTGCACGTGCAGGGCGACCTGGGCCTGGGCGACGAAGGACTCCAGGATGTGCCGGGTCATCGTGGTGTCGTAGGAGCCGATCATCGGGGCGATGTTCTCGGGCTCGGTGTGCACCAGGTACGGGCGGCCGGAGAGGTCGACGGTGACCTGGGCGAGCGACTCGTCCAGCGGGACGGTGCAGTTGCCGAAGCGGTAGATGCCGACCTTGTCGCCGAGCGCCTGCCTGAAGGCGGCGCCGAGCGCGAGGGCGGTGTCCTCGATGGTGTGGTGGGTGTCGATGTGCAGGTCGCCCTCGGTCTTGACGGTGAGGTCGAAGAGGCCGTGGCGGCCGAGCTGGTCGAGCATGTGGTCGTAGAACCCGACGCCCGTGGAGACGTCCGTCTTGCCGGTTCCGTCGAGGTCGATCTCGACCAGGACGGAGGTCTCCTTGGTGGTGCGTTCGACGCGGCCGATGCGGGACATGCGGGGTTACAGCTCCTTGCTCACGGTGGAGACGGCGCTCAGGAAGGCGTCGTTCTCGGCGGGGGTGCCGGCGGTGACGCGCAGCCAGCCGGGGACGCCGTTGTCGCGGATCAGCACGCCCTGGTCGAGGATCGCCCGCCACACCGCGTGGGTGTCGGCGAAGCGGCCGAACTGGACGAAGTTGGCGTCGGACTCGGTGACCTCGAAGCCGAGCCCGCGCAGGGCGCGCACCACCCGGTCGCGCTCCGACTTCAGCCGGTCGACGTAGCCGAGCAGGGTGTCGGTGTGCTCCAGGCAGGCCAGCGCGGTGGCCTGGGTGACGGCCGACAGGTGGTAGGGCAGCCGGACCAGCTGCACCGCGTCCACCACGGCCGGGTCGGCGGCGAGGTAGCCGAGCCGCAGCCCGGCCGCGCCGAACGCCTTGGACATGGTGCGGGAGACCACCAGGTTCGGGCGGCCCTCCAGCAGCGGCAGCAGCGAGGCGCGGTGCGAGAACTCGACGTACGCCTCGTCGACGACCACCATGCTGGGCCCGGCGGCCTGCGCGGCCTCGTACAGGGCGAGCACGGTCTCGGCCTCGACGGCGGTGCCGGTCGGGTTGTTCGGCGAGCAGACGAACACCACGTCCGGGCGCAGCTCGGCGATGGCCGCGCGGGCCGCGTCCACGTCGATGGTGAAGTCGGCGTTGCGCGGGCCGGAGACCCAGCCGGTGCCGGTGCCGCGGGCGATCAGGGCGTGCATCGAGTACGAGGGCTCGAAGCCGATCGCGGTGCGGCCGGGCCCGCCGAAGGTCTGCAGCAGCTGCTGGAGCACCTCGTTGGAGCCGTTGGCGGCCCACACCTGCTCGGCGCCGACGGCGAAGCCGGTGGTGTCGGTGAGGTACTTCGCCAGGCCGGTGCGCAGCTCGACCGCGTCCCGGTCCGGGTAGCGGTTGAGGTTCCGGGCGGCCTCGGCGACCCGCTCGGCGATCCGGGCGACCAGCGGCTCGGGCAGCGGGTACGGGTTCTCGTTGGTGTTGAGCTGGACGGGCACGTCCAACTGCGGTGCGCCGTAAGGGGACTGGCCGCGCAGCTCGTCCCGGACGGGGAGGTCGTCGATCTTCGTCACGTGCCGGGAACCGTCCAGTCGAATCGGGCCTTGATGGCGTCGCCGTGGCCGGGCAGGTCCTCGGCCTCGGACAGGTTGACCACGTGCGCGGCGATCCCGGCCAGCGCCTCGCGGTCGTACTCGACGACCTGGACGCCGCGCAGGAAGGTCTGCACGGACAGGCCGGAGGAGTGGCAGGCGCAGCCGCCGGTGGGCAGCACGTGGTTGGAGCCGGCCGCGTAGTCGCCCAGCGAGACGGGGGTGAAGCGGCCGAGGAAGATCGCGCCCGCGTTGCGGACCCGCTCGGAGACGGCGTGCGGGTCGGCGGTCTGGATCTCCAGGTGCTCGGCGGCGTAGGCGTTGACCACGGCCAGGCCCTGCTCCAGGTCGTCGACCAGGATGATCCCGGACTGCGGGCCGCCGAGCGCCTCGGCCACCCGCTCGGAGTGCCGGGTGCGGGCGACCTGCGCCTTCAGCTCGGCCTCCACCGCGTCGGCCAGCAGCGGCGAGGCGGTGACCAGCACGGAGCCGGAGGTGGGGCCGTGCTCGGCCTGGCTGATCAGGTCGGCGGCGACCTCCGCGGCGTCCGCGGTGTCGTCGGCGAGGACCATGATCTCGGTCGGGCCGGCCTCCGAGTCGATGCCGATCCGGCCCGCGAACAGACGCTTGGCGGCGGCGACGTAGATGTTGCCGGGGCCGGTGACCAGGTTGACCGGCGCGCACTCCTCGGTGCCGAGGGCGAACATCGCCACCGCCTGGGCGCCGCCGACCGCGTAGACCTCGTCGACGCCGAGCAGCGCGCAGGCGGCCAGGATGGTCGGGTGGACGCGGCCGCCGAACGCCTTCTGCGGCGGGGAGGTGACGGCGATCCCGGCCACCCCGGCCTCCTGGGCGGGCACCACGTTCATCACCACGGAGGACGGGTAGACGGCGAGGCCGCCGGGCACGTACAGGCCGACCCGGTCGACCGGCACCCAGCGCTGGGTGACGGTGCCGCCGGGCACCACCCGCGTGGTGTGCCCGACCCGGCGCTGGTCGGCGTGGACGGCGCGGGCGCGGCGGATCGACTCCTCCAGGGCGGCGCGGACCTTCGGGTCCAGCTGCTCCAGCGCCTCGGCGATCTGCCCGGCCGGGACGCGGGTCGACTCCAGCCGGACGCCGTCGAAGCGCTCGGTGATCTCGATCAGCGCCGCGACCCCGCGATGGCGCACGTCCTCCGCGATCGGCCGGACCTTCTCCAGGGCGGCTTCGACGTCGAACTCGGCACGGGGCAGCACGTCGCGCGGGTCCGTGGAGGAGCCGCGGAGGTCGATTCGAGAGATCACAGGCCCAAGTGTAAGGAGTGGCGAAAAGCGACAGCCCGGCATTTCAGTCCGTGATACGAAGGGTGAGACGGAACCAAGATCATCAGGGGGAGCGGTGGAGCAGGCGCCGGACGACTGGACCGACACCGAGCGCGGCCTGTGGGACGCCTTCCGGCACGGCGAGGTGTACGACCTGCGGGCCGGGGACGGGCCCGCCGAACTGCTGCTGCCCGCCCCCGCCGGGCAGGCCGTGCGCCCCGACGGCGAGGGCCTCGGCCCCGACGACCCGTTCACCGCCGCCGCGTGGGGCCCGGAGCGCACCGTCCGCGCCGAGGTGATCGCCCGGCTGCTGCTGCACGGCCCGGAGGCCGCCCCCGGCAAGGTCACCGCGCTCAAGCTCACCGGCGCCCGGATCACCGGCGAGTTCACCCTGGCGGGCGGCCGGATCGGCTGCTACGTCGAGTTCCAGCTCTGCCGCTTCGAACGCAAGCTGCTGCTCTCCGAGGCCACCGCGGGCACCCTGCGGATCGTCTCCTGCGCCCTCCCCCGGCTGGAGGCGTCCCGGCTGGCCAGCGAGGGCGACGTCCACCTCGCCCGCTGCGGCATACCCGGCGGCATCCGCCTCACCGACGCCCGGATCGGCACCGACCTGCTGCTCAACCAGACCGCCGTCGGCCCCGACGCGTACGGGCGGGCGGTCTCCGCCGACGGGATCGCGATCAACCAGGACTGCGAGGCCGAGCGCCTCGACCTGCTGGGCGAGCTCAGCCTGCGCTCGGCCCGGATCGGCGGCCGCCTCTCGCTGCGCGGCGGCTCGCTGCGGGCCGTCGGCGCCCACAACCCGAACGCGCTCAACGCGGCCCGGATCACCGTCGGCCACACCCTGTACCTGTCGGGTTCCGAGGACGCCAACTGGACGGGCTCGCGCAGCGTCTACGGCTCCGGCTACGGCGAGTCCACCTTCACCGGCGACCACGGGGACACCACCCACACGCCGTTCCGCTCCTGGGGCAAGGTCCGGCTCTCCGACGGGCGCTTCGACAACGCCTGCCTGATCACCGGCGCCGAGTTCCACCTCGGCGAGGGCGAGGAGCTCGCGCTCAGCCGGATCCAGACCCCCGAGCTCCGCTTCACCTGCGACACCCCGCCCACCGGCACCGTCAGCCTCAACCGGGCCCGGATCGGCAACCTGGTCGACGCCCCCTCCGCCTGGCCCACCGAGCACCACGTCTCGCTGACCGGCTTCAGCTACGAGTCGCTCCGCCCCGCCGTGCCCTTCCCGCTGGAGCGCCGGATCGCCTGGGTCGACTCCGGCCAGGAGTTCCGCCCCGAGGCGTACGAGCAGCTCGCCGCCGCCCTGCGCCGCGACGGCGCCGACGAGGACGCCCGCACCGTCCTGTACGCCAAGCAGCGCCGCCGCCGCCGCACCCTGCCGCTGCCCGGCCGGCTCTGGGGCCACCTCCAGGACGCCGCCGTCGGCTACGGCTACCGCCCCGGCCGGGCCGCCACCTGGCTGGTCCTCGCCTGGCTGCTCGGCACCGCCTACTTCGCCGAACACAGGCCCGCGCCGGTCAAGCCGGACGAGTCCGTGCTGTGGAACCCGGCCCTGTACGCGGCCGGCAAGGTCCTCCCGCTGATCGACCTCGGCCAGAACGGCTGGAACCCCGACCGCCCCGGCCAGTGGGTCGCCACCGCCCTCGTGCTGACCGGCTGGGTGCTCGCCACCACCGCCGTCGCGGGCGTCACCAGGCTGCTCCAGCGCGGCTGACGCCCCCGGCCGGGGACGAACTGCGGCGCGGCGGCGGCCCGCCGCCAACTACGCTGTCCGCCGTGACTGATCGGCTCCCGCTCTTCCCGCTGAACACGGTCCTGTACCCGGGCCTGGTGATGCCCCTGCACGTCTTCGAGGAGCGCTACCGCCGCTTGGTCGCCGACCTGCTGCAGCAGCCCGAGGACGCCCCGCGCCGCTTCGGCGTGGTCGCGATCAAGGACGGCCGGGAGACCGCGCCCGTCCGCGAACTCGACGACCCGGCAGGCCCGTTGGACGGCATCGGCACGCCCGGCGGCGACCCGCTGGACGCCCTCTACCCGGTCGGCTGCGTCGCCGACGTGGCCTCCGTCCGGGAGCAGCCCGAGGGCCGCTACGAGCTCCTGGTCACCGGCACCACCCGGTTCCGGCTGCGCGCCCTCGACGCCACCGGCCCCTACCTGGTCGGCGAGGTCTCCGTCCTGCCCGAGGAGCCCGGCGAGGGCTCCGGCGCGCTCGCCGCGGGCGTGGAACGCGCCTTCCGCACCTACCAGAAGCGCCTGGCCGGGGCCCGCGAGGCCACCCTCAGCGGCGAAGCCGAGCTCCCCGACGACCCGCAGGTCCTCTCCTATCTGGTCGCCGCCGCCACCTCGCTCCCCACCAAGGTCAAGCAGGAGCTCCTCGCCTGCCCCGACAACGCCCAGCGGCTCACCCGCGAACTCGCCCTGCTCCGCCACGAGAGCGCGGTCCTCGCCAAACTCCCCTCCCTGCCCGCCGTCGACCTCACCCGCCAGGCGTTCAGCCCCAACTGAGGACCCCCCCTTGGCCAAGAAGAAGACCACCGGCGGCACCCCCGCCACCGTCGCCCTCGACACCGCGGGCGTCCCGTTCACCGTCCACGAGTACGCCCACGACCCGGCCGCCGCCTCGTACGGCGCCGAGGCCGCCGAGGCGATGGGCGTCTCCCCCGACCGGGTGTTCAAGACCCTGCTCGCCGAGACCGACGGCACCCTCGCCGTCGCCGTCGTCCCGGTCTCCGGCCAGCTCGACCTCAAGGCCCTCGCCGCCGCCCTCGGCACCAAGCGCGCCGCCATGGCCGACCCGGCCGCCGCCGAACGCTCCACCGGCTACGTGGTCGGCGGCATCTCCCCGCTCGGCCAGCGCCGCAAGCTGCGCACCGTCGTCGACTCCGGCGCCCTCGCCCACCCCACCGTCTTCGTCTCCGCGGGCAAACGCGGCACCGAGGTCGAACTCGCCCCCGCCGACCTCGTCCGCCTCACCGCGGCCCTCACCGCCCCCATCGCGAAGCCCTGAGCGGGCGCCCCGCCAGAGAGCGCACCGTCAGGGGCGCGGGGAACTGCGCGCAGCGGGAGTGGACCGTCAGCAAGATCGCGAAGGAAGCAGTGACCCGCCGCCCCCTCGCGGCCCCGCTGCGCGTGCCTGCCCGCTCGCGCAGTTCCCGCAGCCCGTCAGCCGGTCACCCCTTGTCGAGCGGAGGCCCTTGCCCCGGCGCCGCGGGCCCCGGCGTCGCCCAGTACGGCGGCCGGTCCGGCTCCCGCTTCCCGAAGGCCGCGGAGAGGAAGAGCAGCACGATCATCGCCGTCATCGGCCAGACCATCAGCGCCCCCTTCGCGGTGAGCTCCAGCGGCCCGTCGAAGGTGCCGCCGTTGCCGACCGAGAGCGCGTGGGCCCGCAGGTCGGGGGTGGCGCCGAGGTGGGTGCCGAGCTGCCAGGCGATCACCGAGCCGAGCAGGCCGCCCGCGGCCAGGCCGACCGCGACGGCGATGCCGCCGCCGCGGGCCCGGGTCCACAGGAAGGCGCCCAGCGAGGTGAGCACGCCGAGCCCGAGCCCCAGCAGGGAGAAGACGCCGACCGCGCCGATCAGCTCCTCGCCCTCCGGGTCGCGGTAGAGGATGTGGTTGTCCTGGACGGCGTAGCCGACCCGGGGGGCGAGCCAGAGCCACAGCAGCCCGAGGACGACGCCGAGGACCGCCCCGGCGGCGGTGACGACCGCTCCGATCCGCAGTTCGGGGCCGAGCGGCGGCCGCTCCGCCCGGGCGGGCGGCTGCGGCGGGAAGACCGGGGCGTAGGGGTCCGGCCCGGGCGTGCTGCCCGCAGGTGTGTTCGGTACGGTCACGACCCCATCGTTTCACGACGGGCCCGGAAGCTGTCGATCTCCGCCGGGCAACGACCGCGTGCGGAACCCGCGGCCCCCGCGGCCCCGGCCGCCCTCAGCGCGCCGCCCGCCGGTACGCCCAGGTGGCGAGGGTCAGCGCGACCAGGCCGACCGCGCCGCAGACGCCGAGGTCGAGCAGGACGCGGGCCCAGTCGGGGTGCGGGGCGAAGGTGAGGGCGAAGGCGTCCACCCCGTAGCTGGAGGGGAGCAGGTCGCGCAGCCACTGCACCGGCCCGGGCAGCCGGGAGGCGGGCAGGACGCCGAGCAGCAGGGCCGCGGACATGCCGAGCTGTCCGGCGAGGGTGGCCAGCTCCTGGCGGGGGGCGAGCAGCCCGAGCGCGGCGCCGAGCCCGGCGAGCGCGGCACCGGCGAGCGGGACGACGGCGAGCAGGATCCACAGCCGGGCGACCGGCAGGTCGAACATCCAGCTGCCGATCCCGGCCGTCACGAGGACCCCGGGGACGGTGAAGGAGGCGTACGCGGCGGCGGTGCCGAGGACCACGGAGGCGGGCGGCACCGGCAGGGTCGCGTAGTGGTCGAGGCCGCCGGTGGCGCGGAGCCTGCCGAAGTACTGGGCGAGCAGGTTGAGCGCGACGAAGGCGACCACCAGGACGGCGGAGCCCGCCACCACGGCGTGCGCGGAGGGGTTGTCGCCGGGGTCGACGACCCCGCGCATCATGACCAGGATGCCGACGGACTGGAAGGTCGCGACGAACAGCAGCGGGATCCGGGAGACCTTGGCGCGGGCCAGCTGGGCCCGGTAGACCGCGGCCAGCGCGGGCAGCAGCCGGGCGGCGGGGGCGAGCGGGGCGGGGGCGGTGGCGACGGCGGGGGTGTCGAGCAGCGTCATCGGGCGAGTCCTCCGGTCCGGCCGCCGAGCCGGAGGTAGGCGTCCTCCAGGGTGGGGGTGGCGAGGGTGAAGTCGTCGAGGGCGGCGAAGGCGGGGCCGGTGGTGACGGCGGCGACCAGTTCGCGGGCCTCGTCGGGGGTGGTGCGCAGGGTCCAGCGGCGGCCGGTGCGCTCGGCGCGTTCGGCGAGCGCGGCGACGGCGGGGACGGTGAGCGGGGCGTCGGTGCGCCAGACCAGGTCGAGCCGGACGTGGCCGTCGACGAGGGCCTTGAGGCCGCCGGGCGTGTCGCAGGCGATGACCCGGCCCGCGTCGATCACGGCGACCCGGTCGAGGACGGTCTCGGCCTCGATGACGTTGTGGGTGACCAGCAGCACGGTGGTGCCGCGTTCGGCCCGGCGGCGGTCGACGGCGCTCCAGACCGCGCGGCGGGCGACGGGGTCCATGCCGGTGGTGGGTTCGTCCAGGACGAGCAGCGGGCGTTCGCCGACCAGGACGGCGGCGAAGCAGGCGAGGCGGCGCTGGCCGCCGGAGAGCTTGGCGAGCGGGCGGTGGGCGATCGCCTCCAGGCCGAGCTCGGTGACCACCTCGGCGGTCTCGGCGCGGGCGGCGGCCCGGGTGAGGCCGCGCAGGCGGCCGGTGGTCTCGGCGGCCAGGGCGACGGTGAGCTCGTCGAGGGCGGTGGACTCCTGGCCGAGGTAGCCGAGCAGCCGGGCGGCCCGCTCGGGGTGCCGGACGACGTCGTGGCCGAGCAGCTCGATGCGCCCGGCGTCGGGGCGGAGCAGGCCGGTGAGCTGGCGCACCAGGGTGGACTTCCCGGCGCCGTTGGGGCCGAGCAGGCCGAAGACCTCGCCGCGCCGGACGTCGAGGTCGATGCCGTCGTTGGCCCTGACCTCGGTGCCGCCCGTCCGGTAGGTCTTGACCAGGCCGCTGACCGTGCAGCAGCCCTGAGGTGCCTTGCTCACGTCGGAAGACTCTACGCGCCGTAAGGGGCGTTCCGGACACGCGGGGTCCGGGCGGCGCCCCGGGCGTCAGTCCTCCTGCCGGGCCTCCGGGGGGTGCCGGGCGTCGGGGACGCGGGCGGCGAGCTCCTTCCAGAAGCCCTCCCGGATCGCGTACCTGTCCTGTTCGTCGATCTGGTCCTCCTTGTGCGCGAGCAGGCCGAACCGGGCGGCGTAGCGCAGCAGTTCGCCGTCCAGGCGGTGCGGGATGCGCGGGTGGTCGGTCCACAGCAGCCCGGGGCGCTCGGCGGCGGGGAGGCGGTCGAGCCAGCGGCGGGCGAAGACCTGGCCGACCTCCTGCGGGTCGCCGCCGACGCTGGTGATGTCCTCCTCGCGGTCCGCCCAGCGCTGGGCGGAGGTGGTGAGCCGGTCCAGGGTGGGCAGGGCGTCGGCGGCGGTGGCGGTGTCGGCGCGGTCGACCCAGCCGCGGTCGGAGGACCAGCGCAGCACCGGCCCGACGGGCGCGGCCACGGGGGCGGGAGCAGGGGCGGGCGGGCCGGTGGCGGCGCGCCCGGCGAGGTCCTTGGGGGTGGGGATGACCCGCAGCGGGGCCCCGCGGGACGGGGCGGGGGCCGCGGCGGCGACGGCGGGCGCGGGCACCAGCGGGACGGGACGGGGGCGGGGCGCGGCGGTGGGCAGCACCGCGACCGGCAGCACCCGGGGGACGGGCTCGGCGGTCTCCTTGGGGCGGGCCCAGCGCTCGATCCACTGCCGGTCCAGCACCCGGCGCTCGTCGGCCTCGCCGACCAGCTCCTCGGACTGGTTGAAGTCCCCGTCCGCGGCCTCCAGCGCCCACAGGTGGACGGCCACGCCGTGCTCCTTCGCGGAGACGACGCCGGGCAGCAGGTCCCCGTCGCCGGTGACCAGCACCACGTCGGCGCAGGCGTGGTTGCGGGCGAGCTCGCTGAGCTCGGCGTGCATCGCCGCGTCCACGCCCTTCTGCACCCAGCGGCCCTCCGCCCTGGTCAGCGCGCCCAGCCGGACGGTGACCCGGGGCAGCACCCGCAGCCTGCGGTGCTCGGGGGCCGGACGGCGGTCGACGGCCGCGTCGAACCAGTAGATCCGCAGCAGCGGCAGACCGGTCTCCTCCTCGGCCCGCTCGCGCAGCGCACCGATCAGCACCGGGTGGTCGACGGCGATCCGGGAACGGCCCGGCTCCCCCGCGAGCAGGCTGGCGGCCGCGCCCAGCAGGTAGCCCGCGTCGACCAGGACGACGCAGCGGTCCATCTCCGGCACCTCCTCCTCGGCCCGGCCCCGGCGGTGGGGCCCCGCCCGACGGCCCGGCGACCGTTGGGCACACCTTTACCCCCCGTTCGCCCGCCGAACCGCCCACACCCGCCCCACCGACCCCACCCTTCGAACCCACCCCGACCCCCACCGCCCCCGCCCCACCGACCCACCCCTCCCACTCGCTCCAGCCCGCCGCCAGGCGCCCCCCACCCCCAACCCCCACCGGCCCCGCCCCACCGACCCTGGATACTGGGACACCGTGCGGAAGAGTGCGGTGGCGTTGTGCGCGGTGGCGGCGGTCGGGGCGGTCGCCGTCGTGCTGGTGCCCGCGACCGCGCCGGAGACGTCCAGCGGGGACACCGCGCTGGTGTCGGTCGTGGTCAACCAGGGCCGGACGGTCGAGCTGGGCCCGGCCGAGACCCGTACGGTCACGGTCGAGGTGACGGCGCGCGACGACTCCGGCATCCGCGCGGTGGACCCGATCGGCCTGTGGGGCCCGAACTACGCGGTGCTGAAGGTGGGCCCGATGACCTGCACCCCGCTGGACGGGTCCGGGACGACGGCCCGCTGCCGCGGTGAGGCGACGGTCGCCGCGACCGCCCGGGCGCTCTTCGACGACCAGGCCGGGAGCTGGTTCGTCGACCTGCGGGTCCGGGCCCGCGACGGTGACCGCTACGTGTCGAAGAACGCCGCCGGCTTCTCCCTCAAGCGCACCGCCCTGATCGACCTGGCCGACGCCCCGGCCCGGGCGACCACCGGGGAGGCGGTGACCGTCCGGGGCCGGTTGCAGCGCGCCGACTGGGACAGCAACGCCGTCATCCCGCAGCAGGGCGCCACCGCGTACCTGCAGTTCCGTCCGGCCGGGAGCAGCACCTGGACCACCCTGGCCGCCGCCACCACGGACGCCGGGGGCGCACTGTCGCTGAACGTCCCGGTCCGCGGGTCGGGGACGTTCCAGTGGTACGCGCCGGGCGACAAGTGGACGACCTCCGCGGTGTCCGCGGAGCTGCCGCTGGCGGCCGACGGGACGACGGCGCACCCGGGTCAGTGAGCGGGCGGGACGCCGAAGGGCCCCGGGCGGCGACCCGGGGCCCTCACGGCACGACACGGCACGGCACGACCCGAGGGTCAGCCGCGCAGCTCCTGCGCGACCAGCTCGGCGATCTGCACGGCGTTGAGGGCCGCACCCTTGCGCAGGTTGTCGTTGGACAGGAAGAGCGACAGCCCGTGCTCGACGGTCTCGTCGGCGCGGATCCGGCCGACGTAGCTCGGGTCCTGGCCCGCGGCCTGCAGCGGGGTCGGGATGTCGGTGAGCACGACGCCGGGGGCGCCGGTCAGCAGCTCGACGGCGCGCTCGGGGGCGAGCGGGCGGGCGAAGCGGGCGTTGACCTGCAGCGAGTGGCCGGTGAAGACCGGGACGCGCACGCAGGTGCCGGAGACCTTGAGCTCGGGGATGCCGAGGATCTTGCGGCTCTCGTGGCGGAGCTTCTGCTCCTCGTCGGTCTCGTTGCTGCCGTCGTCGACGATCGACCCGGCGAGCGGGACGACGTTGAAGGCGATCGGGCGCTGGTAGACGCCGGGCGCCGGGTACTCGACGGCGGCGCCGTCGTGGACGAGGGCGGTGGCCCCGTCGACGACCTTGCGGGCCTGCTCGTGCAGCTCGGAGACGCCGGCCAGGCCGGAGCCGGAGACCGCCTGGTAGGTGGAGACCACCAGGGCGACCAGCTCGGACTCCTCGTGCAGCGGGCGCAGCACGGGCATCGCGGCCATGGTGGTGCAGTTCGGGTTGGCGATGATGCCCTTGGGGCGCTCGGCGATCGCGTCGGGGTTGACCTCGGCGACGACCAGCGGGACCTCGGGGTCGCGGCGCCAGGCGGAGGAGTTGTCGATGACGACGGCTCCGGCGGCGGCGACCTTGGGGGCCAGCGCCTTGGAGGTGGCGCCGCCCGCCGAGAAGATCACGATGTCCAGGCCGCTGTAGTCGGCCGTGGCGGCGTCCTCGACGGTGACCTCGGTGTCCTTCCAGGGCAGGGTGCGCCCCGCCGAGCGGGCCGAGGCGAACAGCCGCAGCTGCTCGACCGGGCCCAATCCACCAGACAAATCAGCGCGCTCCGCCAGGATCTCGCGGACCACGCCGCCGACCTGACCGGTGGCACCTACGATGCCGATCCTCATCCGTCTCTCCTCCTGCTACCGGTTGTGCCGGTTGTCCCGGCCCATCATGCCTTGTCAGAGCGGGTTTCGGCGGGGGTGTCCCAAAGCGTGAACGCTTGCCGTCCGGGGCGGCAATCCCTCCTGCGCGGGCCCCTTCCCACCGGAAATCCTGCGTGCGGTCCGCCGCCGCTCAGGCGTGCGCGAGCAGCGGCAGTCGCACCGCAGGGGTCGGGATGCGCCCGGCTCGGTGCAGCAGTGCCTTGAGCGCGGTCGGGTTGGGCCCGGCGAAGGCGGCGCGGGAGACCGCGGCGAGTTCGGCGCCGAGCTTGCGGGCGAGGGCGGCGTCGCCGTCCTGCCAGGCCCGGTGCAGGGCGACGAAGCGGGCGGTCTCCAGGTGGGCGGAGGCGAGGATGCCGCCGTCGGCGCCGAGCGCGAGCAGCGGGGAGAGGAACAGGTCGTCCCCGGCCATGACGCCGCGCGGGGAGGCGGCCAGCAGGGCGACGGTCTCCTCGTCGATGCCGCCGGGCGCGTACTTGACCCCGGCCACCGCGGGCAGCGCGAGCAGCTCCAGCAGGGTGGCGGCGTCCAGCGGCTGCCCGGTGCGGTACGGGATGTGGTAGATCACCAGCGGCAGCGGGCTGCTCCCGGCGAGGGCCCGGAAGTGGGCGAGGACGCCGGCCGCGCCGGGGCGGACGAAGGCGGGGACGGCGACCAGGGCGGCGTCGGCCCGGCCGTCCAGGGCGGTGAGGGCTTCGGCGGTGCGGGCGGTGCCGCCGTGCCCGGCGCCGACGGTGAGCACGGCGCCGTACTCGTGGGTGACGCGGCGGCAGAGCCCGATCACCGCGTCCTGTTCGGCGTCGGTCAGCGAGCCGGGCTCGCCGGTGGTGCCGAGGGCGACCAGTCCGGCCGCTCCGGCCTCCAGGCTGTCGCGGGCCAGCCGTTCCAGGGCGTCGAGGGCGAGGGCGCCGTCGGCGTCGAAGGGCGTGACCAGGGGGACGTGGATGCCGTGGAGTTCCATGCGGGAAGCCTGCCGGGCGGCGACCGTGCAGGTCCAGTTCACGTTTCCGATGCTTCTCGTAAGCTGGGCCGATGCTCGATGTGCGAAGGTTGCGGTTGCTGCGCGAACTGGCCCACCACGGGACGATCGCGGCGGTCGCGGAGGCGTTGGCGTTCAGCCCTTCGGCGGTGTCCCAGCAGCTGTCGGTGCTGGAGCGGGAGGCGGGGGTGCCGCTGCTGGAGCGGACGGGGCGGCGGGTGGCGCTGACCCCGGCGGGGCGGAACCTGGTGCGGCACACCGAGGCGGTGCTGGAGCTGCTGGAGCGGGCGGACGCCGAGCTGGCGCACGCCCGGCGGGGACTGGCGGGGCCGCTGCGGATCGGCGCCTTCCCGTCCGCGGTGCGCGCCCTGGTGCCCGCGGCGCTGGCCGAACTGTCCTCCCGGCACCCGGAGTTGGAGGCGATGGTGAGCGAGGTGGACCCGGCGGCGGTGGCGGGGGCGCTGCGCGCGGGCGAGTTGGACGTGGCCCTGGTGCACGAGTACGACCTGGTGCCGGGCGAGCCGGAGGACGGGATCGCGCTGACCGGCCCGGTGTTCGCCGAGCCGCTGTACCTGGCGGCCGGTTCGGCGGGCACCCTGGCCGGGCACCGGGAGAGCCCGTGGATCGTCTCCCCGCCGGGGACGCTCTGCCACGCGATGGTCCAACGGGTGTGCCAGTCGGCGGGGTTCAGCCCGCGGGTGCGCCACCGGGTGGACGACTTCGCCGCCCAGCTGGCCCTGGTCGCGGTGGGTCAGGGCGTGGCGCTGGTGCCGCACCTGGGGACCGACCGGTGTCCGCCGGGCGTGGTGCTGACCCGCCTGCCGCTGTACCGGCGCACCCGCACCGCCTTCCGCTCCGGCAGCGCCGCGCACCCGGCGGTGGCGGCGTTCGCGGCGGCCCTGCACGCGGCCGTCCCGGCCGAACTCCGCTCGGCCTGACCCTCCCGCCGTTCACGGTCGGTCGCTAGCCTTCCGCCATGCATCAGTTGAACGAGCAGCAGGAACAGCCGGGCCGGTTCGGCCCGGACGCCACGGTGGAGGTCCGGGCCGAGGGCGTGGGCCCGGTGCGCACCGAGTACGCACCGGACCACGACGGCGACCCGGACCCGGGCGAGATCGTCTGGACGTGGGTGCCGTACGAGGAGAACGACGGGCGGGGCAAGGACCGGCCGGTGCTGGTGGTGGCGCGGGAGCCGGGCGGTTCGCTGCTGACGGTGATGCTGTCCAGCAAGGGGCACGACGACGACCGGGACTGGGTGCCGCTGGGCGCGGGCCCGTGGGACCGCAGCGGGCGGGACTCCTGGGTGGCGCTGGACCGGGTGTTCCGGGTCCGCGACGGCGGGATGCGGCGCGAGGCGTGCGCCCTGGACCGGGCCCGTTTCCAGCTGGTCGTCGACGCGTTGCGGCGCCGTTACCGCTGGCACTGAGTAACGATTGTCGGATCATCCTTCCCCGTTCACCCCCGTACCGGTACAACGGCTCCAGGATTCCCCACAGTTGAGCTGGAGTCGCACGCATGAGCAGCAACACCCCTCCCGGATACGGGCCTCCGCAGGAGCCGTACGGCCAGTACCCGCAGGGCGCGGGGTTCCCGGGCTGGCTGGCCCCGCCCCCGCCGCCCGGCGTGCAGCCCGCCCCGGGCACCCGGGTGCTGGCCGCGCCGGTGGACCGCTTCCTGGCCCGCCTGATCGACCTGGCGGTCCTGCTCATCCCGCTGATCGTCGTCAACCTGATCTCGCCGAGCATCTTCGTCTACTACCTGCTCGCCGCGGTCGTCCTGGTCGGCTACGAGGGCGGCATGCTGCTGACCCAGCACGGCCAGACCGTCGGCAAGAAGGCGATGAAGCTGCGCGTGGTCAGCGCGGCCCACGGCGGGCGTCCGACCGACAACGAGCTGTGGACCCGGGCCGGCGTCTACGGCGGCCCGGGCCTGGTCCCGGTCGTCGGCGGCCTGTTCTCGCTGGTCAACTGCCTGTCCCTGCTGTGGGACAAGCCGCTCCAGCAGTGCTTCCACGACAAGGCCGCCAAGACCCTGGTGGTCAAGGAGGCCTGACCGCCCCGACGTGCGCGGGGGCCCCGGCGGAGATCACGCTCCGCCGGGGCCCCCGCGCACGCTCAGCCGGCCAGGCAGCTCGGCCCGAGCAGCTGCTTGAGGTCGCCGAACAGCGCCGGGTCGGACTTGACCCGGTGCCGGTCGAGCCGCAGCACCACCGTCTTGCTCCGGCCGCGCAGGTGGACGTGGACCTCGGTGCTGCCCTTGTGGTGGGTGAGCACCTCGCGGAGCCGGCCGACGATCGGCGGGGTCAGCTTGTTCTCCGGCACGGTGATCACGATCGGCAGCTGCGCCCCGACGTTGCTCAGGTCGGGCACCGACAGCTCCATGCCCATCAGCCGCGGCACGTCCTCCCGCTTGTCGAGCTTGCCGCGGACGAACACCACGGCGTCCTCGACCAGTTGGGAGGAGACCAGCTGGTAGCTGGCGGGGAAGAACATGCAGTCGATCGAGCCCGCCAGGTCCTCGACGGTGGCGATCGCCCAGGCGTTGCCCTGCTTGGTCATCTTGCGCTGCAGGCCGGAGATGATGCCGCCGATGGTGACGATGCTGCCGTCGGGCCGGTCGGCCAGGTCGGCGACCGCGCAGTCCGCCTTATCGGCGAGCACGTGCTCGATGCCGTGCAGCGGGTGCGAGGAGACGTACAGGCCGAGCATCTCGCGCTCCTGGGTGAGCAGGAAGGACTTCTCCCACTCCTCCTCGGAGAACACCACGTCCAGCCCGAAGGACGGCTCGTCCGAGACGGAGTCGCCCCCGAAGAGGTCGAACTGCCCCTCGGCCTCCTTGCGCTTGATCCCCACCACGTTGTCGATCATCGGCTCGAACTGGGCGCTCAGGCCCTTGCGGGTGTGTCCGAGCGAGTCGAACGCCCCGGCCTTGATCAGCGATTCGACGGTGCGCTTGTTGCACACCACCGACTCGACCTTCTCCAGGAAGTCCGGGAAGGAGGTGTACTTCCCCTTGGCCCTGCGGGTGCGGATCATCGACTCCACCACCGGCCCGCCGACGTTGCGGATCGCGGTCAGGCCGAACCGGACGGTGTCGCTGCCGTGCGGGGTGAAGTCGGCGTCCGACTCGTTGACGTCCGGCGGGAGCACCTGGATGCCCATCTTGCGGCACTCGTTGAGGTAGACCGCGGACTTGTCCTTGTCGTCCTTGACCGAGGTGAGCAGCGCCGACATGTACTCGGCCGGGTAGTTGGCCTTCAGGTAGGCCGTCCAGTACGAGACCAGCCCGTAGCCCGCGGTGTGCGCCTTGTTGAAGGCGTAGCCGGAGAACGGGACGAGCACGTCCCACACCGCCTGGATCGCCGCGTCCGAGTAGCCGCGCTCCCGGCAGCCCTTCTGGAACGGGACGAACTCGGCCTCCAGGATCTCCTTCTTCTTCTTGCCCATCGCGCGGCGCAGCAGGTCGGCCTGGCCGAGCGAGTAGCCGGCCAGGATCTGCGCGGCCTTCTGCACCTGCTCCTGGTAGACGATCAGGCCGTAGGTGGGTTCGAGGATCTCCCGGAGCGGTTCCTCCAGCTCGGGGTGGATCGGGGTGATCTCCTGCTGTCCGTTCTTGCGCAGCGCGTAGTTGGTGTGCGAGTTGACGCCCATCGGGCCGGGCCGGTACAGCGCCAGGACGGCGGAGATGTCCTCGAAGTTGTCGGGCTTCATCAGGCGCAGCAGCGAGCGCATCGGACCGCCGTCGAGCTGGAAGACGCCCAGCGTGTCGCCGCGGGCGAGCAGTTCGTAGGCGGGCTTGTCGTCCAGCGGCAGCTGGAGCAGCTCGATCTTGACGCCCTTGTTCTTCTCGATCGCCTTGACCGCGTCGTCCATGATCGTCAGGTTGCGCAGGCCGAGGAAGTCCATCTTGAGGAGCCCGAGGCCCTCGCAGGTGGGGTAGTCGAACTGGGTGATGGTGACGCCGTCGGTGTGCCGGGTCCACACCGGGATGTGGTCGGTCAGCGGCTCGGCCGACATGATCACGCCCGCCGCGTGCACGCCGGGCTGGCGGATCAGGCCCTCGATGCCGCGGGCGGTGTCGATCACCTTGCGGACGTCGGGGTCGTTCTCGTACAGGCTGCGGATCTCGCCCGCCTCGCCGTAGCGGGGGTGCGAGGGGTCGGTGATGCCGGACAGCGGGATGCCCTTGCCCATCACGTCCGGCGGCATCGCCTTGGTGATCCGGTCGCCCATCGCGTACGGGTAGCCCAGGACCCGGGAGGAGTCCTTGATCGCGGCCTTCGCCTTGATGGTGCCGTACGTGACGATCATGGCGACCTTGTCGGCGCCCCACTTCTCGGTCACGTAGCGGATCACGTCGCCGCGCCGGCGCTCGTCGAAGTCGATGTCGACGTCGGGCATCGAGATGCGCTCGGGGTTGAGGAAGCGCTCGAAGATCAGGCCGTGCGGGATCGGGTCGAGGTCGGTGATGCCCATCGCGTAGGCGACCAGCGAACCGGCCGCCGAACCGCGGCCCGGGCCGACCGCGATGCCCTGGCTCTTGGCCCACATGATGAAGTCCGCGACCACCAGGAAGTACGCCGGGAACCCCATCTGGACGATGGTGTCCATCTCGTACTCGGCGAGCTTGCGGTGCTCCTCGTCGTAGCCGTTCGGGAAGCGCCAGTCCATGCCCTCCCAGACCTTGGACCGGAAGAACTCCGCCTCGGACGCGAAGCCCTCCGGGATCGGGAAGCGCGGCATCAGGTTCTTGAACTGGAACATGCCCTCGGTGTCGACCCGCTGGGCGACCAGCAGCTGGCTGTTGCGGCAGCCCTCCTGCCAGACGTCCGAGGAGTCCAGGGCGTACATCTCGGCGGCCGACTTGATGTAGTAGCCGGTGCCGTCGAACCGGAAGCGGTCCGGGTCGGAGAGGTTCTTGCCGGTCTGCACGCACAGCAGCAGGTCGTGCGCGCCCGCGTCGGCCTCGGTGGTGTAGTGCGAGTCGTTGGTGACCACCGGCGGGATGTTCAGCTTCCGGCTGATCTCGACCAGCCCGTCGCGGACCCGCCGCTCGATCTCCAGGCCGTGGTCCATCAGCTCCAGGAAGTAGTTCTCCCTGCCGAAGATCTCCTGGTACTCGCCCGCCGACCGGAGCGCCTCGTCGAACTGCCCCAGCCGCAGCCGGGTCTGCACCTCGCCGGACGGGCAGCCGGTGGTGGCCATCAGGCCCGCCGCGTGCTCGGCGATGATCTCCTTGTCCATCCGGGGCCACTTCACCAGCCAGCCCTCCGCGTAGGAGCGCGAGGTCAGCTTGAAGAGGTTGTGCAGGCCCTCCTTGTTCCGGGCCCAGATGGTCTTGTGGGTGTACGCGCCGGACGCCGAGACGTCGTCCTTCTTCTGGTGCGGCTGGCCCCACAGCACGCGCTTGGTGTTGGTCCGGGAGTCCGGGGCGACGTACGCCTCGATGCCGATCACCGGGGTGATGCCCGCCGCGGTGGCCTGCTTGTGGAACTCCGCGGCGCCGTACATGTTGCCGTGGTCGGTCATCGCGACGTGGGTCTGGCCGAGCCGCTCGACCTCCTGGAAGAGCTGCTTCAACCGGGCGGCGCCGTCCAGCATCGAGTACTCGGTGTGGACGTGCAGGTGCGCGTACGGCTGGTCGCTCAAGGCGGGGCCTCCGGGGTCCTGGGAGAGGGCTGAAACACGTGCGGCCCGAGCCACCACCACGGCTCGGACCACGGCTTCCGGGATCGCGCCCCCGAGTCTAATCCTCCGCGGAGCCCTCCCGCGGAGCCCCGGCCGTCCTGACGGGCTGTTAGCTTGGGCCGTCCCCGCGACCGCCCCGCCCGCCCGCCAGGAGGCCCCGTGACACCCGCCCGCACGCTCTCCGACCGCGAGCTGACCGCCTCCTACTTCGGCCGCCAGCTGCTGCACCGCACCGGGGCGCCGGACGCCGCCGCGGCGGTGACCCGGCTGACCGCGCTGCAGGCCCAGTACTCGCCCTCCCCGCACCTGGCGCTGTGGACCCGGCTGCCCGGCTTCGACCACCGGCAGCTGGAGGCCGCGCTGCTGGACGGCACGGTGGTCAAGTCGACGCTGATGCGCGGCACCCTGCACCTCGTCCCCGGCGCCGACTACGGGCACTTCGCCGCGGCCTGGCGCCGCCGCTGGCTGACCGAGCTGCGCGGACGGCACAGGGACGCCGACCTGGACGAGGCCGCCCTGGAGGCCTCGCTGCGGGCCTTCGCCGCCGTCCCGCGCAGTGCCGAGGAGCTGCGCGAGCACACCGCCGCGGCCTCCGGCGGCCGGGTGCGCACCGCGGACCTGCTGCACTACCCGCGGGCGCTGCTCCCGCTGGTGCACGTCGCCCCGTCCGGGCACTGGCGGGCGCACGGCAAGCCCCGGATGGTCCTGTGGAACGGCGAGCTGCCGCCCGAACCGGCCGCCACCGCCCGCCTGCTGCGCCGCTACCTGGCGGGCTACGGCCCGGCCTCGCGCGCCGACCTCGCGCACTTCACCGGGCTGCGGCTGCGCCAGGTCGACCCGGCGCTGGCCGAGCTGGACGGGGCCGACGGGCTGGTCCGCTACCGGGCCGAGGACGGCCGCGAGCTGCTCGACCTGCCCGACGCCCCGCCGCCCGCCGAACCGGACGGCGAGCTGCCGGTGCGCTTCCTGCCGAAGTGGGACGCCGCCCTGCTCTCGCACGCCGACCGCACCCGGATGCTGCCCGCCGCGATCCACCAGCAGGTCTACCGGGCCGTCAACGGGACGCTGCTGGCCTCCTACCTGGTGGACGGCCTGGTCGCGGGCGTGTGGGAGCACGCGTGCGAGCGCGGCACGGCCGTCCTCACCCTCACCCCGCTGCTGCCGCACGGCCGCCGCCCGGAGCTGGAGCGGGAGGGCGAGCGGCTGCTGGCCTTCCTGGAGCCGGACGCGGACGCCCGCCGGGTGGTGTTCGCGTCCTGAGGCGGCCCCCCTCAGCCCTGCGCGTCCAGCTCCGCCAGGAAGGCCAGCGCGGCCGCCCAGGTCCGCTCGGCGGCCTCGGCGTCGTGGTCGGGCAGGTCGGGGTCGGTGTACAGGTGCCCGGCGCCGCGGTAGCGGTGCACCTCGACGTCGGCCCCGGCCCGGGTCATCAGCAGGTACCAGGTGTTCAGCCAGTCCTCGGACTCGAACGCGTCCGGCTCGGCGACGTGCAGCTGCACCGGGATCTCCGTCGCGGCGTCCTCCCGCAGGTCGGAGGTGCCGTGCAGGAGCAGCAGGCCGCGGGCCTGCTCGTCGGCGAGCGCCAGGTTCTGCGCCAGCGACCCGCCGAGCGAGAACCCGGCGTACACCAGCCCGCCCCGGGCCGGCAGCAGCGGGGCGACGGCCCCGACGGCCCGGCGCAGCAACTCGTCGTTGCCGACCCGGTCGCGGTACGCCATGCCCTCCTCCAGCTCGTCGAAGGTCTCCCCCTCGTACAGGTCGGGGGTGTGCACGGTGTGCCCGGCGGCGCGCAGCCGGTCGGCGGCCGCGGCGACGGCGGGGCGCAGGCCGTACGCGGAGTGGAACAGGACGATCTCGGCCACGGGTCGGGCTCCTCGGTGCTGCGGGTGCGGTCCCACCATGATCGCCCATCCCGGGACGCGCGGCGGCCCGGCCCACCGGTGCGGTGGGCCGGGCCGTTCGGTGCGGGCGGGCTCAGAAGCTCGCGCTGACGGTGACGCCGGCGAAGTCCTGGCCGGCGGCGTGGAGGCTGACGAAGTTCCAGCCCTCGGCGGGGTTGGCGACGGTCAGGGTCTCGGTGTTGCCGCTGTTGGTGGACTTGGCGGTGTTGGCGCCGGTGGTCGCCCAGGTGGCCGCGTCGTAGTACAGGTCGGCGTTGCCGGTGCCGCCGGAGGCGTTGACCTTCAGGCTGGCGGTGCCGGCCGGGATCCACACGTAGAAGTACGCGTAGTCGCCCTTGACGGCCGAGACGTTGCTGCGGACGCAGCCCTTGTCGAGCCGGCGGGTGTCCGCGGCGGTGCACTCGCCGCCGTTGCCGGGCGGGGTGGTGGCGGTGCCGGTGGCGGCGGTGACGGAGACGCCGGAGAACGGCTGGCCGCCGGCCGCGTGGAGGCTGACGTAGTTCCAGCCCTCGGCGGGGTTGGCGATGGTCAGGGTCTCGGTGTTGCCGCTGTTGGTGGACTTGGCGGTGTTGGCGCCGGTGGTGGCCCAGGTGGCCGCGTTGTAGTACAGGTCGGCGTTGCCGGTGCCGCCGCTGGAGCTGACGGTCAGGCTGGCGGTGCCGGCCGGGACCCACAGGTAGAAGTACGCGTAGTCGCCCGCCGCGGCGGAGGCGTCCTTGCGGGTGCAGCCGAGGTCGATCTGCTGGGGGCTGGCCGAGGTGCAGTCGCCGCCGGGGGTGGTGGGCGGGGTGGTGCCGGAGCCCTTGCCGCAGGCGCCGGCGTTGCAGGCGGTCAGCCAGGTGTCGAAGTCGGCGTCGTAGCGGGTGCCGACGGTGGTCTTCAGGATGCTGCGGGCGCCGGCCCAGTCGCCGGTGCGGTACTCGGCCAGGACGGCGTCCATGTCGGAGCGGCGCTGCTCCAGCATGTAGCGGACGGCCAGGTAGCCCCAGTTGTAGATCCGGGTCTGGTCGGCGTTGTCGTAGGTGGTGTCGAACAGGGTGGACAGCGCGTAGGTGTGCCGGCCGGCCTGGTCGATCGCGGCGGTGTAGTCGGCGCCCCGGTAGCCGTAGTTGACGTACTCGGCGAAGCCCTCGACCCACCAGACGGTCGGGGTGGTCATCCCGGCGTCGAAGTCGCCGTACATGTCGAACCGGCCGTCGAGGAAGTGGGTGTACTCGTGGTTGAGGTTCCAGATCTGGAAGTCCGGGCGGACCCACTCGGCCTCGTAGGCGATGAACCGGGGCTGGTTGCCGGCCGCGGCCGGGTCGCCCTCCAGGTACATGCCGCCGTTGTTGGTGGAGATGCCGAAGACGATGCCCGCGTACTTCTGGTAGTCGCTGCTGGAGTGGAAGACCACCACGTCGATGGTGGTGTTCCGGTCGTCCGCGACCGGGCCGTTGTCCCTGGCCACGTTGTGGAAGTACGCGTCCTGGCCCTTGAGGCTGGTGCAGGCGGTGGCGAGCTGGTCGGCGGTCAGCGCCTGGGCGATGATCTCGATGCTGTTGCTGCAGGCGTAGTCGACGGTCAGCACCGCGGCCTTCACCCGGTTCGCCAGGTCGCAGGTGCCGTAGTACGCGCAGTTCGCCTTGTCGTAGCTGTCGGTCATCTCGGCCAGGCCCACCCACAGCGAGGCGGTGCTGCCGGTGATCGAGCTGCGGTCCAGCAGGCCCTTGACCATCGGGCGGACCTTGCCCTGCAGGTCCGGGTAGCGGAGGAAGCGGCCCAGCTCGCGGCCCGCGTTGGCGACCAGGAAGTCGTTGTTGCCGCCGAGCAGGCCGAAGTTGCGGGTGGCGAAGGACTGCAGGGTGTCCAGCGCCGCCGGGTCCGCCTCCACGGCGGGCAGGAAGTCGCTGTTCTGGTGGCCGCGCCAGTACACCGTGAAGGTGTTGTTGACGGCGTTGACCATGTACCAGGACGCGTCGTAGCTGCTGTCGTAGCCGTTCAGCAGCCGCTCGACGACCTTCAGGTAGCGGGCGTTCTCCAGCGAGCTGTCGATCAGGGTGACGGCCTCGCCGAGCGTCTCGCCGTTCGCGTCGGTGACGTCCCACGCGTGCCCGTTGGCGAAGAAGGCGTCCAGGCCGCCCTCGATCGCGCCCTTCAGGGCGCTGCCGTAGGTGCCCACCGCGTCCGCGTTGTACCACTGCACGTAGTAACCGGCCCGCAGGTACAGCACGACCTGGTGGGCCGAGGTGGAGTCGTCGCCCGGGTAGGCGGCGGACAGGTCGCGCAGCGCGTTGGCGACGGTCACCATCTGCGTCTCGTTGAAGGCCGCCTTCGCGTCGTTGCCCTTCAGCAGGAACAGCGAGTTGACGCAGTCCACGGTGGACGCCTTGATCTGCGCCACCAGGTCGGCACCGGAGCGACCGGTGAAGTCCGCGGCGTTGCAGGTCGTGGTCGCGGCGGGCACCTCGCCCGGCAGCCCGCCGGGCGCGCCCGGCACCGCCAGCGGCGGGCGCTTGCCGGCGTCCGAGCGGACGTTGCTGGCGGAGTCCTTGCGGCGTTCGGCCGCCGCGGAGTTCAGCGGGGCCTCCTTGCCCGCCTTCGCCGCCTTGTCGGCCGCGAGGGCCCGGGCGGCGGCCCCGGACTTCTCGGAGTTGGCCGGCTTCCGCTCGGCCTGGGTCGCCGCCCGGGCCCCCGGCGCCAGCGCGCCGAGGAACCCGAGGGCCATACAGAGGGACAACAGCAGACTCAACGTCCGTCCTGCGGACGCGAGGGTCATCCGGAAGGTTCGCACGTGGGGGCCTCCGGGCCGATACGACGCCGTGTCTTCGGGGCACGGCGGAGGGTGGGGAGGCCGCCGAGGTGCCCCGCGGCGGCCGGTGACATGTACAGTTGCACATGTCACCTGGCACCGAAAGACCCCGTGCTCAAGTCAACTGCCGGTCATAACCCTCCGGTCGGCCCCCGCCGCTCAGGCCGCCAGCCGCCCCGCCAGCTCCGGCAGGTCCGCGACGAACCACAGCTGCAGGCCGCGGTTGCTCTCCCGGACGAAGTCGCGCAGCGCCTCCGACCCCGCGACGTGCGCCGCGACGTCCCCCACCACCGCGAGCCCCGTCCGGTACTGCGCGAACTTCTGCACCACCGCCCCCGCGACCCCGCTGCGCAGCCGGAAGAACTCCGCCCCCAGCCGCTGCACCGGCACCGCCACCCAGGACGCCCCCTGGTGGTACGCGTCGCCCAGCAGGTCCAGCGCCTGGCGCTCCCCCGCCACCGCCTCCCCCTCGGCGGCCACCACCATCACCAGCACCCCGCCCAGCTCCTGCACACCGGTCACTTCAGGCCCCCCGTCAGGTCGTCGACCAACGCCAGCACCTCGGACACCCGCCGCGGCGGGCCCATCACCACGAACCGCAACGCGCTCCGCTCCTCCTCCCGCACCGCCTGCACCCACAGCGGCCGCGGCCCGCCCGACCAGGCCGACGCCGCCGCCAGCACCCCCGTCACCAGCCGGTCCGCCTCCCGCGCACCCACCCCGTCCACCTGCACCACCGCCGAGACGTCCGCCCGGGCCGGCCCCGCCGACACCCCGCCCCCGGTGAACGCCTCCACCTCCGCCCGGGCGATCCGGTACTGCTTCCCGATCCGCACCGCCTTGAGCTTCCCGTCCCGCACGTACCCGCGCACGGTCTTCACGTGCAGCCCGAGCAGCTCCGCCACGTCCTCGACAGAATAGAAATCGTTCACTCCTCATCCTTCCCTAACACTCCCCACCTTACAGCTCAACGAAGAGCGATACGCCCTGACACGCCATCCTTGCCCCCGTGCCCTCCCCTCCCCCGCTCCGGCTCCGCGCGCCGTCGGGGGCGCGAGGAACTGCGCGCCCGACCATCCACCGCCCCGCAGCCGCCGCCCCGCCCTGCCCCGCCCCCGAAAAACCCTTTGCGCCGCGTCCGCCCCCGCGCCTAAGGTGTTCCCGTCCCGCCGCGCCCTGCGCGCTCGCGGGCCCGACGAGAGGAGGTGTGGACCGATGGTTGCCGCTGTGACGCGGCGCGCTTTCGTGTGCGCGCCATCCGCCTCCCCCCGTCTTCGCCCCACCGGCTGACCGCGCGACATCCCGCGCCCCGGTGGGCCACTCCCCAGGAGCCACCGCAGTGCGCGAGCGCTTTGCCGACAGCGATTCCTTCTCCCGCATCCGCCCCAAGGGCGCTTCCCGTCGCGGCCGCCGGGCCGACCGCTTCGACGACTCCCAGCCCGAGTACGACTACTTCGCCTCCACCGGGTTCGACCTCGGCGCCGACGCCGAGCCCGAGGAGCAGCAGTACGCCGCCCCCGTGACCGACGGCCCCGCCACGGGCGACCGCTGGTCGACGTGGGACCAGTCCACCCCGACCGAGAAGGGCCCCGAGCCGCGCCCCGACTGGGTCGTCACCGAACTCGCGGCCGTCGACACCGAGCTGGGCATCGTGAAGACCGGCAAGGAGGCGGACGTCTTCCTGCTGGAGCGCGCCGTCCCCGGCACCTCCCGCCGCACCCTGATGGCCGCCAAGCGGTACCGGGACGCCCAGCACCGGATGTTCCACCGCGACTCCGGTTACCTGGAGGGCCGCCAGCACAAGGAGTCCCGGGTCACCCGGGCGATGGCCAAGCGCACCGCCTTCGGCAAGGAGGCGATCGCCGGCCAGTGGGCGGCGGCCGAGTTCGCCGCGCTGTGCCGGCTCTGGTCGGCGGGCGTCGCCGTGCCGTACCCGGTGCAGATCACCGGCACCGAGATCCTGATGGAGTTCGTCGGCGACGAGAACGGCACGGCCGCCCCCCGGCTGGCCCAACTGCGCGCCGAGGAGGCCGACATCGACGACCTGTGGGCGCAGCTGGGCCGCAGCCTCGCCCTGCTGGCCTACGACGGCTACGCGCACGGCGACCTCTCGGCCTACAACATCCTGGTGCACCGCGGCCGCCTGGTGATCATCGACGTCCCGCAGATCGTCGACGTGGTGGCCAACCCCCGCGGCCTCTCCTTCCTGGAGCGGGACGTGCGCAACGTCGGCGCCTGGTTCGTCTCCCGCGGCCTCCCGCCCGAGAGCGTCGAGGCCCTGGTCGACTCCCTCGCCACCGACGCCCGCCTCCGCCGCTGACCCACCGGCCCGCCCCGGCCCGGCCGTCCCCTGACCTCCCCTCACCCCGCCCGCACCGCAGGCCAGTTGCTTCACGCAACGGTGTAGAGTCACCGCGGTCGGGCGGGGTGCGGGGGCGGCACCGGCTTCCCTCCGCGCGCCCGGGCAGCGAGAATCACTGCTGACAGGTCGTACACCATGCTCGGGGGATGCGGGACATGTGGGGTCGGGGGACGGTACTCGGGGGCCGGTACGCCCTCGCCGAGCGGCTCGGCAGCGGCGCGATGGGCGAGGTCTGGCGCGCCGAGGACAGGGTGCTGGGGCGACAGGTCGCGGTGAAGATCGTGCTCCCGGCCCTGATGGAGGACGAGGTCTTCGCCGCCCGCTTCCGCCGCGAGGCGACGGTGCTGGCCGCGATGAACCACCGGGGCGTGGTGCACATCCACGACTACGGCGAGGACGACACCGAGCCGGACGCGAGGACCGCGTACATCGTGATGCAGCTGCTGTCGGGCAAGCCGCTCGACCGGGCCCGCGGCGGCAGGGCCCTCCCGCCCGACCGCGCGCTGGACGTCGCCGCCCAGGTGCTGGACGCGCTGCACGCCGCGCACCAGCAGGGCATCGTGCACCGGGACATCAAACCGTCCAACCTGATGATCGACGAGGACGGCCGGGTCACCGTCACCGACTTCGGCATCGCCCGCACCCTCGCCGACAGCCGGATCACCACCTCCCACGCGGTGATCGGCACCGCCCTGTACATGGCCCCGGAACGCGCCGAGGGCAAGGACGCCTCGGCCGCCTCCGACCTCTACTCGGTCGGCGTGGTGCTGTTCGAACTCCTCTCCGGCGCCGTGCCGTTCACCGGTGGGACGCCGCTCGAAGTGGTGCTCAAGCACGTCCGCGAGCCGGTGCCCGAGCTCCCGGCGGAGGTGCCCGCCCCGGTGCGGGCGGTGGTCGCCAAGGCGCTCGCCAAGGAGCCCGGCGACCGCTACCCGGACGCGGCGGCGATGGCCGTCGCCGCCCGGCAGGCGATGTCCACCCCGGCCGGGCTCGGCACGGTGCTCGCCCTCCCCGAAGCCGTCGAGGCCGCGCCCGTCGTCCCCGCCCCCGCGGTCGCGGCAGCCCCCGCGGCACCGGCGCCGGTGCCCGTCCCCGCCATCGAGCCCACCCCCGCCGGGAAGGACCGGCGCGCCGGGCGCCGTCGGCTGGCGCTCCTGGTCCTGCCCGTGGTGCTGGTCACCGGCGGCGGGGTGACGGCCCAGCAGTTCCACCTGCTGCCCTGGCAGCACGACGGCAGCCACACCACCGCCGGCTCCACCACCCAGTCCCCCGGCGCCCCCGCCACCGGGTCCTCCCCGTCCGGCGCCTCCCCCGCCCCCTCCGGCACCGAACAGGCCGCCCCCACCCCGCCCGCCTCCTCCGCCCCCGCCGCCGACCCGAACGGCAACCCCGTCCCGCCGGGCACCGACCCCCAACAGGCCACCGGCCCCGGCGGCACGGGCACCGGCACCGGCACCGGCACCGGCACCGGCACCGGCGGCAACGTCGGAGGCAGCGGCAGCAACAGCGGCAGCGGTTCGGGCAGCGGCTCCGGCAGCGGCGGCACCAACAGCTCCGGCGGCGCCGGCACCCCCAACCCGCCCAAGCAGACCACCGCCGCCCCCACCACCCCGTCCGGCCCGGCCCCCGGCTGCGGCGGCACCGGCTGGGGCCGCCTGGTCAACACCGGCAGCGGACGGACCCTCGGCCTCGGCTCCGACGCCGTCAGCGCGGGCGTCCCCGTGGTCTCCGGCGGCCACACCTCCTACGGCTGGATCAGGTCCGCCTCCAACGGCGTGACCACCTTCACCGCCTGCAAGGCCGACAGCGGCATCAGCCTGGGCGCCCGCTACGCGGGCAGCCCCAACATCGCCGAACTCGCGGGCTCCAGCTCCTTCGGCGACATGACCAGCTGGTACCCGGTCGACGCCGGTTCCGGGAACTTCCAGCTCAAGTTCGGCTACGGCCCCCAGAGCTGCCTGACCGACCACGGCAGCGGCAACACCCTCACCGTCGACACCTGCACCGCGGGCGACCGGTCCCAGCTCTTCCGCTTCTCCTGACCCCCGGCGACCGCCCCGCCGAATCCCCCACCCCCGTGGGGCAGTTGTCGCCCGCCCGGGGCAGAATGCGGGCATGGCCGAACAGTACTTCTCCGCCTTCGCGGTGGACGCCGCCGCCCTGCTCCGCCTGCCCGGCTCGGGCGAGCGGGTGCTCCCCGGCGTGGCGCCCTCCGCCGCGCTCGCCGAGTTGCTCTCCGGCCGGCTCCGCGCCGACGCGGACTCGCGCTACACCGCGCTGCTGCCCGCGCTGGCCGGCGCCCTCGGCACGCCGCTGGGCGCGGTCTCCGTCCCCGGTCGGCGCTGGGACGAGCTGACCGAGGTCTTCACCTCGCTCGAACTGCCCGCCCTGACCGCGCTGTGGTCCCGCCCGTGGCGCTTCCCGGCCGACGCGACCCACGACTGGCCGTGGCCGTACCCGACGCTGGCGGCCCGCACCGACACCGCCGACCTGCTGGTCGAACTGGCGGCGCTGGCCTCGGAGTCGATCCACGAGCAGGACGTCGAGGCGCTGGACGAGGACGATCTGGAGGAGGCGTCCTGGTTCCTCACCGAGCACCTGCCGGTCTGGACGTCCCGGGCGCACGCCCTCGGCCTGGACCTGCTCCTGGTCCGCGACGGCAGCCGGTAGCGGCCGACGGCACCCGGTGGCGCCCCTCGCCCCCGGCTCAGGACACCACGTCCTTCGCCGCGAACCCGCGGAACGCCAGCGCCAGCAGCACCACCGCGTACGACAGCGACAGCACCACGCCCTGCACCATGCCGCCCCACTCCAACTGCGGCTGCAGCGCGTCCGCCCAGGCGTACTGCCAGTGCGCGGGCAGCCACTCGCGCAGCGAGCCGAGGGCGGTGACGGCGTCGAGCACGCCGGTGACGATGGAGGCGAAGACCGCGCCGCCGACCGCACCGAGCGGGGCGTCCGTCGCGGTGGAGAGCCAGAACGCCAGCGCGCCGACGACGATCTCGGCGAGGAACACGTACAGCACGGCGATCCCGAGCCGGGGCAGCGCCTCGGCGGCGCCCAGGCTGGCCCCGGTGGGGAGCTTCAGGTCGCCCCAGCCGTACGCGGCGGTGCCGACCACCAGGCCGACCGCGGGCAGCAGGACCACCGCGGCGGCCGAGAACGCCATCGCGACGGTGAACTTCCGCACCAGCAACCGGGCCCGGGGCACCGGCGCGGCCAGCAGGTAGCGCAGCGAGGACCAGCTGGCCTCGGAGGCCACCGTGTCGCCGGAGAACAGCGCGACCGGGATGACCAGCAGGAAGCCGGTGCCGACGAACAGCATGGTGGTGGCGAAGTTGACGCCGGAGGAGGTGGCCAGCTCGATGAAGGTGGTCCGGTTCTCCCGCCCGGGCGTGCCGCCGAGCTGGAACGCCGCCAGCAGGACGAGCGGCAGCACGGCCAGCACCCCGCCGACCACCAGCGTGCGGCGGCGGCGCAGTTGGCGCAGCGCCTCGACCCGCAGCGGCAGCGTCCGGCCGGGCCGGTAGCCGGGTGCGGCGGTCTCCCCCGCGGGGCTGTGCACCGTGCTCATGCCGCTCCTCCGATCAGGGACAGGAAAGCGTCCTCCAGCCGTCGCTGCGGGCCGATCCCGGCCACCGGCACGCCCAGGCGCACCAGTTCGGCGGTCAGCCGGCTCGCGGGCAGCCCGTCCAGGGTGACCAGCAGCCCACCGTCCACGGCGGTGGCCGAGGCGACGCCGTCCAGCTCCGCGAGCTTCCCGGCGACCGCGTCGAGCGCCCCGCCCTCGAAGCCCCTCCCCTCCTCCACCGTCACCAGCAACTGCCGCCCCGCCCCGGTGATCTCCGCGGTCGGCCCGGCGACGACCAGCCGCCCGCGCTCCATCACGACCAGGTGGGTGCAGGACTGCTCGACCTCGGCGAGCAGGTGGCTGGAGACGATGACGGTGCGCCCGGTCGCGGCGTACCGGACCATCACCTCCCGCATCTCGCGGATCTGCGGCGGGTCGAGCCCGTTGGTGGGTTCGTCGAGGATCAGCAGCTCGGGCAGGCCGAGCATGGCCTGGGCGATGGCCAGGCGCTGCCGCATGCCCTGCGAGTAGGTGCGGACGGCGCGCTCCAGGGCCTCGCCCAGGCCCGCGATCTCCAGGGCCTCGGCGAAGTGGGCGTCCTCGACGGGGCGTCCGGTGGCGGCCCAGTACGACTCCAGGTTGGCCCGGCCGGTCAGGTGCGGCAGGAAGCCCGCGCCCTCGACGAAGGCGCCGACCCGGGAGAGCACCGGCGCGCCCGGCCGGATCGCGTGTCCGAAGACCCGGACCTCGCCCGCGTCGGGGCGGATCAGGCCCATCAGCATCCGCAGCGTGGTGGTCTTGCCCGCGCCGTTGGGGCCGAGCAGGCCGAGTACCTGCCCGCCCTCGACCCGGAACGACAGGTCGCGCACCGCGTACCGGTCCGCGGAGCCCCTGTACCTCTTGGCCAGCCCGGTGATCTGCAGCGGCACCCCGGCGAGCTCCGGGTCGGGCGCCGGGGTGGCGTCCCGCCGCCGCCGGGCGAACACCAGCAGCGCGGCGAGGCCCACCGCGACCAGCGGCAGCACCCAGGTGCGGTCCGGCACCGGCGCGGCCTCGGTGCGCAGTTCGGTGACGGTCGGCACGGTCAGCGGCCCGTCCACCGAGACGGTGTACGCGGCGGCCTGCGCGGGCGAGGCGTACGCGAGGTCGGTGGCGGCCAGCACCAGCCGCAGCCGGTGCCCGGCCGGGAACCGGTGCTCGACGGCGGGCAGCGTGATCCGCACCGTCCGCCCGCCGGGCGCGTCCGCGCCGGTCACCCGCAGCGGCGCGACCAGCTGCTGCGGCAGGGTCTGCTTGCCGTCGGGGGCGACGTCGTACAGCTTGGCGAACAGCACCGCCTCGGGCGCGTCCGCGGCGACCCGCACCGACGCGGTGGGGGCGCCGGTCAGGTCCAGCGCGGTGTCCAGCGGCGGCGAGTCGAAGGACGCGTACTGGCCGGGGAAGTCGAGCGACAGGCCCGCCCCGACCGCGGAGAGCTGCGACAGCGCGCCGATGCCCGGCAGCGTGGAGACGTTCGGCGGCGCCCCGCCGGGCGGGTTGGCGAACCGCTGCTCGCCACCGGCCAGTCGGACGCTGCGCTGCGCCGTGCCGCCCAGGCCGGGGTAGGCGTCGGCGTCGGCGCCGCGCAGCACCGCCTGGAAGCCGGTGGAGTCGACGCCGCCGGTGCGGGTGACCCGGAACGCGGGGCCGGTGTCGGCGCCGTTCCCCTTGAGGTAGTGGTCGAACCAGGCGGTGATCCGGGCGTCCGCGCGGGTGCTGGTCTCCTGGCCGCCGTCGTGCCCGGCGCCGAACCAGTCGACCGCGACGGGCGCGCCGTTCGCGGCGACGGCCCGGGCGATCCGGTCCCCCTGGTCGAGCGGGAACAGCGAGTCCTGCTGGCCCTGGACGACGAGCGTCGGCACCTTGATCCGGTCCGCGACGGCGGCGGGGCTGGAGCGCTCCAGCAGCCGCACGGCGTCCGCGTCGGGCCGCCCGGCCGCCGCGACCCGGTTGTACATCTCGCACAGCTCGGCCCGGAACCGCCCGCAGCCCACCGGCCCCCGCCCCTCCCCCGCCGTCGGCGCGGCGGAGCCGCCCGCACCGAACGCCGCGGACGAACCGGTGGTGAAGAAGATCCCGGCCCAGAGCTTCTTGAACACCCCGTCGGCGGCCGAACCCCCCTGCGCGCCCTGCGGGAACAGCGCGTCCGCCAGGTCGAACCAGGTGATCTGCGGGGCGATCGCGTCGACCCGGCCGTCGTACCCGGCGGCCAGCAGCGACACCGCCCCGCCGTACGAGGCGCCGGTGACGCCCACCTTCGGGTCGCCGGGGGCGTCCAGCTGCACCTCGGGGCGCTGCGCCAGCCAGTCCACCAGCCGGGAGACGTCCGCGACCTCGCGCTCCGGCTGGTTCAGGCCGATCTGCCCGCCGGAGCGCCCGAAGCCGCGCGCCGACCAGGTCAGCACCGCGTACCCGTCCCGGGCCAGCTCCTCGGCGCGCGGGCGCAGGTCCTCCTTCGACCCGCCGAAGCCGTGCGCCAGCAGCACCGCGGGGCGCCGCCCGGAGCCGCCCGCGGTGAAGAACGAGGTGTCGATCCGGACGGTGCCGGTGCTGCCCGCGACCTCCGGCACGTCCAGGAAGCGGTCCTCCCGGTGCACCTGCGGCGGCTGCCCGGCCAGCGCGACCGCCCCGCCGCCGACCAGCAGCGCGACCGCCACTCCTCCGGCCAGCACCGCCCTGCGCCTGGTCCACCACCCGCGCCACGCCCCACCGAAGCCCATGGCAGGTGATCCTAACCGGGCGGCCGGTAAGGAAGCCGTCAGCCCGTCCCCCTCCCTGACGTCCGGCGCCCCGCCCGGGTTCCCGAACCCCCGCAATGCCCCGCGATAGGGTGCGAATCCCCCACTTCCGGACCAACTGCCCGAGGTGACCCGTGCTCTGGCCGCTCGCCAGCCTGCTCACCGCCGTCCTGGCCACCCTGTTCGCGGGCTGGCTGGTCGACCAGGTCCTCCAGCGCCTCGCCGCCCGCCACCCCGAGGCCCCGGTCTGGGCGCAGCTGCGCCGCTGCCGCGTCCCGCTCCAACTGGTGCTGCTGTCGGCCCTGTTGCTGGCCGCCCAGCCGGTGCGCCGGATCTTCCACAGCGACGACGACGCGATCCGCCACGGCGTGCTGCTGGTGCTGATCGGCTCGCTCGGCTGGCTGACCGTCCGGGTGCTGGCCGCCGGCGTCGACGCCGCCTTCAGCCGCTACCGGACGGTCACCGAGGACGCCTCCCGGATCCAGCGCGTCCGCACCCAACTGGGCCTGGTCCGCCGGGTCGGCTCCGCGGTGGTCGGGGTGGTCACCGTCGGCGCGCTGCTGCTGACCTTCGACGCCATGCGCACCGTCGGCGCCAGCCTGCTCGCCTCGGCCGGCATCATCGGCATCATCGCGGGCATCGCCGCCCAGTCCGCCCTCGGCAACTTCTTCGCGGGCCTGCAGATCGCCTTCAGCGACACCGTCCGCATCGGCGACACCGTCGTCGTGGACGGCCAGCAGGGCACCGTCGAGGAGATCACCCTCTCCTACCTGGTGCTGCGCCTGTGGGACGAGCGCCGCCTGGTCGTCCCGGTCTCCTACTTCGTCTCCAGGCCGTACGAGAACTGGACCCGCCGCGACCCGGGCCTGCTCGGCTGGCTGCTGCTGCACCTCGACCACCGCACCCCGGTCGACGCGCTGCGCGCCGAGCTGGCGCGCTACCTCGCGGGCAGCGAGCTGTGGGACGGCCGGGAGTGGTCCCTCGCCGTCAGCGACACCACCCCGTCCACCGTCGTGCTCCGCGCCACGATGACCGCCCGCGACCCGGACGCCACCGCCGCCCTCCGGCTCGCCGTCCGCGAGCACCTGCTGGCGTACCTGCGCGACCACCACCCCGAGTCCCTGCCGCGCGTGCGCACCGAATGAGCGCGACGCGCGGCGGGGCCCCGCTGCTACAGCACCCGCGTCATGGTCCGGTGCGGGATCCCGGCGTCGTCGTACACCGGCCCCTCGGCCGCGTACCCGAGCCGCTCGTAGAACCCGAGCGCCTGCACCTGCGCGTGCAGCTCCACCTCACGCGCCCCGTACTCGCGCCCCAACTCCTCGACCGCGCGCACCAGTTGCGCCCCGAGCCCGGTCCCGCGGGCGGTGGCGACCACGGCGAGCCGGCCCAGCAGCACCCGGCCCTCGGTGCCGCCGGTCATCGCCAGCGCCTCGGCGCCGTGGATCAGCCGGGCGGTGCCGAGCGCCGCCCCGTCCGGCCCGACGGCCAGCAGGTGCGCGGAGGTCGCGTCGTACTCGTCGTACTCCAGCTCCGGCGGCACCTGCTGCTCGACCACGAACACCTCGTGCCGGACACCGCGCGCCAGCGCCATGTCCGCGTCCCCCTCGACCACCCGGATCGAAGCCCCCATCTCAGCTCTCCCTCGCAATGACGTCCAGCGCGTGCTGGAGGTCATCAGGGTAAGCGGAGGTGAACTCGACCCAGCGCCCGTCCTCGGGGTGCTCGAAGCCCAGCGAGACGGCGTGCAGCCACTGCCGGGTCAACCCCAGCCGCTTGGCCAGCGTCGGGTCCGCGCCGTAGGTGAGGTCGCCGACGCAGGGGTGGCGCAGCGCGGACATGTGCACCCGGATCTGGTGGGTGCGGCCGGTCTCCAGCTTGATGTCCAGCAGGGACGCGGCCCGGTACGCCTCGATCAGGTCGTAGTGCGTGACGGAGGGCTTGCCGTCGCGGGTGACGGCCCACTTCCAGTCGCTGCTGGGGTGGCGGCCGATCGGCGCGTCCACGGTGCCGGACAGCGGGTCGGGGTGGCCCTGGACCAGCGCGTTGTACTTCTTCTCGGTGACCCGGTCGTGGAACTGCCGCTTCAGGTCGGTGTAGGCCCGCTCGGACTTGGCGACCACCATGATCCCGGAGGTGCCGACGTCCAGCCGGTGCACGACGCCCTGGCGCTCGGCGGCGCCGGAGGTGGAGATCCGGTAGCCGGCCGCGGCCAGGCCGCCGATCACGGTGGGGCCGGTCCAGCCGGGGCTGGGGTGCGCGGCCACGCCGACCGGCTTGTCGATCACGACCACGTGGTCGTCGTCGTGGATGATCCGCATGCCCTCGACGGCCTCGGCGACGACCTGCACCGGCGCGGCGGGGGCCGGGATCTCGACCTCCAGCCAGGACCCGGCGGTGACCCGGTCCGACTTCCCGGCGACCGCGCCGTCCAGGGTGACCTTCCCCTCGGCGGCGAGTTCGGCGGCCTTGGTGCGGGAGAACCCGAACATCCGGGCCAGGGCGGCGTCCAGCCGCTCGCCCTCCAGGCCGTCGGGTACGGGGAGGCTACGGGTCTGCGCTGCGATGCTCACCCACCCGAGTATGCCCGACCCGCACCGGCCCCCCGCCCCACCGGGGCCCGGCCCCCCGCCCCGCCGGGGCCTCCCGCGCCCCGCCCGGGAGCCCCCGCACCCCGCCCCGGGCGCCCCGCGGCCGCGCCCTAGCATCGGAGCCGCACCACCACACGACGGCCCGGTCGACGAGGACGGGGCCGGACCCGAGGGGGGACCAGCCCATGAAGGCCCGCACGATAGGCACCGCCGCCGCAGCCGCGGTGGCCGCGCTCGCCGCCCGTGACCTGCTGCAGAAGCGGCACGCCCTGCTCCGCAACTTCCCGGTGGCCGGGCACGCCCGGTACCTGCTGGAGCGGATCGGCCCGGAGCTGCGGCAGTACATCGTGACCTCCAACGAGGAGGAGCGGCCGTTCAGCCGCGACCAGCGCAGCTGGATCTACGCCTCCGCGAAGGAGGAGAACAACTACTTCGGGTTCGGCACCGAGGTCGACGTCGCGCACGTCCAGGGCCACGCCTACCTGAAGCAGCGCACCTTCGCCGGCCCGCTCCCGGACGCGCACGACCCGGACGCCCCGCTGCCCTCGGCCAAGGTGCTGGGCGGCCCGCGCGGGCGCGCCAAGGCGTTCCGCCCCGCCAGCGTGGTCAACGTCTCCGCGATGAGCTTCGGCTCGCTCTCCGGCGCCGCGATCACCGCCCTGAACGAGGGCGCGGCGCAGGCCGGGGCGCTGCACAACACCGGCGAGGGCGGCCTGTCCCCGTACCACCGCAAGGGCGGCGGCGACCTGGTGCTGCAGTTGGGCACCTCGTACTTCGGGTGCCGCAACGCGGACGGCAGCTTCGACCTGGCCAGGCTCAAGGAGGTGGTGGCCTCCGCCCCGGTCCGGGCGATCGAGATCAAGCTCTCGCAGGGCGCCAAGCCGGGCCTGGGCGGCATGCTGCCCGGCGCGAAGGTCACCCCGGAGATCGCGGAGATCCGCGGCATCCCGGTCGGGGAGGACTGCGCCTCGCCGTCCCGGCACAGCGCCTTCGGCGACACCGACTCGATGCTGGACTTCGTCGAGCTGCTGGCCGCCGAGACCGGCCTGCCGGTCGGCGTCAAGAGCGCGGTGGGCGAGCTGGGCTTCTGGCAGGAGCTGGCCTCGATGATGGCGCGCGGCGACCGCGGCGTGGACTTCGTGACCGTCGACGGCGGCGAGGGCGGCACCGGCGCGGCGCCGCGGATCTTCGCCGACTCGGTGTCGCTGCCGTTCCGGATGGGCTTCTCCCGGGTCTACGGCACCTTCGCCGAACTGGGCACCACCGACCGGCTGACCTTCATCGGCTCCGGCAAGCTCGGCCTGCCCGAGAACGCCGCGGTGGCCTTCGCGCTGGGCGTCGACATGGTCAACGTGGCCCGCGAGGCGATGCTGTCGATCGGCTGCATCCAGGCCCAGAAGTGCCACACCGACCGCTGCCCGACCGGCATCGCCACCCAGAACCCGTGGCTGGCCCGCGGCATCGACCCGGCCTCCAAGGCCACCCGGGCCGCGCACTACCTGCGCACCCTGCGCCGGGAGCTGACCAAGGTCTCCTCGGCCCTCGGCGTCGCCCACCCCTCGCTGATCACCCCCGACGACATCGAGGTCCTGAACGGCGACTACGAGGCCCGCACGCTGGCCGCCGTCTACGGCTACAAGGACGGCTGGGGCCGCCTCGGCCCGGAGCTCGCCGAGGAGATCACCCGCCTGCTCACCGCCTGAGCCGTCCGGCCTCAGCGCGCCAGCAGCGCCGCGCCGACCGCCGCCGTCGCCGCCAGCACCGCGACGGCGGCGGCGTGCACCGCCAGGTCCCACCCCCAGGAGCGCCGGTCGGCCGCCGGGTCCAGGGTGAACCCGGCCGGGTCCGCGGGCGCGTGGTGCACCGTCACCTCGCGCCCGCGGGCGGTGGCCGGGTCGGCGAGGTGCCTGGTGCAGTGGGCGGTGACGGCGGTTCCGTCGCGGGTGGTGAACGCCACCACGGGGGTGAGGGTGGTGATCCTGGAGCCGTCGTCCTCGTCGATCCGGACGTCCTGGAACACCGCGACGATCCGGCCCGGCACCGCCTCCGCCGCGGCCAGCCGCGCCCGCTTGCCCCGCCGGTCCCGGACGGCCTCCGGCAGGTGCCACAGGCCGGACAGCGCCCACGGGCCCGCGACGCCGACCAGCGCCCACGGCCACGCCCAGCGGACCGCGGCCAGCGCCACCAGGCCCGCGTAGGCCAGGAAGGCCGCGAAGGCCGGCCGCCCCAGCCCGCGGGAGGGCGGCTCGGGGGCGTTCGCGAAGCGGTGCTCCCCCGGTCGGCCCGCCGGGTGGCTGACCCCGATCTCCCGGCCGACCCAGGCCGCGGTGAGCGTCTCGCCGCGCCCGTCGTCGCCCCGGACGAGGACCTCCCGCCCCGTGTCCGGCTCCCGCCAGGCGACCACCACCGGGATGCCGCCGATCCGCGAGGCGCCGTGCCGCACCTCGCCGACCTCCCGGATCCGCCCGGTCAGCCGCACCGTCCGCTGCGCCTCGGTGACCCCGGCCAGCGACCGGGCCGCCCCGACCAGCGCGACCGCGCACCACGCCCCGCTCCACAGCAGCAGGAACCCCTCCCACCCCACGCGCCCTCCCCGGCCGTCCCGTCTCCCGGCCACTCTGCCCGCCCGCACGGCCCCGGACACCCGGACGCCCGCCCGCACGGCCCCGGACACGCGCGTGCCCGCCGGACCGTGCGGTCCGGCGGGCACGCCACGAGCGGGTGCGGGGGCTCAGCCCTCGTCGGCGCCGTCCTCGGCGGTGGCGGCCTTCTCCTCGGCCCGGGGGGCCGGGCCGCCGCCGTGCGTGGTGCCGTCCGGGTTGGAGCCGCGGAAGGAGAGCAGCACGACCAGGATGCCGCCGCAGACGATCGCCGAGTCGGCGAGGTTGAAGACCGCGAAGTGCTGGACGGAGATGAAGTCGACCACGTGCCCGCGCAGCACCGAGGGGGCGCGGAACAGCCGGTCGGTGAGGTTGCCGAACGCGCCGCCGAGCAGCAGGCCGAGGGCGATCGCCCAGGGCAGGCTGTACAGGCGGCGGGCGATCCGCCAGATCACCACGATGACGCCGGCGGCGATCGCGGTGAACAGCAGCGTCATCGCCTGGCCCATGCCGAACGCGGCGCCGGGGTTGCGGATCACCTGGAGGGTCATCCAGTCGCCGACCACGTCGATCGGCGAGCTGCGCCCCTCCAGCTTGGCGACCACCAGCAGCTTGGAGCCGAGGTCGATCAGGTAGGCGAGCAGCGCGACGGCCAGCAGCACGCTGATCCGTCGGCGGCGCACCACGGCGCGGGCGCCCTCCGCCGCCGTCGCCCCGGCGCCCTCGGGCTCGGGCCGGGTCACCGGCTCACCCGCCCCGTCGGGCCGGGCGGTGGGGACGGCGTCGTCCTGGGTCTGGTGGGAACCTGGCGTGCTGATGATCCGCTCCGCTGCCGTGTGGAATGCGCCGGGGGGAATGCCGGTCGACGTACTTGGGGACGAGGGTACGGCACGGCCCGCCCGCTTGGCCGCCGCGCCCGGGATTGTTCCGCCCCGCGGGTCCCGTCGACCGGCACCCCGGGTCAGCGGCGTTCCTGCTTGGCCTTGCAGCTGACGCAGAGGGTGGCGCGCGGGAAGGCCTGCAGGCGGGCCTTGCCGACGGGCTGGCCGCAGGACTCGCAGCGGCCGAAGGCGGTGCCCTCCAGCCGGGCCAGGGCCCGCTCGGTCTGGGCGAGGCTGTCGCGGGCGTTGTTGGCGAGCGAGAGCTCGCTCTCCCGGTTGATGTTCTTGGTGCCGGCGTCGACCTGGTCGTCGCCCGCGCCGTCGTTGGAGTCCCGCATCAGGCCGGCGATGGCGGCCTCGGAGGCCTCGATCTCGGCGCGCAGCCGGACGATGTCGGAGGCCAGCTCGTCGTGCAGCTCGGCGACCTCCTCGGCCGTCCACGGGTCCTCCCCGGGACGGACCGGCAGGTCGGCCGGGTCGACCGACTCGGCGCCGCCGCGGGCTCCGGTGCCCGCCGGCACGTGGTTGCGGCTGCTGGCCGCGGTGTGTCCGGTGGTGCCGGTCTTTCGCCGCGCAGTACTCACGGTCCCCTCCCCTGGGTCGCCCGCCACGGCCTCGCGCGACCTCTTGGTCACGGTTCCTGTCGCCTTCTCAGCCATGGCTTTCGACCTCATTCACGAATGATCAGAAGCGTCGGTTCCCGACGATCTTGCCGGTCCCGGAACGATAAACCTCATCGAATCAGCCCACAACGGGACATACCGAAGCGCCCCATCGATCCCACCCGCGCAGCCTCCGTCGGGTCGGCGCTGCACAAGTTGTGCCCAGAACGCCCCGGGCTAACCACCCGGGCCCGGCTCGCGGGTGCGCGAAACGGCTTGCGGGGGCCGATACACTGGGGCTGCAAGGCGCAGATGGGACGAGTACCGACGTACGCAGCCAGGAGCGACCCGGGGGCGGTGTGAGCCCGGGGGTGTGCGCGGCGGGAAGATCACCCCGGAGCCGCCGGAAGAACGGCCCGTCCAGGGCCCAGTAGAACCGGCCGCAAACCCAAAGAGAGGGCCGCAGTGCACGCGGTCAAGGAGGGTGGTACCGCGGGGCGGCTCGCCGTCTCGTCCCTCCGTCGGAGCCAGTCCACGCATCCGCCGGAGGTAGACGCCCCCATGTCGCCCACGTACAACGCCGTCCCCGCGCAGGTGAGCCTGCCCGCGCTGGAGCACCGGATCCTGTCGTTCTGGCAGGAGGAGCGGGTCTTCCAGCGCAGCCTGGAGCAGTCCGAGGGCCGCCCCGAGTGGGTGTTCTACGAGGGCCCGCCCACCGCCAACGGCATGCCGGGCGCCCACCACATCGAGGCCCGGGTCTTCAAGGACGTCTTCCCGCGCTACCGCACCATGAAGGGCTACCACGTCGCCCGCAAGGCCGGCTGGGACTGCCACGGCCTGCCGGTCGAGCTCGCGGTGGAGAAGGAACTGGGCTTCTCCGGCAAGCCGGACATCGAGAAGTACGGCATCGCCGAGTTCAACGCCAAGTGCCGCGAGTCGGTGACCCGGCACACCGACGCCTTCGCCGAGCTGACCGAGCGGATGGGCTACTGGGTCGACCTCGACCAGGCGTACCGCACCATGGACCCGTCCTACATCGAGTCGGTCTGGTGGTCGCTGCAGCAGATCTTCGACAAGGGCCTGCTGGTCCAGGACCACCGGGTCGCCCCCTGGTGCCCGCGCTGCGGCACCGGCCTGTCCGACCACGAACTGGCCCAGGGCTACGAGACCGTGGTCGACCCCTCGGTGTTCGTCCGCTTCCCGCTGACCTCCGGCCCGCTGGCGGGCACCGCCGCCCTGCTGGTGTGGACCACCACCCCCTGGACGCTGGTCTCCAACACCGCCGCCGCCGTCCACCCCGAGGTGACCTACGTGGTCGCCACCGACGGGAACGAGCGCCTGGTGGTCGCCGAGCCGCTGCTGGCCAAGGCCCTCGGCGAGGGCTGGGAGGCCACCGGCGAGTCCTTCACCGGCGCCGAGATGGAGCGCTGGGCCTACCGGCGCCCGTTCGACCTGGTGGAGATCCCGGACGCGCACTACGTGCTGACCGCCGAGTACGTCACCACCGAGGACGGCACCGGCATCGTCCACCAGTCGCCCGCCTTCGGCGCCGACGACCTCGCGACCTGCCGCCGCTACGGCCTGCCCGTGGTCAACCCGGTGGAGAGCGACGGCACCTTCGCCCCCGACGTGCCGCTGGTCGGCGGGGTGTTCTTCAAGAAGGCCGACGAGACCCTGGTCGCCGACCTGCAGGCCCGCGGCCTGCTGTTCCGCCACCTCCCGTACGAGCACAGCTACCCGCACTGCTGGCGCTGCCACACCGCGCTGCTCTACTACGCGCAGCCGTCCTGGTACATCCGGACCACCGCCGTCAAGGACGCGATGATCCGCGAGAACGAGGCCACCAACTGGTACCCGGAGACGGTCAAGCACGGCCGCTTCGGCGACTGGCTGAACAACAACATCGACTGGGCGCTGTCCCGCAACCGCTACTGGGGCACCCCGCTGCCGATCTGGCGCTGCGCGGACGACCACCTGACCTGCGTCGGCTCGCTCGCCCGGCTCTCCGAGCTGACCGGCACCGACCAGTCCGGCCTGGACCCGCACCGCCCGTACATCGACGAGGTCACCTTCCCCTGCCCGCAGTGCTCCGCCACCGCGGTCCGGGTCCCCGAGGTGATCGACGCCTGGTACGACTCGGGCTCGATGCCGTTCGCGCAGTACGGCTACCCGTACCGCAACAAGGAGCTGTTCGAGCAGCGCTACCCGGCGCAGTTCATCTCCGAGGCGATCGACCAGACCCGCGGCTGGTTCTACACCCTGATGGCCGTCGGCACCCTGGTGTTCGACCGGAACTCGTACGAGAACGTCGTCTGCCTGGGCCACATCCTGGCCGAGGACGGCCGCAAGATGTCCAAGCACCTGGGCAACATCCTGCAGCCGATCCCGCTGATGGACGAGCACGGCGCCGACGCGGTGCGCTGGTTCATGGCCGCCGGCGGCTCCCCCTGGTCGGCCCGCCGGGTCGGCCACGGCACCATCCAGGAGGTGGTCCGCAAGACCCTCCTCACCTACTGGAACACCGTCGCCTTCCAGGCCCTGTACGCCCGCCCGGCCGGCTGGGCCCCCTCCGCGAGCGACCCGGCCCCGGCCGACCGCCCGGTGCTCGACCGCTGGGTGCTGTCCGAACTGCACACCCTGGTGCGCGAGGTGGACGCCGCCTACGAGGCGTACGACACCCAGCGGGCCGGCAAGCTGCTGTCCGGCTTCGTCGACGACCTGTCCAACTGGTACGTCCGCCGCGGCCGCCGCCGCTTCTGGCAGGGCGACGCGGCCGCGCTGGCCACCCTGCACGAGGCGCTGGAGACGGTCACCCGGCTGATGGCCCCGCTGACCCCGTTCATCACCGAGCGGGTCTGGCAGGACCTGGTCGTCCCGGTCACCCCGGACGCCCCGGTCTCCGTCCACCTGAGCAGCTGGCCGGCCGTCGACGAGAGCCTGATCGACCCCGAGCTGGCCAAGCAGATGGTGCTGGCCCGCCGCCTGGTCGAGCTCGGCCGCGCCACCCGGGCCGGCAGCGGCGTCAAGAACCGCCAGCCGCTGCTGCGTGCGCTGATCGCCGCCCAGGGCTGGGAGGAGCTCCCCGCCGACCTGCGCGCCCAGATCGCCGAGGAGCTCAACGTCGCCGCGCTGGAGTCCCTGTCCGAGGTCGGCGGCTCGCTGGTCGACACCTCCGCCAAGGCCAACTTCCGCGCCCTCGGCAAGCGCTTCGGCAAGGGCGTCCAGGACGTCGCCAAGGCCGTCGCCGCCGCCGACGCCGCCCGGCTCTCCGCCGAGCTGCGCGCCACCGGCGAGACCTCGGTCGAGCTGGACGGCGAGACGGTCACCCTCTCCCCCGAGGAGGTGGTCATCACCGAGACCCCGCGCGAGGGCTGGGCCGTCGCCAACGAGTCCGGCGCCACCGTCGCCCTCGACCTGACGATCACCCCCGAGCTCAAGCGCCTCGGCATCGCCCGCGACGCGGTCCGGCAGATCCAGGACGCCCGGAAGAACTCCGGCCTGGAGATCACCGACCGGATCCACCTCCAGCTCACCAGCACCGACCCGGACGCCCTGGCCGGCCTCACCGAGCACCAGTCCCTGATCGCCGCCGAGGTCCTCGCCGAGACGATCGGCCTGACCATCACCGACCCCGACGCCCCGCGCTTCACCGCCGAGGACCTCGCCCTGGAGTTCACCCTCCGCAAGGCCTGAGCCCCCACGGTTCCCCGCGCCCCCGGCAGCAGGCGACAGCCCGCGCCGGGGGCGCGGGGAACCGCGCGACCGGCCGGGCACCCCGGCGAGGTCGCGGGGAGGCGGCGGACCGCCACCCTCCTCGCGGCCATCGCCGCGCGTCCCCGTCCGCACGGCGCACGCACGGCGAAGGGCGCCCCCAGCCACCACGGCCAAGGGCGCCCTTTCGGTTGCGCACTGCGGAACTGCTAGTTGTCGCCGTCCTCGTCGATCAGGAAGCCCCGCATCGGCGCGGGAGCCTGCTGCATCGGCTGCGGGGGCTGCGGCCGCACGGCCGCCATCGGCTGGGTCATGCCCGCCGGTGCCATCGCCCCGTTGCCGCCCGCCGAGGCGCCGCCGAAGGACGGGGCACCGGACGAGCTGCCGAAGGAGGAGCCGCCGAAGGACTGGTTCCCGCCGAAGGACGGGTTGGAGCCGAAGGACGGCGCCGGGGAGGACATCGCGCTCGCACCGGCGGGCGCCATCGACGACGCGGCCGGCGGCAGCGAAGCGGTGGCGGGGATCCGCGGCGGGGCGAGGGAGTCGTCCGCCTGCGACTCCAGCTGGCGCAGCTGGGTCTCCAGGTAGGACTTCAGCCGCGTGCGGTACTCGCGCTCGAAGGCGCGCAGGTCCTCGACCTTGCGCTCCAGGGTGGCGCGGGCGGACTCCAGCGAGCCCATCGCGACGCGGTGCTTCTCCTGGGCGTCCCGCTCCAGGGCGTCGGCCTTGGCACGGGCGTCCCGCTCCAGGCCCTCGGCGCGGCTGCGGGCCTCGCCGACGATCTTGTTGGCCTCGGAGCGGGCCTCGGAGATGGCCTGGTCCGCGGTCTGCTGGGCGAGCGCCAGGACGCGGGCGGCGCTGTCACCGCCGGGACCCTGCTGCTGCATCGGGTTGCCCATCGGGCCGCCCATCGGCTGGAGCTGCTGCCCGCCCATCGGCTGCAGCTGCTGGCCGCCCATGGTCTGGCCCATCTGCTGCTGCATCGGGTTGCCCATCGGCTGCAGCATCTGCCCGCCCATCGGCTGGACCAGCTGCTGCTGGCCGCCCATGGTCTGGCCCATCTGCTGCTGCTGCATCGGGTTGCCCATCGGGCCGCCCATGCCCTGCTGCGGACCGGCGGGCAGCTGCGGAGCGCCGGAGGGCAGGCCCAGCGGCTGGTTGCCCATGCCCTGCTGGTTGCCCATGCCCTGCTGGGGACCGGCGAGCTGCTGCGGGCCGCCGAGCTGCTGCGGACCGGGGCCCTGCTGGCCGGGCACCGGCGGGCCGGATATGGCGGCGGGGACGGGGGCGCCGGGGCGGCCGCCGTCCTGCGGGGCCTGCTGCTCCTTGCGCATGTTGGCCTGGTTCTGCGCGGCGGCACGCGTGGCGGCGGCCAGCTTGGCCCGCAGGTCCTCGTTCTCGCGCAGCAGGCGGGTCAGCTCGGCTTCGACCTCGTCGAGGAAGGCATCGACCTCGTCCTCGTCATAGCCTTCGCGCAGCCGGACGGTCGTGAACTGCTTGTTCCGAACGTCCTCGGGGGTCAATGGCATCTCTTCACCTCAACGTGATCGTCGGACCGGCATCCTGTCGCATCGTTCAGAACGACAGGCGCTGCACGAGCGAGATCAGGACATACACAATGATCATCAGTACGAAGAAGGACAGGTCGAGCGCCACGCCCCCGAGACGCAACGGCGGGATGAAACGCCGAAGAAGCTTGAGTGGCGGATCCGTGACAGTGTACGTGGCCTCCAGCACCACGACCATGGGCTTCCCGGGACGCCATGAACGGGCGAACTGGAACACCCAGTCCATGACGAGTCGGAAGAGCAGGAACAACAGGAACACGGTCAGCACCCAGTAGAGCACCGAACCGAAGATCCCCATCGCGTCTCCCTCTCCCTGGCCGACGTACCGTCAGTGACGCTCTGTCAACAGACCCACACGTGTAGTCGTGGTTCGGGTCAGCTCTGGTTGAAGAACCCACCCTCGGCGATCCGAGCCTTGTCCTCCGCCGTTACATCGACGTTAGCAGGCGACAGCAGGAACACCTTCTGCGTCACGCGCTCGATACTGCCGTGCAGACCGAAGACCAGTCCAGCGGCGAAGTCTACGAGCCGCTTGGCGTCCGTGTCGTCCATCTCGGTCAAATTCATGATCACGGGGGTGCCGCCGCGGAACTGTTCCCCGATGGTACGGGCCTCGTTGTAGGTCCTCGGGTGCAGCGTGGTGATGCGGTACGGCTCTCGTTCGTTGACGACCTTGGGCATGATCACCGGGGTGCTCTTCTCCAGGTTGCGGTGGCGCTCGGATGTGATGGACGACACGGGAGCCATCCGCGGCTGCTCCTGCCGGATCGGGACCGCGGCGGGCACCGGCTGGGGCGCGATGTGGGCCACGGGCGCCGGTTGCGGGGCGGGGGCGGCGGGCGCGGGGGCCGCGGACCGGAGGTCCTCGGTCCGGCCGGTGCGGATCGGCTCCGGGTCCGCGTCGTAGTCGTCGTCGGGGTCGTACCCCTGGCTGTCGTAGGTCTCGTCCTCGACCAGACCGAGATAGACCGCCATCTTGCGCATCGCGCCGGCCATGCTGCTGTCTCCTCCGCTCATGCGCCCACCGTGTCGCCCTGCGGATGCCGTGGTCCTCTTACGACCTGTCAGGCCGACGGTCCGTCAGACCGCGGAGTGTGCGCTCGGATGCGATCCACGGTTTACCTGCAGACTGATCATCTGCTAGGTTCTGTCCTATTTTGTCCTGCAGTCTGATCTACTTACTCGGTGACGTTACCCGAGCGGTGACCGCACTCCGAGCACCGCCGTACCGACGCGTACATGTGTCGCTCCGGCGGCGATCGCCTGCTCCAGATCGCCGCTCATCCCTGCCGAGACCATGGTTGCAGCCGGATGGGCCGCGCGTACGTCGCTTGCGATTTCCGCCAGCCGCGCGAAGGCGCGCGCCGGGTCGCCCGCCAGCGGACCGGCCAGCGGTGCGACCGTCATCACACCGTCCAGTCGCAGCCCGGGCGTGTCGGCGATCCGCTCCGCCAGCGCGAGCACCTCGGCGGGCGCCACGCCCGCGCGGTGCTCCCCCTCGCCCGCCTCCTTGTCCAGGGCGACCTGCACCAGGCAGCCCAGCGGCGGGCGCTCGGCGTTGCGGACGGCGGCGGCCAGCGAGTCGACCAGCCGGGCCCGGTCCACCGAGTGCACGACGTCGGAGTAACGGACCACCGAACGGGCCTTGTTGGTCTGCAGCTGGCCCACGAAGTGCCAGGTCAGCGGGAGTTCCACGCAGCGCTCGGCCTTGGGGGCGGCGTCCTGGTCGCGGTTCTCCGCGACGTCGGTGACGCCGAGCCCGGCGAGCAGCGCGGTGTCCTCGGCCGGGTAGGTCTTGGTCACCACGATCAGGGTGACCTCCGCGCGCGGGCGGCCCGCCGCGGCGCAGGCGTCGGCGATCCGGCGCTCGACCACGTCGAGGTTGGCGCCGAGCTGCTCGTAGCGGGCGCGCTGCCCCTCGGTCAGCGCGGCGGAGAACTCGGGGCGGCCCGGGAACGGACCGTAGATGTCGTTCGTCATGAGTGTGAGGGCCCCAGCCAGACGTAGCTCGCGAGTCGGCCGGTCCGCTGCTCCCGACGGTAGGAGTAGTGGTCCGGTGATTCGAGGGTGCAGACCGATGATCGCACCACATCCTGCACGCCCGCCGCGGCGAGCTGTGCGGCGACCCCGGCGGGGACGTCCAGCGCGGGGGTGCCCCAGGAGGTCTCGGCGTGCGCGGCCGGAACGAGCGCGGCGACCTCGGCGCGCATCGCCTCCGGCACCTCGTAGCAGCGGCCGCAGACCGCGGGGCCGACGGCGGCGAGGATCCGCTCGGGGCGGGCCCCCAGTTCGCGCATCGCGGCGACCACCGCGGGGACGACCCCGGCGGCCAGGCCCGGACGTCCGGCGTGCGCCGCGCCGACCACCCCGGCGGCGGGGTCGGCCAGCAGCACCGGGGTGCAGTCGGCGGTCAGCACGGCGAGGGCGAGCGGGCGGTCGGTGACCACCGCGTCGACGGTCGGGGCGGTCCCCGCGGGCTGGCGCTCCGTCACCACCGCGACCTCGGCGCCGTGCACCTGGTTCATCCAGACCACGTCGGCCGGGTCCAGCCCCAGCTCCCGGGCGGCGAGGAAACGGTTCTGCAGGACGGATTCGGGCGAATCGCCCACCGCACCGCCGAGGTTGAGCTCCCCGTACGGCGCGGTGCTCACCCCGCCCCACCGGGTGGTGGAGGCGAAGTGAGCACCGTGTCGGGAGAACGCGTCGATCACTTGAGGAAGTCCGGCACGTCGAGCTCCTCCGCGGGGCTCTCGACGTACGGCTGCCGCACCGGCTGCACCTGCGGCGGCACCGGCGGGGCGGTGGCCGTCGCCGGGGCCGGGGCCGGGGTCTCGGCGGCGCGCGACGGCTCCTCGGCGCGGGTGACCGAGCCGATCGAGCCGTAGGACGGGCGGGTGGCCGGGCGCTCCGGGGCGGCGGCGGCCGGGGCCGAGGCGGCGGAGGAGGTCGACTTCACCACCGGCTCGCGGACGATGGCCGGCGGCTGGCCGCCGTCGAACCCGGCGGCGATCACGGTGACCCGGACCTCGTCGCCGAGCGCGTCGTCGATGACCGCGCCGAAGATGATGTTCGCCTCGGGGTGGGCGGCCTCGCTGACCAGCTGGGCGGCCTCGTTGATCTCGAACAGGCCGAGGTCGGAGCCGCCGGAGATGGAGAGCAGCACGCCGCGGGCGCCGTCGATGGACGCCTCCAGCAGCGGCGAGGAGATCGCCATCACGGCGGCGGCCTTGGCGCGGTCCTCGCCGCGGGCCGAGCCGATGCCCATCAGGGCCGAACCGGCGTCCGACATGACCGACTTGACGTCGGCGAAGTCGAGGTTGATCAGGCCAGGGGTGGTGATCAGGTCGGTGATGCCCTGGACACCGGAGAGCAGCACCTGGTCGGCGGAGCGGAAGGCGTCCAGCACCGAGACCTGGCGGTCGGAGATCGACAGCAGCCGGTCGTTCGGGATCACGATCAGGGTGTCGACCTGCTCGCGCAGGCTGGCGATGCCGTCCTCGGCCTGGTTGGCCCGGCGGCGGCCCTCGAAGGTGAACGGCCGGGTGACCACGCCGATGGTCAGGGCGCCGAGCGAGCGGGCGATGTTGGCCACCACGGGCGCGCCGCCGGTGCCGGTGCCGCCGCCCTCGCCGGCCGTCACGAAGACCATGTCGGCCCCCTTGAGGACCTCCTCGATCTCCTCGCGGTGGTCCTCGGCGGCCTTCCGGCCGACCTCGGGGTTGGCGCCGGCGCCGAGGCCGCGGGTGAGCTCGCGGCCGACGTCCAGCTTCACGTCGGCGTCGCTCATCAGCAGCGCCTGGGCGTCGGTGTTGATCGCGATGAACTCGACGCCCTTGAGCCCGACCTCGATCATCCGGTTGATGGCGTTGACTCCGCCGCCGCCGATGCCGACGACCTTGATGACCGCGAGGTAATTCTGGGGTGCTGCCACGTCGGGGCCTCTCGCCTCGAATTTCCGGGTCGGCTCCCCTGGATTGTGAAGGCCGACGGATGTCGATGGGTGGGAAGCACGTGGTTCCAACCCGAACCCTAAACTTGAGGTTGAGGGTTATGGCTGTGCCGGTGTCACCTCGGTGTCGAGCACAGCTCGTTGACACAGGACAGTAGGTCGCAACCGGCGCGTGTTTCAACGAACACGCCGAGCTTCCCTTTTTCTTTTGAGCCTATGTGATCATCGACCCCGCGGTGAAACCGGGGTGACCACCAAGGGTCGGACCGGAGCCGTGGCCCCGTCAATACCGCCCCCGGGGACAGAACTTACCGGATCAACCCGACACCGCCGGGGCATCCGGCGCACTCACGTCGTAATTCGACGCCTTCTGACCGAGCAGCGCCGTCAGCACCGCGGCCTTGCGCGGGGTGTCCTCGGCGCTCCCCCAGCGGACGGTGGCGCCGGAGGCCAGCTGCAGCCGGATGTCGTCGTACGAGTAGACCGTGAGCGAACCGGCCTGTTTCGCCACGTCCGGCGGCAGTCCGGCGGCCACCGTGACCGCCGAGCGGACGAGGGTCGGGCGGTCGATCACCGCCACCGCGTCCTGGGCGGGCCGGCTCAGCTGGAGCGCCACCACCGGGACGCCGGGCGGGGGCTGCGGCTCAGTGGCGAATTCCACACCGCCGGCGTCGACCTGGACGAAGCCGCCGCCGTCGCGCTGGATCGCCGCCACCGCGCGGCGCTCGGTCACCTTCACCCGCAGGGTGTGCGGCCAGCCCCGCCAGACCTCCACCGAGGCGACCCGGGGCAGCTTCGCCACCTCGGCCCTGGCCTCGTCCAGGTCGACCCGGGCCAGCGGGCCGCTCGCCGTGCCGCCGAGCGCCCGCTCGACGTCCTGCTGGGTCAGCCTGCCGGAGTCCAGGCCCTGGACGGCCACCCCGCGGACGTCCAGCGCGGCGGAGAAGAACACCGTCCAGCCGAGGCCGCCGACCACCAGCGCGCCCAGCGCGACCAGCACCCCGACGCCCCGGCGGGAGAGTCGGAGCCGGGGCGGACGGGCCGTTTCGCCGTCCTCCCCGAACTCCTCCTCGTACTCCTCGTCAGCCACGGCGGCGGCCGCCGCGGGCGGCCTCGATCGCCTCGTACACCATCTGCACCAGCAGGTCGTCGGCGTCCCGGCGGCCGAACTCGGCGGCCGCGCGCGACATCTCCCACAGCTTGGCCGGATCGGTGAGCACCGGCAGCACGTTCTTCAGCACCCAGTCCGGGGTCAGCTCGGCGTCGTCGACCAGCAGGCCGCCGCCCGCCTTCACCATCGGCTGGGCGTTCAGCCGCTGCTCGCCGTTGCCGATCGGCAGCGGAACGAACGCGGCGGGCAGGCCGACCGCGGCCAGCTCGGCCACCGTCATGGCGCCGGCCCGGCAGAGCATCATGTCGGCCGCCGCGTAGGCCAGGTCCATCCGGTCCAGGTAGGGCAGCGCCCGGTACGGCGGCATGCCGGGGATGTCGTCGATGGTCGGCAGCTCGTTCTTCGGGCCGACCGCGTGCAGGATCTGGACGCCGTACTGCTGCAGCCGGGGCGCGATCGCCTGCACCGTCTCGTTCAGGCGCCGGGCGCCCTGCGAGCCGCCGGAGACCAGCAGGGTGGGCAGCCGCTGGTCGAGGCCGAAGTAGTGCCGGGCCTCCGGGCGGACGGTGCCGCGGTCCAGGGTGGCGATGGTGCGGCGCAGCGGGATGCCGATGTACCGGGAGTCGCGCAGCTTGGAGTCGGGGGTGGAGACCGCGACGAAGTCGCTGTAGCGGGCGCCGATCTTGTTGGCCAGGCCGGGGCGGGCGTTGGCCTCGTGCACCACGATCGGCACGCCGGCCCGCTTGGCCGCCAGGTAGGCGGGCATCGCCACGTAGCCGCCGAAGCCGACCACCGCGTCCGCGTTGACCCGCTCGATGACCTCCTGGGCGGCGCGCACGGTGCCGCGCAGCCGGCCCGGGACGGTGATCAGCTCCGGGGTGGGCTTGCGGGGCAGCGGGACGGCCGGGATCAGCGCCAGCTCGTAGCCGCGCTCCGGGACCAGCCGGGTCTCCAGGCCGCGCTCGGTGCCGAGGGCGGTGATCCCGATGGACGGGTCGTGCCTGCGCAGCGCGTCCGCGAGCGCCATGGCCGGCTCGATGTGACCGGCGGTCCCGCCGCCGGCGAGTACGACATGCACCGAAATTCACCGCTCCCTGCGCGGCGGCCGGGCGGCCTTGCGCGCTGTGGTTTTCCTACCTGGCAGCACCCGGTCCAGGACGGGCCCGAACCGGGAGTTGGCCCCTTTTCGCCATCTGCGGGGCCGGGCAGCCAGCGCTGCCTTCGCCGCCGGGGAGCTGCGTGCGAAGCACAGCAGCAGCCCGATGGCGCACATGGCCGACAGCATCGCGGAACCACCGTACGAGAACAGCGGCAGCGGGACGCCCGCGATGGGCAGGAGTCCCAGCGCCGACCCCAGGTTGACCACGGCCTGAGCCATGATCCACGTGGTGGCGGCGCCCGCCGCGTACCGCACGAACGGGTCCGTGGTGCCGAGGGCCACTCGGATACCCGCGTAGCCTAGTGCCGCGAAGAGCGCGAGCACCGACAGCGTCCCCACCAGTCCGAGTTCCTCGCCGGTGGCGGCGAAGATGAAGTCGGTGTGGGCCTCCGGCAGCTGCCCCCACTTCTCCACCCCGGCGCCCAGTCCGGACCCGAACGGTCCGCCCGCGGCCAGGGCGTACAGGCCGTGCAGGGCCTGGAAGCAGTCCAGGTTGGGGTCGGGCTTGGTGACGCCGACGCAGGCCAGCCGACCGAGCCGGTGCGGCACCGTGATGATCAGCGCGGTGCAGGCGACCACCGCGATGCCCAGGGTGGCGGCGAACAGCCGCAGCGGGGCGCCGACCATCCAGAGCAGGCCGAACAGCATGGCGATCAGCACCATGGTGGTGCCCATGTCGCCGCCGATCATGATCAGCATCATCAGCACGACGGTGCCGGGCACCAGCGGGACCAGCAGGTGCTTCCACTGGTCGAGCATGTGGGTGCGCTGCTTGCGGGCCAGCAGGTCGGCCGCCCACAGCAGCAGGGCCAGCTTGGCGAACTCGGACGGCTGGATCTGGAAGAAGCCCAGGCTGATCCAGTTCCGGTTGCCGTTGATCCGCACGCCGACCCCGGGGATCGCCACCAGCACCAGCGCGCCCACCACCCCGAACAGCAGCGGGTACGCGGCGGTGCGCAGCGCCCGCACCGGGGCCCGGGTCAGCACCACCGCGATCGCCCCGCCCAGCAGCAGGGCGATCAGCTGCTTGCGGAAGAAGAAGGTCATCGGCAGCCCGTACTCCACCACCACGCTCTGCGAGGCGGAGAACACCATCACCAGGCCCAGCACCACCAGCAGCAGCGCGGCGCCCAGGATCAGGTAGTACGGGGTCAGCGGCCGGGCCATCAGGTACCCGAAGCGCTCCCGGGCGGCCCGGAAGCGGGCGAGCGGGCCGGCCGACTTGAAGGTGGTGGTGGTCGCCGAGATCAGCTGGAGGCCCGGCGGCGGCTCCTTCTCCCTGGTCGGCACCACGGGCTCCTCACGGTTCGGGTCACGGACTGGAACGCGCCGGGGGTCCTCCGACGGCGAGGCCGCGCCCGGGCGGCGGACTGCCCGCGGGCGCGACCTCGGGGTGCGTGCTTCAGGGCTGCAGGGCCCGGACGGCGGCGGCGAACAGGTCGCCGCGCTCACCGTAGTTGGTGAACATGTCCATCGAGGCGCAGGCCGGTGCCAGCAGGACGGTATCGCCCTTCTCGGCGGCGGCGGCCGCGGCCGCGACGATCGCGGTCATCGCCTCGGCGCCAGTCTGGCCCGGGGCGGGCTCGAGGACCGGGACTTCCGGGGCGTGTCGCTCCAGCGCCTCCCGGATCAGCTGCCGGTCCTGGCCGATCAGCACCGCGGCCCGCAGCCGTGGCGCGGCGTCGGCGACCAGCTCGTCGAAGGTGGCGCCCTTGGCCAGGCCGCCCGCGATCCACACCACCGGCCGGTACGCGGCCAGCGAGGCGGCGGCGGCGTGGGTGTTGGTGGCCTTGGAGTCGTCGACGTAGGTCACGCCGTCGAGCTCGGCGACGTGCGCGATCCGGTGCGCGTCGGGGGTGAAGGCGCGCAGCCCGTCCCGGACCGCCTTGGCGTCCACGCCGTAGGCGCGGGCCAGCGCGGCGGCGGCCAGCGCGTTGGTGACGTTGTGCGGGGCCGGCGGGTTGACGTCGGCGACGGCGCCCAGCTCGGCGGCCGAGTTGGCCCGGTCGGCGACGAACGCCCGGTCGACCAGCAGCCCGTCCACCACGCCGAGGTTGGAGACGGCGGGCGCGTCGAGGCCGAAGCCGACCGCCCGGCAGCCCTCCTCCACGTCGGCCTCGCGGACCAGCGCCTCGGTGGCGGGGTCGGCCAGGTTGTAGACGCAGGCGACCTGGTTGCCCTGGTAGATCCGGCCCTTGTCGGCGGCGTACGCCTCCATCGAGCCGTGCCAGTCGAGGTGGTCGGGGGCGAGGTTGAGCACGGCGGCGGAGTGCACCCGCAGCGAGGGCGCCCAGTGCAGCTGGTAGCTGGAGAGCTCGACGGCCAGCACGTCGTACGGCTCCTCGGCCAGCACGGCGTCCAGCACCGAGACGCCGACGTTGCCGACGGCGGCGGTGCGCCTGCCCGCGGCGGTGAGGATGGAGGCCAGCATCTGGACGGTGGTGGTCTTGCCGTTGGTGCCGGTGACGGCCAGCCAGGGGGCCGGTTCGCCGGTGGCGGGGTGCGGGGTGCGCAGCCGCCAGGCGAGTTCGACGTCGCCCCAGACCGGGACGTCGGCCGCCGCGGCGGCGGCGAACAGCGGGCTGTCCGGGGCCCAGCCGGGCGAGGTGACGACCAGGGCGGTGCCGGGCGGCAGGGTGGCGCCGTCGCCGAGGCGGACGGTGACGCCCTGTTCGGTGAGGGCGGCGGCCTTGGCCGCGAGACCCGGGCCGTCCCCGCCGTCCACCACGGTGACGTGCGCGCCGAGCCCGTGCAGGACGCGGGCGGCGCTGATCCCGGAGAGACCGAGTCCTGCGACGACGACCGGAAGTCCGGCCCACTCCGGGTTGTTCACTTGGTCACCCATCCCGCGTAGAAGAGTCCGAGTCCGACGGCCACGCACAGGCCCTGGATGATCCAGAACCGGACCACGATCAGGACCTCGCTCCACCCCTTGAGCTCGAAGTGGTGCTGCAGCGGCGCCATCTTGAAAACGCGCTTGCCGGTCATCCGGAACGAGCCGACCTGGATGATCACCGAAAGGGTGATGATCACGAACAGGCCGCCGAGGACGGCGAGCAGCAGCTCGGTGCGGGAGACGATGGCCAGACCGGCCAGCGCGCCGCCGAGGGCCAGCGAGCCGGTGTCGCCCATGAAGATCTTGGCGGGCGAGGTGTTCCACCACAGGAAGCCGAAGCAGGAGCCCATCAGCGCGGCGGCGACCACGGCGAGGTCCAGCGGGTCGCGGACGTCGTAGCAGGAGGCGGTGGCCTTGATCGCGTAGGCGCAGTTCTGGCCGTGCTCCCACAGGCCGATGAAGGTGTAGGCGCCGAAGACCATCACCGAGGCGCCGGTGGCCAGACCGTCCAGACCGTCCGTCAGGTTCACGCCGTTGGACATCGCGGCGATCAGGAAGTAGGCCCAGATGACGAACAGCACCGGGCCGATCGACCACTTGAAGTCCTGCACGAAGGACAGGTGGTCGGAGGCCGGGGTCAGACCGCGGCTGTCGCTGAACTGCATGGCCAGGAGGGCGAAGGCGAGGGCGACGAAGGACTGGCCGAGCAGCTTCGCCTTGGCCCGCAGGCCCAGCGAGCGGCGCTTGACCACCTTGATGTAGTCGTCCAGGAAGCCGACCAGGCCCAGGCCCGCGGTCAGGAACAGCACCAGCAGGCCGGAGGCGGTGGGCACTTCGCCCGTTATCGCCTTGGTCGCGAAGTAGGCGATCAGGGTGGCCAGGATGAAGGCGATGCCGCCCATCGTGGGCGTGCCCTTCTTGCTGTGGTGCGCCTTGGGGCCGTCGTCGCGGATGTACTGGCCGTACCCGTGTCGGGCGAGCAGCTTGATCAGGGCCGGGGTGCCGAGCAGGGTCAGCACCAGGCCGATCATGCCGGAGAAGAGGATCTGCTTCACTTCGCGGCACCGTCCGCGAGCAGCGCCTCGGCGACCTTCTCCAGCCCCGCCGAACGGGAAGCCTTCACCAGGACCACGTCCCCCGGCCGCACCTGACTGCGCAGCAGCTCGATCGCCGCGTCCGCGTCGGACACCAGCACCGACTCCTCACCCCACGAACCTTCGTTCCTCGCGCCCAGTTCCATCCGGGCCGCCTCGCGTCCGCCGACCGCCACCAGCTTGGTGATGTCGAGCCGCACCGCGAGCCGTCCGATGGTGTCGTGCTCGTCGAGGCTGTCCTCGCCGAGCTCCCGCATCTCCCCGAGCACCGCCCAGGTGCGGCGGCGCTCCGGGCCGGTGCCCGCCATCGTCGCGAGGGCCCGCAGCGCCGCCCGCATGGACTCCGGGTTGGCGTTGTAGGCGTCGTTGACGACGGTGAGGCCATCGGCCCGGTCGACCACCTCCATGCGCCAGCGGGACAGCGCACCGGCCTCGCTGAGTGCTTCGGCGACGCGGTCGACGGGCATCCCGAGCTCCACCGCCACCGCGGCGGCGGCGAGGGCGTTCGAGACGTGGTGCTCACCGTACAGGCGCAGCTGCACGGGTGCGGAACCGGCCGGGGTGCTGAGCGTGAACTGTGGCCGTCCGGTGGCGTCCAGGCGAACTTCCGTGGCACGGACGTGCGCGTCCGGGGACTCGCCGAACAGCACGACCCGCGCCCTGGTGCGGCTGCTCATCGCGCGCACCAGCCGGTCGTCGGCGTTGAGGACGGCGACGCCCTCCGGCGCGAGGGCCTCCACCATCTCGCCCTTGGCCTCCGCGATGGCCTCGCGGGAGCCGAACTCGCCGACGTGCGCGGAGCCCACGTTGAGGACGAGCCCGACGGTGGGCGGGGTGATGCCGGTCAGGTACTCGATGTCGCCCTTGTGCCGGGCGCCCATCTCCAGCACCAGGTGACGGGAGGTCGGGGTGATCCGCAGCGCGGTCAGCGGGTGGCCGATCTCGTTGTTGGCGTTGCCCGCGGCGTAGACCGTCTCGCCGTGCTTCGACAGCACCTGGGCGATCAGGTCCTTGGTGGAGGTCTTGCCGGAGGAGCCGGTCAGGCCGACGATCCGCACCTCGGTGGAGCGGGCCACCACGGCGCGGGCGAGCCGGCCGAGGGCGACCACCACGTCGTCGACCAGGATCGCGGGCACGCCGACGGGCCGGGTGGCGAGCACCGCGACCGCGCCGTCGGCGACGGCCCGCTCCGCGAAGTCGTGGCCGTCGACGCGCTCGCCGACCACGCACACGAACAGCCCGCCGGGCTCGACCTGCCGGTTGTCGTGCACGACGGCGCCGGTGATCGACGCCTGCGGGTCCGCGCCGTCGAGCGTCCCGCCGACGGCCTGCGCCGCCTCCGCGAGGGTCAGGGAAATCATCGCTCCGCCTCCGCGTTGTTCGCCCGCTCGCTGCCGGCCGCTCCTGACCCGGTGTCGACGCTCCTCACTCCGGCGCTCCTTCGTCGCTTGTCGTTCGTCTCTTTCGCCACCGGCGCGGCCTTTGGCTCGCTGGCGCCCTGCTGCTCGATCGCGGTCCGCAGGACCTGTCGGTCGTCGAACGGGCGGACCTCGCCCTTCACGTACTGGCCGAGTTCGTGGCCCTTGCCCGCCACCAGCACGGTGTCCCCGCTGTGCGCGCGGGCCACCGCCAGGGCGATCGCCTCGCTCCGGTCGGGGACGGCGAGCACCTCGCCGCGCTCCTCCTCGGGCACCTCGGCGGCGCCGGTGAGCATGGTGGCGAGGATCGCCAGCGCGTCCTCGGAGCGCGGGTTGTCGCTGGTGAGGACGGCGGTGTCGGCGAGCCGGGCGGCGATCGCGCCCATCGGGGCGCGCTTGTACGGGTCGCGGTCGCCGCCGCAGCCGACGACGACGTGCAGGCGGCCCTTGGTGACCTCGCGCAGCGAGGCGAGGACGGAGCTGAGCGCGTCCGGCTTGTGGGCGTAGTCGACCACGGCGACGTAGTCCTGGCCGGCCTCGACCTTCTCCATCCGGCCGGGCACCCCGGGGACGGCGGCCACCCCGGCCACCGCCGCGTCCAGGTCGACGCCCGCGGTGACCAGCGCGGTGATCGCGCCGAGCGCGTTGGAGACGTTGAACGGGCCGGGCAGCGGCACCGAGGCGTCGGCCTGCTCGCCGTTCGGGCCGACCACCCGGAACGTGGAGCCCGCCGGGCCGGGCTGGACGTCGACGGCGCGCCAGTCGGCGGCCGGGTCGCCGGAGGCGGAGAAGGTGGTCATCGGGATCCGGGCCTCGCCCGCCAGGCGGCGGCCGTAGGAGTCGTCCCGGTTGGCGACGCCGTGCCGGGACTTGCCGGGCTCGAACAGCCGGGCCTTGGCCCGGTAGTAGTCCTCCATGTCGGGGTGGAAGTCGAGGTGCTCCGGCGTCAGGTTGTTGAACAGCGCGACGTCGTAGACCACGCCGTCGGTGCGGCCGTACACCAGCGCGTGGCTGGAGACCTCCATCACCACGGCCTCCGCCCCGGCCTCGCGCATCACGCCGAGCACGGCGTGCAGTTCGGTGGCCTCGGGGGTGGTGCGCTCGGACTTGACCCGCTCCTCGCCGACCCGCATCTCGACGGTGCCGATCACCCCGGTCAGCCGACCGGCCGCGCGCAGGCCGCCCTCGACCAGGTAGGAGGTGGTGGTCTTGCCGTTGGTGCCGGTCAGACCGATCATCAGCATGCTCTCGCTGGGCGCCCCGTAGACCGCGGCGGCCAGCGTGCCCATCACCGCGCGCGGGCTGTCCACCACCAGCAGCGGGACGCCCGCGGCGGCGGCCGCTTCGGCCCCGGCGGCGTCGGTGAGCACCGCGACCGCACCGGCGGCGGCCGCCGCCCCGGCGAACGCGGCGCCGTGGTGGTTGGCTCCGGGGAAGGCCACGTACACGTCGCCGGGCCGCACCGCCCGGGAGTCGTGGGTGACGCCGGTGACCTCGGGGCCCTCGACGGGGGCCAGGCCGAGCAGTCGGGCCGCCTCGGCGAGGGGCAGCGCCGCGGTGCGGCGGGGGCGGGGCGGGCTCGCGGGGGTTTGATCGGATTTCGGCACGGCCGGAAGGCTATCGGCCCCGCGCCCCCCGGGGCCAAACCGGGCCTGCTCCGTGACGCTGCTCACAGGGCGCTGCGTGCGCCGGGGGGTGTCGCTCATCTCAGGGTTTCCAGTCGACGGGCAGGTTCGGCGCCTCGCTGCCGCTCGGCGGGACCTGGAGGGTCTTGAGGGTGAACTCCATCACCTGCTTGAAGACGGGCCCGCACAGCTGCCCGCCGAAGTGCCCGTTGACCGGGTCCTGGATGACGCAGGAGACCGTCACCCGGGGCCGGTCGGCCGGCGCGAAGCCGATGAAGGAGGCGGTGTACCCGGAGTACTTGCCGGTCTTCGGGTCCACCCGGTTCGCGGTGCCGGTCTTGCCGGCCACCCGGTAGCCCGGGATCTTCGCGGTGTTGCCGGTGCCCTGCTCGTCGGTGACGACGGACTCCAGCATCTCGGTCAGGGTCTTCGCGGTCTGCTCCGACACCACCCGGTTCTGCGCCCCGGCCGGGGCCGGGGTGTACTTCCCGTCCGGCCCGGTGGTCCCGGCCAGCAGACTGGGGGCGACCCGCACGCCGCCGTTGGCGATGGTGGAGAACACCGAGGTGGCCTGCAGCGCGTTCACCGACAGGCCCTGGCCGAACGGGATGGTGTACTGCTGCGAGCCGCTCCAGTCCTCGGGCTTGGCCAGGATGCCGCGGGTCTCGCCGGGGAAGCCCAGGCCGCTGGGCTTGCCGATGCCGAACCGGTCCAGGTAGTCGGCCAGCACCTTGTTGGACTCGGCCTGGGTGGCGCCCAGGTGCTCGGCGGCCTCGATGGTGCCGATGTTGGAGGACTTGGCGAGCACGCCCGCCAGGGTCAGGTACCAGGTCTCGTGGTCCACGTCGTCGTGGAACACCCGGTCGGCCCGCTGCAGCGTGTTGGGCACCTCCACGTGGGTGTCCCAGTTCGCCTTGCCGGTGTCCAGCACCGCCGCCATGGTCATCAGCTTCGCGGTCGAGCCGGGCTCGTACGCGTCCTGCAGGGCGGCGTTGCCGAGCTGGTCGGCGCGGGCCGAGGCCAGGTCGTTCGGGTCGAAGCCGGGCGAGGTGGCCATCGCCAGCACCTGGCCGGTCCGCACGTCCTGGACGATCACGTAGCCCTTCTCCGCCCCGGCGTTGGCGACCTGGTCGGTGATGGCGCGCTGCGCGGCCCACTGGACGTCCGGGTTCACGGTCAGCCGCAGGTCGGTGCCGGGCACCGGGTCCTGCCGGGCGCCGCCCGCGGTGGCGACCCGGCGGCCGCCCGCCGAGGCGTACGTGGAGTGCCCGTCCTGCCCGGCCAGTTGCTGCTGGTACTGCAGCTCCAGGCCGCCGGTGCCGACGCCCTCCGCGTTGACGAAGCCGACCAGGTTGGCGGCCAGCCCGCCCGCCGGGTAGCTGCGCCGGGTCGACTGGTCCCAGAACAGCCCGGCCAGCGGGTTCACGCAGGCCGCGTCCAGGTACTGGCGGCCGCCCTTGTCGGCGGGCTTCCTCAGCAGCTGGACCTGGGCGCGGCAGGCCGCGGTGTCGATCTGCTTGGCCAGCGAGGACTTCAGGTCGGCGATCCGGTTCTTGGTCTCCGGGGACTGCCGGGCCATCAGCAGCGCGTACTGGCTCTTCGGGTTCTTGCTGTTCGGGTGGAGCTTCTCGGCCAGCTTCTCCTTCGGCTGCCCGAGGATCGGCGCCAGCAGCGCCGCGGCCTGCTCCGGGGCGTCCGGGAGGTGGGCGGACTCCGGGGTGAACATGGTCGGGTCGGCGGTGATGTCGTACGCGTCGACCGAGGTGGCCAGCACGGTGCCGTCCGCGGCGGTGATCGAGCCGCGCTCGGCGGGCAGCGCCACCCGCACGTACTTGTTGGCGCCCGCGGCGGCGGCCAGCGCGTCGGAGTCCAGCAGCTGCAGCTGCACCAGCCGCCCCGCGAAGATCGCGAAGACCAGCAGCAGGCAGACCGTCACCAGCCGCAGCCGGCGCCGGGGGTCGGCCAGCCTGATGGTCCGCGGCCCGGACGGGGCGGGGCGGCGCGGCGGCGCCGGGCGGCGGGCCGGGCGGGCGCTCGGGCGGGGCGGGGCGACCTCGCGGTGCCCGGTGGCGGCGCGCGGCCGGGTCGGGCGGGCCGGGGCGCCGTCCGCGGCGGGCCGGACGGCACCCGCCGAGCCGGTCGACCAGTTGCTTCTGCCAGGTCAGCGCCGCCGCCACGGTCGGGTCGGTGGCCACGTTCGACT
>NZ_BSSA01000009.1 GCF_030268885.1 Kitasatospora phosalacinea
CCTGCGCGTAGCCGGTCGCGGCGTGGCCCGCGCCCTGCTCGTGCCGGACCAGGATGTGACGGACCTTGGTGGAGTCCATCAGCGGGTCGTACGCGGGCAGGATCGCACCGCCCGGGATGCCGAACACGGTGTCCACCCCGAGCGTCTCCAGCGAGCGGACCAGGGCCTCCGCCCCGGTCAGGTGCGCGCCCTCGCAGGACGGGACGGACGGGACGGAGGGGGCGGCCGCGGGGCGGCCGGGAGCCGGGACGGCGGCCACGGCGGGGGAGTCGGTGAGCTGGGTCATCGGGACAACCTCTGAGTTTCGTCGACGGGAGCCCGCGGCGAGCGCGGACGGGCTGTCCCGGCCGGGGCCGGTGGTGGTGCGCGGTGCCCGGAACGGCCGGGGTGTCGTGTCGGCGAAACCGGAACGGCAGGGTCTCTCTCCGTTCCGGCCGTCGGTCGTCGCGCGCTGAGGGGTGTTTCAGCCGGGGGTGCGACGCCGTACCGTCAGGAAGGGGGCCCGGGCGGCCGTGCTGTGCGGGTGGCCGCCGGGACCAGACGCGGCGTCAGCCCTGGTGGGCGGGCGCCGCGGAGCGCTGGGTGAGCAGCAGGAACAGCAGGGCGGCGGCGGCGATCGCCGCGCCCAGCCCGTACACGGCCGCGGCACCGGCCCCGAGGGTGGCGCCCCCGATGACCGTGCCCAGGCCGATGCCGAGGTAGATGGACGAGGAGTTGAGCGACACCACCAGCGGTGCCTCCTGCGGCGCGACCGCGATCAGGCGGTGCTGCTGCGGCGGCGTCTGGCACCAGCTGCTGGCGCCCCAGAGCAGCACCAGCAGGCCGACCAGCGGCTTGACGGAGCTCCCGGTCCAGGCCAGCCAGGCCAGCACGCCCAGCGACAGCACCATCGCCAGGTAACCCACCGTCAGGACCTTCGCGGAGCCCCAGCGGTCGGTGCCGTAGCCCGCGCCGAGGTTGCCGACCACCGCGCCCAGACCGTACAGGAACAGCATCCACAGCACGGCCTTCTCGGGGATCGCCACCGCCTCCAGCGCGGGCACGCTGTAGGCGTACGCGGTGTAGCTGGCGCCCATGCCGAGGATCGTCAGCGGCAGCACGGCGAGCACGGCCGGACGCCGGAGCACCGCCAGCCGGGTGCGCAGCGGCACCCGGACGCTGCCGGGCAGGTGCGGCATGATCAGCCGCAGCACCACCGCCACCAGCAGGCACAGCCCCGCGACGGTGCCCAGCGCGGCGCGCCAGCCCAGCCAGTGGCTGGCGGCGCTGCCCAGCGGCACGCCGAGCGCGGTGGCGACGGTCAGGCCGCCGATCACCACCGCCAGGGCGCGGGCCCGCAGTTCGGGCCGCACCAGCGAGGCGCTGACCGCACCGGCGTTGGGCGTGTAGGCGGCGGCGCCCGCGGCGGCCAGCACCCGGCTGACGATCAGCACCGCCATCGTCGGGGCCAGTGCGGAGAGCAGGTTGGCCAGGCCCAGGGTGAACAGGGCGCCGACCAGCAGGCTGCGCCGGGGCAGCCGGGCCAGCACGGTGGCCAGCACCGGGGAGAGCACGGCGTAGGACGCGGCGAAGACGGTCACCGACTGGCCGGCCGTGGCCGCCGAGACGTGCAGGTCCTCGGCCATGGACGGCAGGAAGCCGGCCACCACGAAGGCGTCCGTTCCGACGGCGAAGGTGCCCAGGGCCAGGATCAGGGTGGAGGACAGGCCGCCCTGGGGCGGTGCGCCGGCCTCGGGCGGGGCCGTACGCCCGGCCTTGATCGAGACATCGGACATCCGGATTCTCCTCGTGGATCGGTGCGGGTGCGGTGCGGTTCCGGGCGGGCGGGGCGGTTCAGCCGGTCATGCGGGCGTAGTGGCGGCGTGCGCGTTCGGCGGCGCCCGGGGGTGCGGAGGCCATCAGGTCGGCCACCGTCTGGTCGGCGAGCTCGCGCCGCCACGCCAGTTCGGCCCGGCGGACCGCGGTGGCCACCCCGCAGGGCCGGGCGAACTCGCGCGGGAGGGCCCCGCCGCCCTCACCGCGCCGACGGATCTCGGTGCAGCGGAAGGCGTCCTCGGGGCCCTCCAGGGCGGCCACCACGTCCATCAGCGTGATCTGCTCGGGGCGGCGGCCCAGCCGGAAGCCGCCCCGCGGGCCGGGGGTGGAGCTGAGCACCCCGGCCCGCACCAGCGCCTGCAGGCGCTTGTTCAGGTACGCCGGGGGCAGGTCGAACCAGGCGGCCAGCCGGGCGGTGGGCACCGGCCGGTCGGCGTCGATCCACGCCAGTGTGAGGCAGCAGTGCAGCCCCCACTCGACTCCTTCTCCCATCCGCATATTCAGGACACTACACATCCAGAATCGATGTGTCGTGCCGAAAGCCCGAGTTGCCGAAAAATATGTCAAGTCCGACCGGACGTCCGGGGCGGGGAACGGACCCGGCACCGGGTCGGACCGGGTCAGACCGGGTCGCCCGGCCGCAGCACCACCCGCCGGCCGTGCAGCTCGCCGCGCTCCATCCGGCCGTGCACCCGCGCCGCCGCGCTCAGCGGCAGCACCTCCACCGCCCGGGGCCGCAGCCGACCGGCCGCCAGCAGGCGGTTCACCGCCGCCGCCGCCTCGGCCAACTCGGCGGTGGTGGCGTGCGAGATGACGAAACCCGCGATCGAGCAGTCCTTCATGTACAGCGGCCCGACCGGCAGCACCGGCCGCGAGGCGGCACCCGCCAGCAGCACGATCCGGCCGCGCGGCGCCAACAGGCCCACGGCGGTGGCCAGGTCGTTCGCACCGGAGGTGTCCAGGTGCAGGTCCACCCCGCCCGGACACGCCTCGGCCAACCGCTCGGCCAGCGCCCGGTCCCGGTAGTCCAACGCCACCTCGGCGCCCGCCTCCCGGCAGTACGCCAGGTCCCGGGCCGCCGCGGTGGCCACCACCCGGGCCCCCGCGTCCACCGCGAGGGCGACCAGCGCGGCCCCCACGTTCCCGGCCGCGCCGCACACCAGCACGGTCTGCCCCGCCCGCAGCCCGCCGTGCGTGAACAGGCCCAGGTAGGCCGTCGCCGCCGGGTGCACCACCGCCACCGCCCGCACCGGGTCGACCCCGGCGGGCAGGTGGTACAGGCGGTCCGCCGGGACGGCCGCCCGCTCGGCCGCCGCGCCCTGGCGCCCCGCGTGGCCCAGGCTGTTGCTCCACACCCGGTCGCCGACCGCGAAACCGCTCACCAGCGGGCCGACCGCGGCGACCGTGCCGACCAGGTCGCGGCCCACCACGAACGGGAACTCCAGCGCGGTGCGGAACACCCCGGAGCGCACGAAGGTGTCGACCGGGTTGACGGTGGTCGCGACCACGTCCACCAGCACGTCCGCCGGGCCGGGCCGGGGCGCCGGGAGGTCGCCGTACCGGATGTCCTCGGGCGCGCCGAGGGTCTCGATGAAGGCTGCTCGCATGCCCGCAGAGTCTTCCACCGGGCCGGGCCCGGGCCGCCGATCGGACCGGTTGTCCGTCAACTCGCGGGCCCGGTCCCCCACCCCCTGATGGTCCTGACACACCCGGGCCCGCCCGCGCCCTCCCGCTCGCCACCTGCGGCCCCGCCGACCCGCCCGCCGCGCCGCGCACCGCCCCGGCGCCCGGTGGTCCCGCCATAGGCGCGTCCGGCAGCCGTGTGACCGGTGCACCTGGGCCGGGCGGCGACCGGCTGCCTAACGTCGGAGCATCCGAACCAGGCACTGCCACGTGGAGGTTGGAGATCTCGATGAGCGACTTCGCCCCGCACCTGAGGGACACGCTCGCGCCCGGTCGTTCTCGGTTGCTCGACAGCTCCCATGACATCATCCTCTCCGAACTGAGTGCGGTGCTCTTCGCGTCCCTGCCCAGAGCGGACCAGCGCCGCAAGGGCACGGAGTACCTGCGCGGCCTGCTCGGCGCGCAGGGCCGCAAGTCGGTCCGCAACATCGCCCGCCTGATCGGCGGGCAGGCCACCGAGCAGAACCTGCACCACTTCATCAGCAGCTCCACCTGGGACTGGGACCCGGTGCGGGCCGCCCTCGCCCACTACCTGCGCACCGTCGCCCCGCCGCTGGCCTGGGTGGTCCAGCAGACCGTCATCCCGAAGGCGGGCGAGCACTCGGTCGGGGTGGACCGCCAGTTCATCTCCTCGGTCGGCCAGGTGCTCAACGCCCAGCAGGCGGTCGGCGTCTGGTCGGCCTCCCCGGACGTCAGCATGCCGGTCAACTGGCGGCTGCACCTCTCCCGGGCCTGGCTGGACGACGTGCCCCGGCGCAGCCAGGCGGCCATCCCGGCCAGCGTCACCAGCCGCACCCTGGAGGACTGCGCGGTCGAAGCGGTGACCGAACTCACCGCGGACTGGCGGCTGCCCACCCTGCCGGTGGTGATGGACGTCCGGGAGCTGGACGGCGCGAAGGCGGTGGACCTGCTGCGCGCGGCCGGGCTGCCGTTCGTGCTGCGGATCGCCAGCACCCTGCCGCTGCGCCCGGCCGAGGGCCTCACAGGCACCTGCGGCGGCGAGGTGGTCCCGGCCCACCGGATCGCCGGGGCCTGGAGCGACCGCCGCCGGGTGGTCGCCTGGCAGGACCCCGACCGGGAGGGCGGCCCGGCCGCCGCACTGGTCGGCGCGGTACGGGTCCGGGCCGTCGGCGACCCCGTCCGCGCCGGGACGGCCCGGCACCTGGCCGGGGGCGGCGGCCTGCTGCTGCTCGGCACCGGCACCCCCGGCCGGCGCTGGCCGCAGGAGCTGTGGCTGACCGACCTGCCGGACCTCCCCCCGGCGCAACTGTTCCGGCTGAGCCAGCTGATCGGCCGGGTGGAGCGCGACTTCGAGGGGATCGCGGACCGCACCGGCATCCGCGACTACGCCGGCCGCTCGTTCAACGGCTGGCACCGCCACGTCACCCTGGCCTCCGCGGCCCACGCGGTGGCGGCGCTCGCCCACACCGACGGGCGGGCCCTGCGGCGGGTGAGCTGACGGCCCGTCGCCCGCCCGCCGGGTGCCGGTGGGCGGGGGCGGTGTCAGAGCGGGACGCCGTCGCGGGTGATGACCTCGCGGACCCGGGCCAGGCGCAGGGCCAGTTGGACCTCCAGGGCCTGGGCCGGGTCCTGCCAGGCGGGGCCGAGGAGTTCGCCGATCCGTTCCAGGCGGCGGGCGACCGTGTTGGGGTGGACGTGCAGCTTCTGGGCGGCCCGGGTCGGACTGCCGCCGGTCTCGAAGTAGGCGTCCAGGGTGCGGACCAGGTCGGTGAAGCGCTGCTTGTCGTAGTCGAGCACCGGCCCGATCACCGACTCGACGAAGGAGGGCACGTCCCGGGTGTCCGCCAGCAGCAGGCCCAGGAAGCCCAGTTCGCCGGGGGAGGCCGAGCGGCCGGTGATGTCCAGGGCGGCCATCGAGTCCAGGCAGCGCAGCGCCTCCTGGTAGCAGTGGTAGACCGAGGGGGCGTCGGAGACCGGGCCCGCCCCGGCGACCGTCACCGGTTCGCCCAGCTGGGGCGTGAGTTCGTCGAGGACGGCGCGGGCGGTCGCCCCGGGTGCGGTGCCGGGCAGCAGCAGGACCACGTCGCCGTTGTGCATCGCCCACAGCCCGCCCCGCCGCTGTGCCAGGCCGGTCACCAGGGCGCGGGCCCGGCCGGCCGCGCGGGCCTCCGGCCGCACCACCACGACCAGGTGGGGGATGGACAGGTCGATGCCCAACCGGCGGGCCCGTTCCTGGAGTTGCTGCGGCGGGCGGTGCGTGCCGGAGAGCAGGTCCTCCAGTAGCTCGTCGTGGGTGCGCCCGCGGGCGGCGACCGGGTCGCCGGTGCGCAGCAGGTGGACGGCGACCGCCTGGGCGGCGATCCGGAGCAGTTCCTCGTCGTGCCCGTCCGCCGCGGCGCCGGGCCGGGCGACCACGCTGCCGAGCACCTCGCCCCCGGCGGTGGCCTGGACCGCCCACAGGCCGTCCGCGGTGCGCACCGGGTGCTTGGCGGCCTGCGCCTCGGCGTCGGCGGCGTCGGCCTCGGGGAGGCGGCCGACCGCCGCCAGCAGGCTGCCGTCCGCGGCGTGGACGCGCAGCGGGCCGTCCAGGTGGTGGCCGAGCAGTTCGGCCAGCTGCTGCAACTCGTCCTCGGCGAGGGCGCGTTCGAGCAGTTCGTGGTGGGCGCGCCGGTGTTCGGCCAGGCCCCGCAGCGCCTCGGTGGTGCGCTGGTGCTCCCGTTCCAGGGCGCGCAGCGCGGCCCGGGAGTCCTCCAGGACCTCGGTCTGTCCGGCGGCCAGGCCGACCAGTTCGCCGAGCAGGCTGGCGGTGGCGATCTCCTCGGGCGTGTAGTGCCGCACGTTGCGGTCGGCGATGTAGAGCGCGCCGAACGGCTGGGCGCCCCGGCTGAGCGGGACGGCCATCACCGAGCGCAGCGTCTCGGCCCGGACCACCTCGTCGATGTCCTCGTCGTGCCGGAACCGGTCGTCGTCCAGGTAGTCGGGGGTCCACACCGGCGCCAGGTTGCTGACGGCCGAGTGGCCGAGCCCGGCGTCGCCGCGCAGCCGCAGGCCGACGTTGAGGGTCGAGGTGTGGCCGTCGGAGGCCCGGATGTGGGCCATGCCGGGCTCGGGGCCGGGGAAGCTGACGTACGCCATGTCGGAGCCGAGGAGCAGGCGCGCGCGCCGGGTGGCGACCTGGAGCACGCCGTCCAACGAGGTGGGCACGAGCAGGTCCTGAGCGGCGCTCAGGAGCGCGGACTGGCGGGCCTCGCGCTGCTGGCGTGCGCCCCGTTGGGCGCAGATGTCGAGCCCGATCCGCACCGCGCGCTCCAGCGCCGCCCGTTCGGACTCCCGCGCGCCCTGGCGCGCGGCCTCGGCGGGCAGTGATTCGATGTGCGCCACCGGTGCTTCGGTCACCAACAGGTTCAGGACAGTCAGTGCGTCCGGCCGAGTCGAGGCACCTTGCTGAGCCATGCGGGACCCCCACCTGTGACGACGCTCTTTCCGGGCACATGCCAGGTATGAACATGTGTTTATCACGTCACTCTGGGTGTGCGGCAGTCCGAACCGCATCCTGGACGGTGGACCAGGCACCGCCGGGACCCCTCCGGTGTGTTGCCGGGTCACCTTCCCGCCGGTCCGGCCGGTTTTGCAGGATGAGAAGGGGCCGCCGCAGCGGTGGTCAGGGCGGCAACGCCCTGCTGGCGAGTGAGGGGTACGGGCGCACGCGATGAAGGCACTGCAGGACTACCGGCGTTCCCTGGAGCGCAGCCGGGAGGCGCTCGACGCCCCGGACCGGCCGGCGACCTTCGCCCTCTGCGGCCGCCAGTGGGACCTGCTGCCAGGGGTTTTCGCACCGGTCTACTCGCCGACCACCGAGATCTCGCTGCGCCTGCTCGGCCTGGACGACCCGCAGGCCGCCGGACGCACCGGCTCCTTCCTGGAGATCGGCTGCGGCACCGGCGTGATCGCGGTGGCCGGAGCACTGGCCGGGCACGAACGAGTGGTGGCCGCCGACATCAACGAGGCCGCGGTCCGCAACGCGGAGCTCAACGCCCGCCGCCACGGCGTCACCCACAAGGTCCGCGCCGTGCACAGCGACCTGTTCGCCGACCTCGACCCCCGGGAACGCTTCGACCTCGTCTACTGGCACTCCAACTACGTGCTCGCACCCGCCGACTACCGCTACCGCACCGTGCACGAACGCGGCTACGTCGACCCCGGCTACGCCGCCCACCGACGCTTCCTGACCGAGTCGGTGCACCGGGTGACCCCCGGCGGCCGGGTGCTGCTGCACTTCAGCGAACGCGGGAACCTGGAGCGGCTCACCAGCACCGCCCGGCAGTGCGGCCGCTCCCTGCGGGTGGTGCGCGCGGGCCGCTTCGCCGAGGGCGAGCAGGAGGTCGAGCACCTGCTGCTCGAAGTGACCGCGACGGCCGACTAGTTCCACCGCGGCGGCCGCCCGGCACGACCGCAGCCACCCGCCCGGCCCCGCCGACGCGCCCGACCAGCACCACCGCGGCCCCCGCCCAGCCGCCACGACCCGCCCCGCCGGGGCGGGCACCACCGCCGGACACGGCTCCTGACGGGAAGAAACGTGCGCACCCTGCTGATCGACAACTACGACTCGTTCACCTACAACCTCTTCCACTACCTCGCCGAGGTGAACGGCCGCGAGCCCGAGGTCATCGTCAACAACGACCCGCGCTGGCAGGCCCGCCACCTCGCCGAGTTCGACAACGTCGTCCTCTCGCCCGGCCCCGGCGACCCCACCCGCCCCGCGGACTTCGGCATCTGCCGCGACGTACTGGCCGACGGTGGCCTGCCCACCCTCGGTGTGTGCCTGGGCCACCAAGGCTTGGCCGCGCTGTACGGAGCCCGGGTCGGCCGGGCGCCCGAGCCCTTCCACGGCCGCACCTCGCCCGTCCGCCACCTCGGCACCGACCTGTTCGAAGGGCTGCCGTCCCCGTTCACGGCCGTCCGCTACCACTCGCTGGCCGCCGACCGGCTCCCCGCCGAGCTGGAGGCCACCGCGTGGACCCCGGACGGCGTCCTGATGGGCCTGCGGCACCGCACCCGCCCGCAGTGGGGCGTCCAGTTCCACCCCGAGTCGATCGGCGGCGAGCACGGCCACGCGCTGCTCGCCAACTTCCGCCGCCTCACCGAACGCCACGGGGCCGGACGCCACGGGCGGCGCCCGGCCGCCGCCCGGCCCGCCGCCCCCGCGGCACCCCCGCGCACCGCGGCCGCCCCCGAACGCCGCCGCCTGCGGGTGCTGACCCGCACCCTGCCGCTGCGCGGCGACGGCGAGGCCGCGTACGCCCGGCTGTTCCGGCACGGCGACCACCCCCACTGGCTCGACTCCACCCGCCCCGACAGCGCCGACGGCCGCTACTCGATCATGGGCGACGCCTCCGGGCCGCTCGGCCGGGTGGTCCGCGCCGACGCCTGGACGGGCACCCTCGAGGTCCGCACCGCCACCGGCACCCGCACCGTCCGCTCCGGTCTGCTCGACTGGCTGGAAACCGACCTCGCCGCGCTCGACGTCCAACTGCCCCCGCTGCCCTTCGACTTCGCCCTCGGCTGGGTCGGCTACCTCGGCTACGAACTGAAGGCCGAGTGCGGCGGCAGCCTGCGGCACCGCTCCGAGGACCCCGACGCCGTCCTCGCCTTCACCACCCGGGCCCTCGTCCTCGACCACGCCACCGGCACCGCCCACCTGCTCGCCCTCGCCGAGGACGGCAGCGAGCACGGCGGCCCGGCGGCCGCCCGCCGCTGGCTGGACAGCGCCGTCCGCGCCCTGGCCACCCTCCCCGAACCGGCCGACCGCGCCGTGGCGCCCCTACCGCCCGCGCCCACCGGCGCCCCCCGGCCCCGGCACGAGCGCACCGACTACCTCGACCTGATCGACGCCTGCACCGAGGAGATCGCGGCCGGCGAAAGTTACGAGATCTGCCTCACCAACGTCCTGCGCGCCGACGGCCCGCGGGACGCCTGGCAGGACTACCGCTTCCTGCGCCGCACCAGCCCCACCCCGCTCGGGGCCCTGCTCGACTTCCCCGGCACCGCCGTCCTCAGCACCTCCCCCGAGCGCTTCCTGCGGATCGACCGGCACCGCACCGCCGAATCCCGCCCGATCAAGGGCACCCGCCCCCGCGGCGACACCCCCGAACAGGACGCCCGGCTCGCCGCCGACCTCGCCACCAGCCCCAAGGACCGGGCCGAGAACCTGATGATCGTCGACCTGGTCCGCAACGACCTCGGCCGCTGCGCCGAGACCGGCACCGTCCGGGCCGACGACCTGTTCCGGGTCGAGACCCACGCCCGCGCCCACCAGCTCGTCAGCACCGTCCGCGCCCGGCTGCGCCCCGACAGCTCCGCCGTGCAGTGCGTGCGCGCCGCCTTCCCGCCCGGCTCGATGACCGGCGCCCCCAAGCTCCGCACCATGGAGATCATCGACCGGCTCGAACAGGGCCCGCGCGGCGTCTACTCCGGCGTCCTCGGCTACTTCTCGCTCTCCGGCGCGGCCGACCTCAGCGTCGCCATCCGCACCACCGTGATCACCCCCGCCGGGATGCGCTACGGCGTCGGCGGCGCCGTCATCGCGCTCTCCGACCCGGCCGCCGAGTGGGAGGAGACCGTGGTCAAGGCCGCCCCCTTCCTCGCCCTCACCGGCGCCGACGGCCTGGACGCCCCCGTCCCCGCCCCCGCCGACCCGACCCTGGGCAGCGACCTGCCCTGACCCCCGGCCCGCCCCCGCTCCACCCCCACCGGCACCGTGCGGCCCCGCCGCCCGGTGCCGGACCCGTCCCCGGGCACCGCCCATCTGACGGAGTCTCCCGTCACCTGATGGAGTATCCGGTTACCTGACGGAGTGCGACGGCGCACGTTGGCCCGGACCGGTACCACCGCACAGGATCGGCACGAGCCCGGCCGGCGGGACCGCCGGACGGCCCGGCCCGGACCCGCCCGCCACCCGTCCGCGCCGTCCGTCCGGGCCGCCCGCCCGCGCCTCCCCGCGCGTCCGAGCCGGACCACCCACGCCCTGGGAGACACCCATGGACACCGCCCCGCCCGCCCTGGCGACCCGGCCCGCCCTCCAGCAGCCCGACTGGGCCGACCACCCGCTGCTGCCCGCCGTCCGCACCGCCCTGGCGGCCCTGCCGCCGCTCGTCCACCCCGCCGACACCGCCCGGCTGCGCAGCGGGCTCGCCGAGGCCGCCGCCGGACGCACCCTCGTCCTGCAGGCCGGCGACTGCGCCGAGGACCCCGCCGAGTGCACCGCCCAGGACGTCGCCCGCAAGACCGCCCTCCTCGACGACCTGGCCGAACTCCTCACCGCCACCAGCGGCCTGCCCGTCCTGCGGGTCGGCCGGCTGGCCGGCCAGTACGCCAAGCCCCGCTCCCGGCCCACCGAGCACGTCGACGGCCGCGAACTCCCGGTCTACCGCGGCCACCTGGTCAACGGCCCCGAACCCGATCCCGAGCGGCGCCGCCCCGACCCCGGACGCGTCCTGCCCTGCCACCTCGCCGCCGCCGAGACGCTCGCCCACCTCGGCCGCCCCGACCCGGCCCGCCGCCCGCCCGTCTGGGTCAGCCACGAGGCCCTGCTGCTCGACTACGAACAGCCGCAGCTCCGGACGGCCGCCGACGGCACCACCCTGCTCGCCTCCACCCACTGGCCGTGGATCGGCGAACGCACCCGCGACCCCGACGGCGCCCACGTCGCGCTGCTCGCCGCCGTCGCCAACCCCGTCGCCTGCAAGATCGGCCCCGGCACCACCCCCGACCAGCTGCGCGCACTCTGCGCCCGGCTCGACCCGCACCGCGAACCCGGCCGGCTCACCCTGATCGCCCGGATGGGCGCCGACCTGGTCGCCGACCGGCTGCCCGCCCTGGTGCGCGCCGCCCTGGACGCCGGCCACCCCGCGGCCTGGCTCACCGACCCGATGCACGGCAACACCTTCACCGCCCCCGGCGGCCTGAAGACCCGGCTGGTCGCCACCGTCGCCCACGAGGTGCGGCGCTTCCAGGACGCCGTCCGCGCGGCCGGCGGCACCGCCGCGGGCCTGCACCTGGAGACCACGCCCGACGACGTCACCGAGTGCGCCGACGACGCCGCGGCCGCGCACGTCGGCGACAAGTACACCAGCCTCTGCGACCCCCGGCTCAACCCCGCCCAGGCCCGCACCGTCGTCGCCGCCTGGCGCGCCTGAGCGACCTGCGCCCGGCACCGGGCACGCGGGCACGCGGGCACGCGGGCGCGCGTGCGCCGCGCCCGCGCCTGCCGGGCCCGGCCGCCCGGTGCGCCGCGCCGGGCGCCCGACCGCCGAGCACGCGAGCGCCCGGCGCACGCCCTCCGTGCCCGCAGCCGCCCGCAGCCGCCCGCAGCCGCCGGGCGCGCACCACCCCACCAGCCCACGAGCGGGCCGGCCCCGGCCGGCCCGGAGGAGGTCCGCCATGACCGACACCATCGCCCTGGTCACCGGCGCCGCCGGCGGCATCGGCGCGGCCGTCGTCCGCGCCCTGGCCGAGCAGGGCACCCCCGTCGCCGCGCTCGACCGCGACGAGGCGGGGCTGCGCCAGGTGGTGGCCGCGCTCACCGCCGAGGGGCTCCCCGTCACCGCCCACCCGACCGACGTCAGCGACCGGAAGGCGGTCGACGGGACCGTCGACCGGGTCGAGCGCGAACTCGGCCCGATCGACCGGCTGGTCAACGCCGCCGGGGTGCTGCGCCTCGGCGAGGTCCGCGACTACTCCGCCGAGGACTGGGCGGCCACCTTCGCCGTCAACGTCAACGGCGTCTTCCACGTCTCCCGCGCCGTCGTCGACCGGATGATCCCGCGCGGGCGCGGCGCCCTGGTCACCGTCGCCTCCAACGCCGCCCGCACCCCGCGCGCCGAGATGGCCGCCTACGCCGCGTCCAAGGCCGCCGCCTCGATGTTCACCAAGAGCCTCGGACTGGAGGTCGCCAAGTACGGCATCCGCTGCAACCTGGTCGCGCCCGGCTCCACCGACACCCCGATGCTCACCTCGATGTGGCACGACGAGACCGGCCCCGAGGGCACCCTGCGCGGCCGCCCCGAGGCGTTCCGGATCGGCATCCCGCTGAACAAGCTCGCCACCCCCGGCGACATCGCCGCCGCCGTCCTCTTCCTGCTCTCCGACGCGGCCGGCCACATCACCCTGCACGACCTCACGGTCGACGGCGGCGCCGGCCTCGGCGCCTGACCCGCCCGTCCCTCCCCCTCCGCACCCACCTGGAGCGTCCACCCATGGCAGGCATTCCGCCCATCGCGCCCTACCCGATGCCGACCGCGGGCGACCTGCCCGCCAACACCGTGTCGTGGACCGTCGACCCGGACCGCGCCGTCCTGCTCGTCCACGACATGCAGCGCTACTTCCTCCGCCCCTTCCCGGCGGACGCCTCGCCCGGCCGCGAACTGCTGGACAACACGGCCCTGTTGCGCCGCCGGGCCGTCGAGCTCGGCGTGCCCGTCGCCTACACCGCCCAGCCCGGCGACATGACGCCCGAACAGCGCGGACTGCTCCTCGACTTCTGGGGCCCCGGGATGCGCACCGACCCCGCCGACCGCGAAGTGGTCGAACCGCTCACCCCCGGTCCCGACGACTGGCGGCTCACCAAGTGGCGCTACAGCGCCTTCTTCCGCTCCGACCTGCTCGACCGGATGCGCGCCGACGGCCGCGACCAGCTGGTGCTGTGCGGCGTCTACGCCCACGTCGGCGTGCTGATGACCGCCGTCGAGGCCTTCACCCACGACATCCGGCCGTTCCTGGTCGCCGACGCCGTCGCCGACTTCGACGCCGCCTCGCACCGCCTCGCCCTCGACTACGCCGCCGCGCGCTGCGCGATGGTGACCACCACCAAGGAGACGCTCGCATGACCGACCGGACGGCCGAGGCGCTGCTCGACCGGGTCCTGGCCGACCAGCCGCCCGCCTACGCCCTCCTGCACCGGCCCGAGACCACCGGCCCCGGCACCCTGGACGTCCTGCTCGGCGAGGTCACCACCCCCGCCACCCTGGCCGACGTCCCGCTCGGCACCGGCAGCGACCCGTCCGACGCCGAGGTCCTCGTCCTGGTCCCGTACCGGCAGCTCGCCGAACGCGGCTACCAGGCCCCCGACGACGGCGCCCCGCTGCTCGCGCTGACCGTCACCGCGCACGCCACCGTCCCGCTCGCCCGGGCCCTCGCCCGCATCCCCGACCGGCCCACCACCCTCACCGGCGCCCGCTTCGACCTCGACGACGAGGCGTACGCCGACCTGGTGCGCCGGATCGTCACCGACGAGATCGGCACCGGCGAGGGCGCCAACTTCGTGCTGCGCCGCACCTTCCTCGCCGAGATCACCGACTACACCCCGCACGCCGCGCTGGCCTTCTTCCGCCGCCTCACCGAGCACGAGGCCGGCGCCTACTGGACCTTCCTGGTCCGCACCGGCGAGCGCACCTTCGTCGGCGCCAGCCCCGAACGGCACCTCAGCCTCCACGGCGGCACCGCGGTCATGAACCCGATCAGCGGCACCTACCGCTACCCCGCGGGCGGCCCCACCCTCGACGGCGTCATGGACTTCCTCGCCGACCGCAAGGAGGCCGACGAGCTGTACATGGTCGTCGACGAGGAACTCAAGATGATGGCCCGGATCTGCCCGGACGGCGGCCGGGTGGTCGGCCCCTACCTCAAGGAGATGGCCCGGCTCGCCCACACCGAGTACCTGATCGAGGGCCGCACCGACCGCGACCCGCGCGACGTCCTGCGCGAGACGCTGTTCGCCCCCACCGTCACCGGCAGCCCGCTGGAGAGCGCCGCCCGGGTCATCCACCGCTACGAACCCGCCGGCCGCCGCTACTACAGCGGCGTCGCCGCGCTGATCGGCCGCGACGGGCACGGCCGACCCGTCATGGACTCCGCGATCCTGATCCGCACCGCCGAGATCGACCCCGCGGGCACCGTCCGGATCGGCGTCGGCGCCACCCTCGTCCGGCACTCCGACCCCGCCTCCGAGGTCGCCGAGACCCGCGCCAAGGCGGCCGGCCTGCTCGCCGCCCTGGAGACCGGCCGCCCCCGCAGCTTCGCCGCCCACCCGCAGGTGCGCGCCGCCCTCGAACAGCGCAACCGCACCCTCTCCGGGTTCTGGCTCGGCCACCACGCCGCCCGCGCCCGCCAGCACGCCGAACTCGCCGGCCGCCGGGTGCTGGTCGTCGACGCCGAGGACACCTTCACCGCCATGGTCGGCCGGCAACTCGGCGCGCTCGGACTGGAGGTGACGATCCGCCGGTACGACGAACCGTACGCCTTCGACGGCCACGACCTGGTCGTGATGGGGCCCGGCCCCGGCGACCCGCGGCGCACCGGCGACCCCAAGATCGCCCACCTGCGCGCCGCCGTCGCCGAACTCCTCGCCCGCCGCCGCCCGTTCCTCGCGGTCTGCCTCAGCCACCAGGTGCTCGCCACCCTGCTCGGCCTGGAACTGCGCCGCCGACCGGTGCCCCACCAGGGCGTCCAGTGCGAGATCGACCTCTTCGGCCGCCCGGAACGGGTCGGCTTCTACAACACCTTCGCCGCCCACAGCCCGTACGACACCGCGCAGGTGGACGGGGTCGGCACGGTCGAGATCAGCCGCGACCCGGCCACCGGCGACGTGCACGCCCTGCGCGGCCCGCACTTCGCCTCCACGCAGTTCCACGCCGAGTCGGTGCTCACCCAGGACGGCCCGCGGATCACCGGCGGCCTGATCGCCGGAGTGCTGCGCGCGGCGCACCGGTCAGCGGTGGCCTGATCGCGACTGCGCCGCGCACGGCCGCGGTTCCGACCCGGCGGGGCAAGGAAGGGGAGGGGAGGGCGGGGCGGACGGACGCCGACTCCGCCCGGCGCAGTTTCCGGTGGGACGGCAGGAGGACGGGTCGGTGGCGGAGCGGGACGACGAGTGGGGGGCCGCGCTGGTGGACCCCGGGGGCTACCTGCGGCGGATCGGGGTGCTCGGGGCGCTGCCGCCCACGCCGGAGACCCTGCGGCGGCTGCACCGGGCGCACCAGCTGGCGCTGCCGTTCGGCAACCTCGACCCGGTGCTCGGGCGGCCCGTGCCGCTCGAACCGGAGCTGGTGCAGGCCAAGCTGGTGGAGCGCGGACGGGAGGGCTACTGCTTCGAGCACAACCTGCTGTTCGCCGCCGTCCTGGAGCGCCTCGGCTTCCGGGTCACCCGGCTCGCCGCCCGGGCCCTGCTCAACACCGACCGGCCGCTGCCCCGCACCCACCTGGTGCTGGTGGTCGCGGCCGGTGCGGCGCACTTCCTCGCCGACGTCGGGTTCGGCGTCAAGGGCCCGCTGGAGCCGCTGCCGCTCGCCGACGGCGCCCTGCTGCGGGACGGCGCCCGCAGCCACCTGCTGCGCCGCACCGGCAGCGCCCCCGACCGGTGGGACCTCGAACTGCGGGACGCCGCGGGCCGGTTGCCGCTGTACCGGTTCGAGGGCGGCCCCGCGCTGCACCAGCCGGACTGCGTGGTGATGAACCACTACACCGCCACCCACCCGCGCTCCCCGTTCACCGGCCGGATCCACCTCACCCGGTTCGCCCCCGGACGCCGCCTCACCCTCGACGGGCGGACCCTCGCCGTCGAGCGGGCCGACGGCCGGATCGAGACCGCCCGGCTGAGCGACCGGCAGTGCGCCGACGCCCTCGCCGGGGACTTCGGCATCCGGCTCGGCCCGGACGAACTGGCCGCGGTGCTGCGCCTGCTGCCCGCCGCCGGCTGAACCGCGGGCACGGCGAGGGCCCCCGGCGCCGCCGGGGGCCCTCGTGCGTCGGGGTCAGGACTCCTCGGCGGCCGCCAGCTCCCGGGCCAGCTCCAGGCGCTTGACCTTGGTGGTGGCGGTGTGCGGCAGCTCGTCCAGGCGGCGCTGCACCGGCGGGGCCAGGTCGGGCAGGCCGCGCACCGCCCGCTGCCAGCGGGCCGGGTCCAGCGGGCGGTCCTCGCGGGTGCAGACCACCGGGACGGGGGCGGAGCCGGAGCCGGGCACGATGATCACCTCCAGCAGTTCGGGCAGCCGGGTGAACAGGGCGTCCTCCAGGGCGAGGGTGCTGCTGATGCCCGGGATCTCGTCCACCTCGCGGTCCAGCAGGTGCACGCAGCCCCACTTGGTGCGGTAGCCGAGGTCGCCCATCCGCCACCAGCCGTCCGCGGAGAACTGCCCCTCGAAGCGCTCCTGCTCGCCCAGGTAGGTGATGATCTGGCCGCCGCTGCGGGCCTCGATGTGGCCCGGCGAGTCCGCGGTCACCGGGCGGCCGTCCCGGCTGACCACCCGGACCTCGCTCATCCCGGGGAAGGTCCGTCCCACGCAGCGCCCGTCGGAGCCGCCGCGCCGCCGCCTGGTCCAGGTGCGGGCGCAGATCGCGCCGGTCTCGCTCTGGCCGTAGGTCTGGGCGAAGAACGGCAGGCGGCGCCGGGAGGCGCGCAGCAGGGTGTCGACGGTGCGGGGGTGGATGGCGTCGAAGGTGTTGCTGAAGCAGCGGACCCGGGCCAGCGGGCGGGCCGGGTGGTCGGCCAGCACCTCCCAGGCGAGCAGGGTGTTCGGGTGGGTCTCGATGACGCCGGGGGGTATCCGGGCGAACAGTTCGGCGGCGTGCTCCGGGGCGTCGTCCCGCATGACGATCATCGGGTGGCCGCGCAGCGCGAACAGCGCGGCGCCGCTGATCATCCGGGAGTGCACGAAGGAGACGTGCACGGCGATCGGCTCGTGCCGGCCGACCGGCGCCAGCAGCACGGACTGCGGGCGGCAGCGGGCCTGGACGGTGATGCCGGTCTGCACGGCCAGCTTGGGCAGGCCGGTGGTGCCCGAGGTGTGGGTGATCAGGGCCGGGCCGTCCTGCGGGGCGGTCACCGGCTTCACCCGCTCGACCCCGGCCAGCGCGGCCAGCGGGGTCGCGCCCGGGTGCTCGCCGACGGCGGTCAGCACCCGCGCGGACAGCTCGAACACCTCGGCGGGCAGCGAGTCGGCGAGCTTGGCCGCGTCGGTGAGCAGCGTCGGCCGCTCCAGCCGGGCCAGCAGCTCGGCCACGGTGGCGCCGTCCAGCTTGGGGGAGAGCAGCACCGGGACGGCGCCGACCCGGGCCGTGCTGTAGGCCAGCAGCGAGATGTCGAAGCCGTCCGACTTGTGGATCACCACCCGGTCGCCGGGCCGGACCCGGGCCGCCCACAGCCGGGAGGCGAAGTCGTCGACCAGGTCGGCCACCTCGGTCAGGGTCAGCCGGCGGCCCAACTGCGGGGCGATGTCCAGGTCGTGGTCCAGGTAGACCGGGTTGGCCGGGTGGCGGGCGGCGGCGCGGTCGAAGACCGTGCCCAGCCGGATGCCCCGGTTGCCGACGCGTTGCAGGAACATGCTTCCGTCTCTCCTTCGGTTGGTCGTCGGGTCGCGCGGTACGGGGCTCACAGCCCGCGCAGGGCCCGGTCGACGAGCGGGCCGGCCAGCCCGGTGTACGCGGTCGGGTCGCACAGCAGCGCCAGCTCCCGCGGCTCGAACACGTCCTTCAGCTCGGGCAGTTCGGCCAGCACCTCGGCCAGCGGGCGGCCGTCCCGCTCGGCCTGCCCGGAGGCGTCGGTGAGCAACTGCTTGGCCGCGGCCTTGCCGAGCCGGGGCGCCAGGACGGCGGAGATCCGCTCGGAGACCACCTGACTGCCGGTCAGGTCGAGGTTGGCGCGCATCCGCCCGGGCCGGACCTCCAGGCCCTCGGCGAGCTCCACCGCGGTGTGCGCGGCCCCGCCGGTCAGCCGCAGCGCCTCGCGCAGCAGCTGCCACTCGGCGTGCCAGGCGCCCGCGGAGCGCTCGTCCTCGGCCAGCAGGCACTGGGTCAGCCCGGCCGCGATCACCGGCACCTGGAGGGCGGCGCTGCGGATCAGGGTGGCCAGCACCGGGTTGCGCTTGTGCGGCATCGCGGAGGAGGAGCCGCGCCCGGCGGCGGTCGGCTCGGCGACCTCGCCGACCTCCGTCCGGGTCAGCGACTGGACGTCCAGCGCGATCTTGCCGAGCGCCCCGGCGGTGAAGGCCAGCGCGGCCGCCAGGTCGGCGACCGGGGTGCGCAGCGCGTGCCAGGGCAGCACCGGGCGGGCCAGGCCGGTCTCGGCGGCGAACGCGTCCAGCAGCCGGTCCAGGTACGCGCCGGGGTCGGTGTCCGGCCCGTCGGGGCCGTCGATCCGGGCGTACTCCAGGTACCCGGCGAGCGTTCCGGCGGCGCCGCCCAGCGAGACCGGCAGGCCGTGCTCGGCGACCTGCGCCAGGCGTCGTTCGGCGTCCAGGACGAGCTGGCGCCAGCCCGCCGCCTTGAGGCCGAAGGTGGTGGGCACCGCCTGCAGGGCGAGGGTGCGCCCGGCCAGCGGGGTGTCCCGGTGGCGTTCGGCGAGGACGGCCAGCGCCCGGGCGGTGCGGGCCAGGTCGGCCCGCACCAGGCGCAGCGCGCGGGCGGCGACCAGCATCGTTCCGGTGTCCAGCACGTCCTGGCTGGTGGAGCCGCGGTGGACGTACTCGGCGGCGGCCGGGTCCTCGGCGGCCACCACCCGGGTCAGCGCCCGGACCAGGCCGACCACCGGATTGGCGGTCTCCCGGGACTCCAGGGCCAGCGCCCGGACGTCCAGCAGCTCGGCCCGGGCCAGCCGGGTGACGGTCGCCGCGGCCGCCGCGGGCACCGTGCCCAGGGCGGCCTGGGCACGGGCCAGGGCGGCCTCGGCGTCCAGCACGGCCTGCAGCCAGGCCGGGTCGGAGACGGCCGCCTCCACCGGGGTGCCCGCCCGCACCGGCGACAGCAGGCCGGTGTCGGGCGCGGCTCCGGGCACCGCGTGCGCGCCGCTCACACCAGCACCCCCGTCAGGTCGGTCACGGTGGCGTCCGGCCGCACGCCCCGGGGCACCCGGGCGGCGGGCGGCAGGGCCAGCACCGCGCGGGCGATGGCGTCCGAGTCGGCGAGGGTGACCGAGTCGACCCCGGGCCGGATGCCCGCGGCGGTCACCCAGTGCACCGCCTCGGTCGGGATGCCGTACGCGTAGCGGCGGGGGTGGGCCCGGCCGCGGGCGTCCAGCAGCCGGTAGGGCCGCTCGGTGACGGCCAGGCCGCCGGTCTGGTAGCCGCCGCAGGCGGCCGCGATCCGGTAGGGCGCGGCCTGTTCGGTGCTGAGCAGGTGCAGCAGCAGCGGGTCGGCGGTGCGGCGCAGGTCCGGTTCGGGCAGCCGGGCCTCGATCAGCACCGTCGAGCGCACCGGCGGCCGCGGCACCGCGCGCGAGGTCAGCACGAAGGCGGGATCCGCGGTGTCGATCCGGATCTCGGTGCGCGGCCCGGTCAGCTCCACCACGTCGGCCTCCAGCAGGGCGATCAGCTCCTCGATCCGGGAGGCGGGCGGGCCGATCGACAGGAAGGCGTTCAGCGGGGTGTACCAGCCCTCCAGGTCGTCGCGGTACGAGTTGCCCTCCAGGCCGCCGTGGTCCACCGCGAGGCGGACCTCGTTGCGCAGGTCGCGCAGCACGTCCAGGGCGGCCTTCAGCGGCCCGCTGACGTTGCCCTCGCGGGCCGCCGCGACGTCCCGGGCCAGGTGGTCGAGCAGCCAGGAGCGGAAGTCCTCGGGGCCGGTGAACTCCCGGTCGCCGTACGGCCGCGAGAGCCGCTCCCAGCTCCAGTGCCGCTCGGCCGGGACGCCGTACTCGGCCAGCAGCGCGGCGTCCTCGCCCTCCCCGCCGCTCTCCAGGTAGCGCCGCACGAACGCCTCGCGCTCGGCGCCCCGGCCCGCGGCCTCCAGCAGCGCGCCGTAGTAGACGCTCTCCACCTCGCGGGAGATCAGCGGCCACAGGTCGGTGCGGAAGTTCACGTCGGACTCGCCGGCGACGATCCGGGCGCGCAGCCCCGCCACGTACTGCGGCGTCAGCAGCCGCGGCAGGTAGCGGCCGTAGGGGCCCTTCTCGTTCTCGCCCCGGGCGTGGTACGGCACGCCGCGGCGCGAACTCGCGTACAGCTTCGGCTCCAGCCCCGAGGGGCGGTACACCAGCCGCCCGTCGACCCGCTCGAACGCGCCGCCGCGGCCGACCGTGAACAGCGCCATGTGGTCGAAGAAGTTCAGGCCCAGGCCGCGCAGCAGCACCGGCTGCCCGGGGGCGACGAGCGCCAGGTCGCGGTCCAGGTCGAGGTCGGCCGGGTTCGCCGGGGTGACGTACGTCAGGTGGTGGATCCGGGCCAGGCTGGCGATGCGCTCCTCGTGCGGCGTCGGCCGAGCCGGGACGTGGCCCTGGGCCATCACGATCGCGTCCAGGCGGTCCAGCCGGGAGCCGTCCTCCAACCGGACGCCCTGCGGGCCGCCGGGCACGCCGTGGGTGTCGGCCATCGCGACCGCCCGCGACCGGTGCACGACCACCCGGACGTGTGCCGGGGCGCCGTCCACCACCCGCTGGAAGCACGCCGCCAGGTAGCGGCCGTAGAACGCCCGGGTCGGGTAGGTGTCCGGGCCCAGCCGCCGGGCCTCCGCGACGCACTCCTCGGCCTGCCCGGACGCCGCGCCCGCGGCCGCGACCCGCACCGCCCACTCGTACAGGCTCGGCCCGGGCTCGATCGGGCCCTCGATCCGGGAGCTCTCGTCGGTGTGCACGGTGATCTGCGAGGCGACGGTGTTCATCAGCAGGTGCCGCGACTGGTCCTGCCGCCACACCGCCCCGGCGCCCGGCGCGGCCGGGTCGACCACGTGCACGGTGACCGCCGACCGGGAGGGGCGGGCGCGCTCGTTGGCGCACAGCCGCTCCAGCACCGACAGGCCGCGCGGACCGGCCCCGATCACGCAGACCTCCAACGCGGGTCCGCTCGCGGCGAGTTGCTTCTCCGTCCCGCTCACGGCTCCACCACCTCCGCCACCTCCGCACCGGCGGCCAGCCGGCGGGCCAGCTCCAGGCGCTTGATCTTGGTGGTCGCGGTGCGCGGCAGCTCCTCCAGCCGCCGGTGCACCGGGTCCGCCATCGGCGGCAGGCCGGAGGCCGCGCTGCGCCAGGCCGCCAGGTCCAGCGGGGCGTCGTCCTTGGTGCACACCACCGGCACCGCCCGGCCGTCCGGGCCCGGGATGATGATCACCTCGGCGAGGCCGGGCATCCGGCCGAACAGGGTGTCCTCGGCGGCCAGCGTGCTGCCGAAGCCCTCGATCAGGTCGACCTCGCGGTCCAGCAGGTGCACGCAGCCCCACCGGGTGCGGTAGCCCACGTCGCCCATCCGCCACCAGCCGTCCTTCGACACCTGCGCGTCGTAGCGCTCCTGCTCGCCCAGGTAGGTGACGATCCGCCCGTCGCTGCGCACCTCGATGTAGCCCGGGTTGTCCGCGGACGGCGGCAGGCCGTTGCGGCTGACCACCCGCACGTCCGTCATCCCCGGGAACGGCACGCCGACGCAGCGGCCGTCGTCGTCCAGGGTCCGGCGCCGGGTGAAGCCGCGGACGATCGCCGGGCCGACCTCGCTCTGCCCGTACAGCTGACCGAAGTACGGGGCGCGGCGCCGGGTCGCCCGCAGCAGGCGGTGCACGGTGCGCGGGTGGATCGCGTCGAAGGTGCTGCTGAACAGCTTCACGTTGCTCAGCGGGCCGCGCGGGTCGTCCGCCAGCTCCTCCCACTCCATGAAGGAGTTGGGGTGCGCCTCCAGGACGCCCGGCTTCAGCCGCGCGAACAGGTCGCCGACGTGCTTCGGGTCCGAGTCGCGCAGCACCACCAGCGGGAAGCCGCGCAGCAGCGAGATCGCCAGCGCGGTGAACAGCCGGGAGTGCACGAAGGAGACGTGGATCGCGACCGTCTCCCGGCCCGGGACGAGCGGGGCGAGCACCGAGGCCTGCGGGCGGTAGCGCGACTGCAGGCTGAACCCGGTGTGCACCGCCAGCTTCGGCGTCCCGGTGGTGCCCGAGGTGTGGGTGATCAGGGTCGGGCGGTCCGGCGCCAGGGTGACCGCGGGCACCCGCGGCGCCCCCGCCAGGGAGCGCAGCTCCAGCGCGTCCCGGTAGCTGCCGGAGGTCAGCAGCACCCGCTCGGCGAGCGCGAAGACCGATCCGGGCAGCGAGCGCTCCAGCTTCTCCTGGTCGGTCACCAGGAACGGGCGGTCGGTGCGGCGCACCAGCTCGGCGACGGTCGCGCCGTCCAGCGCCGGGGACAGCAGCACCGGCACGGCCCCGATCCGGGCCGCCGCGCACGCCAGCAGGGTGATGTCGAAGCCGTCGGCCTTGTGCACCACCACCCGCCGGTTCGGCCGCACCCCGGCCGCCCACAGCCGGGCGGCCAGCGCGTCCACCGCGTCGGCCACCTCCGCGACGGTCGAGCGCCGCTCCAGCTCCGGCAGCGCGTCCAGGTCGTGGTCGAGGACCAGGACGTTGGCACCGTGCCGCGCCGCGGCGCGTTCGAACAGCATTCCGAGCCGGATTCCCCGGTTTCCGATACGTTGAAGAAACACCTGTACGCCTTCCGAAAAGGGGCGGCAGAACGCCGTCGGAACATCGACGTGGAAGAGGAGTGTCGACCGGGCCGGTGAATTCCCCGAAAGAGAACCGGGAACCCGCCCGGCCCGGCCCGGAAATGCTCAGCCCTGCTCGACGACGGCCTTGATCCGGCGCAGGGTGACGGCCAGGTCGGCGGAGATCTTGTCGCCCCACTCGGCGAAGAAGCGCTGCTTCGCGGCCTCGTCCATCTCGGCGGTGATGCCCCGGATGCCCTCGGTGGGCGCGTCCATCCGGAAGTGGTGGGTCAGCAGGCTTCCGCCGTCCCCGGCGGGCTCGACGTCGAAGCCCCAGACGCTCTCCTGCTTGCGGCCCTGCGAGTCGCACATCGCCCAGCGGAAGGTCCGGCCGGGCTCGGCGGCGACCACCTCGGCGTGCGTCTGCCACCGCCCGCGCACCACCGGGGCCCACGCCACGACGTCCTCGGCGCGGACGTTGTCACCGCGGAACACCGACCCGACGGCCGACGGCTCGCCGGACACCCACTCGCCGCCCAGGCATTCCGGGCTCCATTCGAAACTCCGCGGCAGGTCACTGACCACCGCGTAGACCTCCGAAGGGGGAGCGGAAATGCGGATGTCGGCGTCGGTGGAGAATATCGGCCGCTTCTCGTTGATGATTTCACCCATGGCACGAATGCTCCCAGCCCGCCCCCGGCGGGGGTCAAGGCGGAAAACACGGGTCCGTCAACTCCGGGATTCCGTGTCAACTCCGTCCCGCGGCGCGGGGACGCCCCGCACCGCGGGACGCCCCCGCGGGCCGCTACCGGCGCCCGGCGGGCTCCTGCGCCGGGACGGCCGGCTCCTGGTCGGGCAGCCGCAGCGCCGGGCCGTCCAGCGGGCCGGAGCCCTGCAGCAGCCGCAGCAGCGGGGCCGTCATCACCGTGGTGCCGAGCGCCACCAGCGTCAGGATCGCCGTCATCCGGTCGTCCACGATCCCGCTGTCGTGACCGATCTGGATCACGATCAGCTCGGTCAGCCCGCGCGCGTTCAACAGCACCCCCAGCGCCAGCGCCGCCCGCGGGCGCAGCCCCAGCAGCCACCCGCACAGACCGGGCCCGGCCACCTTGCCGACCACCGCCAGCGCCAGCAGCACCAGGAACACCGGGACCGTCGAGCCGCCCCACTCCAGGGCGCCCAGGTCCACCGTCAGGCCGTACTCGAAGAAGAACAGCGGCAGCAGCACGCCGCGCGCCGTCCCCACCACCCGGTCCGCCGCCCGCGCCACCTCGCGCAGGCCCGCCGGTTCGGCCCCCGCCGAGGGTGCCGCCGCCGCGGGCCACACCAGGCCCACCAGCAGCGCCCCGATCAGCTGGTGCACGCCCAGCGCCGCCGTGGCCGCCGCCGTCACCGCCACCGCCAGGGCGATCACGGTCACGTCGGCCGCCGCGGAGCGCCCCCGCGCGGCGCCGCGGGCCAGCAGCGCCCGCAGCGGGCCCAGGTAGAGGCCGACCAGGGCGAGCGCCGCCGCCCCGACCACCAGCAGCCCGGACGGGTCGCCGCCCGCGGCCACCGCCGTGATCGCCGCCAGCACCAGCCAGCCCGCGCCGTCGCCCAGCGCCGCCGCGAACAGGCTCAACTGCCCCACCCCGGTCCGGGTGATGCCCAGGTCGGAGAGTATCCGGGCGAGCACCGGGAACGCGGTGATGCTCAGCGCACAGCCGAGGAACAGCGCGAACACCGGGCCGCTGCCGTGCGGCCCCGCGTAGTGCCGCACCAGCGGCACCGCCGCCACCGCACCCAGCGCGAACGGCACCAGCACCGAGGCCTTGCTGACCAGCAGCGCCCGGGCGGCCGCGCCGCGCAGCCGCATCCCGGCCAGCTCCCGGCCCACCCCGAACATGAACAGCACCAGCCCGAACTGGGCCAGCCCGTCCAGCGGGGCCAGCACCGAGCGCGGGAACAGCCAGTCCACCGCGCCGGGCGCCAGGCGGCCCAGCAGCGAGGGGCCGAGCGCGATGCCCGCGCAGATCTCGCCCACCACCCGGGGCTGGCCCAGCCGTTCGACCAGCGCCCCGGTCAGCCGGGCCGCGGCCAGCAGCACGCCGACGGCCAGCAGGACGTGGCCGGTGGCGCTCAGCGCGAACCAGCTCCGGCGGCCCGAACCGCCCCCCGCCCGCCCGCCCGCGGTGACGGCCACCACCAGCACCACCGCCAGCGGCAGCACCACGGTCAGCAGCACCGCCGCCACCCGCCGCGCCCCGGGCCGCGGCGCCCCGGAGCGCTCCGGCCCCCGGCCCCGTCGGAAAAGCGGTCCGGCCATCTCAGCGCACCTCCGCGATCAGGTCCCGCAGCAGCTCGCTGGCCCCGGCCGCGACCGTGCCCGCCGCCGCGTCCCGGTACAGCCGTTCGGCCACCGAGCCCTCCGACACGCCCTCCGCGCCGTGGAGTTGGGCGCACGCCCGGGCGGCCTCGGCAGCCAGTTCGGTGGCGCGCAGCTTCACCACCGAGGCGGTGCCGACGTCCAGGCGGCCCTGGCCGTGCAGCCAGGCGGCGTGGTGCGCGTAGCGGCGCACCAGGTCGAACTCCGCGTGCAGGTCGGCGAGCCGGTGCCGCACCGCCTGCCGGGCGTCCAGCGGCGCGCCGCCCACCCGGCGGGCGCGCACCCGCGCGTCCAGCACCGCCAGGGTGTGCCGCACCCCGCCGACCGCGAGCAGCCCGGCGACCAGGCGCTCGAAGTCCAGCGCCCGCATCAGCTGGACCAGCGCCCGCCCCGGACGGCCCAGCAGGGCGTCCGCGGGCACCGGCACGTCCGCGAAGGACACCTCGGCGACGTCCGCCGAGCGCCAGGCGGCGGTCGGCTGCGGACGGCGGGTGATCCCGGGGCTCGCGGCGTCGACCAGCAGCAGCCCGGCCCCGGCCAGGCCGTGCGCGGCGGGGCCGGGCCCGGCCGGGGCGCCGTCGCCCAGCCGGGCCAGCACCACCAGCAGGCCGGCCGCGGTGCCGTTGGCGACGTACGCCTTGCGGCCGGTCAGCCGGAAGCCGTCGCCGTCCGGGCGGGCGGTGGTGCGCAGGTCGGCCAGGTCGGAGCCGGCCTGCGGTTCGCTGATCGCCAGCGCGGCGATCCGCTCCCCGGCGTGCAGCGCGGGCAGCCAGGCGGCGCGCTGCTCGGCGGAGCCGAACTGCAGCAGGTAGGAGCGGGCCATGTAGGCGTGCACCCCGACCGAGGCCCGGACGCCCGCGTAGCCGGTCGCGCCCAGCTCCTCCAGCAGCAGCGCGCTGCGCAGGAACTCCACGCCGCCGTGGTCGAGTTCGAGCAGCCCGGCGGCACCGAGCGCCTTCCAGCCCTCGGCGCCGATCCGCCGCCGCTGCTCCCAGCCGTCGGCGGCGGGCAGCACCTGTTCGGCGAGGACGGCCCGCACCTCGTCGCGGAACGCGTCGTGGGCGCGGTAGTAGAACGGGAACTCCCGGGACGGGGACAGTTCGTTCACGGCCGCACCGTCCCCGTCGGAGCGGACCCCGTCGGAGCGGACCCCGTCGGAGCGGACCCCGTCGGAGCGGACCCCGTCGGAGCGGGCCCCGTCGGAGCGGGCCCCGTCGGAGCGGGCCCCGTCGGAGCGGGCCCCGTCGGAGCGGGCCCCGTCGGAGCGGGCCCCGTCGGCGCCGCGGCTCCGCCGGACTCCTCGGCCCGGGCCAGCAGTGCGGCCCGGTCGACCTTCCCGGTCGCGGTCAGCGGCAACTCGGCGCACAGCCGCAGCACGCTCGGCACCAGGTACGCGGGCAGCTCCCGGGCCAGGTCCGCCCGGACCGCCCGGGCGTCGACCTCCGGGCCCTCCGGCACGACGAACGCGACCAGCTCCTGCCCGCCCTGCCGGTGGGGCCGGGTGGTGACGAAGCTCCGCCGCACCGCCGGGTGCGCGTCCAGGTGGTGGGCGACCTCGCCGAGCTCGATCCGGAAGCCGTTGACCTTCACCTGGTGGTCCAGGCGGCCCTGGAAGACCAGGTGGCCGCGCGGCGACAGGTGGGCGCGGTCGCCCGTCCGGTACACCCGCTCCCGCACCCCGTCGATCTCCACCTCCACGAACTGCCGGGCGGTGGCCTCGGGCAGCCCCAGGTAGCCGGGGGACAGGCCGGGCCCGGCGATCAGCACCTCGCCGGTCTCCCCGGGCGCGCACAGCTTGCCCTCCGCCACCACGTACGCCCGGGTGTGCTGGATCGGCCGTCCGATCGGCAGGCTGGTCTCCTCCGGGGGCAGCTCGCGCACCGGGTGGAAGGTGGAGAAGGTGGTGCACTCGGTGGGGCCGTACACGCTGACCACCTTCTCCGTCCCGTAGTGGCGCAGCGCCGCCGCCATGTGGGTCAGCGAGTGCGCCTCGCCGCCGGTCAGGACGGTGCGCAGGCCCGCCAGCACCCGGGGGGCCTCGTCGACCACGGTGTTGAACAGCGCGGTGGTCAGGAACAGCACCGTCACCCCGTGCCGCTCCAGCACCCGGCCCAGCTCGCCCAGCCGGACGAACGCCGACGGGTACAGCACGACGGTGCCGCCGTGCAGCAGCGCGCCCCAGAGCTCGAAGGTCGCCGCGTCGAAGGAGACCGGCGCCAGTTGCAGCAGCACCGCGTCCTCGTCCAGCCGCGCGTAGCGGGCGTCGTGCACCAGGTGCACCACGCCGCGGTGGCGCACCGGCACCCCCTTGGGCGTGCCGGTCGAGCCGGAGGTGAAGTTGACGTACGCGATCTCCTCCGGCGAGCCGCGGTGCGGCGGCGCCGGCGCCGGGTGCGCGGCCAGGTCGGCCCGCTCCACCGGCAGGACGGCCCGGCCGGGCAGCCGGGCGGCGGTGGCCGCGGCGGCGTCGGCGCGCACCAGGACGTGCGCCGAGCCCGCCAGGTCGAGCAGGTCGGCCAGCCGCCGGTCCGGCCAGCCGGGGTCGGCGGGCAGGTACGCGGCGCCGCACTTGACGGCGGCCAGCAGCGCCACCACCAGCTCGACGGAGCGCTCCATCAGCACGGTGACGGTGGCGCCGGGGCGCACCCCGGCCGCCCACAGCCGGGCCGCCAGCGCATCGGCCAGGCCGTCCAGCCGGCGGTAGGTCAGGGCGGTGTCCCGGTGCACCAGGGCGGTGGCGTCGGGGCGCCGGGCGGCCTGCGCCTCGAACAGCTCCTTGAGGCCCTGCTCCGGGTACCCGGGGCCGGTGTCGTGGTCGGCGTTCAGCGCCCGGTGGGCGTCCAGGGCGGCCGGCCCGGCGTCGATGATCCGCACCGGGGGGTCGGGCCGCGTGGTCGTGCTCGTCATGCGGTGCTCACCAGCCTCGCGTTGATGGTCGCCAGCAGGAGGTCGCGGTGGGTGTCCAGGAAGAAGTGGCCGCCCGGCAGCTCCAGCAGTTCGCTGGGCCGCAGGCTGTGCCGCCGCCACCCGGCGGTGGCGGCGCGCCCGTCCACCGGGTCGTCGCGGCCGTACATCGCGGTGATCGGCACGTCCAGGCGGGGCTGCCCGGGCGGGCGCGACCAGATCTCGGCGAGCCGCATCTCGGCCCGCATGGTGGGCAGGAACAGCCGCATCACCGCCGGGTCGTCGAGCACCTCGGCGGGGGTGCCGCCCATCGCCCGCACCGCGTCCAGGTACGCGTCGGGCGCCATCTCGTGCAGCAGCGGCCGGTGCTGCGGGTGCTCGGGGCTGCGGCTGCCCGAGACGAACAGCCGCCGGGTGGCGCCCGGGAACTCCCGGGCGGCCCGGTCGGCGAGCTCGTACGCCAGGCGGGCGCCGAAGCTGTGGCCGAAGAAGGCGTGCGGCTCGGCCGCCACCCCGGCCTCGACCAGGGCGGCGAAGACGTCCTCGACCAGCGGCTCCCAGCTGTCGTACAGCGGCTCGCGCAGCCGCACGCCGCGGCCGGGCAGCCGCAGGGCCAGCAGTTCCACCTCGTGGTCCAGCTGGTCCGCCCAGGGCCGGAACAGGTCCGGGCTGCCGCCCGCGTACGGCAGGCACACCAGCCGCAGCCGCCGGGCCCGCCGGGCCGGGCGCAGGACCGGCAGCCAGCGGTCGACGCCCGCCCGGGGGCCCGACCCGGTCACGACCGGGTGTTGCGGTCGATCGCGGCGGCGATCTCCCGGACGGTGCTGTGCGCGAACAGGTCCTCCGGCGGGAGGGCGTCCTCGCCGAAGACCTCCTCGGCCCGGGAGATCAGCCGGATCGCGGTCAGCGAGGTGCCGCCCGACTCGAAGAAGTCGTTCTCCGGGTCCGGCAGGTCCAGGCCCAGGCCGCGGCAGGCGTCCGAGACCCACTCCTGGAGCGCCTGCGCGTCCGGTCGGTCGGTGCCGGTGGTGGGGTTCGACACGGTGGTGTCCTCCTCTTCTCGCGTGGGTGGGGTGCGACGCCGCGTCAGCGGGTGCGGAACGGGTGGCCGTTGACCGTGCGGTCGGTGAACCGGTTGTGCCCGAAGACGTCCCGGCCGGAGGTCAGCACGTTGCCGAACTTCTCCAGGCTGGCCTCGCCGCCGAACTCCTCCAGCTCCGTCGAGTACGGGTAGACCCGCACCGAGGTCGGCAGGTAGCGGGCCGCGAAGCCGAGCCGCATCTGGTCGGTCAGGCCGCTGTGCGGGTGCGAGGCGTGCATCAGCGTCGACCAGAACACGATGAACTGGCCCTGCCGCATCACCTGGGAGACCGCCTTGGACTCGTCCGGGCTCCAGTTCGGGTCCTTCTGCAGCTGGCGGTAGTCGTAGCCGAAGAAGCCGCGCCGGACGCCGTTCTTCTCGGTGCTGTTGATCGCCGACGCGTCGTACTCCATGGTCTTCGACTCGTCGTAGTTCATGGACTTGTGCGAGCCCGGGATGAACTGCAGGCAGCCGTTCTCCACGGTGGCCTCGGTGAACGCCGTCCAGACCGTGATGGTGCCGCCGAACTCGGCGTCCTCGGGCCAGACGATCTGCGGGTGCTTCGAGCCGGCCACGTTGGAGAAGTTGTCCGCCTGGTGCCAGTCGGTGCCCTCGTCGCCCGGGTACTTCGGGAAGAACTCGGTGCGCCAGCACAGGGTGTCCGGGCCGAGCAGGCTGGAGACCCGGTCGACGATCTCCGGACGGGTGATGTGGTCGGCCAGGAAGTCGACGTCCAGGTGGCGGTCGTAGTTGGCCAGGTTGGTGGTGCCGGAGACGGTCCGGCCGCCGCCGTAGATCGCCTTCTTGGTGTTGAGCAGCTTGGGCCGCAGCTCCTTCAGGTGGCTGGCCATCTCCTCCGGCTCGTACAGGTCGAACGGGCCGATGTAGCCGTCGCGCTGGAACTGCGCGACCTCCTCGGGGCTCAGCGAGAAGTCCTTGGCGGGGCTGGTCAGGTCCATGTCCTGTCTCTCTCTTCGGGATTACCGGTGACGGGTGGGTCGGAAGGTTCGTGGGGCCGGTCAGGCGTTCTCGACCGCGGCCGGGGCCCGGCCGGGGCGTCCGGGCGCCGGGTCCGCGCCCGGGTCCGCCCCGTCCAGGGCGTTGACGTCCTCCAGCGCGCGGCCGGTGGTGGCCGGGCCGAACAGGCCGATGTCCAGGGTGATCAGCAGCAGGGTCGCCGCCACGAAGGCGAACAGCACCCCCGGCCCGAAGTCCCCGAGCATCGGCACCAGCAGGAACGGCATGGCGGCACTGGTCACCCGGGACAGCGAGTACGTCCAGTTGACGGCGGTGCTGCGCAGCCGGGTCGGGAAGATCTCGGCCTGGTAGACGTGGTACGAGTTGGAGAACACGTTGGTGACGGCGGTGTTGCACACCCCGGCCGCCACGATCAGCCACTCGCTGCGGGCGGTGCCGAACACCACCCCGGAGGCGGCCATCCCCAGCGCCGAGACCACGATCAGGTGCTTGCGCTCGAAGCGTTCGATCAGCGGCAGCGAGAGCAGCGAACCGAGCGGGTAGCCGGCGAAGGTCAGCGCGCTGAACAGCAGCGAGTGGACGATCGAGAAGCCCTTCTGGGACAGCACCAGCGGGGCCATCGTGCCGAAGCCGTAGCCGCCGAAGGCCGCGAGCACGTGGAAGACCGCCATCATCACCATCCGGCGCCGCAGCACCGGACGGCCGAGCAGCCGACGGGCGGCCTCCCGGGTGCCGGGCGGGGCGGCGGGGGCGGTCTTCGAGGGGACGACGGGGGCGGTGGCGGGGGCGGGAGCAGGAACGGCGGTGGTGCCGCCGCCCAGGGCGTGCAGAATCGTTTCGGCTTCCTGGACGCGGCCCACCGAGGCCAGCCAGCGCGGCGACTCCACCAGCACCCGGCGCAGCAGCAGGATCACCACCCCGCCGATCGAGCCGAGCAGCAGCAGCCACCGCCAGCCGTCCAGCCCCAGCGGGCTCAGCGGCACCACCCAGCGGGCCAGCAGCCCCACCGCGGGCACCCCGAGGAAGCCCACGGTGTACGCCCAGGCGGTGTACCGGCCGCGGTGCCGGGCGGGCAGCAGGTCGCTCAGGTAGGCGTCGGCGAGCGGCAGCACCGGGCCGATGCCCACGCCCGCCAGCACCCGGGCCCCGGCGACCGCCCAGGCGCCGTCCACCAGCGCGCCCACGGCCGAGAACACCGTGTAGACCGCCACCGAGGCCAGCATGACGCGCCGTCGGCCGAACCGGTCGGCCAGCCGCCCGGTCACCGCCACGCCGATGAACATGCCCACGAACACCGAGGCCAGCACCCCGGAGGTCTGGGTCCGGGTCAGCGCGTAGCGGTCGGTCAGCACCGCTCCCAGCACGCCCGACATGAAGATCTCGAACATGTCGAAGAACAGCGCCAGCCCGATGGTGGCGACGATCAGCCGGTGCCGCCGGGTCGGTTCCAGCACGTTCATCCGCTCGATGACCGAGGCGGCCCGGTCGGCCGGGGTCACCCCTTCAACCGCCATGGTGTCTCGTCTCCTTGGGTCGGGGAGGTGGGGGAGAGTGCCGTGCGGTGTGCGGTGTGCGGTCCTGCGGGGCCGGTCAGCTGCGGGGCGCGGGGCGGCCGGGGGCGTGCACCGTCCAGCCCGCCGCCGTCCAGGCCGCGCGGTCCAGGGCGTTGCGGCCGTCCACCAGCACCGGCGCGGCCACCAGGGCGGCCAGCCGGCGCGGGTCGGCGGTGCGGAACTCGGCCCACTCGGTCAGCAGCAGCACCAGGTCCGCGCCGCGCGCCGCCGCCTCCAGCGAGTCGGCGAACGCCAGCTCGGGACGGGCGGCCGCGCCGGAGCGGCCCGCCGCCGGGTCGTAGACGGTGACGCGGGCCCCGGCCCGGGCGGCGGCCGCCGCGACGTCCAGCGCGGGCGAGTCCCGCACGTCGTCGGTGTCCGGCTTGAACGCGGCCCCGAGGACGGCGATCCGCCGCCCCGCCAGCACGCCCCCGAGGGCGCGCCGGGCCAGGGCGAGGACCCGCTCCCGGGCCCGCAGGTTGATCCGGTCCACCTCGCCGAGCAGCGCCGCCGCCGAGTCGCCGCCGAGCTCCCGGGCCCGGGCCCGGAAGGCCCGGACGTCCTTGGGCAGGCAGCCCCCGCCGAAGCCCACCCCGGCCCGCAGGAACCGGGGCCCGATCCGCTCGTCCAGCCCGATCGCCCGGGCCAGCACCGTCACGTCCGCGCCCGCCGCCTCGCACACCTCGGCCATCGCGTTGACGAACGACACCTTGGTGGCCAGGAAGGAGTTGGCGGCGACCTTCACCAGCTCGGCGGTGGCCAGGTCGGTGGCCAGGAACGGCACGCCCCGCTCCAGCAGGTCGCCGTACACCTCGCGCAGCACCTTCTCGGCGAGCTCCGAGGCGGCGCCCACCACGATCCGGTCCGGCGCCAGGGTGTCGGCCACCGCGTGCCCCTCGCGCAGGAACTCCGGGTTCCAGGCGAGCTCCACGGCCCGCCCGGCCGGGGCGAGTCCGGCCAGCCGCCCGGCCAGCTCGGCGGCGGTGCCCACCGGCACCGTCGACTTGCCGACCACCACGCAGGGACGCTCCAGGTGCGGGGCGAGCGCGTCCACCGCCGCCCGCAGGTGGCTCAGGTCGGCCGCCTCGCCGTCGGCGGACTGCGGGGTGCCGACGGCGAGGAAGTGGACGTCCGCGAAGGCCGCGGCCGCGGCGAAGTCCGTGGTGAAGCGCAGCCGCCCGGAGCGGGTGTGGGTGCGCACCAGCTCGGCCAGCCCCGGCTCGTGGAACGGCACCTCGCCGCGCGCGAGCCGGGCCACCTTGTCCGCGTCGACGTCCAACCCGAGGACGTCGTAACCGAGTTCGGCCATGCCGGCGGCGTGGGTGGTGCCCAGGTAGCCGGTGCCGAGGACGGAGATCCGGAAGCTCATGGTCAGGCCGGCTCGTTCCCGGGCGACCACTTGATCGAGCAGCCCATGCTGGGCCGGTGCGGCTCCGGCACCGGCCGTCCGGCCAGCACCTCGCCCACCGCGGCCCGCAGCAGCGCGCCGGTCACCGGCCGCCCGTTGCCGGGCGTCGAGTCGTCGAAGGCGCCCCGGTAGCGCAGGGTGCGCTCCGGCCCGTACAGGAAGAAGTCCGGCGTGCAGGCCGCCCGGAAGGCCAGCGCCGTCGACTGGTCGGCGTCCACCAGGTACGGGAACGACCAACCGGTGCGCGCCAGTTGGGCGCGCAGACCGGGCAGGTCGTCGTCCGGCGCGATCCCGGTGTCGTTGGCGCACATCGCGACCACCGCCAGGTCGGCGAACTCGGCGGCGAACTCGCCGACGGCCTTCTCCAGGTGGCGGACGAACGGGCAGTGGTTGGAGAGGAAGGCGACCAGCAGCGCGGGCGAGTCCGCGAAGTCGGCCGACGTGCTGCGCCGGCCGTCCGTGCCGGGCAGGTCGAAGTCGGGCGCGGGGGTGCCCAGCGGCACCATGAACGAGGAGACGGGCACCGTCCGACCCCCTCAGCCCTCGTCGCCCAGCAGCAGCGGCGCCGTCGGGTCCAACTCCCGGGCGTCGTGCACCACCTCGACGTACATGCCGTCGGGGTCGATCACGAAGAAGAAGTCGACCAGCGTCCGGCCGCGCTTGATCTCGGTGACCTCGCCGATCCCGGCGGCGATCGCGGCCTCCCGGGCCGCGGCCAGGTCCGGGACGGTGAAGCCGAGGTGCTTCACGCCGATCTCGGGCAGGTTGTTGCCGACCGTGAACACCGGGCGCTCGACGCCCGGGGCGCTGTTCTCGGCGTAGTGGAACAGCTCCAGCACGTACCCGTCGTCCTGGCGCAGGTGCGAGATGGTCAGCGACTTGTCGGCCTTCGCCCACTCGGCGACCAGCCGGAAGCCGAAGTGGGCGTAGAAGGCCTTGGAGGCGTCCAGGTCGGAGACGGTGAAGGCGGTGTGGTGCGGACGGTGCACGATCGGTGCCACGGTCGGCTCTCCTGTCGGGCGGTCGGGGCGGGACGGTCGGGGGCGGGGCGGTCGGGGACGGTCGGGGGTGGGCCGGTGCGCCGGGTCAGCGCGCCGGGTCGGCGGCGACGGCCAGGCCGTTGGCGCTGTACAGCACGTTGAGGAACTCGATCCGCGGCGGGCCCTGCACCAGGCCGGCCGCGCGCCGCCCGAACTCGGCGGTCTGCGCGGTGGCCCGGTGCTCGCGGAACGCCGCCTCGTCGCGGTAGATCTCGTAGAACACCCGCACCAGCGGCTCGCCGTCGACCCGGTGCACGGCGTAGCCGACCAGGCCGGGCTCGTTGGCGGCGGCCTGGCCGATCCGCCAGCCGGCGAGCGCGTCGAACTCCTCGGCGCGCCCGTCGACCAGCTCGAACCGGGCCGCCACCGCGTACTGCCCGGTCACGCCTCGTCCCCGGTGAGGGCCAGCTGCGGGAAGCCGCCCTCGTAGGTGATGCCGCGGGCGATCTCGTCCTCGTTGGCGGTGATGCAGTCGGCCAGCGCGGTCACCCACTCGTCGGTCAGGCCGCGGCGCCGCGCGGTGACCAGGATCTGCCGCAGCGGGTTGACGTGCGCCTCCGACAGGCCGCGCAGGCTCATGATCTGGTCGGGCGTCACGTCCAGCGGGAACGAGGCGGGCAGCGGGCTGCCGCTGACCTTGAAGTTCAAGATGGTGCGGATGCACTTCTCGCACCGGCAGCAGTTGCGGTCCTTGTGCTCGCCCTGCCAGCACACCCGCAGGTTGTCCGCGCCGTTGGGCCACAGCTTCGCCAGCGCCGCGACCTTGTCGCTGCGCTCCACGCCCGCCGCGTCGTGGTGGATCCGCATCCGGCCGCCCGACATCATCCAGTCCGTCATCGGGTTGGAGCCCCACGGCAGCACCAGCGAGCCGTACGGCTCGGAGGAGGCCACGATGCCGTGCTCGAAGCGGCCGCTGAACAGCGTCAGCACCGAGGCCATGCCGGTGGCGAAGGCGTCCTCCCAGTACCGCAGGTCGCTGTGCCACAGCTTGCGGAAGTTGGTGGTCACCGGCAGCAGCTCCACCCCGACGCCCTGCAGCAGCGGGATGCTGCGGGTGTACAGCGTGTCGTACGCCTCCACCTCCTCCAGCGGGATGTCGAAGCCGTGCACCATCACCGCGCCGGTCAGCTCGTACGAGCCGCGCCCGGCCGCCTTCTTGACGTGCCGGATCGTGGTGTACGCGCTGTCCACGCCGCCGGAGAAGGTCTGCAGGGCCGAACGCCCGGCGGAACGGTCGCGGTTGGGCACCTCGCGGTCCGCGGTCAGCCGCACCGCGGTGTACTTCTCCGGGCGCCACTGCACCCAGGCGGCCTGGAACTCCTCCAGGTTCTCCAGCAGTTGGGCCGTCACCGGCCCCTCCACGTGCAGGTCCTCGCCCTTGCGCATCGCCACGAACAGCGCGGCCAGCAGGAACGGGTCCATCACGTCGGTCAGGTACTCCTCGTGCCGGGAGTGCACCCGGTACCAGAGCAGGTCCGGCACCGTGCCGTCCTTGTGGGACACCTCGCAGGAGAGGGTGAGACGGCCGTCGGCCGCGCTGCGCCGGACGGGGGCGATCCTCATGGCGGTAACTCCTTCGCGGGGGTGGTTCTTCGGGTGGGGACGGTTCTCCGGGGGCGGTTCTCCGGGGGTGGTTCTTCGCGGGCGGTTCTCCGGCGGGGCGGGGCGGGCCCTCAGGCCGCGGGCGGCGCCGGGGGTTCGATCAGCTCGACGAGGTTGCCGTCGGGGTCGCGCAGGTACAGGAACTTCACGCCGCGGGCGGCCTCCGGGGCGTCCACCTCCACCGGGCCGCCGACCACCTCGACGCCCCGGGCGCGCAGCTCCTTCTCGGCGGCGGCCAGGTCGGCCACGGCCAGCGCCAGGTGCCGCAGCCCGGCGGTGTTGGACGGCGCCGCCGGGTCGTTCGGCGCCACCCCGCGGTGGTAGTGGGTGAGTTCGACCACCGTCGCGGCGCCGGGCACCCGCAGGTGGACGGTGGTGGCGGTGGCGCCGGGCACGCCCACGCCCGCGCCGAACCACGGCGCGGTCAGCTCCAGCCGCTTGACCTCCTCGGCGCCGAACAGCTCGGTCCAGAACCGGACCAGCCGCTCCAGGTCGGGGGTGACCAGCGCGATGTGCAGCACTCCTGTGACGTCGACGGTCATCCGACCAGCACCTCCGGGGCGGCCCGGCGTCCGGCCCCGGGGCCGGTACCGGTGACGGGGACGGGGACGGGGAACGCGGGGTCGAGCGCGGGCAGCACCCCGGCCAGCCGGGCCCGCTGGCGGCGCTCCAGGTAGGCCAGGAAGGCCTGCCCGGCGCCCGACTCCAGGCCGAGGGCGAAGGACTGGCCGACCCACTCCTGCAGCAGGTCCGTCCGCCCGGCCGCCGCGGCGGGCCGCCGCAGCGGCGCCGAGGCCACCGCGGTGCGGATCAACTCCGAGGCGCGCAGCACCTCCTCGGGGTCGACCCGGGCCGGCTCGGGGTCGCTGAGCCGGGCGTGCGCCGCGGAGACCATCCCGAGCATGTTGTCGTCGGCGGTGAACAGCCGCTTGCCGAGCACGGTGGCGCCGCGGCACAGCATCACCCCGGCCTTGATGTCGGCGAACTCCTCGCAGATCGGCGCGTAGGTCGCGTGGATCGACAGCCCGCCGCGGGTGAACACGTCCAGGCTGCGGACGACCGCCGGGTGGTGCAGGTTCGAGTAGTGGACGAAGGCCGCGCCGCGCACCGAGCGGCCGACCAGGACGCCCTCGCCCAGCCGCAGCGGGGTGCCGTCGGGGGCGCTGGTCGGGTCGCGGTCCTCGGCGTACTCCAGCTCCTCCGGCTCGCCCACCAGGTCCGCCCCGATGTACAGCTGGTGGGGCATCTCCACCTCGTACACGGTCGGCTGGCCGGCGTCGGCGGCGCCGCGGCCGCGCAGGTTGTCGCCGAGCCGGTCCTTGGAGAAGTTGGTCACGCACAGCACCGGGTCGAGGTCGTACAGGCCGATCAGGCCGCGGACCTCGGCGTGCACCTTCGAGTACAGGTAGTTGCGGACCAGGACGGCGCTGGAGTCGGCCAGCGCCCGGCGCACCCCCGCGGCGTGCTCGGGGGCGACGGTGAACGGCTTCTCGATCAGGAAGCGCCGGTAGCCGGCCTCCCACCACTCGATCAGCTGCGGGGCCAGGATGCGGCTCGGCAGGCACAGGTCGACGATCACCGACTCCTTGGCGGCGGGCGGGAGTTCGTCCCGGCTGCCGTGCACCTGCGGATCGAGGCCGTCGCGCCGCAGCAGTTCGGCGAGCTCCGGGCCGGGGCGCCGGGCCGGGTCGACGAAGGCGATCCGGCCGCGGTCCAGCCGGCCCGCCCGGGCCAGCTGGGAGTAGGCGCGGTAGTGCAGCGACCCCGCCTTCCCGGCCCCCACGACGACGATGTCCACCGCGGCTCAGCCCGCCTTCACGTGCTCGACGGCGCCGCCGAAGTCGGCGTCGGCGATGTGGAAGGCCAGGTAGCGCAGCGTCTCGTCACCGGTGTTGGTGATCCGGTGCTTGGTGCCGCGCGGGATGCGCACGCAGGAGGACGGGCCGAGGTCGTGCAGGGCGCCGTCGAACTCCAGCTGCGCGCTGCCGGAGATGATGAAGTAGGTCTCGTCGGTGCGGGGGTGGTGGTGCACCTGGCCGCCCCGGCCGGGTTCGGCGCTGGCCACGGCGACCCGGACCACGTGGCTGCCGGGGTTCTCCGCCGAGGCGTACAGCAGCGCCCGGACGACGTCGCCGCCGTACACGCTCTCGGTCATCGCGTCCACGTCGAGCAGCGGGTTCATGGGTGCGGTCCTTCCTGGAGGGGGGAGTTGACGGGTTGCCGGGTTCCTCGACCGGTCAGAGCAGGCCGCACTCCTTCATGATCGTCTCGAGTTCGCCGACCCGCTCGGACGGCATCGGGGTGAGCGGCAGCCGGGGCCCGCCGACCGGGAAGTGGGCCAGCGCGAAGGCCTCCTTCAGCGCGATCGGGTTGGTGGCGAAGTAGATGCCGCGGTAGAACTCGGCGTACTTCAGGTACAGGTCGCGGGCGGTGACGAAGTCCCCGGCGAGCGCGGCCTCGACGATGGAGCGGCTCTGCCGGGGCATCACGTTGGCCGCCACCGAGATGTGGCCGTGCCCGCCGAGCAGCAGCGCGGGCAGGGCGGTGAAGTCGTTGCCCGCCAGCACCACGAAGTCCGCGTCGCGCACCACGTGCAGCACCCGGCGCAGCCGGACGATGTCCTGGTTGCCCTCCTTCATCCCGATGATGTTCGGGTGGGCGGCCAGCTCGGCGGCCTGCGCGGGGGAGAGGTCCACGGTGGTGCGGCCGGGCAGGTTGTGCATCAGCAGCGGCACCGAGACGGCGTCGGCGACCTTCTGGAAGTACGCGACCATGCCGCGCTCGGTGGGCGGGTCCAGGTAGGGGGTGAAGGAGAGCACGGCGTCCGCGCCGAGCCGCTCGGCCTCCTTGGCCAGCTCCAGGGTGCGGATCAGGTTCTCGGTGCCGATGTCGGGGATCACCAGGGCCCGCCCGGCGGCCTGCTCCACGCAGATCCGGGTGATCCGCAGCTTCTCCTCGTCGGTGAGCGCGGCGGCCTCGCCGGTCACGCCGTTGGGACACAGCCGGGTCACGCCGTTGTCGATCTGGAAGTCGACCAGGCGGCGCAGGGCCTCCTCGTCGAGTGCGCCGGAGGCGTCGAAGGGGGTCAGGAGGGTGGTGTAGGCGCCGACGAATCGGCGGGTGCGGTCGCTCAGCATCGTGGGGCTCCGTGGGGTCGGTACGGCTCCGGGGGACCGCTCGGGGGACCATTCGGTCCGTATGCGGATCACCTGTTCGGAGGAGTGGCGGAGAAACGCTCGGTGCGATCTCGATGCGATCTTGGCGCGATCTTGGCGCGATCCCGGTGCGCCTCGCACAATCCGGTCCGCTTGATCCGGCTCGCGGAATTCCGCAAGGGGATCGGAAATTGTCTGTCAGGTCGCCCCGGGGGCGCCCGGTGCGGTGTGAAATCCGTGTTTCGGAAATCTCATCCGCGCCGGTCGAGTTCGTGGTGCTGCCACAGCCGGGCGGCCGCCGCGGTCGCGGCCCGGCCCGGTTCGGCGGCCAGGCCGCGCTCCAGCAGCAGCAGTTCCAGGGCGGTCAGGACCGGCAGCAGGTCCAGTGCGGTGACCGCCCCGATGTGGCCGACCCGCAGGATCCGCCCCTTCAGGGCGCCCTGCCCGCCGGCCACCCGCAGGCCGAAGCGCTCGTACAGCTCCTCGGTCAGTCCGGCGCCGCGGCCGTCGGCGGGCAGCGAGACGGCGGTGAGCGCGGCGGACGGCCGCCCGGTGGTGAACAGCGGCAGCCCCAGGGCGGCCAGGGCGGCCCGGCAGACCTCGGCCGTCCGGGCGTGGCGGGTCCACACGTTCTCCAGCTTCTCCGCCTCGATCCGGTCCAGGCCCGCGGCCACCGCGAACAGCGCCGCCACCGGCGGGGTGTTGGGCACCGTCAGGTCCCGGGCGGCCTCGCGCAGCAGCGGGAAGCTCCAGTACGAGTAGCCCTGGTCGGTGCGGACGGCCTCCCAGCCGCGCTCGCCGACCGCGACGAAGGCCGCGCCGGGCTGGCTCATCAGGCCCTTGTGCGAGGCGGTGACCGCGAAGTCCACGCCCCAGGCGTCCATGTGGAAGGGCTCGACCCCGATCGAGGTCATGGTGTCGGCGACCACGGTGGCGCCGTACCGGCGGCCCAGCCCGGCCAGCACCTCCACGTCGTGGACGGTCGCGGTGGACGTCTCGCAGTGCGTCAGCAGCAGGTGGCGGGGCCGGTGGGCGGCGAGCTCCCGCTCCACCGCGGCCGGGTCGAAGCTCGCGCCGTCGGGGGCCTCGTGCACCCGGACCTCGGCGCCCCGGGCCCGGGACAGCTCGGCCCAGCGGCGGCCGTACTTGCCCGCCGCGAGGACCAGGACCCGGTCGCCGGGCGAGACGGTGTTGTGGACGACGGCCTCCATCGCCCCGGTGCCCGAGGCGGGGAGCACCAGGATGGTGCCGGTGGTGCGGAAGAGGCCCCGGAGGCCGTCCTGGATGCGCGCGAAGAGCTTCTGGAATTCCGGTGCGCGGTGGTGGGCCAGTCGGGAGATGGAGGCGATTCTGATGTCCAGCGGAACGTGGGTCGGTCCCGGTGTGAACAGAGACAGCTCGGGCATCGGGATTCCCCCGGAAATCTCGGCGTTTTTGGGCGGCGAGTTGTTTAGTGGATGTGCCGAAACATTGGCACGGATCGGCACATCCACTCAAGAGGGGGATTTGACACACTAGGGGGAAATGGGCATTCGTGCAGGTCGGCCGGTGAATGCGATCCCCACCGGTGACCACATGGTGAGATACTGGCGGGTAATCTCACTCCTCGGACAGCAGCCAGCGCACCTTCTGCGCGGTCTCCGTGCCCTCCACCGGGTTGTACAGCACCAGCGTGATCCCCGGCTGCGCGGGCATCCGCAACTGGGTGCTCTCGAACGTCAGCGTCCCCACCACCGGGTGCTCCACCTCGTTCACCACCGCAGCCAGCTCCCGCACCTCCTGCCGCGCCCACAACTGTGCGAACTCCCCGCTCGTCCGCCGCAGTTCCGCCACCACCTCGGCGAACCCCGGATCCCCCGGATGGTCCGCCGCCGCCGCCCGGAACGCCGCCACCACCAACGGCGCCACCCGCTCCCAGGCCGCCAGCGACGCCGCCCCCCGCCGCTGCGCCCGCTGCCGGAAGAACCCCACCAGGCAGTTGCGGTCCGCCCCCTCCAACCCCAGCGACAGCCGCGCCGACTCGTTCCACGCCACGTGGTTCCAGTACCGGTCCAGCACCGTCGCCGGACGCGGCTCCCACGCCTCGATCAGCCGCTGCAGCCCCTCGCAGTACTCCGGCCGCGGCGCCGGGTCCGGCGGCGGCGGGTTCAGCTCCGCCAACGCGTACAGGTGCCGCCGCTCCGCACTGTCCAGCCGCAGCACCCGCGCCACCGCGTCCAGCACCTGCGCCGACACCACGATGTCCCGCCCCTGCTCCAACCACTGGTACCAGGACGCCCCCACCCCCGCCAGCACCGCCACCTCCTCCTGCCGCAACCCCTGCCCGCGCCGCCGCGGCGCAGCGGGCAGCCCCGCCATCTCCGGCGTGATCCGCGCCCGCCGACTGCGCAGGAACTCCCGCAGCTCCGGCCGCCGCGCCCGCGACCCGACCTCCGACACCACCGCACCCATCCGAACCACCACCCTTTCCCCGCACTGGTGGTGCCACCACCAGTGGAAACGGACCCCTTCCGCGCCACGGCGGCACGGCGGAGCCTGAGACAGTGACTGACACCCCGACCACGACGGCACCCCCGCACGCAGGCCCCCCGGCCGCCGACGACCGGCTCCCCGGCCGGGCCCGGCTCGCCCTCTGCGTGCTGTGCGCCGCCCAGTTCATCATCGCGCTGGACTTCTCCATCCTGAACGTGGCCCTGCCCGTCCTCGGCAACGACCTCGGCATGGACGACGGCGACCTGCAGTGGGCCGTCACCGCCTTCGCCCTCCCCTCCGGCGGCTTCCTGCTGCTCTTCGGCCGGGTCGCCGACCTGTACGGGCGCCTGCGGATCTTCACCGCCGGACTGGTCCTGTTCACCCTCGCCTCGGTGCTCGCCACCTTCGCCTGGGACACCGCCCCCTTCCTCGCCGCCCGCGCCCTCCAGGGGCTCGGCGCCGCCGCCGTCGTCCCCACCGGCATGTCGCTGCTCACCACGACCTTCCCCGAAGGGCCGCAGCGCAACAGGGCCCTGGGCATCAACGGCACCCTCCTCTCCCTCGGCTACACCGTCGGCATGCTGCTCAGCGGCGTGATGACCGACCGCCTCGGCTGGCGCTCGACCATGGCCCTGCTCGCCGCCTGCGGACTGCTCGTCACCCTCGCCGTCCCCGTCCTGCGCCCCGCCGCCCGCCCCGAGCAGCGACCCCGCCTCGACCTGCCCGGCGCGGTCACCGTCACCGGCGGCCTGCTCTGCGTCATCTACGCCCTCTCCACCGCCGGCCAGGACGGCTTCGGACAGGCCGACGTGATCGCCACGCTCGCCCTCGGCGTCCTGCTGCTCGCCGCCTTCGTCGCGATCGAACTCCGCGCGCCGCAGCCCCTGGTGTCGCTCGGCATGCTGCGCCGCGCCACCGTCGCCTTCGGCAACCTCGGCGGCCTGGCCACCTTCTCCATGATGAGCTCGCTGATCTTCCTCCTCACCCTCTACTTCCAGGAACAGGCCGGACTGAGCGCGTTCCGGACCAGCCTGGTCTTCGCCGTGCAGGGCGTCGTCCTGGCCGCGACCGGCACGGCCGCGCCCCGGATCGTCGGCGCCCTCGGCGCCCGCACCACGCTCGTCGCCGGACTCGCCGTCCAGGGCGCCTTCACCGCCGGACTGCTGCTGCTCTCCGGCCACGGCGACGTACCGCTCGCGGTCGGCTTCCTGGTGCTCGCCTCGGTCGGCCACATGTGCGCCGTGGTCTCCTACGGCATCAACGCCACCTCCGGTCTCCCCGCCCACGAACAGGGCCTCGCCAGCGGACTCGTCACCAGCGCCCAGCAGCTCGGCATCACCATCGGCATCCCGATCCTCGGTGCCCTCGCCGCGGGCCGCGCCGCCCACCAGGAACGGGCCGGGCACGACCACGCCGCCGCCCAGCTCGACGGCACCCTGCTGGGCGTCGGCACCGACACCACCCTGGTGCTGCTGGCCGCCCTGCTGATCGGCCTCGGCCTGCGCCGCCGCACGAAGACCGGCTGACGGCCCGCCGGGCGCCGCTCCAGGACCACCTGACGGGACGCCGCCGTCCCCCGGCTGCGGGCGGGCAGCCGGGGGACGGCGGCTCAACCGATCCGGCCCGCCACCTCGCGCGCCACCACCTCCAGGTGGTCCAGGTCCGACAGGTCCAGCACCTGGAGGTAGACGCGCGAGGCGCCCGCCGCCCGGTAGCGCTCCAGCCGCTCCAGCAGTTCGGACGGCGTCCCCGCCAGCCCGGACTCCCGCAGCTCCCGCTCCCCGCGGCCGATCGCCGCCGCCCGCCGCGCCACCTCCGCCGCGTCCCGGCCCGCGCACAGCGTCAGCGCCGCCGAGTACACCAGCGCGTCCGGGTCGCGCCCCGCCGCCGCGACCGCCGCCCGCACCCGCCCGTACTGCTCGGCGCACTCCTCGGGCGTCCCGAACGGCAGGTTGAACTCGTCCGCGAACCGCCCCGCCAGCTGCGGGGTGCGGCGCGGGCCGCGGCCGCCCAGGATCAGCGGCACCCGGCCGCGCACCGGCTTGGGCAGCGCCGGGCACTCCACCAGCCGGTACGCCGGGCCCTCGTGGCTGAACGTTTCGCCCACCGGGGTCGCCCACAGGCCGGTCAGCACCTCCAGCTGCTCGGCCAGCCGCTCGAAGCGCCCGCCCGGGAAGGGAATGCCGAACGCCTCGTGCTCGCGCTCGAACCAGCCCGCGCCCAGGCCGAGTTCGACCCGGCCGCCGGACATCGCGTCCACCTGCGCGACCTGCACCGCCAGCACCCCCGGCGGACGGAAGGTGGCCGCCGTCATCAGCGTGCCCAGGGTGATCCGGGACGTCTCCCGGGCCAGGCCCGCCAGCGTCGTCCAGGCGTCGGTCGGGCCGGGCAGCGGCGAGCCCGGCGCGACCCGCAGGAAGTGGTCGGAGCGGAAGAACCCGTCGAAGCCGAGGTCCTCCGCGCACCGCGCCACCGCCAGCAGCGTCGCGTAGTCGGCGCCCCGCTGGGGCTCGGTGAAGATCCGTAGGTCCATCTGCCTCTCCGGAGCTCGCTCGACGGGCCGTGCGTGCGCACGTCGGCGCGGGGCCGCCCCGGGGCGGCCCCGCGCCTGCTGTTGACGGGGGGTCAGTCCTGGTCGCGGCGGCCGCGGTTGACGGCGGAGACCACGGCCTTCAGCGAGGCGGTCACGATGCTGGAGTCGATGCCGACGCCCCAGAACGGCCGCCCGTCCACCGAGCACTCCACGTACGCGGCGGCCCTGGCGTCACCGCCGGTCGCCATCGCGTGCTCCTGGTAGCCCTTGATCCGCACGTCCACGCCCAGGTCGGCCAGCGCCGCGGTGAACGCGTCGATCGGGCCGTTGCCCGAGGCCGTCAGCCGGCGCTCGACCCCGTCGAGGAGCACCTCGACCTCGATCGAGTCCTTCTCGTCGACGACCGCCACCGACCGGTGCGACAGCAGCGACAGCCGCCCCCACGGGCGGGAGGTCACCTCCGGGCCCAGCTCCCGCGCGCTGGCCGCGGGCAGGTACTCCTCGACGAACAGCTGCCACATCTGCTGCGGCGACACCTCGCCGCCCTGCTCGTCGGTGCGGGCCTGGACGATCCGGGAGAACTCGATCTGCAGGCCGCGCGGCAGGTCCAACTGGTGCTCGGTCTTGATCAGGTACGCCACGCCGCCCTTGCCGGACTGCGAGTTGACCCGGATCACCGCCTCGTAGCTGCGGCCCACGTCCTTCGGGTCGATCGGCAGGTAGGGCACCGCCCAGTCGAACTCGCCCACCGGCTTCCCGGCGTCCTCGGCCGCCCGCTCCAGCGCCCGCAGGCCCTTGTTGATCGCGTCCTGGTGCGAACCGGAGAACGCCGTGTAGACCATCTCGCCGCCGTAGGGGTGGCGCGGGTGCACCGGCAGCTGGTTGCAGAATTCCACCGTGCGGCGGATCCCGTCGATGTCCGAGAAGTCGATCATCGGGTCGACGCCCTGCGAGAACAGGTTCATCCCCAGCGTCACCAGGCAGACGTTGCCCGTCCGCTCGCCGTTGCCGAACAGGCAGCCCTCGACCCGGTCCGCCCCCGCCAGCACGCCCAGCTCGGCCGCCGCCACCGCGGTGCCCCGGTCGTTGTGCGGGTGCACCGACAGCACCACCGCGTCGCGCCGGTCCAGGTTGCGGTGCATCCACTCGATCGAGTCGGCGTACACGTTCGGCGTCGCCATCTCCACGGTGGCCGGCAGGTTGACGATCACCTTGCGGTCCGGCGTCGGCTGCCACACCCCGATCACCGCGTTGCAGATCTCCGCCGCGTAGTCCAGCTCCGTGCCGGTGTACGACTCGGGGGAGTACTGCAGGCTGATCCCGGTGTCGCCCATCCGCTCCGCCAGGTCCACGCAGGTGCGCGCCCCGTGCACGGCCAGCGCCGTGATCTCGTGGCGGTCCTTGCCGAACACCACCTGCCGCTGCAGCGTGGACGTCGAGTTGTACAGGTGGATCACCGCGTGCCGGGAGCCGCGCACCGCCTCGAAGGTGCGCTCCAGCAGCTCGGTGCGGCACGGCACCAGCACCTGGATCGCCACGTCGTCGGGGACGAGGTCCTGCTCGATCAGCTGCCGGACGAAGTCGTAGTCGGTCTGGCTGGCCGACGGGAAGCCGACCTCGATCTCCTTGTAGCCCATCGAGACCAGCAGTTGGAACATCCGCAGCTTGCGGTCGGCGCCCATCGGGTCGATCAGCGCCTGGTTGCCGTCCCGCAGGTCCACCGCGCACCACTGCGGGGCCCGGGTCAGCGTCCGGGTCGGCCAGGTGCGGTCCGGCAGGTCGACGCCGCGGAACGGCTGGTAGCGCTGGTGCGGCATGCCCGACGGCAGCTGCTGCGGGAACTCGCGGGGAGCGGGGAACGGGGCGACCGGCTCGGAGCTGCGCCGGGCCGGAGAAGGCGTGGAGGTCATGCGGAGACTTCTTCCTCTGGGTTGTCCTCTGCGTCGGGCCGACGATTTGGCGCATGGCCGGACTCCGCGACGAGGAGGTCGAACCCTTAACGGCCCTCGTCGCGGCGCATAAGGAGGAGGCGAAGCTGCGCGGCGCTCATGACCGCCCACCCTACCCCCACCGCTGCCCGCCCGTTCGCTGACGCCCTGTCAATGTCCTAATCCGGAAGCCCTGTTGACACGATAGGTGGAACCGGCCCGGCCGGTTCCGGACCGCGGGCCGCCCGGTGCGGGTAGCGCACCACCAGGACGGCGTGCACGTCGCCCGCCGGGGCCTCGTACAGGTGCGGCACGTCCGCCGCCCAGCCCAGGCAGCCGCCCGGACCGGCCCGGGCCGGCGCCGCGGCGTCCCCCGCCCGGGCCGTGCCGGAGAGCACCACCAGGTGCTCGGTGGCCCCCGGGGTGTGCGGCGCGGAGCGCTGCACCGCGCCCGCCCGGATCCGGACCCGGTACGTCTCGCAGACCGCCGCCGCGTCCCCGAATCGCTCCAGCAGCACCGCGTCCAGGGCCCGGCCGGAGATGTCCGCCGCGTCCGAGGGTGCCAGCAGGGCGGCGCTCAGCGGCAGCCCCAGGGCGGTGGTCAGCGCGTACAGCGTCTCCAGGGTCGGGTTGCGGCGGCCCGCCTCCAGTTCGGACAGCGTCGCCTTGCCGATGCCCGAGCGGCGGGCCAGCTCCGACAGCGACAGGCCCCGGGAGACGCGCAACTCGCGCGCCCGCAGGCCCACTTGCACCGCCAGGGTGACACCGCCGGGGCCCCGGAGGGCGGCCGGTTGATCCGAAACTCGCACAAGGCCTATCGTTCCACATGCGGAACGTTCCGTATGTGGAACGCCAGGACTTCGTCAACTCCGCGACCTTCGTGGAACGCCAGCACTCCGCCTCCCAAGGAGCACCCATGGAATCGACGACCACCAGCCTCCCGCTGCCCGCCCGCAGCGAGCAGGTCGCCCAGGCCCTCGCCGCCGCCGGGATCCCGGGCACGGTCAGGCAGCTCGCGGACTCGACCCGCACCGCCGCCGAGGCCGCCGCCGCGCTCGGCTGCGAGGTCGGCGCGATCGCCAACAGCCTGGTCTTCCTCTCCGACGGCCAGGCCGTCCTGGTCCTCACCAGCGGCCGCCACAAGGTGGACACCGCCGCGCTGGCTGCCCGCTGGGGCCGCGGCAAGCTCCGGCGGGCCACTCCCGAGCAGGTCCGCGAGGCCACCGGCCAGGCCATCGGCGGCGTCGCCCCCACCGGCCACCCCGCCCCGCTGCCCACCGTGGTCGACCAGGCCCTGACCGACTACCCCCGGGTCTGGGCCGCCGCGGGCACCCCGCACACCGTCTTCCCCACCACCGCGGAGGAGTTGCTCCGCCTCACCGGCGGCACCCTGCTGCCGGTCGGGCCGGACGAGGACTGACCCCTCCCGGAGCACCCACGGGCCCCGCCCGCGTCCTGTACCCCAGGCCGCGGACGGGGCCCGTGCCGTTTCCGCCGCCCGGCCGCGGGCTGGGAGAGCGCTCTCCGCGCATGCTCCAGGGAAATTGAGATGTCGTCGTCAGGGTCTCTACTTTTCTCTCGCCATGAACTAACCTAATGCCGCGGTGTTTCCCCCAGGTGAAGCCGAGGTTTCAAGTCGTCCCCACGTACGGCTTGACGCCTGACGCTTCCTGTCCCGACACTCCGCCGGGAGAGCGCTCTCCAAGGTTCTCCCGCCCCACCCCACCCATCCTCACAGCAGGAGGAGCCATGCGGCTCGCCCCTCCCCCCTCCGGTGCCCCCACGCGCCGGACGCCTGCCGTACTCGCCGCCGCGGCCCTGGTCGCCGGTGCGGTCATGACGATCCCGGGCACCGCGCAGGCCGCGGACTCGCTGATCTCCCAGGGCAAGACGGTCACCGCCTCGTCCACCGAGAACGGCGGCACCCCGGCCACCGCGGCCGTCGACGGCGACCTCGGGACCCGCTGGTCCTCGGCCGCCTCCGACCAGCAGTGGCTGCAGGTCGACCTCGGCTCGGTCTCCACCGTCAGCAAGGTCCAGCTGAACTGGGAGGCCGCGTACGGCAAGGCCTACCAGATCCAGACGTCCACCGACGGCACCACCTGGACGACGATCTACTCCACCACCACCGGCACCGGCGGCACCGAGGTCCTGAACGTCTCCGGCTCCGGCCGCTACGTCCGGATGAACGGCATCACCCGCGGCACCGGGTACGGCTACTCCCTCTGGGAGTTCCAGGTCTACGGCACCCAGGGCGGCACCCCCACCGGCAACCCCTCGGGCTCCACCTGCTCCACCGCCAACGCCGCGCAGGGCAAGACCGCCACCGCCTCCTCCACCGAGAACGGCGGCACCCCCGCCTCCTCCGCCGTGGACGGCAACCTCGGCACCCGCTGGTCCTCGGCCGCCGCCGACCCGCAGTGGCTGCAGGTCGACCTCGGCTCCGTCCAGCAGCTGTGCCAGGTCGACCTCAAGTGGGAGGCCGCGTACGGCAAGGCCTACCAGATCCAGGCCTCCGCCGACGGCAGCACCTGGGCCACGATCTACTCCACCACCACCGGCGCGGGCGGCAACGAGACGCTCAACGTCTCCGGCTCCGGCCGCTACGTCCGGATGTACGGCACCCAGCGCGCCACCGCCTACGGCTACTCGCTGTGGGAGATGGGCGTCCACACCGGCGGCGGCGGCTCCACCACCCCGCCCGTGCAGGGCGGCGGCGACCTCGGCCCGAACGTGCTGGTCTTCGACCCGTCCACGCCGAACATCCAGGCCACCGTCGACTCCGTCTTCGCCAAGCAGGAGTCCAACCAGTTCGGCACCGACCGCTACGCGCTGCTGTTCAAGCCCGGCACGTACAACAACATCAACGCCCAGATCGGCTTCTACACCTCGATCGCGGGCCTGGGCCTGAACCCGGACGACACCACCTTCAACGGCGACGTCACCGTCGACGCGGGCTGGTTCAACGGCAACGCCACCCAGAACTTCTGGCGCTCCGCCGAGAACCTGCACCTCAAGCCGGTCAGCGGCACCGACCGCTGGGCCGTCTCGCAGGCCGCCCCGTTCCGCCGGATGCACGTCGAGGGCGGCCTCAACCTCGCCCCGAGCGGTTACGGCTGGGCCTCCGGCGGCTACATCGCCGACTCGAGGATCGACGGCCAGGTCGGCAACTACTCGCAGCAGCAGTGGTACACCCGCGACAGCTCCATCGGCGGGTTCTCCAACGGCGTGTGGAACCAGACCTTCTCCGGCGTCCAGGGCGCCCCCGCCCAGGGTTTCCCGAACCCGCCGTACACCACGCTCGACACCACGCCCGTCTCGCAGGAGAAGCCGTTCCTCTACCTGGACGGCAACGACTACAAGGTGTTCGTGCCCGCCAAGCGCACCAACGCCCGCGGCACCTCCTGGGGCAGCGGCACCCCGCAGGGCACCTCGCTGCCGCTCAGCCAGTTCTACGTGGTGAAGGCCGGCGCCACCGCCGCCAGCATCAACCAGGCGCTCGCCCAGGGCCTGAACCTGCTCTTCACCCCCGGCGTCTACCACGTCGACCAGACCATCAACGTCACCCGCCCGGACACCGTGGTGCTCGGCCTCGGCCTCGCCACCGTCATCCCGGACAACGGCGTCACCGCGATGAAGGTCGCCGACGTCGACGGCGTCAAGGTCTCCGGCCTGCTGCTGGACGCGGGCACCACCAACTCCCCGGCCCTGCTGCAGGTCGGCAACGACACCCCCGGCGCGAGCCACGCGGCCGACCCGGTCGTCATCCAGGACGTCTTCGTCCGGGTCGGCGGCGTCACCGCGGGCAAGGCCACCAACGGCATGGTGATCAACAGCAACAACACCGTCGTCGACCACACCTGGATCTGGCGCGCCGACCACGGCGCGGGCGTCGGCTGGGACACCAACCGCTCCGACTACGGCTTCGTCGTGGGCGGCAACGACGTCCTCGCCACCGGCCTGTTCGTCGAGCACTTCAACAAGTACGACGTGTGGTGGAAGGGCAACGGCGGCCGGACGATCTTCTTCCAGAACGAGAAGGCCTACGACGCCCCCAACCAGGCCGCCATCCAGAACGGCACCACCAAGGGCTACGCCGCCTACAAGGTCGAGAACAACGTCACCACCCACGAGGGCTGGGGCCTGGGCAGCTACTGCTACTTCAACGTCGACCCGACCATCGTGATGGACCACGGCTTCGAGGTCCCGGACACCGCGGGCGTCAAGCTGCACGACGTCCTGGTCAACTCGCTCGGCGGCAAAGGCCAGTTCCTGCACGTGGTCAACAACACCGGCGCCGGGACCTCCGGCACCGGGACCGTCCCCTCCAACCTGGTCTCCTACCCGTAACCGCGGGCGGACCGGGCACGACCCGACAGCACAGCAGGACCTGACAGCACAGGCGGCCACCGTCCCCGGGCCGGGGGGCGGTGGCCGCCGCCGTCTCACCCCACCGGGCCGCCCAGCGCCAGCTCCCGGCCCCGCCAGCGGCGGCGCAGCCAGCGGTCGTGCCCCGCCACCACCACCGCGCCCGGGCCGCCCGCGCCGATCGCCTCCTCCAACTCGTCGCACAGCAGGGGCGACAGGTGGTTGGTCGGCTCGTCCAGCAGCAGCACCTGCGGCGGGCGCGCCACCAGCAGCGCCAGCGCCAGCCGGCGGCGCTGGCCCACCGACAGGGCGCCCACCGGACGCTCCAGGTCCGCCGCCGCCAGCAGGCCCAGCGCCGACAGCGGCACCCGCTCCGCCCGCTCCGGGCCCACCACCGCCGCGTAGGTGGCGGCGGCGGTGCGGTCCGGACGGGCGAACACCGTGTCCTGCGCCAGCAGGCCCACCGTCAGGCCGGGCCGCCGGTGCACCGTCCCGCCCGCCGCCGCCAGCCGACCGGCCAGCACCGCCAGCAGCGTCGACTTGCCCGTCCCGTTCCCACCGGTCACCAACAGCCGCTCCCCGTCGGCCAGTTCCAGCGAGACCGGGGGCAGCCGACCGGGGACGCCGACCCGCCGCAGGGCGAGCAGCGGGCCGGACCCCTCCTCCGGCGCGTCCGCCTCCCCGCCCGCCACCAGCGCGGGCGGGGCGAACCGCAGCGGGACGGGCGGCGCGGCGACCCGCGCCCGCTCCAGCTCCGCCAACCGCCGCGCCGCGTCGCGCACCCGGCGGGAGACCTGCTGCTGCACCCGGCCCGCCCGGTGCCCGTACCCCATCTTCTCGTTGTCGGTGCGCCCCCGGTCCGGGGCCACCCGGTGCGCGGTCACCCCCGCGGAGTGCCGCAGCCGCTCCACCTCCTGCTGCTCCTCGGCGTACCGGCGCTCCCAGTGCTCCCGGGCGGCCCGCTTCGCGGACAGGTAGGAGAGGTAGCCGCCGCCGAAGCGGACCGGGCCGCCCACCGCCGGGTCCAGGTCGACCAGGTCGGTGCAGACCGCCTCCAGGAACGCCCGGTCGTGGCTGGCCACCACCACCGTGCCCGGCAGCGCCGTCAGCCGGGCCTCCAGGAAGGCGGCCGCCGCGTCGTCCAGGTGGTTGGTCGGCTCGTCCAGCAGCAGCGCCGACGGGCGGCGCACCAGCAGCGCCGCCAGCGCCAGCCGGCCGCGCTGGCCGCCGGAGAGCGAACCGAGGGCGCGCTCCGGCCCGAGGCCGGACAGGCCCAGGCCGTCCAGCACCAGGGCGGCCCGGCGGTCGGCGTCCCAGGAGCCGCGGGCCTCGGCCTGCTCCAGGCGCCGCCCGTACTGCTCCAACAGCCCCGGCAGGGACGGGTGCTGATCCGGCAGCTCCGCCAGCTCGGCTCCCAGGCGCTCCAGTTCGGCCAGGTCGGCGCGGGCCTCGCGCAGCGCTTCCGCCAGCACCGAGGCGATCGTCGCGTCCGCCTCGAACGGCAACTCCTGGTGCAGGAAACCCAGATCGGCGGGCCGGACGACGCTCCCGGCGTCCGGCTCGTCCACCCCGGCCAGCACCCGCAGCAGCGTCGACTTGCCGCAGCCGTTCTCGCCGATCAGACCGATCCGGCGTCCCGGCGCCGCCGTCAGTGACACCCCGTCCAGCACCCGGCGGCCGCCCAGGACGCGCACCACGTCCTGCGCGAGCAGCGCGCTCACCCCGCCACCTCCGTCAACTGCCCGTCCGCCAGCAGCAACCGGCGCTGCACCCCGATGCCCGCCAGGAACCGCTCGTCGTGGCTGACCACCACGAACGCACCCCGGTACGCGTTCAGCGCGCTCTCCAACTGGCCCACGCCCACCAGGTCCAGGTTGTTGGTCGGCTCGTCCAGCAGCAGCAACTGCGGCGCGGGCTCCGCGCACAGCACGCACGCCAGCGTCGCCCGCAGCCGCTCGCCGCCCGACAGCACCCGCACCGGCAGGTGCGCCCCCGCGCCCCGGAACAGGAACCTGGCCAGCAGGTTCATCCGCTCCGCCTCCGGCCGCTCCGGCGCGAAGCGGGCGAAGTTCTCCGCCACCGACCGGTCCTCGTCCAGCAGGTCCAGCCGCTGCGACAGGTACGCCACCCGGCCCTCGCCGCGCCGCAACTCCCCGCCAGTCAACGGCAGATCGCCGCTGACCAGCCGCAGCAGGGTGGACTTCCCGGCGCCGTTCGCCCCCGTCAGCGCGATCCGCTCCGGGCCGCGCACGATCAGGTCCACCCCGCCCGGCCCGAACACCTGCGCACCGCCCAACTCGGCGCGCAGGCCCGTCCCGTGCAGCAGCGTCCGCCCCGCCGGGACGGCGGTGTCCGGCAGCTCCAGGCTCAACCGCTGCTCCTCGCGCACCGCCCGCCCCGCCTCGTCCAGCCGGGCCCGCGCCTCGTCCACCCGCGCCGCGTGCACCTGACCGGAACGGCCCGCGGACTCCTGCGCGCCGCGCTTCATGGTGCCCGCGAAGATCTTCGGCAGCCCGGCGCTCTTCAGGTTCCGCGCCGCGTTGCCCGCCCGCCGCTCGGCCCGCTCCCGGGCCTGCTGCAACTCGCGCTTCTCCCGCTTCAGTTGCTGCTCGGCACTGCGGACGTTGCGCTCGGCGACCTCCCGCTCCGCCCGCACCGCCTCCTGGTACGCGGTGAAGTCGCCCCCGTACAAACGCAGTTCACCGCCGTCCAGCTCGGCGATCCGCTCCATCCGGTCCAGCAGCTCCCGGTCGTGGCTGACCAGCAGCAGCGACCCGCGGAACTCGGCGAGGACGTCGTACAGGCGGTGCCGGGCCGCCGCGTCCAGGTTGTTGGTCGGCTCGTCCAGCAGCAGCACGTCCGGACGGCGCAGCAGTTGGGCCGCCAGGCCGAGCGAGACCACCTGGCCGCCGCTGAGCGTGCCCAGCCGGCGCCCCAGCGCCAGGTCGCCCAGGCCGAGGCGGTCGAGCTGGGCGCGGGTGCGCTCCTCGACGTCCCAGTCGTCGCCGATCACCGCGAAGTGCTCCTCCGCGACGTCACCCGACTCGACGGCGTCCAGCGCCCGGATCACCGCGTCGACGCCCAGCACCTCGGCGACGGTCAGGTCCGCCACCAGCGGCAGCGTCTGCGGCAGGTACCCGAGCGTGCCGGAGACCGCCACCGACCCGGCGGTGGGCTGCAGTTCACCGGCGATCAACCGCAGCAGGGTCGACTTGCCGGAGCCGTTCGGCGCGACCAGGCCGGTCCGGCCCGGCGGCACGCTGAACGACAGGTCGTGGAAGACCGGAGTGTCGTCCGGCCAGCAGAAGGACAGGTGGGAGCAGACGACGGCGACGTCGGACACTGTGAGACCTCGAACGGTACGAGGGCAGCGGGGGAGAAGGTGAACTGCCGCTACCCGGAAGGGAAGTGGAAAAAGGGGACGACGAAACGGACCACTCCCGCGGCGCTCCCGCGCGCCGACCGGTGGCCGTCAGGACCGGGTCTCACCCGGAGATGTCGTCGTCACCCGCCACTGCTGTCCCTCTTCCGCACCTCGCGTGCGCACCTGCTGCGCCGCTCCGGACCCTCCGACTGTAACAGGCCGCCCGGCCGGACCACTGGACGCACCAGCCGGGCGGGTGCGCCGGATCGGCCGGGCAGGCGAAGACGTTCAGCACGCACGGCTCCGGCGGCAGGTCCGGCTCCTGCCCGGTGCACGGCCGCGGAAGGGCCGGGCACCGCGCCCGGTGCAGGGGAAAAGGCGCGGTGCCCGGCAGTGGCCCCGCCGGGCCCGGGTGGGGGCGCCGGGGTAGCGCCCGGACCGGCGGGGACGGAGGCGGACGGGCGGTGGGAGCCACCCGTCCACCAGGCTCAGTCGGGGGAGCGGGCGCGGGAGCGGGCGCGCCGGACGGAGGCCGACCCCGCGCCGGGGCCGCGCTGCTCGCGTGCCATGCTGTGCCTCCTTCCCGGCTCCCCCCGGCGGTGCGTGCGCACGCACCACCGGTGACCACGTATCGGTGACCCCGCCGGACGCGCCCGATAACAGAAATCTCACCGCGGCCCGGAGATTTCTGTTGGCGGCCGCCCCCGCGGACGGTCTCCGAGGACGGAGAACGCCGCCGCCCGCACCCCACCTGGAGGAACGCACCCATGCCGCACACCGGACGCAGTGGACCCGACACCGGGACGGTCGCCGCGGCGCGTGCGGGCGACCGCCGTGCGCTCGAGGAACTGGTGGCCCGGAGCCTGCCGCTGGTCTACAACATCGTCGGCCGGGCGCTGAACGGCCACGCCGACACCGACGACGTCGTGCAGGAGACGCTGCTGCGCGCGGTCCGCGGACTGTCCGACCTGCGGGACCCCGCCGCCTTCCGGTCCTGGCTGGTGGCCATCGCCGTCCGGCAGGTCCGCAACCGCCAGCAGGACCGGGCCGCCGCCCTCGACCGCTCCGCCCGCCTGGAGGACGCCGAGGCGATACCCGACCCCGCACTGGACTTCGCGGGCCTCACCGTCCTGCGCCTCGGCCTCGCCGAACAGCGCCGCGAGACCGCCGAGGCCACCCGCTGGCTCGATCCCGACGACCGCGAACTGCTCGCCCTGTGGTGGCTCAAGGAGACCGGCGAACTCGAACAGGCCGACCTGGTCTCCGCGCTCGGCCTCAGCCCCGGCCACGCCGCCGTCCGGACCGGCCGGATGAAGAAGCAGCTCGAACTCTCCCGCCTGGTGGTGCGCGCCCTCGCCGCCGACCCGCGCTGCCCCGCCCTGGACGCGGCCGCCACCGGCTGGAACGGCACCCCCGCCCCGCTCTGGCGCAAGCGCCTGGCCCGCCACGTGCGCGACTGCGAACGCTGCACCGACACCCGGCACGGGCTGCTCCCCGCCGAACGGCTGCTGTACGGCCTGCCGCTGCTCGCCGTCCCGCCGACCCTCGACCCGTCCCGGATCCTCCACGCCCTCACCACGCACGGCCCGGGGCCGGACGGCCCGGGGTCGGACGGTCCGGGGTCGGACGGTCCGGGGTCGGACGGTACGGGCCCGCGGTCGGAGCAGGGCGGACACCGGCCCCGCAGGCGGTCCGGGCACCGGCGCGCACCCTCCGGCGTCCGCGTCCCCAAGCCGGTGCTCGGCGGCGCGGTCGTGGCGCTGGCGGCGGCCGCCGTCCTGGTCGGGGCCGCGCTCACCCCCGGGCGGCCCGCCGCCGCCCCGACGGCGGCGACCGCGCCGCCCGCGGTCGCCGCCGAGGCCGTCCTGCCCACGGCTGCCACGGCTGCCACGGCTGCTACGGCCGCCGCGCCCCTGCCCGGCACGGCCTCGCCCGCACCGTCGGACCCGGCCCCGCCGTCCCCCGCGCGGTCCGCCCCACCGGCCGCCTCCCCGTCCCCGACCGGTACGCCGCCCCGGACCGTCGCGTCCGCGCGCAAGGGCGTCGGCGTGTGGTCCTTCGACGGGGTGAACCAGGCGCTCGCCGCCTCCGGGGCGGGCTGGTACTACACCTGGGCGCCGCAGCACCCCGGCATCACCACGCCCCCCTCGGCGTCCTTCGTCCCGATGATCTGGGGCGCGTCCTCCGTCACCGACGGCGCCCTCGCCCAGGCCCGCGCCAACGGCCCCTACCTGCTCGGCTTCAACGAGCCCGACATGGCTGCCCAGTCGAACATGACGGTCGACCAGGCCCTGGACCTGTGGCCGAAGCTGATGCAGGCCGGGCAGACGCTGGGCAGCCCGGCCGTCGCGTACGGGGCCGACACGCCCGGCGGTTGGCTGGACCGGTTCATGTCCGGCGCCGCCGCCAAGGGGTACCGGGTCGACTTCGTCGCGCTGCACTGGTACGGCGGCGACTTCCGCTCCCCGCAGGCCGTCCAGCAGCTGACCTCCTACCTGGAGGCCGTCCACCAGCGCTACCACAAGCCGATCTGGCTCACCGAGTACGCCCTGATCGACTTCTCCCGGGGCACCCGCTTCCCCACCGCCGACCAGCAGGCCGCCTTCGTCACCGCCTCCACCGAGGCCCTCGACGCGCTGCCCTACCTCCAGCGCTACGCCTGGTTCGGCCTCGGCGCGGACCCGGCGAAGCCGAGCAGCGGCCTGTTCACGGACGGCACCACCCCCACCGCCGCGGGCCGCGCCTACCAGGCCGCCCGCTGACCCGCCGCGCGCCACCATCGGCGCGCGGCGGCCGAGCAGCCCACGGCCCGACGGGCCGGCAGCTCAGCAGCTCAACAGCTCAACGGCTCAGCGCGGCCGGGGCGCGGAAGCCGCCGAGGCGTTCCTCCAGCAGTTCGGCGAGGCGCAGCGGGGTGCGGTCCTCGTACATCGGGCCGATCAGCTGGACGCCGACCGGGAGGCCGTCGGCGGAGGGCCCGGTGGGGACGGCGGTGGCGGGCAGGCCCGGCATGGTGGCGACGCCCGCCCAGGCGAGCTGGTCGAAGTAGGGGTGGGTGGTGCCGTCGACGGTGATCCGGCGGCCCAGCAGGTCGGGGTCCTGCTGGTGCGGGAAGGCGGCGGTGGGGGTGATCGGGGCGACGACGGCGTCGAACTCGGCGAAGAGCTCCCGCCAGCCGCGGCGGTGCAGTTCGCGGCGCTGGTCGGCGGCCACCCAGTCACGGTGGGAGAGCGAGACGCCGCGCACCCGGGCGGCCGCCAGGCTGTGGTCGTCGGCGTCCAACCCGGCCGCCTGGGCGCGCAGTTGCTCGTACATGGCGGGAGGGAAGGTGGCGCCGAGGGCGGAGAACATCAGCAGCGCGTAGACCTCGGCGGCCTCGGCCAGGTCGGGCAGCAGCGGGCTGCGGTGCTCGACGCGGGCGCCGCCGTCGGCGAGCGCGTCGGCGACCCGGGCGAGGCCCGCGCGGACGTCGGCGCCGACCGGGACCAGCGGGTGCGCGTCCAGGAGCAGGACCCGGAAGTCGCGCAGCCGCTCGTGCCGGGCGGGCGGCAGCACGGTGGTGTGGGCCACGCCGAGGGTCAGCGGGTCGGGGCCGGTCATCACGTCGAACAGCAGGGCCAGGTCGCGGGCCGAGCGGGCCATCGGGCCGACCACGGCGAGGTCGATGTCGGCGGGCAGCGCGGGCACCCGCGGCGGGACCATGCCGCGGGTGGGCAGCAGGTGCAGGGTCGGCTTGTGCGCGTACACGCCGCAGAAGTGGGCGGGGGTGCGCAGCGAGCCCGCGATGTCGGTGCCCAGCGACAGCGGGCCGTACCCGGCGGCCAGCGCGGCCGCCGACCCGCCGGAGGAGCCGCCGGGGGTGCGGGCGTGGTCCCACGGGTTGTTGGTGGTGCCGTGGATCTCGTTGTAGGTCTGGATGTCCCGCAGCCCGAGCGGCACGTTGGTCTTGCCGAGCACCACCGCGCCGGCCGCCCTGACCCGGGCCACCTGCAGCGCGTCCTCGGCCGGGACGTACTCCCGGAACTCCGGCAGGCCCCAGGTCGTCGGCAGCCCGGCGACGTTGTACGACTCCTTGACGGTGAGCGGGATGCCCAGCAGCGGCCGGTCCTCCCCGCGCGCCCGGGCCAGGTCGGCCTGCCGCGCGGCCGCCCGGGCCCGCTCGAAGTCCGGCGCGCAGATCGCGTTGACCGCCCCGTCCTCCCGCTCGATCCGGGCGATCGCGCCCTCGGTCAGTTCCGCCGAGGTGACGTCCCCGGAGCGCAGGGCTGCGGTGAGTTCCTCGGCCGTCGCATAGGTCCACTTGTCCATGTGCAGGACCGTACGGCCCCCTCGGGAAGGGCACGAAACACCGCCCGGGGCAACCGGTTCGCCCACAACGACAGTGCGGTGACAGCGGGTTGAGAGCGATCTGACGGTACGGGCGGGCAGCGTGGTGGTCGACGGAGCACCACCGGTGGGAGAGGACGGGAACCATGGACGAGACGCTGGTCGCACGGATGCGGGAGTACCTGGCCGCGGGCGCGGCGATGGACGTGGAGGCGCTGGACGCGCTCTACGACGAGGAGTTCGAGAACCTGCGGATCGACGAGGCGGGCCAGGTGGTGCGGCTGACCAAGGCGCACTTCATGGCCCGGTTCCGGGCCCTGGCCGCGCAGGGGCAGGCGGTCGGCGGCGGCACCGACGACATCCGCTTCCTGGCCACCACCCGGCACGGCGACCAGGGCACCGTCGTCGTGTACCGCTGCGAGCAGGGCGTCCCCGCCCGCTACGCCTTCGTCTGGCGCCGGGTGGACGGCCGGTGGGCCACCGTGCTGCAGGAGCTCACCTTCGAACGGGACGTCACCTACCTGCTGCAGCTCATGGCCGCCGCGTCCGCTCCCGCGGCCGGGTGAGGTTCAGAGGCTGGTCTGCCCCTTGCGCAGCGGCAGCAGCCGCTCCTGCGGGCCGTTGCCGTCCTGCCAGCGCAGCCGGACGGTGAAGCGCCGCCCGCCGCGCTGCCCGTCCCCGACGGGCAGCCACGGCAGCGGGTAGCGGCCGTCGCGGTCGATCCGGGAGAGCGGGAACTCGTCCGCCCCGAGGTCGGCGAGCTGCACCGACTCCCCGTCCGCGGCGGTGAGTTCGAGCTGCACGGCGGTCGCGGGCGCGGGCCCGCGGTTCCACACCACCAGGTGGTACCCGGCCTCCCGGACCGTCCCGTCCGGGAGCTTCACCCGCGCGTACTCCGCCGTCCGGTGGAAGTACGCGGTGACCTCGGCGGCCCGCCCCTCCCGACGGCGGTTGCGGTGCTGCTGGTACGCGGTGGCGGCCGACAGGGCCAGCGCGGCCAGGGCGATCGCGGTGCCCAACCAGGCGTTCACGGTGCTCGGTTCCCCCTCCACTGCACCGCCCGACGGGCCGGGCGGTCGACCCACCCAGGGTGGGGGCCACCGGTGGCGGGCGGGGGAGCGGGTCAGCCGCTCCTGAGGCCCTCCGCGTCGAGGTCGGGCAGGCGGTCCATCCAGCGCGGGGTCCACCAGGCGGCGCCGCCGAGCAGGGTCATCGCGGCGGGGACCATCAGCAGGCGCACCACGGTGGCGTCGATCAGGACGCTGACGGCCAGGCCCAGGCCCATCATCTTGACCACCACGTCGTCGCTGACGACGAACGCCGCGAACACGCTGACCATGATCAGGGCCGCGCAACCGATCACCCGCGCGGTGGTCTCCAGCGCGTGCGCGACCGCGCCGCGGCTGTCGCCGGTCAGGCGCCAGCGCTCGTGGACGCGGGAGAGCAGGAACACCTCGTAGTCCATGCTGAGGCCGAAGACGATCGCGAACATCATCATCGGGACGTAGCTCTCGATCGGCACCTTGCCCGACACCCCGAGCGCGGGCCCGCCCCAGCCCCACTGGAACACCGCGACCAGCACCCCGTACGAGGCGGCGATCGAGACCAGGTTGAGCACGGCCGCCTTCAGCGCGACCAGCGGCGCCCGGAACACCAGCAGGATGATCAGGAACGCCAGCGCCACCACCACCGCGATGATCGGCAGCAGGCGGCCGGCGACGAGGTCCAGGAAGTCGACCTGGGCGGCGGTGGTGCCGGTGACGTACGTGGCGGCGGGCGTGCCCCTCACCGCGTCCGGCAGCACGGTGTCGGCGAGGTGGCCGACCAGGTCGGTGGTCGCCTGCTCCTGCGGGGCCTGCGCGGGCGTGACGGTGGTGAACAGCACGTCGCCGTCCGCACTGGTCTGCAGCGGCGGCACGGTGCCGGTGGTGTCCGGCACGCCGGTCAGCGCCTGCTGGACGGCGGAGGCCAGCGCCGGACGGTCGGCCACGGCGACCGCGCTCTGGTCGACCACCACCGTCAGCGGGCCGTTGGAGCCCGGGCCGAACGCCGCCGACATCAGATCGAACGCCCGCCGGTCGGTGAACGAGGTCGGGTCCGCGCCGTCCCCGATGTGCCCGAGCCGGATCGACGGCAGCGGCACCGCCAGCACCAGCACCGTCACCAGCCCCGCCGCCAGGTACCACCACGGGCGCTGCTCGACCCGCCGCGCGTACCGGTGCCACATGCCGCTCGACGACGCCCCGTCCGCCCCGTCCGCCCCCGCGCCCCCCTCGGCGACCGGCGTGCGGACGGTGTAGCGGTCCATCCGGCGGCCGATCAGGCCCATCAGCGCGGGCAGCAGCGTCAGCGCGCCGCACACCGCCGTCACCACCGTGACGCCCGCCGCCAGGCCCAGCTTCGCCATGAACGAGATGCCCGACACCGACAGGCCCGCCAGCGCGATCACCACCGTGGTGCCGGAGATCAGCACCGCCCGGCCGCTGGTCGCCACCGCGTGCCCGGCCGCCGCCCGCGGGTCCAGGCCGTCCATCAGGTCCTGCCGATGCCGGGTCAGCAGGAACAGCGCGTAGTCGATCCCGACGCCCAGCCCGATCATCGTCGCCAGCGTCGGCGCGACCGTCGCGAAGGTGGTCAGCGCCGCCAGCAGGCCCAGCAGCCCCAGGCCCACCACCACCGCCAGCAGCGCGCTCACCAGCGGCAGCCCCGCCGCGATCACACTGCCGAACCCGACCAGCAGCACCACCACCGCGACCCCGAACCCGATCAGCTCGCTCACCCGGTCGCTCGGCGCCGGCCGCGCCAACTCGCCCAGCGGGCCCCCGTACTCGACCTGCACACCCGCCTGCCGCAGCGGCGCCACCGCCGCGTCCACCTGGTCCAGGTAGTCGTCGCCGAAGGTGGCCGGCGCCCCGTCGAAACGCACCGTCACGTACGCCGTCTGCCCGTCCGCGGACAGCGGGCCGCCCGGCTGCGGCGCCTGGCCCGGCGGCGGCAGCGGGTCCTGCGCCGACAGCACGTGCGGCAGGTGCTGCAGGGAGGTCACCGCCTGGTCGACCTGCGCCTGGAACTGCGTCAGCGGCTGCCCGTCGTGCAGCACCACCTGCGCGCTCGTCCCGCCGACCGCGGGCTCGTGCGCGGCCAGCACGTCCGCGCCGTCCTGCGCCTGCGTGCCCGGCAGCGAGAAGTCGTCCGAGTACGCACCGCCGACGGCCCGGTCCGCGACCTGCACCCCCACCAGCACCACCAGCCAGCCGACGACCACCACCACCGGGTGCCGGGCGCACCACCCGCCCAACCGCCACAACCACCCGCGGCGCGGCGGCGGTCCGGACACTGACGCGGCGTCGGACGAGGACATCGACCCTCCCAGGGGCACAGCGCCACCCGTGCACGGTGACGGGACTCCGACGGTAGGCACGCCCCCGCCAGCCGCCCGTCCACCCGCCCCGCGACACGGCCGAACCCACCCGTACGCCACTGCCCGGCCGGGCCCCGGCGCCCGCCCCGGGCGCTGCTAGCATCGGCGCGTCGCGACTGGCGAGAGGTGGAGCACCACCGGGGAGCGGCGCAGCACAGCACGGGACCGGCACCGTCCGCCTGGGTGTCCTCCGAAGCCGTCACGTCGACTTCACGGAGGGGGCCACCACGATGGACCTTCGGTACGGGATCAACCCGCAGAACACCAACGCCCGCGTCGAGCCGCTGCCCGGCGCGGAGCTGCCGCTGGAACTGCTGCAGGGGCAGCCCTCGTACGTCAACCTGCTGGACGCGCTCAACGCCTGGCAGCTCGTCAGCGAGGCCGCCGCGCTCCTCGGCCGGCCCGCCGCCGCCTCGTTCAAGCACGTCTCCCCGGCCGGCGCCGCCCTCGCCGGGCCGGTCGACCCGGTCACCGCCGAGCTGTACGCCGTGGACCCGGCCGCCGTCGGCCCGCTCACCTCCGCCTACCTGCGGGCCCGCGACGCCGACCCGAAGTCCTCCTACGGCGACTTCGTCGCGGTCTCGCACGAGGTCGACCTCGAACTCGCCGACCTGCTGGCCCGGGTGGTCTCCGACGGCATCGTCGCCCCCGGCTACGCGCCCGGCGTGCTCGGCGTGCTGGCCCGCAAGAAGAACGGCCGCTACCTCGTCCTGGAGGCCCGCCCCGGGCACCGCCCGCCCGCCGTCGAGCGCCGCGAGGTGCACGGACTGCGCCTGGTCCAGGACACCGACACCGCCCCGCTCGGCGCCGACCTGCTCACCGACGTCCGGGTCGGCACCCTCGCCCTCGGCGCCGCCGAGGACCTGCTGCTCGGCCTGGCCGTGCTGCGCCGCACCCAGTCCAACTCGGTCTGCTACCTGCGCGACGGCGCCGCCCTCGGCATCGGCGCGGGCCAGCAGTCCCGGGTCGACTGCACCCGGCTGGCGGGCGCCAAGACCGACACCTGGTGGCTGCGCCGCCACCCCGCCGTCCGGGCCCTGGACTTCCGGCCCGAGGTGCGCCGACAGGACCGGGTCAACTGGCAGATCCGCTACCTGGAGGGCGACTTGACGCCCGACGAGCGCACCCGGTTCGCCGCCGCCCTGCGCGGCGGCGACGTGCCGGACGAACTCGGCCCGGCCGAGCGGGCCGCCTGGACGGCCCGCCTGGACGGCGTCGCGTTCGTCTCCGACGGCTACCTGCCGTTCCGCGACAACGTGGACCACGCCCGCCGCCACGGGGTCCGCGCGATCGCCGAACCCGGCGGCTCGGTGCGCTCCGCCGAGGTCGAGGCCGCCTGCGCCGAGCACGGCATCGCGCTGGTGCACACCGGGCTGCGGCTGTTCCACCACTGACGGCCCGGCGCCGGGACGCCCGGCGCCGGGAGGCCCGTCGGCGACCCGGCGGCCGGGGTGCCGTCACCGCGGCCGGGGCAGCAGGTCGGTCCAGGCGCGCTGTTCGGGGGTGTCCGGGACGGCCAGGCCGCGGGCCCGGGCGATCCGCTCCCAGGCGTCGTCCGGGTCGGCGCCGGAGCGGACCAGGACGGCGGCCGCCAGGAGCGAGGAGCGGCCGATCCCGGCCCGGCAGTGCACCACCAGGTGGTCGCCCGCGGCCAGCCGCCGCGCCAACCCGTCCAGCACCGGCAGGACTTCGGGCAGGGCGGGGACGGTGCGGTCCGGGATCGGCACGGCGGTGAAGCGCAGCCCGGCGGCCCGGGCGAGGGACGCCTCCGCCTCCAGCCCGAGTTCGGCCGACTCCGCCGGGGTGAGCGCGCTGACCAGTTCGCTCACCCCGAGGGCGGTCAGTGCCGCGGTCTCGTCCGCCAGCCAGTCGCCGCCGCGCGGTCGGGCCATGGTGCTGAGCCGGCCGGGGCCGGACCGGTCGACGGTGAACAGGGTGGGGCGCATGACGGGGGTCGACCTCCGGTCGGGACAGGGGTGTTCGGTCGGGCGGGGGCACCGGCCGGCGAGCGGTGAGCGGTGAGGCGCACGGCGTGGCGCGGCGCACGGGACGGCGTGGCGCGGTGCGCGGGACGGCCCGGCGGTCGGCAGGACGGCGGACCGGGGCGTCGGCGGCGGGGGAACGGCCGGACGGGCGCGCGGAGGGGCGGGCACGCGGAGGGACGGGTGCGGCGCGGCGGCGGGCGGTGTGCCGAGGTTAGCACCGCCCGCCGGGGGCGGGGGAGGCGGGTTCGACCGGACCCGGTCCGTTCAGGCCTGGGACGTGCCGAGGAAGCGCAGCACGGCCAGGACGCGGCGGTGGCCGGTGTCGGCGACCGGGAGGTCGAGCTTGGCGAAGATGTTGTTGATGTGCTTGGCGACCGCGCTCTCACCGATCGTCAGGCTCTCCGCGATACCGGTGTTGGAGTGCCCCTCCGCCATCAGGGCCAGGACGTCCCGTTCGCGCGGGGTCAGCCGTTCCAGCGGGTCGCTGCTGCGGCGCAGCAGCAGTTGGGCGACGACCTGCGGGTCCAGCGCGGTGCCGCCCGCGGCGACCCGGCGGACCGTCTCGACGAACTCCGTGACGTCGGCGACGCGCTGTTTGAGCAGGTAGCCGACGCCGCTGGTGTCGGCGGACAGCAGGTCGGCCGCGTAGCGCTCCTCGACGTACTGGGAGAGCAGGACCACTGCCGTCCCCGGTCGGCTGCGGCGGATCTCCAGGGCGGCGCGCACCCCCTCGTCGGTGAAGGCGGGCGGCATCCGGACGTCGACCAGGGCGAGTTCGGGCCGGTGCTGCTCGACCGCCGCCAGCAGGGACGGGGCGTCGCCGACCTCGGCGACGACCTGGAAGCCGCCCATCTCCAGCACCTTGACCAGGCCGACCCGGAGCAGCACCGAGTCCTCGGCGATCACCGCGCGCACGGCAGCTCCGCGGTCACGGTGGTGGGCCCGCCCACGGGGCTGGTGACGTGGAAGGAGCCGTCGACCGAGCCGACCCGTCTGGCCAGCCCGCTCAGCCCCGTCCCGGCGGAGGGGTCGGCGCCGCCGAGCCCGTTGTCCGTGACGTTCACCCGCAGCACCGGACCGACCTGCTCCACCGTCACCTCGGTGCGGGTCGCCCCGGCGTGCTTGGTCACGTTGGTCAGCGCCTCGGAGACCACGAAGTAGGCCACCGACTCCACGCCGGGCGGCACCCGCTCGTCGAGGTCGACCCGCAGGCGCACCGGCACGGGGAGCCGGGCGGCCAGGCCGGACAGCGCCGCGTCCAGCCCGCGGTCCTCCAGCACGGCGGGGTGCAGCCCCCGCACCAGGTCGTTGAGTTCGGCGATGGCGTCCTTGGCCTCCAGGTGGGCTTCGGCGAGGGCCGTGCGGGCCCCGGCGGGCAGGTCGGGGGTGGTGGCCAGGACCAGGCCGAGGTTGACGGCGAGCGAGACCAGCCGCTGCTGGGTGCCGTCGTGCAGGTCCCGTTCTATGCGGCGGCGTTCGGCGTCGACCGCCTCGATCAGGCCGGTGCGGCTCTCCGCCAGGTGCTCGACCCGCCGCTGGAGCCGCTGGGAGCGGCTGGGGCCGAGCAGGGCCGCGGCCGCGCGCGACTCGCCCCGGGCGGTCGCGCCCGCCAGCCAGGGCAGGGCGGCCAGCAGGAGCAGCCCGGCCAGCGTGTAGCACGGCAGTTGCGTCGCGTACCCGAGCCAGCCCCGGCGGCCCGGCGCGGGCACCGCCCAGGCCCAGCCGTAGGCGGTGGCGCCGGCCAGGCCCGCGACGGCGGCGGCCAGCACCAGCAGCTCCGCGGCGGCCAGCAGCGGGCCCAGCAGCAGGTGGTAGCCGACCTGGCGCCAGGTCTGCGCCGAGGACAGCCAGCGGGACACCTGCCGGGCCGCCACCGCCCACGACCACGGCCCGGGGTCGGGCTCCGGGGGTGCCACGTCCACCCCGAGGAAGGCGCGGTGGCGGACCCGCTGGACGGCCGTCAGCAGCGGGGCGCCGAGCACGACCAGGACGGCCGCCACCTGGAAGGCCGGTTTCCAGTGCCCGGTCCTGGCGGTGAACGTCGCGGCCCAGCTCCACACCGGCACCAGGGCCAGGTGCAGCGGGACGCCGACGGCCAGGAAGCCGGCGTCGCGCCGCAGCCGCCGGGCTCGGAGTGCCGGGCGCCGCGGCCCGGGTCGAATCATCACGCCTCGACGGTAGGGCACCGCCGCGCGGGCGCACCATGAAGCCCGCACCCGACTTCGTGGTGAACCCAGCACCACCCCGCCCGCTGGTTCAGGGGGCGTGCGGGGGGCGGCCGGCCAGGCCGTTCAGGAGGAGGTCGGTGAGGGTGTCGACGACCTCGGCGTCGTCGTGGGCGGGGTGGTCGGCGGTGAGCAGGGCGTAGGAGAGCAGGGAGAGCATCGCGCCCATCGCGGGGGCGAGCAGGGCGGGGTCGCCGGGCAGCGGGTGGCCCTGTTCGCGCAGGTGGTCGAGGTGGTCGCGCAGGACGTCGGTGTCCGCGGTGAGGCGCTGCCAGGCGCGGCCGGAGCGGGGCCCCTCGGCGACCATCGACTCGAAGACGGCGACGGTGACCGGCAGGTGGTCGCGCATCGCCCGCCAGGACGCGCCGACGTGCGCGTGCAGCTGGGCCCGGTCGCTGAGGTCGTGGTCGCGCGGGTGGACCTCGGCGACGACCTGCCCGCGGGCCTGGGCGCGGACGTCCTCGAGCAGGGCGCGCAGCAGCTCGTCCTTGTCGGCGAAGTGCGCGTAGAACGAGCCGGTGGCCCGGCCGGCGGCCGCGGTGATGTCGGTGATCTTGGTGTTGAGGTAGCCCCGCTCGACGAACTGCCGCCGGGCGGCCTCCAGCAGCGCCGCCCTGGTCTCCGCCGCCTGCGCCTTGCGCACGCCCATCGCGTCCGGCCTCCCTCTCCCGTTCCGGTCGGGCCTTGACCCGCCGCTCGTGCGGACATCATACTGACGGCCGGTTCAGTGAATACAGATTCATTGAATGTTGATTCAGTGAGGGGTGGGGCACATGGAGACCGTGGTGATCGGCGCGGGAGTGGCCGGTGCGGCGAGCGCGATCGCGCTGCGCCGGATCGGCGCCGAGGTGACGGTGTACGAGGCGTACCCGGACCCGGCGGGCAAGATCGGCGCCTTCCTGAGCCTGGCCGTCAACGGCCTGCGTGCGCTGGAGTCGCTGGGCTGCCTGGACGCCGTCCGGGCAGCGGGCTTCGAGGTCGACCGGCAGCGGATGTGGTCGGGCCGCGGCAAGCTGCTCGGCGACGTCCCGCGCGGCCGGAGGGCGGACGACCCGCTGCGCAGCGTGACGCTGATGCGGGCCGACCTGGTGGCCGCCCTGCGCGCCGAGGCGGTGCGGCTGGGCGCGCGGATCGTGCTCGGCGAACGGCTGACGGGCGCGGGTGCGGGGGAGGGGGCGGGCGCGGCGGCGGACGAGGCGGCGGCCCGGGCCGACCTGGTGGTCGGCGCGGACGGGCTGCGCTCGGCCGTCCGCCGGATGCTCGACCCGGACGGGCCCGAGCCCGCGTACGCCGGTCTGTACGGGCTCGCGGGCACCGCGCCGCACGTGCCGGAGGCGGGCCCGGGGCGGACGTTCAACATGACCTTCGGGCGGCGCGGCGCGTTCGCGCACCTGCCCGCGCCGGACGGCACCGTCTGGTGGTCCGCCCAGATCGCCGACCCGGTCGCACCGGCCGGGATCGGGCTCGGCGTCGAGGAGCTGGCCGACCTGTTCGCGGCCGAGCAGGTGCCCCGGCGGATCCTGGCGGGCGCGCGGATCGAGGCCACCACCCTGTTCCACGCCCTGCCGCCGGTGCCGCGCCGCCAGGACGGGCGGCGGGTGCTGGTCGGCGACGCGGCGCACCCGGTCGGTGCGGGGCAGGGCGCCTCCGTGGCGCTGGAGGACGCGGTGGCCCTGGCCCGGGCGCTGCACGGCGAACCCGACCGGGCCGCCGCGCTGGCCGCCTTCGAGCGCGGCCGGGCGGACCGCGCCGGGAGGCTCGCCCGCTCCGCCGCCGCCAACCGGGGCGCCAAGACCGCGGGTCCGTTCGCCGCCCGGGTGCGGGACGCGGTGATGCCGCTGGTGTTCGCCCGCACGTACGCCCGGAGCACGGACTGGCTGTACGACCACCGGCCGGGCGCGCTGCCGGGGTGAGACGGCCCGCGAGGGCACAAAAAGAACGGTGGTTCTGCTAGTGTCCTGAACAAGCAGAACCACCGTTCTTTTTGAAGGAGGGCGCAGTGCCCCGGCTCACCGACGCGCGCAAGGAACTGCGGCGCACGCAGATCGCCGAGGCGGCCGTCCGCTGCTTCAGCCGCAACGGACTGGAACGGACCTCGATCGCCGACATCAGCGCCGAATCGGGCCTCTCGACCGGCTCGATCTACGCGCACTACCGGAACAAGGCCGACCTGGTCCGGGGCGCCGCCCGCGAGATGCTCCACCGCCGCGGCGACACCATCGGCGAGTACGCCGCCGCCGACGTCCCGCCCGACCCCGAGGAACTGCTCGCCCGGCTGACCGCCGCGATCGACCCCGTCCACGCCCGGGTCGGCGTGCAGACCTGGAGCGAGGCGACCACCGACCCGGCCGTCCGCGCCGTCGTCGTCGACGCGACCGACCGGATGCGCGCCATGCTGCACGACTGCGTCACGGCCTGGCTGGTGAAGGTCCAGCACCACGAACCGGCCCCGGCCCGGGAGCTCGCCGCCCCGATCGCCCACCGGATCATGGCGCGCTACCAGGCCGAACTGCTCTACACCGCCCTGCGGACCCCGACCGAGGAGACCACCGCACCGTGACCGCCCTCCCGCCCGCGCCGCCCGCACCGACCGCCCCGCTGGGCGCCCGCACCGTCCGCCGCACCGGGTACGGCGCCCTGCAGCTCGAACGCCTGCACGGCCGCCGCGACGAGGCGCTCGCCCTGCTGCGCCGCGCCGTCGAACTGGGCGTCGACCACGTAGACACCGCCCAGTTCTACGGCGACGGGTTCGCCAACGACGTGATCCGCGAGGCGCTGCGCCCCGAGGACGGCGTCCTGGTCGTCACCAAGGTCGGGGCCGACCCCGCCCCCGGCGGACACCCGCCGCTGCGGCTGGCGCAACGCCCCGAACAACTGCGCGCCAGCGTCGAGGCCAACCTGCGCAGCCTGGGCACCGACCGGCTCGACGTCGTCAACCTGCGCCGCCTCGACACCGGGCCCGGACTGCGCGTCGAGGGCGACCAGGTGGTCGACCTCGACGACCAGCTCGCCGTGCTGACCGCCCTGCGCGACGAGGGCAGCATCGGCGCGATCGGCCTGAGCAGCGTCAGCCACGACGTCCTGCGGCGCGCCCTGCCGGCCGGCGTCGTCTGCGTCCAGAACGCCTACAGCCTGGTCGCCCGGGACGACGAGGAGATGCTGCGGCTGTGCGCGGCCGAGGGCATCGCCTGGGTGCCGTTCTTCCCGCTCGGCGGCGCCTTCCCCGGCCTGCCCAAGGCGACCGACGAACCCGCGGTGCGCGTCGCGGCGACCGCCCTGGGCGTCACGCCCGCCCAGATCGGCCTGGCCTGGCTGCTGCACCGCGCCCCGAACGTGCTGCTCATCCCCGGCACCGCCGACGCCACCCACCTGGAGGCCAACGTCGCAGTCGGCGAGATCGCCCTCGACCCCGCGACCCTCGCCACCCTCGACGCCGTCGAGTCCCGCCCCAACGACGCCACGCTCGACTGACCGGCCCACCCCGGGAGGCTCTGGCCGACGGGAGCCCCTCCCTCACCGAGGCCCCGTCCTGCCGCCGGCTCCCGCTTCGTCGGAAGGCCCTGTCCGGTCGGAGGGTCCGTCCCGCCGGGAGGGTTCCGCCTTGCCGGACGGTTCTGCCGTGAGGCTCCGGGCTTCTGCTCCGCCGGGAGGCTTTGGCCGGTGGGAGACCTTGTCCCGCCGGGGGTCCTGTCCTGCCGGGGGCTCCTGCCGCGCCGGGAAGCGCCATCCCGCCGGGGCCCTGTCTCGCCGGGAGTCCTGTCCTGCCGGGGGTTTGCCCCGCCGGAGGCTTCCGCTTCGCAGGGAGGTCCTGTTCCGCCGGGAGGGCCTTGCCCTGCCGGCGGCTCCGTCCCATCCGGGGGCCCGTCCCCCCGTACCGAGGAGGATCATGAAAGCCATCGTCCACCACGACCACGGCACCCCCGACGTCCTCCGGCTCGTCGACCGCGATCCGCCCGAGCCCGGGCCGGGCGAGGTGCGGGTCCGGATCGCGGTGTCGGGCGTCAATCCGACCGACTGGCAGGCGCGTTCCGGTGCGGGGCATCCCCGGCCGTTTCCCGAGGTCGTGCCGCACCACGACGGCGCCGGTACGGTCGACGCCGTCGGGGAGGGGGTCGAGCGGAGCCGGGTCGGTGAGCGCGTCTGGGTGTTCATGGCCGCGGCCGGGCGCCCCACCGGCACCGCCGCCGAGTACACCGTGGTGCCCGCCGACCAGGCCGTGCCGCTGCCCGACGCGGCCGGGTTCGACCTCGGCGCCTCGCTCGGCGTCCCCGCGCTGACCGCGCACCGGGCGCTCACCGTCGCCGAGGACGGGCCGCGCCGACTGCACCCCGGCGCGCTCGACGGGAGGACGGTGCTCGCCGCGGGCGGGGCCGGAGCCGTCGGGCACGCGGTGGTCCAGCTCGCCCGCTGGGCCGGCGCCACCGTGATCAGCACGGTCAGCGGCCCGGAGAAGGCCCGGCTGGCCACCGCCGCCGGGGCCCACCACGTGGTCGACTACCGCCGCGGCGACCCGGCCGCCGCGATCCGCGCGCTGGCCCCGGAAGGGGTGGACCTGGTCGCCGAGGTCGCCCTCGGCGCGAACCTCGCCCTGGACCTCGCCGTCCTGCGCACCCGCGGCACGATCTCGACCTACGCCAACGACGGCGGCGCCCCGGTCGAACTGGACGTGCTGCGGAGCATGGTGCTCAACGCGCGCTTCCAGTTCCTGGTCCTCTACCTGGCCGGTCCGGAGGCGCGCGCCGCGGCCGTCCACGACGTCGCCGCCGCGGTGCGCGCCGGGGCGCTGCCGGTCGGCGAGGAGCACGGCCTGCCGCTGCACCGCTTCCCCCTCGACCGCACCGCCGACGCGCACCGCGCGGTCGAGGGCCGCGCGGTCGGCAAGGTCCTGGTGGACGTCACGGCCTGAGGCCCCCGGCAGGCCCCGGCAGGCGGTCGGGCAATCGAGCGGTCGGGCAGCCGGGCCGGTCGGGCAACCGCGCGGGCGGCGCCGGACGCGGCACCGGCCGGCCCCCTGTGCGGGGGCCGGCCGGTGGGCGTGGCGGATGCGGGTCAGCGGGCGCCGAGCAGGTGCTCGATGGCCAGCTGGTCGAGGCGCTCGAAGGCCATGCCGCGCTCGGCGGCGGCGGTGACGTCGAAGTCCTCGAACGCGGAGCGGTCGGCGAGCAGCGCGGCCAGGCCGTCGGCGGCGGTCGGCTGGGCGAGCTGGTCGAGGCGGGCGGCGCGCAGCGCGTCCTGGACCTCGGCGTCGGCGCGGAAGGCCAGCGCACGCTCCTTGAGCAGCAGGTAGTTGCGCATGTTCCCGGCCGCGGACTCCCAGACGCCGTCGAAGTCCTCGGTGCGCGGCGGCTTGAAGTCGAAGTGGCGCGGGCCCTGGTAGTCGGAGGACTCCAGCAGGTCGACCAGCCAGAACGCCTGCCGCAGGTCGCCCGCGCCGAAGCGGAAGTCCTGGTCGTACTTGATGCCGGACTGGCCGTTCAGGTCGATGTGGAACAGTTTGCCCGACCACAGCGCCTGGGCGATGCCGTGCGGGAAGTTCAGGCCCGCCATCTGCTCGTGGCCGACCTCCGGGTTGAGGCCGACCAGCTCCGGGCGCTCCAGGCGGTCGATGAACGCCAGCGCGTGGCCGATGGTCGGCAGCAGGATGTCGCCGCGGGGCTCGTTCGGCTTCGGCTCGATCGCGAAGCGCAGGTCGTAGCCCTGCTCCGTGACGTAGTCGCCGAGCAGGTCGAAGGCCTCCTTCAGGCGGTCGAGGGCGACCCGGACGTCCTTGGAGGCGCCGTGCTCGGCGCCCTCGCGGCCGCCCCAGGCCACGTACACGCTCGCGCCCAGCTCGACCGCCAGGTCGATGTTGCGGATGGTCTTGCGCAGCGCGTAGCGGCGCACGTCACGGTCGTTGGCGGTGAACGCGCCGTCCTTGAACACCGGGTGGGTGAACAGGTTGGTGGTGGCCATCGGCACCTTCAGACCGGTGGCCTCCAGGGCCCCGCGGAAGCGCTTGACGATCGCCTCGCGCTCCGCGTCCGAGGAGCCGAACGGGACGAGGTCGTCGTCGTGGAAGGTCACGCCGTACGCGCCGAGGGCGGCGAGCTTCTCCACGGTCTCGACCGGGTCCAGGGCCGGGCGGGTGGCGTCGCCGAACGGGTCGCGGCCCTGCCAGCCGACCGTCCACAGGCCGAAGGTGAACTTGTCGGCAGGGGTGGGGCTGAGCTGGCTCATCAGGTACTCCAAAGGCTGGTGATCGACCGGGTGGATCGACCGAGGGATCGACCGGTGACCCGACACGGGTCGGGGCCGGAACCGACGGTAACCCAGACCGGGGGCTATTCGTCAGGCCGGAAGACAAATTAATATGAGCCAGCCCGCGAGGGAAGCCCCCGCGCGGAACAGACCGCATCCACCCTTCCGGAGAGCGCTTCCCGCAGGGCCCGGACGACCGCAGACAGGAGCTCCCATGGCACACCCGCAGGTGGTGATCGGCGTCGACAGCTCGACCCAGTCCACCAAGGCACTGGCCGTCGACGCCGACACCGGCCGCATCCTCGGCGAGGGCCGCGCCCCCCACCGGGTCGACTCCCGGCACGGCCAGGAGAGCGACCCGAACCAGTGGTGGGACGCCCTCACCACCGCCGTCGCCGCCACCGGCTGGGCCGACCGCGCCCAGGCGCTGGCCATCGGCGGCCAGCAGCACGGACTCGTCACCCTCGACGCCGACGGCGCCCCCGTCCGCCCCGCCCTGCTCTGGAACGACGTCCGCTCCGCGCCCCAAGCCGCGGACCTGGTCCGGAAGTTCGGCGCCGACTGGTGGGCCGCCGAACTCGGCAGCGTCCCCGGCGCCTCCTTCACCGCCGCCAAGTGGGCCTGGCTGCGCGCCACCGAACCCGAGAACGCCGACCGCACCGCCGCCGTCCGCCTCCCGCACGACTACCTCACCGGGCGCCTCACCGGCACCGCCACCACCGACCGCGGCGACGCCTCCGGCACCGGCTGGTGGACCCCCGAGGGCTACCACGCCACCGTCCTCGACCACATCGGGCTCGACCCCGCCCTGCTCCCCGCCGTCGCCCCCGCCGGAACCGCCGCCGGACACGCCCTCCCCGGCGGCCCGCTGCGCCCCGGCACCCCGATCGCCACCGGCACCGGCGACAACATGGCCGCCGCCCTCGGCCTCGGCCTCGCCCCCGGCACCCCCGTGCTCAGCCTCGGCACCTCCGGCACCGTCTACACCGTCACCCGCAACCGCCCCGCCGACCCCACCGGCACCGTCGCGGGCTTCGCCGACGCCCTCGACGGCTGGCTCCCGCTCGCCTGCACCCTCAACTGCACCCTCGCCGTCGACCGGATCGCCACCCTGCTCGGCCGCGACCGACAGGACGTCGAACCCGGCGGCAGCGCCGTCCTGCTGCCCTACCTCGACGGCGAGCGCACCCCCGCCCTCCCGCACGCCAGCGGCCTGCTGCACGGCCTGCGCCACGACACCACCCCCGGCCAGCTCCTCCAGGCTGCCTACGACGGCGCCGCGTACTCGCTGCTCGCCGCCCTCGACGACGTCCTCTCCGCCGACGGCCCCGGCGCCGTCGACCCCGCGCAGCCGATCCTGCTGATCGGCGGCGGCGCCCAGGGCCGGGCCTGGCAGGACACCGTCCGCCGCCTCTCCGGCCGCCCCGTCCAGCTGCCCGCCGCCCGCGAACTGGTCGCCCTCGGCGCCGCCGCCCAGGCCGCCGCGCTGCTCACCGGCGAGCGCGCCGACGCCGTCGCCCGCCGCTGGGGCACCGCCGACGGCCCCGTGCTGCCCGCCCTCACCCGGGACGACGCCGCACTCGAACGGATCGCGACTACCATTTCGCAGACGGCCGCCCTGCAGGGGGACGGCACGCACTGACGCCGCACCGGGCCGCCCCGCACCCAGGGGCGGCCCGGACGGGCACTCGGCGGCAGACGGACCGGACGGGACCACGCGGACCGGACGGGTCGGACGGACCAGAGCGACGGACAGCCGGACAGCGGCACGGAGGGACGGGGCAGACGTGACAGAGGACGGGCAGCAGCCGCCCGACGGCGACCTCGCCACCAGGCGCGGCCCCGCCTCCCAGCAGGACATGCGGCGGCAGAACCTCGCCCTGGTGATGCGCACCGTCGCCGCCGCCCACCCGCTCTCCCGCGCCGACGTGGCCGGCCGCACCGGGCTGACCCGCACCGCCGTCTCCAGCCTGGTCGACGAACTCATCGGCGGCGGCCTCCTGCTGGAGGGCGAACTCGAACGCAGCGGCCGGGTCGGCCGCCCCGGCCGGGCCCTCGTCCTGAACGGCAACGGGCCCGCCGGGCTGGGCCTGGAGATCGGCGTCGAACACCTCAGCGCCTGCGTCCTCGACCTGCGCGGCGAGGTCCGGGTCGAACTGCACCGCCCCGCCGCCAACGCGGGCCGCCCCGCCGGGCAGACCCTCGCCGAACTCGCCGAACTCGCCGAACAGGCCGAGCAGGAGGCCGTCGCGCTCGGCCTGCGAGTGGTCGGCCGGGTGCTCGCCGTTCCCGGCAGCGTCCCGCTCGGCAGCCCCGGCGGCCGGATCGAGCACGCCCCCAACCTCGGCTGGCACCAGGTCGACGTCGCCGCCTCCTGGCCCGGCCCCGGCACCGCCCCCGCCGTCGACAACGAGGCCAACCTCGGCGCCCTCGCCGAACTCTGGCAGGGCACCGCCAGCGGCACCTTCGTGCACGTCTCGGCCGGTGAGGGCATCGGCGCCGCGCTCGTCCTGGACGGCCGCCTGTTCCGGGGCGTCCAGGGCTTCTCCGGCGAGCTCGGCCACCTCACCGTCCGCCCCGACGGACGCACCTGCTCCTGCGGCGCCCGCGGCTGCCTCGAACCGTACGCGGCCCTGGCCGCCGTGCTCCGCTCCGCCGGGCTCGCCGAGGAACTGGACGAACTCGGCCGGGAGAACGGCTCGGCGTACCTGGCGGACCGTCAAGAGGCCGACCCCATCGCGGAGTTGGTGCGCCGGGCGGAGGCCGGGCACGCCGGGACCCGGCGTGCGCTGCAGCACGCGGGCACCGCGCTCGGCACCGCACTGGCCGCCGCGGTCAACCTGGTCGACCCCGCCACGCTCGTCCTCGGCGGCGCCTACGCCGACCTCGCGCAGTGGCTGCTGCCCGCGATGCGGGCCGAGCTGACCGCCCTGGTCCGGGTCCGCCCCTGGCCCGAAGAGGCCCTGCGCGCCTCGATGTTGGGCCGCCGCGGTCCCGTCCTGGGCGCGGCCCTGGTCACCGTCCGCAGCCTGCACACCGACCCGGCCGGCCTCTGGCTGCCCGAGGCCGCCTGACCGGTCGCCGACGCGCAACGGCGGGGTCCCGTACGGGGCCCCGCCGTCTTCGTGCACCGCTGTCGGGAGCCGTCAACCCGCCCGGCGTTCAGGGGAGTCGGCGGACCGCCCGGTTCAGCGGTGGGCGCCCTTGCGGCGGCGCGCCACCAGCACGCCACCCACGCCGAGCAGGGCGAGGCCCGCCACGGTGGTGCCGATCACGCTGGCGCCGGTGAACGCCAGGCTGTCGCCCGCCGGACCGGTCGAGGCCGAGGCGCTCGGCGAGACCGCCGCACCGGAGGTGCTCGACGAGGCGCTCGGCGACGGCGACCCGGAGGTGCCCGCCGACGGGCTCGGCGACGCGGAGCCCCGCGGGCTGCCGGACGGGCTGCCGGACGGGGACGCGGAGACCGACGCGGAGGCCGAGGCGGAGGGCTTGGGGCTCTCCAGCGGCGACTCCGAGGGCTTCGGCGACGGGCTGGTCTCCGTCGCGCCGGCCGGGCAGGTGTGCGACAGGTTGAACTTGGTCTGGTTGCCGCCCTGGACCTCGGCGACGGCCGAGACGAGCGTGGCCCCCTTCTCCGAGGCCACGTAGGCGTGCTTGCCGGCCGGATTGCCGGGGAAGCTGGTGACGACCTGCTGGCCGCCCGGCTGGAAGGTCACGGTGAGCTTGACGAAGTCGGCGTCGTTGCCCGGGAGGACGAAGTGCCAGCCGTCCTGGGAGGCCGGGACGCCGGTGCAGGTCTTCTCCTGCTCCCCGTACGCGGCGGCGGTGATCGGGACCGACTGGCGCAGTTGCGAGGTGTACGTGCTGCTGCTGGCGAACGCCGAACCGACGACCGGCGCGGACATCAGCCCGGCGGCGACCACGACGGTGGTCGCGCGGAGGGCTATGGATCGGTGCATGTGCTACCTGTCCACTCTTCGATGCTGGGATGGTTTTCAGCCGCGGGGGGACCCGGGCGGCTCAAATCTCTCCACCGGTCGAGGCCTGGTCAAGCCCTCGGGCGGAGACCGGTGACGGAAGAACGCCAGGCTACGGCGCCGGAACCGGGAGCGAGCCGCGGGGGTCCGGGCGGCTCACACTGTCCCCGCAAGGTAATGGATCGGTCAAGTCCGTTGACGGCGCATCTGGTGCGCGATGCGGCGTATGTCCGCATGTGGCGGTGGCAACGATCGGATCAACCCGGGCGGGAGCGCGGCGGACGAGGGGGGCGTGGTGGGACGCGGCGGGGCGTGGTTCCACCGGTGGCCGGACGCGTGGTGCTGGGCGGGTGCGTCCGGCCACCGGGGTCTGGGGGAGGGGGCGGAGGTCAGTGGGGGAGGGCGGCCGAGCGCAGCCCGCGGGCGGTGAGCGCGGCGAGGACGGCGGGCAGCGCGGTGACGGTGTTGCGGTTCCCGTGGTCGTGCAGCAGGACGGTGTCGCCCGGGCGCGCCGTCGCGAGGACGGCGACGATCTCGGCGGGCGCGGTGCCGTCCCAGTCCCGGGGGTCGACGTCCCAGAGCGTCTCGGTCAGGCCGGCCTCCGCGGCGACCCGGGCGACGGTCGGGTCGGTGGCGCCGTACGGCGGGCGGAACAGCACCGGCGGGCGGCCGGTGAGTTCGGTCAGGACGCGGTTGGTGCGGTGGATCTCGTCGTGCACGGCGGGGAGCGGCATGCCCGGCAGCGAGGGGTGCGACCAGCTGTGGTTGGCGATCGCCATGCCGGCCCGGTCCAGGGCGCGGACCAGGTCGGGGTGGCGTTCGGCCTGGGCGCCGCAGAGGAAGAAGGTCGCACGGTGGCCGGCGGCGGTGAGGGCGTCGAGCAGCTCGGGCGTGGAGTCGGGGTGCGGGCCGTCGTCGAAGGTCAGGGCGACGGTGGCGGAGACGGGCGCGGGGGTGGGGGCGAGCTCGTGATCGGCCATGGTGCGGGTGCTTTCCTCCGTGATCGACCGGGTCGGTCCGGACGGTGGGGCGGCCGGGACGAGCGGTGCGAAAGTTTCGAATCCTGGCCGAATGTTACGGCGTGACCCGGACGACGGTAAGGGAGCCCGCCGGGGGCGTCAACCACTCTGCGCGGCCCGGAACGTCCGGACCGCGCAGGAGAGTTGGCGGGTGGTGTGCGGTTGTGGTTCAGCCGTCGGTCGGCGGAGGGGCGGTGCTGGCCCGGACGACCAGGCTGGTGGCGAGGTCGACCCTGGTCGCGGTGGGCTGCTCGCCGCGACCGAGCCCGATGGCCAGCCGGGCCGCCGTCTCGGCCATCTCCACCAGCGGCTGGCGGACGGTGGTGAGCGGCGGGCCGACCCAGCGGGCCAGCGGCAGGTCGTCGAAGCCGACCACCGAGAGGTCCTCCGGCACCCGCAGGCCGAGTTCGCGGGCGGCCTCGTACACGCCCAGGGCCTGCAGGTCGTTGCCCGCGAAGATCGCGGTCGGCCGGTTGGGGCGGGTGAGCAGGGTGCGGGCGGCCGCGTACCCGACCTCGTGGTGGAAGTTGCCCTCGATGATCAGCTCGGGGTCGACCGGCAGCCGGGCCGTGCCCAGCGCGGTGCGGTAGCCGTCCACCCGGGCGCGGCTGCACATCATCCCGGACGGGCCGGAGATCATCCCGATCCGGCGGTGGCCGAGGTCGAGCAGGTGGCGGGTGGCGGCCAGGCCGCCCTGCCAGTTGCCGGTGCCGACGGCCGGCACCCCCTCGGCCGGGTCGCCCGCCGGGTCGAGCACCACGAACGGGATGTCGCGGCTGGTGAGTTGGTCGCGCTGGGCGGCGTCCAGCTCGGACAGCACCAGGACCACGCCGGCCGGGCGGCGGGCCAGCACCCCGTCCACCCAGGTCTGCCCGGGGGTCAGCCGCCCGGCGGACTCGGAGAGCACCACGCTCAGGTCCTCGGCCCGGGCGACGTTCTCCACCCCGCGGATCACCTCCATCGCCCAGGCGCTGTCGAGCTGGTGGAACACCAGGTCGAGCAGCCGGGACGGCGGTGCGGCGGTGCGGCGGCGCTGGTAGCCCGTGCGGCGCAGGATCTCCTCGACCTTGGCGCGGGTCGCGGGCGCGACGTCGGCCCGGCCGTTCAGCACCTTCGAAACTGTCGGCGCCGAGACGCCGGCCGCCCGGGCGATCTCCGACAGGGTCGGTGCGGGGTCGGGTTCGAGTTCTGCAGCGCTCATGGCTCGGATAGTAGCGCCCCCGGCCATCGCGGGTGGGCCGGTGGACGGCCTTGTTCCACGCGGATGCCGATCTTGACGTCGCAGAAACATTCGTCGATCATTCGAAATGTTCGGCCCGGGCGGCGAGTTGGCCGATCGGGCGGACGGCCACCGGGCGGTCGCCGGACGGCCACCGGGCGGTCGTCGAGCGGTCAGGCGGCCGGGAAGCCGTACGCCGCCCAGTCGTTCAGCACCCGCTGTTGCAGCTCCGCCGGGAACGAGCCGGTGAAGGACGCCGTGCGGCCCCGGAAGTCCTGCGGCAGCAGGCAGTTGGTGACCGACTTGCCGCCGCGGCCCGCCTTCGCCTCGGCGGCGGTCAGGTACGGGACCATCGGGATGCCCGGGGTGTCCGGGTGGAGCCGGGTGCCGGTCTGCGGGTGGTGGCGGGTGGCCAGCGCCCAGACCACCTGGGAGACGTCGGTGACGTCGATGTCGTCGTCCACCACGATCACCTTCGGTACCAGCCACCCCGCGTGCGAGGCAAACAGCGTCTCGGCGATCAGCTCCGCCAATTTGTGGTCCGACATTGCGAATTCGCTCCGCCGGGCGCGCTCCACCGACACCACGATCCAGCAGGTCGCCGCCTCGTACGAGCACCACGCGAAGTCCACCGGCAGGCCCGCCCGGCGCAGCACGTCCAGCGCCGCCGCCGAGATCATCGTCCCCCAGACCGTGTGGTTCTCCTCCGGCGGCAGACCGGCCGCGCACACCGGGAGGATCGGCTCGTCCCGGAAGGTCACCGCCTCGACGTGGAAGACCGGCTGCAACCTGCCCTCCGGGAAGGCGTACCCGTGGTACTCGCCCATCGGGCCCTCCGGGGCGAGCTCCCCGGCCTCCACCCAGCCCTCCAGCACGATCTCCGAGTCGGCGGGCACCAGCAGGTCGTTGGTCTCCGCCCGCACCACCTCCACCGGCACCCCGGTCAGCGCCCCCACGTACCCGTCCTCGCTCACCCCCTCCGGCAGCGGCATCCCCGCCGCGGCCAGTGCGGCGGGCGGCGCGCCCAGCACCATCGCCCACGGCATCCGCTCCCCGCGCCGCAGCCACTGCTCGCGGACCACGCCGAGGTGCTGCTGCGGCATGGCCGGGCCGACCAGGCTGGTGGCGTCCCGCAGCATCGTCCGGGCCACCGACCAACTGGTCCAACTGCCGTCCGGGGTGCGGACGACGTGGAAGCCGTAGGTGCCGAAGTAGCGACCGCCGTCCTCCTGGTGCAGCAGCGGCACCGGGAAGCGCTCCAGGTCGACCCGGGCGCCCGTCAGCACGTTCTGCTTGCACGGCCCCGTCGCCACCACCCGCGGTGGCACCGGCTCCGCGTGCATCGCCGACACCAGCCGCTCCACGATCTCCCGCGCCCCCGCCCGGCGGCCCAGGCCGACGTGCGCGGCGAGCCGCCCGTAGCGGCCCGCGGCGTCGCGGTTCAGGCCCGCGGGCGCGCCGAGGATCCGGCAGCCCGGCGCGCCGGAGGTCAGCGAGGTGAACAGCGGTGCGGGCGCGGCGGTTTCGTACACCCGGCGGGTGACGGCGCCGACCTCCAGGTGCGGGTCGACCGGGCGGTCGACGGCGATCGCGTCGCCGTCGGCGAGCAGGCGGGCGACGAAGGCCCGGAAGTCGAGGGCGGGGGAGGGGGAGGCGGGGACAGGGACGGGGACGGACATCAGGTCTCCAAGGGGTGGGAAACAAGGGGAAAGGGGTCGAGGGCGCTGCTGCTCCTGCTCCTGCTCCTGCTCCTGCTCCTGCTCCTGTTCCTGCTGCTGCGCGGTGCGGGCCGCACGCATGCCCGACCAGCGGCGGGCGTCCGGGGCGGGCAGGTCGAGCTGGTCGAGGATGCGGGCCACCAGGTGGTCGACCAACTCCGCGACGGTGGAGGGGCGGTGGTAGAACGCGGGCATCGGCGGAACGATCCGGACGCCCATCCGGGCCAGCGCCAGCATGTTCTCCAGGTGGATCTCGCTGAGCGGCGTCTCCCGCGGCACCAGCACCAGCGGACGGCGCTCCTTCAGCACCACGTCCGCGGCCCGTCCGACCAGGCCCTCCGCCCAGCCCGCGCGGATGCCCGCCAGGGTCTTCATGCTGCACGGCACCACCACCATGCCGTCCGTCCGGAACGAGCCGGAGGAGATCGCCGCCCCCTGGTCGTCCGGCCCGTGCACCACCTCGGCCAGCGCGGACAGTTCGCGCACCGTCCGGCCGGTCTCCAGCTCGACGGTGGCCCGGGCCCAGCGGCTCAGCACCAGGTGGGTCTCCACCTCCGGGTTCGCCGCCAGGTGCTCCAGCAGTCGCACCCCGAGGACGGCGCCGGTCGCGCCGGTCATCCCGACGATCAATCGCATGGGGCAGCCTCTCGCTGTGCAGTTTCGGTCAGCACCGGCGCCGGGGGTCGGCGACCGGTGGCGACCACGCTAGGTGCCGGAAGACCGGTCGGGGTGGCTAGACTCGGGCAGGAGATGAGCAGAAACGGACAGCTTGGCGGCCGCGCGCCCCTGGTCACCGACTTCCCGTTCCCCACCACCCCCGGCGGCCCGCCCGGCGTCGAGGTCACCGACCCGCCCGGCTGGGCCGCCCGGCTGGCCCGCCTCGGCGTCCCGACCGCCGACACCCCCGTCCGCCCGTCCTTCCACCTGCTGATCACCGTCCGGGACGGCGCCCTCCGCTGCGTCGTCGACCTCACGGAGTGCCGGATCGACCCCGGCCACTGGCTCTGGGTCCGCCCCGGTCAGGTCCTGCGCCTCCTGGACGGGCCCTGCTCCGGGGCGGTGTTCGTGCTGTTCCAGGCGAGCTTCCTCGATCCGGCGACGGTCGCCGCCGCCCGCCTCGACCGCCGGGCCTGGCGCCTGCCGCTGCTGCCCGCCCCCTCGGCCCGCCCCGCGGTCGAACGGACGCTGGAGCTGCTGGTGGACGAGTACCGCCGACTCCGCGACCTCCCCTTGGAGGTGCACGTGGAAGTGGTCCGCCACCTGCTCGCCGTCCTGGTCCTGCGGCTCTCCCACCTCCCCGGCGGCGAACGCCGACGGACCGCCGGTGACGACGCCTTCCGCCGCTTCCAGCAGGCCGTCGAGACCGACCACCCCCGCACCCACCGCGTCGAGGACTACGCCACCCGCCTCGGCTACAGCGTCCGCACCCTCACCCGCGCCACCCGTGCGGCCACCGGCCAGGGCGCGAAGACCTTCATCGACGAACGCCTCGTCCTGGAGGCCAAACGCCTCCTCCTGCACAGCGACTCGACCACCGCCGCCATCGGCGACCGTCTCGGCTTCCCGTCCACCACCGTCTTCGCCCGCTTCTTCCGCCACCGCACCGGCGAGACCCCGACCGGCTTCCGCGCCCGGGCCCGGATCACCCCGGAGGCGGGGTAGGCCCGGAGGCGGGGGGCAGGCCCGGGGCGGGGCAGGCCCCGGCGGAACGGCAAAGCGTCGGCAATGCCCGGGCGAACTCCCGGCCCCGCGGAAACGGGAGCCGTGTCCGGCCCGGAAAGCGGCCCGCATTAACAAGGGAGAACTTCGCGGCGAACAGCGGCGCCGTGGAGGGGAATCCGCTTCCGTGCTTCCTCCGTGCACACATAGCGTTCGCCGCGTGACGATGTGCGTCCGGTTCGCGGTCCACGCGGGTCGGCAGGTGTCCGGTGGCGCGGCCGGGGAACGGGCGCGCCACCGGCGGACAATCCGGGGGTAGGGGCGGTGCGCGGGGAGGGCCTGTTCACGGAGCGGGCGCCGAACGGGCGGTTCCAGTGGCAGCTCAAAGCGATGAACGGGCGGGTGGTGGCGGTGTCCTCCTCCGTCCACGAGTCGTCCGGTGACGCCGAGCGGGCGTTCGCCGAGCTGGTCGCCCTGGGGCCTGCGCTGGTGGCGCGGATCACCCACGTCCGCGACGGACTGGGCTGGACCTGGGTGGTGCCCGGGCCGCGGGGCAATCCGCTGGTCAAGTCGAGCCGGGCGTACGAGCGTTACGCGACCTGTCAGAACGCGTTCCGGCGGTTCATGGCGCTGCTGGCCCGGATGTCCGAGGCGAAGGAGGCGGCGGAGACGGTGGAGACGGTGGCTGCGGCGGCGGCCACGGTGGCCGGTGGCGCCGGTGGCGGCGGCCGGTCCGGGGCCGGGTCGTGAGCACGGTGGAGACCGGCCGCGGCCCCCGGCTGGTGCCGGTGCGCGGGGCGGACGGGCGGGTCGGCTGGTCGCTGGTGGCCGCGAACGGCAGGCGGCTCGCCTCGGCCGTCCGCGCCTACCGCAGCGACCGCGAACTGGCCGCGGGAATAGGGGAGTTGCTGGCGGAACGGGCCGTCCTGCGGTTCGTCCTCAGTCAGCGCGAGGACCGCCTCTGGGTCTGGACGGCGCACCTCCCCGCCCGCACCACCCGGGCCGGGGCGGGCGGCGGCGAGGCGGTCGCCCGCAGCGCCCGCGGCTACCTGCGCCGCGACCAGTGCCGCCAGAGCGTCACCGCCTTCCTGCAGGGCGCCGACCACGTCCAGCGACTGCGCCGCCTGGGCGGCGGCCCCGCCCTGCCGCCCGCCTGGTAGCCCGGACCCCCGCTCCGACGGGCGCCCGGGCCCGTACGCGCCCCGCCGAGTCGTTGCGGCGGGGCGCTTCGGCGTTGGGCGGGGTGAGGAGCGAGGGTGCGGGTTGCGCGGGAACGGTGCAGCAGGAGTGAAGCGGAGGTGGCCGGGGTGACCCCGTGGGCCCACCTGGAGAAGAACGCACCACGGCCGGGTCGGCCGGGCGGTGAGCGGTCGACTCCTGTACTGACCAGGGGAATCGAAGGGGCGGACGGACCGGTGCAGCCGGGGCGGGGGAGGCGGCCGGTGCTTCCGGGGGACAGGTGGACGCGGCGAGGATCGCACCGCCGGGAAGCCGCGGAGCTCTCCGGTACCGGGCCCCGCCAGGCTCCGGTCCAGCTAGGACTTTCCCCTACGGAGGAACAGGACCATGCGTCACACCGCCGCCAAGGCGTTCGCCGCCGTTGCGATGACCGCCGCCCTCACCGCCGTCGCCGTCCCCGCGATGGCGGACCCGGCCACCGGCACCGTCCCGGCGAGCACGGACATCGTCGGTGCGGGTTCGGACACCACGCAGGCTCTGCTCAACCAGTTCTCCACCGACTACAACGCCACCGTGTCCGGCACCCCGAAGCTGTACAGCTGGGACGCGACCGGCTCGGCCACCATCGTCCCGAAGAGCGGCGCGGCCTCGATCACCCGCCCGAACGGCTCCGGCGCCGGCATCGCCGCCCTGAACGCGGCCGGCAGCTCCCTGGACTTCGCGCGCTCCTCCCGGGGCCCGCAGACCGGTGACCCGGCCTCCGACCTGTTCGTCGCGTTCGCCAAGGACGCGGTGACCTGGTCGGCGAAGTCCGGCGGCCACGCCCCGGCCAACCTGACCACCCAGGACCTGTTCGACATCTACTCCTGCACCGCGGGCAAGACCGACTGGTCGAACTTCGGCGGCACCGCGGGCACCATCAAGCCGTACCTGCCGCAGATCAACTCCGGCACCCGCTCCTTCTTCCTGAAGGCGATCGGCAACCCGGTCCTGGGCTCCTGCGTGGTCACCGGCCCCGAGGAGAACGAGGGCACCGACCCGGCGCTGCAGAACGACGACAACCTGATCTTCCCGTACTCGGTGGGCCACTGGGTCGGGCAGGCCAACGGCCACACCACCGCCACCGACGACAAGGGCAACCTGACCCTGCGCAGCATCAACGGCGTCGCGCCGCTGACCGCCTCCGGCACCCTGAACCCGACCTTCGCCAACCCGACCTACGGCCGGGTGCTCTACAACGTGGTCCGGGACAGCGACTGGAACGCCAGCCCGGCCACCACCAAGAGCACCGCGCTGCGCGCGATCTTCGGCCCCTCCGGCTACCTCTGCTCCACCGCGGGCAAGGCGTCCACCACCAGCTACGGCTACCTGACCCTGGCGGCCGCCGCCTGCGGTTCCACCACCCACATCTGACGGTCCCGCCCCGCGGCACCACTCAGCACCCGCCGCCCGTCCCGCGCCCCGGCCGGGACGGGCGGCGGCCCGTGACGCCACCGCCCGCAGCGCTCGCAGCGAGCAGCGCGAGCGAGCAGCAGGCAGCACGGGCGCGCACCGGTCAGCACGGGTGCGCAGAGCGCAGCACGAGCAAGCAGCACACCACCCACGCGCCGCCACGCATCACGCGCCGGGTGCCGCCGGGCACCCCGTCCGAAGGAGCCACGATGTCCCGTCACGCCGTCCGGATCGCCGCCGCGGTCGCCGGTCTCGCCCTCGCCGCCACCGCCGCGTCCGCCACCTCCGCCTCCGCCGCCCCGGCGACCGGCAGCGCGGTGATCCACGAGAGCAACGACTTCTTCCAGAAGGCCGCCCAGGCCGGCATCGTGGCCGTTCCGCTGCCCACCGCCACCGCGGGCTACGACCCGGCCAGCGGACTGTCGGCGAGCTTCCCGGTGACCGGCGGCGAGGGCAGGATGAACAACTTCTTCGGCGGGGTCGACCTCGGCGGCGGCCTGCTGTTCGTCGACGCGCGGACCGGCAGCGCGGTCTCCTTCCACCAGCTGGGCTTCGCCTTCGACACCTGGGCCGTCACCGCCGTCCCGGACGGCTCCACCACCCCGGTCGCGCTGTTCGACCCGGCGGGCAACAACTCGATCACCAGCAGCGGCAGCACGCAGAACCTGACCGCCGACGCACTGGTCCTGGACGCCGAGGGCGCCCAGTACCTGGACGGCAGGCTGCACACCACCTTCTTCACCGCGGGCCAGACCGTCGGCTCCTTCACGCTCTCCTACACGCCCGCCGCCTGACCGGCACCCGCGCCCGCACCGCCCGTACCGCCCGACCGGCCACCGGTCGGGCGGTACGCGTACACGGGGTGTCCACGGGGTGCCCGGGGCCGGGCGGTGTCGGTTGCTGATCCTGCGTCAGTTCCCTTGATTCGAGCACCAATTGGGGCCTCGTACACCTGGAGGACAGTGGGCGGCCAGACGCGACTGGCCGAATACCGTCGGAGCCGCCGAACGGCTGCTCCGCTCCCTGTCATCCGTGCGTGCCCGGTTCGGCGCGCCGTCGCCCGGAGGTGCTGCACCGATGAGAACCCGCCCGTGGGGGCCGAGAGCCGGATCGCCTCCGTCGAAGGCGTACCTGGCGGCCGTGCTGGCCTGGACGGTGGCCGCCGCCGTCGTGTTCCTGCCGCTCGGCGGCCTGGGCGTCCAGCCCGCCTCGGCGGCCTCCGGGACGACGGTGGAGGGCCCGGCCCGGTTCGACCCCGGCACCTGGACGGACGGGCCGAAGGGCACCGTCACGGTCTCGCAGGTCAACGACCTCAGGAACCAGGTGGTGCACGTCAGTTGGACGGGCTTCACGCCGACCGTCGACGTCATGGGCAACCCCGTCGACGTGGTCGAGGTGCACGACGGCGCCGCCAACTACGCGGTGCGGATCTACCAGTGCCGCGGCGAGAACCCCGACGTCACCGACTGCTACGGCTCCACCCTGTACGGCGGGGACGCCTCCAAGGGCTTCCTGCAGCCCACGCCGGCGGCCGGGACGTCCCCGGAGTTCCCGTCGAACATGGTCATCGCGGCGACCCGCCCCGACGGCACGGGCGAGGCGGACATCGAGCTGTGGACCGCGCAGCAGAGCCAGGGCCTCAACTGCGACCCGACCCACAAGTGCTCCCTGGTGGTGGAGCCGAACTACGGCGGGGACTCGCTCGGCGCCAACAGCTACCCGGACGTGGTGATCAACTGCGACGACCACTCGCTGGACCTGGACGACTTCTTCCACACCGCCACCGACGGCTCGTTCCTGCGCAACCCGAGCGACACCACCTGGAGCTCCGGTGAGTCGTGCGCCTGGAAGCGGCACGTCACCATCCCGCTGAACTTCGCCCAGACCCCCGACTCCTGCGCCGCCGGGAACACCGACTTCTCCGTGATCGGCCTGGAGATGGCCGACCGCGCCGTCCAGCAGTGGCGCACCGGCAGCTGCCTGGAGAGCGAGCCGCTGCGGGTGCAGTACTCCGTCGGCAACGGCGAGCCGCAGGCCCGCTCGGCCTTCCTGCGCCGCTCCGGTGCGGACGTCGCCCTGACCTCCGTCCCGGACCGCAACGCGCCGACCCGGCCCTACGTGTACGCGCCGCTCGCCAACGGCGCGGTCTCGGTGGTCTTCGTCGTCGACGACGGCGCCACCCGCCGGCAGGTCCACCGGCTCCGGCTCAACCAGCGGCTGCTGGCGAAGATGCTCACCCAGACGTACCGCTACTACAACACGGACGACACCGAGACCGTCCGGGGCAACCCGCTCTGCCTGTTCGACGACCCGGAGTTCCGCCGGCTCAACGCCGACACCGCCACCGGCGTGACCTGGCCCAGCTGCGGCAACACCGCGAACACCGCGCCGGTGGTCGTCGGCGGCACCACCGACCTGGTGTACCGGCTGACCGAGTGGATCGCCGCCGACCCGGACGCCGCCCAGTTCCTCCAGGGCGCCCCCGACCCGTGGGGCACCCACGTCAACGCCGAGTTCCTGCCGTCGACGTACGGCGGCTACCCGACCGACGTGTTCCGGACGCTGGACTACTCCGGCCTCAACAACCACAAGCAGTACGAGTGGAACCCCGTGCTGGGCGGCCTCGGCCAGGTGCTGCGGATGACGCTGCAGAACCAGCTGTCCTGCCAGTTCCCCTACCCCAACGCCGCCGGCCAGCACGACAAGTGCCTCGCCATGGTGCCCGGCAAGCGCTCGCTGTTCGCCGTCATGGACAGCGGAGACGCCCAGGCGATGAGCCTGCCCGAGGCCGAACTCCCGAACCCGGCAGGTGAGTTCACCACGCCGACGATCACCTCGATGCAGGCCGCCGCGAAGGACATGCCCTTCGACGAGGCCACCGGCACCCAGCAACTCCCGTACGACGACGAGAACTCCGCCTACGCGAAGGACCCGAAGGCGTACCCGCTGACCATGGTGCAGTACGCCATGCTGCCGACCGAGGGGCTCGGCCAGGCCAAGGCCGCCGCGGTCAGCAGGTTCGTGCGCACCGTCACCGACCCCGGCAAGGGGCAGGTCTACGGCCGGGCGCCGGGCCAACTCGCGGTCGGGTACGCGGCCCTGACCAAGGCCCAGGCCGCCCAGGCGAAGGCCGCCGCCGACCACGTCGCCGCGCAGGACGGCGGCACCCCCAGCAGGCCCGCCGACACCGGCGGCGACGGCGGCGGATCGGGCTCCGGCTCCAACGGCACCGGCAGCGGCGGGAGTTCCGGCGGCAGCGGAGGCTCCGTCGGCGGTACGGACGGCGGTACGGACGGCGGCGCCGGGACGGCCGGGGGCGGCAACGCCGTCCAGGCCGGGGCCGCGGCCTCCGGCAAGCCCAGCGGCAGCGCCTCGCCCGGCCTCGCCGCCGCCCCGGTCGGGGAGGCCGCGGCCGACCGGGCCGGGATGGCCCGGCTGCTGCTGCCGGTGATCCTCGCCACCGGCGCCGTCCTGCTGGTCGGCGGCCCCGCCGCGCTGTTCCTCGGCGGCACCCCCGCCGGGGCGAACCTCCGCCGCGGTGCCGGACGGCTCTGGTCCCGGCTGCTCCGCCGCGGCTGACGCCGCGCCCCGTCCTGTTGCGATCCGCCCCGCCGGGCGGGTGCCCAGAGCGCCCGCCCGGCCGCCACCGGCCGCCACCGGTCCGACCCGAACACCCCAGGAACCCTCACCGCGCGGAGAGTTGAGCCCATGACAGCCGCCGTCCAGCCGACGGACACCCGCGTCCCGCCGCCGACGCCCGACCCCGACCGGCCCCGCCGGATCAGCGCCCCCGCCTCGCCCGCCGACCGGGCCTTCCGCGGCGTGCTGCGCGCCGCCGGGCTGTCGGTGTTCGTGCTGATGGGGCTGATCGCCTTCTTCCTGCTGCTGCGCGGCACCGAGGCGCTGCGCGCCGTCGGCTGGTCCTTCCTCACCGAGCAGAACTGGCGCACCGCCGCCCACACCTTCGGCATCGCCGCCGTCCTGCCCAACGGCATCCTGATCGCCCTGATCGCGCTGTGCATCGCCGTCCCGGTCTCGCTCACCGCCGCGCTGTTCATCTCCGAGTACGCGCCCGTCCGGCTGCGCCCGGCGCTGGTCTCGCTGGTCGACCTGATGGCCGCGATCCCGAGCATCGTGTACGGGCTGTGGGGCCTGTTCTTCCTGCAGCCGCGCTTCGTCGGGCTGTGCCGCTGGCTGGCCAACCACCTCGGCGGGCCGCTGCCCTTCCTGCGGGTGCGCGGCGGCGACACCCCGACCTCGTACACCTCCTCGACGTTCATCGCGGGCACCGTGGTCTCGCTGATGATCATCCCGATCATCACCTCGCTCAGCCGCGAGGTGTTCTCGCAGGCCCCGGCGGGCGAGCGGGAGGGCGCCTACGCGCTCGGCTCCACCCGCTGGGGCATGGTGCGCACCGTGGTGCTGCCGTTCGGGCGCGGCGGCGTGATCGGCGCCGTGATGCTCGGCTTCGGCCGCGCGATGGGCGAGACCATCGCCGTCGCGCTGATCATCTCCCCGGTGTTCCGGGTCTCCTGGCACGTGCTGGAGAACGGCGGCGGGTCGATCTCCGCGCTGATCGCGCTGCGCTTCAGCGAGTCCGACGGCCTGTCGCTGTCCGCGCTGATGGCCGCCGGTCTGGTGCTGTTCTCCCTCACCCTGCTGGTCAACGTGGCCGCCGGGTTCGTCATCAGCCGGTCCCGGTCCGGCGCCTCGACCTCGGACTGACCGGAGGACACCGATGCACTCCACGCTCCCGCAGACCCCGCAGACCCCGCAGCGCCCCGCGGCCCCCGAGCCCCCCGACCCGCCCGAGCAGCGGCGGATCAAGCTCGGCGGCACCACCCGCGAGGAGGTCCTCACCATGCTCGGCGCGGGCGCCGGCTCGCTCGCCCTGGACTGGCTGCTGTACGAGCGGGTGCTGCCGCTCAGCGGCGCGTTCGGCTTCCTGCTCTGCTGGTACCTGCTCTTCCTGGCGCTGTACACCCTGGTCGGACGGCTCCAGTGGGACGCCCTGACCGTCCGTGAGCGGCTCGCCACCGCGCTCGCCTGGAGCTCCGGCCTGCTGGTGCTCGCCGTCATCGCCGAACAGATCGGCTACGTCGCGGTCCGCGGCCTGGACGCCGCCCGGCACTGGAACTTCTTCACCGAGACCATGCGCACCACCGCCCCGCTGTCGCCGATCACCTCCGGCGGCTGCCTGCACGCCGTGGTCGGCTCGCTCGAACAGCTCGGCCTGGCCACCCTGTTCTCGGTGCCGCTGGGCGTGGTCACCGCGGTCTTCCTGGTCGAGGCGGGCACCAGCCGGCGCAGCGCCCGCTTCGTCACCCCCGTCCGGGTGCTGGTCGAGGCGATGACCGCGCTGCCGTCCATCGTGGCGGGCCTGTTCGTGCTCGGCGTGGTCATCCTCACCCTGGGCGCCGAGAAGAGCGGCCTGGCCGCCTCGCTCGCCCTGACCGTGATGATGACGCCGATCGTCACCCGCGCCGCCGAGGTGGTCGTCCGCCTCGTCCCCGGCACCCTCAAGGAGGCCTCCTACGCGCTCGGCGCCGGCCAGTGGCGCACGGTCTGGCACGTGGTGCTGCCCACCGCCCGGCCCGGCCTGACCACCGCCGTGGTGCTCGGCATGGCCCGCGGCGTCGGCGAGACCTCCCCGGTGCTGCTCACCGCGGGCTTCACCGCCCGGATGAACCTCGACCCGCTGCACGGCAACCAGGCCAGCCTGCCGCTGTACGTCTGGAACTACGTCAAGCAGCCCTACCCCGACATGGTGGCCCGGGCGTTCGCCGGGGCGCTGACCCTGATGGCCGTGGTGCTGGTGCTGTTCGTCACCGCCCGCGTCCTGGGCCGCCACCGCGCGCCCACCGAGCGGCGGGCCCGCCGCCCGCTGCGCCGGGCCCGCACCACGGCGACCGCAGCCGTACCCGCGCCCGCCCCCACACCCGCAGCCGTACCCGCGCCCGTCCTGGCGGTGGAGAGCCGATGAACCGTCCCAGCCCCGACCGTCCCGGCCGTCCGCAGAGAAGGAAGACCCGTCCCGTGCGACTCCGCCACCTGGCCCCGGCGCTGCTGGCCGCCGCGCTGGCCCTGCCCACCGTGCTGCTCGGCGCGGCCCCCGCCCACGCGGCGACCTCGCTGAGTGCGGACGGCTCCAGCTGGGCCGGTCCGGCGATCGACCAGTGGCGGCGCGACGTCGGCCCGATGGGCATCGAGATCGACTTCAACCCGGTCGGCTCGGCGGCCGGCCGCGTGCAGTGGGCCAACGGCCAGGACGACTTCACCGCCTCCGACGTGCCGTTCCGCAGCAAGGCCGACAGCGGCGTCGACCCGAGCCAGGCGGGCAGCTACCTGGGCCACGCGGAGAACCCGCAGTACGGCTACTCGTACGTGCCGGTCACGGCGGGCGGCACCGCGCTGATGTACCACCTGGAGCTCGGCGGCAAGAAGGTCACCGACCTGCGGCTGTCCCCGGACACCATCGTCGGCATCTTCACCAACCGGATCACCTCCTGGGACGACCCGAAGATCACTGCCGACTACGGCAGGGCGCTGCCGAAGGTCCCGATCACCCCGGTGGTGCGCTCCGACGGCTCCGGCGCCACCGCCCAGTTCACCCGCTGGATGCAGCACACCCACAAGGGCGAGTGGGAGGCGTACTGCACCAAGGTCAACGGCGTCACCTGCGGCGACTACACCGAGTTCTTCCCGCCCTCCGGCCGGATGACCGCGCAGAACGGCTCCGACGTGGTCGCGGGCTACATCCAGTCGCCCACCGGCATCGGCGCGATCGGCTACGACGAGTACGCCTTCGCCAAGCGCAGCAACTGGCCCGTCGTCAAGGTGCTCAACCCGGCCGGGTACTACACCCTGCCGACCGCCTCCAACGTCGCGGTGGCGCTCACCGCCGCGAAGATCCGCGGCGTCGACGACAGCACCTCCCCGAACGACCCGGACTACCTGCAGCAGAACCTCGACGGCGTCTACACCAACAACGACCCCCGCTCCTACCCGATCTCCTCCTACAGCTACCTGATCGTGCCGCGCGCCGGGGCCGCCCTGCCCGTGCCGCCGCGCTTCAACGAGGCCAAGGGCAACGCGCTCAGCCGCTACCTCGCCTACGTGCTGTGCGCCGGGCAGGGCGAGGCCGACGACCTCGGCTACTCGCCGATCCCGCGCAACCTGGTGCGCGGCGGCCTGCTGCAGACCCAGCACATCCCCGGCAACGCCAGCCCGGTCAACCCCGACACGCTCGCCAACTGCCCCAATCCGACCTTCAACTCGGCCGGTGAGCTGACCGTGCTGAAGAACGCGCCGCAGCCCTCCCCGTGCGACAAGGCGGGCAGCCCGCTGAACTGCACCGTGCAGAACGGCCAGGCCGTCAAGGCGGGTTCCGGCTCCGGTTCCGGCGGCGGTGCCGCGGGTGGTGCCAACCCGGGTTCCGGTGGCGGGAGTTCAGGCGGCGCCAACTCCGGTTCCGGCGGCGGCGGTTCGGGGGGCTCCGACCCCGGCTCCGGTGACGGCGCGGCCGCGGCGGTGGTCGACCCGCAGACCGGCGAGCTGCTCGACTCCGGTTCCGGGGGCGGTGGTTCGGGCTCCGGCGCCGCCCCCGCCCAGGTGGTCGCGCTCGGCGGACGGCCGCAGGACTGGCTGCTGTCCTCGCTCACCGCGCTCGAACTGCTCGGCGTGGTCACCGTCCCCCCGCTGCTGGCCGCCTGGTGGCGCCGCCGCGACCGGACGGCGGGCAGCCGGTGAACCCCGCCCCGAGCGTCCCGACCCCCCCGACCGCAGGCGCCGCACCCGAGGAGAGCAGCAGATGACCGCGCCCGCCCTGGAACGGCCCCCCGCCGACCCGTCCGCCGCGTCCGCGCCGTCCGCGCCGGGGTCCGCCGCACCCGGCCCGGCCGCCGCCGGGCCGCGCCGGGGCCCGCTGCTGGTCGCCGCCCGGGCCGTGACCCTGGCCGCCGGGCTGCTGCTCGGCTTCGCCGGGTACCTGCTCGGCCTGTCCGACCTGCAGGAGGCCCACCACCAGTCCACCGCGTACGCCACCCTGCGCGACCGGCTCGCCACCGCCACCGCCCCGACCGGCCCCACCGAGGACGGCGCGCCGCTGGCCGTCCTCGACATCCCGGCGATCGGCCTGCACCGGGCCGTCGTGGTCGAGGGCACCAGCGGACGCGACCTGATGCGCGGCCCCGGCCACCGGCGCGACACCGTCCTGCCCGGACAGCCCGGCGTGGCCGTCCTGTTCGGCCGCTCCACCGCGTTCGGCGCCCCGTTCGCCGACCTCGGCAGGCTCGCGGTCGGCGACCGGATCGACGTCACCACCGGCCAGGGCACCTTCCACTACACCGTCAACACCCGCGGCGACGGGGACCACCCGATCAAGGACCCCGCCCGCAACCGGCTGGTCCTGGTCACCGGCGACTCCGACTGGATCCCCACCAGCACCGTCCTGGTCGGCGCCCGGCTCGACGGCGACCCCGAACCGGCCGGCGCGAAGCGGCCCGCCGCCACCGCCACCGACAAGGTGCTGGCCGCCGACAAGGGCGCCCTGCCCGCGCTCCAACTCTGGTCGCTGGCCCTGCTGCTGGCCGTCGCCGCGGCCGCCGTCACCGCCCGCCGCTGGCAGCGCACCGCCGCCTACCTGTGCTTCGCGCCGGTGGTCGCCGCGCTGCTCTGGTCGGTGTACGAGAACGCCGCCGCGCTGCTCCCCAACGTCTACTGAGCCCCTCCGGCACCCCGGGAAAGGACCGCCCCCCGATGACCGAGACCGCCCACCCCGCCTTCCCCGTCCAGACGTCCGGCGGGGACCGGGAGGACCCGCCCACGGTGCCGCTGCCGCCCGTCCCGGGCGGTCCGCAGGCCGACCCGGCCCCCCGCGCCCTGTCCGGGCTGGAGACCCGCGAGGTCACCGCCTGGTTCGGGCCGCGCAAGGTCCTCGAACGGGTCTCCTTCACCATGCGGGCCGGGGAGATCACCGCCCTGATCGGCCCGTCCGGCTGCGGCAAGTCCACCTACCTGCGGATCCTCAACCGGATGCACGAGATGGTCCGCGGCGCCGCCCTCGCCGGAGAGGTCCTGCTGGAGGGCGAGGACGTCTACGCCCCCGGCCGCCGCCCCGCCGAGGTGCGCCGCCGGATCGGCATGGTCTTCCAGCGCCCCAACCCGTTCCCCGCCATGTCGCTGTACGACAACGTGGTCAGCGGGCTCAAGCTCTCCGGCATCAGGGCGAGCCGCGAGGAACGCGACCACCTGGTCGAGACCAGCCTGCGCCGGGCCGGCCTGTGGGACGAGGTCAGCAACCGGCTCGGCACCCCCGGCGGCGCGCTCTCCGGCGGCCAGCAGCAGCGCCTGTGCATCGCCCGCTCGCTCGCGGTCTCCCCGGAGATCCTGCTGATGGACGAGCCCTGCTCCGCCCTCGACCCCACCTCCACCCGCCGCATCGAGGAGACCATCGCCGAACTGCGCCACCGGGTCACCATCGTCATCGTCACCCACAACATGCAGCAGGCCCAACGCGTCTCCCAGTCCTGCGCGTTCTTCCTCGCCACCCACGACACCCCCGGCCGGATCGTCGAATCCGGCCCCACCGAACGCCTCTTCACCGACCCCGCCGACCCGCGCACCGCCGACTACGTCAACGGCCGCTTCGGCTGACCCTCCGGACCGCGTGTCACGTCGGGCGCGCGGCGGCGCAGCGCCTAGCGTGTGCGGGGGAGCGGCCGCCCCGGCCCCCGCACCCGTACCGTGCCGCCACGAGGAGAGAGCGCAGACCATGACCGTCAGCCTGCCCGAGCTCACCGGGGACTACGTCCTCGACCCGACCCACACCCGGATCGGGTTCGTCGCCCGCCACGCCATGGTCACCAAGGTGCGCGGCGCCTTCCACCAGTTCGAGGGCACCGCCCACCTGGACGGTGCCGACCCGGCGAAGTCCAGCGGCCAGGTCGTCATCAAGACCGAGAGCATCGACACCGGCGTCGAGCAGCGCGACCAGCACCTGCGCACCAACGACTTCCTGGACGCGCCGAACTTCCCCGACATCACCTTCCGCACCACCGGGGTCGAGCGGAAGTCCGACACCGACTACCGGGTCACCGGCGACCTCACCATCAAGGACACCACCAAGCCCGTCAGCATCGACTTCGAGTACACCGGCAACGCCGTCGACCCCTACGGCAACCTCCGGGTCGGCCTGGAGGGCTCGGTCACCATCAGCCGCAAGGAGTTCGGCGTCACCTGGAACGCCGCCCTGGAGGGCGGCGGCGTGCTGGTCGGCGACAAGGTGGTGCTGGAGTTCGACGTCTCGGCGATCAAGCAGAGCTGAGCGCAGGCACGGAGGCCGCCCCCGACCGCATCCGGCCGGGGGCGGCCTCCGTACGGCTCAGCCTAGTTCGCTGCTACCGGCGGAGGCGGTGGGAGCGGTGCTGGAAGTGGTGGACGGGAGGGCGTCGAGCTGCGGGAAGCCCGTCTGCTCGGACGCCGTGACGAACTCCTCCTCGCTCACCACCGGCTCCGCTTCGGTGTCCCGGTAGAGCTCGAACAGTGCCACCTGGCGGCCGTCCGGGAAGACCCGGACCCCCTGCAGCGAGTACCCGTTCACGGGCGCGTCCTGCCGCACGGCCACGTTCTTGAGCGGACCCCGGACGACGACCGCCACCGAGCCGTCGGGCTGCACGGAGCGTTTGCAGGTCAGGCCCCGGAGTTCGTCCGGGGTGGGGCAGAGCAGCTGCTCGGGCCGCCCGGCGGTCTGCCCGACGTGGAGCGTGACGCTGTACGAGTCGCTCCGCCAGGTGCGGTCCTGCTGAACTCCCCGGTCCGGCGCCGCGTCGTCGGACGGCAGCGCCAACTCGAAGACGATCGCGTGCGTGGGCGTCGGGGAGCCGGGCCACTGCGCCGTCACGATGACGGAGGACCGACGCTCCGCCTCGGCCGTGGCCGGGCCGAAGTCCCCCTCCTGCACCGTCGCCGGGCCCCCCGGCCCGGACGGGAGGTGCCCGACGACCGCGCCCGTCGCGCCCAGCGCCAGCACCGTCAGCGCACCGGTCAGCGCGAGGCGGTGGCGCCGGTGGCGGCGGCCGGAGCGGCGGGCGGCGGCGGCGAGGCGGCCGTCCGTGCCGGTGGGGGCGAGTGCGGCCGCGTCGTCCAGGGCGAGGGCCAGGGCCGCGGTGAGTTCGTCGTCAGTGGGCATGGTGCAGTACCGCCTTGTCGGAATCGTGGGTGGACGGGAGGGGGGCGGACCGGCCGGTCAGGGCGTCCAGGTCGGTGCCGAGCACCGTCCGCAGCCGGACCAGCGCCCGCTTGGTGCGGGTGCGCACCGCACTGTCGCCGATCCGCAGCACACCGGCGGTCTCCTCGACGCTGCGGTCCTCCCAGAACCGCAGCACCAGCACCGCCCGGTCCGCCGGGGACAGCGCCGCCAGCGCCCGCAGCAGCGTCAGCCGCAGCGCCGGGTCCGGGTCGTCGACCCCGGTCTCCGGCAGCACGTCGGTGACCCGCTCGGTGCTGGAGCGCCGCCGCCGGTGCGACAGGAAGGTGTTGACCAGGACGGTCTGGGCGTACCCGCTCGGGTTCTCCAGCCGGGAGATCTTCCGCCACTTCAGGAAGACCCGGCCCAGCGCCTCCTGCACCAGGTCCTCCGCGAGGTGCGCGTCCCCGCCGGTCAGCAGGAACGCCGTCCGCAGCAGGTGCCGCTCCCGGAAGGCGACGAACTCCTCGAACCCCGTTGCCCGCGGCTGCCCCTGACCCTCCGGCCCGGCCCGCTTCGATGAGTGATCCATGCCCTGGTAACGCATCGGCCCCGACGCTACGTGACACCCCGCCCGGCCGGGGACCCCGGGCCGACGGCGGCCGTGCGGCAGGATGGGGGTGACGGGCCGTCACCGGGCGGCGGGGCGAACGGAGAGGGCGGTGGACGCGATGGGCGCCGAGGACGGCAGCTACGACCTGGTGGTGATCGGCGGCGGCCCCACCGGGGAGAACCTCGCCGACCGGGCGCACGCCGGTGGGCTGAGCGTGGCCCTGGTGGAGGGCGAACTCGTCGGCGGCGAGTGCTCGTACTGGGCGTGCATGCCCAGCAAGGCGCTGCTGCGCCCGGGCGCCGCGCTCGCCGCGGCCCGCCGGGTGGCGGGCAGCCGGGAGGCCGTCACCGGGACGCTGGACGCGGCCGCCGTGCTGGCGCGCCGGGACGCCTTCGCCTCGCACTGGCACGACGACGGGCAGGAGCGGTGGCTGGCCTCGGCCGGCATCGACCTGGTCCGCGGGCACGGGCGGCTGGACGGCGAGCGGAGGGTCACCGTCGACACCCCCGGCGGCGGGCGGCGCACCCTCACCGCCCGGCACGCCGTCGCCGTCTGCACCGGCACCCGCGCCGCCCTCCCCGACCTGCCCGGCCTGGCCGGGGCCCGGGTGTGGACCAGCCGCGAGGCCACCTCCGCGAAGTCCGTCCCCGGGCGGCTCGCCGTGGTCGGCGGCGGCGTCGTCGCGGTCGAGATGGCCACCGCCTGGCGGTCCCTGGGCAGCGAGGTCACCCTGCTGGTGCGCGGCGACCGACTGCTGGAGCGCACCGAGGAGTTCGCCGGACAGCTCGTCTCGGACGGCCTGCGCGCCGCCGGGGTCGACGTCCGGCTCGGGGCGTCGGTGACCGGGCTGCGGCGCGAACCGGACGGCACCGTCCTGCTCGACCTGGGCGACGGCACCCGGCTGCCCGCCGACGAGGTCCTGTTCGCCACCGGCCGGCGCCCCGCCACCGCCGACCTCGGCCTGGAGACCGTCGGACTCGAACCCGGCAGCTGGATCGAGACCGACGACACCGGCCGCGCCACCGCCGTCCCCGGCGGCTGGCTGTACGCCGCGGGCGACGTCAACCACCGCGCCCTGCTCACCCACCAGGGCAAGTACCAGGGCCGGGTCTTCGGCGCCGTCATCGCCGACCGCGCCGCCGACCGCCCCCTCGACCTCGCCCCCTGGGGCCGCTCGGTGGCCACCGCCGACCACGCCGCCGTCCCGCAGGTCGTCTTCGCCGACCCCGAGGTCGCCGCCGTCGGCCGCACCCTGCGCGAGGCCGAGGACGCCGGACTGCGGGTGCGCGCCGTCGACTACGAGCTCGGCGACGTCTCCGGCGCCGCCCTGCACGCCGACGGCCACCGCGGCCGGGCCCGCGCCGTCGTCGACCTCGACCGGGAGGTGCTGGTCGGCGTCACCTTCGTCGGGCCCGACGTCGCGGAACTGCTGCACTCCGCGACCGTCGCCGTGGTCGGCGAGGTGCCGATCGCCCGGCTCTGGCACGCCGTCCCCGCCTACCCCACCGTCAGCGAGGTCTGGCTGCGGCTGCTGGAGGCGTACCGCGGCTGAGGCGGCATCAGGAACCGGAGGGGGCGCGGGCGGGCGGGCCACTCGGTCGGCCCGGCGGCGGGCGGGTCGGCGGGGGAACGGGTCGACGGGTCGACGGGGGAACGGGCGGGCGGAAAATCCGTTGCGCGGTGATCGGGCCGGGTCCTACCCTGGCGGCGCCGGTCCGCCGACCGGCGTCCCGATCGGGTCCGCGCGGTTGCGCGCGGCCCAGCGCAGAGAGGAGGCCGCGATGTCCACCCCGCACCCGGCGCTCCCGATCACCCCTGCCCCCCAGGCCGCCCCCGCGCAGTAGGGCGGTCCGCCCGATCGGGCTGCGCCTCCGGTTCCCGTTCCGCCCCTTCCCGGAGGCACCGTGCTGTTCCGTCCCACCGTCGCGGCCGACCGCGACGGCTTCCTCCCGCTGCTCGTCACCGACCCCGCCAGCACCCTGACGGCCGACACCTACCTGGCCCGGCTCGCCACCGGCGAGTACCACCCGGGGCGGACGTGGATCGCCGAACCGGCCCCCGGCGCCGCGCCGCTGGCGGTCGCCGTCTGGTGGTCCGGCCCCGCGGACGCCGGGCCCGCCGCGCTCGACGCCGTGCTGGTCCACCCCTCCGTCCGGTCGTCGGCCGAACGCACCGCGCTGGCCGCCGAGTTGCTCACCGCCGCGCATGCGGCGTACGGGCACGCCCCCGCCTACCACCTCTTCCTGCCCGGAGACTGGCACGACCGCCCCGACGCGGTGGCCGCCACGGCCTGGCGGCAGGAGGCCGCCCGGCGGGCCGGGCTCCCGGCGAGCCTGGAGCGGCTGCGCTACGAGTGGACGGCGGGCGCGGGCCTGCCCGCCCCGAGCGGGCGGCTGCTGTTCCGCGCCGAACCGGACGACGAGGTCTTCGTCGACCTGTTCCGCCGCACCCTGACCGGCACCCGCGACGCCACCTCCCGCACCGCCGCCGCCCACCGCGGCGCCGAGGCCCAGGCCCGGGCCGACGTCGCCCTCTACCGGGACGGCATGCTCGGCGACCGCGGCTGGTGGCGCACCGCCCACACCCCCGACGGCGAGACGGTCGGCTTCGCCGTCCCCTCCCGCAACTCCGCCGCCCCCGTGGTCGGCTACCTGGGCGTCCTGCCCGAGCACCGCGGCCGCGGCCACGTCGACGACCTGCTCGCCGAGACCACCCGCCTGCTGGCCGTCGAGACCGGCGCCGCGCACGTCCGCGCCGACACCGACCTGGCCAACGCCCCGATGGCCGCCGCCTTCGAGCGCCTCGGCTACCGCACCACCGCCCGCCGCCTGGTCCTCTCCGCCGCCCTGGAGTGACACCGGACCGGGCCGCGGTGCCGGGCCGCGGCCCGGCGGCGGGCCCGTGTTGCGGGAGCATGACGCCGCGTCACAATCCCGGCCGCCGGTTGATCACCCCGCCCCCGGTGTGTGAGCGTGGCGGCGTACCACGGAACGAACGGACCGAGGAGGAACCCGGTGCCCACCCCCGACCGGCCGCTGCGCTCGCTGGGATTCCTGACCATCGGCCTGTTCGACGAACACGACCCGGCGGGCGGCCACGAGGCCACCCTGCGGCTGATCGAGCTCGGCGAGCAGCTCGGCTTCGACACCGCCTGGCTGCGCCACCGGCACCTGCAGTACGGGATCTCCTCCCCGCTGACGGTGCTCGCCGCGGCCAGCCAGCGCACCCGCCGGATCGGCCTCGGCACCGCCGTCACCCCGCTCGGCTGGGAGAACCCGCTGCGCTACGCGGAGGACCTCGCCACCGTCGACGTGCTCTCCGGCGGGCGGCTCAACCCCGGCGTCAGCGTCGGCGTGCCGATCCACTACGAGGACGTGAAGCGCGCCCTGTACCCGGACACCGCCGACCGGGAGGACTTCGGCTACGGCCGGGTCGAGCGCCTGCTCGGCCTGCTGCGCGGCCAGCGGGCCAGCAGCTTCCGGGGCACCGAGGGCATCGAGGCGTACTCCGAGCGCGTCCAGCCGCACGTGCCCGGCCTGGCCGCCCGGGTCTGGTACGGCGGCGGCAGCCTGCGTTCGGTGCGCTGGGCCGGGGAGCACGGGCTGAACCTGCTCACCAGCAGCGTGGTGCGGGCCGAGGAGAGCGAGAGCTTCGAGGCCAACCAGCTGGCCCTGATCCGGGCCTTCCGGGCCGCCCACCCCGCGGGCGAACGGGCCCGGGTCTCGCACGGACTGGTGGTCGTCCCCACCGACGGCGCCACCCCGGAGCAGCGCGCCAAGTACCAGGCGTACGCCGAGTCCCGGTACGCCCGCACGCTCGCCCCGCAGGGCCCCGGCCGACTGCTGTTCGCCCCCGACCTGGTCGGCACCAGCGAGGAGCTCGCCGAGCGGCTGTACGCGCACGCCGGGTTCCGGGAGGCCGACGAGGTGGCCTTCGCCCTCCCGTTCACCTTCGCGCCGGAGGACTACGCACAGATCCTCACCGACCTGGCCACCCGCCTCGGCCCGCTGCTCGGCTGGCGCCCCGCCGGGTGACGCCCCGGGGCCCGAGCCCCGGCCCCGGGTCCGGCCCTCCGGTCCCGCTCCTCAGTCCGCCAGGTGCTCGCGGAGCGCCTGCTGGAAGGCGACCAGGTGCGGGTCGGCCGAGTTCCGCCCCCGCCAGGTCATGGTGACGGCCGTCCGCAGCTCGCTGCCGCCGACCTCGACCAGGGCGACCTCGCCCCGGTCGACCCGGCCGCGGACCGCCACCAGCGGCAGCAGCGCGCAGCCCGTCCCGGCCGCCACGCAGGCGGCCAGGGTGTCGATGCTGTCCACCTCGGCGACCGGCTCCCCGCCGGGCAGCGACCCGAGGACGCCGTCGTACATCTCCCGGAACCCGCAGCCCCGCTGGGTGGCCAGGAAGGGCTCCGCGGCGAGCTCCGCCAGGTCGGCCCGGCCGCGGGCGGCCAGCGGGTGCCCCGGCGGTGCGATGACCACCAGCGGCTCCTCGGCCAGCGTCTCCGCGCACAGGCCCGGGTCGGCGGGCGGGGCTCCGAAGGTCAGGCAGAGGTCCAGGTCGCCGCGGAGCACCGACCGGTACAGCTCGCCGCGGTTGTGCTGCGAGACCCGCACCTTCGTCCCCGGCTGCAGCGCCCGGTAGCGGGCGAGCCCCCCGGGCAGCAGGTGGCGGCTCAGCGTCTCCAGGGCGCCGACGGCCAGCTCCGCGGCCGGCCGGGAGACCGCGGAACGGGCCTCCGCCAGCAGGCCGAGGATCCGCCCGGTGTACGAGGAGAGCACCTCGCCCTGGGCGGTCAGCCGGATCCGGCGCTGCGAGCGGTCCACCAGCTCGACGCCCAACTCCCGCTCCAGGGCCTGCACCTGGTCGCTGACGCTGGACTGCGCGTAGTGCAGCTCGCGGGCCGCCTGCGTCATGCTGAGCGTCCGGGCGACCGCCTCGAAGGTGCGCAGGTGCCGTAGCTCCACGTGCTGCCACCCCCCGGCGATCCATCGGCCAGGCCGATTGTACCCATCGGACGTTCCCGTGCCCGGCACGGCCAACTCCCGCCCCGGGCACGGGAGAATGGGATCTCCACCCCCCAGCCCGAACCGATGGCCCCCCATCGGCACGTCCGCACGTCCACATGTCCACATGTCGACGCTCGGGCGGCCCGGGAGCCGGGGGCAGCACGCCGTTTCCCGAACGAGGAGCACGCCCATGGCCACCCAGGCCGACCCCCGAGCCGCCGCCACCACCCCGGCCGGGTCCGCAGGACCCCCGCGCACCCTGCTGGTCGGGCTCTCGCTCGGCTACTTCATGGTGCTGCTGGACACGACCGTCGTCTCGGTCGCCCTCCCCGCCATCGCCGAGCACCTCGGCGTCGGCCTCAGCGGCCTGCAGTGGGTCACCAACGGCTACACCGTCACCTTCGCCGCCCTGCTGCTCACCGCGGGCTGGCTCGCGGACCGCTTCGGCGGCCGCCGGGTCTTCCTCTGCGGCCTGGTCGCGTTCGGCGCGCTGTCCGGCCTCTCCGCGCTGGCGACCACCCTGCCCGCGCTGGTCGCGCTGCGGCTGGCCCTGGGCGCGGCGGGGGCACTGCTGCTGCCCTCCTCGCTCGCGGTGGTCACCCACGCGTACCCCGAACCGGCGGCCCGGGCCCGGGCGGTGGGCTCCTGGGCGGCGATCACGGGCGCGGCCCTGGCGGCCGGGCCGGTGGTCGGCGGCGTGCTGACCGACACCGTCGGCTGGCGCGCGATCTTCCTGGTCAACGTGCCGCTGGCGGCGGCCGGCCTGCTGCTCACCGCCCGGCTGGCCCCGGAGACCGCCCGCAAGCCGCGCGGCGGGCTCGACCTGACCGGCCAGGTCAGCTCGGTGGTCGCGCTGGCCGCCCTGGTGTACGCCCTGATCGAGGGCCCGGACGCGGGCTGGGGCTCCGCCCGGGTGCTGGCCGCCGCCGCGCTCACGGTGCTCGCCGCAGCCGTCTTCGCCGCGGCCGAACTGCGGGCCGGGGACGCGGCGATGGTCCCGCTGCGGATGTTCCGCAGCCCCGGCTTCTCCGCCGCGGTCGGGGCGGGCCTGCTGGCCAACTTCGGGCTCTCCGGGCTGCTGTTCGTGCTCTCGCTGTTCTTCCAGGACGGCCGCGGCTACTCGCCCGCCGTGGCGGGCCTGGTCTTCCTGCCGCTGACCCTGCCGACCGCCTTCAACCCGATCTACACCGGCCGCCTGGTCGGCCGGATCGGGCCGCGCCGTCCCGCCACCCTCGGCTTCGTGCTGATGGGCGTCGGCGCACTGGTGCAGGCCCCGTTCACCGGCGACTCGGCGACCGCCCTGGCCGCCACCGTGCTCGGCCTGCTGGCCTTCGGCTCCGGCGTCTCCTTCGCCCTGCCCGCCCTGGTCGCCGGCATGGCCAGCACCGTCCCCGCCGAGTTCGCGGGCACCGGCGCGGGCGTCCTCAACTCGGCCCGCCAGGTCGGCGCCTCACTCGGCGTCGCCGTCCTCGGCGTCGTCCTCGGCCTGTCCCCCTCCGGCCCCGACGGCACCCGCTGGGCGCTGGCCGCGGCCGGTGCGCTCCTGCTGCTCGGCGCCGCCGTCACCGCCACCGGCCTGCCCGGCAGGACCCCCGCGGCCAGGTCCTGACCCCGGCCCGTCCGGCCCCGTCCCCGGGCGTCGGCATCCGGGCGCCGGCCCGGCCCGGCTCGGTGCCGCGTCCGGGCTCCGGTGTCCGGCCAGGGCCCCGGGGCGGTCGAGGACTGCGGCCCCCCGGTGCGGTCCGGGGCGCCGTGCCCGCCGCCGCTCCGGCCGGGCCCCGCGGAGCGGAATCGTCGCGTCCGGATATCCTGCCGCGATGGACCGACCGCCCCCACGCAGCGAGACCCGCCCGGAGCGCTGGTACCGGCAGGTGGGCCGACGCGGCTGGACGGCCTTCGCCGCCGCCTGGGGCGGCTACGTCCTGGACGGCTTCGACTTCGTCCTGATCACCCTCGTCCTCACCGAGGTCCGGGCCGAGTTCGGACTCGACGCCGTACAGGCCGCCTCGCTGGTCTCGGCCGCGTTCGTCAGCCGCTGGCTCGGCGGGATGCTGCTGGGCGCGCTCGGCGACCGCCGCGGACGGCGGGCCGCGATGACCGCCAGCATCCTGCTGTTCTCCCTCGGCACCCTGGCCTGCGGCCTCGCCCAGGGCTACGGGACGCTGTACGCCGCCCGGCTGGTGGTCGGGCTCGGCATGGCGGGGGAGTACAGCGCCAGCGCCACCTACGTGATGGAGAGCTGGCCGGAACGGGTGCGCGGGCGGGCCAGCGGCTTCCTGATCTCCGGCTACTCGATCGGCACCGTCCTCGCCGCCCAGGTCTACAGCCAGGTGGTGCCCGCGCTCGGCTGGCGCTGGATGTTCTACCTCGGCGTGCTGCCCGCCCTGTTCGCGCTGTGGATGCGCCGCGCCCTGCCCGAGGCCGAGGACTGGGAGGAGGCGATCGCCGACACCGCGACCCGCCCCAACCCGTTCCGCCCGCTGTTCACCCGGCCCGACGGCACCCCCTCGCCGCGCCGCGCCGCTCTCCACCTCACCCTCGCCGCCTGCGCCTCCGCCGCCCTGCTGGCCCTGTTCACCGGCCGCGCCCCGTCCACCGCCACCGCCTGGCTGCTCGCCCTGCTGGCCGCCACCGCCCTAGGCACCCTGGCCGTCCGGCTCGGCAGCCCCGGCCACCGGGTGCTGTACCTCGCGCTGACCGTCACCGTCTTCGCCGGGTTCCTGTACACCTGGCCCGTCCAGGCGCTGCTGCCCACCTACCTCAAGACCGAACTGCACTACGGCGCCGACCAGGTCCGCGACGTGCTGTTCTGGGCCGGGTTCGGCACCGCCGCGGGGTGCGTGCTGGCCGGGTTCACCGGTGACCGCCTCGGCCCCGCCAAGGCGTACGCGCTGACCCTCGCCGCCTCCCTCGCCTTCGTGTTCCCGGTCTTCGCCGTCCGGGACGACCTGCTGCTGCTCGGCGTCCTGCTGTTCCTGCTGCAGGCCACCAGCTTCGGCATCTCCGGACTGCTGCCCCGCTACCTCGGCGGCCACCTGCCGGTCGAACGCCGCGCCTCCGGCCTCGGCTTCGTCTACAACGTCGGCGCGCTCGGCGGCGCCGTCGCCCCGCTGCTCGGCGCCCGCCTCGCCGAGGGGCGCCCGCTCGGCCAGTCGCTGGCCGTGCTCACCTTCGGCCTCAGCCTGCTCGTCATCCTGCTGATCGGCCTGGACGTCCCCGGCCGCCTGCACCGCCTCGCCGACCGCCCCGCCCCCTGACCTTCCGCCCGCTGGTCAGACATCGGATGTCCGGGCACCGGGCTGGTACGCTGACAGCCCCCGTGGCCCGACGCCACGCGGTCGAACGCCCGGCGGGACGCGCCGGGCGGCGGAGAAGGGGACAGCACCGGTGGCCGAGACCATCCGCACCAAGGGCGCCGCGTCGCCGCGGCCACTGCGCCGGCACGAGGTGGCCGAGCGGATCAAGCGCTACATCATCGACAACCGGCTGCGCCCCGGCGACCTGCTGCCCAGCGAGGGCGAACTGTGCGAGGCGCTCGGCGCCAGCCGCTCCAGCGTCCGCGAGGCCGTCAAGACGCTCGACGCCCTGGACATCGTCGAGGTCCGGCACGGCCACGGCACCTACGTCGGACGACTCAGCATGTCCGCCCTGGTCGAGGGCCTCACCTTCCGCGGACTGCTCAGCCCCGACGACGACTTCAAGGTGCTGGAGGAACTCGTCGACGTCCGCGAGGTGCTGGAGCGCGGCATGGCCCAGCGCATCCTGGACACCCTGCACGCCGACCACATCACCGCCCTGGAGGAACTGGTCGACGAGATGGAGGCCGGACTGGCCGCCGGCCAGGAGGTCATCGCGATCGACCGCCGCTTCCACGCCCTGCTGGTCGAACCGCTCAAGAACGAGATCATCAGCCAGTTCTCCTCCGCCTGCTGGGACGTGTACGGCATCGTCGCCCCCCACCTGCACGTCATCACCAAGCAGGACGAACTCGACACCGTCAACGCCCACCGCGCCGTGGTCGCCGCCGTCCGCGCCGGAGACCCCACCGCCTTCGACCGCGCCGTCGAGGCCCACTACCGCCCGGCCCGCCGCCGGATCGCCGCCGCCCGCGAACGCAACGCCAAGGCTGCCGCGCAGAACGGCAGTTGACCGCCCGACGGGCAAGAGGTGGCAGGACGACCCGGCCACGGCCGTCCCGTTCCTGCTCCGCACCGCGGCCGACCCGAACGGTTGCCACCGCCGCCACGCGCTGCGCGTGACCGCAGGGCCGGATCTCCCTGGAGGCCCTGCTCCACCCCGGGCGTGCGCAGCCGGAACGGATCGGGACCGAGGAGCCCCCGTTCCAGCTCCCCGGTCCCACGGCTGGCGCTCCGTCAGGAGGAACTCACCCAGGCGGTGGTGAAGTCGGTGTACACGATGCCTCCGGTGCTCCCGATCTCGTACAGGTCGGCCACCGTGCCGTCGTTGAGCACCGCCGCGCTGGAGTAGCCGCTCGGGCCGGCCTTGAGCAGGGCGCGGTGCGGCCAGCTGGCGCCGTCGTCCTGGCTGATCCGGACGGTGAGGTCCCGGCGGGTGGCGTTGTCGGAGGTGGCGGCGTTGGAGAGGACCGCGGTGGAGCTGAGCAGCGGGTGCCCGGCCGGGTCGACGTCGGTGGGGCGCAGGTAGGAGATCTCGTCGCCGTTGCACCCCGGATCCAGCAGGCCGGAGTTCCACGCGGTGCCGAACGTCCCGGCGACGTCGGTGCCGCCCGTGGTGGTGGCGTACCAGCGGTTGCCGCCCGCGTTGGAGCGCATGTTCTGGACGACCTTGCCGGTGCCGCGCTGGACCGCCTTGGACTCGTTCACGCCGGTGGCCGCCGAGCCGCCGGAGTGCCAGCTCGCGCCGTGGTCGTCGGAGTAGAGGTTCGCCGCGTGGTCGCCCGCCGCGTCGTGGTAGACCATCGGCTGCACCAGGCGGCCCGAGGCGAGTTGCACGCCGTGGCCGGAGGAGGCGAACATGCCCGCCCAACTCGCGTCCCGGACGGACGGGTTGAGGTCGACGGGGGAGCTCCAGGTGGCGCCGTCGTCGTCCGAGGTGACGTACATGACGTGGGTGTTGGTGGTGGAGGCGGCCGAGGTGTCCCCGGCCGTGGAGCCGTAGTAGCCGACGCCGACCTTCGGCGCGTAGGTGAAGAAGCAGAACACCCGACCGGTGGTCCGGTCCACCAGCAGGCTGGAGTCGCCGTAGCCCTCCGCGGTGGTCGCCGGGTGCGCGATGATCCGCGGCGCCGAGAAGGTCACCCCGCCGTCGGTCGAACGGACCATCACCACCTGGATGTTGTTCGTCCCCCCGCCGAGGTCCGCCCCGCCGTCGATCCGGGCGTCCGCGGTCGCGATCACCGTGCCGGACGCGGTCTGGGCCAGCGCCGGGATCCGCACCGACTTCGCGGTGGTGGTCGTGGTGGTGTAGGAGAGCCCGTCCGCGGAGCGGGTGTTGACGCCGCTGATCGGGGTGGCGGTGGTGAGCACGGTCTGCGCGTTCATGCCCGGGGTGCCCGGCGCCAGGCCGCAGTTCGCGGTGCCGGACTCGCTGTCGGTCCAACTGCTCCCGGCCGCCGAGAGGTTGAAGGCGTACGGGGTGCCGTTCGGGACGGTCCAGTACAGCGAGGAGTCGCCGGACATCGCCGGGACGGTCACCGTCCAGGGCGAGTTGGTCCGACCCGGCCAGGCCACGGTGAAGGTCTGCGCGGCGGCGGTGCGGTTGTCCAGCGTCACCCGCAGGCGGTGGCTCGCGGGCAGCGAGCCGTCGGCGTTCCGCGGGCACTCCAGGCTGACGGTGGCGGCCAGCGCGTCCGTGCAGTCCAGGGTGCCGCTGACGGTGCTGTCGTAACCCTGCGGGGTGGTGGTGCGGAAGGTGTAGGCGGTGCCGGACGGCTTGGTGAAGTAGAAGTGGCCGGAGTCGAAGGCGGCGACGGTCGCCGTCCACGTGCCGTTGCCCGGCCAGGTCAGGGTGAAGGTGGTCGGGGCGGCGGTGTTGTTCACCACCGTCTGCTGGATCCGGCCGCCCGAGGCGCAGTCCTGGCTGACCACGGCCGACTGGCCGACGGGGGAGGCGGCCGCCGCGGTGGCGGCGCCGAGCGGGAGGGCGGTGGCGGCCAGGGAGGCCAGGGCTGTTGCGCCGAGCAGGGTGCGGGCGCGCGGGGAGGACAGGGTCACGAAGTACTCGCAATCGTCCGATGGGGGGGTGACGAGGGATCAGAGCAAGGACATCTGATGTCTGGTCAGCGACCCTAGGGAGGTCGGGAGGTGGCGGTCAAGGTATCTGACGTAAGACATCAGATGTCCTGGGAGGGATGCTGCGCGTCGAGCCCCCGAGGGTGTGCGAACATGCCGACCGAGGGGGCCGCCGCGACCGGTGGGGCCGTACCAGGAAGAGGGCGGGGACGGATCATGACGGACTTCGGGGCAGCACCACAGGGCGGCCCGCAGCACGGACCGCCCGCGGACGACTTCAGCAGGCTCGCCGACCCCGACCAGTGGATGGGCTGGCTCGGCGACGACCCCGCCCGGGCCGTCCGCGACTCCCTCACCGACTGCCTGGCCCAGCAGGCCCCCGGCGCGGTGGTGGAGTGGGTCGAGGTCACCGACCGGACCAGCAACCGGATGAGCGCCCGGCGCGACCCGGACGACGAGGAGATGGTCGTCATCACCCGGATCGGCCTGCTCGTCCCCTTCGCCCTCGCCGTCACGGCACCCGGACGCGCCCGCGAGACGCTCACCGGAATCCTCACCTGGGTGGCCGCCGGGCTCGACCGGCCCGGCGCCCGCAAGGACCAGGTCTGGATGGACCTCCGGGCCACCATGCCCTGGGCGGAGGACGAACTCGAGAAGCGGATGTTCCTGGTCGGCGACCCCGCTCTCCGGGGCTGAGCACCGGACCGTCCGTCACGCCGGAGCGTCCGTCACGCCGGACCGCCCGTCGCACCCGGCCGCCCGTCACGCCGGGGCCGCCCCGCGGTGCGCGGCGTCGAGCTCCGTCGCGAACCAGCGGGTCAGCGAGGTCGGGTGGGTGATGGCGGTGCCCACCACGACCGCGAAGGCACCGGCCTCCAGGGCGGCCCGGGCCTGGGTGGGGGTGTGGATCCGGCCCTCGGCGACCACCGGGACGTCCAGCGCCGCGGACAGGCGGGCGACCAGGTCGAGGTCCGGGCCGGGCAGGCGGGGGGAGTCGTCGGTGTAGCCGGACAGCGTGGTGCCCACCAGGTCGGCCCCCGCCCCGGCGGCGCGCAGGCCCTCCTCGAAGGTCGCGACGTCCGCCATCACCAGCGCGCCCGCCCCGTGCGCGGCAGCGAACGACTCCACCACCGGACGCCCGTCCGGCCGGGGCCGGGAGGTCGCGTCCAGGGCCACTACCTCCGCCCCGGTCGCCGCGACCTGCCGGACGTGCTCGGCGGTCGGCGTGATCACCACCCCCGACGCACCGTCCTTCCACAACCCGATCAGCGGCACGTCCGTGGCCGCCCGGATCGCCCGCAGGTCCGCCAGCCCCTGCGCCCGCACCCCCGCCGCGCCGCCCTCCACCACCGCGAGCGCCATCCGCCGCATCGCCTCCGGATCGCGCAGCGGCTCACCCGGGTACGCCTGACAGGAGACGATCAGCTGCCCGCGCAAGCGGTCGAGGACGGAGGGGAGTTGCCGGGACGTCATGGGTGTGCTCCGTTGAGGTGAAGGAGGGTGGAGGGAACTCTTCGCAGCCGAAGGGGAACGAACCAGGGGTGCGGGGAACGGCGGGCCCGTGCTGCCGGCGGCCGGAGCCCGTCGAGGGGCCCGTGCTGCTCCGGGCCGTGGGAACAGCACCCGAAGCCGACGGCACGCACCGGCAGCGAACCCGCAGCAGCCCCGGGCCCCTGGTCGCGCCTCTTCCTCAGCGCAGCCCGTGCCAGGCCAGCCCCGCCGCGCCGACGAGTGCGGCCGTGGTGCCCAGGGCACAAGGCGTGAGCGGGAGTTCGGCGAGCGGGGGGAGGAGCTCGGCGGCGAAGGCGGCGCGCAGCGGCTCCCACCAGGGCGGGCCGCAGTGGCTGACACCGCCGCCGATCAGGACCAGGTCCGGATCGAGGACGTTGGCGAGGCCGCCGACCGCCCGGCCCAGGGCGCGGGCGCCGGTGGCCAGGACGGCCGAGGCGAGCGCGTCCCCGTCCGCGGCGAGGGCGGCGACGGCCCGCAGGTCGGCGACGTCCGGGGAGCCGCCCGCGCGGCGGTACGCGGCGTGCAGGGCGGGCCCGGCGGCGACCGCCTCGACGTGGCCGGTGCCACCGCAGGTGCAGGGCAGGCCGGTGGCCTCGGGGACGGCGAGGTGGCCGAGGTGCCCCGCGACCCGCCGGGCACCGTGGTGGACGCGGCCCTCGATCAGCAGTGACCCGCCGACGCCCGTCCCGACCGCGACCAGCAGCACGCAGCGGGCGCCGCGGGCCGCACCCGTCCACGCCTCGCCCAGGGCGTGCGCGTGCACGTCGTTGTCGACGGCGACCGGCACCCCGAGCAACTGCTCCAGGCCCGAACGGAGTTCGGTGCCCGCCCAGCCCGGCATCGCCTCGGTCGCCGAGACCACGGCGCCGCGCACCGGGTCGATCACCCCCGCGCTGCCGACCCCGACCGCGGCCGGCTCGCCGCCCAGCGCCCGCACCGCCCCGGCGACCGCCGCCAGCACCGCGGCCGGGCCCCCGGAGACGGGCGTGGGCACCGTGACGACCGGCCCGACCGCACCGTCCGGCCCGACCAGCGCGGCGGAGGTCTTCGTCCCGCCGACGTCCACCCCGGCCACGAGGACCGGCCGGGGACGACCGGACCCGCCCGCGGCGAGGACCGACCGTGGGGCGTGAACCGGAGCGACCGCGGTGCGGACGAGGCCGCGGGCCGCGGGGCCGGGGTCCGCGCCGACGGCCGGGCCCGGCACCGGACCGCCGTCGGGCGGCGCGCCACCGCCCGGGCCCGCCGGGCCGTCGGACGGGCCCGCCGGGAAGCCGCTCGGCGTCGGGGCGGCACCGGCTCGGTCTGCTGCTCCGCGGTCGGCCCGGTCCGCATCGCGCGGCCTGCTGCCGGAGCCTGCCGGGCGGCCGCCCGGGCCCGTCGGGCTTGCCGGTTCGCTGTCCGGAGCCGTCGGACCGTCCGGGCTTCCTGTCCTGCTCGCCGTCCTGCTGTCTGTGCCTGCCGGACCTGCCGGGCCTGCCGTCCTGCTGTCTGTGCCTACCGGACCTGCCGGGCCTGCCGTCCTGCCGTCCGCGCCGTCCAGGCCGTCGGCCCGGTGCGGTGCGCTCCCGAGCGGTGCGGGAGTCATCGCAGTCCGGCCCGGTCGAGGAGGGCGGCGACGGCGGCGGTCTGGGCGGCGTCGTACGCGGCCATCGGGGTGCTCATCGCGTTGGTGGTGATGATGCCGCGCAGCATCAGGGCGGTCTTGAAGGCGCCCAGGCCCGCGGCGGTGCCGGAGGTGTCCCGCGCGACGGTGACGATCTCGAACAGGCGGGCCAGGCGGTCCTGCTCGGCCGCGGCGGCGGCCCAGTCGCCCGCGGCGGCGTGGTCGGCGAGGCGGCGGTAGCCGTGCGGGTCGACGTTGCCGAGGCCGGGGACGACGCCGTCGGCGCCGCCGAGCAGGGCGCCGTCGACCACCACCTCGTGACCGGTGAGGACCGCGAAGTCGGGCAACTCCCGTGCGCCCAGGCACAGGTAGCGGAAGGCGACGTCGTCGCCGGAGGAGTCCTTGACCCCGGCCAGCACCCCGTCCGCGGCCAGTCGCAGCAGCATGCCGGTGTCCAGCTTGGTGTGCACGCACACCGGGATGTCGTAGGCGAACAGCGGGAGTTCGGCGGCCGCGGCGATCTCGCGGAAGTGCCGCTCGATCTCCACGGGGTGGGTGCGGGTGTAGAAGGGCGCGGTGGCGACCACCGCGTCCGCGCCCGACTCCCGTGCGATCGTGGCTCGTTCGACGACCCGGTTGGTGGTGGTCTCGATGCATCCGGCGATCACCGGCACCTGGCCGGCGTTCGCACCGATCACGACCTCCAGGGCGCGGGTGCGCTGGGCCTCGGTGAGGTAGGCGGTCTCGCTGGAGCTGCCGAGCGCGAACAGGCCGTCCACGCCGCCCTCCAGCAGGAAGCCGACCAGGCGTTCCAGCGAGGGGGCGTCGATCTCGCCGTCGGCGGTCAGCGGGGTGACGACGGGCGGGACGACACCGGCGAAGGCGGGGCGGCGGGCGGTCATGACGTGCTCCTGGGCAGAAGGATCTCGGGGTGGACGCAGTGCCAGCGCCGCGCGTCGTCGCCGTCGGCGGCGGGGAACGCGGTGGCGCAGGCGTCGTCGGCCTTCCAGCAGCGGGTGCGGAACGGGCAGCCGGAGGGCGGGTTGGTGGCGGAGGGGACGGGCCCGTGCAGGACGATCCGCGCGGTGTCCTCCAGCAGGCTGGGGGTGGCGGAGAGCAGGGCCCGGGTGTACGGGTGGGCGGGCGCGGTGGTGACCTGTTCGGCGCGGCCCTCCTCGACCACCCGGCCGAGGTAGAGCACGGCCAGCCGGTCGGCCAGGTAGCGCACGGTCTGGATGTCGTGCGAGATGAACACCATGCCCAGGCCCAGGCGTTCGCGCAGGTCGACCAGCAGGTTGAGGACCTGGGCGCGCACCGAGACGTCCAGTGCGCTGGTCGGCTCGTCGGCGACCACGATCTCCGGTTCCAGCGCCAGCGCCCGTGCGATGGCGACGCGTTGGCGCTGTCCGCCGGAGAGCTGGCCGGGCAGGTTGCGCACCACGTGGCCGGGCAGGCCGACCAGGTCGAGCAACTCCTCGACGCGGGCCTCGCGTTCGGCGGGGGTGCCGCGTCGGTGGACGTCCAGCGGGTCGCGCAGGATCCGGCCGATCGGCAGCCGCGGGTTGAGCGCGGTGGAGGCGTCCTGGAACACCATGCCGACGCTGGAGCCGAACTCGCGGCGGCGCCGGTCGCCGGGCAGCGCCCACAGGTCCTCGCCCCGGAAGGAGACGGTGCCCTCGGTGGGCCGCTGCAGTCCGGTCAACACCCGGGCCAGGGTGGACTTCCCGCAGCCGGACTCGCCCACCAGGCCGAGGATCTCGCCCTTGCCGACCGTGAGGTCGGTGTCGGTCAGGGCGTGCACCGCGTCCCGCTTGAACAGCCCGCCGCTACGGGCCCGGTGGCGGACGTGCACACCCTCCAGGCTGAGTACCGGAGTGGTCATCGCAGGCTCCCTTCGAGCCGGGCGGCCGCCGGGTGGTGGCAGGCGAAGGCGTGGCCGGTGGCGCGGTCGACGGCCTGCGGCGGGGTGGTGCGGCACAGTTCGGTGGCGGCGGCGCAGCGGGTGGCGAACCGGCAGCCGGAGTTGAAGCGCTGCGGGGCGGGCACCACGCCGCGGATCTGGTGCAGGCGTGCGGAACCGGCCTCCAGCGAGACCACCGAGCCGAGCAGGCCGCGGGTGTAGTGGTGTGCCGGGTCGGTCAACAGGGCGTCGGTGTCGCCGAGTTCGGCGAGCTGACCGGCGTACATGACGGCCACCCGGTGGGCCAGGTCGCCGACCAGGGCGAGGTCGTGGGAGACCAGCACCATGGCGAAGCCGAGCTCCTCGCGCAGCCGGACCAGCAGTTCGACGACCTGGGCCTGCACGGTGACGTCCAGCGCGGTGGTCGGCTCGTCGGCGATCAGCAGCTTCGGGTCGCGGGAGAGCGCCATGGCGATCAGGACGCGCTGGCGCTGGCCGCCGGACAGCTCGTGCGGGTAGGAGCGCAGGGTGCGGGCGGGGGAGAGGCCGACCAGTTCGAGCAGTTCGGCGGGGGTCCTGGTCCCGCCGCGCGAGGTGAGCTGGCGCAGCTGCCTGCCGACCAGCACGGACGGGTTGAGCGAGGAGAGCGCGTCCTGGTAGACCATGGCGATCTCGGGGCCGGCCAGGGCGCGGCGTGCTCCGGCGTCCAGGGTGAGCAGGTCCTGCCCGCGGTACTCGATCCGGCCGGAGACCTCGGCGTTGCGGGCCAGCAGGCCCGTCACGGCCAGCGAGGTGATCGACTTGCCGCAGCCCGACTCGCCGACCAGGCCCAGGGTCTCGCCCTGCCGGACGGTGAAGGACAGGCCGTCGACGACGGCGACCTCGCCGTACCGGTCGGGGAAGCGGATCGACAGGTCGCGCACCGCGAGCAGGACGGGCGCGTCCGCCGGGACGGGCGTCACCGGGGCGGGCCGCGCGGCGATCCGCTCGGCGAGCACCTCCAGCGCGGCCGGAACCCGCTCGTCCTCGGGCGTCACCGCTGTGGCGGCGGGCTCCGGAGCACGGTCCGCGGCGTTCTCCCGGCCGCTGTCCGCGGCGGGCTCCGAACCGCCCTCCGCAGCAGGGGACTCGGCGGCGGAGGAGGGCGCGGCGGTGGCGTCGGTCAGGCCCTCGGCGAGCACGTTCAGCGCCAGCACGGTGACCAGGATCGCCAGGCCGGGGAAGAGCGTCGCCCACCAGCCGCCGGCCAGCAGGATCTGCTGCCCGTACGCCAGCACGTTGCCCCAGCTCGGATTGGGCTGCTGCACGCCCGCGCCCAGGAAGGACAGGCTGGCCTCGAAGATGATCGCCTCGGCGACCAGCACGGTGGCGAACACCGCGACGGGTGCGGCGCAGTTGACGGCGACGTGCCGCAGCACGATCCAGCCGCGCCGGGCGCCGATCACCTGCTCGGCGGCCACGTAGTCCTCGCCGTACTGCGACTGGACGTTGGCGCGCACCACCCGGGTCAGCATCGGCACGTACACGAAGGCGATGGTGCACACCAGGATCGGCACGCTGGTGCCGAAGATGGTCACCAGCACGGCGGCCAGCGCGATCGGCGGGAAGGCCATCACCACGTCGAGGGTGCGCATCACGCCCTCGTCCCCGGCCTTGCGGGAGGTCGCGGCGAACGCGCCCAGCACGCTGCCGAGCAGCAGCGCGACCAGGGTCGCGCCGAGGCCGATCACCAGCGAGTAGCGGGCGCCGCCGACCACCCGGGCGAACACGTCGCGCCCGGCCCGGTCTGTGCCGAACCAGTGCGCGCCGCTGGGGGGTTGGACCGGCAGACCGGTGGTCAGCGGGTCCTGGGTGAACAGCGGCCCGAGGACGGCCGCGAACAGCACCACCAGCAGCACGCCGAGCGCGATCCGGGAGGCGAGCGGCAGCCGCCGGAAGGCGATGCCGGGGCGGGCCAGCGAGCGCAGGAGTCCGATACGCATGATCACACCGTCCTGACACGGGGGTTGACGAGCAGGACGAGCAGGTCCACGAGGACGTTCACGGCCAGGAAGACCACCGCGATGGTCAGCACCGTGCCCTGCACCAGGGCCACGTCGCCGCCGGTGACGCCCTCCAGGATCAGCTTGCCCATGCCGGGGAGGTCGAAGATGGTCTCGATCACCACGGCGCCGGACAGCAGGTAGCCGACCCGCAGCCCCAGCACCGTCAGCGGGGTCACCAGCGCGTTGCGCAGCACGCCGCGGATCACCACGGCCCGCGGCAGGCCGTTGCCGGTGGCGGTGCGCACGTAGTCGCGGTCGAGTTCGGCGACCATCGAGGTGCGCACCAGCCGGGCCAGCCCGGCCGCCACCGGGACCGCCAGCGAGACCGCGGGCAGGATCATCGTCCGCAGCCAACCGCCCACCGAGTCGGCCGGGTTGACGTACCCGCCGGTCGGCAGGATCGAGCGGTTCAGGGCGAGTTCCTGGATCAGCACGATGCCGAGCCAGAACGACGGGACCGCGACGCCGGAGATCGACAGCACCCGGGTCAGCTGGTCGGGCCAGCGGTCGCGGTACAGCGCGCCGGTGATGCCGAGCACGAGGGCGAGCACGATCGCGATCGCCAGCCCCAGCAGGGTCAGTTGGAGGGTCAGCGGGAACGCGGTGGCGATCCGGTCCGCGACCGGCGCGCTGGGCGGCACGGTCAGCCCGAGGTCGCCGTGCAGCAGGTCGCCGAGGAAGCGGACGTAGCGCACCGGCAGCGGGTCGTCGAGGCCGTTGGCGGCGGCGAACGCCTGCCGGGCCTGCTCCGAGGCGCCGTCGCCGAGGGCGTTGTACGCCGGGTCGGCGGGCGAGAACTGCAGCACCACGAAGACCAGCAGGGTCACGCCGAGGACCATCACCGGCAGCATCGCGAGCCGCCGCAGCGCGAGCCGGAGGAATACGAGCATGAGGAGTCCTAGGGAGGAGGGGAGACGCCGGGGACCGGCCCGGTGCGGCGGGCCCGGCCCCCGGCGCCGGTCGAGCGGGCGCGGGCGCCCGTCGAGCGAGCGCGGGCGCCTACGCCGCGGAGACGCCGAGGAAGGACAGGCCGGTGGTGGGCAGCGGCTTGAAGCCGGCCAGCTTCCCGCCGTTCCACGCGGTGGGCAGCTTGCGGTGCACCACCGGGTACAGCACCGCCTGCTCGGCGATCAGGTCGATGGTCCGGTTCCACAGCGCCGAGCGGGCCGCTGGGTCGGCCGTCCGCGCGGCCTGGTCGAGCAGGTCGCGGACCTGCCGGTCCTCCGGCGAGCCGTCCCAGCGGAAGCGCTTGGTGGTCCACACGCCCGCGCCGTAGAACCAGCGCAGCAGCAGGTCGACGTCGTTGCCGAACACCGACGGGTCGCCGGGCGCCGCCATCACGCCGAAGTCGCCCGCGTCCACCTTCTTGTACTGGCCGGAGGAGTCGCCGATGTCCAGCGTGGTCCGCACGCCGATCGCGTCCCAGCTCTCCTTGATCAGCGGCGCGATGTCGTTCACCCACCCGGTGTTGGTGGTCAGCAGCGTCACCGACAGCCCGCTCGCCCCGGCCTCCGTCAGCAGCGCCTTCGCCTTCTCCGGATCGTGCCCGTAGACGGTGGCCGCCCGGTGGTAGTCGGGGTGGCTGGGCTGCAGGTAGCTGGTGGAGGCGGTGCCGTTGCCGTACATCGCGGTGGCGACGATCTTGTCCACGTCCAGCGCGTAGTGCAGGGCCTGCCGCACCCGCTTGTCGTCGAACGGCTTGCGGGCGAAGTTGAACATCAGGAACAGGTTGCCGAAGCTCTCCACCGACTCGGTGGTGGCCTTGCCCTTCAGCCCGGCCACGTCCACGTACGGCACGTCCTCGATCGCCCGCACCCGGCCCGACACCAGCGAGGAGACCCGCGCGGTCGGGTCCGAGGTCAGCCGCCACACCATGGAGGCGGCCCTGGCCGGGCGCGGGCCGTTGTAGGCGTCGTGCCGCCGGAAGACGATCTTGTCCTGCCGGGTCGCCTCGACCACCTGGTACGGGCCCGAGCCGGTCGGCTTGGCGTCGAACGCCTTCTGGTCGGCCTCGACGACCTTCTTCGGGACGACCTTGACCACCGAGATCCGGGTCGCGAACAGCGGGAAGGCGTACTTCAGCCTGAACTCCACGGTGCTCGCGTCCACCGCCGTGACCTGCTCCAGGAACGGCAGGAACTGCACGATCAGCGAGGAGTTGGCCGGGTCCAGGACGCGGGTGAAGGAGAACACCACGTCCTCGGCGGTGACCGGCGAACCGTCGTGGAAGGTCGCGCCGGAGCGCAGCTGCGCCCGCCAGGTGGTGTCGTCGACCTGCTGCGGCATCGCGGTGGCCAGCGCCGGGTACGGCTCGCGGGTGGCCGGGTCGAGGTCGACCAGGCCCTCGAAGACGTGCAGGTTGGCGGCGACCGGGGTGGCGCCCGAGGAGGTCATCGGGTCGAAGCCGGTGGACAGGGCGTACGAGATGCCGGCCTCGATGGTGCCGTCGCTGCCGCCCTTGGCGCCGCCGTCGGAGGCGGAGCCCGCGGCCGTGGACGACGGGCCGCCGCAGGCGGCGACCGAACCGGCGATCGCGGTGGCGGTGGTGAGGGCGCCGACCAGGCGCAGGAAGCCGCGGCGGTCGACTTCCTTGGACGTCCGTTCCAGCACGGGAGCTCCTTGTGGGGGAAGGCGGAGTGAGGGGGTGTCACCTCGGGGTCCGGCAGGGGCCGCGAGGGGGGTGCCGGGTCGGAAGCCCGGGCGGTGCGGTGCAGAAGGAGGACAGCTCCTCTGTCATCAGACATCTGATGTCTGAGCTGTTAGGGTGTGAACGTAGCCGCCGCCACAGGGGAGGGTCAAGGGATGACGACCGCCGCAGGTTCACGATTCGGCAACGGCGCGCAGGGGCGGGCCGACCCGCCGACCTGGGCGTTCCGTCCCGGGCCCGGCCCGGCGAGGCCCTCGGTGGTCGACCGGATCAAGGGCTACATCCTGCAGAGCCGGCTCAAGCCGGGCGACGCGCTGCCCAGCGAGAACGAGCTCTGCGAGCTGCTCGGCGCCGGGCGCTCCACCGTCCGCGAGGCGATCAAGGTGCTGGACGCGCTCGACATCGTCGAGGTCCGGCACGGGCACGGCACCTTCGTCGGCCGGCTCGGCCTCTCCGCCCTGGTGGAGAGCCTCAGCTTCCGCGGACTGCTCAGCCCCGACGACGACTTCCGGGTGCTCGCCGACCTGGTCGACGTCCGCGAGCTGTTCGAACGTGCCATGGCGGGGCGGATCATCGACGCCCTGCTGCCCGTCCACCTGGAGCAACTCGCCGAGCTGGTCGGCGAGATGGAGGACCGGCTGCGGAGCGGGCGGGACATCGTGGCGGCCGACCGCAGCTTCCACGCGCTGCTGCTGCAACCCCTGGCCAACGAGCTGGTCGCCCAGCTCTCCTCGGCCTGCTGGGAGGTGCACGCCGTGGTCGCCCCGCACCTGAACATCGTCACCGCGCAGGACGAGGCCGACACCGTCGAGGCGCACCGCGCCATGGTCGAGGCGCTGCGGACCGGTGACGCCCGCCGGTTCACCGAGGCCGTCCGGCGGCACTACGTCCCGGTCCGCCGCCGGATCGCCGCCGCCCGTGCGGAGGCCGCCGCCCGGGTCCGAGTCCGGCCGTCAGGTCGACAGACGTCTGATGTCTGACCTACGATCCGGGTGCTCCCAGCTCCTCCTGCCTCCGGAGACACCCGTGCCGCTCACCGACCTCACCCTCGACGAGTGCCTCGCCTACCGCCCCCAACTCCCCGAACCCGCCGACCTGGACGCCTTCTGGCAGCGCACCCTCGCCGAAGCCGGCCCGGCCGTCGAGCGCCCCGCGCTCACCCCCGCCCCCAACGGCCTCGCCCTGGTCGACAGCTACGACCTCACCGTCCCCGGCTTCGGCGGCCACCCCGTCCACGGCCGGCTGCACCTCCCCGCCGAGGCGAGCGGCCCGCTCGGCTGCGTGGTCGAGTACCTCGGCTACGGCCGCGGCGCCGGGCTCCCGCACGAGAACCTCACCTACGCCTGCGCCGGCTACGCCCACCTGATCATGGACACCCGCGGCCAGGGCTGGTCCGCCGCCCCCGGTCGCACCGACGACCCGGCCGCCCAACCCGCGGGCGCCGTCCCCGGGTTCCTCACCCGCGGCCTCGACCGTCCCGACGACTACTACTACCGCCGGGTCTACACCGACGCCGTCCGCTTCCTGGCCGCCGCCCGCACCCTCCCGCAGGTCGACCCCGACCGGATCGCCGTCACCGGCACCAGCCAGGGCGGCGGCATCTCCCTCGCGGCGGCCGCGCTCACGGACGCCCCCCTCGCCGGGGTCCTGCCCGACGTCCCCTTCCTCTGCGACTTCCCGCGCGGCGTGCGCACCGCCGCCCGACCCCCGTACACCGAGATCGCCGAGTACCTGCGCCTGCACCGCGACCGCACCACCCGCACCTTCGCCACCCTCGCCTACTTCGACGCGGCCCTGCTCGCCACCCGCATCCAGGCCCCCGCCCTGTTCTCCATCGCCATGATGGACCCGATCTGCCCGCCCTCCGGCTGCTTCGCCGCCTACCACGCCCATCCCGGCGAGAAGGCGCTGCGTGTCTACGAGTTCAACGGCCACGAGGGCGGCGGCGAGGTCCACCTGGCCGCCAAGCTCGCCTGGCTGCGCGGGCGCATCGGCTGACCCGAGGTCACTCCTCGGGGTCGCGCAGCTGCTCGGCCGCCTCCCGGTACGCCTCGGTGGCGCGGGCGAAGTAGTCGAAGAGCACCGCCCGCTGCTCGGGCGGGTAGCTGCCGAGCAGCTCTCCGAGCCGCCGCCTGGCCGGGGCCAGCACCCGGTCCAACTCCGCGGGCCTGCCCACGGGTTCGACGATCACCTTGCGGCGGTCGTCCGGCGACGGGACGCGGCGCACGTAGCCCGCGGCTTCGAGCCGGTCGACCAGCCGGGTGGTGGGCCCGGTGGTCAGCCCGGTCCGGGCGCCCAGCTCGCCCGGGGTCATCGGCCCCCCCAGGTCGAGCACGTTCAGCGCGTACAGGTCGGTGGCGCCGAGGCCGCACGCCTTGGCACCGGCGTGGCCGTGCAGCAGGACGGCGCTGAGGTAGCGGCGGTAGGTCGCACTCTCCTGCGACGGGTCGGCGTGCGGCTGCGGCTGCGCCTGCGACTGTGCGTGCGTTGACACGGGCTCCCTCACTCCCTAATCTCTTCTCTAAAGAAGAGGAATCCTCGAGGAAGGAAAATCCTGGAGGAAGCTTCTTCGTTGTCGAAGCTACCACGAGGGGGAGTCATGCACACCGACCGCACCGAGGACACCGCCGCCGTCCGCGCCCTGCTGGAGCGCAGCGCCACCGCCTGGGCGTCCGGCGACGGCGCCGCCTACGGCGCCTGCTTCACCGCCGACGCCACCGACCTCACCTACGTCGGCACCCTCTACCGGGGCGGCGCCGAGATCGGGCGGGCCCACCAGGCCCTGTTCGACAGCTTCCTGAAGGGCACCCGCCTCGACCTCGACCTGGTCGACCTGCGCTTCTACGGTCCCGACACCGCCGTCGCCGTCACCCGCGGCGACGTCCGCAAGCAGGGTGCCCGGCCCGGCCGCCTCGGCAAGCTCGCCACCTACACCCTGGTTCGCACCGACGGCGCGTGGCTGATCGCCGCCGTCCAGAAGACCCGCCACCGCCCCCTGCTGGAGTCCTTCTCCTTCCGCGCCCAGCCCGCCACCCGCCCCGCCGCGGCCTGACCGCAGGGCACCCGGCGCGCGAACGCCCGCTCCCCGGCGGCCCGTTCGGCCGGGGCCGCCCCGCTCCGGTCCGCGACCGGGTCCGCCTGACCTCCCGCGCCGCCGCGGTCCCGCCGCGCGAGCGCCTTCAGGCGCCGGACGTGCGCCGTCGCTGCCAGTGGGCCCGGTGGAAGATCGGGTCGGCGGCGACCACGCACAGGGCGTGCATCGGGTCGTCGGTGCGCTCCGGGTCGAAGAAGCCCGCCCAGTCGTCCCGGTGGCTCTCGCCGCGGCGGTGGACCTCGCGGTCGGTGGCGACGGCCTCCCCGGCGGCGGTCAGCGAGTCGCCCATCCAGAACAGGAGTTCGGGGTGGGCCAGGACGAAGGACGCCCCGGCGTGTTCGGCGAAGCGGGCCGGGTGGCGGTCGGCCAGGCGGCGGACGTCGTCCGGCCGGTCGGCGGGGCGCGGCGCCGGGGCGGTCACCGTCAGGGGGGTGCCGTCGCGGCGCAGGACGCGGCGCAGGACGGGCCAGTCGGACGGGCGCAGGCCGGTGTCCTCGCGGGCCACCAGCAGGGCGGTCCTCCGGGCGTCCACCGGGCCGGGGCCCGGCGGGGCCGGGACGTGCAGCGCGCTGTGCGGGCTGGTCGCGGCGAGCCGGAACAGGGCGCCCAGGCGCAGCAGGTCGGCGCGGCTCGCGTACAGGAACGCCACGGTGGGGTCGGGCGGGTGGAAGGAGGTGCCGCGGAGCATCGGCCCGGTGTCCAGCAGCCGGCCGAGGTGCGCCCCGGAACCGGTGGCCACCGGCCGGCCGGTCACCCGCAGCCGCATCCGCCCGCCCCCGCTGCTGTCGACCACCCGCCGAGTACAGCACGCACCCCGCCGAGCGGCCACCGGTTTTGGAGACGGACGCGACGGGGCCGGAACGCGACGGGCCGGGGTGCGACGGGGCCGGAACGCGACGGGGCCCGGGTCGCCTCCCCACGAGAACATGGGCGACCCGGGCTCCGCCGTGGTGCCGCCGCCCCGGCCCGGCCCCGGACGATCCCGGGCGGGGGCGACGTGCCTGTCACCGTGTCAGCCGGACTTCACGCTGCACGCGGTGCCGTTCAGGGTGAACGCGGTCGGAGCGGTGTTCGCGCCGCTCCAGCTGGCGTTGAAGCCGAAGGAGGTCGAACTCCCGGGCGCGATCGTCCTGTTGTAGCCCGCGTCGGTGACGGTCACCTGGGCGCCGCTCTGGCTGACGCTGCCGTTCCACAGCGAGGTGACGGTCTGTCCGCTCGGGAAGGCCCACTTCACCGTCCAGCCGTTGACCGCGGTGGTGCCCTTGTTGGCGACCGTCACGTTGGCGCCGAAGCCGCCGCCCCACTGGCTGGACACCGCGTAGGTGATCTCGCAGGAGGAGGTGCCACCGGTGGGCGAGGAGGACGCGGACGGCGAGGCCGAGGCGGAGGCCGACGGGGACGGCGAGGCCGAGGCCGAGGCGCTGGCGGAGACCGAGGCCGAGGCGGAGGGCGAGGGCGAGGACGAGGTGCCGCCCGCCGTGTCGCCGTACACGATGCCGCGGCCGTTGGTGCCGACGTAGACCCGGCCGTAGATCCGCGGGTCGCCGGTGATCGCGCCGCCGGTCCAGGCCCACTGGTGGGCGTCGTCGTTGATCCGCACCCAGCTGGCGCCCGCGTCGTCGGAGCGGTACAGGCCGCGCACCCCGCCGATCTTCGCCGAGGTGTACATCGCGGGGTAGCTCTTCCCGGGGGCGGCCTTGCCGAAGCCGATGTTGTCGGCCTGGTCGACGCCCGCCTGCTTGGTGAAGGACGCGCCGCCGTCGGTGGAGTGCCACAGGCCGTAACTGGTGGTGGCGGTGCCGCCGGCCAGCCAGACGTCGCCCTTCGCGCCCGGGACGGCCTTGAAGCGCACCGACTCGGTGGGCAGGCCGCTCGCCTTGGCGGTGAAGGTGGCGCCCGCGTCGGTGGAGACGTAGAAGGTGCCGCCGGACCAGCCGTAGAAGGTCTTCGGGTCGACCCGGTCGGCCTGGACGCCCGCGCCCGCCGGGAGGCCGGTGACGGCCGTCCAGGAGCTGCCCGTCCCGGAGGTGCGGTACACGCCGGCGCCCTTCGGGCTCCACACGGTGGTCGCGCCGTCCGCCGCGATCGCCACCTGCCCGCCGCCGGTCACGCCGCCCGGCTCGGCGGAGGCCGCGAACCAGTTGGCGCCGCCGTCCGTCGAGAAGCCGATGTGCTTCTCGGTCGAGCCGGACGCGGTGTCACCGACCCGCACCATGACCGACGGGGAGGACTCGGCGAAGTCCATCGAGGTGCCGGAGGCCAGGTTCGGCTGCGAGAACATCTTCGCCGGGGCCTTCGTCAGGTCGTCGTGCCTGAACCCGCCGAGGTCGCCCAGCGAGCTGAGCAGCGGCGCACCGGTGGGCGGCGAGACCAGGTCGTTGACCGCGGTCTCCTCCAGGCCCTTGACCACCGGGGCGATGGTCGGCTTGGTGCCCTTGTCGAAGTTGGTCAGGTTCGAGGAGCCGTACAGCGTCGCGCCGGTGCCGTACATCATCCGGTCCGAGTCGAACGGGTCGATCTCCAGCGACTCGGTCATCCAGCCGAGCTTCGGCGACTCCTCCGGCGCGGAGACGTTCGCGTTGAAGGTCAGCCACGGCGCCGAGGAGATGTCGATGGAGTACTGGTCGACCCGGGTCGGGTACCCGTTGTACGACCAGAACGGCTTCCAGGTCGCGCCCGAGTCGGTCGAGCGCCAGATCTGGGTGTCCGGCCACCACGCGCTGTAGCCCGTCACCATCAGCACGTTCGGGTGCTGGCGGTCGACGGTCAGTCCCGAGTACCCGAAGAAGTTGTTGCTGCTGTCCGAGGACGGCACCGGGCTGACGTTCGTCCAGGTGCCCGCGCCGGTCGCGTACTTCCACACGTCGCCGTGCCCGCCGTCGTACGGGCCGCCGGTGTCCGAGTAGGCGACGAACAGGTTGCCGGACGCGTCCAGCACCGCCTTGTGCGGGACGAAACCGGTGGGCTGGCCGCCGATCCTGGTCCAGGTCGTGCCGCCGTCGTTCGAGCGGTAGACGCTGTTCTGCTTGTCCGCGACGCCGACGTACATCGTCCTCGTCACGCCGTTGACGGTGCCGCTGCCCTGGTCGAAGACCTCCCACAGCACGCCCAGCGGGTCGCTCTGGTAGCCCGAGGAGTCGGACGGGTCCGGCGCGTACGTGCCGGTGACCGGGAACGCCGTCACCTGCGACCAGGTCACGCCGTAGTCGGCGCTGCGCCACAGGCCCTTGCCGCTCGGCGCGCCGAACCACAGCACCGCGCTGTTGTTGGGGTCGACGGTCAGGCGCTCGCCCATGCCGCGGCCCGGCATGTTGCCGCCGACCTTGAACGGCAGGGTGGTGCGCTGCCAGGTCCTCCCCTGGTCGGCGGAGCGCAGGATCGCGCCGTTCGCCGGGTCCCAGCTGTTGGTGTAGGTGCCCGCCGCGAGGTAGACCCGGTTCGGGTCCTTGGCGTCGGTGGCGATGCTGGCCACGCCGGTCAGGCCCCAGTCGTCCCAGCCCAGCGAGTCCAGCAGCGGGATCCACTGCTTGGTGGTCGGGTCCTGCCGGTACGCGCCGCCGATGTCGGTGCGGGCGTACACCAGGCCCTTCTGCCCCTGGTTGAAGACGATGCCCGGGATGAACCCGCCACCGCCGATCTGCACGTTGTTCCAGGTGTACGGCTGGCTCGCCGCGGTCACCGACTCGGCGGCGCTGGCCGACAGTTGGGGCAGTGCCGCGGTCGCCGCGCAGGCGGCGAGGGCGGCTGCGGCGGCCACCGTCGCCAGCACCGGCCGGCGTCCGCGCGCCGGGGGCCGCGCGGCGGCCCGGCGCTCCAGGGGCACAGGGGTCATGGGGGATCTCCTCGGTCACGGGTGGGGGACCAGAAAACCGGCCCGGTCCACCCGCCCGACAACGACCCCGATTCGGGCGGCCGTAACATCGCAGGTCAGTGACGCGCCCGCGGTGAAAGTTACGGCGCGCGAACCCTCGAGACCCCTTCGGCGCCAGCGGGTTGACGCCCCGTCGGGATCTTCCGCGGGCCCGTGTTCGACGGATATTCGACAGGTCTTTCGCCTGCGTGCGACCTCCGCGGCGGTCCGGCCCGGCACCCCGGCCGGGCGCGTTCGACAGTCGTTCGACAGTCTTGTACCAGTGCCCGCCGCCCGGTGAACAGCCGGGCGGCCCCGGCGCCGAACACGCCCGTCCGGGCGGGGCGGGCCGTCAGCAGGACTGGCGCACCACCAGGTGGGTCGGCAGCACCACCGAACGGCCCGGCGCCGGGTCCTGGAGCAGCTCCACCGCCCGGGCGCCCAGGTCCTCGACCGGCTGGCGGACGGTGGTCAGGCCCGGCCGGGCCGTCGCGGCGGCGGGGGAGTCGTCGAAGCCGATCACCGCCACGTCGTCCGGCACCCGCCGCCCGAGCCGGTGCAGCGCCCGCAGCGCGCCCATCGCCATCGCGTCCGAGGCGGCGAACACCGCGTCCACGTCCGGGTACTGGTCGAGCAGCCGGAGCATCGCGTGCTCGCCGGAGCGCGACCCGAAGTCGCCGTACGCCACCGCGGAGCGGGTCGGGTCGCCCTGGTCGGCCAGCGCCCGGCGGTAACCGGCCAACCGGTCGGCGCCCGCGGCGGTGTCCGGCGGCCCGGCGATGGTGGCGATCCGCCGCCGCCCGGCCCGGTGCAGCAGGTGGACGGCGGCGCGGGCGCCGCTCAGGTTGTCGGCGTCCACGTGCGCCAGCCGCTGCGACTGCGGCGGCCGGCCCAGCGACACCACCGGCACGCCCGCGGCCTGCAGCAGCCCCGGGAGCGCGGGGTCGCCCCACCGTCCGACCAGCAGCACGCCGTCCACGTGCCCGCCGCACAGGTAGCGCACCAGCGAGGGCCGGGCCGGGCCCGGACCCGCTGTCAGCACCACCAACTCCCGGTCCGGGACGACCCGCTGCGCTCCCGCGAGCAGCCGCACCGGGAACGGGTCGGCGTGGAAGCGCAGCACGTCCGCGAACGCCACCACGGCGATCGCCCCGGTGTCCCGGGCCGTCGCGGCGGGCGCCCGGCGGCGGACGTAGCTCAACTCGCGGGCCGCGCACTCCACGCGCGCCGCGATCTCGGCGGACACCGGCGCGGACCGGTTCAGCACCCGGGAGGCGGTGGCGCTCGACACGCCCGCCCGGGCCGCGACCTGAGCCAGCGTGGGCCCGGGCGACGAACACGTCCGGTCCGTCGCGCCCGCTGCGTCCGTCGCGCCCGCTGCGTCCGGCGCGTTCGGTGCGGGCGTCGCGCCCGGAGCGCCGTCCGGTCCGGGGGTCGGGAACGGGAGGGTGCCGCCCGGCTGGCGGGTGGCGGTGGTCGGGTGGGGGAGCGGGTGCACGCGCAACGCGGTCGCCCTTCCTTGCGCGGGGTGGGGGGAGCCGGTGGCCACCCGCCCGGGGCCATCGGTGACCGCACCGTAGGTGCCTGGTCGGTGGACCGTCAAGGCTTGTGACACGACCATCTCGCCCGCGCCGCCCCCGGCGTCACCCCGCCCCCGCCGACCATGATCGCCACCACCCCGCCGCCCGGCGGGAGTTGGCGCGTCCGCCACTTGACGCGACGTCAGCGACCTGCCCGCCGTCGGACGCCCCGCCCGCCCCGACCGGTCCGGCCCGCCCCCGACCGTCCCGCGCGCCCCGCGGCGTCAGATGCGCGCCTTCCGCACCGAGTGCACCGTCGCCCCGGCCAGGGCCAGCGTCGACCGGAGCAGCGGGAGCCGCTCGTGGCGGCGGTACAGCGCCCAGTTGTGCTTGACCAGCGACAGCTTGTTCGAGGAGAGCGAGCCCGCCCGGCCGGAGCGGTAGATCGCCAGCGGCTCCTGCAGGCCCCGGGCCGGGTGCCCGTCCCGCATGATCGACAGCCACAGCGCGTAGTCCTGCCGCTTCGGCATGTCCGGCATCAGCCTGGTGCCCAGCGCCGCGCGGTCGTACATGGCGGTCAGCGCCCCGATGTGGTCCTGCACCAGCATGTCCCGGTACGTCACGCGCGCCCGCGCCGCGACCACCCGCCCGTTCGGCACGAAGTCGCACGCCTCGCCCGCGTGGTCGCCGTCGACCTTGTAGTAGGAGGTGAACGTCAGCGGAGCGTCACCGTCGGCGGCGAACGCCAACTGCCGCTCCAGCTTCTCCGCCAGCCACATGTCGTCGCTGTCCAGGAACGCCACGTACTGCCCCCGCGCCCGGGCCATCGCCAGGTTGCGGGCCCGCGCCGCACCGCCCTGCTCGGGCGCCGCCTGCGGCAGCACCCGCCCGTCCTGCCGGGCGAGTTCCTGCAGCAGCTCCATGGAGCCGTCGGTGGAGGCGTCGTCGGTGACCAGCAGCTCCACGTCCGCGTGCGTCTGCGCGAGCACGGAGCGCACCGACGCACCCAGGGTGGCAACCGAATTGTGGACCGGCATCACCACGGAGACCAGGGGCACGGCAGTGTTCCTCACCAGGATCGAAATCGTCACGGACCCCGCCGCGGCCCGCCGCACGCGCCGCCCGGGGGCAGCCGCGTCACCGGCCGCGACGTGGAACTGCACCGTACCAAGCGATCCGCCACCGCCCCGCACGAGCCGGTCGCGCGGACCGTCCCGACCGCCCCGCGGCGGGTGAGCCGGGCGGAGCGGTAACGGGTGCCGTCGCCGACCTGCCACGCGGCGCCCTGCGGCCCGCGCCCGGCCCGGCCGTCCGGGGTCAGTCCTCGTAGTAGTTGTTGACGACCACGTCCGGCGTGTCGTCGTCGAGGGCCTCGTACAGCAGCGCGCCGCCGACCAGGCCCGCCGCGCCCGCGCCGATCATGGCGCCGGTGCCGAAGCGGCGGCCGCCGCCGTCGTGCCGGTGCTCCGGGGGGTGGGCGTCGTAGCCGTGGGGGTGGACCGGGTGGGCGGCGGGTACGGGGTCGACGTAGTACGGCGGCGGGGTGGTGCGGACGCGCTGGGCGCAGGCCGGGCAGGACGGGACCGGGCGCGCTACGCCCCACTGCGGGGACCACAGGACCTCGGCGGCCGCCGGTCCGTGCGCCGGGTCGAAGAAGCAGCCCGCCGGGGCGGCCGGCGCGGGCGCCGCGACCGGCACGGCGGCCACGGCCGGTGCGGGGAGCACGGGCGCGGCGACGACCGGCGGCGCGCTCGGCGGGGGCGGGGGCGCCACCGGCGGCGTCGTGACGGCAGCGGGGGCCGCGGGCGTCGGGGCGAGCGCGGCGACGCCGAAGTCCGCCGCGATGCCCGCCAGGCCGGAGCGGTAGCCCTGGCCGACGGCGCGGAACTTCCAGCCGCCGCCGTGCCGGTACAGCTCGCCGAAGACCACCGCGGTCTCCGCGTCCAGCTCCGGGCCCAGCTCGTAGCGGGCCAGCTCGACGCCCGCCGGGTCGGTGAGGCGCACGTACGCCCCGGCGACCGAGCCGAAGGACTGGCGGCGCTCGTCGGCCTGGTAGATCGCCACGGCGAACACGATCCGCCGCACCGCCTCCTCGACGCCGAGCAGGTCGACGGCGAGCCGTTCGCGGTCGGTGCCGTCGCCGGGGGCGCCGAGGTGGGTGACCGCGCCGTCGGGGCTGGTCAGGTTGTTGAAGAAGACGAAGTGCCGGTCGGAGAGCGCCTTGCCGTCGTCGTCGCAGAGCAGCGCGTTCGCGTCCAGGTCGTAGGCGTCCGCGGCCCGCCACCCGAGGCCGACCAGTACGCTCGCCGGACCCTTGCCGTCCCTGATCACCGGGACGTTCCCGCCCTTGGCCAAGGCCGTCGACATTGCTGCTCCTCCAGTTCGGACGATGATCGTTCCGCGTGGTCAACGGGCCGTCCGGACGGTGGGTTCCCGCTCGGACGGCCGCCGCTCACCCGTCCGGTCCGCCGGGGTCGCCACCGCCGCGGGCGGCCGGAAAAGTGGCGGAGGACCCCCGGGGAGAGGGCCGGGGGAGAGGGCCGGGCGGGAACGCCGAGCGGAGGGAGAGGGCGGCCGTGTACGGGCGACCGGAGCAGGCCGATCGGGGCGAGGCCCTGCGCCGCACCGTGCAGCGGCTGCGCCGGGAGCACCGCCGCACCCGCCCCGTCGAGCCGCCCGCGCCGCCGCTCGTCCCGGAGACCGCGCTCGACCCGGAGCTGGCCCGGCCGCCGGACCTCGACCTGCACCACCTGCTGGACGCCGTCCCGCAGGCCGCGGTGCTGGCCGAGCCGGTGTTCGACGACAGCGGCGGCGTCCGTGACCTGGCCGCGGTGATCGTCAACGAGGCCGCCGTCCGCAGCCCGCACCACCTCGGCCGGGCGCACCGGGACGCCGCCGGGGGCCCGGACGCCGCCGACGGCCGCGGCGTCTCGCTGCGCCAGGCGTACCCGGGCCTGTGGACCGCGGTGTTCGCGGAGACCGTCGCCGAGGTGCTGCGCACCGGGTGCGCGGCCCGCGGGGTGCCGGTGAGCTGGCGCGGCACGGGGCCCGACGGCAGCACCCGCACCCGCCGCGAGCAGCTGACCGCGCACCGGCTGGGACGGCGGCTGCTGCTGGTATGGCCCGAGGCCCGCGCCGAGGAGATCGCCCGCGCCGCGCAGCGCATCGCCCGGGTCGGCTGGGCCGAGTGGAGCCTGCACGAGGACCGGCTCGACGTCTCGCCCGGCCTCGCCGCCCTGCTCGGCTTCGCCCCCGGGACGGAGAGCGTCCCGCCGGGCCGGGCGCTGCGCCGGGTCACCGAGACCGCCCGCCCGGCCCTGTACCGCGAACTCGACCGGCTGCTGTCCACCGGCGAGGACATCGACGTGCTGACCGAGCTGTACGGGGTCGGCCGCCCGCGCCGGGTCCGGGTGGTCGCCGAGGTGCTGCGCGAGGACGGCGGCCCGGTCGAGGGGCTGCGGGTGGTGCTGCAGGACGTCACCGAGCTGTGGGAGAGCAGGCGGCGGCTGCGCGAGCAGGAGGAGGAGACCGAGCGGCAGGCCCGCCGCGCCGACGCCGAGCACCACGTCGTCCAGCGGCTGCAGGACGCCCTGCAGCCGCGCTCGGCCGCCCTCACCGGCCTCGGCGTCAGCACCGCCGTCGCCTACCGCCCGGCCGAGGGGCGGGTCGGCGGCGACTGGTTCAAGGTCCGCCAACTCCCGGACGGGCCACTGCTGTTCGCGGTCGGCGACGCGCGCGGGCACGGGCTGGACGCGGTCGCCCTGATGTCGATGCTGCGGCACGCGCTGGCCGGACTGGCGTTCACCGGCGCGCTGGTCGAGTCGCTCGGCGGCTGGCTCAACCGGATCGCCTGCGACGAGGGCGACGAGGCCACCGCCACCGCGGTCGTCTCCCGGTACTACCCCGACCGGCGCCTGCTGCGCTGGATCTGCGCGGGTCACCCCCCGCCGGTGCTGCTGCGCGCGGGCCGGGTCACCCTGCTGGAGCCCGAGACCGGCCCCCCGTTCGGCGTGCTGCCCGACACCGCCTACCGGGCGGTGGAGACGCCCGTCCGCCCCGGCGACACCGTGCTGCTGTACACCGACGGCCTGGTCGAGCGCCGCGACCAGGACCTCGACGTCCGCCTGGAGGCCCTGTGCGGGGCCGTCCGGACGCACGCCGTCACGGACCGCGCGACCGGCCCCGAGCTGCAGGGACTGGTGGACGCCGTGGTGCGCGAGATGTCCGGCCCGCTCTCCGAGGACGACGCCACGCTGCTGGCCCTCCGCTTCGAGGCGTGAGCCCGCAGCGGCTCCGAAGGCCGGGCCCGCGACGACCGACCGCCCCGCCCCGCCGAGGAGGCGGCGGGACGGGGCGGCCGGAACCGGGGGAGGTCAGTCGTGCGGGACGACGGCGACCGGGGACTGCGCGTGGTGGATCACCGCGTGCGCGACCGAGCCGAGCTTGCTGCCCAGACCCAGGGCGCGCCGACGGCGGCCGACCACCACCAGGTCGGCCTGCCCGGACGCCTCCACCAGCGCGGCCGCGCCGCCGCCGGTGCGCACGTCCTCCAGCACCAGGGTGCGCGGGTACTTCTCCCGCCACGGGGCGACCGCCTCGGCGACCATCCCGGCGGCCAGCGCGCCCAGCTCCTGCTGCTCGGTCTCCACCGGGATCCACCCGGCGTACCCGTACGCGGGCGGCAGCTCCCAGCCGTGCACCACCCGCACCCGGGCGCCGCGCAGCCGGGCCGCCTCGAAGGCGAACTCCAGCACCCCGGCGTCGGGTTCGAGCGCGTCCAGGCCGACCGCGACCTCCGGCTCGTGCGCGACCGGCTCCGGCCGCCCCTCGCGGACCAGCACCACCGGCGTCGCCGAACGGCCCGCCACGCCGAGGCTGACCGAGCCGACCAGCAGCCCGCGGAAGCCGCCCAGCCCGCGGGTGCCGATCACCAGCAGCTCCCCCTGCTCGGCGGCGGCCGTCAGCCCGTCGATCGCGGCGTCCGGCACCAGCTCGCCGGAGACGTCGAGGCCGGGGTAGGCGGCGGCCAGCTCCCCGGCGACGTCGTCGAGCATCGACCGGGCGCCGCCCTCCAGGTCGTCGGCCCTCACCAGGTCGTTCGCCTTCCGGCCCAGGTACGGCCAGGCGTGCAGCAGCCGCAGCGGCGCCCCCCGTCGGCCGGCCTCCTGGGCGGCCCAGTGCGCGGCGGCCCGGCTGCGGACGGACGCGTCTACGGCGGCGAGAACGGGACGAGTCATGGCAGTGCCTTCCCTGTGCGGATCCCTGCGGGCCCCCGAGGCCCGGCATCGGGTTCACCGCCCACCCTGCCCCCGCCCGCGCGGGCCCGCCAGGGCCGACGGCCCCGGCGCCCGGGGCCGTTGGTCCCGGCTCCGGCCCCGAGCGCGGGCGCGGCGCGCAGGAGAAGGGTCCAAGGCCCCTGCCGGAACGGGCCCGAGGTCGCGCACCATGAAGGCGAGACCGGACGAACCGGGAGGAACCGCCCCCGGACCGACCGGACCGCCGACCCGGGAGGTGACCGGAGTGACCACCGAACACGCCCCCGCGACCACGACCGTGATCGCCCGCCGCTTCGCCGACCGCCTCGCCGACCTCGGGCTCGGCGAGGCGCAGGCGGCGGCCAGGGCGGGCATGTCGACCACCTACCTGCGCCGCGTCCTGGAACTCGGGCCCGACTTCGACCCGCCCGCCCTGCTGCGGCTGGCCGCCGTCCTCGGCCTGGAGTACGAGGAACTGGTGGCCGGCCGACCCGCCGAGCGCGCCGCGGCCGCCCGCCCCGACGGCCCCGCCCCGGCCGGGCCGCCCGTCCTCGGCGAACTCGGCGTCGCCGAGTGCTGGCAGCGCCTGGGGGCCCACGGCCTCGGCCGGATCGCCCGCACCGGCCCGGACGGCCCCGTGGTGCGCCCCGTCGGCTACCTGGTGCACGAGCACACCGTCCTCTACCGCACCGCCGGCGACGGCGCGCTGGCCCCCGGCCCGGGCGGCGACGCCGCGTTCGAGGTGGACCGCGCCGACCGGGACCTGCGCGAGGGCTGGAGCGTGCTGATGATCGGCCCGCTGGAGTACGTCACCGAACCGGCCCTGCTGGCCGAACTGCCCGCGCCGCCCGCGCACGGGCGCTGGGTGCGGCTGACCCCGACCACCGTCACCGGACGCAGCATCCGGACCGCGCGCCGGGAGTGACCGTCCGGCGCGAGCGACCGGCCGGGGGGGCGACCGTGCGGGGCCGGCCCGGGCAGCAACTCTGGGGAAGCGCTGCCCGGGCCGGCGACCCGCTCGTGCGGGCGGAGCACGAAGGCCCGCCCGCGACACGCACCGCGCCCCGCCACCGGGTCCTCGCCCCCGCCACATCGGGAGGGACCCGCTGTCGGATCCTGCCCCCGCCACATCGGGAGGGATCCGCCGCCGGATCCTGCCCCCGCCACATCGGGAGGGACCCGGCCCCCCGCGGAGCGCGGGGTTTCCCTGAACGACGTCCACCGTAGCCGCGACCCGGCGCACCGGATCGGCACCGCGTCCACAGTCACTTGGCGCTCCGTCCACCACTGGCCCAGGCTGGGAGGAACGATCCGCCGACGGGGGCGGCACCGAAGACCGGGCGGGGGGCCGGACGGGAACGAACGGGAGGTGGCGACGTGCGCTGTCTGGTGACCGGGGCGACCGGGTACCTCGGCGGGCGACTGGTGCCCGAACTGCTGGCCGACGGGGCGAAGGTGCGCTGCCTGGTGCGCGACCCGGCCCGGCTGCGCGACCACCCGTGGCGGTCCGCCGTGGAGACCGCCACCGGCGACGTGACCCGGCCGCCCACCCTGGACGGGGCCTTCGACGGCGTCGACGTCGCCTACTACCTGGTGCACTCGCTCGGCAGCGGCCCCGACTTCGAACGCACCGACCGGGACGCCGCCCGCGCCTTCGGCCTGGCCGCCGCCCGGGCCGGCGTGCGGCGGATCGTCTACCTGGGCGGCCTCGTCCCGCCCGACCTGCCCGAGGGGCAGCTCTCCCCGCACCTGCGCTCCCGGGTCGCCACCGGCCGCGCCCTGCGCGAGGGCGGCGTACCCGTCACCGAACTGCGCGCCGCCGTGGTGATCGGCTCCGGCTCGGCCTCCTTCGAGATGCTCCGCCACCTCACCGAGCGCCTGCCCGTGATGGTCACCCCGCGCTGGGTGGACACCCGGATCCAGCCGATCGCCGTCCGCGACGTGCTGCGCCTGCTGCTGGCCGCCGCCCACCTGCCCGACGACCCGGCCACCGACCGGGCCTTCGACATCGGCGGCCCCGAGGTGCTCACCTACCGCGCGATGATGCAGCGCTACGCCCGCATCGCGGGCCTGCGGCGGCGGCTGATCGTCTCGCTGCCCGTCCTCACCCCGAGCCTGTCCTCGCACTGGGTCGGCCTGGTCACCCCCGTCCCCGGCGGCCTGGCCCGCCCGCTGGTCGAGTCGCTGCGGCACGAGGTGGTCCGCTCCGAACGGGACCTGGACCGCTGGATCCCCGACCCGCCCGGCGGCCCGATCGGCTTCGACCGCGCCGTCGAACTCGCGCTGCGCCGCATCCGCGACGACGAGGTGGACACCCGCTGGTCCTCCGCCTCGCTGCCCGGCGCCCCCAGCGACCCGCTGCCCACCGACCCCGGCTGGGCGGGCGGCAGCCTCTACCAGGACGTCCGCGAGCGGCAGGTGGCCGCGCCGCCCGAGGCGCTGTGGCGGGTGGTCGAGGGCATCGGCGGCGAGCACGGCTGGTACTCCTTCCCGCTCGCCTGGGCGGTGCGCGGCGCGCTCGACCGGCTGGCCGGCGGCGTCGGGCTGCGCCGCGGACGGCGCTCGCCCGGACGGCTGCGGGTCGGCGACTCGCTCGACTTCTGGCGGGTCGAGGAGATCGAACCCGGACGGCTGCTGCGCCTGCGCGCCGAGATGCGGCTGCCCGGCCTGGCCTGGCTGGAACTCACCGTCACCCCCGACGGGGACGGCGCCCGCTACCGCCAGCGCGCCCTGTTCCACCCGCACGGCCTGGCCGGGCAGGCCTACTGGTGGTCGGTCGCCCCGTTCCACGCCGTGGTCTTCGGCGGCATGGCCCGCAACATCGCCGCCCGCGCGGAGTCCGGCTGACCGTCCTCCGGGGGGTTGGTTGCGGAGATCCCCCCGCGACGAGATATCTTGACGTCAAGACGTTGCAGACGTGGAAGCTGGAGCTACGGTGACTGACTCGACCATCATCTACACCCACACGGACGAGGCCCCCGCCCTCGCCACGTACTCGTTCCTGCCGGTCGTCCAGGCGTACGCCGCCACCGCCGGCGTGAGCGTGGAGACCCGCGACATCTCGCTGGCCGGTCGGATCATCGCCGTCTTCCCGGAGTACCTCCAGGAGGACCAGCGCATCGCGGACGCCCTCGCCGAGCTCGGCGAGCTCGCCAAGACCCCCGGCGCCAACATCATCAAGCTGCCGAACATCTCGGCCTCCATCCCGCAGCTCAAGGCCGCCATCGCCGAGCTGCAGGCCCAGGGCTACGCCCTCCCGGACTACCCGGACGACCCGCAGACCGACGAGGAGCGCGACGTCCGCGCCCGCTACGACAAGGTCAAGGGCTCCGCCGTCAACCCGGTGCTGCGCGAGGGCAACTCCGACCGCCGCGCCCCGCTGTCGGTCAAGAACTACGCCAAGACCCACCCGCACCGGATGGGCGCCTGGTCGGCCGACTCCAAGACCAACGTCGCCACCATGGGCGCGAACGACTTCCGCTCCACCGAGAAGTCCACCGTCATCGCCGAGGACGGCACGCTGCGCATCGAGCTGGTCGCCGAGGACGGCACCGTCACCGTGCTGCGCGAGAAGGTCCCGGTGCTGGCCGGCGAGGTCGTCGACGCCTCCGTGATGCGCGCCGCCGCCCTGAACGAGTTCCTGGCCGCGCAGGTCGCCCGCGCCAAGGCCGAGGGCGTGCTGTTCTCGGTGCACCTCAAGGCCACCATGATGAAGGTCTCCGACCCGATCCTGTTCGGCCACGTCGTGCGCGCCTTCTTCCCGAAGACCTTCGCCGCGTTCGGCGCCGACCTGGCCGCCGCCGGTCTCAACCCGAACAACGGCCTCGGCGGCATCCTGGCCGGCCTGGACAAGCTCCCCAACGGCGCCGAGATCAAGGCGTCCTTCGACGCCGAGCTCGCCGACGGCCCGGCCCTGGCCATGGTCGACTCCGACAAGGGCATCACCAACCTGCACGTCCCCAGCGACGTCATCGTCGACGCCTCGATGCCGGCCATGATCCGCACCTCCGGCCACATGTGGGGCCCGGACGGCCAGGAGGCCGACACCCTCGCCGTCCTGCCGGACAGCTCCTACGCGGGCGTCTACCAGGCCACCATCGACGACTGCCGCGCCAACGGCGCCCTCGACCCGGCCACCATCGGCTCCGTCCCGAACGTCGGCCTGATGGCCCAGGCCGCCGAGGAGTACGGCAGCCACGACAAGACCTTCGAGATCGCCGCCGCGGGCACCGTCCGCCTGGTCGACGCCAACGGAGAGACCGTCCTGGAGCAGGCCGTCGCCCCCGGCGACGTCTTCCGCGCCTGCCAGACCAAGGACCTGCCGATCCAGGACTGGGTCAAGCTCGCCGTCACCCGCGCCCGCGCCACCGGCGACCCGGCCGTCTTCTGGCTGGACGAGACCCGCGCCCACGACGCCGTCCTGATCGAGAAGGTCAAGACGTACCTGCCCGAGCACGACACCGAGGGCCTGGACATCCAGATCCTCTCCCCGGTCGAGGCCACCAAGCTCTCCCTGGAGCGCATCCGCCGCGGCGAGAACACCATCTCCGTCACCGGCAACGTGCTGCGCGACTACCTGACCGACCTGTTCCCGATCCTGGAGCTGGGCACCAGCGCCAAGATGCTGTCGGTCGTCCCGCTGATGGCGGGCGGCGGCCTGTTCGAGACCGGCGCGGGCGGCTCCGCCCCCAAGCACGTCCAGCAGCTCGTCAAGGAGAACTACCTGCGCTGGGACTCCCTCGGCGAGTTCTTCGCGCTGGCCGCCTCCTTCGAGCACCTGGCCACCACCACCGGCAACGCCCGCGCCAAGGTCCTCGCCGACACCCTGGACCGCGCCACCGGCACCTTCCTCAACGAGGACAAGTCGCCCTCGCGCCGCCTCGGCGGCATCGACAACCGCGGCAGCCACTTCTACCTGGCCCTCTACTGGGCCCAGGAACTGGCCGCCCAGACCGAGGACGCCGCCCTCGCCGCCGCGTTCGCCCCGCTCGCCGCGACCCTGGCCGAGCAGGAGCAGACCATCGTCGACGAGCTGATCGCCGTCCAGGGCCAGCCCGCCGACCTCGGCGGCTACTACCAGCCCGACCCGGCCAAGGCCGCCGCCGTGATGCGCCCGTCGAAGACCCTCAACGACGCGCTCGCCTCGCTGGCCTGACGCCCCGTCACCGCCCGACGCCGCCGCGGCCGCCCCTTCCGGGGGGCGGCCGCGGTTGCGCCGGGAACGGGCGGGTGCGCACTACAGTGCACGGTATGCCCACGCCGCAATTCATCCTGGACCTGCGCGAACACATCGGCCACGACCCGCTGTGGCTGTCCGGCGTCACCGCCGTGGTGGTCGAGGACGGCCGCATCCTGCTCAACCGCCGCTCCGACAACGGCCGTTGGGCCCTGCTGCACGGGATCGTGGAGCCCGGCGAGCAGCCCGCCGACACCGTGGTCCGGGAGGTGCGGGAGGAGACCGGCGTCACCGTCCTGCCCGAGCGGATCACCAGCGTCCACACCCTGCCCGCCTTCGCCTGCACCAACGGCGACCAGGTGCAGTACCTGGACGTCGCCTTCCGCTGCCGCCCGCTGTCCGGCGAAGCCGTGGTCAACGACGAGGAGTCGCTCGCGGTCGCCTGGTTCCCGCTGGACGACCTCCCGCCGCTGGGCCGGGGCGACGCCATGCTGCTGGAGAAGGCGCTCGAGGACCGCCCCTCGCCCTGGTTCGCCCTGAGCTGACGCCCTGCCGGAACTCCCTTCCGGCGCACGGCCGTTGGAACGTCCAGGAGGCGATCATGGACTATCCACCGACCCGGCTGCCCGGGCGCGGCCCCGGCTGGTACCGCGGCGACCTGCACGTGCACTCGGTGCACTCCGACGGCGAACTCACCCCCGCCGAACTGGCCGCCGCCGCCCGCGCCGCCGGGCTCGACTTCCTCGCCACCACCGAGCACGACGCCCCCACCGCGCCCGGGAGTTGGGGCGAGGTGGGCGGCGACGACCTGCTGGTGATCCTGGGGGAGGAGGTCACCACCGGCACCGGCCACTGGCTGGCGCTCGGCCTCGCCCCCGGTCGACTCGTCGACCACCGGCACCGGGCGGGCGAGGCGGCCTTCGAGCGGGAGCTGCGCGGGGTGCGCGCGGCGGGCGGGACGTGCGTCGCCGCGCACCCCCACGCGCCGTACCCGGGAGGGGAGTTGATGTACCCGCTGGGGGCCTTCGACGCCGTCGAGGTGTGGAACGGGCAGTGGTCCGCCGACCTGCCGTGGAACGCCGACAACGAGGCCGCGCTCGCCGAGTGGGGCCGCCGCCTCGGCGCGGGCGCCCGCACCGGCCGCTGGCAGCCCGCCGTCGGCAGCAGCGACGCCCACCTGCCCGGCCAGCTCGGCACCCCGCAGACCGTGGTGCACGCCGAGGAGTTGAGCACCCCCGCGATCCTCGCCGCCGTCCGGGCCGGGCGCAGCTGGATCGCCGGATCGGCCGCCGTGCAGCTGGAGTTCACCGCCGAGGCGGCCGGGCGCACGGCCGGGATCGGCGAGCGGCTGGCCACCGCGGGCCGACCGGTCGACCTGGCGGTGCGGCTCTCCGGCCTCCCCGGGGGCTGCACGGTGCACTTCCGCACCGAACGCGGCAAGGAGCACCGGGCCCCCGCGGCGGCGGAGCTGCACTGGCGCACCGACGCCGCGGCGACAGCCTTCGTCCGGGTCGAGGTGCGCCGCCCGGACGGGTGGCCGGTGGCGCTCACCAACCCGGTCCTGCTGGCCTGAGCGTCAGCCCGGCAGGCGGACGCCGAGCCACTGCCGGGCGCCGTACTGCTCGAAGCGGGCGACCTCGGTGAAGCCGAGGCGTTCGGCGACCCGCAGCGAGGCGGCGTTGGCGGTCCGGGTGGTCAGGGCGACGGGCGTGCCGGGCCGGGCGGCGGCGAGCCACTCCAGGGCGGCGGCGCAGGCCTCGGTGGCGTAGCCGTGGCCCCAGGCGTGCGGCAGGAACAGGTAGCCGAGCTCGCGCGCCCCGCCGCCGGGGTGCAGGTGCGCCACCCGGTCGGAGTCGTGCGGGTCGAGCGTGACGACGCCGATCATCGCCCCGTCCAGCTCGACCACCAGCAGCCCCGGGCGGCCCCGCGGCACCTCGGGCAACTGCTGCTCGAACTCCTCGCGCGGGCGGGCGCCGCCGATGTACGTGCCGACCTCCGGGGAGGTGAACAGCTCGACGATCGCCGCCCGGTCGCGGGCCTCCGGCTCGCGCAGCAGCAGCCGGGCGGTCCGGATCGGGGCCGGGGGCCAGGGCAGGGGCTCGGTCGAGGAGTCGATCACGCCGTCAACGTACCGTGCACGTTCGACGGGTCGTCAAGAGGTCTCCAGGTCGCGGCACCAGGCGACCTCGTCGACCAGCGAGCCGTCCGCGAGGTACTGGCGGACCTGCGGGGCCCCGGCCAGCGCGTCGGCGGCCTCCGGGACGGGGACCTCGCGGAAGCCGAGGCGCTGCCAGAACGCGCCCGCGTCGGTGGAGAAGAGGTAGACCCGGCGGATGCCGCCCGCGGCCGCCTCGGCCAGCACGTCCTCGACCAGGCGGCGGGCGGTGCCGTTGCCGCGCTGGTCCGGCCGGACGGCGACGCTGCGCAGCAGGGCGGTCGGCCCGGCGAGCTCCAGGGCGGCGCTGGCGGTCGGGCCGCTGGCGTCCCGGGTGGTCCACAGCAGGGTGCCGGGCTCGTCCAGGCCGTGCGGGTCGAGGCCCTGGGCCTGCAGGAAGTCGGCGAGGTCGTCGGTGGTGGTGGACATCGGGCGGGCGGTCCTTCCTGGGACGGGAGCGGCAGACGGAACGGTACCCGGCAGCTGTTACGCGGGACGGCACGGCGCCGTGTCGGACGGGTGAACCGGTCGTCCCGGCCCGGCGGCCCGGCCGTCCGCACGGGCACGATCCCGCGGAGCGCCGCTCGGGCGCGCCCGCCGCCGGGGTCTTCCGGCCCGGCCACCGGCTCGCCGTCGACGTCGAGCCGGTGGCCGCGGCCAGCGGCCGGAGCAGCGCCGCCGGTCCGCGCAGTCGGTGCGGGTCACCGCCCCGCCGGTGGCGCGGAGGGCGGGTCGACCTCGGCCCACAGGCGTTCCTGCTGCCGCCTGTCGCGGTGCCCGAACCGGTCGGCCGCGCCGAGCACCCGGAGCACCGCCGTCGCCACGGCGGCGTCCGGGTGCGCCACGGTCCGGAGGGTGACCCGGTGGCTGCCGCCGGGCAGGTGTTCGAGCAGGGGCCGGCGGCCGGTCGGCTCGTGCAGGGCGTCGGCGATCCACCGGGCCCGGTCGGCGGGGCCCGGTTCGGTGCGGGTGTCGTCGTGGTCCACGGGATGGTCATCCCGTTCCGGGGCCGGGCGCGGGGGCGCACCGGGCCCGGACGGACGGCGGCGGAGGGCTTCCGCTCCGGTCCGGGTCCGTCCGGTCCGGACCGGAGCCGTCGCGTCCGGTGGCCGGAACCGACGGCGCGCCCGCACGGGGCGGTGGGGGCTCAGGACGGGCCGAGGACGATCCGCTCGGTGACCTGCCCGGGCTGGGCGGGCTCGCCGTACAGGGTCGCGGGCAGTAGGTGACCGGCCCGGTCGAGGGTGAACAGCAGGTCGTGGCCGGGCGGGAGTTCGCCGTCGGCGGGGCGGCGCAGGATGCGGGCGCCCGCGGCGTGGCGGCGGGCCAGCTCGGGGCCGGTCAGGGCGGCGGGGAGGACCATCGCCGCGGGGGCGTCGCCCACCACGCCGGGGCCGGGCGCGGCGGCGGGCAGCCGGAACACCGGCAGCTCGGACCCGTCGTGCAGCACGGCCGCCGCGAGCGCGTTGAACTCGTCCTCGGCGGTCAGCAGGTACACCGCGGTGACGCCCTCCTGCTCGGCGCCCTCGCCGCTCGCGGCGGCCAGCAGCTCCCCGTCGGCGAGTTCGAGCCCGGCCGCGGAGATCCGGGCCCGCTGCTCGTCGCGCCCGGCCCACAGCAGCACGTCCAGCCCGGCCGAGCGCAGCACGGTGGCCAGCTCGACCGTCCAGGGCTCGCCGCCGACCAGCAGCGGGCGCGAGCGGGCCGGGCGGGTGACCCGCAGCAGCCGGGCCACCGGGACGGCGGTCAGGCCGTACAGGGTGACGGTCAGGACGATCACCAGGAAGGTGGCCGGGAGGATCTTCTCCGCGCCGCCGACGCCCGCCGCGGCCAGGCCGGTGGAGAAGGTCGCGGCGGTGGACGCGGCGACGATGCCGCGCGGCGCCATCCAGCCCAGGAACGCCCGTTCGCCCTCGGCGAGGTCCGTCCCGACGGTGGACAGCGACGCCACCACCGGCCGCACCACCAGCACCAGCACCGCGACCAGCGCCAGCGAGGGCAGCAGCACCGGCCGCACCGAGGCCCAGGTGACGGTCGAGGAGATCGACACGAACAGCACGCCGACGACCAGCGACACCAGGGTCTCGAAGAAGGTCCGCCGGGCGGGCAGGTCGAACGCAGGCACCGTCGCCACCACCACGCCCATCACGATCGCGGCGATCAGCCCGGTGTCCTCGCGCAGCGCGTCGCACAGCGCCGCGACGCCCACCACCGCCGCCAACTGGGCGCTGGTGGCCAGCACTTCGCCCAGCCGCACGCGCACCAGCAGCCACCACAGCAGCGCCGCGCCGAGCAGCCCGCCCAGCAGGCCCAGGCCCATGCTCGCGGCGAACTCCAGCAGCCCGGAGCCGAACTTCCGGTGCTGCTCGCTCAGCAGCGCGTGGTAGACCAGTGCGCCGAGGATGCCGCCGACCGGATCGATCAGCGAGCCCTCCCACACCAGGATCCGCTGCACCCGCTCGGTCGGGCGGACGAAGTTCAGCAGCGGCCCCACCACCGTCGGCCCCGACACCACCAGCACCGCGCCCAGCATCGCCGCCGCCTGCCCCGAGACGCCCAGCAGCGGCGCGGCCGCCAGCGCGGCGGCCGGGGCGGTCAGCACGGTGCCGATCCACACCAGCCGCACCACCGCGTGCCGGGTGTGGCCGGTCAGCTTGCGCAGGTCCAGGCCGAGCCCGGCGTCGTACAGGATGACCGCGACGGCGAGCGAGACCAGCGGGGAGAAGGCCGGGCCGAGCAGCTGGTCCGGGTGGACGTCGTCGGTCACCGCCCCGGCGGCGAAGCCCACCGGCAGCAGCACGATGATGGCCGGGACGTGCAGCCGGGCGGCCAGCAGTTGGGAGGCGACGGCGAGCACCACCGTCAGCCCGGACCCGATCAGGATCTGCTCAGAGGTCATCCCGCCATCCCATGCCGCCCGCCCGTTCCCCCGCGCGCCACGCGCCCGGCAGGTCCCCCGTCCGGCCCAACGCGGCGGCCGGGCCCGGGAGCGGCCGCCGACGGTGCCCGGCCGCCCGCCGCGGGTCGGCCGGTCGGTCCGGGCAACTGGGGCGGTACCGGTCGGAAACGGTGAAATCCGCCTCCGGGTAGGGCAGTTGCCCGTGCAGGAACGGCGAACGGACTGCGGACTTCCGGTGACCGTACGCGCCGCATCCCTTACTGTACGGACATGAGTTCCAGGGGGAGCGCGGTCGGTGACCGCGGTACGGCAGTGGTGATCGGCGGCGGCCTGGCCGGGTGCCTGGCGGCCTGGGCGCTGCACGGCGTCGCCGAACGGGTCGTGGTGGTCGAACGCGACCGCTACCCGGACGGGACGGACTTCCGCCCCGGCGTCCCGCAGGCCAAGCACGGCCACCTGCTGCTGGAGGCGGGCCAGCGCACCCTCGACGAGCTGCTGCCCGGCGTCCTCGGCGAACTCCTCGCGGCGGGCGCCACCCGGGTCGGGCTCTCCGGCGGCCTGCGCTGGCTCACCGCCGCGGGCTGGCTCGCCCCGTACGAGAGCGACCTCGCGGTGCTCACCTGCAGCCGCCCGCTGATCGACCGGCTGGTGCTGGACCGCGTCCGCACCGCCCCGAACGTCGAGTTCCGCACCGCCACCGAGGTGACCGGGCTGCTCGGCGACGGAACCGCCGTCACCGGCGTGCGGGTCAGCGGCCGCGGGCTCGGCGGGGAGGAGGACGAGATATCCGCCGAACTGGTCGTCGACGCCGCCGGACGCGCCACCCACGCCGCCAAGTGGCTCTCGGTGATCGGCGCCCCCGCCGCCCCCCGCGAACGGGTCGACGCCGGGGTCTCCTACGCGACCCGCTTCTACCACCGGCCCGCCGACGCCGACCCCGGAGCCGCGCTCTACCTGCAGAGCCACGCCCCCGAGCAGGGCCGCTTCGGCGTCCTGCTGCCGGTGGAGGACGACCGCTGGATCGTCGGCATGGGCGGCATGCGCGGCTTCGAACCCTCGATGCAGGCCGAGGAGTTCGAGAAGCAGCTCGGCCTGCTCCGCGACCCCGGCATCGCCGAGGCGATCGCCGGGGCCAAGCCCACCGGCCCCGCCCGCGGCTTCGTCCCCGGCCCCAGCGTCTGGCGGCACTACGAACGCGCCGCCCCGCACGGCTTCCTCGCCCTCGGCGACGCCTCCTGCACCTTCAACCCGGTCTACGGCCAGGGCATGACCGTCGCCGCGCTCGGCGCCCGCGCCCTGCGCGACGCCGTCCGCAAGCACGGCGACCTCGGCCACGCCGCCGTCCGCGAGACCCGTGGCGCCATCGCGGCGGTCACCAAGAACCCCTGGCAGATGGCGGCGGGCGAGGACGTCCGCTTCCCCGGCACCATCGGCGGGCCCTCCGGCCTCCAGGTCCGCGTCCAGCAGCGGATGCTGGACCGGGTGCTGGCCCGCGCCGTCACCGACGCCCAGGTCGCCGCCGCGTTCCACCAGGTCGCCGCCATGGTGGAACCGCCCACCCTGCTGTTCCGCCCCTCGGTGCTGAAGCCGGTCCTGTTCGGCGGCTGACCGCTCCGCCCGGGTCGGGCCGGGCCGCCGGACGCGGACGGCCCGGCCCGGGGGTCGACCCCGCCCGGCGGGGTCAGATCCCGTGGGTGGGCAGCAGCAGGATCCGCTCGGGGTCGTAGCGCCGCCAGGCGGGGGCGGCGGAGGCGCCGATCAGGCGCAGGCGGCACCAGGGCGTGCCCTCGGGGGAGTTCCACCAGGCGTTGATCCGGCCCAGGGCCCAGCTCTCGGAGTCGTCGAGCAGGACCTCGACGGGCTGGTACGCGGGGCGCACGTCCTGTTCGGGCGGGGACCAGGCGGGGTCGGTCTGCAGCTGCGGAGGGAGCACTGCGGGCCTCCTTCGAGTCCGGTCGGCGGGTGTGACGGGTGCGGGGTGCCCGAACGGCCCGGCTGGTGGCGGTCGGGAACACTCTACAGAGGTGTAGAAACGGATGGCGGGCAATCCGGGCACCGTGGCGCAACGGCGCCGCCCCGGTGGCGCGTTCACGGCGGGGCGGGAGTCCTCCGGCTGCTGCTCCGGCCGGGCCCGCGGGGGTGCGGCCGGGCCGGTCATAGACTCGACGGATGACAGCTGAGGACTCCTCGATCGAGGCGCTGGGCGCCCTCGCCGACCCGGTGCGGCGGGCCCTGTACCGGCACGTGGCCGAGGCGCCGGAGGAGGTCGGCCGGGACGCGGCGGCCGAGGCCGCGGGCGTCTCCCGCTCGCTGGCGGCCTTCCACCTGGACAAGCTGGTCGACGCGGGCCTGCTGGCCGCCTCCTACCGCCGCCCGGCCGGGCGCGGCGGCCCCGGCGCCGGGCGCCCCGCCAAGGTGTACCGCCGGGCGGACGCCGAGTTCGCCGTGGCACTGCCGCCGCGGGAGTACGGCGCGGCCGGGCGGCTGCTCGCCGAGGTGGTCGAACGGGCGGGCCTGGACCGCGAGTTGCAGGCCGCGGCGCGTGCGGCGGGCGAGCAAGAGCAGGCCCCGGACCTGCCGGAGGCGCTGCGCGGGCGCGGCTACGCGCCGTTCCTGGACGGGGAGGTGCTGCGGCTGCGCAACTGCCCGTTCCACGCGCTGGCGGACGAGTTCCCGGCGCTGGTGTGCGGGATGAACCTGGCGCTGCTGGCGGGGCTGGCGGGGGAGGGGTGGACGGCCGCGATGGACCCGTGCGCGGGCGGCTGCTGCGTCTCCCTCTCTAAAAACAACAAAGATTGACGATAGAAGCCGGGACGGGCCATGCTTACCGCATGACCACCCCCCAGTTCGCCGTGCCCCCGTCCGGCCACCACCTCGCCCAGGTCAACGTCGGCCGCACCGTCGCCCCGCTGGACAGCCCCGAACTCGCCGACTTCGTCGCCCAGTTGGCCGAGGTCAACGCACTCGCCGAACGCAGCCCGGGCTTCGTCTGGCGGATGGTCGACGAGGCCGGGGCGGACGCGACCGGACTCCACCCCGACGAGGACGACCACCTGCTGCAGATCAACTGCTCGGTCTGGGAGTCCGTTGCGGCGCTCCGCGACTTCACCTACCGCAGCGGCCACCTGCGGGTGCTGGCCCGCCGCCGCGAGTGGTTCCAGCGATCCGACGGGGCGCACCAGGCGATGTGGTGGGTGCCGATCGGCCACCGGCCGAGCGTCGCCGAGGCGATGGCGCGGATCGCCGCGATCCGCGCCCACGGCCCCGGCCCCGAGGCGTTCACCTTCCGCGAGGCCGGGGCGACCGCCCTCCGCGAGGCCGGTCCGGTGCCGGGCGGGGCGGGCTGAGCGGTCCGCCCGGTGCGCCCCTGGCGCGATGACTAAGCGCTTGCTTAGACTCGGGGAGCGGGCCGCCGGTCCACCCCCCGAGCACCGGCGTCCCGCTCCCTCCCCGACCCCCGCCCGCCGCAGGAGTGCACCGTGCCGGTCGCCAACCGTCAGATCCGACTCGCCCGCCGCCCCGTCGGCCCGGTCCGCCCCGAGGACTGGGCGCTGACCGAGGAGCCGGTCGCCGCCCCGGAGGAGGGCTGGTTCCTCGGCCGCACCCGCTACCTCTCCCTCGACCCCGCGATGCGCGGCTGGCTCGACGACCGCCCCTCCTACCTGCCGCCGGTCGGCCTCGGCGAGGTGATGCGGGCCGGGTCGATCGTCGAGGTGGTCGAGTCCGCCCACCCCCGCTACCGGGTCGGCGAGTTCGTCACCGGCACCTTCGGCGTCCAGGAGTACGTCCGCTCCGACGGCAGCGGCACCCACCGGGTCGACCCGGCGCTGGCCCCGCTCCCCACCCACCTCGGCGCCCTCGGCATGCCCGGCATGACCGCCTACTTCGGCCTGCTGGAGGTCGGCGCCCTGAAGGAGGGCGAGACCGTCGTGGTCTCCGGCGCGGCGGGCGCGGTCGGCAGCCTGGTCGGCCAGATCGCGAAGGTGAAGGGCTGCCGGGTGGTCGGCATCGCCGGAGGCCCCGCCAAGTGCGCCTGGCTGACCGGGGAACTGGGCTTCGACGCGGCCGTCGACTACCAGAACGAGGACGTCCGCCGCGCGCTGCGCACCCACGCCCCCGACGGCATCGACGTCTACTTCGACAACGTCGGCGGCCCTATCCTGGACGCCGCGCTCACCCGGCTGGCGATGCACGCCCGGGTGGTGGTCTGCGGCGCGATCAGCCAGTACAACAACGAGCAGGCCGTCCAGGGCCCCGCCAACTACCTCTCCCTGCTGGTCCGCCGGGCCCGGATGGAGGGCTTCGTCGTCTTCGACCACGCCGCCCGCTACCGCGAGGCCGCCCGGGAGATCGCGGGCTGGATCGCCGACGGCCGCCTCACCGCCCGCGAACACGTGGTCAAGGGCGGCGTCGACGCCTTCCCGGAGACCTTCCAGATGCTGTTCCGCGGCGCCAACACGGGCAAACTGGTCCTCGAACTCGCCTGAGCCCGGATCCCTCCGGCCCCCGGCCGCGCGTCAGTTGATCGGGCGCAGACGGGCGCCGGAGGCGGTGACCGCCTCGACCGTGGTGGGACCGCTGCCCGGGTTGTCCAGGGCCAGGGTGCGGGTGGGCCCGGCGGGCTGGTCGAGCCGGCGGGACGGGGTGGTGACGACCAGGCGGGAGACCCGGCGGCTGGCGGCGACCAGGAGGTACGGGGTGCCGTTGGGAGCGCGCCAGCGGTACTGGGCGACGGTGTCCTGCTCGTAGCGGCTGCAGGCCCGGCCGTCCGCGTGGGCGAGGCGCTCGGCGCGGCCGCCGTTCGGCGGGAGGACCGCGGCCGCGGCGCTGCCGGAGCCGTCCCAGTGGTCGGCGCGCAGGCAGGCCCAGGCCAACTCCCCGGCGTTCTGCGGGAGTTTCTGGTCGGCGAACTCCCAGAGGTTCAACTGCCGCACCTCCGGCCCGGCTTCGGGCACCGCGCAGGCGCCCGCCGCCCACCGGTGCAGCGCCTGGGCGCCGACGGCCTCCCGCGGCGGGCGGGCCTGGGAGGCGGCGTCCGGGGGCGGCGTGTAGGTCAGGTGGGCCGGGGTGAGGCCGCCCAGGTCGGCGAGCAGGAAGGCGTGTTGCTCGGCGACCACCGGGTCCGAGCGCAGCTGCAGGACCGGCCCCGGGCACCCCTGGGCGGCGGTGCCCGGCACCGGGTCGGTCACCCCGCCCGGGAAGGGCAGCGGGCGTTCGGCCTCGTCCGGCCGGTCCAGGCGGCGGGTCGCCGCGGCGGCGACCCACGGGGCCAGCAGGTAGCGGGCGCCGCGGTCGTCCCGGTGCAGGACCACCGCCGCTCCCGCCGTCACGTCGCTGTCCCCGGCGGGGGAGAGCGCCAGGGCCGGGTCCGCGTCCGGGGCCTCGGTGTAGCGGGCCAGGCTGCGGCCGTCCGTCAGCAGCACCACCGTAGTGCCGTCCAGCCGCCCCGCGTACAGGAGTTGGGGGACGGCGGCGGGCGGGGCGGCCCGCTGCCAGGCGGTGGTGGCGCGGCCGATCAGGGCGCTGTCGTCGAGCAGGTCGCCGCGGGCGGGCCAGACGGTGAGGCCCGGTTTCGCGGTGTGCCGCCACAGGTCGTCGGCGCGGCGCTCGGGGGCGGCGGACGGGGCGGCGGCCGAACTGCCGCCGCCCGACGGGGAGGAGACCAGGACCGGCACGACCGCGGCGGTCAGCGCCACCGCCACCGCCGGGGCCAGCACGGCCAGTCGGCGGCGGCGCAGCAGGTCGCCCGGCTGGAGGTGGACGGTGCAGGCGTCGTAGCCGGGCGGCAGCTCGGACCAGCGCGGGCTGCCCAGCGAGCGCAGCAACTCGGCGCCCGCACGGGCCGATTCGGCGGGCTCCTCCACCCCGGCCCAGGCCAGCACCTCGGCGGCCTCGGCCCGGTCCAGGCCGTCCAGCGCCTGCAGGGCGAAACCGGCCCGGGCCGGGGGCGGCAACTCGGCCAGCCGGGCGTCCAGTTCGGCGTCCGCGTCGTCCGGCGGGGTGAACAGCCGCACGCCCCACACCCGGGGGAACCCGGCCGACGCCCAGCGCCGCCGACGCAGCGCCCCCCGCAGCACCCGGACCCGGGCCGCCGGGTACCCGTCCGCCCCGCACGTCCGTCCGCCCACCACCGGCAGGGCCCGCTGCACCACCGCGTGCGCCGCCACCACCCGCGCGTGCCGCCCCCGGTCGGCGGGCAGCGTCACGTACGCCAGGCACACCAGCCGCCGGTAGTGCCGCACCAACACGGCCTCCGCGGAACCGAGTTGCCCGCCGGGGGCGGCCACCCCGGGCCGCGGCAGCGTCTTGAGATCCATCGGCCCTCCGAGGTGTCGGGGCAGCAGCCCGGTGACGTCGGACGGACCAACGAGTGGATCATCGGATAGTTGCGCCAGGGCCCGCCGTGCCCGGCTCCGGTGCGCCGCCGACCGGGTGAACGCGGATGCGCTGAGTAGTCATCCGGTTACTGCTTGCTGCTATCAATGGCGGTGCACTCGACTCCGAGTCGTACACCCCAACCGTCGTCCGTGGGCGAATCATGTCAGCGCGCCCGCCGGACGGCCGCCAGCAGAACGGAACCCCGCCCATGGCCACCGCACTCCGCCGCACACTCACCCTGGCCGCCCTCGCCCTGACGGCCTCCTTCCTGCCCGCCGGGCAGGCGGGCGCGGCCGACCCGGCCCCGCACCCCGGCGTCTACTGCCTCGCCAACGCCTGGGGCACCGCGGGCATCGGGACGAAGCCCTGCGACGCCAACGACCAGGGGCAGCACTTCACCGTCTCGGGACAGCGGATCTCCCTCAGCAAGGCGCCCGCGTACTGCCTCGCCGACGCCTGGGGCACCCCGAACGTGTCCACCAAGCCGTGCGACCCGCAGGACCTCGGCCAGTACTGGACCGTCTCCGGCCAGCAGATCTCGCTGACCTACGCTCCCGCGTACTGCCTCGCCGACGCCTGGGGCACCCCGAACGTGTCCACCAAGCCGTGCGACCCGAAGGACCCCGGCCAGCACTGGGTGGTCTTCGGCGAGCAGGTCAGCCTGGCGTACGTCTGATCCGCGACGTCCGCCGGGGCAGGTCGGGCCCCGGCGGACCGCCCGTCAGACCGGCCCGTCGTGGCGGGCGCTGGAGCGCCAGTCGGCGGTGCGCACCAGGCACTCCAGGTGGGCGAGGCGGAACGGGCCCAGCGCGGGGTCGGCCAGCAGGGCGGCGACCAGGGCGGGCCAGCGGCCGTCCGGGCGGAACGGGGCGGCCGGGGAGAGCCGGCGGGCCGGGAAGTGCTCGCCGGACGAGACGGCCACCGACGGGGTGCGGTCGCCCTCGCGCACGCCCAGCAGGGTGCCCGCCTCCTCGCCGGGCTCGGGGCGGACCGAGACCCGGACCTGCCCGTGGTGCGTCGCGACCAGGTAGGTGACCAGCGACGGGTCGAGGCCGGGCCGGTGCCAGTGGTCGCCGTCCAGCAGCAGCAGCGCGCTGACCAGCTCGTGCCGGAAGTGCGGGCGGGCCGAGACCCCGTTGTTCCAGGGGGCCCTGGACTTGGCGAGCAGCCCCTCGGGCGGGTCGCCGCCGCCGTCGCGCAGCTTGGCCTGGAACACCCCGTGGCACTTGCCGAGGTCGTGCAGCCGGGCGGCCACCGCCACCGCCTCCTGCTGCGCCCCGCGCGGGCCGGGCAGGACGGCGGTGAGCGCCCGGGCCTCCTCCTCGGTCTCCCGCAGGTGCTGGTCCAGGCCCACCCAGGCGGGTGCACCCGGTGGCGTGGGGCGTGCGCCCGGTGAACAGCGAGGGCACCGGGGTCCGGCTGCCGGGGGACCAGCCCGCCCCCGGGAGGTGGCCGCCGCGGGCGGAGTCGAGGAGCAGCACGGTGCCGGAGCGCAGGTCCCCGGCCGCGGCCCGCCGCCACCGCCCGTCGACGCGGTCCCGCAGCCACGCCCCGCCGCTCGCCCCGCCGTCGGCCCCGCCGCCCCCGCCCCGGTCGGCCCGCAGCAGGGCCCGGACCTCGGCGAGCGGCGCCTCGCACAGCTCGACCGGCCCGGGCTCCGGTTCGTCCGGCGCCGGTTCGCCCGCCGCCCCCCAGTCGCGCCAGGCGACCAGGACCGTCCGCTCCGCCTCCGCGCACACCCACGGGCTCGCGTCCGCCGGTTCGGCCTCCCGCCCGGTGTCGAACAGCGCCGCCAGCTCGGCCGCGCCCAACGCGGGGGAGCGCGGCGCGCCGGGCCCGGCGACCCGGGCGCGGAACAGGTCGGCGGTGGTGACGGCCGCCCCCTCGTGCGCCGCCAGCCACTGCCCCGCCCCCGCCACCGATCCGTCCGGCCCGTCCGGCCCGTCCGGCGGGACGCACCACAGCAGGTCGCCGCCCTCCGGGTGCTCGCCGTGCCGGTTGCAGCGCCCGGCCCGCTGGACGAGGGCGCTCCACGGGGCGAGCTCGACCAGCACCGTGCGGCCGGACAGGTCGGACCCGGCGTCCAGCGCCCGGCTCGCCACCACGAAGCCGTCCGTCGGCGTCTCGGCCGACTCCCGCACCAGGGACCGCCGTTCGGCGGAGCGCAGGTACGGGTGCAGCAGCACCGCGGGCAGGTCGGGGCGGGCGGCGCGCAGCGCGGCGTGCAGGTCGCGGGCCCGCTGCGGGGAGGCCAGCAGGGCGAGGGTGCGGGTGCCGGGCCGGTGCGCGGCGCCCAGGGCCGCGGCCAGCTCGGCCACGTACCGGTCGGGGTGCGGGCGCAGTCGGCGGATCCGGCGCAGCGGGGCGGAGCCGGACGCGAGGTCGGGATCGGGCCCGGTCGGGGGAGCGGTGCCGTCGCCGACCGCGGACATCCAGGTGCTGCCGGTCGGCGCCGTGGTGCCCAACTCCTCGCGCAGCGCCTGCAGCCGCTCGCCGGTGGCCAGGCCGGGGCCCAGCAGCGGCGCCTCGTCGAACACCCAGTGGGTGTCGTTGTTGAGCAGCGCGAAGGACACCGGCGCCATCGTCCGGCTGTCGGCGAACCCGCGCATCAGCGCCCGGCTCAGCAGCACGTCGTGGGTGCCGACCACGACCGCGGTCCGCTCCGGGTGGCGCCGCCAGGCGCCGTGCTGCCCGTCCGGGCCGGTCAGCAGGTGCAGGTCGACCTGCTGCGCGAGGCCCAGGCGCGCCAGCCACTCGCCGATCCGGGCGTGCGTCCAGTCCGCGAGGCTGCCCTGCGGCAGCACGTACACCAGCCGCCGCGGGGTCGCCCCCGGCGCCGACACCGTCCGCCGGTACAGCCAGGCCAGCACCGCGCCCGCGGTCTTCCCGCCCCCCGACGGCACCCGCACCCACCGCGGCAACCCGCCCGCCGCGAGCGCCCGCTGGTGGGCGTACGGCCGGTGGCCGGTCGCCGCGCGGAAGAACTCCCCGTACCCCGGCGGCTCCTCGAACTCCTGCGCCATCCACGCCCCTCCGTCACTGTGGCCCCCGACTCTAGGGCGCGGCACGGACGGCCGGGGAGGGCCGACGCGTCGTCAGATCCGCGCGAGGACGGCCCGCAGGGCCCGCTCGGTCGGGTCGCCCCGTTGCAGCCGGTGCGCGGTGGTGCGGCGCAGACCCGTTCCCGGCGCGGCGGGGCGGTGGAGGCCGACGGTGCCGCCGTCCGGGAGGACGAGTTCCGCGTACGCGTCCTCCCGTCCGGTCCGGGGCAGGTGCGGGGCGGTCGGCTCCGGGATGCGCGCGGCGTCGGGTTCCGCGGCCGCGCCGTCCGCGAACCGCGGCAGGTGGGGGCCGCAGCTCACGCGTCCGGCCCGGTCAGGGTGCCGGGGTCGGTGTTGGCGCCGCACAGCACGACGCACACCCGCTCGTCCGGCTCCGGGCGGTAGGCGCCGGTGGCCAGGGCGGCCAGGGCGGTGGACGCGGCGTGCTCGACGGCGATCCGGTGCTCCTCCCACAGGGCGCGGCGGGCCCGGACGATCGCCGCGTCCGGGACGAGCACGGTGCGCACGCCCGCGTCGCGGGCCGCCGCCAGGGCGGTCGCGGAGGCGCGGCGGGCACCCAGCGAGTCCGCGGCGACCGAGTCGACGGGGACGTCCACCGGCTCGCCCGCCGCCAGCGCGGCGTGCAGCGCCCGGCAGTTCTCCGGCTCCACCGCGACGGTGCGCACCCCGTGCGCGCGGGCCGCGGCGGCCACGCCCGCGAACAGGCCGCCCCCGCCGACCGACACCACCACCGTGTCCAGGCCCGGCACCTGGCGGCGGACCTCCTCCAGCAGGGTGCCCGCCCCGGCCGCCACCAGCGGGTGGTCGTACGCGTGCGAGGCCAGCGCGCCGCTGGCCGCCGCGAACTCCTCGCAGGCGGCCAGCGCCTGCGCGTACTCGCGGCCCACCAGCCGGACGTCCGCGCCGTAGCCGCGCAGCCGCTCCACCTTCACCGCGGGCGCGTTCTCCGGCAGGAACACCGTCGCCCGCACGCCCTCCCGCCGCGCCGCCCACGCGCAGGCCAGCCCGGCGTTGCCGCCCGAGGCGATGGTCACGCCCGCCTCCGGCAGGGCGCCCGCCTCCCGGTGCGCCCGCAGGAAGTTGACCGCGCCGCGGGCCTTGAACGAGCCGGTGTGCTGCATGTACTCCAGCGCCAGCCACGTCCCGTCCGGCCCGCCCGGGCTGACCGCGACGGGGCGGACCAGCCCGGCGATCCGCTCGGCGGCGGCCCGGACGTCGGAGTGGTCGAGCTGGTGCACGGTGCGGCTCCCGGGGTCGGTGGGACGAGGGGGACGCGGCCGACACTACTCCGTCCGGGGGCCGGGCCCGTCCGTTCCGGCGACCGCTCCGAAGAAACGGCGGGGGACACCCGTCCCCCGGGCGTCGGCCGGCCGTCCGTCGGAACATCGACAGGTCGCCGTGTCGACACCGCCAGGCACCCGTACGGAAACCAGCGCCCATGACACTCGCCGTCGTCCTGTTCACCCAGGACCTGCGCCTGCACGACAACCCCGCCCTGCACGCTGCCTGCGCCGGGGCCGACCGGGTCGTCCCGCTGTTCGTCAGCGACCCGGCCGTCACCGCCGCCGGGTTCGCCGCCCCCAACCGGGCCGCGTTCCTGGCCGGCTGCCTCGCCGACCTCGACGCCGGGCTGCGCCGGACCGGCGGACGGCTGCTGGTGCGCGAGGGCGACACCGCCGAGCAGACCGCGCGGCTCGCCGCCGAGACCGGTGCGACGAGCGTCCACCTTGCCGCCGGGGTCAGCGGCTACGCCCGGCGCCGCGAGCAGCGGCTGCGCCGGGCGCTGGGCGACCGGCTCCGGGTGCACGAGGGCTCGCTGACGGTCGTCCCGCCCGGCGCCGTGCTGCCCACCGGGCGCGACCACTACGCCGTGTTCACCCCGTACCACCGGGCCTGGCAGCGGGCCGCCCGCCGCACCCCGCTGCCCCCGCCGCGCGACCTGGGCACCCCCGAGGATCTCACCGGCGCGCCCCTGCCCACCGCGACGCCCACCGCCCGCAGCCTGCCCGAGCCCGGCGAGAGCGCGGCCCGCCGCGCCTGGCAGCACTGGCGCACCGAGCACTACGCCGACCTGCACGACGACCTCGCCGCCGACGGCACCTCCCACCTCTCCCCGTACCTGCACTTCGGCTGCCTGTCCGCCAACGAACTCGTCCACCGCGCCGAACGCCGCGGCGGCCCCGGCGCCGAGGCCTTCGTCCGGCAGCTCGTCTGGCGCGACTTCCACCACCAGGTGCTGGCCGCCCGGCCCGACGCCGCCCGCGCCGACTACCGCCCGCGCGAGGACCGCTGGCGCACCGACCCGGAGGAGTTCGCGGCCTGGTGCGAGGGCCGCACCGGCTTCCCGATCGTCGACGCGGGCCTGCGGCAGCTCGCCGAGACCGGCTGGATGCACAACCGGGCCCGGCTGCTGACCGCCAGCTTCCTCGCCAAGTCGCTCTACCACGACTGGCGGACCGGCGCCGCGCACTTCCTGCACCACCTCGTCGACGGCGACCTCGCCAACAACCAGCTCAACTGGCAGTGGGTCGCCGGGACGGGCACCGACACCCGCCCCAACCGGGTCCTCAACCCGCTCACCCAGGCCGACCGCTACGACCCCGACGGCGCCTACGTCCGCCGCTGGGTGCCCGAACTCGCCCACCTCCCCGGCCGCGAGGTCCACCGCCCCTGGCAGTCCCGCCGCCGCCCCGCCGACTACCCCGCCCCGCTGATCGCCCCCGACACCACCGGCCACCGCCTGCGCACCGCCCGGATCGACCAGGACCCGCTCCCGGGCGTCTAGCGCTCCGTGCGACTTCGTGATCCGTCCGGTCCCGGGGACGGTCGGGTCGGTCGGGTCGGTGGTGCGACCCGGCCCGCCGGTTCAGTCCGCCCAGCCCCGCCGGTGCGCCTGCCAGCCGAGCTGGATCCGGGTGTCGGCGCGGGCCAGTGACATCAGTCGGCTGATCCGGCGCTGCACGGTGCGCAGTCCGAGGCCGAGCTGCTTGGCGACGGCCGGGTCGGTGGCACCGGAGAGCAGCAGGGCGAGGATGCGCCGGTCGGTCTCGTCGGGCTCCCCGGCCGGGACGGGCCCGACGGCCAGGTCCGGGCCGGTGCGGCCGAGCGGGTGCGCCCACTCCCAGGTCTGTTCGAACAGCACGGTGAGCACGGTGACCAGGGCGGGGGCCCGGATCACCAGCGCCACCGGGTCGGTGGTGGAGGCGGTGAGCGGGACCAGAGCCAGCGAGCGGTCCGCGACGATCAGCTTGGTCGGCACGTTCTCCACCACCCGGACCTGCTGCTGCCGGTCCAGTGCCTCGAACAGCGGCCGGGCCGCGCCGGGTTCGTCCAACGAACGGCGCTCCAGCACCACCCGGTAGGTGACGCCGCGGGCCACCGCCGCGGTCTCCGCGCCGGTCTCGTCGGCGGCCACCACCTGGTGACGCCCGGTCACGAGGGCCAGCAGTTCGTGTTCGGCGCCCGCCTGGAGCTGGGCGACCCGGTGGCTGATCGCGGCCCGCCCGGCCACCACCTCGATCAGGTCCCGGTGGGCCCGGTCGTTCCCGGCGGCCGCGCTGCGGTACGCCTCGGTGAGTTTGGAGGCGGTCAACTCGGCCTCCTGGAGGGCGTGTCGCTGCCCGGTGAGCAGCGCCTCCAGGGCGACGGCCGGGGGAGCGGCGGTGAAGCGGCGGGCGGCGTCGGGGGCGACCAGGCCGCTGGCCTGGAGGAGTTCGAGCGCGCCGGTGGGCAACGGGCCGCAGCGGGCGGCCAGTTCGGCCCGGGTCGCCGGGCCGTGGGCCACCAGGTGGGTGTAGACCCGCTCGGCGTGCTCGTCCAGTCCTATCGCCGCCAGCACCCGCACTCCGTTCGCCGTACCGAGAGCCACCCTTGCCCGGCCGCGGCCTCCCACCGCCCCTCCCGGCGCCCGTGGCGCCCCGTCGGCCGGACCCGAACCCCCGTCAGGGGCCCGTCCCGCAGCGTCGGTTCGCACCGGGCGCACCCGGTGGCGGGTTGCCGCCGGGCGGTGATCCGCCAGCGCCCATCATGACCGGTCAGCCGGGTTTTCTGCCAGGCTCACCGGCCATAAACCGACTCCTGGAGGCGTTCATGACACTGCCTGCGCGCATACGCGGCGCGATGGCACTGGCGGTGGCGGGCATCCTCGCCACCGGCGCGCTCAGCACCACCGGTCAGGCGCACGCGGCTGCCCCCGCCGGACCGGCGGCCCCCGCGAGCACCCTGACCGGCCGCCAGTCCACCGCCCCGCGCACCGTCACCCTGGTCACCGGCGACCGGGTGCAGGTCGCCACCACCCCCGACGGCCGCACCAGTGTCACCGTCCTGCCCGACGAGCACGGCAACGTCCCGCTCACCTTCACCCAGCAGGAGAACGGCGACCAGTACGTCCTCCCGCAGCGCGCCTCCGCCGCCCTTGCCGCCGGCACCGTCGACCGCGCCCTGTTCAACGTCAGCTCGCTGCTGCGTCAGGGCTACGACGACCAGGGCACCGGGACCCTCCCGCTGATCGCCGTCTACCGGGACGCCCGGGCTGCCGACGCCAGCCCGCAACTGCGCGCCCGCACCGCCGGGACCAAGCAGCTCAAGGCCGTCGACGGCGTCGCCTTCGCCCCCGCCAAGGACAGCGCCGCCCGCACCTGGGACCAGCTCGTCGGCCCGGACGGCAAGGGCCGCGACGGCCTGTCCAAGCTCTGGCTGGACCGCAAGGTCAAGACCGCGGGCGACACCGAGACCCGGCAGATCGGCGCTCCCGCCGCCTGGGCGGCCGGCCTCGGCGGCGACGGCGTCAAGGTCGCCGTCCTGGACACCGGCATCGACGACCAGCACCCCGACCTGGCCGGACAGGTCGACGCCCGCCGCAACTTCACCGCCGAGACACCCGACGAGGACGTGCACGACGCCGTCGGCCACGGCACCTTCGTCGCCTCCGAGATCGCCGGCACTGGCGCCGCCTCCGGCGGCAAGGAGCGCGGTGTCGCCGACCGGGCCCGGCTGCTGGTCGGCAAGGTCCTCGACGACGGCGGCTCCGGCACGGACTCGCAGATCATCGCCGGCATGCAGTGGGCCGCCGACTCCGGCGCCGACGTCGTCTCGATGTCGCTGGGCAGCCAGGAGCCCAGCGACTGCACCGACCCGATGTCGGTGGCCGCCCAGAAGATCGCCCAGCAGTCCAGGGCGCTGTTCGTGGTCGCCGCCGGAAACCTCGGCAGCTACCAGTCCGTCAGCTCCCCGGGCTGCGCGCCCGCCGTGCTCACCGTCGGCGCCGTCGACGGCAAGGACGCCACCGCGAACTTCTCCAGCCACGGCTCGGTCACCGGCACCCACACCCTCAAGCCCGAGATCGCCGCCCCCGGCGTCGACGTCAGGGGCGCCGCCGCCGGCGGCCGCGGCGTGTACGCCTACACCGCGATGTCCGGCACCTCGATGGCCACCCCGCTGGTCGCCGGTGCCGCAGCCCTGGTCAAGCAGCGCCACCCCGACTGGGACGCCGCCCGGATCAAGGCCGCCCTGGTCTCCGCCGCGCTCGCCATCGTCCCCGGCGACGTCCAGCAGGTCGGCGCGGGCCGGCTGCGCGCCGACGCCGCCACCACCCAGCGCGTGCTCGGCGCCCCCGCCGTCGGCTTCGGCGACTTCGCCCACCCGCAGCAGAAGTCCGACACCCGCACCGTCCGCCTCCCCTACACCAACACCGGCGACCGGCCCGTCACGCTCCGGCTCGCCGTCCAGCGCACCGACGGCGACGACGACTCCCCGGTCAGGGCCAAGGCCGTCAAGCTCGGCACCGACAAGGTCACCGTCCCCGCCGGCGCCACCGTCGAGGTACCGCTGACCCTCGACCCGAGCGCCGAACTGGCCGGCGGCCAGTACGGCGACCTCACCGGCCGGGTGCTGGCCACCGCCGCGGACGGCACCACCGTCTCCACCCCGTTCAACGCCTACGTCGAACCCGACGCCTTCGCCGTCCGGGTCAGACTGATCGACCGCGACGGCAGGCCCGCCGCCCCCGACGCCGGCAGCAGCATCACCATGGTCGACCTCGGCCAGGCCACCGGCACCCGCCGGGCCCCCGACGCCAACGGCGAGATCGTCTACCGGCTGCGCCCCGGCAGCTACTCGCTCAGCGGCTACGTGGTCACCCCCGACCGGCGCGACACCACCGGCGAAGCCTCCCCCAAGGGCGTCACCGCGCTCGCCTTGCCCGAACTCCGGCTGGACAAGGACACCGTCCTCACCCTCGACGCCCGCAAGGCCGACAAGATCGAGGTCAAGGCCGACCGGGACACCCGGGTCCGCAGCGCGGTGCTCGAACTCGGCCGCTGGTGGGGCGACAAGTGGGTCGACTCCACCGGCGTCCGCACCGGCCTGCTGCCCGTCGAACTCTCCGCCTGGGGCTCCGGCAAGGCCCGCACCGGCGGCTTCGAGTTCGGCAGCTACCTGCGCCTGGCCGCCCCCGAGGTGGTGCTGCGCGGCGCCGGACTCACCCTGGAGCCGCACTACGCCCAGTACGCCGACGAGGCCCACCTGCCCGCCACCGGCAGCGCCGCCCTGACCGCCGTCGCCAGCCCCGCCGACCTGGCCGGCGCCGACCTCAGGGGCCGCCTCGCCCTCGTCCCCGACGACGGCACCTCCCAGCGCACCGTCTCCGCCGACGCCAAGAAGGCCGGCGCGGTCGGCGTCCTGACCTACCGCCCGACTCCCGGCGTCTTCGCCAAGAACGACATCAGCCTCGACGTCCCCGTCCTGCCCGTCACCGCCGACCAGGCCGCCGCCCTGCGCACCGCCCTCGGCACGGGCACCACCACCCTCACCTGGACCTCCACCCCCGACAGCCCCCACGTCTACAACCTGGCCTTCCACGACACCGGCTCCATCGCGGGCCAGCAGGACCACACCGTCCGCGACCGCGACCTCGCCACCGTCACCGAGGACTGGCACGCCCTCGGCACTCCCGTTCGGATGACCGACTACACCAGCGTCGAGCGCCCCTGGAACCCGTACGCGGCCCAGGCCGTCGCCCAGGGCCTGGTCGCCACCCCGTCCGTCCGCACCGCCCACTACACCGCCGACGACACCACCTGGCTGCACGACGCCCAGAGCAGCTGGCCGTTCAACGAGTTCATGCAGGACCTGCCGCGCCGCTACCAGGCCGGACAGCAGCGCACCGAGCAGTGGTACCGCGGCGTGCTGCGCCCCACCGCCGGACGCGACACCGACGGCTCCCCGCTCCTGGTCGGCGAACGCCAGGCCGACCTGATCGGCGTCGACTTCACCCGCTCGCTGTGGGGCGACGGCAACGCCGACCACACCGGCTCGATGGCCTACTTCGGTGACGGTGCGGCCGTCGAACTGTTCAGCGGCGGCGAATCGCTCGGCCGCTCCTGGTTCGGCCCCTCCAACGTCTGGGAGGTCCCGGCCGGGGCCCGCGACTACACCCTGGTCCTCGAACAGCAGCGGTTCTACCACCGCGACCTGTGGCAGCGCTCCACCGCCGTCCGCACCGAGTTCGGCTTCCGCTCGGCCGGCGACCCCGCCGCCTACTCGCAGTCCCTGCCGCTGCTCCTCCCCGACTACCGGCTCGACCTGGACGGCGACAACACCGTCCCCGCCGCCCCGGTCCGGATCACCCTCACCGCCACCGGCCAGCACGGCTACACCCCCGCCCCGCTGACCGGCGCCCGGCTCTCCTACTCCTACGACGGCGGCACCACCTGGACCGACGCCCCCGTCGGCCCCGACCGCACCGCCACCCTCGACCACACCGGCGCCACCGGGAAGACCGTCACCCTGCGCAGCACCCTGACCGCGGCCGACGGCGCCACCGTGACCCAGACCGTCACCGACGCGTACGCCGTGCGCTGACGCACCGACACCGGCGGGCGGATGCGCAGCGCGCTGACGCACCGTCACCCCGCAGACCCGGGCGGGTCGCCAGGAGGGACATCTCCCGGCGGCCCGCCCCGCGCCGTTCCGCCCCGCTCCGCGCCGGGCCCGGTCGGGCGGCCCGGGCGAACGGGGGGCCCTCCAGCGCGGGCGGGCTGCACCACGAGGCGGGTTCAGCCGGGGTGAACCCGGTCGGCGGGGCCGTCGAGGGAGGCGAGGAGCGCCAGGACCTCGGGCCAGCCCGCGGCCTGGGCGGCGGCGTTGCCCGCGCGGGTGCCGCCGAGCTCGCTCGGTCGGCCGGTCACCGGATGGGTGGGCCGGGTGCCCGCGGCGAGGTAGGGGTAGGTGCCGACCCCGTGCCCGGCGTCCGGGTAGACCAGGGCCCGGTGCGGGTACGGGTCGTGGGCGGCGTCGAGTTCCTGGACGATCTGCCGGGCCGACCGGGGCGAGGGCCACAGCAGGTCGTCGGCGCCCGCGACGGCCAGCACGGGCCCGCTGACGCGGTCCAGCGGGATGGGGCCCTGGGCGACGGCCTTGCCGTCCTCGGTCCAGGCGGTGGTGCCGCGGTCCGGGAAACCGCCGTTGACCTGGGACGAGGGGGAGTACACGATCGCGCCGTGGACGCGCTCGGGGTGGTGGTCGGCCAGCAGCAGGGCGGCCTCGCTGCCGCGCGAGTAGCCCAGCGCCAGGAGGTGGGCGGGGTCGGTCCCCGGCTGCCCGGCCAGCAGGTCGGCGGCGCGGACGAAGTACTCCAGCGGGACGTCCTCCAGCCGGTCGGGCAGGCCGGGGAGGCCGAAGTAGCCCAGCGCCAGGGCCGGGTAGCCGTGCGAGGCGAGCAGGGAGGCGGTGCGCGTCCCGCCGTTGCCCCCCTCCGAGCCGCCGAACACCAGGACGGCCGGGTGGCGCGGGGTGCCCGGGGCCGGGAGGAACAGCTCCCCGGCGATCCCGTCGGCGGCCGGGGTGAGCTCCCGGCTCGTCACGCCGTCCGCGCACCACGCGCGGGTCAGCGTCCGGGACGCCGACCGGTGCCCGGGCACGTCGGCGGTCAGCGTGACCTCGTAGCCGTGCTGCGGCGAGGGCGCCGGGAAGAAGGAGGACTGCTCGGGATCGCCGTCCTGGGGGGCCATCGACCAGAACAGGCCCATGCCGTCCGCCCCCTGGTAGGTGCCGGAGCGGGGGACGGCCGTGTCCAGCAGCACCCGGCCGTCGGCGTCCGCCCGGAAGACCGCCCGCCCGCTCCACGCCCGGCCCCGCAGGTCGGTGGCCCGGGAACCGACGGTGACCTCCGCGCCGGGCGGCAGCCCGGTGATCCGCACGTGCACCGCCCGGTCCGCCAGCGCCGCGGGCGCGTCCACCTCGATCACGGCGGGCCCGTCCGGGCCGGGCGAGCAGCCCGCCGTCCCCGCACCGAGCAGGGCGAGCGCCACCCAGACGCCCACCCGTTGCCGTCCCCGTTCCCGTCCCCCCATGGTTCCGCCCCTCGCCCCGTCGACCGTCGCTTGCTGCAAGTTTCAGCAACGGCATTCAATACCCCGCCCCGCCCGGCCGACAAGATCCGGAACGGGGACGGGCGCCCGGACCTCAGCTCCTGACCGGCGTCATCAGGACGAAGTCCGCACCGGACGGGTCCACGCAGACGGACATCCGGCCGATCCCCGGGGCGTCCTCGGGGCCCATGGCCACGGCGCCGCCGCCGTCGCGGACGGTGGTGGTGGCCGCGTCGCAGTCGGCGACGGTGAAGACCGGGTGCCAGGCGGGGACGCCGCGGGAGAGCGCCAGTTCGGCCGCACCGACCTGCAGGACGCCGCCGTGCATCCGCTCGGGCGGCTGCCCGGCCGGGGTGACGATGGTGTAGCTGCGGCCGCCCGGCATCGGGGTGTCCGCCCGCTGCCAGCCGAACACCGCCTCGTAGAACGCCAGCGCCCCCGCCGCGTCCGTGGTGTAGAGCTCCGTCCAGCACAGCCCGCCCGGGTCGTCGACCGCGGCCAGCCCGCCGGCCCGCCCCGGCGTCCAGACCGCGAACTGCCCGCCCTGCGGGTCGCTGAACTGGGCCATCGACGCCCACCCGGCCACGTCCCGCGGCTCGACCCGGACGGTGCCGCCCGCCCGCAGCACGGACGCGGCGGTCTCGTGGACGTCCGGGGTGAAGAAGTACGGCATCCAGGCCGAGCGGGCGCCCCGTTCGGTCAGCAGGCCGATCCCGCCCGCGGTCCGGCCGTCGCGGCTGGCGAGCAGGAAGTCCTCCGAGCCCTCCGGCCGCTCGAACTCCCATCCCAGCACCGGACCGTAGAACGCGGCCGCGGCGGACACGTCGGGTGCGCCCAGGTCCAGCCAGCACGGTGAGCCGGGCACGAAATCGGTGGTGATCACGGCGTTCTCCCTTCGCCAGGCGCCCTCGGGTCGCTCCTCCTCCCAGCCTGTCACCGGCCCGCACCGGCCGCGTTCCGAGGAGTCGGTCCCGGAGCCGGGCCGGAGCCGGGCCAGGGCGGGGGCGAGGGCGGGGGGCGGGTCGAGCGGTACCGCCAACCGGAGGAAATCCTGTGCAGATCGTCGGATCGGGCAGCGAATTCGGCCGTCCAACGGACCACTTCCATGACATTTCGCGGAAATTACTCCGTGCGACCGCTAAATCGTCACCTGGAACAGGGTTGCCGCGGGAGGAAACGGGCAGGGGCCGCATACCCCCAGCGATCCCAGAGAAAGGCAACAGAGTGGCACTGAGCGTGAGCTACGGGGAGCGATACGGCTGGACAGTGGTCCAGGTGGCCGGGGAGGTGGACATCAGCGGAGTCGCCGCCCTGCGCGAGCGCCTCCAACGACTGGTCACCGACGGCTGCCTGCGGATGGTGGTCGACATCAGCCGGGTCGACTTCTGCGACTCCACCGGCTTCGCCGTCCTGGTCGCCACCCGCCGCATGCTGTCCTCCCGCGACGGGCAGCTGCGACTGGTCCTGCCCGGACCCGACGTCCACACCCGCAAGATCCTCCAGCTCTTCGGGATCGAGCGGATCTTCGACGTCCACGACTCCGTGGACGAGGCCCTCGCCGACCTGCGCGAGGCCGTCCTGACCGGGGACGCCGCCGACGCCGTCCCCCGCCCACGCGAAGGGACCCGCGCCACCACCGACTGACCGCACCACCCACCCGGAGCGGGCGGGGGCGGCGTCGGCGGGGACGGAGGTCAGCGCGGCGTACCGAAGTCCTGCGTCCACCAGGGCCCACCACTGCCCAGGTGGACACCCACCCCCAGCTCGGTGAACTTGCAGTTGAGGATGTTCGCCCGGTGGCCGGAGCTGTTCATCCAACTGTCCATCACCGCGGCCGCGTCCTTCTGACCGCGCGCGATGTTCTCGCCCCACCCGCTCCACGCGTACCCGACGGCGTCGATCCGCTGCTGCGGACCGGCGCCGTCCGGGTTGGTGTGGTCGAAGAAGTTGCGCGCCGCCATGTCCTCGGAGTGCCGCAGCGCCGCCGTCGCCAACTTCGCGTTCGCCGCCACCGGCCCGCAACCCGCCTTCGCCCGTTCCGAGTTGACCAGCTCCAGCACCTGCTGCGCCAGGTCGGCGGAACGCTGCTGGGCCGAGGCCGAGGAGGGCGCGGCCGACGGCGGCGCGGCGGGCGGGGCGGGCGAGGACGGTGCCGGGGCGGGCGGGGCGCTCGCCGCCCGGGTGTCCGGCGCGGGGGAGGGGGAGGCGGGAGGCGCGGCGGAGGACGGCGAGAGGGACGGGGACGCGGACGGGGCGGCGGCGGACGCCGGGTCGACCAGCGTCGCCGCGGGCGCCGGACCCTGCTCGGCCGCACCCGCCGCGGGCGGCGCGTCCGACCCGCCGACCACTACCAGCAGCCCGGCCACCACCGCCACCGCGGCCACCACCCCGCCGCCCACCAGCACCCGGCCCGGCCCGCGCCGCGGCGCCCGCCGGTGCCCGCGCCGCGCCGCCCCCGCCCGGTGCGAGCCGCCCCGCGCGTTCCCCCGCCGCTGCGCGGCCCGCCCCGGCGACGCGTGCCCGGCGCCGTGCGCACCGCCCGGGTCGGAGCCGAGGTCGGAGCCCGAGCCGTAGCCCGAGCCGAGGTCGGAGCCCGAGCCGAGGTCAGGGCCGTAGCCGTAGTCGTCACCGGAGCCGTAGCCGGAACCGGAGGAGGGGCCGAAGCCGGGTCCGGGCCCGGGCCCGTACGCGTACCCCGCCCCGAACCCGGCGCCGTCCGGCAGCGGCACCATCGCCAGCCCCGCCAGCAGCCCTTCCGCGGGCACCAGGCCGCGGCCCTGCTCCCCGCAGACGGCGCACTCCCGGGCGTGCCGCCCGATCCGCTTGCGCCACAGCGCCCCCGGCACGCCGTTCCACCCGGCCGTCAGCTCCGCCAGCCACGGGCAGCCCGGTACGGCGGCCAGCGCCCGGACGACCACCCGGGCCGCCTGCAGTTGGCCCTTCATCCGCTGCACCCGCACCGCCGCGTGCTGCGGCGTCACCTCCAGCGCCGCCGCCAGCTCCGCCCGGGACAGTTCGCCCGCCGCTTCCAGCCACCACAGCGCCAGCAGCTCGCGGTCCGTGCCGTCCAGCCAGCGGGTCGCCTCCGCGACCTCGCGGCGCTGCTCGGACAGGCCCAGCCGGACGATCGTCAGGCCGACGAAGTCCGCCGCCGGGTCGGCCACCGTCGTCGGGTCCGGCACCACGTCCGGTGCGCCCGCGTCCCGGAAGCGGCGCCGGACCTGGTTCAGCGCGATCGCCACCAGCCAGCTGCGGAAGCCCGCCGGGTCGCGCAGCGAGCCCAGGCCGTCCACGGCCCGCAGCATCGTCTCCTGCACCACGTCGTCGGTGTCCGGGTGCCCCGACAGCGCCCGGCCCACCACGTTGTAGACCAGCGGCAGGTGCCCGCCGAACAGCTCCGCCACCGCCTGTCGGTCACCGCGCTGTGCCCGCCCGACCAGCGCCGCCGCCCGCTCACTGTCCACAGCCCGGCCCGTCCTCGTGTTCTCGCGTCCTGCCCTCACACCCTCGGAGATCCACCGGGGAGCGGCGGATAACGCAAAAGCGGGAAGGACTCCTCGGCAGACGCGAAGCATAGTGAGCGGCCCGGAGCGCGGGGAGCCGCCCCGGGCGCGGTGCGCTGCGCCCGGGGCGGTCTCAGCCGGTGGAACCGGTGGCCGGGGTGGTGGGGGAGGCGGGGTGCGGGCGGACGGTGCTGCAGCTCCCGTCCGGGCAGTCCGCCGTCCCGTCGAGGGAGGCGAGCAGCTCGTCGGGCCGGGGCCGCCCCGCGCCGGTGGCGGCCCGGTACCTGGCGGCGGCGAACGCGGCGGCCCGGGCCAGCGGCAGGCCCGCCGGGGTGGCGAGGCGGTGCGCCAGCGGACGGTGTTCGGCCAGCGCCCACAGGCAGGTGACGAAGGCCTGCGGGCCGCGCCAGACCTCGCCGGTGTCGGCGACCACGGTGATCTCGCCGAGCGAGGCCTCGTGGTCGACGCCCGGGAAGCGGCGCCGGGCCTCGGGCGAGGCCACCGCGACGAACTCCAGCGGCACCAGCTGGGCCTGCCCGCGCAGCCAGCGGGTCAGTTGGCGGCACAGCCCGCAGTCGGGGTCGTGCAGCACGGCCAGCCCGGTGACCGGCGGCGGGGCGCCGTGGGGCGGAGGGGTCGTCACCGCGGCCGCGCTCAGGCGTGCGACGGGGGCGTCGGCCAGGCCCGTCCCTGGGGGGCGACCGGCGGGCGCTGCCCGCGGTCCATCGTCCCGCGGCGGCGGATCCGGTTCAGCACGTAGACGTTGGCCAGGTGCATCACGCCGATCACCAGCAGCACCGAGCCGAGCTTGACCGAGAGCGCGTCGAAGACGCCCTGGACGCTGCCGACCTCGGCGTCGGTCTTCATCCACAGCACCACGAAGCCGAGGTTCAGCAGGTAGAAGCCGACCACCAGCAGGTGGTTCACGGCGTCCGCCAGCTTGTCGTCGCCGGGGAAGACGGCGCTCAGGAACAGCCGCCCGTTGCGGCTGAGGGTCCGGCCCACCCAGACCGTCACCCCGAGGGCGAAGGGCAGGTAGGCGGCATAGCTGACCACCGTGTAGTCCACGGCACACTCCTTTTTCGAACGTGTTCAAAACCCGTTGGTCAGGACAGTAGACCTATATTTGAACGCGTTCAAGTCTCCTGGTGGGGGTGCCCGCCGGGCCCGGGAACGACGGAGCCCGCGCACCCTCACGGGATGCGCGGGCCCAGGGCTCGCGGGGAGCGGCGACGACGGCCGCGGACGGTCAGAACAACTGCAGCGAGGCCCACAGCGCCAGCACCGACGCGGCCAGCGTCGCCGGGACGGTCAGCACCCCCAGCGCCGTGAAGGTCCGCACCCCGCCGTCGTCCACCGACCGCTCCTGGACGATCCGGCGCCACAGCAGCGTCGCCAGCGACCCCGCGTACGTCAGGTTCGGGCCGATGTTCACGCCCAGCAGCACCGCCAGCACCGGGCCGGGCCCGGCCGGGGCCGCCAGCGGCACCAGCAGCAGCGTCGCCGGGAGGTTGTTCACCAGGTTGGCCAGCACCGCCGCCAGCCCCGCCAGCGCGAACAGCACCCCCAGCCCGTCACCGGACGGCACCACCGCCGCCAGCTGCCCGGCCAGGCCGTTGTCCACCACCGCCTTCACCACCACGCCCAGCGCCAGCACGAACGCCAGGAACGGCACCGCCGCCGAGGACAGGATCCGCCGCGGCGTGCTGCGCCCGCCCGCCAGCGCCCGCACCGCCAGCACCAGCGCACCCGCCGCCGCGGCCCACGCCGGGGAGACGCCCACCGCCGAGGCCACCGCGAAACCCGCCAGCGTCCCGGCCACCGTGAACAGCGCGAACCGCGGCAGCCGCACCCCGCCCGACGGCACCGGCCGCTCGGCCGGGACCGCCAGCTCCCCCGCGAAGAAGCGCCGCAGCAGCAGGTACTCCACGCCCACCGCGGCCAGCCAGGGCAGCGCCATCAGCGCCGTGAAGCGGCCGAACCCCAGCCCGCTGGCCGCGAACGCCAGCAGGTTCGTCAGGTTGGAGACCGGCAGCAGCAGCGAGGCGGTGTTCGCCAGGTGCCCGCACGCGTACACGTGCGGCCGCGGCCGCACCCCCAGCGTCCCGGCCGTGGCCAGCACCACCGGCGTCAGCAGCACCACCGTCGCGTCCAGGCTCAGCACCGCCGTCACCAGCGCCGCCACCCCGAACACCTGCCCCAGCAGCCGCACCGGCCGCCCGCCCGACGCCCCCGCCATCCAGCGGCCGCACGCCTCGAACAGGCCCTCGTCGTCGCACAGCTGCGCCAGCACCAGCACCGCCGCCAGGAACCCCACCACCGGCGCCAGCCGCCCCACCTCGGCCCAGGCCGCGGACGGCGACACCGCCCCCACCGCCACCAGCAGCCCCGCCGCGGGCACCGCCACCACCGCCTCCGGCCACCCGAACGGCCGCCGCACCGCGCTCCACAGCACCGCCGCCAGCAGCAGCAGCGACAGCACCTCCGCGGACACCCCACTCACCCGAACCGCTCCTCCCGCCGAACCACCGACCACCGGACGACCGCCGTCCGCGCGAACCTCCCATCCAAGCAGGCCCGCCCGCACCGGCTACCCGCCGGGCCCGCGACCACTGCCTTTGCGCGGACCGCGGCCCACCGCGAGGCTGGGACGGCACGCACCGCACCGGCCCGGGCCCGTCCGGCCGGGGACGGGAACACCCGGACGGGAGCACCTGGACGGGAACACCTGGAGGGGACATGACCACGCGATCCAGCCGAGGCGCCCGACTGCGCGGGGCGGCGGCGAACGGGTTCTCGATCGGCTCGACCGGCTCGTTCCTGTCCATCGGCTCGGTCGGCTCGTTCCTGTCGATCGGCTCGGTCGGCTCGGCGTTCTCGATCGGGTCGGTCGGCTCGGCGCTGTCCGTCCTGTCGGTCGCCTCCTGGCGCAGCGCCGCCGCCGTGCTCTCCGCCGACTCCGCCCTCGCCCTGCTCTCCTACCGCTCCGTCCGGGCCGTCCGCGCGGCCCACCGGCGGCGCGGCGGGGGCGGCTGAGGCGCTCCCGCCCCTGTCGGTGGCGGATGGGAAGGTGTGCGGATGAACGACCCGCTCACCCCGCCCTCCCCGTCGGACCCGCTCCCCGCCGTCGCCGCGTACTGGGACGCCGCCGCCCCCGCGTTCGACCGCGAACCCGACCACGGCCTGCTCGACGCCGCCACCCGGCGGGCCTGGCAGCGGCGCCTGGCCGACTGGCTGCCCGGCGAGGGGCTCGACGTCCTCGACGTCGGCTGCGGCACCGGCTCGCTCGCCCTGCTCCTCGCCGAGGCCGGGCACCGGGTGACCGGCGTCGACCTCGCCCCCGCGATGGTCGACCGGGCCCGGCAGAAGTTCGCCGCCGCCGGGCTGGCGGGCCGCTTCCTGGTCGGCGACGCGAGCAACCCCCCGACCGGCGCCGACCGCTACGACGCGGTCCTCTCCCGCCACCTGGTCTGGACGCTCCCCGACCCGCCCGCCGCCCTCCGCGCCTGGTCCGACCTGCTGCGCCCCGGCGGCCGCCTGCTGCTCGTCGAAGGCCGCTGGGGCGAGGCCGACGCCCCCGTCGAGCCCTACGCCCCCGGCACCGAAGCCCTCCCCTGGGCCGGCGGCGTCCCCGCCTCCGCCCTCACCGCGGCCCTCCGCCCCCTGGTCCACGACCTGCACGTCCACCCCCTCGAGTCCGACACCGCCCTCTGGGGCGGCCCGGTCCACGACGAGCGGTACGCGGTCCTGGCCTGCCGCTAGCGCCCGGGCGGTGGTCACGTCCGGCGGGTGCGCGGGGCGGCGGGCCGCTGCTCGGTGACGGGCCCGGCCCAGGTGGTTCCGGGGGAGCCGTCGACGGTGGCCGCCCGGAGGGCGGGGTGCTCCGTCCTAGCGCACTCCCGCGCCCGCGGTGCCCGCCGCGCCCGCCGTGCCACGGGCCTCCGGCGGGGTGCGCGGGGCCGGGTCCGCGCCGAGCCAGACGCCGGCGGCGGTGTCGAGGGGGAGGCCCAGGGCGGCGCAGAGGCCGACGACGGTGCCGAAGCCGGGGCTGGGGAGGCGGCCCATCTCGATCTTGCGGAGGGTCTCGGGGGAGATCCCGGCGCTGTGGGCGACGGTGGCGGGGTCGCGGCCGGCCCGGGTCTCGCGGAACAGCGCGCCCAGGCGGCGGCCGGCCTCGATCTGCTCGGGGGTCAGGGGGACTCGCACCATGCGGACACGCTACTGAACCGTCCCGGCGCTCGCCCAAGCCCCCAGCTCAGTGCAGCGGCAGTTCCTCCGTCCCGCCGGGCTCCCCGGCGGGACGGGGGCCGTGGATGCGGCGCTGCGCGGCGTCGATCCGGACGTCGTCGATGCTGGCCTCGCGCCGCCGCATCAGGCCGTGCGCGTCGAACTCCCACAGCTCGTTGCCGTAACTGCGCCACCACTGGCCGTCCGCGTCGTGCCACTCGTACTGGAAGCGGACGGCGATCCGGTCGTCCCCGAAGGCCCAGAGCTCCTTGCGCAGGGCGTACTCGTGCTCGCGCTGCCACTTGGCGGTGAGGAAGGCGGTGACCTCGGCGCGGCCGGTGAGGAAGGTGTCGCGGTTGCGCCAGCGGGTGTCGGGCGTGTAGGCGAGGGCGACGCGTTCGGGGTCGCGGGTGTTCCAGGCGTCCTCGGCGGCCCGGACCTTGGCCAGGGCGGTGGCGCGGGTGAACGGGGGGCGGGGCGGGCGGTCCTCGGACATGGCGGCCTCCAGGGTGTGGCAGGTGGAGAACGGTCGTTCTCCATCGTGGCGGGGCCTACGCTAGGGAACGACCGTTCTCCACGTCAAGGGCCGCCCCGCGGGCCCGAACCGGAACCGGAGCCGCCGATGCCCGCCCCGCTCACCGAGCAGCAGACCCGCCGGGACGGCGAGGCGCTGCTCGACGCCGCCGAAGCGCTGTTCTACGAGAAGGGCGTCCGCGCCGTCGGCATGGACGAGGTCCGGGCCGCCTCCGGCCTCCCGCTCAAGCGGATCTACCGCCTGCACCCGACCAAGGACGACCTGGTGGTGGCCGTGCTGCGCCGCCGCGACCGGCGCTGGCGGGCCGAGCTGTCCGCCGCCGTCGAGGAGGCGGGCGCGAAGCAGGGGGTGGACGGGGGCGGGGCGCGGGCCCGGCTGCTGGCCGCGTTCGACTGGCTGGGCCGCTGGTTCGCCGAACCCGGCTACCGCGGCTGCGCCTGGATCAACGCCTTCGGCGAACTCGGCCCCGCCTCCCCGGCGGTCCTCGCCGAGGTGCGCGCCCACAAGGAGGCCTTCCACGCCCAGCTCGCCGACTGGGCGCACGCCGCCGGTCTGCCCGACCCCTCCGCCGTCCAGCTCCTCGCCGAGGGGGCCATCGTCACCGCCGCGATCACCGCCGATCCGGCCCCGGCCCGTCGCGCCCGCGCCGCCGTGGAGGTGCTGCTCGACGCCGCCCGCTGAGCGGCCGCCCGTCCCGCCCCCGGGGTGCGCGCTCCGCGGCCCGGCGCACCCGCTACTGTCGCGGCAGGCAGGCAGGCAGGCAGGCAGGCAGGCAGGCAGGGCGGGGCTGTCTGGGCGGCCCGAGCGGCCCGGTCCCGGGCGTCAGGAGAGGGGTGCCGCTTCGATGGGGGTGTGCCAGCAGGTCGGCGGGGACTGGTACGACGACCGCGGCTACGCGGCCGAGGTCGAGCGCGGCGAGCGCGTGGCGCGGTGGGGGCTGGCGGTGAGCGCCGGGGTCGCCGCGCTGGTCGTCGGTGCGCTGCTGCTGGCGTTCCTGCTGGTCCTCGCGGTGGTGGCCGGTTCGGTCCTGCTCCTCGCGGACCGGTAGCCGCCTCCGGCCGAGGTGCGGACCCGGGGCGGGCGGTATTTGAATACCGGGACTGCTAGCGTGTCGCTGTCCGCTGCCGGTATTCAAATACCGGTGGTTCTTTCGACCGGGCGGCCGGGCGGCCGTCGTGCAGGGAGCTGTGCCGTGATCGAGCTGAAGACTCCGCAGGCGATCGAGAAGATGGCCGTCACCGGCCGGTTCGTCGCCGAGACGCTGGCCGAGCTGTCGGGGCTGGCCGAGGTGGGGCGGGACGTGATGGACCTGGAGCTGCGGGCCAGGAAGCTGGTCGCGGAGCGCGGGGCCGAGTCCTGCTACTGGGACTACGCGCCGTCGTTCGGGCGCGGCCCGTTCCGGAACGTGATCTGCCTGTCGGTGAACGACGCGGTGCTGCACGGGCAGCCGCACCCCTACGTGCTGCAGGACGGGGACGTGCTGAGCCTGGACTTCGCGGTGTCGATCGACGGCTGGGTGGCCGACTCGGCGGTCACCGTCATCGTGGGCACCCCGGACGAGCGGGACGTCCGGCTGGCGGAGTCGACCCGGACCGCGCTGGACGCGGCGATCGCGGCCGCGGTGCCCGGCAACCGGATCGGGGACGTCTCGGCGGCGATCGCGGCGGTCGGGCAGGGCGCCGGCTACCGGATCAACACCGACTTCGGCGGGCACGGCCTGGGCCGCACCATGCACGAGGACCCGCACGTGCCGAACGTCGGACGGCCCGGGCGCGGGCTGGAGCTGAAGCCCGGGCTGACGCTGGCGCTGGAGCCCTGGTGGTGCACCGGCACGGCGCGGCTGCGGGTGGACGCGGACGGCTGGACGCTGCGCTCGGCGGACGGCTCGCGCGGGGCCCACTCCGAGCACACGGTGGCGATCACCGAGGACGGCCCCCGGGTGCTGACCGCCCTCTCCTGAGGCGCGGCCCGGGCGGGGGAGCGGGTGGGACGCGGCCCGAGCGGGGCCGCGGCCCGAACGGACCGGCCGGGAGGGCGAGTTCGGCCACGGCGGGTGACGGGCCGGTGGACGGTGGGTGGTCGTTGTGGCCCGTCCCATAGGCGGATCGCTGGACAGTCGGCGCGCCGTCAGCGGGGGGCCACGGAGGGTGTGCGGTTCCCCGGCCGGAGGCGGCCAAAACCGGTGAGCCCGGTCACAGCCGTCGGCGGCCGGGCCCGGGAAATCGCGGTCGAGGTGGCCGCCGAGGGCCCCTGTACCGGCGGTAACAAGCCCCTGACCTGCGTAAACCTTGGAATGCTTGGAGTTCGAGCGGATCGCCCGTAGCTTCGTAACCAGTGCAGGGCGCACTACCCGGGATCACCCGAAACCAACGCCCCGGAGCGGCAACCGAGCCGCCCGACGGGCAGGGTGACCGCGACGGAGAGCAGGTCGGACCTCGACCGCGCCGTCCGATCCACAAGCGCGAGAGACCGCAGGCCCTTCCGGGCCCCTGGTTCCGCCTTGCCTGCCCGGGGCATCCGAAAGGAATCGCATGATCTTCCGTAACGAGACTGCCGCCACCAAGACCGCCACCACCGCCGAGCAGGGCAACCGGAAGCGCAACCGCGTCCGGGCCGCCGTCGTTGCGGGCAGCGCGGTGGCCGTCCTCCCGGTGGCCGGCCTCGTGACGGCGACCTCGGCCTCGGCCGCGGACGTGTCCACCTGGGACAAGGTCGCCCAGTGCGAGTCGACCGGCAACTGGTCGATCGACACCGGCAACGGCTTCTACGGTGGCCTGCAGTTCACCTCCTCCACCTGGGCCGCGTACGGCGGCACCGCCTACGCCCCGCAGGCCAACCTGGCCACCAAGGCGCAGCAGATCGCGGTCGCCGAGAAGGTCCTGGCCGACCAGGGCCCGGGCGCCTGGCCGGTGTGCTCCGTGCAGGCGGGTCTGACCAAGGGCGGTGCCGCCGCCCAGGTCGACACCTCCTCGTCCACCGCGAGCACCAGCACCTCCAGCTCCAGCAGCAACGGCTCCGCGAGCACCAGCACCAAGTCCGCGAAGTCGGCCACCACCGACTCCGCCCCGGCCGCCACCAACACCACGGACAGCGGCACGTCCTCCCACCAGGGCCACCAGTCCTGGAAGAAGGGCGGCAACACCGGCGGCGGCACCTACACCGTCAAGTCCGGCGACACCCTGAGCGCCATCGCGGCCGCCAACGGCACCACCGTGGACGCGCTGTTCAGCGCCAACGCCCAGACCATCGGCGGCTCCGCCGACGTCATCTACCCGGGCCAGGTCCTGTCGGTCTGATCCGTCCCCGGACCGGACTCCGCCAGGAGACCGCACCCAGCACGCCGACGGCCACCCCTCATGTCGGGAGGGGTGGCCGTCGGCGTTCCCGCGCGCCCGGGGGCGGGGCGGTCAGTCGAACCAGTCGGGCTCGGCGGCGTCGATCAGCTCGCGCAGCGCCGGACGGTCGCGGAACGCGCCCGAGAGCAGCGCGCCGAGCTCGCGCAAGGCCGCCGCGTCCTCCCCGTAGGCGACGAACATGCCGGCCTCCGGGTCGTACCCGAACCGCCCCTCCAGGTGCGGTGCCCGCGAGCGGACGGCGGAGCGCGCCACCGCCTCCCAGCCGTAGCCGCCGTTCTGCTGCCCCGCGGCCTCGAACACCTCGTCCACCTCGACCATCCGGTCGTCCGTCAGCATCAGGCCGTACGAACCGGGCCTGTGGTCGTACTCGATGAACACCAGCGGGGCGTAGGTCTCACGATCAGTCATGGCCCGGACGCTACCGGCGGCCGCCGACAACGCCGTTCGGTCCGGGGGCCCGGCGGTCAGTGCGGGAGGACCTCCTCGACGGCGCTGGTGCCCGCACCGGGGCGGGACTCCCACCGCCAGGTCTCGTCCAGGCGCAGCCGGCCGTCGGGGAGGCGGGACAGGACGCTGGTGCAGTGGCCGGAGTTGGTCTCCCCGGCCCGGTTGAGCTGCACGTAGCGGAAGTCGACGGTGTCGCCGGTGCGGGTGCCGACCAGGTGTCCGTGCACCACCTCGCCGCCGCGGTAGTCGGCCCACACCAGGCCGTCGTCCTCGTGGTAGGCGAACCGGGTGCCCGGGTCGACCTCGCCCTGCTCCGGGCGGGAGACCGGGGCGAACTCCAGTCCGTCGAGCGAGGGCAGCGCGGGCAGCATGGCGGACTCCTTGGGGCCGGAGGGCGGTGGGCGCAGGACGGGCGCGGTCCAGTCGACCACGCCGGGCCGCCCGCTGACCGGGGTATCCGCATCATGGACAGGCGGGGCGCCCGGCCGGGGCCAACTGCCCTGCCGGAGAAGGCGGGTGACCGGACCTCACGCCCCGGTGCGGGCCGTTGGCGCAGGTCCGGCGGGGCGCTACGCTGCGCCCGTGACCGAACCCGTGAGCGAACGCACCGCGCCCAACGACGCCCTCGCCGCACTCCTCGACCGCTGGGGCCGGGGCGACGAGCCCGAACCGGTGGAGGTGCTCACCGCACTCTTCGCGGGCGGGGCGTTCGTGCCCGTCACCGCGGCGGGCAAGGTGATGTTCCTGCCCGACGACGAGCAGCCGCCCACCCTGCTCGCCTTCACCGGCGCGGAGGTCGGCGCGGACCTGCTGCCCTCGGCCGCCGCGATGGTGCACTGCGACGCGGCCCGGCTGCGCGACATCCTGCAGCGGACCGGCGTCGGCGTGCTCGGCATCCGTTCCGCGGACGGCCAGGGCGTCTTCTCCGCCCGGACGCTGGAGGAGTGGGCGGCGTACGGGCCCGGCGCCGCCATGCGGCTCTCCCGGTCCACCGACCCGCTCGCGGTCGCGCTGCGCGACGCGCTGGCGCGCCGGATCCGCGAGTTCCCGGCCGTCCGCTCGGCCTGGGTGTCCCTGGTGCGCTGGGAGGCCACCGGCGAGGAGCACCTGATGCTGCACGTCGCCGTCGACGAGGACCTCCCCTCCGCCTCCGCCGACCTGCTGATGCGCACCTTGCTCGGCGAGGAGGTCGAGCGCGGCCCGCAGCACCCGAAGATCGGCATGCTCCCGCTGCACACCACCCGGCACGCCGACACCGTCGCCGAGCTCGACCGGCTGGGCCTCGACACCGTCCGCCACGACCCCGCCACCGGCCGGGTGCAGGTGCTCTCCCGCGCGTACGACACCCCGCCGGACCGGAGCTAGTGCCGCATCGGACGACGATTGCCCGGTTCGTGGGACACTGCTCCGTCGACCGGGGGAGGGTGTGGCCGTGGAGACTGCCAACCGCGCGCTGACGGCGGACGTGATCGCGGCACTGAGGTACTGGCCCGGTGTCCTGTGGGTGGGTCAGAAGAATCCTCCGGACCCGGTGGACGTCACCGTCCTGCTGCCCTTCTTCAACGAGGTGCTGCAGGACCTTCCGTGGTGGAACCGCGACTGGAAGGTCGACCGGGTCCAGCCGGGTCTTCCCGCAGAGACCGGGGATCACCGCTGTGATCCCGCCGTGAGGTTCACCGAGGTGTCAATCCCGGGAACGGTCGTTTCCGGCAACGGCGAGAGCCTGCCGTTCGTCGCGAAGGTCGGGTTCACCGGCGACCGGCTGATCCGCTTCCAGGCCAAGATCGGTGACGTTGTCATCGGCCCCGCCGTTGCCCCTGCCGGACAGCCGGAGCCGCACCCGTTCGGACGGATGCTCGCCGGCTTGATGAACCTGCGTGGGATTCCGGTCGGGGACATGGCCAGGGCGGCCGGACTGTCGACGTCCACCATCCACATGCTCCGCCGCAGGCACAATCCGAACGTGCTGCAGGTCCGCCTGATCGCCCGGGTCCTGGACATGTCGGAAGCGGACGTCAGGGTCATCGCCGGACTCGACGACGGCAGCACCCAGTAGTTGACAGGTGGCGGCGTCACCATGCGGCCTTGGCGCTGGGACGGTCGGTGCCGTCGAGGGCGAAGTAGCGCAGGGTGGTGAACCGGGCCTCGATCCGGTTGAGCCCGGAGCTCGGCGCCACTAGTCCGAGCCGTCCCGGTCCTTCGGTGCGTCCTCCGGTGGGTCCTCGGGCGGGTCCGTGAAGTCGACGTCCACGTGCTGCTCGGGGCGGCGCTCCTCCTGGCGGGCGATGTCCTCCAGGACCTGTTCGTCCGGGCCGGTCAGCGGGGGCTGGAGGAGGGAGCGCGGCCACAGGCGGCGGGCGAGGACGGTGTTGCACTCGGCCGCGTACAGGGTGATCTGGGCGGCCAGGTAGAGCCAGGAGAGCAGGCCGATCACGGTGGCGAAGAAGCCGTAGACCGCGGTGGCGTGCCGGAGTTGGTGGGCGACCAGGGCGGCGCCGAAGGCCTGCAGGACGGTGAACAGCGGGCCCGCGAGCAGGCTGCCGGGCCGCAGGGCGCGGGACGGGACCTCCTTCGGGGTGAGGATCCGCAGACAGGCCAGGAACAGCAGGGAGTTGAGCGCCGCCGACAGCAGCAGCCCGCCGATCCGGGCCGCCGGGCCGCCCAGCGCCGTGCCCACCAGCGCCGCCGCGGCCGTGGACAGCAGCAGGCCGGTGCCGAGCGCCGCGAACAGCGCCAGGCTGCGGCCCAGCCGCGGCCAGTAGCCCGGCCGCCGCACCCCGGGGACGTTCCACACCTCCGCCATCGCGTGCTGCAGCACCTGCGCGATGCCCAGCGCGCCGTACAGCAGGCCCGCGACGCCGACCACCAGCGCCAGACCGCTGCCCTGCACCGAGTGGACGTTGCTGCGCAACTGGTCGCCGATGATCGGGAAGTCGGCGAGCGCCGAGTCCACCACGGCCCGCTGCGCGTCCGGGTGCCCGTGCAGGACGAACCCGAGCGCGGTGGAGAGCAAGAGCAGCAGCGGGATCAGCGAGACGAAGGCGTAGTAGGTGATCAGCGCGGCCAGCAGCCCGCCCCGGTCGTCCCCGTATTTCTTGACCACGCCGACCACCAGGGCCAGCGGGCGGTGACGTTGCTGGGTGCGGTCGACGGCGCGCAGGGCGCGTTCGACGGGGTTCACGGCACGGGCTCCTCACGGTGACGGGCGGCACGCGGTGACCGACGGCACACGCGCGTATGCCCGGTCGGCGCGTGTGAACCCCCGGGCGGCGGAAAGGCGGCCGGAGGACCCGGAGCCGAACGTCGAGGAGGCAGGGCAGGTGTGGTGGAGCGCGGTGCGACTGGTCGTGGCCGGTGCGGCGGTGGGGCTGGTGCTGTACGGGGTGGACCGGGTGGTGGAGCTCTCCACCACCCGCCTGTCCGCCCGGGCCGGGACGGTGCCGCAGGTGCTGCGCGGCTGCCGCAAGCCCATCCTCGCGGTGACCGGGTGCGGGCTGCTGCTGGCCGCGATGCCGTGGGTGCGGGCCCCCGACGGGGTCGTCCACCTGCTGGTGCTGGCCGCCATCGGCTCCTGCGGCTGGCTGGCCGCCCGGGCCGCCGCACTGCTGCTGGACGGGGCGGTGCGGCTCGCGGTGCGCCGCCGGGACGCGGCCTGGGCCGGGCGGGCCCGCACCCAGGCCGGGCTGCTGAGCCGGATCCTGCAGGCGGCGATCGCGCTGCTGGCGCTGGCCGCGATGCTGATGACCTTCCCCGCGGTGCGGGTGGTCGGCACCAGCCTGCTGGCCTCGGCCGGACTGGTCGGCGTGGTCGCGGGCATCGCCGCGCAGAGCGCGCTGTCGAACCTGTTCGCGGGCATCCAGATGGCCTTCGGCGACCTGGCCCGGATCGGCGACGTGGTCGTCGTCGGCGGCGAGTGGGGCACCGTCGAGGAGATCACCCTGACCGCGGTGGTGATCGCCACCTGGGACCAGCGCCGGATCGTCATGCCGATGTCGTACTTCGCGGGCCGCCCGTTCGAGAACTGGTCGCGCCGCTCCGAGCGGATCACCGGCACCGCCCTGCTGCACCTCGACCACAGCACCCCCGTCGACCTGCTGCGCGCCGAGTTCGACGCCTACCTGGCCAAGCACCCGCGCTGGGACGGTGAGGGCAGCGCCCTGCAGGTCGTCGACACCACCCCCAGCACCCTGGTGGTGCGCGCCCTGGCCACCGCCGCCAACGCGGCCGACGCCTTCGAGCTCCGCTGCGACCTGCGCGAGCACCTGGTGGCGTTCCTGCGCGAGCACCACCCGCACGCGCTGCCCCGGCTCGCGGTGGCGGCCGCGCCGGGGGAGGGGGTCGCGGGGGAGCGGGCCACGTGGCGGGACGAGGGCTGAGCGACGGTCAGCTGAGCGGTGGTCAGCGGCCGACGCCCCGTCAGCCGTCAGCCGCCAGCCGCCAGCCGTCAGCCGTCAGTCCGTCAGGCCGGGCGGGCCGGGCGGCCCGATCCGGCCGGCCCGGCGGGTGCCGTTGCGGCGCCGGGCCGCGGGTGGTTCGGGCACTCCGGCGGCGGCCGCCGCCAGGATCGCGTCGGGGTGGGTGAGCGCACCCCACCAGGCGGCGCCGTCGCCCTCGGCGTCCGGGTCGGCCTCCGGGTCGACGGGCAGCCAGGCGGCGGAGGCGGGCAGCAGGACGTGTTCGCCGGGCAGCAGTTCGGGCAGCGTCCAGCGCAGCGCGCACCGCTCGTACAGGTAGTGCTCGCCCCAGTGGACCGAGCGCCGGTACATCGCCTCCCGGTGCGCGGCCCAGCGGGCCGGGACGTCCGGGTCGCCGTCCGCGCGCTCGCAGATCGCCTCGGCGTCGTCGCCGGACAGCGCGAGCTCGAAGCCGCCGCCCGCGACCTCCAGCGAGGCGACGCCCTGGCTGCCGTTGTAGTCGGCCGAGGTGCCGGGCGGCGGGCCGGTGAGCGCGGCGGTGAACACCGGGCGGCGCACCTCGCGCCGGGTGCGCAGGCACCACAGCGCCCCGCAGGCCCCCGCGGCGGTGCGGGCGAACCCGACGGGCTCCGGCTCGTACGCGGTGACCAGCAGCTCCAGTTCGACCCCCCGGCCGTCCCAGCGGACCACCAGCGCCCCGGACGGCAGCCGCCACGACCGGTCGGGCCGCGCGGGCAGCGGGACGCCGTCCAGCTCGGCGGTGAACGCGAGCGGGCCCAGCGGCGTCACGAAGTCCGGTGCGGCGGCCGGGAGGACGGGTGTGCGCCGGACGTACGGCAGCAGCAGGGGGTTCACCGGGGCCCGCTCAGGAGGGCTCGCGGGCGATCCACGGCCGGGTGCCGGTGTGGCCGGGACCGGGGACGAGCAGGTGGACGAGCAGGCCGGTGGCCGCGCCCGCCAGCAGCATGCCGCCGGGCCGCCCGCTCTGCAGGCCCCGCCGGCCCGCGACCACCAGCACCAGGACCGGCGCACCCCTCAGCCGGCGCCACAGCGGGGCGAGCTCGCGCTGCTCGGACGGGAGTGCGAAGCGCTCGGGGAGTTCGTCCAGCGGCTTCGCCGGCCGCTTCCGGAAGGAGCGGGCCCACCACCACGCGCTGCCCGGGAGGGTGCAGCCGAAGAACGCGCCGACGGGGGGCGACGCGCGCCGTCGGCCCGTACCGGTCGGAGCGCAGGAGGACCGGCAGGCTGCTCACCGGCGACACCGGCAGCAACAGCGCTCCCGCGGCACGCAGGAGGTGGGTGGCGCGCACCAGGTGCAGTTGGGTCCTCATCGAATCCCCCCGGGGCGGACGGGTCCGTCCGCGCACGGGCGGCATCCTAGTGGTGCTTCGTCAGGTTCTGGTGCTGTGTCCGGTTCTTGTGCGGGGGAGGGGGCGGCTGTGCAGGTGGTGCAGGTACCGGTCCAGCCCTTGACTTGCGCGGCGTGGGTGCGGCCGTGGGCGCGGGGCTCAGGCGGTGCCCTCGGCGCGGACGTCGTACTCCTGACGAGCGGCGAGGACTTCGTCGACGTGCTCCACCGACCACTGGGTGAGTGCGCGCAGTGGTCCCCGCAGGGTCTGGCCGAGGGGGGTCAGCTCGTACTCGACGTGGGGCGGCACCTCGGGATACACGGTCCGCCGGACCAGTCCGTCGCGTTCGAGCGTGCGCAGCGTCTGGGTGAGCATCTTCTCGCTCACTCCGGCCAGCCGCTGCCGCAACCGGGTGAACCGGCAGGCTCCGTGCTTGCCGAGTTCTCCCAGCACGAGCACCGCCCACTTGCTGCCGATCTGGTCGAGCAGGTCGCGCGAGGGGCACCCGCGCGTGTACGGATCCCAGGACGCCATGGGCTCCGTCACATTCTCGGCAGTCGCCACTCTACTCACCTCGATACTTTCCCGTAGGTGGTTACCTTACCAGCAAGTGGCTACTTACCGATGGAGAGTGACCAGGCCAGTCTGGGTTCGTCACGCCGCGAGGAGAGTTCGCGGCAGGAAGGGGCGATCCCATGTCCATCGTCGTCACCGGAGCCTCAGGCCAGTTGGGCAGGCTCACCGTCGAGGCGCTGCTGCGGCGCGGAGTCCCCGCCGCGGACATCGTCGCGACCGGACGGGACACCGCACGCATCGAGGACCTCGGCCACCGCGGCGTCGTGGTGCGCCGGGCGGACTTCGCGGAGCCGGACAGCCTCGCGGCGGCGTTCCAGGGGGCGGACCGGCTGCTGCTGGTGTCCACCACCACCGTGGACGAGCGGTCGGCCAACCACCGCCGGGCCGTCGACGCGGCCGTGGCGGCCGGCGTGTCGCTGGTGGCGTACACGAGCATGACGCAGGCCGACACGGCGACCAGCATCCTGGCTCGCACCCACCGCGCCACCGAGGAGTACCTGCGCGAACGCGAGGTCCCCAGCACACTGCTGCGCAACAGCTGGTACCTGGAGAACTACACCGCCCAACTGCCCCTGTTCCGTCGGCGCGGAACGGTGATCGGAGCCGCGGGCAACGGCCGGATCAGCGCCGCGTCACGCGCCGACTACGCGGAGGCCGCCGCCGTCGTGCTGACCGCCGAGGGCCACGCGGGCGCGGTGTACGAGCTGGGTGCGGACGAGGCGTTCACCCTGGCCGAGCTGGCGGAGGCGGTCTCGGCGGCCACCGGGGAGCCGATCACCTACACCGATCTGCCCGCGGACCGGCTCAGCGAGGCGCTGACCGGGGTCGGCCTGCCCGCCGAACTGGCGCACGTCCTCGCCGACGCCGACCTCGGGATGAGCCGCGGCGAGCTGTACACGGGATCCGGCGACCTCAGCCGCCTGATCGGCCGGCCGGCCACTGCCCTGTCCGACGCCATCGCCGCCGCGCTGCGCTGACCGTCCGCGCGCCCCGCGGCCGTCGCGCCGCGGGGTGCTCACCCCTCGTTCCATTCGTTCCGTGACCGTGCACGACCCTGTCATCACCCGGAGAGTTGCCGACCATGTCCTCCCGCACAGTTCCCCCGCACACCGCGTCCACCCGCGCCGCGTCCGCCCGTACGACCGTCCGCGTCAGGGGACGGCGTGCGCTCGTCACCCTCACCGCCACCTCCGCGGCCCTGACCGCGTTCACGCTTCCCGCGACCGCCGCCTCCCCCGGTGGCCCCGCCCACGCCTCCCAGGGCGGGAACGGCAACCAGGCGATCACCCTCGACGGCAGCCGCGCGTTCCCCGAAAGCGTGGCGGCCGACCGCCACTTCGTCTACGCCAGCAGCATCGGCGACGGCACCGTCTACCGGGGACGCCCCGGGGCGGCCACGCTCGAACCCTTCCTGCCGGCCGGCCAGGACGGCCGCACCCAGGCCGCCGGCATCAAGATCACCGGCGACCGCCTGCTGGTCGCCGGCGCGTTCACCGGGCGCTTCTTCGTCTACAGCACCTCCGGGAGGCTCGTCGCGACCTACACCGTCCCTGATACCGGCGAACAGACCCTCGTCAACGACGCGGCCGTGGCTCCCGACGGGGACGTCTACATCACCGACTCGCTGCGCGCCGTGGTCTACCGGATTCCGGCCGCCGAGGTGGACGGCCCCGCCACCGGCGCCCACCGGACCCTGCGGGCGGCCTACCACCTGCCGGACTACGTGGCCGGCCAGTCCAACGGCAACGGCATCACCACCGCCCCCGACGGCACGTCGCTGATCATCGGCTACTGGTACAGCGGCGCCCTCTACCGGCTCGACCTCACCACCGGCGCTGTCCGCAGGATCGACGCACCGCCGCTGCCCAGCGCCGACGGCATCGTCCGGCGAGGAGACACCCTGTACGTCGCGCGTTCGGTGAACAACGAGGTCACCGAACTGCGACTGTCCGCCGGGAGCACCCGGGCGGTCGTCGTCTCCGAACGCACCTTCCCGGGCGCCGACACCACCACCGGCGTCGCCGTGAGCGGGGGCCGGCTGCTGGTGACCAACTCCCAGATGGACACCTACCTCTACGGCGCCCCGCTGACCAGCCCGGCCTTCACCGTCGAGAGCCTGCCGCTGCGCTGAGGCCCGGTCGGGGACGCCCGACGCGCGCGGCGCGGGCTGCCGGTCCGGAGCACGAACAGGATGCCCAGCAGGCAACGCCCGTCGTCCACCGGGCGGGGCCCGGCGACCGCGGGGCGGTTCGGTGGCGGGCGAAGTGCGGGCGGCTCCGGCCCGCCGTGGTCGGGGCGGTGCGGCTCGGCGTCCCGGGCGTGGGCGACCTCCTTCCCGGTGAGGGCGAGGACGTGGGACGGGCTCCGTTCCTGCAGCCCCTGGCGGAAGGGCGTGCTGGCGCCGTAGCCCGCGTCGGCGACCACCACCGGGGCATCGAGCCCCGTCCGGCCACGTTGTCCAGCGGCCCGAGCGCCAGGCGCCGCTTCTCCTGGTGGACGGTGCCCTCCGGGACGCCCGCCCGGCGGCACCGCTCCGGATCGTCGCTCCACCCGCGGGGCAGGTACGACTGCAGTCCAGCGGGCACGACGCGCTGTCGGTGGCGGCGTGGACGCTGACCGCGACCTGGCGGTTCGCCCGCTCGCCCAGCGCCCCGTAGTACTGCCGTGCCACCCCAGCAGACGCCCGGCCGCCGTGCGATCCGCCTGCGCACCGGCCACGGATCCCACGGTGACTGGTTCACGAACTGCTACGAGGACTGCACGTCCCCGCCCGGCAACCGCGCGGCCGTCGGCCGGATCGACGTGCGCGGACCGTCCAGCACCGGACCCCGCACACAGCACGCACCCCACCGGCGCCGATCCCGCCGCGGCAACGATCCGAGCACATCACCCACGAACTCCGCCAACTCACCACGGAGCCGCTCCCCATGGGGCTCAGAGGTAGTCCTCCAGGCGGGCGATCGCGAAGCCCTGGGCGGTGGCGGCGTCGACGACCCGGCGCAGCATGTCGGGCATGGTGCCCTTCCAGTCGGCGGCGGGGGCGCGGAAGTGGGTGAGGACGATGTCGCCGGGGTGGAACTCCTGGTCGGCGTAGCGCCACTCCAGGTGGTCCGGGAAGGCTTCCTCGTTCCACAACGGGACGGCGGTCACGCCGCAGGAGGCGGCGGTGCGCAGGGCGGCCTCGGTGTACTCGCCGTACGGGGGCCGGAACAGCCGCGGGCGGGTGCCGGTCTCCTGCTGGAGGCGGTCCTGCTGGCCGCAGATCTCGCGCTGCAGGGCGTCGGGGCCCAGGCGGCGCAGGTCGGGGTGGGTGAGGGTGTGGTTGTCGATGGTGACGCCGTGGGCCTGCAGGGCGCGGAAGTAGCCGTAGTCGGAGCGGGCCAGGTAGTCGGAGAGGAAGGCGGTCATCGGGACGCCCAGTTCGGCGACCATGGCGGCGAACTGCGGGTCCTTCTCGGCGCCGTCGTCGACGGTCAGGAACACCACCCTGTCGGTGGTCGGGACGCGCTGGACCACCGGCGGCAGGCCGGGCGTGCGCTTGACGCCGGGCCCGTCGGCCAGTTCCGGCTTGACGGCGGGCGGGGCGGGGGCGCGCAGCGGGAGGGCGGCCAGGCCCCAGCGGCGGGCGGCGGCGAGGGCCTGCTGCAGCGCGAGTTCGTGTTCGGCGGCGGAGACGCGGCCGTTCAGCTCCTGTCCGGCGGCGGCCTGCGGGCGGGCGGCGGGCATCGCGGCGAGCGCGGCCCGGGCCTGGGCGGCCTGGGCGGCTTGCGCGGCCTGAGCGGCCTGAGCGGCCTGGGCCGCGGGGGCGGCGCCCGCGGCCTGGGCGTCGGCGGGCGGGGCGGCCGGGGCGGAGGAGCGGGCGGGGGCGGGATCCCGGGGATGCAGGGCGGAGCAGCCGACGGCGAGGGTGGCGAGCACGGTGAGGGCGGCCAGGCCCCGGCGGTGGCGGCGGCCCGGGCGGGGGGTCGGGCGGGCGGCGGGTGCGGCGGGGTGGCGGTGGGACGCGGCGGAAGAGCTCGGCATACCGGCCGATGATCCCCTTGTCGTATCTGTCATACCGACACGCCGTGGTGCCGTCACCCGGACGGACGGGCGCCGTCCCCCGTTTGACGCGCTCCGGGCGACGGCGTACAGAGAAGAACATGCGCCCGGGTGTCCCGGCAGACCCGACCGGCCCGCCACCACGCACCGACCCCGACCCGGCGACGCGCCCCGGCATCCCGCCCGGCGACGCCCGCCCGCGCTGGGACGCGGCCGTCGAACCGCTGCTCGCGGACGGCCTGTTGCGCGCCGTCCGGGCCACCGCCGCGTACGGCGGCGTGCTCTACCTGCACTCCGCCGACCGGCGCTCGCTGGTGGTCGCCGCCGTGGTCGGCATCCCGCTCAGCCTGCTCGAACCGTTCCAGCGGATCGCCGTCGCCGCGCCGCTGCCGGTCGCCGACTCCTACCGCGGCGGCCGCACCATCGTGCTCGCCGACGCCGACGACACCATGCGCCGCTACCCCCGCCTCGCCGTCGGTCTCCCGTACGCCCACGCCTCCGCCACCACCCCCGTCACCGCGGGCGACCGCACCTTCGGCGTGATCGCCGTGTTCTGGCCCGCCGACGGCAGCCGCCCGCCCGCCGCCACCCGCCGCCAGCTGCGCACCGCGGGCAACCGGCTCGCCACCGGGCTGCTCCCGTACGGCGACCGGGTCGGCGGCGAGGGGCCGCCCGTCGTGGTGCCGCTGCCGGTGCCCGGCGGGGACGGCGTCCGGGTCGGCTTCTTCGACTGGGACCTCGCCAGCGGCCGGACCGGCGTCGACGAGCGGCTGCGCGAGATCCTCGGCACCGGCCCGTACGACGGCCGCGGCGCCACCCTGCTGGAACGCCTCGCCCCCGAGGACGTCCCCCCGCTGCGCGAGGACGCCCGCCGTGCCGCCCGCCAGGGCCGCCCGTTCACCCGCCGCGTCCGGCTGCGCGACCCCGGCGGCGGCACCCGGCAGCTCGACCTGTACGGGCAGCCCGTCGCCGACCCCGCCCGGCTGGTGGTGGCCGTGCTCGACGCCACCGCCGCCGCGGCGGCCACCGCCGCCGTGGAACGCCTGCGCGACGGCGTCTTCGCCCTCGACCCCGACGGCCGGGTCGGCTACGTCAACCGCAGCGCCGAGATGCTGCTCCACGCCACCCGGGCCGACCTGCTCGGCCGCCGCCCCTGGGACGCGCTGCCCTGGCTCGCCGACCCCGCCTACGAGGACCGCTACCGCTCCGCGATGCTCTCCCAGCAGCCCACCGCGTTCCTCGCCCGCCGCCCGCCCCACCACTGGCTGGCCTTCTCGCTCTACCCCGACGCGCACGGCCTCACCGGCCGGATCGTGCCCGCCGCCCCCAGCGAGGACACCACCCTCCCCGAGGCCCCGCCGCCCACCCCCGCCCCGCTCGGCGGCGTCTACCACCTGCTGCAACTGGCCTCCGCGCTGACCGAGGCGGTCACCGTCCGGGAGGTCGCCGACGCCGTCACCGACCAGATCCTGCCCGGCTTCGGCGGCCAGGAGCTCGCCCTCTACCTGGCCCGCTCCGGACGCATGCACCTGGTCACCGAGCGCGGCTACCCCGAAGGCTTCCTCGACCCCTTCGAGGGCACCCCGATCCGGGCCCGGCTGCCCGGCACCGAGGTGTTCACCACCGGCGCCCCCGTCTTCTTCGAGTCGGCCCGCGACCTCTCCGCCGCCTACCCCGGCATCCCGCGCGACGAGATGGGCGCCTGGGCCTTCCTCCCGCTGATCGCCTCCGGCCACCCCGTCGGCAGCCTCATCCTCGGCTTCGACCGCCCACGGGTGTTCACCGCCGAGGACCGCTCCGTCCTCACCGCCCTCGGCGGCCTGATCGCCCAGGCCCTGGAGCGCGCCCGCCTCTACGACGCCGAGTCCGCCGTCGCCCGCGGCCTCCAGCAGGCCCTGCTGCCGCACCGGCTGCCCGCCGTCCCCGGCCTCGCCACCGCCGCCCGCTACCTGCCCGGCACCCGCGGCATGGACATCGGCGGCGACTGGTACGACCTGCTGCCCACCCCCGACGGCGGCGTCGTCCTGATCATCGGCGACGTCGAGGGGCACAGCGTCAAGGCCGCCGCGCTCATGGGCCAACTCCGCAGCGCGGTAAGGGCGTTCGCCAGTGCGGACGACCCCGTCGAACAGGTCGCCCGGCGCACCAACCACCTGCTCCTCGACCTCGACGCCGGACTGCTCGCCTCCTGCTGCCTGCTGCGCCTGCACCCCGCCACCCGCACCCTGCGCGCCGTCCGGGCCGGGCACCCGCCGCCGCTGCTGCGCGCACCCGACGGCCGCACCACCCTGCTCGACCTGGAGGCCGGACCGCTGCTCGGCATCGACCACGACCTCGACTTTCCCGCCACCGAGACCGGGCTGCCCCCCGGCGCCACCCTCGTCCTCTACACCGACGGCCTGGTCGAGTCCGCCACCGCCACCCTCGCCGAGGGCATCGACCGCCTCCGCGCCACCCTCGCCCACGCCGCCGTCCCCGACCTCGAACCGCTCGCCGACCTGCTGCTCGGCCAGGCCCGCCACGACGACCGCCGGGCGGACGACGTCGCGATCCTGCTCGCCCGGCTGACGGACGGGCCGGACTGACGGCGCCTCAGGCGGGGGTGTCCGCGCCGTCCTGTTCGGCGAGCAGGGCGGTGGTGGCGCGGTGGACCTTGGCGAGGGCGGTGAGCAGGAGGCGGCGCTCCTCGGGGGCGAGGTCGGCGGTGACGCGTTCCTCCAGGAGCCGGCGTTCGGCCTCGACGGGCTGCTGGAGGGCGCGGCCCGCGTCGGTGAGCCGGAGGCGGACGAGGCGCTGGTCGCGGTCGTCGCGGGTGCGGGTGAGCAGGCCCGCGGTGGCCATCCGGGTGGCCATCTTGACCACGGTGGGGGTGGTGACGCCGAGGGCGGCGGCGAGTTCGCCGGGGGTGCGGCCGTCCTGCTCCCACAGGGCGGCGAGCAGCAGGTTCTGGCCCAGGTGCAGGCCGTGGCGGCGCATGCCGGCGTCGGCGGCGGCCCGGAGCGCCTTCGAGGTCTTGCCGTGCAGGTCCAGGAATTCGGGCATAGGGGCCTCCGGTCGCTCCAGCGAATCGATTGACGGCTAATCAGTTCCCGGCTAGCGTTCGGTGGGCAGGGATCACTAGACGGCTAATGTCTTCAGGGAGAACGATGATACTGGTCACCGGCGCGACGGGGAACGTCGGCCGCGCACTCGTCCGCGCGCTCGACGCGAAGGGCGCCCCGGTCCGCGCCCTGGTCCGCGACCCGGCCCGGGCCGCCCGGCTGCCCGCCCGGGTCGAACGCGTGGTCGGCGACCTGGGCGAACCCGCCACGCTGGCACCGGCGTTCGACGGCGCGGACCGGGTCTTCCTGCTCACCCCCGGCCTCGGCAGCGAGCACACCGCCCACGCCGTCGCCGCCGCCCGCGCCGCCGGGGTGCGCCACCTCGTGCACCTGTCCTCCGCCAACGTGCTCGGCGACCCGGTGCCCGCGATGGGCCGCTGGCACCACGACCGCGAGGAGATCGTCCGCGGCAGCGGCATCCCGTTCACGGTCCTGCGGCCCGGCGGCTTCATGACCAACGCCCTGGAGTGGGCCGACACGATCCGCACCGGCGGCTACGTCCTCGACCCGGTCGGCCCCGGCCGCCTCGCCCCGATCGACCCCGCCGACGTCGCCGACGTCGCCGCCCTGGTCCTCACCGAGGACGGCCACCGGGGCGAGCACCACGCCCTCACCGGCGGCGAGGCGCTCACCGTCACCGAACAGGTCGCCCTGCTCGCCGCCGCCACCGGCCGCCCCCTCGCGGTCCGCCCCGCCGCCACCCCCGAGGAGGCCGTCCGGGCCCGCTTCCCCGACGGGGCCCCCGCCGCCCTGGCCGCCGCGATCACCGAGACCTTCGCCCTGCTGCGCGCCGACACCACCGGCTTCCGCACCGACACCGTCCAGCGCCTCCTCGGCCGCGCCCCGCGCACCTTCGCCGACTGGTGCGCCCGCCACGCCGACGCCTTCCGCTGATGACGCTGACGGCGCTGACGACGGCCGGCGGCGCGCGGGGACGACGATCGTCGACGGGGAGGGACGACTTCCGGGGGCATCGGGGCCGGGCCGCGGGTGGTTAGGGTCGGGGTGTGACGAGGACGTGGTGGCGGCGGGCGTTCCCAGGGCCCTGGCGGGTCTGGACGGTCGTCCGGGAGGTGCTGGGCGGGCTGCTGGTGTGCGGGCTCGCGGCGCTGCTGCAGGCGGCGGACAGCGGGGGGTGGCCGTCGGGGCTGGTGGTGGGGGCCACCGCGGTGCTGTACGCGCTGCGGCGGGGACTGCCCGGGCCGGTGCTGGTGGTGTCGGCGGCGGGCCTGGGCGGGCCCGTCGGGTTCCTGCCGGTGCTGGTCACCGCCGGGTACTCGGCCGGACGGCGGCTGGGCAGGCCCTGGCGGGCCCCGGCCGTGCTGGCGCTCGGCTTCCTGGCCCTCTTCGCCGTCGGCCTGCTGCAGAACCGGCGCGACCACTTCCCGCTGCCCGTGCTGCTCGGCCTGTGCGTCGCCGGGTACCTGCTGGTCGGCGTGCTGCCCGCCGTCCTCGGGCGCTACCGGGCCCAGCGCGTCGCCCTGCTCGACAGCCTGCGCGAACGCAACGGGCAGCTGCTGCGCGAACGCGTGATGATCGCCCGGCAGGCCCGGCTGCGCGAACGCCACCGGATCGCCCAGGACATGCACGACAGCCTCGGCCACCAACTCGCCCTGATCGCCGTGCACACCGGCGCCCTGGAGGTCGACCGCACCCTCGGCGAGCAGCAGCGCGAGGCCGTCGCCGTGCTGCGCCAGGCCGCCACCGGTGCGATGCGCGAACTGCGCGAGGTGGTCGGCCTGTTGCGCGAGGACACCGCGACCGCGCCCGGCGGCGCCGACGCCATCGACCGCCTCGCCGAGACCTCCCGCGCGGCCGGCGCCCGGATCGAACTGCGCCACCAGGGCACCGCCCGCCCGCTGGCCGCCGCCACCGGCCACGCCGCGTACCGGATCGCCCAGGAGGGCCTGACCAACGCGCACAAGCACGCCCCGGGCGCGGCGATCACGCTGACCGTGCGCTACGAGCCGGACGCGCTGGTGGTGGAGGTGGCCAACGGCCCCGGCGGGGACGGCGCCGCCGCGGTCTCCGGCGGGCAGGGCCTGACCGGACTGCGCGAACGGGCCCGGCTGCTGGGCGGGATGGTGCACAGCGGGCCGCTGCCGGACGGCGGCTTCCGGCTCGCCGGGATGCTGCCCTACACCTCCGAGGGCGCCCGGGCCGCCGTCCCCGACGACGAGGAACTCGCCCTGCTGGCGGGCACGTCGGTCGAACCGGAGAAGCGCCGCCGCAGCCCCGCGGTGGGCTGCGCGCTCGGCGCGCTGGGGGTGCTCGGGGTGGTGGCCGCGGTCGCCGCGGTCGGCGCCATCGTGTTCGTCAGCTCGATGCGCGACGCCACCGTCCCGATGAAGCTCTACGACTCGATCCAGGTCGGCCAGAGCGAGGAGTCCGTCAACGAACGGCTGCCGGTCGGCAGCGACTTCCTGACCGGCGACTTCCGCAAGTCCGGCCCGCCGGTGCCCGAGGGCGCGCACTGCCGCTGGTTCGCCAGCGACCGCGGGAGCGGGACGGAAGGCGGCCAGGACGTGCTGCGGTTCTGCTTCAAGGACGGCCTGCTGGTGGAGAAGCAGCACTACCGTGGCAAGGTGTAGCCGTGCGGGCAGGGTCGGTGAAGGGGGCGGGGTCGGTGCGGGGAGCGGGAGGCGTGCGGTGATCCGGGTGCTGGTGGCCGACGACGAGCCGCTGATCCGGGCCGGGATCCGGATGATCCTCACCTCCGCCGAGGACATCGAGGTGGTCGGCGAGGCCTCCGACGGGGCGCAGGCGCTCCGGCTGGCCGCCGAACTCGCCGTCGACGTCCTGCTGCTGGACATCCGGATGCCCGTCCTGGACGGGCTCAGTGCGCTCGCCGAACTGCCCCGCACCGCGCCCGGCACCCGCGCCATCGTGCTCACCACCTTCGGCGAACGCGAGAACGTGCTCCGGGCGATCACCTCCGGCGGCGCCGGGTTCCTGCTCAAGGACACCGCCCCCGGGGAACTGATCCAGGCCGTCCGGGCCGCCGCCACCGGCCACGCCTTCCTCTCCCCGGCCGCCACCCGGCACATCGTCGACAGCCTCGCCGAGGGCCCGGCGGCCGCGCGCGGCGAACGGGCCAGGCGGCGGCTGGCCGTGCTCACCGCGCGCGAACGCGCCGTGGTCGAGCTGCTCGGCGAAGGGCTCTCCAACGCCGACACCGGCGCCCGGCTGCACATGAGCGAGGCCACGGTGAAGACCTACGTCAGCCGGATCCTCGCCAAACTGGACTGCGAGAACCGGGTGCAGGCCGCCCTGCTGGCCCGCGACGCCGAGCTCTGACGGTACGTCAACTCCAGGCGGGCGGCAGCGGGATGCCGAGCTGTGCGGCCCGTTCCGTGTACGCCCTGCGGATCTGCCGCAGTGCCTCCGGCCGGAACGGGTCCTGGGCCGGGATGGCCGCCGCGACGGTCAACGCCTCCTCCATCAGCGCGAGTTGGAGGTCCGGCCGGAGCAGCACCGGGTGGTGGACGGTCAGTTCGATCGCCGCCAGCGCCAGCCGCGGCAGGTGCACCGCCGGGTTGTCCGCGGCCAGCAGGCGGTGCGCGCGGTACGCCTGCCACGGGGTCGGCGGTTCGCTGCCCGCCAGCAACACCCGTGCCCGCAAGGCCAGTTCCTGATCCACGTGTGAGGACACACGACTCCCATCGAGCTCGTCCAAAGGGGGGAATGCGGACGAGTCTGCGGCCCACGGGGTGCCCCGGACAAGGGCGGACGGATGTGCGCTCGGTCCTACCGGAAGCGGGCGTGAGCAGGCAGAATGGGGGTCGATACGCTGCCGGGAGCGGTTCAGGCGGTGGGGACGGTGGGGACGGTGGGGACTGCGGGGGTTTCGGCCGCTGCCGGTGCTGTTGCTGCGGCGGCCAGGCGGTCGCCGATCGCGTCGATCTCCGCCGCCAGTTGGGCGCGCAGCGCGGGCAGCAGGGCCAGGGCCGCGCGGGCGGCCTCCGGGTCGGGGTGCTGGTCCTGGTGGGCGGCGGTGACGGCCGTGCGCAGCGGCAGCACGGCCAGTGCGGTCTCCCAGGCGGTGCGGTGCACGCCGGTGGCGTAGCGGGCCGTCAGGTACTCCAGTGGGGAGAGCGCGAGCTCGTCCCGGTCGGCCGGGCCGGCCAGGCGGTGCTCGGGCAGCAGCCAGGCCACCCCGTCCCGGGCGACCAGGTCGAAGGCCCGGGACAGGTCCGGGGCCGCCGGGCCGCGCGCCGACTCGATGGTCGAGGCCGCCAACAGCCGCTCCAGCATGGCCGCTTCGCGCGGACCGGACGGCCGGTCCGGGTGCTCCTGCCCCGCCAGCAACTGCTCCAGGTGGTAGCGCTGGCCCCAACTGCCCACCGAGCGGTGCATCGCGCCCGCCCGGGTCTCCCGGATCGCCGCCAGCGCCAGCGCCCGGGTGGTCAGGTCCCGGCGCACCGCGAACGCCGCGGCCGCCCCGTCCGGGAACAGCCGTCCCAGCGCGGACCGCACCGCGTCCACCGTCGGGCCGTCGTACCAGCGCAGTGTCCAGCGCGGTTCGGCCGGAGGGGACGAGGGGTCGAGCGACGGCTCGTGCCGGGCGTCGTGCCGGGGCTCGTACTGCGGCTCGAACGGGACGCGGAACTGCACCGACAGGCGGTCGGCGATCCGCCGGGCCTGCGGGCCGCGCAGCACCTGCTCCGGCGTCTGCGCGACCGGCAGGGGCCGCGGTTGCGGGGACGGAGCGGACGCGGGCGCGGGCGAGGCGGCGCGCTCCGGAGTGCGTTCGGGGGTGCCCATGGCGGGAGACTAGCCACGTCCGGGCCCGGCGGCGGGCGACGCGCGGACGGGCTCAACCGTTCGCCGCAACCCGCGGTAGGTGACCGGCGGGCGGCGGCGGGCGTTCGGGCGGATCGCGGTGGGGCGGGCGACCGGCGGGGCAGTGGTGCGGGGTTTCAGACGGGGGCGGCGGCCGGGAAGGGCTCGTGGCGCGGGGACGGGACGGCGTGGGGGAGGGGCAACGGGGGCACGGGGGTGGTGAATTCGATGGCGGTCAGGCGGGCGGCCGCCTCGCGCGGGAGGAGGACGGCGGAGGCCAGACCCGGCGGCAGCGGACCGTCGGCGGTGGCCAGGGCGCGCAGGGCGGCCCAGGCGCGGCGGTGGCGGGCGAAGGCGTACCGGGAGACCCTGCGGCCGCGGCGGCGCTGGCCGTCGGCGGCCTGGGCCGGGCTGGCGTCCAGCAGGAGCAGGTGCAGGCGGCGGCCCTGCCGGGCGGTGGCGCGGGCCAGGGCACGGCGCACCCACGGCAGGGTGCCGCAGTCGTGCACGACCAGCGGGCCGCCGGCCCGGACCGCCGCGCGCAGCCGCAGGTAGTGGGCGATCCGGACCAGCGGCCGGTACAGCGCGTACGGGACGCCGGGCAGGGTGCGGGCGAAGGCGGCCCGGGTGTGCTGGGAGTCGATCACCCGCACCCGGGCGCAGCGCCGCATCAGGGTGCTCTTGCCGCTGCCGGGCAGGCCGGAGACCACCAGCACGTCGTCCGCCGGGTAGGCCAGCCGGGCCGGGGCGGGACGGTCGGTCAGGTCGTGCCGGGCGTGCGGGCGCAGCAGCGGGTGCACACGGTCCTCCTCAAAGAGCGTGCCAAGGGGGCGTCATAAGAACGTCATGCCCGGGGCGTACGGTTCCAGACCTGCGGCAACGCACCTGTGACGCGGCTGTATCCGTTCCCGGACACCCTGGGTGAAATGCGGCGGATGATCCATGGCAGGGTGGGCGGATGCGATTCGCCCCGGGGGAGTCCGGCGGGGGCGATGGGGAACAGTGGGAAAGTGGGGTGGGGGCACATGGGGCACATGAGGTTCTGCTTCCTGGTGGAGGAGCACTACCGCAACGACGGGATGCCGCTGGCCGTGGTCGAGCACCTGCGGGCGGTCGGCCACCGGGTGGACGTGCTGCGGCCCGGCGCGGACCTGCTCGACCTCGCCAAGCTGGTGCGCAGCGGCAAGCACGACGCCTGGGTGCTGAAGACCGTCTCCGGCGGTCCGGGCCTGGGCCTGCTGGAGTCCGCCGCCGCGGCCGGTCTGACCACCGTCAACGACGCCCGGGCGATCCGCCCGGTCCGGGACAAGGCGCAGGCCGCCGTGGTCGCCGCCCTGCACGGCCTGCCGATGCCGCGGACGTGGGCCGCCGCCGACCCGGCCGCGTTCGCCGCGATCGGCGCCCGCCGCTACCCGCTGGTCGTCAAGCCCGCCGACGGCTCCTCCGGGCGCGCCGTCCACCTGGTCGAACGGCCCGAGCAGCTCGCCGGGTTGACCGCGCCCGCGGACGGCGGACTGCTGATCGCCCAGCCCTACGTCCGCAACGACGGCTGCGACCTGAAGGTGTACTGCGCGGGCGGCGAGTTCTTCGCCACCCGGCGCACCTCGCCGCTGCACCCGCACCTCCCCGCGGTGGAACGCCCCGTCCCGCTGCCGCGCGAGGTCGCCGCGCTGGCCGCGCAGGTCGGCGAGGTGTTCGGCCTCGACCTGTACGGGCTGGACGTGCTGCTCGGCCCCGACGGCCCCGTGGTCGTCGACGTCAACGACTTCCCGAGCTTCCGCCAGGTCCCGCGCGCCGTCGAGCGGGTGGCCGACGCGGTGGTCCGGCTGGCGCGCACCGGCTCCTCCTGGCCCACCCCCGGTGCGCGCCACCTGCTCACCGACACCGCCGTGCCCGACGCCGCCGTCCCGGGCGCGGCCGTCCCCGACGCCCGGGCCGCCCGGTGAGCGCCCCGCGCTCGCAGCGGCCGGTGCGGATCGCCCTGATCGCCCGCGAACCCGACCACCCGCTGCTCGCCGGAGCGCGCCGACTCCTGGAGCGGGAAGGACATCTGACGGTCGGTCAGGACGAGGCGGCCGACGTGGTGCTGCTCAAGGCGCGCAGCGAGCGGGCGCTGCACCGCGCCGCGCAGTACGAGCGGGCGGGCACTCCGGTGCTCAACTCCTCCGGCGCCACCGGCCGTTGCCAGGACCGCGACTGGATGGAGCGCACCGCCCGGGCCGCCGCCCTGCCGTTCGCGCCGACCCTCGGCCGCGGCATCCTCGGTCAACTCCCTTGGGACGGGCCGGTGGTGGTCAAGAGCCTGCACAGCCGCAAGGAGGACCTGGTCGCCCGCGCCGACACCCCCGCGCAGTGGCACGCGCTCGCCGGGCAGTGGCCCGGCGAACCCGTGCTCACCCAGCGGCCGGTGGACGGCGACGGCTGGGACCGCAAGGTGTGGGTGGTCGGCGGGCAGGTCTTCGCCGAGCAGCGCCGCTCCGAACTCGCCCCGGGCGCCCCCGAACGCCGCCCCTGGACGCCCGACGAGCGGGAGCGCGCGATCGCCCTCGCCGCCGGGCCCGCCTTCGGCCTCCAGGTGTACGGCGTCGACCTGCTGCCCGGCCCCGACGGCCCCGTGGTCGTCGACGTCAACGCCTTCCCGGGCGTCCGGCACCAGCCGGGCGCCCCCGAGGCGCTCGCCGCGCTCGTGCTGCGCACCGCCCGGCGCTGAGGCGCCCGCCGCCGTTGCGCAGCCGTTGCGCTTCCGTTGCGACGCGCCCCGTCCGTGGTGACCTGCCGATTCGTCGGGCGGCCGGGGCGGGCGCATTCCCACCCCGTGGGTCCGCCCCGGTCCGGGCGTCTGCGAGAATCGGCGGCGGAGCCACGGACGAGGAGGAGCGCGGTGCGCGAGGAGGAACCGCGGTCGCGGATCCCGCAGCTGAGGCTGGACGAGCTGCTGGCCGAGCTGCAGGCCCGGATCGACGTGGCCCGGGGCACCCGCGACCGGGTGCACAGCCTGCTGGAGGCCGTCCTGTCGGTCGGCCGCGAGCTGGAGCTGACCCAGGTGCTGCGCCGGATCGTGGAGGCCGCGGCCGTCCTCGCCGACGCCAAGTACGCGGCGCTCGGCATCATCGGCCCCGACGGCGACACCCTCTCGCAGTTCATCACCGTCGGACTGGCCGAGGAGGAGATCGCCCGGATCGGCCCGTACCCCACCGGCAAGGGCCTGCTCGGCGAACTCATCCGGCACCCGCACCCGCTGCGCCTGGAGGACCTCAAGCAGCACCCGGCGTCCACCGGCTGCCCCGCCCACCACCCCGAGATGCGGACCTTCCTGGGCCTGCCGGTGCGGGTGCGCGACGAGGTGTTCGGCAACATCTACCTGACCGACAAGCGCGGCGCCGCCGGGTTCGACGACGACGACGAATCGGTGATCGCCACCCTCGCGGTCGCCGCGGGCGTGGCCATCGACAACGCCCGCCTGTACGAGGAGGCGCAGCGCCGCCAGCACTGGCTGACCGCCACCGCCGAGATCAACCGCCGCCTGCTGTCCGGCAGTTCGCGCACCCAGGTGGTGGAGCTGATCGCCCAGCGGGCCTGCGACATCTCCGGCGCGCAGCTGGCCGAGGTGCTCACCACGCTGCCGGACGGCACCGGGCTGCGGGTCGAACTGGCCCTCGGCGGGGACGTCAACGGACGGGTCGGGGTGGACGTGCCGCTGGACGGCACGATCTCCGGCGCGGCCTGCGCGACCGGCTACCCGGTGACCTCGCCCGACCTGACGGGCGACCCGCGCTACCCCGCCTGCGTGCCCCGTTTCGCGGGCACCGGACCGGCCGTCGCGGTGCCGCTGGGGCGGGCCGAGGGCCACACCGAGGGGGTGCTGCTGCTGGTGCGCGGCAGCGGCGAGGCCGAGTTCACCGAACGCGAGATCGACCCGCTGCTGGGCTTCGCCGACCAGGCCGCGCTCGCCCTGGAACTGGCCGAACGGCGGCGCGACGCCGAGCAGTTGGCCGTTTTGGAGGACCGCGACCGGATCGCCCGCGACCTGCACGACCTGGCCATCCAGCGGCTGTTCGCGACCGGCATGACGCTGCAGAGCGCCTCCCGGTTCATCGACCACCCCGGGGCCTCCGACCGGGTGCTGCGGGCCGTCGGCGACCTGGACGAGACCATCAAGATCATCCGATCGACGATCTTCGGCCTGCGGGTCCGCGAGGCGGGCGCCGGGCAGGGGCTGCGGGCCCGCGCCGTGCACGTGGTCGAGGAGGCCCAGGCCGTCCTCGGCTTCGCCCCGCGCCTGAGCATGGAGGGCCTGCTCGACACCGACGTGCCGCCCGCGGTCGCCGACCACCTGGTCGCCGTCCTCGGCGAGGCGCTCAGCAACGCGGCCCGCCACGCCCGGGCCGGCCGGGTCGAGGTCACCCTGCAGGCCGCCGGCGGGCAGGTCGCCCTCACCGTCCAGGACGACGGCGTCGGCATCCCCGCCCAGGGCCGCCGCAGCGGCCTGCGCAACCTGGAGGAGCGCGCCCGCACCCTCGGCGGCACCCTCACCGTCACCGCCCCGCCCGCGGGCGGCACCCTGCTCAACTGGACGGCACCGCTGGGCCACTGAGACGCCGGCGGGCCGCTCCGCTATGCTTCGCGTCCGAACTTGATATTCGTGCAGGAGGGGGCATGGTGGCGCGACACGTGGCGCGGTGGATCGTCCAGTGGGTGACCCTCGCGGGAGTGGCGGCGGTCGTGCTCTTCGGAATGGCCCTGGTGGTCGGGATGCCCCTGCTCCTGTTCGTCTCCCACCTGGACACCGTTCCGGGTCCCTGACTCGCCGTCAACCCAGGGCGGCCGCCTTGCGGAGCAGGACGGCGCGTTCGCGGGCGTTGCGGCACAGGCGGGCGGCGAGTTCGAGCTCGGTGCGGGCCTCGGTGGTGCGGCCCAGCCGGGTGAGGAGTTCGCCGCGGACGCCCGGCAGCAGGTGGGAGCCGGGCAGGCGGTCGGCGGCGAGCAGCTCGTCGACGATGGCCAGCGCCTCGGCCGGGCCGCTCGCCATCGCGACCGCGACCGCCCGGTTGAGCTCGACCACCGGGGACGGCGCGACCCGGCCGAGCGCCTCGTACAGCAGCACGATGCGCTCCCAGTCGGTCTCCGCCGTCGAGGGCGCCACCGCGTGGCAGGCCGCGATCGCCGCCTGCAGGCCGTACGGGCCCAGGCCGCGCCCCGCCGAGGTGGCCCGGCCCAGGGCGGCCAGGCCGCGCCGGATCGCCGAGCGGTCCCAGCGGGTGCGGTCCTGGTCCTCCAGCAGCACCGCCTCCCCGTCCGGCCCGGTACGGGCCGGGAAGCGGGCCGCGGTGAGCTCGAACAGGGCCAGCAGGCCGTGCGGTTCGGGCTCGGCGGGCAGCAGGGCGGTCAGCGTCCGGGCCAGCCGCAGCGCCTCGTGGGCGAGGTCGGGGCGCAGCAGGTCCTCGCCCGTCGTCGCCGTGGAACCCTCCGTGAACACCACGTACAGCACGCTCAGCACCGCGCCGAGCCGGGCCCGGCGCTCCTCGGCGGGCGGCAGTTCGAACGGGACGCGGGCCGCGGCGACGGTCTTCTTCGCCCGGGTGATCCGGGCCTGCACGGTCGGCACCGGCACCAGGAACGCGCGGGCGATCTCCTCGCTGGACAGGCCGCTCACCACGCGCAGCGTCAGCGCCACCCGGGCCTCGGGCGAGAGCACCGGGTGGCAGGCGGTGAACACCAGCGCCAGCACGTCGTCGTCGATCCGGTCCGGGTCCCACGGCAGCTCGTCCGGCCGGGCCGACCCGGGCGCGGCGCCCGCGTCGGCCTCGCCCTCGGCGAGCTGGTTCGCCAGCAGCGCGTAGCGCTCGTCCAGCGCCGCGCGGCGGCGGAAGGCGTCGATCGCCCGCCGTCGCGCGGTGGTCAGCAGCCAGCCCACCGGGTTCGCGGGCGGGCCCCCGCGCGACCAGGCGACCAGGGCCTCCGCGAGGGCCTCCTGAGCGACGTCCTCGGCCAGCGCGAAGTCGCCGGTGTACCGGGCCAGCGCCCCGACGATCCGCGCGGACTCGATCCGCCAGACCGCCGCGACGGCCCGCCGGGCCGGTTCGGTGACCGCCGCGCCGGTGCCGGGGCCGAGCCCGCCGGTGCTGCCGCCGGTACCGGTGCCGGTCCCCGGGTCCGTGCCCGCCGGGCCGTCGTCGTCGGTCGTGGGCATCAGAGCTGGCCGGTCCGCTCGCGCCACGCCCGCTCCTTGACGATCCACTCGTTGTCCTGCGGGAACTCGTCGATGCCGGGCACCCGCCGCACCTCGCACTTCGCACCCGGCAGCGCCGGCAGGCGCTTGGCCCACTCCACGGCCTCCTCCTTCGAGGCCACGTCGATCAGGTAGAACCCGCCGAACAGTTCCTTCGTCTCGCCGTACGGGCCGTCGGTGACCACCGGCGCCTCGCCGCCGAACTCGACCACCGCGCCCTGGGACGGGTCGTCCAGCCCCTCGGCGGCGATCAGCACGCCCGCCCGGATCAGCTCCTCGTTGAACCGGCCCACGGTTTCGAGCATCTCCTCGAAGGGCGTCTCGAACATCTTCGCCAGCGTCTCGTCCGTCGCCCGCATGACCAGCATGTACTTCGCCATCGTCCTGCTCCTCACTTCGGGGGGTCTGTGGCGACCCTCTCTGACCCAAGGTCGAACGGGTCCACCCCGGATCGACACGGAGACCGAAAAACCGCCGTTCTTTTTTGTACAGGGGTGACGCGGGGTGCCCCGGCTAGTGCTTCGTGACCCGCGGGGCGCCCGGGCGGCCGGTGACGGGGTCGAGGACGAAGACGGCGGTCTCCTCGTCCGAGGTCACCGTGATCCGGTCCGGGCCGGTCCACTCGGCGCTCCGGTAGTAGCCGTGCCCGGTGCCCTCCCCCCAGGTGCCGAGCTCCCAGTGGCGGGCGGACCAGCCGGTGCCGGTCACCACCTCCACCTGGTAGAGCGGGTCGATGGAGAAGGCGACGTCGGTCACGGTCAGCGCCAGCCCCGGGCGGTCGGGGTGGGCCTTCCGGTCCACCGGCCGGCCGTCGCCGTCGAGGAGCAGGCCCAGGACGACGTACGGCGCCGAGACGACGATCAGCCCCACCAGGGCGACGGCGCAGCCGATCTGCGAGAACCTGGTGCGGAACTCCAGCTCGACCACCAGCGAGACCACGACCAGCACCACCGCGGTGCCCAGCAGCGGCACCGGGTGGGCGAACCACCGCTCCGCCTCCACCAGCCCGCCCGAGCGGGCACCGAACGCACCCGCCAGGAGGGCCAGGGCGGCGAGCAGCGCCAACCCCCTGAGCGTCCAGGCGATCTGACGGCGGCGGCGCAGTGCCATCCGGTCCCCTCCCGTGATTCCCGTGATCGTTCCGGCGGACTGTACTACGGGCCCGTCCGACCGCAGGGGCCGGGGCTCAGGGGCGCTCGGCCTCCTCCCGGTGCAGGTCGAGGGCGGTCAGCAGGTGGAACGCGGCGTCCGCCCAGCGGGACGGGGACGGGGCGGCGGCCAGGGCGTCCAGCAGGGCGGCCGCGGTGCGCAGGCCGGTGCGGCGCAGGTGTGCGGAGGCCGGGGCGAGGCGGTGGGGCAGCGCGGTGTCCAGGCCGGTGCGGGCGAGTTCGGCGAGCGCGGTGCGGGCTGCGGTCAGCGCCTCCGTCAGCGGGTCGGCGGCGACCGGCGGCAGCGCGTCGAACGGGTGCGGTTCGCCCTCCGCGGCCAGGTCCGGGTGCACCAGCCCCGCGTCGGTGCGCACCGCCAGCGGGTCCAGCAGCGGACGGCCCGCGGCCTGCCGCAGCAGCCCGCTGACGTGCGAGACCGTGCCGGACTCCAGGGCCGCCGCCAGCGCGTCGATCCGGCCCGGGCAGAGCACGTCGTGCTCGGCCGACACCAGCACCGCCGTCCCCGCGGCGTCCCGCACCGTCGCCTCCAGCCGCTGCCGGGCCGGATCGTAGCCCAGCGGACCGACCTCCGCCACGGCCAGCACGTGCGCGTTCTCCGCCTCGATCCGCGGCCGCACCAGCCGCGGCGGACGCCCGCCCAGCGCCCGCAGCCGGGCCGCCGCGTCCGACAGCAGCAGCGGTGCGGGCAGCGACGCCCAGGCGTCACCGAGCGGCGTCACGCTGGTGGACGCGATCCGGCCGCGCTCCACCGTGACGGCCCGCCCCGCACTGCGCGAGATCGACTCGCTGACCAGGTTCGACCCCGCCAGCGCCCGCACCGAGTGCCCCAGCAGCCGTCGGCCCGCCAGCTCGGCGCCCGTGCCCGCCTGGCCCTCCACCACCGTCCAGCGCTTGCGCAGCACCAGGGCGATCCCGGCGTCCGGCTGCGCCAGGTACAGCTCCGTGCAGCGCTCCGGGCCGCTCCCGCCGGCGACCCGGCAGCCCAGCGCCACCAGCCGGGTGCGGCGCAACTGCGTGACGGCGCTCTCGCCGCTGCCCAGCGCCAGCGTCCGGTCCGCCGCCCGGTGCCGGGCCAGCAGCTCCGCCAGCAACTCGGCGACCAGGTCCGGGTCGTAGCGGGTGTCCCGGGCCTCGTACGCGGCCAGCTGCGCCCGCAGCTCGGCCGCCGCGGCGGCCGGCCAGTGCGCCGAGGCGGACGCCAACGCGGCCTCGGCGCGTGCCAGTCGGGCCTGCAGGACCGGGCCGGTGCGGGCCGTCCCGGTGCGCAGCAGTTCCTCCGCGAGCGCCGCCACCGCCGCCAGCGGGTCCCCGCCCGCGGCCGTCGTCCGCCGGGACGGCCGGCCCCCGCCCACCGTGCGGGCCGCCCCCGACGGGGTGCCCTCCTCGTCCGCCGCCCGGAACGCCCAGGCCGCGAGCGTCACCAGCTCGCCGTGCCGGGCCGAAGTCGCCCCGCTCAGCGCGAAGTTCAGGCTGTGCGGGACGGGGAAGCGGACGGTGCAGCTCGGCAGCTCCACCGAGGGCGCCGGGTGCTCGGCGTCCATCCGCTGCACCGTCGCCCGCACCCCCCGCTCCCACGCCCGCCGGGCCGCCGCCAGGGCCGGTCGGCCGAACGCCGCCAGCAGCGCCGCGTCGTCGAACTCGGCCGGGGACCAAGGGAGTTGCGCTGCCTCGGGAGACGCTTCCGGTGGGACCGCGGTGGCCTCGGTGGCCTCGGTGGGCGCGGTGGTTTCGGCGGTCTTGGCAGGTGTGGTGGGTCCGGCGGCCCGGGCCTGGGCCTGGTAGGCGAGGACCAGGCCCACCAGGTGGCGGCACACGCCCGGTGCCGGGCAGCTGCACCGGCCCGCGTCCAGCGGCACCCCGGCGGGCAGCGCCGTCCGGCTGCCGTCCGGGAACGCGGCCGACACCTCGCCGTCCGCGCCCAGCGCCACCGACGGGCCCGCGCCCGCCTCCAGTTCGCGCGCCGCCCGCTTCACCAGGCCGCGGTTGGCCAGCGCGGCCAGCGTGTCGGCGTCCAGCGCCAGCAGGTCCGCCCGGGGCGCGCTCACCGGCCCACCTTCTCCGCGACGAACGCGGCCAGCGCGCCCGGCGTCATCGCACCCACGTGCGCGCCCAACCCGACCAGCCGGGCCGCCAGTTCGCGGTCGTACACCGGATCGGCCTCCTCGTCCAACGCCGCCAGCCCGAGCACCGTGGTGCCCTGCTCCACCAACTTCCGCACCCCGCGCAGCAGTCGACCGGTGTCGCCGCCCTCGTAGAAGTCCGACACCAGCACCACGATGCTGCGCCGCGGGTTCTCCAGCAGCCCGGCCCCGTAGTCCACCGCCCGGGCGATGTCGGTGCCGCCGCCCAACTGCACCCGCATCAGCAGCTCCACCGGGTCCGTCACGTCCTCCGTCAGGTCCACCACCGAGGTGTCGAACGCCACCAGGTGGGTGCGCAGCCCCGGCAGGTTCCACAGGCAGGCCGCCGTCACCGCCGAGTGGATCACCGACCCGGCCATCGAGCCCGACTGGTCGACCAGCAGCACCAGTTGCCACTGCTCCAGGGTGCGCCGCGTCCGGGTGTGGAAGTACGGCCGCTCGATCAGCAGCCGCCGCTGCTCCGGCTGGTAGTGCGCCAGGTTCGCCCGCACGGTGGAACGGAAGTCGAAGTCCCGGGCCAGCGGGATGCGGCTGCGGCCCGGCGCCCGGGCGCCCGTGAACGCCCGGCGCACCTCGGGGCGCAGCCGCTCCAGCAGCTCGCGCACCACCGCCTCGACCAACCTGCGGGCCAGGGAGAGGAGTTCCGGGTTCATCAGGTGCTTGGTGCGCAGTACGGCGCGCAGCAGCGCCGGGCTCGGCTCCACCCGGGAGAGCACCTCCGGGTCGGTGACGATCTCGTCGATCCCGTACCGCTCCACCGCGTCCCGCTCCAGCCGCTCCACGGTCTCCTTCGGGAACAGCCGGTGCACGTCCTCCAGCCAGTCCACGGGCGTCACCCGGGACGCCTCGCTGCCGCCGCTGCGCGAACCGCCGGTGCCGGGTCCGCTCCGGCGGACCCCGCGGCGGCCCGCCTCCGGGTCGCGCCCGTACAGCCACTCCAGGGCGGCGTCCTGCGCGGCCGCGAGCTCGCCGAGGCCGCCGGTGCAGCGTTCGGCGGCGGCGCCGAGGATCAGCCGCCAGCGCTCCAGGCCCTCGTCGGGGAGGGGAGCGGAGGGTGGAGCGGGGGACGGGGCGGGGACGGGGGTGCTCCCGGTGGGTTCGGGGAGGTCGGCGGGTTCGGGATCGGTCGGGGTGCCGGTCGGGGTGCCGGTCGGGGTGTCGGTCGGGGCCGGGGAGAGGCCGTAGCGGGACAGCAGGTCGGTGACGGCGAGTTCGAGGCCGGCGGCGCGGGCGAGCAGCGCCGGGTCGGCGCTGGTGCGCAGCAGGCCGCGGGCCGAACCGGTACGGCCGCGGAGGGCCAGCAGACGTTGGGCGATCCGCTCGCGTTCGCGCGGCGGGAAGTAGCCGAAGGCCTGGCGCAGCGCGGGCAGGCCGGAGAGGAACTCGGCGGTCGGCAGCCCGGTGACGATCGCGTCCAGCGCGTCGAACAGCGAGGCGTCCCCGACCGTGTCCAGGGCGGGCCCGGTCAACTGCTCGCGCGCCAGCACGAACAGCCCCGACAGCCAGTCGCCCAGGCGCTCCGGCTCGCCGGCCAGCGCCCGGGCCTGCCCGGCGACCGCCTCGGCGGGGAACGCGGCCGCCGCGGTTCCCTCCGAGGCCGCCGCGGTTCCGTCCGCGGACAGCGACCAGCGCAGCCCGAGGGCCGCGCCGCGCAGGTCCGGGGGAGCGGCCGGGTCGGCGGCGACGCGGGCGGCGGTGGCCAGCGCGGCGGAGCGCGGGAGGGTGAGGACGGGCGCGGCGTGGCGGAGGGCGTCGCGGGCCGCGGTGGCGGCGCGCAGGCGGCCGTGGTCGACGCCGGTGCCGCCGTGCAGGCCCTCGGACAGCCACAGCACCCGCTGCAGGGCGGCGTCGACCAGCCCGGCCAGCCGCGGGTCGGCGCCGACGCCGTAGATCCGGTCGTGCCGCCACAGGTCCAGGGTGGCGGCCAGCACGTCGCCCACCGCACCGAGTTCGGGCACCCGGCCGATGCGGTCGGTCAGCGTCTCCAGGAGCTCCCCGGTCAGCGCGCCGACCCCGCACAGCACGGCGTCGAACAGCAGCCCGGCCAGGGCCGTCGGGTCCGCGTCCGCGGCCCGGGCCCGTTCGGCCAGCGCCACGGCCGCCGCGTCGGACAGCTGCGCCCCGTACGCCCCGGCCTCGATCAGCGCGGCGTCGCGCCGGTGCGCCCAGCCCTGCGCGGACGGCGCCCAGTGCTCGGTGAACACCGGGTCGCCGCCGCCGGTCGGTCCGCTCTCCCGGGCGTGTCCCGGCACGCCCAGCACCCGCAGCCGGTGCAGGAAGCGGCTGCGCCGCAGGCCCTCGGGGGTGGTCAGGTCGGCCGTCGCCGCCCTGCCCGGCTCGACGCCGCAGACGGCCTGCTCGGCCGCCACGTCGTGGACCAGCGGCGGCGCGGGGGTGTCCGGGTGCAGCCGGCCGCGGCGCTCGCCGGTGCCCGCCGCGACCAGGGCCCGCACCAGCGGGTCGGTGCCGGAGGTCGGCCGCCCGCGGAGCTGCCAGGGCAGCGGCTGGTCCAGCGCCTCGCCGACCAGCCCCGAGACCAGGCCGTCCAGCACGTCGGCCCGCGAGCGCGTCCGGTGCCCGCGCATCGCCGCCAGGCCCTCGGCGAGGGTGCGCGCCGCGATCAGGTCGGCCGTCGACACCCGCACCTTCGCCGCCCGCAGCCGCCGCACCACCTCCGCGACCAGGCCGTCCGCCGCGCCCTGCGGGCCGCGCTCCCACAGCAGTTGGTAGTAGCCGGGGGAGGGCATGCCGGACTGGTAGCCGCCGAACGCGTCCAACTGCCGGAAGGAGTACGGCACCAGGTGGCTCCCGCCGACCGCGCCCTCCGGGGGCCGCGGCACCTCGGGCCACTCGGGTCCGGCCGCCCCCGAGGCGGCCAGGGCGCGCAGCGCGGGCGTGTGGAAGCCGCCGGTGACCACCAGCACCGGCCCGTCGCCGCGGGCCAGCGCGGCCCGCACCCAGCGCGCCATGTACGCCTCGCGGGCCGCGTCGCCCTCGTCCGCGGCCGCGTCGCCGCGGACCAACGCGAAGTAGGCGTCCAGCCGTTCGGCCAGCCCGTCCGGCTCCGGGAGCTCGAACAGGCCGTCCCACAGGGTGTCCGGGGAGTCCGTCCCGAAGGCCCGGCACAGCCGCTCGGTGGCCTCCGCGTACCGGGCCTCCGCGTCCGCGAACCGGTTCGCCAGCGGGCGCACCCGGTCGGTGAACGCCGGGTGCCAGGCCGGGAGGTCGACGAAGCGCACCTGCGCGCCCGCCGCCCGGCCCTCGGTCAGCGCCACCCACTCCGGCGAGTACGCGCACAGCGGCGCCCAGGACGTCGCCGTCCGCTCCTCGTCCCGGTAGTGGCTGAACACCGCGACCGGCAGCTCGTGGCCCAGCAGCAGCTCGTCCAGCCGCGGGTTGAGGTCCGCCGGGCCCTCGATCAGCACGTGCGCGGGCCGCAACTCCCGTACGGTGCGCGCCACCAGGGACGCGCAGGCGGGCGAGTGGTGCCGCACGCCCAGGAACACCGCCTCCGGGCGCCGGGTGCCGCCTGCCATCAGTCGGCCAGCAGGTGGCGGGCGTCGTACAGTTCGCGCCAGCGGCCGCCCTTGCGGCGCTCCGCCTGCTGCTCCAGGAAGCGCCGCAGCCGGGCCAGGTCGTCCGGGCTGTCCTTGGCCGCCGTACCGGCCAGGCAGGTCACCAGGTCGGCGGCGCTGCCCGGCTCCTGGCGCAGGAACCAGCCGCGCACCCCCACCGCGTGCGCCACCGACACCGCCTCGGCGGTGCTCAGCACCGCCGAGGAGCCCTTCCCGCCGGTCGCGTCCGGCGAGCGCAGCTCGCGGAACGTCGCCACCAGCACCTCCAGCAGGTCCCGGTCCGGGGCGGGCTCGACGCCGGAACGGCGCAGCAGCGCCGCCGACTCGGCCTCCACCAGGGCGACCTCGGTGTCGAAGTCGGCGATCGGGAACACCGTCTCGAAGTTGAAGCGGCGCTTCAGCGCGGCGCTCATCTCGTTGACGCCGCGGTCGCGGGTGTTCGCGGTGGCGATCACGTTGAACCCGGCGCTCGCGAACACCATGCCGTCCGGGCCCTCCAACTCCGGCACCGCCAGGACCCGTTCGGACAGCAGCGAGAGCAAGCAGTCCTGCACTTCCAGCGGGCAGCGGGTGATCTCCTCGAACCGGACGACCTTCCCCTGCGCCATGCCCTTCAGCATCGGCGCGGGCACCAGCGAACGCGTCGACGGGCCCTCCGACACCAGCAGCGCGTAGTTCCAGCCGTACTTGATCTGGTCCTCGGTGGTCGCCGCCCCGCCCTGCACCGTCAGCGTGGACGTCCCGCTCACCGCCGCCGCGATCAGCTCCGACAGCAGCGACTTCGCCGTCCCCGGCTCGCCCACCAGCATCAGCCCGCGGTCGGTCGCCAGCGTCACCAGCGCCCGCTCCACCAGCGCCGCGTTCCCGACGAACTTCCGGCTGATCCCGGCCCGCTCGTCCCCCACCACGAAACTGCGCGCCGCCCGCAGGCTCAACTCCCAACCCGGCGGCCGCGGATCGCCGTCCCGCTCGCGCAGCACCGCCAACTCCTCCGCGAAGCGCACCTCGGCGGGCGGCCGCTGCAGGTCGGAACGGTCGGCGGTCGGAACGGGCATCGCACAATCCTCGGGGCAGATGGGGAAACCGGTGCAGCAGCAAGTACGGGAACGATCCTCTCAAGCTCCCGCGGACCACCCGCCCCCGGGCTCCCACCCGCGGACCGGCCGCCACTGCGCACAGACCGTATCCGCCCCCACCGACAGCACCACCGACGGGCAGGATGGTCACCGTGAACCCGCATCCCGTCCCCCCGGTCACCGTCTCCTGGCAGCGGATCGACACCTGGCTGTCCCGGCACGCCCCCGCCTGCACCGCCCTGCTCCGCCCACCCGCCGACCCGGCCGACCTGGCCGCCGCGGAGCGGGTGCTCGGTCGGCCGCTGCCCCCCGAACTGCGCGAGTCGCTGGGCTGCCACGACGGCGCCACCGGGTGGACGACCCTGCTGCCCGAGCAGTCCCCGCTCGGCGCGGCCGGGATCGCCGAGCACTGGCGCACGTGCACGGACGTCGCAGCCGACAACGACGGCCTCGCCATCCGTCCCTGGGACGACGAGCCCTGGTGGCACCCGCAGTGGCTGCCCTGGGCCGAGACCGCCGACGGCCACGCCCACGTCATCGACCTGCGCCCCGGCCCGGCCCGCGGGCGGCTCGGCTGGGCCGGGCACTCCGGCGGCGGCGACTTCACCGACAGCTGGCCCGGCCTGGCCGCCTACCTGCACGCCGTCGCCGACGCGCTCCTGCTCGGCGGCGGCGTCCGCGGCACGTACCCCTACCTGACGGCTGACGGCCGCCTGTGGTGGGACCTCGGCGCGGACTGCCACGAGTTGGACGGCGGGCCGCTCACCCCCGCGCCGGTGGGGGCGGAGTGACGTCCCGCGGCGGGCGGCGGCGTGTCATGGGTCTGCAACAGTGGGCGGACCGGGTGCGGTGGGGCGCCTAGGTTGGGCGGATGAGCGAACTGTCGATCGACGAGGTCGCCGCTGCCGGGGCGGCCTGGGTGTGGATGCCGGACGACGCGGAGGTGTTCCGGGACGGGACGTGCACGGTGCTGCGGCTGCCCGAGCACTACTCCTTCGACCTCTCGGTGGTGTCCTTCACGCCCGCCGGGCCGCTGCCCGGGGCGGTGGACGCCGTGCTGGCGCTGGCCCGGACGCTCGGGCCGCCGGTGCTCGACTGGCAGGTGCTGATCGGGGACCCGGCCGGGCTGGGGGAGGAGCTGGCGGCCCGCGGCGGGCGGGTCAAGCTCGACCTGGAGATCCTGGCCGCGGACCTGTCCGGGGGCGCGCCGCAGCTGCAACCGCCCTCCGTGGACGTGGAGTTGCGCTGGGCGACGGACCCCGCGGCCGCCCTCGACGCGGTGGCCGCGGAGGCCGCCGGGTTCGGCGGCCCGCTGCCGCCCGCGGGGCGCGCCGAGCGGGTGGCGGAGCGGGGCGCGCGGGACGTCCCGGCGGGCGGGGGCGGGACGGTGGTCGCCTACGTGGACGGCGCACCGGCCGGGGCGGGCGCCGTCGCGCTGGTGGACGGCGTGGCCCGGCTCGCCGGCGGCGCGGTCGTCCCGTCCCGGCGGGGCCGCGGGGTGTACCGGGCGCTGCTGGCGGCCCGGCTCTCCTACGCGGTGGCGCACGGCGCGCGGATGGCCCTGGTCAAGGGCAACCCGGCGACGTCCGGGCCGGTCCTGCAGAAGGCCGGGTTCGCCGTCCACGGCCGGGAGCCGGTCTACGCCGTCCCGCTGTCCTGACCGGCCTCCATGCCGTCGACCCACTCCGGGAAGTTGTGGCTGACGGCCTTGGTCAGCGGAGTGAGCTTCTGCACCAGGGTGTTGAAGTCCCCGCTGTGGCCGTCGGACCACTGGCCCATGGAGACCATCAGGCTGTGGCCGAGGCCGGTGACGCTCTGCACCAGGCCGCTGTCGGCCGGGAGTTCGCGCAGGCCCGAGCCGGGCGGCGGGAGCTGGACGGCGACCTGGTAGTCGTCGGTCCGGGAGCCCAGCGACAGCCCCAGCTCCATGGCCTCGCGCTGGTCCTTCATGGTGAACAGCACCAGGTTGTACTGGTTGCCGTCGGCGTCCTTGTACAGCGCCAGGTCGACGCCGAGGCAGCCCTTGCCCTGGGTGATCAGCCCGGCGAGCGTCGGCGCCACCGTGTCGGCGCCGGTGCAGACCGGCTTCGTGGTCTTCGCCACCAGGGTGTACCCCTGCACCTGCTCGGGGAAGACCGACAGCGGGGCCGCCGAGGTCGGTTCGTCGGACGGCACCGACCCGGCCAGGGCGGAGGCGGCGGTCGAAGCGGAGGCCGCGGCCGCAGGAGGAGCGGGAGCGGACGGGGAGGCGGAGCGGGAGGCCGGGGCGGACGGCGCGGGTGCCGCGGTCGGTTCCGAGCGGGTGGGGCGGAGCGCGTACGCCCCCGCCCCCGCGGCCACCAGCAGGGCGACGGCCAGCGGGACCAGCACCCGGCCGCGCGAGCGGCGGCCCTGCGGCGGGCTCGGCTGCTGTTGCTGCTGTTGTTGTTGCGCGCGTTCGGCGGCACTGGCTTCGTGCTGCGCGTTGTTCTTCTCGAATTCCCTGACGAACTCGTCCCACAGTTCGTCACCGGATCCACCCTTGTTCACAGCACCCGAACAGTAGTGATCTCCAGCGCGCTTGGGAAGAGCCGTATACGTTCTTGCTGTCAAGGGTGCGGACGAGCGGAACGAGGGGCGCGTGCTGATCGCGATGGCGGGCCTGCCGGGGGCGGGCAAGAGCACGGTCGCCGGGGCGCTGGGGCGGCGGTTGGCCGCGCCGGTGGTGTCGGTGGACCCGATCGAGGCGGCGATGCACCGGGCGGGGGTGGCGCCCGGGCAGCCCACCGGGCTGGCCGCGTACCTGGTCGCCGAGGCGGTCGCGGACGGGGCGCTGGCGCTCGGGCAGAGCGTGCTGGTGGACGCCGTCAACGCGGTGGAGGCCGCCCGCGGCCAGTGGCGGGCGCTGGCGGCCCGGCACGGGGTGCCGGTGGTGTTCCTGGAGGTGGTGTGCTCGGACCGGGCGGTGCACCGCGAACGGCTGGCGGGCCGTCGGCGGGGCATCGAGGGCTTCCCCGAGCCGAGCTGGGCGGCGGTCGAGCGGCTCCGGGCGGAGTTCGAACCCTGGCCCGGGGAGGGGCCGGAGGGCTCCCGCCGCCCGGAGCGACTGGTGCTGGACAGCCTGGACGAGGTGGAGCTGAACGTGTCGACGGCGCTGGGCTTCCTGGGCGCCGTCTCCTGAACGACCGGGCCGCGGGTGGGCGTTCAGGAGACGGGCGGACAGGCGGCGCGGATCAGGCGGGGCCGGTCAACTCCTCGAGGTCGGCGAGGAGTTCGGAGGCGGTGACGGTGTCCAGTTCGGCGAAGGGGCGGCGGTGCCCGGCGCGGTCGGCGTACCGGCCGGGGCGGGTGCCGAGCCAGACCTCCTGCAGGGTCTGCTCGGGCTGGGGGTCGGTCGAGGCGTAGGGCACGCCGGGGTCGAGGACGACGCTCAGGCGGCGGCCGTCCGGCAGCTTCTTGTAGGCGATCCGCCGGAGATCGTGGTTGTCCGCGTACTCGGTCGACCAGTCGCTGCCGCGCCGGAGGAGCGCACGCACCGCCTCGGCCGGGGCGGTGCGCCCCTCGAAGCGCGGCAGGCGGTCACCGGCGGCCTCCTCGGCGGTCAGGGACCGCACCGGGCGGCCGAGTTGGGGGAAGGGCTGGATGACCAGGTAGTCGGTGAACAGCTCCGTCCAGAGCGGCAGGTCCGCGCCCAGCACGGCCGGGTGGGCGAGCCGGACGGTCGCGTCCGCGGGGAGCCGGAACGGCTTGTCGTCCCGGTCGGCGAAGGTGCGGTCCTCGGCGATCCGGAAGGGCACCCGGTCGGCGGTCCACAGCAGCCGTCGGCCCAGGTGGGCCAGCAGCGGGTGGGCGAGGAACAGCGCCCCGAACTCGTCCGCGCTCCAGGCCCGTCGGTCGAGCATGGCGCGCTCCAGCCGGAGCACCTGGTCGGCGCCGACGGTGCGCAGCTCCTTCTTCAGCGCGGCGTACCGCTTGCGGGCGGCCGGGGCCAGCTCCGGGTCGTCCCCGGCGGCGGGCGCGGGCGGGGCGGCGCGGCGCCTGCCCGCGGCGTCCAGCACGTACGGCTGCAGGTCCGCGCCGAGGGCGACGGTGAACGCGCGCGGGCCGTAGTCGAGTCGCGCCGTCCCGTCGGCGTCCAGGCCGAGGTCGGGCACCAGGCGGTCGGCGAGCTGCTCGGGCGTCAGGCCCAGCCCCAGGGCGACCTCGGTGACCTTCTCCCGGGCCCGGGTGCGGATGCCCGCGAAGCGCACCCGCTGGGAGATGCCGTGCAACTGGGCCAGCGCGGCGTCCGTGCCGATCGCCGCCAGCACGTCCAGGCCCTCGGTGGCCCGCTGGCTGCTCTTGTACCCGGGCCACCGGCGCACCACCACGGCCAGCCGCCGGGCCGTCCCGTCGTCGCCGAACTCGCCGAGCTGGGACAGCGCCCAGCTCTCCTTGGCGGGCATCCCGGCCAGCCGCCACTCCTCGAACACCGCCCAGCAGAACGCCGCCCACGCCCCCGGCGCGCACTCCTCGGCGACCAGCGCCAGCCCCGGGTACGGGGCGCCGGGCTTCGACAGCGCCAGCATGGTCAGCACCCGCTGCACCGCCTCCTGCGGCAGCACCGCCCCCGAGCGCAGCGGCAGCGGCGGCAGCAGCTCCGCGGCCAGCCACTGCGGCGGCTGCGGGAGCCGGGCGGGCAGCGCGTCCACCAGCGGGTCGACGGACAGCACCGCGGCGACGACCTCGGCGGCCGCCGCCCCGTACCGCTCCGCGACGGCCGCCGTCAGGCCCTCGGGCCCGGCCTGCGCCGCGACCAGCCGCAGTGCCTGCCCGGCCGCCGTCCGGGCCGGGCCCGTCGGTCCGACCGCGTCCGGGACGAGCAGCAGCGCGCCCGCGACGCCGTGCCGGGCGAACCACGCACGGGCGGTGCGGCGGACGGACTTGCGGGTGACCAGGCCCTCCGCCATCAGCCGGGCCGCCGCCACCTCCCGCACCGGCAGCAGCAGCGGCGCCATCTGCGCGGGCCGGGCCCGGACGGTGCGCAGCGCCAGCGGGACGGCCGCCGGGCCGTACTTGGCGACGATCGGACGCAGCGACTCCAGCCCGTAGTACAGCTCCTCCGGCTCCCAGCGCAGCAGGTGCGGGGTCAACACCTCCACCGGGGCCTGCCACAGCACCTGGCAGGTCGCCCAGGTGCCGCGGGCCTCGACGAACGCCCGCGGGCCGAACGCGGCCCAGTCGGTGTCCTCCGGGTGGACCCGCCACTCGTGCGAGGCGAGGGCGGGCGCCATCCACGACTCGCGCTCGCCCTCCTGCCAGTGCAGGGCGGAGGACTCGTCGACGGCCAGGCCGTCCACCACCCGCGGCCGCCCGGACCGGCGCGGCCGCTCCCACGGCGGGGACGCCAGCACGGCGGGCCACTCCCGCTCCGCGGCGGCCGGAGCGGCCGGGCCCGCGGCGGGCAGCGACCGCAGGAACGCGGCCGTCACCGGGTCGACCCGCTCCAGCAGCGCGTCCAACTCACCTGCGCAGGAGCGCAGTTGCCGGTCGAGCAGGTGCCGCGCCGTGGCCCCGCCGCCTTGCGCGTCCGCCGCCAGCAGGCGCAGCGCACGCACCGGGTAGCGCTCCACGGCCCGCCACAGCACCGGCGCCACCGACCGGTCGTCGGCCCGCTCCAGCAGCGCCCGGAACGCCTCGTCGGCGGGGAACTCCAGCAGCAGCTCGGCGAGTTGGCGTGCCGCGTCGCCGCTGTCCAGACGGCGCATCGAACCGGCGAGCAGCGGCGCCGCGTCCGCGCCGAGGCCGTCCGCGACGGTCGCGGCCGCCCCGTCCCACCAGCGGTACCAGCCCACCCGGGGCGCCAGCCGGTCGACCTGGGCCCGGCTGCCGAGCGCCGACAGCATCAGCGCCCACACCGACCGGCTCTGCCACTCCGGGAGTTCGTCGATCCAGGCGTCCACCCAGCCGGGTGCCTCCGGGAACAGGTACGCGGTGCCCGTCCGCCGCAGCGGCCCCGCGCCCCGCTCCCGCTCCGCCGCCGCCAGTGCCTCCCGGTAGGCGTCCTCCTCGGCGGCCGACAGCAGGTGCCGGGCCCGGCGCAGCGCCCTGGCCTGCTCGGCGCCGTAGCCGTGCGAACGGGGGTCGGCGGCGATCAGGGCCGGTGACGGGTAGCCGGGGCGGGAGCGCCAGAAGCCGACCTCCAGGGTTGCCACGGCGGCCCGGACGGCGAACGCCAGGCCGTACCGCGCCGTCCAGGCGTCCACCGGCGCCGCCCCGCCCGCGTCGTCCTCCGCGTACAGCGACGGCAGCATCGCGGCGACGCAGGCCGCGCCGCGCGCGTCCGGCTCGCCGTCCAGGTACGCCAGGGCGGCCCGCACCAGCTCCGGGGCGGAACCGTCGGCCGCGACCACCCGGTCGATCCACTCCCGGTGCGCGGAGACCAGCGCGTCCTCGGCGGCCACCGCCCCCGGGCCCGGCCACGCCACCTCCACCGCGACCCCGCCGCGCCGCGGCACCACCAGCTCGCGCCAGCCGGACGGCCACGCGAACGCGTCCTCCTCCGGCGCCCCGCCCCCGCCGCCCGCCCCCGCCTGCCGCACCGCGCCTCCCGCACCCCGTCGAACGATCACCGCCCCAGGGTAGCCAGCGGCCCCGACACGGCCGGAGTCGGTCGTGCCGGGGCCGCGGGGTCGGACCGCGGGGTCAGACCGCCGAGGTGTACGCCAGCAGGAACGGCGCCAGGACGGGTGCGCCGCCGGGGTTGAAGCACAGCGGGGCGAGCTTCACCGTGCCCGAGCTGCGCGTCCAGGGCAGCGCGAGCTGGCACCAGCCGGGGCCGCTGCCGTACGCGGTGACCTGCGCGTGGTCGGGCGGCACGGCCACGCCCGGCATCAGCACGGTGGACGGGACGCCCGCGCTCAGCGTGTTGGCGCCGCCCACCGAGTTGAAGTTCGTCCCGGCCGGGACCGCGCCGTTGTACCAGAGGTACCCGAAGGACTTCGGCGGGTACGCCGGCCCGTGCACCGCCCGCTTGACCGAGTAGCTGAGCGTCCAGGCCGTGTCGTACGGCGCGTTGGCCGCGTCGAAGCAGGCCACCAGGAAGGTCTGCCCGGTGCTCGACGGGTACCAGCCCGCGACCTTGCAGCGGGCGCCCTGCACCGCGTCGACCGCGGTGACCTGCACGTCGCCGACCTCGGTGGTGGAGCCCAGGCCGGGCAGCCAGGCCTTCCAGATGCCGGTCGAGCCGTGGCTGGACAGGTTCGCCCCGCCCGCCGAGTTGTACTGGGTGACCAGCGTGCCGGAGGGCAGCGAGTACAGGTAGCCGTGGTCGCCGCCGGGCGGGGCGGGCGTGCCGGAGCTGCTGGTGAACAGCACCGTGAACGGCGAGTTCGCCGGGGCCCCGGCCGGGCTGTAGCAGGCCACCTTGACGTCCAGGCCGGTGCCGACGGTGCCCCAGCCCACGACCTGGCACCACGTCCCGGTGCGGTTGACGGCGGTGACGTGCGCGATCCCGCCCGGACCGCCGATCAGCGGGAAGTGCACCACGTACGCGCCGGTGCCCGCCGGGTCGACCTTCACCGGGTTCGCCGCCGGGGACGCCCAACTGCCCCACTGGCGCGTGGTGTCGGGGACGTAGCCGGGCGGCGGCGCCGGGAGGTCCAGGTAGGCGAAGCCCCACCGGTCGGGCACCGCGGCGTGTGCCGGGGCGGCCGCCGGGACGGCCACCGCCAGCAGGGCGGCGAGCAGGGCCAGGACGAGCGGGACGAGGCGGGCCCGGACGCGCGGGGCGGTGCCGGGCGGTGGCGGGGTGGCGTGGACGGACATGGGTGTGACCCCCAGGGTGGTGAGGACGGGTGCCGACTGCGTGCGGGGCGTGCGCTGGGAACTCCCGCCCGGGGCGCGGGCCGTGGCCGGTACGCCGCCGAGGGCGCCGCGGGCGTGCCGCGGACGGGCCGGGGCGCGGGCCGTGGTCGGGCGGGTCGAACGGTTCGGAGCGGGGAGCCCGACGTCACCGCGGCGGGCCGCGGTGCGCGGTGGAACCCGGGCACGGGCATCGGAACCCGGGGCGCCCGGTGCTGTCCGGTCGACGCCGGCTGCTACGGCGTCCGGCCGTCGGCGGCCGCTGCCGCGGGGCCGGGGCCCGGCGGCGACTCACATCGTAGGAGCGGCGGACCCGGCGGCCCAGCCCCCCGGCACCCCCGGACCCGGCGGTTCCCGGCCGATCCGGCCCCCGCACCGGGCGCCCGTCCCGCCCCCGCAGCCCCGCCGCGTCCCGCGGGCCACCCCACCCGCCGCGCTGCGCCCCGGCGGGCCGCCGGAGCCGCGCGGGCGGGGTGGCCGGAACCGGCCCACCGGGTCAAGAAGAGGTCAACTCCTCCAGTTCGGCGAGGAGTTCGGAGGCGGTGACGGCGTCCAGGTCGCCGAGGCGGAGCGGGGTGCGGTCGCTGCGCCACTCGTCGTCCGGGTCGGTGCCCAGCCGCACCGCCTCGAAGGTCTGGTCGCCGAGGTGGGCGACGGCACCGACCGCGATGCCCGGGTGGAGGTCGATCACCAGGTGGCGGCCCTCCGCCAGCGGCTTGTGGAACCACACCTCCACGCCCGCGTCCTGCGGTTCGCCGCGCTGCCAGCCGCGCTTGGTCAGCCCGAGCAGCCGGCCGACCGGCACGGTGCGCCCCTCGAACCGGGCCAGCCGGCTCCCGGCCGCCTCCTGCGGCGTGAACCCGCCCGTGACGCGCCCGAGTTGCGGGAACGGCTGGACGATCTCGTAGTCGGCGAACAGCTCGGCCCAGGCGGCGAGTTCGGTGGTGGTCAGGTGCAGGGGGTGGGCGAGTCGGACGACGGCGTCCGTGGTGAGGTGGAAGGGCTCGTCGTGGACGTCGGTGAAGGTGCGGTCCTCGGCGACCCGGAAGGCGGTGCCGTCGGCCGTCCAGAGCAGGCGGCGCACCAGGTGGCCGAGCAGCGGGTGGTCGACCAGCAGGTCGGTGAACTCGCCCGTGCTCCAGGTCCGTTCGGTGACCATGGCGGTCTCCAGGCGGGCGATCTGGTCGGTGGCCAGGGTGCGGACGTCCTTCTTCAGGGTGGCGAACCGCTTGCGCTCGGCGGTGGCGCGCTCCTGGTCGTCGCGGGCGCCGGGTGCGGGCAGGTCCTTGCGCCGCCTGCCGTCGGCGTCCCGGACGTACGGGCGCAGTTGCTCGTCGAAGCCGACGGTGAACCTCCGGCTGCCGTAGTCGATGACGGTGCTGCCGTCCGCCGCCAGCTCCAGGTCCGGCACCAGGCGGTCGGCCAACTGCTGCGGGCTCAGGCCCCGTTGGGCGGCGACCGCCTCGATCCGCCGTTGGGCGTGCTGGTCCAGGTGCCTGCCGTCGGTGCGCCGGGTGAGGCCGTGCAGCTGGGCCAGGGCGGTGTCGGTGCCGATCGCGACCAGCACGTCCAGGCCGTCCACCGCCCGCTGCTTGACCTTGTGGCGCGGCCAGTTGCGCAGCACCGGGGCCAGCAGGCGGGCGGTGGCGTCGTTGCCGAACTCGCCCAGCGCGTGCAGTGCCCAGCGGTCCTTGACGGGGATCCCGGCCAGCCGCCACTGCTCGAACACCGCCCAGCAGAACGCCGCCAGCGAATCCGCCGTGCACGCCTCCCGGAGCACCGCCAGCCCCGGGTAGGGGGCGCCGGGCGCGGACAGCGCCAGCATGGTGACCAGGTGCCGCACCGCCGACTCCGGCAGCGCCCCGCCCCCGTCGGCCAGCAGCACCGGCGGCAGCCCGGCCGTCCGCAGCCAGGCCGGGAAGGCGGGCATCCGGACGGGCAGTGCGCTCACCAGCGGGTCGGTGCTCAGCAGCTCGGCCGCGGCCTGCCCGGCCGCCGCGCCGTACCGCCCGTCCACCGCCGCCAGCAGCGCGTCCCGGCCCTGCTCGGCGGCGACCAGGCGCAGCGCCTGCTCGGCGGCCCGGCGGGCCGGACCGGACGCGCCGAGCGCCTCGGGGACGAGCAGCAGCGCGCCCGCGACCCCGTGCCGGGCGAACCAGGCCCGGGCGGCCCCGTGCAGCGGCTTGGCGGTGGTCAGGCCGGTGGCCAGCAGCCGGGCGACCTCCGCGCTCAGCACCGGCAGCAGCGTCGGCCCCAGCAGCGCGGGGCGCTCGCGCACGCAGTGCAGCACGGCGGGCAGGAGCGCGGCGCCGTACTTGGCCAGCACCGGGTGCAGGAACGCGTCGCCCAGGTAGAACTGGGCCGGCCGCCAGGCGGACGCGAACGGTGCGAGCACCTCGACCGGGCCGCTCATCAGCAGGTCCCACTCGACCGGCAGCCGCCGCGGCTCCGCCAGCAGGACGCCCGGCGCGACGGCCGCCCAGTCGGTGTCCGGGCCGAAGCGCCCGTGGTCGCCGTACGGGCAGGCGAGCGCCCACTGCGCCCGCTCGCCCGGCTGCCAGACCAGCTCCGTCCCGCTGTCGGCCGCCAGGCCGTCGACCACGGCCGCCGCGCGGGCCTTCCGGGCGGTCTCCCAGGGCGCGACCACCAGCGGCGCGGGCAGCGCCCCGGCCGCCGCGACCGGCACCCGCGGCGGCCGGGAACGCTCCAGCTCGGCCAGGAACCCGGCGTCCGCCGGGTCGAGCTGCGACAGCCGGGCGGCCGGTACGGGCAGCAGCTCGGCCAGGTGCACGTCCAGCAGGTGCCGGGCGGTGACGGCGACCGGGCCGCTGCCCCGGGCCGGCGCGGCCAGGCGGCGCAGCCCGCCCACCGGCCGCCGCCGGACGGCCTCGACCAGCACCGGTGCCACCTGCGGGTCCTGGCTGTGGCCGATCAGCGCGTCCAGCGCCTCCGCGCCGGGGAACTCCAGCAGGCGCCCGGCGAGTTCGCGACGCTTGGCCGGGTCGTCCAGGGACGGGAGCGCGCCCGCCAGCAGCGGCACGCAGTCCGCGCCGAGGCCGTCGGCCAGCGTGGCGACCCGCTCCGCCGTCCAGGCGCCCGGCAGCACCTTCGGCCGGGGGCCCAGCCGGTCGACCTGCTCCCGGGTGCCGAGCGCGAGCAGCAGCAGCGTCCGCAGCAGCGGCCCCTCCTCGCCGAAGCCCTCCTGCTCCGCGACGCTCTCCGTGACCCACTCCCCGGCCCCGGGCACCAGCACCGCGGCCAGCACCCGGCGGCGCGGCGTGCTGCGGACCGCCGCCAGCGCGGCCAGCGCCTCCTCGTACGGGCCCCGGTCGGCCACGGCGAGCAACCGGCGTGCCCTGGAGAGCAGTTCGAACTGCGGCGGCACCGCGTAGTGGCCGAGCCGGCGGCCGTCGTCCCGGTAGGTCAGCTCGCCGAACGACCAGGAGCGCCGGTAGTCGTGCTCCACCTCGAAACTCTCCACCGCGGCCAGCGCCGCGAACGCCAACCCGTGCCGCGCCGCCCAGCCGTCCACCACCACGGCCGCGCCGCCCTCCTCGGGGTTCCGGACAGACGGCAGCAGCAGGGCCGTGCACGCCGCCCCCAGCGGGTCGGCCGCCCCGTCCAGGTACGCGCGGGCGGCCCGGACCAGCCCGGGGTCGCACCCCTCGGTGCCCAGCGTGTTCGCGATCGACGCACTGCGTCCGGCGACCAGCGCGTCCCCCGCCGCCACCGCCTCCGGCCCCGGCCACGCCACCTCCGCCGCGACGGCGCCGCCCCGCCGCGGCAGCACCAGCGGACGCCACGCTGCGGGCAGCACGAACGGCCCCTCGTCCGGCAGCCCGGCGCCCCCGCCGACCGCCCGGTAGCCCGCCCGCTCCTTCTGCCCGACCAGCTTCGCCAGGTGCGCCGCGGCCGCCGCCGGACCGCTCAGCTCCTTGATTTGCAGCCGCCCGCCGTCCCCGACCCGCCCGTACCGCACCCGCACCGCGGCCCCGTCGACCTCGGCCTCCCAGAACGTCGCCGAACCGCCGCCGTCGACCAGCTCCCAGCGCTGCACGCGCCCCTCCGAACCCTCGCGCTTCGTACCGGCGAGCCGCCGCACTGCCGGACGACCGCCGGGGCAGACCCTAGTCAGCGGCACCGACGCCCGGCCCGCAGGCCGGGACGCGCCGCCCGCCAGTTGCTCACCCGGCGGTCAACTCCTCCAGGTCCGCCAGGAGTTCGGAGACCAGGACGGGGGGAAGGCTGCCGAACCGCTCCTCGCCCCGGTGGTGCTCCGGCCAGTAGTGGCCCGGGGCGGTGCCGAGCCACACCGCCTCGACGGTCTGCACCACCGCCTCGGCGGGGGAGCGCAACCGGACGCCCGGGTCGAGCTGGACCACCAGGTGCCGCCCGTCCGGCAACGGCCGGTGGAACCAGCCCGCCACGCCGTCGTCGCCGTACTCGATCTCCTCGTGCCCCCAGCCCTGCCTGGTCAGGGCGAGCAGCCGCCAGACCGGGACGGTGCGCCCCTCGAACCGGTGCAGCCGGTGCCCGGCGGCCTCCTCCCCGGTCAACTCCAGTGCCGGACGCGTCAGTTGCGGGAAGGGCTGGAGGACCTCGTAGTCGGCGAACAGCTCCGTCCAGGCGGCGAGGTCGGCGGCGCTCAGGTGCAGCGGGTGGGCGAGCCGGACGGTGGCCGCCGCGGGGAGCTGGAACGGTTCGTCGTGGACGTCGGTGAAGGTGCGGTCCTCGGCGAGCCGGAAGGCGGCGCCGTCGGCCGTCCAGAGCAGCCGTCGCACCAGCTGCCCGAGCACCGGGTGCGCGACCAGCAGACCGGTGAACTCGCCCGCGCTCCACGACCGTTCGGCCACCATCGCGTCCCGCAGCCGGGCGGTCCACGCGGTGGTGAAGGCCCGGACCTCCTTCTTCAGGGCGGTGAACCGCCGTCGCCCGGCCGCCACCAGCTCCGGGTCGTCCGCGGCCGCCGCCGCGGGCAGCGCGCTGCGCCGCCTGCCGCCGGAGTCCCGGACGTACGGGCGCAGCTGCTCGTCGAAGCCGACGGTGAACGTCTGCGGGCCGTAGTCGACGACGGTGCTGCCGTCCGGCTCCAGGCCGAGGTCCGGCACCAGCCGGTCGGCGAGCTGCTCGGCGGTCAGGCCCAGCGACTCGGCGACCTCGGTGACCCGCTCCCGCGCGCGGGAGCGGAACGCCTCGGTCCGGGCCGTCCGGGCGATGCCGTGCAACTGCGCCAGGGCGTCGGGACCGCCGATGGACACCAGCACGTCCAGGCCGTCCACCGCGCGCTGGTGGGAGAGCAGCGGCAGCAGCGGGGCCAGGCGGCGGGCGGTGGCGCCGTCGCCGAACTCGCCGAGCGCGTGCAGCGCCCAGGCGTCCTTGGCGGGCGCCCCGGCGTGCCGCCACTCCTCGAACAGCGCCCAGCAGAACGCCGCCGCCGTGTCGGCCCGCAGCGCCGGGGCGACCACCGCCAGGCCCGGGTACGGCCCGCGCGGCAGGCCCAGCTGCAGCATCGCCAGCAGGTGCCGCACCGCCGCCGGGGGCAGCGCCCCGCCCCCGTCCGCCAGCAGCACCTGCGGCAGCACCTCCGGCCGCAGCCAGCGGGGCGGCTTCGGCATCCGGCCCGGCAGGGTCCGCAGCAGCGCGCCCTCGCCCAGCACCTCCGCGACCGCCTCCGCGGCCCGCTCCCCGTACCGCTGCGCCACCGCCGCGGTCAGCACCTCCGCGCCCTCCCGGAGGGCCACCAGCCGCAGCGCGTGCTCCGCCGCCCGCCGCTGCGGCCCGGCCGCGCCGACCGCCGCCGGGACCAGCAGCAGCGCCCCCGCCACGCCGTGCCGGGCGAACCACGAGCGGGCCACCGGCCGAACGGACTTGAGCTCCAGCAGGGCGTGCGCCATCAGGCCCGCGGTCTCCGCGTCCAGCACCGGCAGCAGGACGTCGACGACCTCCTCCGGGCGGTCCCGGGCGGCGAGGTGCAGCAACCGCAGCGCGGCCGTCCCGTACCGGCCGAGCACCCGCGGCAGGTGGATGCCGCTGCTGCGGTACTCCGACGGCCGCCAGTGCGCCAGCCTCGGCAGCACCAGCTCGGCCGGGCCCCAGGCCAGCAGCCGGGCCGCCTGCCAGTCGAGGACCTCCTCCGACAGCTCCCCGAGCACCTGCGCCCAGTCGGTGTCCGCCGCGTACCGCCAGTACGGGTCGCCGCCGTTCGCGAACGCCGCCTCCTCGCCCTCCCGCCACACCAGCCGGGGCTCCCGGTCGGCCACCAGCCCGGTCAGCGCCTCCGGCGCGCGGGCGGCCCGCCGCCGTGTCCACGGCGGGTCGACCAGCAGCGCGGGCAGCCGCTCCGGCGCCGCCTCCGGCAGCGGCTCCCGCGCCCCCGGCAGGGCCAGCACGAACGCGGCCTCCGCCGCGTCCAGCCGCGCCAGCAGCTCCGGCAGCCGCGGACGCCACAGCGCGACGTGCCGGTCCAGCAGCTCGCGGGCCGCCGCGGCGTCCGCCCCGCCGTCCCGCGCCACCGCCGACAGGACCCGCACCGCCCGCACCGGGTACCGCTGCACCACCTCCAGCAGCAGGGCCCGGCCGGACGGTCGGCCGATCCGCCCGACCAGCGCACGCATCGCCCCGTCGGTGGGGAACTCGGCCAGCATCCCGAGGAGTTCGCGCTCCCGCTCGCCGTACGTGTACGGGTCCACCGCGCTCGCCAGCAGCGGCGCCACCGCCGGGCCGACCCGGTCGGCGAGGGTGGCCACCAGCTCGGGCGTCCAGTCCCGGCACACCCAGCCGTACTCCGGCCCGAACCGCTCCACCTGCGCCGCGCTGCCCAGCGTCGGCAGCAGCAGCCTGCGCAGCACCTGGGCGGTGCGGCTGCGGTCCCCGGGCAGCTCGGCCAGGCACTCGTCCACCCACTCCGTCCGCTCCGGCACCAGCTGCGCGATCGCCGCCCGCAGCACCGGCGTGGTCCGCAGCTGCGCCAACTCCGCCACCACCGCGGCGTGTTCCGGCTCCGGCGCCTCGGCCAGCGCCTGCCCGGCGGCGGCCAGCAGGCCGTACTGCGCCGTCAGGTCGAGGTGCTCCTCGCCCTCCAGGTCGAGGAAGGCCGCCCGGTAGCGCCACTCGGAGCCCGTCCACTCCCGGACGAAGTCCGCCTCCAGGGCGGCCAGCACCGTCCGGACCGCGAACGACAGGCCCGTCCAGGCCGCCCGGTCCGCGAACTCCCGCCGCAGGCAGTCGGGCTCCACCGAGGTGCGGACGATCCGGGCGGCCAGCGCCGCCCCGACCGGGCCGCCCTCCCCGTGCAGGTACGCCCAGGTCTCGGCGGTCAGTTCGGGGTCGGCCCGCTCGTCGGTCAGCAGCTCCTCGATCAGCCCGGCCCGCTCGTCCAGTGCCCGGGCCTCCCGCCGGTAGGCGTCCTCCGGGTCCACCACCGGCCGCTCCCCGGCCGCCGCGACCGGGCCCCCGCTCCCGCGGCGCGGCACCACCAGGGCGTGCCAGGCCGCGGGCAGCACGAAGGCGTCCTCGTCCGGCAGCCCGGACCCCGCCTCCCCGTCGTCCGCCGTGCCGCCCCCGACCGGTCCCCCGTGCCGCATGTGCTCCTCCAACTCCCGATGATCAAAAGGCCGTTGGAGCCAGACCCTAACCGCAGCGGCGGACAGCCCGCCCGGGGGCCTGGCCGGGCGCCGAAATCCCAGCGGCTCTCCGACCACCGGGGAGGTATGTTGACGCCGTGGACTACGCGGACTACTTGGTGGAACTCCGGCGCGAACTCGACGACTTCGGCGCCCTGCTGGACGGCGACCTGTCGGCCCCCGTCGAGCACTGCGGCAACTGGAAACTGGCTGACCTGGTCGTGCACATGGCCGCCGGCAACTTCTGGGTGGTCACGGCCGTCCGGGAGCGGCACGGCGACAACTACCGGGAGTCCGACGCCCCCGGCGACCCGGACGCCCTCCGGGCCTGGTACGCCGACAGCGCGGACGACCTGGTGGCGGCCCTGTCCGTCGACCCGGCGACCGAGGCGTGGACGTTCGTCCCGCCGCACACGGTCGGCTTCTGGCGCCGCCGCCGCACCCAGGAGACCCTGGTGCACCGCTGGGACGCCGCGAACGCGCTCGGCCTCCAGCAGCCGCTCAACGCGGAACTCGCCGCCGACGGCGTCGCCGAGGTCTTCGACACCATGGCCCGGCGGATGATCGCCCGCGGCGCCGCCACCCCGCCCGACCGGGCCCTGCGCCTCATCGCCACCGACAGCGCCCGCTCCTGGACGTACGGCCCCGGCGAGCCGGTCGCGGAGGTCTCCGGCACCGCCGAGGAACTGTTGCTGATGCTGTGGGCCCGCAGGCCGCGCGAGAGCGACGCCCTGACCTGGGCGGGCGACCGCGCGGCCGGGCTGGGCGTGCTGGCCGGGCCGCTGGTCCCCTGAGCCCGCCCCGCCGGGGGAGCACCACCCCGCCGGGGGAGCGCCACCCCGCGGAGGCAACCCCGCCCGCCCCCGGCCGACCGGGGGCGGGCGGTGGGCCGTCAGCCCGCGGTCAACTCCTCCAGGTCGACGAGCAGTTCGGAGACAGTGACCGGATCCAGGTCACCGAGCCGCTCGCGCGGCTCGCGGCTGTTGGGCCAGTAGCCGTCCGGCGAGGCGCCCAGCCACACCGCCTCGAAGGTCTGGTCGCCGAACTCGTTGACGTAGCCGACCGTGATGCCCGGCTGGATCTCGACCACCAGGTGGCGGCCGTTCGGCAGCGGCTTGTGGATCCAGCCCTCCACGCCCCCGTCCTGCGGTTCGCCGCGCTGCCAGCCGCGCTTGGTCAGCCCGAGCAGCCGCCCCACCGGCACGGTGTGCTTCTCGAACCGGCGCAGCCGGTGCCCGGCGGCCTCCTCCTCGGTCAGCGCGGCCACCGGACGGCCCAGCTGGCGGAACGGCTGGACGAGCTCGTAGTCGGCGAACAGCTCGGCCCAGGCGGCGAGTTCGGCGGTGGTCAGGTGCAGGGGGTGGGCGAGTCGGACGACGGCGTCCGTGGTGAGGTGGAAGGGCTCGTCGTGGACGTCGGTGAAGGTGCGGTCCTCGGCGACCCGGAAGGCGGCGCCGTCGGCCGTCCAGAGCAGGCGGCGCACCAGGTGGCCGAGCAGCGGGTGGTCGACCAGCAGGTCGGTGAACTCGCCCGTGCTCCAGGTCCGTTCGGTGACCATGGCGGTCTCCAGGCGGGCGATCTGGTCGGTGGCCAGGGTGCGGACGTCCTTCTTCAGGGTGGCGAACCGCTTGCGCTCGGCGGTGGCGCGCTCCTGGTCGTCGCGGGCGCCGGGTGCGGGCAGGTCCTTGCGCCGCCTGCCGTCGGCGTCCCGGACGTACGGGCGCAGTTGCTCGTCGAAGCCGACGGTGAACTTCCGGCTGCCGTAGTCGATGACGGTGCTGCCGTCCGCGTCCAGGCCGAGGTCCGGCACCAGGCGGTCGCCGAGCTGTTCGGCCGTCAGGTCGAGCGACTCGGCGATCTCGGCGATCTTCTCCTGGGCGCGGGCCCTGAGCGCCTTGAACTTCACCCGCTGCGCGATGCCGTGCAGCTGGGCCAGGGCGGCGTCGGTGCCGATCGCGGCCAGCACGTCCAGGCCCTCCACCGCCCGCTGGTGGGCGTTCTGGCCCGGCCACTCGCGCAGCACCGGCGCCAGCCGCCGGGCCGTGTCGTCGTCGCCGACCTCGCCGAGCGCGTACAGCGCCCAACCGTCCGAGGAGGGCATTCCGGCCTGCAGCCACTCCTCGAACACCGCCCGGCAGAACGCCGCCACCGTGTCGGCCCGCAGCGCGTCCGCGACCACCGCCAGGCCCGGGTACGGCTCGCGCAGCTTCCCCAACTGCAGCACGGTCAGCAGATGGCGCACCGCCGGTAGCGGCAACGCCCCGCTGCCGTCGGCCAGTTGCACCTGAGGCAGCACCTGCGGCCGCAGCCAGGACGGGAGTTCGGGCAGCTTCGCGGGCAGCGCGGTCTCCAGCGGGTCGGACCCCAGCGCCTCCGCGACCACCGTCGCGACCTGCTCGCCGTAGCGCTCCGCCACCGCCGCGGTCAGCACCTCCGCACCCTCCCGGAGGGCCACCAGCCGCAGCGCGTGCTCCGCCGCCAGCCGGGCCCGACCCGCCTTGCCGACCGCCGCCGGAACCAGCAGCAGCGCCCCCGCCACCCCGTGCCGGGCGAACCACGAACGAGCCACCGGCTGAACGGACTTGAGCCGCACCAGGGCGTCCGCCATCACGCCCGCCGCGACCGCGCTCCGCACCGGCAGCAGCACCTGCGCCGCGTGCGCGGGCCGGGCCAGCACCGCGGCGTGCACCAGCCGCAGCGCGGCCGTGCCGTACTTCGCCAGCACCGGCGGAAGCTGCGCGTCACCGTCCGCCAGCGCGTTCGCGTTCCAGGAGTCCAGGAGCGGGGTCACCAGCTCCGCCGGGCCCTGCGCCAGCAGGCGGCAGCACAGCCAGGACGAGCCGAGCTGGGCCACCCGCTGCGCCTCCGCCGCCCAGTCGGTGTCCGCCGGGTAGCTCCAGTAGTGCGCGGCCGTGGCCGCGAACGCCGCCGACTCGCCCTCCTCCCAGTGCAGTTCCGCCCGCTCGTCGGCGGTGACACCGGTCAGCACCTTCGGCTTGCGGGCGGTGCGCGGCCGCGCCCACGGCGGGTCGACCAGCAGCGCGGGCAGCCGGTCCGCCGGCGCCTCCGGCAGCGGCTCCCGCGCCCCCTCCAGATCCCGCACGTACGCGGCGACCTCCCCGTCCAGCCGCGCCAGCAGCTCCGGCAGCCGCGGACGCTCCACCGCGACGTGTCCGTTGAGCATCTGCCGGGCCGCCGCCCCGGCCGCACCACCGCGCCGCGCGGCCGCCGACAGCACCCGCACCGCCCGCACCGGGAAGCGCTCCACCGCCGCCAGCAGCGCCAGCCGGACGGGCTTCTCGGTGATCCGGTCGACCAGCTCGCCCATCGCCGCGTCGGTCGGGAACTGCGCCAGGTACCCGGCGTACTCGCCCAGCCGGTCGCCGTCGTGCCCGAACCGCTCCAGCGCCCCCGTCACCAGCGGCGCCGCGCCCGGCCCCGCCCCGTCGGCGAGGGTGGCCACCACCTCGGTCGTCCAGTGCACCCACGCCCAGCCGCCCTCCGGAGCGGCCCGCCGCGCCTGCTCGGCGCTGCCGACCGCGGACAGCAGCAGCGTCTGCAGCACGGCGTCCGCCGCCTGCCCGTGTCCGGACGCCTCGCTCAGGCACTCCTCCACCCAGTCCGTCCGCTCCGGCACCAGGAACGCGCCGGCCGCCCGGCGCAGCGGGGTGTCCCGCAGCGCGGCCAACTCCGCGACCACGGCGGCGTGTTCGCCCTCCGGCGCGGCGGCCAGGGCCCGGCGGGCGATCGCCAGCAGCTGGAACTCGAGGAGCAGCGAGTGGCGGCGCGGGTCGTTCAGGTCGAGGGCGGTCAGCCTGCTCCACTGCCGACCCATCCGCGCCCAGACGGTGTCCACCTCGAAGGACGCCACGGCGGCCCGCACCGCGACGCCCAGGCCGAAGCGCGCCACCCAGCCCGCGAACTCCCGCTCCTGCCAGCCCGGTTCGGCCGGAAGGCGGGTCATCGCCGTCACCGCCATCAGCCCCGCCGGGTCCAACTCCCCGGCCAGGTACGCCCGGACGGCGGCCACCGGCCCCGGGTCGGACTCCCCGGCGGTCAGCACCTGCTCGATCGCCTCCCGCCGCTCGGCCACCCGCCCGGCCTCCGCCGCGGCCACCTCCGCCGCGTCCACCACCGGCCACTGCTCCGGCAGCGGCAGCGGCACCGGCACCCCGCCGCGGCGGCGCGGCAGCACGTGCTCGCGCCACGCCTCGGGCAGCACGAACGCGTCCTCGTCCGGCAGGGCGGCGGTGGCAGCGGTGGCGGGGGCGTCGGCGTCGGGGGCAGCGGGCCCGGCAGGCGCCCCGGTTCCGGCAGGCTCCTCGGCCTCGGCACCGACGCCCGGGCCCCCGTCCGCGCCGCCCCCGTCCACCGCCAGGTAGCCCTTGCGCTCCTTCTCCGCGACCAGCTTCGCCAGGTGCGCCGCGGCCGCCGCCGGATCGGCCAGCTCCTTGACCAGCAGCCGCCCCTCGGTACCGATCCGGCCGTACCGCACCCGCACCGCGGCCCCCGCGGCCCCGGCCTCCCAGAACTTCGCCGAACCGCCGTCGACCAGCTCCCAGCGCCGCACTCGCCCCTCCAGACACGCCGACCGACCACGAACCGGTCGGCCACCTGGGGGAACCCTAGCGAGCGGCCCGGACAGCCCCGGGTCCGGAACCCCCGCTCAGAACCCCCGCTCGGGACCCCGCTCGCTGCCGCCGGACTGGGCGGCCAGCGTCTGGGTGGCGATCACCGCGGCCTGGACGCGGCGCTCCACGCCGAGCTTGGCCAGCAGCCGGGAGATGTGGTTCTTGACGGTCTTCTCGGCCAGGAACACCCGCTCGCCGATCTGCCGGTTGGTCAACCCCTCGCCGATCAGCGCGAGGATCTCCCGCTCCCGGTCGGTCAGCTGCGGGAACTCCGGCGCGGGCGCCGGGGCCTCGCCGCGCAGCCGGGCCATCAGCCGGGTCGCCGCGCCGGGGTCGAGCATCGACTGCCCGGAGGCGACCGTGCGGATCGCGGTGACCAGGTCGGTGCCGCTGATCTGCTTGAGCACGTAGCCCGCCGCGCCCGCCATGATCGAGTCGAGCAGCGCCTCCTCGTCGTCGAAGGAGGTGAGCATCAGGCAGGCCAGTTGCGGCATCCGCGAGCGCAGCTCCCGGCAGACGGTCACGCCGTCGCCGTCGGGCAGCCGCATGTCCAGCACCGCGACGTCCGGACGCAGCGCGGGCACCCGGGCCAGCGCCTGCTCGACCGTCCCGGCCTCGCCGACCACCTGCAGGTCCGGCTCCGAGTCCAGCAGGTCGTGCACCCCGCGGCGGACCACCTCGTGGTCGTCCAGCAGGAACACCCTGATCGGCGCCGAACCCTCGGACATGGCAGCAACTCCTCCTCGCAGACCCCTGACACCCGGCAGTCTGTCAAACCCCGCCCGCCCACCGACAGGGCCACCCGCCCCCGGCCCGGCCCGGAACCCGGTCCCGACCGGTCCTCGACCCGGTCCCGACCGGCCCTTGACGCCCGCTGCCCGGACGTGCTCGAACCGCCGCCGTCCCCGATCGCCCCGCTCGACCGACCCGCCCGCCCCGCCGCTCAGCCGCCCCCGTCCCGGCGCCCTCCGCCGTCCGACCAGGGCAGCGCCCGCCCCGACCAGAGCGGCTCCACCCGCCGCCAGGCGCGCTCCCAGGAGTCCGCCGCCCGCCGCTCCAGCACCCGCAGCCGCCAGCGCAGCCCGACCGCCCCGCCGCCCGCCACCGCCCCGAACACCAGCAGCCCGAGCAGCCCCCGGTCCACCACCCCGTACGGCACGGCCGCCAGGTCGGCCGGGAGCAGCCACCCGGGCAGCAGCCGCACCGGGACGAGCCGGGCCGCCGCCGCACCGGCCGCCAGGGCCGCGGCGAGCGTGCAGCACGCCAGGGCGACCGCCCGCCGCCGGGCACGGTCCACCCCGCGGCGGAGCGGGTTGCACCGCGCACCCCGGCCCCGCCGGTGCTGCGCCCCCTGACGGCGGTCGGACCGGCGGCGGGTCAGCAGGCGCACGGACGGGCGGCGCGGGTGGGGCACGCGCGGATTCCTCTCCTCGGTGGCGCGACCGGCCCCCGTGGGCGGTCGCACCGCTGGCAGCGTTCCGGAGCGGCGCGGTGCGCGGATAGGGCCGGGCGGTCCCGCCCGCGGGGCCGATGGTCCCGAACCGGACGAACCGGTACGAACCCCGGCACGGGGGCAAACCGTACGCCAAGCCCGTCCCAACGGTCCGTCAACGCCCCGGGACCGGTGCGCTGCTGGGCCAAAGGGTGGGGCTACGCTCCAGCCTGCCCCGGACGGCGGCGGACGTGACCTACATTGACGTGGGAGTTCGCCCGGCGGGCCGGAGCGCCCGGCGAGCCCGGGGCCCCACCCCACGAACAGGAGCCGGCACAGTGGTCGACCCCGCCCCCGCGGACGCAGGAACCCCCCGGCAGCGACTGCGGGCCTGGCTGCTCGAGGGCCTCGCCGACATGGCCAAGCAGCACCCCGGCCCGCACGCCCAGGCCACCGACCAGCAGCACGGCCAGCGCTGGTGGAAGGTGATGTGCCTGACCGGCCTGGACTACTTCTCCACCCTCGGCTACCAGCCCGGCATCGCCGCCCTCGCGGCCGGCCTGCTCTCCCCGGTCGCCACCGTCGTGCTGGTGCTGGTGACCCTGTTCGGCGCGCTGCCGGTCTACCGCCGGGTCGCCCAGGAGAGCCCGCACGGCGAGGGCTCGATCGCCATGCTGGAACGCCTGCTGTCGTTCTGGAAGGGCAAGCTGTTCGTCCTGGCCCTGCTCGGCTTCGCCGCCACCGACTTCCTGATCACCATCACCCTCTCCGCCGCCGACGCCACCGCCCACCTGGTCGAGAACCCGCACCTGCGCGGCGCGCTCGGCGGCCACCAGGTGCTGATCACCCTGCTGCTGATCGCGGGCCTGGGCGCGGTCTTCCTCAAGGGCTTCAGCGAGGCCATCGGGGTGGCGGTCGTCCTGGTCGGCGTCTACCTGGCGCTGAACGTGGTGGTGGTCGCCGTCGGCCTGTGGCACGTGGTCACCGCGCCGTCCCTGGTCACCGACTGGACGCACGCCCTCAGCCTGGAGCACGGCAACCCGGTCGCGATGATCGGCGTCGCCCTGGTGGTCTTCCCCAAGCTCGCCCTCGGCCTGTCCGGCTTCGAGACCGGCGTCGCCGTCATGCCGCACATCGAGGGCGACCCCGACGACACCGAGCAGCGCCCCACCGGACGCATCCGCGGCGCCCGCAAACTGCTCACCACCGCCGCCGTAATCATGAGCTGCTTCCTGATCACCACCAGCTTCGTCACCACCCTGCTCATCCCCGCCGACGACTTCCAGCCCGGCGGCCCCGCCAACGGCCGCGCCCTGGCCTACCTCGCCCACCACTACCTCGGCGGCGCCTTCGGCTCCGTCTACGACCTCTCCACCATCGCCATCCTGTGGTTCGCCGGGGCCTCCGCGATGGCCGGACTGCTCAACCTGATGCCCCGCTACCTGCCCCGCTACGGCATGGCCCCGCACTGGGCCCGCGCGGTGCGCCCGATGGTGCTGGTGCTCACCGCGATCGCCTTCCTGGTCACCTGGCTGTTCGACGCGGACGTCGACAAGCAGGGCGGCGCGTACGCCACCGGCGTGCTCGTCCTGATCACCTCCGCCGCGATCGCCGTCACCATCGCCGCCCGCGCCGCCCGGCAGCGCGCCTGGACCGTCGGCTTCGCGGTGATCGCCGCGGTCTTCCTCTACACCACCGCGATCAACATCGCCGAACGCCCCGACGGCGTGAAGATCGGCGCCTGCTTCATCGCGGGCATCGTGCTGGTCTCGCTCGCCTCCCGGCTCGCCCGCGCCTTCGAGCTCCGGGTCACCGACGTGCAGTTGGACGAGGTCGCGGAACGCTTCGTGCGCGACACCGCGCACCGCACCATCCGCTTCATCGCCAACGAACCGGCCGGCCGCGACCTCGCCGAGTACCGCGACAAGGTCCACCAGATCCGGGCCGACAACGACATCCCGCCCGAGGACGACCTGGTCTTCGTCGAGGTCACCGTCCTCGACCCGTCCGACTTCGAGGCCGAACTGCACGTCCGCGGCGAGGTCCTGCACGAGCGCTACCGGGTCCTGACCCTGGAGCACTCCAGCATCCCCAACGCGCTCGCCGCGATACTGCTGCACGTGCGCGACACCACCGGCCAGCTCCCGCACATCTACTTCGAGTGGACCGAGGGCAGCCCCTTCGCCCAGTTCCTGCGCTTCTTCCTGTTCGGGCAGGGCGAAGTCGCCCCCGTCACCCGCGAAGTGCTGCGCGAGGCCGAGTCCGACCGGGCCCGCCGCCCCCGCGTCCACGTCGGCTGACGACCCGGCCGCCCGAGGGCCGGGGCCCGCGGCCGGTCAGGACCCCTCCGGGGCCCAGGCCCCGACGCCCAGCCGCCCCGTCGTTCCCAGGTCCAGCTCCGGCGTCACCGTCACGGCCGCCGCGCCCGGCGTCGCCCGCACCCGCACGTACGGGGCGTTCACCGGGTCGGACGAGGCGTCGTTCGTGTTGCGCCACACCAGCGCCGAACCGGCCTTCCCGCCCGGCGGGACGGTGAAGCGGCGCGGCGGCGCGTCCGCGCCCGTGCCCGTCGCGATCGCCGCCCCGCCCTCCAGCACCTGCACCGACGCCACCGGGGCGTGCGCCTCGTCCAGCACCTGCACCTGCGGGTAGCCGTTCAGCACCACGTCCGCCGTCCCGCAGTTCTCCAGGTGCAGCCCCACCACCCGCAGCCCCATCGCCGCGTCCCCCCGGTCCGCGTACACCCGCACCCCCGACGCCGGACACGCCCCGCCCGCCGACGGGGCCTCCGCCGTCGGCACGCTGCGCACCTTCAGCACCTTCACCCCCGGCACCGCCCGGGCGGAGCCCGACGGGCCCGCGGAGCGCGGCAGCACGCCGTCCGGCGCCTGCCGGAAGCTCGGTGCCGCACCGACCGGCAGGTCCGGCTGCACCGGGGCGCCGGTCAGCGGGAGCCGCCCGCGCACCGACGCCCCCGGGGCCAGCCCCGGCTGCACCGCCGACAGGTTGTCCGCCAGCCGTGCCCCGCTGCCCGACCACCCGAACAGCACCGACACGTCGGCGGCCTCCGCCCCCCGGTTGGTCACCTCGTACTCCAGGCAGTCCGCGTTCACCGCCACGATCCGCACCCCGTCCCGCACCCACCCCTCCGGGGCCGCGCCCGGCGCCGCCCCGCAGGGCCCCGCGCTCCCCGAGGCCGCCGGGGCCCCCGCGCTCCCCGCCACCGTCGAGGACCCGCAGCCCACGACCGCCCCCGCGGCCACCACGACGCCCACACCCACCCGAACCGCCCGCATCAGAACCATCCGGAGAGTCGATCACGAACCGCCCCCGTCGACCGTGACCCGGATCACGCCGCGCGCAACAGCCCTGCAACGGTCGCGCGCTGCCCGCCCGTCAGGCGCGGGCCGGCGCAACTCCGGCGCTCCGTCGGCAGGGCCGCGCCGCTGCCATCCAACAGCCTTCCCGGGAAAGGTGGTTGATCGACTCCCGGTCGCTGCACGGCAGTTCGGGGCCGGACCGGCACCCGGGCCGCGCCGCCCCCGTCCCCGTCCCCGTTCAGAACGGCAACGAGTGCAGTCGGACCGCCCCGCCCTCCGGCCAGAGCGCCCCCGGCACCAGTCCGGTCCACATCGCCCCGAGCCGGACCGCCTCCGGCCCCTCCGGCTGCTCGGCCGTCACCGGGCCGGGCAGCGCCGTCCACCCCAGACGCGCGTACAGCGGGGCCCGGTCCGGCAGGCAGAACAGCATCGCCAACTCCAGCCCGTCGGCCCGCGCCGCGTCCAGCGCCGCCGCGACCACGGCCCGCGCCAGCCCGTGCCCGCGCCAGCGTGGCGCGACCAGCACCCCGCCGATCCCCGCCACCTCGAAGCGCCGCCCGCCGACCTCCACCGGCGCCACCACCGACCCGGCGTGGGCGACCACCCGGCCGTCCAGGAGCACCCCGAAGTGCCGGTCCTTCGGGCGCCAGGTGCCCCCGACCGCCGCCACCTCGAACGGGTCCGCCGACTCGCCCAACTCCTGCAGCGCGGGCCAACCGCCCCACTCCGCCAACTCGACCGCCGCCGCGAACTCCTGCTGCTCCGTCATCGCCCCGCCCCGTCCCGCGTCCGTGCCCGTCCGTGCCGATCGCCGGTCATCCTAGGGCTCCGCCCGGTCAGTCCTTCGGCGGCGCGGTGCTCTCCCGCACGGTGAGGGTGGTCGCGATCCCCGGCCCGGTCCGGGGGCGGCGTGCGGGTCAGCAGTCGCAGCCGCACCCGTCACATCCGTCGCAGCAGTCGCAGCTGCTGCAGCACCCGTCGTCACCGCAGCAGTCGCAGCACCCGTCGCACCCGCTGCAGTCGCAGTCGCAGTCGTGGCGCTGGCAGAAGCCCTCGCGCCGCTCGCGCGAGAACGGGTCGTCGTGGTCGCAGCACAGCAGCTGGCAGGTGCAGGCCATCGCCATCCACACCGCGCAGCCCGGGATCAGCGAACGGGGCCGCTTCGGCTTCGTGAAGTCGCGCGAGTGGTCCGGGGGTGACGGGGCGTGCGGGTCGGTGCCGGGCGGGGAGGCGTGGGCGGTGGCGTTGGCGCAGGCGTGGTGGCGGCCGCGGCGTCCGAAGACCCGGTCCACCGCCTCCCCGGTCTCGTGCGCGAGCAGCCGGTGCACGAGGGCCCGGTCGGTGAACTCGACCTCCTCCAGGGCGAGTCGGATGCCGTGGACGGCGTCGCGGCAGAGCCGTTCGGCTTCGGCCCGGGTGGTGCCGGTGACGGTGAGCGGGTTCCAGAGCCCGCGGGCCTCGTCCTCGGCGCGGTCCTCGGCGGCGTCGAGGAGGTGGGCGAGGCGCCCGAAGAGGCGTCCGGCCTCGGCGAGCGCCCGCGCGTTGTGCGGGCGCCCGCCGAGGACCGCGGTGTGGGCGAACGCGGCGGCGGTGGCCTCCTCGGTGGGCGCGGTGGCCAGCAGCAGCGGCCCGCCCGCGGTGACGGCGGACTCGGCGTCCTGCTGGCGCGCGGCGGCGGTCAGCAGGACGCCGGTGTCGAAGCCGACGACGGCGGCGCTGCCCGCGCTCTGCCGGTCCCAGCGCCGGGCCACCCGCCGCGCCCCGGCGGCGACGGGGCGGCGGGCGAAGAGGCCGTCGCCGTCCTGGACGTGGTCGCGGACCTTCACGGAGGCGAGCGCCAGTGACACGGCCGCGGCCAGCCGGGCGCCCTCGCCGCGGGCCACCGGGGCGGTGCGCATGCCGCGCAGCGGGCAGGGCCCGGCGGTGCGCCGGTCCGCGGACTCCGACGACTGGGCCTCGACCAGGACGGAGATCACCAGGCCGTCGTAGTTGGTGGCCGTCCGCGCCAACTGCCCGTGGTCGTCCCGCAGGGCGAGGCAGAGACCGCACAGGTGGGCCGTCCAGGAGGCGTGCAGGCGCTCCGAGAGCCGATGCCGACACGGCCTGATGATTCCGAACACGCCCGCCCCTTCCGTCCCCGCCCACCCGCTGTGACCGGCGGCCATCCTAGTGACGCGGTGCCCGCGCCGGAGGTTCCCGGCCGGGTTCAGCGGTGCTGCGGCACGTCCAGGGCGAAGTGGAAGGCCACCACCGACATCCGCCGCGCGTGGTAGAAGCGGTGCGCACCCTGGTTGACCACGCCGGAGTCCAACTCCACCCGGGCGCAGCCGGACCGGGCCGCCCGCTGCTCCAGCTCGGCCATCAGCCAGGCGCCGACGCCGTGCGAGCGGAGCGCGGGATCGGTCACCAGGTCGTCGACGAACAGCACCCGGCCCCGGCTGGTCGCCAGCGTCCGGTGGGTCGCCACGCCCACGCAACGGCCCTTCCCGGCCGCGGAGTTGTCGTAGGCCGCGGTGAACACCAGCCCCTGGCCCGCCGCTTCGGTGGCGAACGCGGTGAAACCGGGCCCGGTCAGGGCGGGGCGCAGGGAGCGGATCAGGGGCTCAACGTCCCGGGCCAGTACCGGACTTGGCACGTCCACGTCCTTCGCGATCAGTTCCATCCGGCCATTGTTCACCGCGCCGGACGGCTTCCGCACCCGGGTACCGCATCCTGGTGGGCGGCCGCCCTCAGGGGGCGAAGGAGCCGTCCGGGCCGCCGGTGCACAGCAGGCCGGCGGGGGAGGAGAGCTGCCAGGGGTGGGCCGGGCCGCCGGGGGCCGGGTCGGGGGCGACGGCGAGGACGTGGCCGGTGTCGAAGGCGAGGTGCAGGCCGCCGGCCGGGGTGACGGCGGTCGCGGTGATGACCGCGTCCGCGAGCCGCCCGAGCGCACCGGAGGGGGAGAGGCCGAGCGCGGGGTAGAAGTGCTCGACCTCCGTGCCGTGCCGCAGCCGGAAGTCGTTCTCGACCGTCAGCAGCAACTCGCCGTCCAGGTGCAGCAGCAGCCGGTTGCCGCCGCCGAGCGACCGCACCGCACGACCGTCCAGTTCGGACCCGATCGACCGAGCCACCCCGTACCTCCCGATCCTCGCGCCGCACCGGCGGACACCGTCCCGACCTGCCCATTCATACCCGGCGCGACCCCCGGTACCCGCCGCGAACCGCCGACCGGACCGGAGCGGGACCGGAGCGCCGCCCGGACGGGAGGGGCTCAGGCCGGGTTCGCCGCGGGCGCGCCGTCCACCAGTTCCGCCGGTCCGGCGGTCGGCGGCAGGGCGCGCACCGCCAGGCAGGCCGCCAGCCGCCGGGCCGCGGGCGGGGTCAGGACCCGGGCGGCGTCCTGCGGGGCGAACAGCCGCCACTCGGCGATCTCCTCCTCCTGGACGCGGACCGCCGCCAGCAGGTCCGGCCCGGCCGTCCCGCCGTCGTACACCAGCGTCAGGTGCGGCTGTTCCCCCGCGCGGCCGGTCACCCAGTCGACGCCGAGCAGCCGCCCCGGCCCGCGCCGCCAGCCCAGCTCCTCCAGGGCCTCGCGCCGGGCGCCCTCCCGGGGCAGCTCCCGGTCCGCCTCGACCGACCCGCCGGGCAGCACCCAGGGCGACTCGCCCCGCCACGGCTGCAACCGCACCAGCAGCACCCGCCCGTCCGGGTCGGTGAACAGCATCCTGGCCTTGGCCCGGAGCCGCGGGCGGCTGGCGTAGTACGTCGGCCTGTCCATCGGCGGTGGCGGCGCGTCCCGCCCGGCGGCGGGCGGCAGCAGCCCGGCCAGCGCGGCCGCGCCGAGGTACGCGGGGGCGAGGCGCGGCGGCAGGTGCAGGGCCGAGTGGCCGACGGGGAGGCCGTCCGCGAGCTCCAGCGGCGCGGCCGAGCGCGGGGCCCGCAGGCAGGCGCCCATCCGGCGCGACAGCAGCGGCGGCACGGCCGACAGCAGCAGGTCGGTCGGCAGGTGGACGATCGCGTCCAGCTCCGCGGTCTCCAGCCGGACGGCGGCCCGCTGCTCGGCGGTCAGCGGTTCGGCCCAGTACAGGAAGGCCGCGATCGGCGGCCGGTGGTGGTCCCGCGACCAGTCCAGGCAGGCGAGTTCGCGCAGGACGGGCGTGACGCCAAGCTCCTCGCGGATCTCCCGGACGGCGGTGTGCCGGGGCGAGGGGTCCGCCGCATCCCAGCCGCCGCCGGGCACCGCGATCGGGTGCTTGCTCCGGTACGAGGTCCGCACCACGAGCACCCGGCCGTCCTCGTCGGGGAACAGCACCCCCGCCGCCGCCATGATCTCCCGCCCGCTCAACCCGACCCCCTCGCCCGTCTCCGCCCGCTCCCGCCCAGCATGCCCCACCCCGCCCCCGCGCCACCGCACCCCGTACGAACCGGTGGCGGAACGGCGACGGGCCCGTGACGGACCGGGAAGGTCGCCACGGGCCCGCGGCCCGGCGCGTCACGGCCCGTCGCGGGCCCGCCGCGGCCGGTGGCGGCCGACGCGCCGTCAGGCGTTCGCCGGAGCCTCCAGTAGCTGCGCGTACGGCGCGAGCTTGCGGATCGACTCGATGTTCTTCAGGCACTGCTCGCGGGACTCCTCCGGCTCGCCGGTCACCACGACCGAACCGTTGCTCGCCTTGAGGCGGAAGCGGTGGTTGCCCGACTCGTCCACGTACAGCTCGAACTTCCCAGCCATCGAAATGCACACCTCTCACTCGGGTAGCCCCCCGACGGCCAACGTAGGGTCAACTCCCGCTCCGCGCCTCCCGGATGTGCCGTTCGAGTGCGCCCGTGGCGCGGCCTGGACCGGGCGGGAGGCGTGGCGGCCCGCGAGGGGACACGCATTCCGCCCGGCCGCAACCCCCCGAAAGGGTCGTTCTTCTCCGGTGAATCCGGCGGAGACACGGAAGTGCCGTTTTCTGCAAATCCGCCGCGGGCACAACTCCCGCCCGCCTGCAACGGTTTCGGCGAAGAAAATCGATTCTTGACAGCCTTGCGGCGCCTTCCTATATTTCGTTCGGCGAATTCCCGGTGCCGAAAAACATTCCCGTAGTGCCGCTGATCTGGAGAAGCCTGGTGTCGAACGTCAACGATCCCGCCGTGCGCGCCGTCGAGACGGAGCGGGATCGCGTGTCCGCCCTGTACGGGCTGCTCGCCGAGCGGATCTCCGCGGCGCGGGCGGAGCGGGCGGCCCTGCTGGGGGCGCCGGCGGGGAGCGCCGGTGAGGCGCGCGAGCGGGAGGACCTCGTCGAGCGGTGGGGGAAGGAGATCGGTCGGCTGGAGGGGGCCGAGCAGGGGCTGGTCTTCGGACGCATCGACCGGGCGGACGGCACGGTCCTGCGCATCGGGCGGATCGGGCTGCACACCGAGGAGGACGACCTGCCGCTGCTGGTGGACTGGCGGGCGAACGCCGCGCGGCCCTTCTACGAGGCGACACCGGTCCACCCGATGGGCCTGCGGCGGCGTCGGCACCTGCGCCTGGAGGGGCGCACCGTCGTCTCGGTGAGCGACGAACTGCTGGACGGGACCGTCCCGACCGACGACGACGTGGTGGGGGACGGCCCGCTGGTCGAGGCGCTGTCGGCCCGGCGCACGGGCCGGATGCACACGGCCGTGGCGACCCTGCAGGCCGAGCAGGACGCGATCGTCCGCTCCCCCCACCGGGGGGTGACCGTGGTGCAGGGCGGGCCCGGCACCGGGAAGACGGTGGTGGCCCTGCACCGGGCGGCCTACGTCCTGTACGCGTTCCCGCGCGCCACCGAGCAGGGCGTCCTGGTGGTGGGCCCGAACGCCCGGTTCCTCGACTACATCTCCCGGGTCCTCCCCTCGCTCGGGGAGAACGACGTCGTGCTGGCGACCTGCCGGGAGCTGGCCGGAGTGCCCGCCGGCGCGGACCCGGACACGGCCGCGGACCCGGACACGGCCGCGGCGGACCCGTTCGACACGGCGCGGCTCAAGGGCGGTGGCGACCTCGCCGACGCCCTGGCCGCCCTGCTGCGCGTCCACCAGGCCCCCGCCGGCGGCTTCGCGGTGCGGGTCGGCCGGGAACCGGTCCGCCTGCCCGCCGCGGAGGTGGCCGCGGCCCGCGACGCCGCCCTGGCCGCCGTACCGGGGCACAACCCCGCGCGCGAGGTGTTCAGGGAACTCCTGGTCGACGCCGTCGTTGACGCGCTGCAACGGGACATGGGCGACCTCCTGGAGCGGATCGACGCCGAGGCCGAACTGCTGACGGGCCTCGACCTCGACCGGTTCACGGGAGCCGCCGGGCACCGCGTCGAGGGCGCGGCCGACCCGGGGCCGGCCCACGAACTGGACCTGGACGCCGTCCGGGCCGAACTCCTCGACGACGCCGCCGTCGACCGGGCGGTCGAGGCGCTGTGGCCGCGGCTGACGCCCGGCGACCTGGTGCGGGCGCTCCTGACGGACGCCGACGCCCTCGCCACCCACCTGCCCGGCCTGACCGCGCCGGAGCGGGCCCTCCTGCTGCGCGGCCCCGACGCCCCGTGGACCGACGCCGACGCGCCGCTGCTGGACGAGGCGGCGAGCCTGGTCGACGGCCCGCCCGAGCGGACGTACGGGCACGTCGTCGTCGACGAGGCGCAGGAACTGACCGCCATGCAGTGGCGGATGATCGTCCGCCGCTGCCCGGCCAGGGCGATGACGCTGGTGGGCGACTTCGCCCAGGCGGGCCCGGTCGCGACGGCACGCGACTGGAAGGAGGCCCTGGGCCCCCACGTCGGACCGCGCTTCAGACTGCACCACCTGACGGTCAGTTACCGCACCACGCAGGAGATCCTGGAGAGCGTCCGGGACCTGCTCGCCCGGATCGCCCCCGACCAGCAGCCCACCCGCTCGCTGCGCAGCGGCGAGCACCCCCGCACCGTGACCGCGCCCCCGGACGGGGCGGCCGACGCCGTCGCCCGCGAACTCCGCGCCCAGCGCACCGCGCACCCGGGCGAACTCCTGGCGGTGGTCTGCGCGGACGCCCGGGTGGGCGAACTGACGGCCCGCGGCCTCGCGCGCCACGCCCGCATCGTGCCGGCCTCCGAGGCCCGGGGCCTGGAGTTCGACGGCGTCGTCGTCCTCGAGCCCGAGGAGATCGTCACCGCCCGCCCCGGCGGGGAGCGGGACCTCTACGTGGCCCTCACCCGGGCCACCAAGCGCCTGTGCACCGTCACCACCGCCCCGGCCTAAAGGCTGTCCCGTACAGGTTCGGTACTTACAAGGAAGGAGGACGATGTGGGATTCACCATCGAGCTTCGACGTGTTGTGTCCAAGGCGCGCACGGGGCGGGTTGCGGGTACCGGGCCGGCTCTTGGAGTCATTGAACGGATCGTGGAGGATGGCGAGCTGCACGCCGCGGTGAAGCGCCTGGGCGTCTACCGGCTTCCTACTCTCGCCGGACTGGATCCGTACAGGAACACGACCCTGCGCGCCACGGCAGTCGATGAGATGGTGGGCGAGATCGAGCGGTCCGGTCTCGAAGGCCTGCAAGGCGTCGAACGCGAAGTGCTCGCGACTCTGTTGGAGTGGGGTCGCCGCTGCCGGGGGGACCGTGCCTTGGTGATCGGCTTCGTTGGTGACTGAAGGCCAACTTTCACCCGATCAGGGCGAGGCTGTGGAGGCGGGCGATGCCGAGCACGGCCTGATGGACACCGGGCCCGCGTAGGCGGCAGTCACGGAGGATCTTCCAGTTCTTCATGCGGGAGAAAACGTGCTCGACTCGGGCTCGTGCCCGTCGGTGGACGGCGTTGTCGGCTTCCTGCTGAGGCATCAGGTGTTCTTGGCCGCGACGTCGGCGGTGTGGCATGAGAACCCCTGTGCCTTGATAGCCGCCGTCGGCCAGTACGGGTGTGTCGCGGCAGGCCCGGTCGATGCCGGATTCGGTGAAGGCCCGGCAGTCGTTGCGGTTGCCAGGCAGCGGGAGACCGACAGCGACGACGAGCCTGCTGTTGGCGTCGATCACGACCTGGTGGTTGGTGGAGTAACGGTAGTTCTTGCTGGAAGCTGCGACCGTCCGGTCGCGGGTGGGCACCAGGGTGCCGTCCACGATGAGCACGGTGTTTTTGCGAGGCCGGCGCGCGGGTGCGATCGCCAGCAAGGGCGCGAGATGGTCCAGCACACGGTCGGCGGCGGACTTCGAGATCCCGAACAGCGGGGCGACCTGGCGCAACGTCAGGTTCGTCCGCCAATACGTCGCCACAAGCAACACACGGTCCTCCAGCGAAAGCCGCCACGGCCGACCTCGCCACACATCGCCACCACGGCGGCGGACCAGCGCAACCAGCTTGCCGAACTGCGACTCGCTCAACCTCGAAAACGGCTCGATCCACTTCGGATCACTCGCCGAGATCACCCCACCCATGCCATGACCAACGCACCAACCCCACAGCAGTTACGGGACAGCCTCTAAAGGTTGTTCCGTAAGGCTGGGATCGGGGCATTTCTCCTGTATGGGTGGGGTGCTGAGGGTTGAGCCGTTGTGGGTGGAGACGTTCACCGGGCTGCGGATGCGGCAGTTCGAAGGCCTGGTGAAGGTGGTGCGGGAGCGGGGCGGCAACGGGCCCGGTGGGGGCAGGCCCTGGTGTCTGCCGTTGGCGGAGCGGGTGCTGCTGGTGGCGGTGTACTACCGGACGAACCTGACGATGCGGCAGTTGGCGCCGCTGTTCGGCGTCTCGACGGCAACGGTGTGCCGCGTCGTGCAGCGCCTGGGCCCGCTGCTGGCGCTGGAGCCTGTGCGGCGGCCGGCTCCGGGCGTCGAGCGGTTGTGGATCGTGGACGGCACCCTCATCCCGGTCCGCGACCGCGGCGTGGGCGCGGCCAGCCGCAACTACCGGTTCTCGGCTAACGTGCAGGTCGTCATCGACGCGGACACCCGCCTCGTGGTCGCCACCGCCCGCCCGGCCCCGGGCAACAAGGCCGACGCCCACGTCTGGCGGGCCTCCGACCTGCCCGCGCGGTGCGCGGAAGCCACGGTCCTGGCGGACGGCGCCTACATCAACACCGGCCTGGTGGTCCCGCACCGCAGACGCGCGGGCCGCCCCCTGCTGCGGGCCCAGGAGGAGGACAACGCCGAACACCGACGCGTGCGCGCCCGCGTCGAGCACACCTTCGCCCGCATGAAGAACTACAAGATCCTCCGCGACTGCCGACAGAAGAACGACGGCCTGCACCACGCGGTGCAGGCCGTCGCCCACATGCACAACCTCGCCCTGACCGGATGAAACACCAGGTCAGAGCGCACTCAAGCCCGCCCTGCCACCACCTTCTGCAACAACCTTTAGGCACCCGGGCGGTGGACGGTCAGTTCGCCGTACGCCGACAGGGCCGCGGACAGGTCGCCGGGCTCGTGCCGCAGGGTGGCGTCCAGGAAGGCGAGGGTGGCCGCGGCCGTCCGGCGCGGGCCGTCGGTGCGGCCGAGGGAACCGACCAGGGAGGGGACGGGCGGCAGGTAGAGCGGGGCGTCGGTGAAGGTGAGGTGGGCGGCGCCGGGGACGGTGAGGCGGTAGCCGGTCGCGGTGCCGAGCGCGAGCACCCCGGTCAGGCGCGGCAGGTAGCGCGGGTCGGTGGCCGGGCCGAGCTCCTGGGTGAGGGCCAGGACCGGCTGCGGGAAGGGGCGCGGGTCGGGGTCGCGCGGGTAGCCGTCCAGGTCGACGACGGCGGCGAAGCGGTGGTCCCGGCGGGCGGCCCACAGGGCGGCGGCCCCGCCGAGGGAGTGGCCGGTCACCGCGGCCCGGCCGGTGTCCAGGCGCCCGGCCAGCGGGTCGCCGCCCTCGCCCCGGTCCAGGGCGCCCAGCCGGGTCAGGACGAAGCCCAGGTCCGCGGCCCGGACGTCCGCCGCCTCGACGGCCCGCGCCTCGTCCGCGGCGTCGTCGCCGGTGGAGGCGACCCGGGTGTCGACGGTGCGGCCGTCGGCGAGGACCACGGCCGCCGAGTCGTACGGGTGGTCCAGGGCCGCGACCAGGTAGCCGTGGCTGGCGAGCTCCTCCGCCCAGGCGGTGTTCTGCGTCCGCACGCCGCCCAGCCCGGGGGAGAACAGCACCACCGGGAAGCGCCCCCCGTCGCGGGCCACCGGCGCGTCCGCCACCGCCCGGCTGCGGGCCGACGGGACGCCGTCGACCAGGAACGCGGGCAGACCGGCGTAGCGGGCCAGCGCCGCGGAGACGGTGCGCGCCTCCTGCTCGGTGCGGCCGAGGTACCGGGCGCGCCGGGCGTCCGCGGGGGCGTCCTGCGCCGGGTACCAGAGCTGCACCACGACGGTGCGCCGGTCCGCGGGGTCGGGCGTGGCGGTCTCGGGGCGTTCCGGGTCGGTCCACTGCACCACCCTCGTCCCGACCGCGAACCGGCCCGTCGGCGCGGGGAAGTCCGGTACGGGGAACGCCCAGGCCGCCAACGGCCCCGCGGCCAGCAGCCCGGCACAGGCCAGTGACCCCGGCAGCGCCACCCACCACCGGGCCCGCCGCACCCGCCGACCCACCCGCCCCCGCACCAGCGGGACGACAGCGAACGGCAGCACCAGCGCGGCCCCCGCCAGCACCGGCCACAGCTGCCAGCGCACCCCCGTCACCCCCAGCGCGCCCGCCGACAGCACGCACAGCGCCCCCGCCGCGACCGTCACCGGCGGCCGGGCGGCGGGCGGGAGCCAGCGCGCCACCACCAGGGCGAGGGCGCTCAGCAGGACGAGGAACTCCAGGGGGGACAGCTGCGGTCCCGTCACGATCTCGGTCACCCGGCCATCGTCGGCGGGCGGCCCGCGCCGCCACATCGCCCCGCGGTCGCCATCCGCCCGCCGTCCGCTCCGCTCCCGGTCGCAGCCCCGCCCGCCGCACCACCCTCCGCCCTGCGACCCGGGGAGGTGACCGCCCTCCTCCTGCGGTCGTACCCCGGTCCGGCCCGCTCCGACGCCGGGCCCATGCGCGGCCCCCGGCCCACCGCCTACCGTGGCAGGACGGCGCCCGTGCAGGGGGCGCGGAGGACGACGGACCGACGACGAGGACGGGGGAACGTGCACGGCACGGCCGGACAGCTCGCGGGAACCGGCGGCACCCGCCCGCCGCGCGAGCACGAGCGCGGTCGGGCCCGGCTGCCGCGCGCGGCGGCGGAGGCGCTGCTGCCGGTGCTGCTCCTGCTGCACGTCGCGACCACCTACCCGCCGGGGGAGCGGCCGGTGGCCGCTGCGCTCACGGTGGCGCTGGTGCTGCCGCTGCCGTGGCGGCGCCGGGCCCCGCGGACGGTGTTCGGGGCGGTGGCGGCCGCGGCCTCCGTCCAGTGGCTGCTGGACGTCCAACTGCCCGCGGACGTCGCCCTGTTGGTGGCGCTGTACGCGGTGGCCGGGTACGCGGGGCGGCGGGCCGCGGCGGTCGCGGGGGCGGTGGTGGTGGGCGGTGCGCTGCTGGCCTGCCTGCGCTGGTCGGCGGGCGGGTCCTTCCCGGTGCTCTTCGTCGCGGTGACCGCGACCGCCCTGGTCGCCGCCCTGCTCGGGGTGAACGCGCGGACCGCACGCGCCCACCTCGCGGTGCTGCGGGAGCGGGCCGAGCGGCTGGAGCAGCAGCAGGAGCAGCAGGCCAGGCTGGCCGTCGCCGAGGAGCGGGCGCGGATCGCCCGCGAGGTGCACGACATCGTCAGCCACAACCTGTCCGTGATGGTCGCGCTGACCGACGCGGCCGTCCTCGCCCAGCCCCGCTCGCCGGAGCGGGCCACCGCCGTGATGCTGCGGGCCGCCGAGACCGGACGGCAGGCGCTGACCGACATGCGGCGCTCGCTGGGCGTGCTGCGGGCCGGGGCGCCGGGCGCGGAGCCGGGTGCCGAGTCGCGTGACGAGCCGGGCGCGGAGCCGGGTGCCGAGTCGCGTGACGAGCCGGGTGCGGAGCCGGGGGCGGAGCGCCATCCGCCGCCCGGCATCGGCCAGTTGGCCGCCCTGGCCGAGCGGATGTCCGCCGCCGGGCTGCCGACCCGCCTCGAACTCCGCGGCGACCCCGGGCGCGTCCCGGCGACCGTGCAGCTGACCGTCCACCGCCTGGTGCAGGAAGCCCTGACCAACACCTTCAAGCACGCGCCCTCCGGCACCCGCGCCGAGGTCCGGGTGCACTGCGCGCCCGGGGCCGTCACGGTCGACGTCACCGACGACGGCCCCGCCACCGTCACGCCCGGTCGCCCCGGCAGCCCCGGCGGCACCGGCCACGGCCTGCCCGGCATGCGCGAACGCGCCGCCGCCCACGGGGGCGAGCTGCGGGTCGGGCCGCTCCCGGGCGGCGGCTGGGGCGTGCACGCCCGCCTCGCCCTCGACGACGGCCTCGACGGCATCCTCGACGACGGCGCGGAGGCTGGCGCATGACGATCCGGATCCTGGTCGCCGACGACGAGGCGCTGCTCCGGCTGGCCTTCGGCACGATCCTGGACGCCCAGCCCGACATGATCCCGGTCGGCGAGGCCGCGGACGGCGCCGAGGCCGTCCGGCTGGCCCGCGAGCTGCGGCCCGACGTCGTGCTGATGGACGTCCGGATGCCCGGCACCGACGGCATCGAGGCGACCCGGCAGCTGCTGCGGGCCGCCCCGGGCAGCCGGGTGCTGGTGCTCACCACCTTCGACCTCGACACGTACGCGTACGCCGCGCTGGCCGCCGGGGCCTCCGGCTTCCTGCTGAAGAACACCCGGCCGGAGGAGCTGCTCGCCGCGGTGCGCAACGTCGCCGCGGGCGACGCGGCGCTCTCCCCGCGGGTCACCCGCCTGCTGCTGGAGAACGCCCGCCCGCACCTGCCCGACCCCGGGGCCCCCGGCCCGGACCCGCGGCTGCGGCGCCTCACCCCGCGCGAGCACGAGGTGCTCGTCCAGGTGGGCCGCGGCCTGTCCAACGGCGAGATCGCGGACGTCCTGCATCTCGCCGAGGCCACCGTGAAGTCCCACCTGGGGCGGGTCCTGCAGAAGCTCGAACTCCGCGACCGGATCCAGGCGGTGGTCCTCGCCCACCACAACCGCCTCGTTCCCCCGGCCCGGTGACGCCCCGCCGGGCGGCGCGCGTCGTACGCTCGACCGGGGCGGGGCCGCATCGGGGGGACCGACCGGGAGGAGACCCGTGGCACAGACCGTCGACCCGTCCGCCGAGGCGACCGCAGCGTCGTCCGCCGACCCGTCCGCCGAGCTGTACGCGGAACTGGACCGCCGCAGCGCGGCCGCCGCCGAGCAGGTGATCGCCTGGCGCCGCCACCTGCACCGCCACCCCGAGCTGTCCAACCGGGAGAGCGCCACGGCCGCGCTGATCGCCGAGCAGCTGGCCGCGCTCGGCCTGGACGAGGTCCGCACCGGCATCGCCGGGCACGGCGTGGTCGGGGTGCTGCGCGGCGGTCGGCGCGGCGAGCGGGTGGTGGCACTGCGGGCCGACACCGACGCACTGCCGGTGGTCGACCTGTGCGGTGCCGACTTCGCCTCCTCGACCGTGGACCGCGACTACCCGGGCGGCCCGTTCCCGGTCTCGCACGCCTGCGGCCACGACGGTCACACCGCGATGCTGCTCGGCGCCGCGACCGTCCTCGCCGGGGTGCGCGAGCGGCTGCCCGGCACCGTGCTGTTCGTGTTCCAACCGGCCGAGGAGGGGCCGCCGGTCGGCGAAACCGGAGGGGCCCGCCGGATGCTCGCCGAACACGCCCTCGCCGACCCCGAACCCACCATGGTGTTCGGCATGCACCTCACCCCGCTCCCCAAGGGCCACGTCGGCTACCGGGCCGGGAACCAGTACGCCGCCTCCTGCCTGGTCAAGATCACCGTGACCGGCCGCCAGGTGCACGGCTCCACCCCCTGGCAGGGCGTCGACCCGATGCCGCCCGCCGCCGCGATCGTGACCGGCATCGGCCAGCTCTACCGCCAGCTCGACGCCTACCACCCCGTCACCGTCAGCATCGGCCACGTCGAGGACGTCGGCCGCTTCAACATCATCGGCGAGCACGTCACCCTCTGGGGCACCGTCCGCTGCGCGATCGAGTCCGACATGGCCGAGGTCCAGCAGCGCCTGACCCGCCTCGCCGAGCGCACCGCCGAGGCGTACGGCTGCACCGCCACCGTCGAACACCTGCAGGACGTCCCCGCCGTCAACAACCGCCGGGAGTGGCTGGACGCCGCCCTGCCCTCCCTGCGCCGGGTGGTCGGCGCGGACCGCGTCCTGGAGACCTCCGCCACCCTCGGCTACGACGACGTCTCCGAGTTCGTCAACGCCCACGGCGGCCTGTACGTCATGCTCGGCGCCCAGGACACCGAGCTCGACGCCGCGGGCACCCCCGTCCCCACCCCCGGCGGCCGCGGCCTCGTCCCCAACCACAACCCGCGCTTCTACCTCGACGACGACACCCTCCCGGTGGGCGTCCGGCTGCACGCCCACCTCGCCGTCGACCACCTGAGCGGTCGCCTGCTCCCGGTTGCCGACTCCTGAAACGCCTTGGACAGCAGGGGAGTTCACCTGCTGCAATGGGAGCCGGCCGCCGCCGCGAACCGGGAGGGCGAGGATGGACGACGTCACGCTGCGCCTGTCGGTGCGCGACCTCGCCGAGGCCGACCTGCCCTCCTGCGGCTGGGCCGGCTCGCCCAGGCACGTGCGCGAACTCGTCCACCAGATCCGCCGCGCCGAGGCCGGCGAGGTCGACTACCTGGCGGTGTGCACCCCGGTCGGCCTCCCCGTCGCGGTCGGCGGCGTCGACTACGTGCCCGCGCCCGGCGCGGGCACGCTCTGGCAGCTCGGCGTCCACCCGGCCCTGCAGTCCTGCGGCATCGGCACCCTCCTGATCCGCGCCGCCGAGCACCGCATCACCGCCCGCGGCCTCACCGTCGCCGAGCTCGCCGTCGAGGACACCAACCCGCGCGCCCGCGCCCTCTACGAACGCCTCGGCTACCGCCCCTTCGGCCACGTCCCCGACGCCTGGGACGTCGAGGACGAGGACGGCACCCTCCGCTGGTACGAGACGGTCTGCACCCTGATGCGCAAGTCCCTGGCGTGACGGCTCCTCACACCCGGAACGCCTTGGCCACCGCCCGCCCGGACGACTCCGTCAAGCCCTCAACTCCCGCTCCAGCAGCGGCCGTTGACCGGCCAGCCAGGACTGCAGCCGGTCCCAGCGGACCCAGCCGCCGTACGCCTCGAAGTAACCGGTGAACGCGGTGTCCCCGGCGGCGACCCGGCGGGCGACGAAGGCGCGGCAGACCGCGGTGGCCTGCTCCAGGACGGACGGCAGGGCGAGGCGGTCGCCCGGCGGCAGGCCGTACGCGTCGGCGAACAGGACCAGCCGGTGCGGCACTTCGAGACGGGCGCGATCGGTCTCGGCGGCCGTCGTCGGGTCCAGCACCGGCACCCAGTAGCGGGCCGCCAGGGCGACGTCCCAGAGCGGGCGGCCGGGGGCGGCGAAGTCGAAGTCGATCAGCGCGGCGGCCCCGCCCGCGCGGAAGACCACGTTCTCCGCGCACACGTCGTTGTGGCACAGCAGCGGCCCGCCCTCCGGGTCCGCGAACTCCGTCGGCCAGTCGGCCGCCGGGTCGAACGGCGTCCGGGCGCTCGCCGCGTGCCAGCGGCGCAGCAGCCGGGCCACCGACACCAGCGCCTCCTCGCCCAGCGCCCACGCCGGGTACGGCGGCACCGCGACCTCCCCGGGCAGGAACTCCAGGCGCTCCCGGCCGTCCGCCACCGGCCCCAGCGGCACCGGCGCCCCCGCGAACCCGCCCGCCCGCAGCCGGGTCAGGAACCCGTGCAACGCCCCGGCGTGCGGGGGCGCGGGCCGCTCCACCGCGTCCCCGCGCCGCACCACGGCGCCCGCGTTCGCCAGCCCGCCGGTCAGCAGCTCCCGGTCGTCCATCCCCGATCCTCCTCCTCCGTGCGGGAGCCGCTCAGAGCAGCCGGGCCGTGACGGTCTTCGCGCGCTGGTACTCGCGCAGGGCCAGCACCGACAGGTCGGTGCCCGCGCCGGAGGAGCGGCGGCCGCTGTGCGGGAGTTCGGCGGACTGGGCGAGGTGGCAGTTGAGCCAGACCTCGCCGGCCGAGAGGCGGTCGGTGAGGGCCAGGCCGGTGGACAGGTCGGTGGTCCAGACGGAGGCGGCCAGCGCCTGCGGGACGGACTCGGCCAGCGCCACGGCCGCGTCCGGGGTCTCGGCGCGCTGGACGGTCAGCAGCGGCCCGAACACCTCCTGCACCACGGCCGGGTCGTCGTCGGGCAGGTCGGCCAGCACGGTCGCGGGCCGCCACAGCCCGTCGTCGCGGCCGGGCGCGGTGTGCACGGCCTTCGCGCCGGAGGCGGCCACGATCCGGTCGTAACGGGCCGCCTGGTCGGGGTTGTTGAGCGGCCCGAAGTCCCGCCCGGCGTGCCGCTCGGCCATCGCCGCGGCCAGCTCGGCCACCGCCCGCTCGTACCCAGGGCCCAGCACGATCACCCGGGCGGGCGCCGCGCAGCTCTGCCCGGCGTTGTACGTGCAGGCGGCGGCGAGCTGCCGCCAGGTGTCGGCCGGGGCGTCGGGCAGCACCAGCACCGGGCTGTTGCCGCCGAGTTCGAGGCTGACGGGGGTGAGCCCGGCGCGGGCGGCCACGTCCGCGCCGCCCGCCGGGCTGCCGGTGAAGGCGATCAGGTCGCAGCCCGCGCCGACCAGCAGGCGGCCGGTCTGCCGGTCGCCCGGCAGGGTGGTCAACACGCCCGGCCCGAGGGCCTGTTCGGCGTGCTCGGCGAGCAGCAGGGCGCTGTCGGGGGTGGTCTCGGCAGGCTTGAGGACCACCGGGTTGCCCGCGGCGAGCGCCGGTGCGCAGCGCCAACCCGCCATCAGCAGCGGGTAGTTCCACGGCACCACGGCCGCCACCACCCCGACCGGCTCCCAGCGCACCCAACTCTGGTGCCCGGCCAGGTAGTCACCGGCGGCGGGCGCGGTCGCGGCCCGCGCCGCACCGCCGTAGAACCGGAACAGGTCGGCCACCTCGGCGACTTCGCCCGCGGCCTCCGTGGGCGGCTTCCCGGTGCCCGCGCACTCGGCGGCCACGTACGCGTCCGCGTGCCGCTCGATCAGCTCCGCCAGCGCGGCCAGCCGCCGCTGCCGCTCGCGCGGCGTCAGCCCGGCCCACCCGGCCCGGGCCGACCGGGCGGCGGACACCGCGGCCGCCACCTCGCCGTCCCGGCCGGGCCGTTGGGTGCCGCGCACCTCGCCGGTGCGGGGGTCGATCAGTTCCATCAGCAGTTCTCCCTCACACGTCGTACGCGCGCAGCCACAGTTCGAGGGTGAGCAGCAGCCACAGCTTGCCGCCCTGGCGGGGCAGCAGCAGCCCGCCGCCGCGCATCCAGGTCTCCACGGTGTCCGCCCGGAACAGGCCGCGGGCCCGGGCGGTCGGGCCCAGCAGCAGGTCGGCGGCCAGTTCGCTGAGCGGACCGCGCAGCCACTGCTGCACCGGCACCCGCATGCCGCTCTTGGGCCGGTAGGTGACGGTGTCGGGCAGCAGGTCGCGCACCGCCTCCTTGAGGATCCACTTCTCCTCCGTGCCGCGGAGCTTGAGGGCGGGCGGGGTGGCGAACGCGTGGTCCACCACCCGCCGGTCGAACAGCGGCGAGCGCCCCTGCACGCCCTGCGAGGCGGTCAGCCGCTCCACCTTGGTCAGGATGTGGTGCGCGCCCTTGGTCCGCAGGTTGCAGTGCAGCAACTGGTCCAGCAGCGACGGCATCCGCCGGTCGTCCAGGTACGGTTCGACGTGCCGCCGCGGGTGCGGGGCCGCCTCCAGCGCGGCCAGCGCCTCCCCGGTGAGCAGCACCGGCAGGTCCTCCCAGCACTTGCGGTAGGTGTGCAGGTAGGCGTCGGCCCGGGCCCGCGCCGCACCGTCCTCCCGCATCAGCTCGAACACCAGCATCGGCAGGTTCTTCGGCCCGCCGAACACCGGGTCGCCGCCCTCCCCGTTCAGCGACACCGCGATCCCGTCGCCCGCCACCGCCTCCGCCAGCATCAGGTTCGGCACCGTCAGCGGGTCCCCGACCGGGCTGTCCAGCAGCGCCACGGTGTCCGCCAGGCGCGCCGCGACCTGCTCCCCGGGCACCGTCAGCACCCGGTGCGCCGTCCCGCAGTGCGCCGCCACCAGCCCCGAGTAGCCCAGCTCGTTGGGCAGTTCGGCACCGAAGCTGATCGAGTAGGTGCGCACCGTCCCCGGGTGCAGGCGGGCGGCCAGCGCCGTCACCAGCGAGCTGTCCACCCCGCCGGACAGCAGCACCGCCACCTCCGACCCGCCCTCCGGCAGCCGCCGGGACACCGCCCGCTCCAGCAACTCCCTCAGCCCGTCGGCATGCTGACGGTCCGTCAGGTCGTGGTCCGCCGACCCGGCCCGCGGCTCCCAGAACGCCTCCACCTCCACCCGCCCGTCCGGCCGCAGCCGGGTGACCCGGCCGGGCAGCAGCTCGTGGACGCCGCGCAGCAGGGTCTCCTCGCCCGGCAGGTAGGCGAAGGTCAGGAAGGAGCGCACCGCCGCCAGGTCCAGCCCGGTGTCCACGTCCGGCCGGTCCCGCAGTGCCCGCAGCGAACTGGACGCCGCCCAGCCGCCGTCGGCCGTCCGGCAGTGGAACGCGGTGCGGGCACCGACGTGGTCGCGCACCAGCACCAGGTCCGGCCCGTCCAGCACCGCCAGGGTGAACATCCCGTCCGCGGCCCGCAGCCCGTCCGCGCCCAGCGCCAGCCAGCAGCGCAGCAGCAACTCCCCGTCCGGGCAGGACGGTCCGGCCGGACGCCCGGCAGCGGCCAGCGCGGCCAGCAGCTCGTCCCGGTTGTGCAGCGTCACCTCGCCGACCGCGGTACGCCCGTCCGCCGTGAACGGCCCGTCGGCGTACCCCGGCACTCCGGCGAGCAGGGACGCCGACACGTGCCGCCCCGCCGCCTCGAACGGCCCGGCCACCAGGCCGGGTTCGGGGGCGCGGGCCGGGGCGGGCAGCGAACTGACCGCGTAGCGGGCCGGACGGTGCGGGGCCGCGCGGCCGGGGGCGGCGGCGCGGGTGGTCGTCTCCAGCCACGGCTCAGCCAAAGTCGTCCCCGTCCCAGCCGTCGTCCACCGGGTCGCCGCCGTCGGCGCCGTCCCCGGCGCTCCCGAACCCGTCCGCGTCGAAGCCGTCGTCGGGCCGGTGGTCGTCCCGGTCGTCCCCGTCGTCGAAGCCGCCGTCGTCGAAGCCGCCGTCCCCGCCGCTGCCGCCGTCGCCCCCGGAGCGGGCGTGCTCGGCCGCCCGGCGGCGCAGTTCCTCCTCGTCGTCAGCGGAGAGGAACTCGGGTGCGTAATGCGCGGCGGCGATGCCCGCGCCCAGACCGAGGGCGCCGAGCACCACGCCGACCCGGCCCGGGAACGAACTGCGGTTGACCAGCACGTACCGGCCCTGCCCCCACACCGTGCGGCCGTAGCCGATGTCGCGGCCGTAGCCGACCCGGCCGTCCGCGTGGACGCGCTTGACCAGGTCGCGGCCCAGCCGCTCGTCGGTGCCGGAGTCGCCCCGGTCGTCGCGCCAGTGGATCCGGCCGTCGCCGCCGCGGCTGCGCCATTCGCTGCGGCCGTCGGAGTACCTGCGGTGCACCGTGCCGTCGGCCAACAGCTCGTCGCTGTAGGTGATTTCGGGTGGCTGCGTCATCGTCCTCGTCCTCGGGGGGTCAGGGCGTCGGCCAGGTCAGGAAACCGGTGTCACGGGCCCGGGTGGGCGCGGCCGGACGGGCGGGCGGGGCGAAGCCGCCGCCGCGGACGGTGCGCAGCACGGTCCGCAGCAGCCGGGCCGGGCGGACGGCGGCCAGCTCGGCGACCCGTCCGCCCGCCAGCCAGAGCCGCTCGGCGACGGGCAGCTCCGCGGGCAGCTCCCCGACCGCGCACCGGGGGTGGCCGGACAGTGCGGCCAGGTGCAGGGCGGCGGCGTGCCGCGGCAGCAGCCCCGCGGTGCGCACCCGCAGCCGGGGCCCGGCGTGCTCGCGCACCCGCAGGAACAGGGCCAGCCCCGCCGGGGAGGCGTCGTGCAGCACGTGCACCACCGCCCCGTCGGCCCGCCGCATCGCGGCCAGCAGCCGCTCGTCCAGCGGCAGCCGCTCCGGGGTCAGGACCGGGCAGGCCCCCTCCAGGTGCAGCCGGTTGGCCCGCAGCATGCCCGCGATCCCCGGGTCCTGGCAGACCAGCAGCCGGGGGAAGGCGTAGTCGTACAGGTCGCCCTCCGGCCCGGGCCGGTGCGGCGGCGCGGCCGGGGCGTCCGGCAGGACGTCCAGCTCGGGGTGCCGGGCCAGCGCGGCCGCGAACCGGGCCTCGGACAGCAGCGGCCGGGTGGTGTACCGCAGCCGGTGCGGGCCGCGGTGCAGCGGGAACAGCACCCGGTCCGTCTCGTAGCACAACTGCCGTGCGGTGAAGGCGAGTCGGCCAGGGCTGGCGCAGCGTTCGGCAGCCCGCCGCAGGGCCCGGTCGAGCAGCCGTTCGGGTACCGGGATCATCGGCCGCCGCCCTTCGGGTGCGGAGCAGGGGTGCTGGAGCCGGTGCGCTGGGCGGGGACGGCCTGCGGCCAGGTGAGGAAGCCGATCCGCTCGGCCCGCCGCCGGGTCTCGGCCGCGCTCTCGGCCGCGCCCTCGCTCCCGCTCCCCGTCTTGGTCAGCGCGACGGGCGGGGCGACGGGCGGCGCGGCGAGGGCCCGCTCGACGGCCCTGTCCACCATGGCCATCAGCTTCACGGGCGGCAGGGTGATCAGCGGCGAGGACCAGCCGTCGCACAGCCAGTCCCGCTCCTCCTCCGGCAGGCGCTGCCACGCCGGGGAGTCGGCCAGGGCGGTCGGCGGCTCCTGCCGCCGCCTGCCCGCGTCGCGCAGCCGGACCATCCGCGCGGGCAGCTGGACGGAGCGCGGCAGCAGCCCGCAGTCCACCACCCGGTGGCCCGTGAACCTCGCGCGCAGCTCCGCCGACCGGGCCAGCGCGTCCAGCGACAGGTCGCGCACCACCACCACCGGCAGCCCGGCCGGGACCTGCCCGGGCTGCTGCTGCAGCAGCACCCGGTGACGCTCGGCGAAGCCGTTGAGCTGCAGGAACGCGGCCACGCCCGGCAGTTCGCACAGCACCACGGCCCGGGGGTCCGACGGCCGGGCGGGGACGGCCGCGGACGGGGCGCCGTCCACCAGCCCGTCCGGCAGCGACCCGTACACCTGGCGCCAGCGGGGCACCACCCGCTGCTCGAAGTCGGCGAGTCGGAGCCAGGACCTGAACGGCTGCGGCGGGTGGTAGCGGCCCGTGTCGCGGAACTGCCGGTAGGAGCGCCAGCCGAGGAAGAGCGCGGGCAGGCCCAGCAGCAGGTGGGCGAGGCCGCCGATGCCGACGGCCAGCGAGGCCGTGACGACGGCGACCACCCCCAGCACCGTCCCGGCGGTCACGCTGCCGCGCGGTCGCGGGCCGGTCGGGAAGCGGTACAGGCGGCGCTCGTTCATCCAGTACAGCTGCTCGACGGTGATCCGCAGCCCGTCGGGGGCGGACTTCGCCACCAGCTCGCGGAACTTCAGGTCGTGCAGGCGCCCCGGCTCGACCTTCGGGTCGAGCGCGAACACCTTCCGGCAGTTCGAGCAGGTGTGGCCGGTGCGCTCCCGCTGTCGGCGGTCGTGGCGGCAGTGCGGGCAGATCATCGGGCGTCCTCCCAGGTCGACGGGCGTCCTCGGTCGGGCAGGGAACGGGGCGGCACAGCGGACGACGGAACGGGCGGGGAGCGGCGGACGGGCGGGGAGCGCCGTGGTCGGACACCTTCTCGGACGCGGGCGACGGCCGGAGCGTTGCACCGGGCGCGGGCGCCGACCGGGCCGTCCCCCGGCAGCCTCACCGGCCGCCGTCCTCCAGCGCGGCCGCCGCCAACCGCAGCCGGTGCGCGACCCGCTCCCGGAGGGTGACCGTACCCGGCCGCTGGGCGGCCGTCACCTCCCGCAGCGCGGCCGCGAGTTCGGGTTCGCCGCGCCGCTCGGCGGCCTCCGCGGTGATCGCGTAGTCCTCGTGGTCGATGCCGTAACCGGTGTTCGCCGCCAGGATCGCCAGCCGGTCGCCGCCCCGGTTGCCGAAGGAGTGCGGCATCAGCTCGGGGATCCGGATCAGCGTGCCCGGCGCGAGCCGGACCTCCACCACCCGGCGCCGCCGCGCGTCGTACAGGCCGCAGGAGGCCGGGCCGAGCGCCAGCACCAGGTGCTCACCGCCGTGCGCGTGCGGGGTGAACGCGCTGTGCGGGGCGACCAGGCCCAGCTTGTAGGTGGCGTTCGACGGGCGCTCCGGGGAGGTCGCGGCGTCCCCGATGAAGTAGTGCGCCCACTGCCGGTCGTCGATGAAGCGCAGCAGCCCGCTGTCCGGGTCCTGCGGGCCGAGCTCCCGCCCGCCGGTGCGGTCCGCGCGCAGCACCCGCCCGTCCGGGCGCAACCGGTACAGCTCGGCGCCGTCCGGCAGCCCGGACGCCAGCCGTTCCAGGGCCCGCAGCCCCCCGTGCCTCGACATCACCGTCCCCCTCGCCGCTGTTCGCCGTGATGCTACCCGGGCTGCCGGGGGCGCTGACCAGCGGGATACTCGAACGGACGCCGAACTCTGTGGAGGTGAGAGCGATGTCCACGATCGCTACCGGAACGCCGCGGCCCGGACCGTTCCACCGGCTGGTCGCCTGGCTGACCGCCAAGCACAACTCCTCACTGGTCTTCCTGCTCGGGCTGTCGCTGGGCCTCGGCCTGGTCGCGGCGCAGATCAACCAGCTCTGGCTGCTGATCGTGTTCTCGGTGGTGTGGGCCGTCACCATCGTCGCGTTCGTCGCCCAGTTCATCGGTCGCCGCGAACACGCCCACCCGCACGCCCACCCACGCACCCACGCCGCCTGACCTGCGGCAACGCGGCGGGGCCGGTCCGGAGGAACGCTCCGGACCGGCCCCGCCGCGGCTGCCCGCGCCCGCGGCTCAGCCCGCGGACCACACCGTGGTGACGTTGCAGAACTCGCGGATGCCGTGACCGGACAGCTCCCGTCCGTAGCCGGAGCGCTTGACGCCGCCGAACGGGAACGCCGGGTGCGAGGCCGTCATGCCGTTGAAGAAGACGCCGCCCGCCCGCAGGTCGCGCACGCACCGCTCGCGGTCCGCGTCGTCCGTGGTCCAGACGTTCGAACTCAGGCCGAACGGCGAGTCGTTGGCGACGGCGATCGCCTCGTCCAGGTCGGCGACCCGGTACACGGTGGCGACCGGGCCGAACGCCTCCTCGCGGTGGATCCGCATCCGGGGGGTCACCCCGGTCAGCACCGTCGGCAGGTAGTACCAGCCGCCCCCCAGCGCCGGATCGTCCGGCCGGCCGCCGCCGCACTCGACGGACGCGCCGTGCCCGACCGCGTCCGCGACCAGCTCCTCCAGGTCGGTGCGGCCCTGCTCGGTGGCCAGCGGCCCGACCTCGGTGCCCTCCGCCATCGGGTCGCCGACCGTCAGCGCCCGCATCCGGGCCGTGAACGCCGACAGGAACTCCTCGTACACGTCCGCGTGCACGACGAAGCGCTTCGCGGCGATGCAGGACTGCCCGTTGTTCTGCACCCGTGCCGTCACGGCCCGCTCCGCCGCGGCCGCCACGTCCGCCGAGGGCAGCACCAGGAACGGGTCGCTGCCGCCCAGCTCCAGCACCGTCTTCTTGATCTCGTCCCCGGCGACCGCCGCCACCGACCGGCCCGCGCCCTCGCTGCCGGTCAGCGTCACCGCGGCCACCCGCTCGTCCCGGATCACCGCCTCCACCGTGGACGAGCCGATCAGCAGCGTCTGGAAGCAGCCCTGCGGGAACCCGGCCCGGGCGAACAGCTCCTCCAGCGCCAGCGCGGTGCGCGGCACGTTCGAGGCGTGCTTCAGCAGGCCCACGTTGCCCGCCATCAGCGCGGGCGCGGCGAACCGCACCACCTGCCAGAACGGGAAGTTCCACGGCATCACCGCCAGCACCGCTCCCAGCGGTCGGTACCGGACGAACGCCGACGCCCCGCCCGAGTCCGCGACGTCCTCCGCCGCCGGGTGCTCGTCGGCGAGCAGCGCCTCGGCCCGGTCGGCGTACCAGCGCATCGCCTTCGCGCACTTCGCCGCCTCGGCCCGGGCCTGCGCCAGCGGCTTGCCCATCTCCAGGGTCATCGTCCGGGCGACCTCGTCGTTCGCCCGGTCGAGCAACTCCGCGGCCCGGTGCATCAGTTCGGCGCGGTGCGCGAACGTGGTCAGCCGCCAGGACTCGAACGCCGACTGCGCCCGGGCCAACCGGCGCTCCACGGCGGCCTCGTCCAGCGGATCGAAGACCTCGACGGTGCGGCCGTCGGCCGGATTGACGGTGGCGATGGCCATCAGGGCCACTCCCTCCTCGACTGCCGCCCGGCCAGCCGGGCGGGGGGCGGACGACCGGGGGGAGCGAGGAGGTGGAGACAGGAATCGAACCTATGTAAGCGGCCCTGCAAGCCGCTGCCTCGCCTCTCGGCCACTCCACCGGGCTCCCTCGCGTGACTCAGAAACTAGCAGCGGGAAAACCGCCGACGGGAATCCGACCCACCCGGAACTCACCCGAATGCCACGCCCCTTCCGAAGTACGACGAACGTCCGGCAGATCATCCTCCCGTCCCCGCCCGGCGCGTCCGACCTCCCGACTACCCTGGGCGCCGTGCAGATCGACGACCTCAAACGCCTCCGCAGGGCCCGCGACACCATGGACCGCGACTACGCCGAACCGCTGGACGTCGCCGCCCTCGCCAAGGTCGCCCTGATGTCCGTCGGCCACTTCCAGCGCAGCTTCCGCGCCGCGTACGGCGAAACCCCGTACAGCTACCTGATGACCCGCCGCATCGAACGCGCCAAGACCCTGCTGCGCCGCGGCGACCTGTCCGTCACCGAGGTCTGCATGGCCGTCGGCTGTACCTCGCTGGGCTCCTTCAGCACCCGCTTCACCGAACTCGTCGGCGAGAGCCCCAGCGCCTACCGGGCCCGCGACCACAGCGCCGCCGAACACATCACCGCCTGCGTCGCGATGTACCTCACCCGCCCGATCCGCGGCACCGACACCGGCCGCCCGCAGCAGGCCCCGGCACAGGCCCCGGCGCAGGAGATCAGGAACGGAGAAGCGGAAGGCGCGGGCGGTCAGTAGCGTCGGGGGCATGGACATCAAGCTCTCGCAGTGCTTCATCGCCGTGGACGACCACGACGCCGCCCTCGGCTTCTACCGCGACGCCCTCGGCCTGGAGGTGCGCAACGACGTCGGCTTCGAGGGTATGCGCTGGGTCACCCTCGGCTCGGCCGCCCAGCCCGAGGTCGAGGTCGTGCTCGAACCCCCGGTCGCCGACCCCGGCGCCACCGACGCCGACCGCCAGGCCGCCGCCGAACTGCTCGCCAAGGGCCTGCTGCGCGCCGTCAACTTCCGCACCCCCGACTGCGACGCCACCTTCGAGAGGATCCGCGCCACCGGGGCCGACGTGCTCCAGGAGCCGATGGACCAGCCCTACGGCGTCCGCGACTGCGCCTTCCGCGACCCGGCCGGCAACATGGTCCGCTTCGCCCAGCCCCGCCAGTAGCAGCCACCGCGCGCCCGCGGACGCCGCCCGCCCGAACCCCCGGACGGGCGGCGTCCGCGCGCACCCGGGACGCGCCCGCCCGGGCCCGGCGGCTGCGCCCGCCTACCGGCCCCTCCCCAGCTCGGCCACCGCCTCCGCGACCCGGGCTGCCCCGTCCTCGTCGGCCATCGCCCGGGCCCCCGCCTCCGCCCGGACGCGCAGCAGCGGGTCCGTCACGGCCGTGCGGACGGCCCGCGCCAACCCGGCGGCCGTCAACTCCGCGAACCGGACCGGCGCGGTGGCGGCGCCGAACCGGGCCAGCCGGTCCGCCCAGAAGGGCTGGTCCGCCAGCACGGGCACCGGAACGCTCGGGACCCCGGCCCGGAGCGCCGCGGCCGCCGTACCGGCACCGGCGTGGTGCACGACGGCCGCCACGCGCGGGAACAGCAGGGCGTGCGGGAGTTCCCCGACGCACAGCACGTCGTCCCCCGCCCCGGCCAGCCCCGCCCAACCCGCCTGCAGCACACCGCGCACCCCCGCCCGCCGCAGCGCCTCCACCACGAGGGCGCCCAACTCCCCGCCCCGGTCCGCCGCCGCGCTGCCGAACCCGACGAACACCGGCGGCGGCCCGGCCCGCAGGAAGTCCTCCACCTCGGCCGGGAGCCGCCGGTCCGGCGTGACGTGCGGCCACCAGTTGCCGACCACGCGCAACCCCTCCCGCCAGTCGCCCGGACGCGGGACGAGGGCCGGACTGAACCCGTGCAGCACCGGCCAGCCCGCCCGCTCCACCGCCCGGCGCCGAGCCCCCTGGGAGAGCGTCGGCAGCCCCAGCCGTGACCGCAACCGGCGCGCGGCCCCGGCGTGCAGCCGGTCGACGACCCGCTGCCCGAACGCGCCCGCCGCCCGGTTGCCCCACCTCCCCAGCGGACGGACCCCGCCGACGACCGGCGGGAACTCCCCGGTCGGCGCGGTGGGTTGCAGGTAGACGCCGAGGCTCGGGACGTCCATCGCCTCGGCGAGGTGCCAGCCCAGCGGCGCGGTGGTGGTGGCGGACAGCAGCAGGTCGGCCCCCGGCTCGGCCGCGTCGGCCAGGGCGTCGCCCAGCCGCTCGACGAAGGCCGCCGCCCGGGCGAGCAGCTCCGAACGGCCGCGCCGACCGCCCGGGGGCGCCGCGCGCGGATCGACCGGCAGCGCGCGGAACTCCAGACCGCTGTCGGACACCAGCCCGCGGAAGAGCTCCGGCGCGGCGAGCGCGACCTCGTGCCCCTCGGCGCGCAGCCGCACCCCGAGCCCGGTGTAGGGGGCGACGTCGCCGTACGAGCCGGCGGCCGTGATCAGGACCCTCATCGCGCCGCCCCCGTACCGTCCGTGCTGCCGGTGCCCGTGCTGCCGGTGTCCGTGCTGCCGCGCTCGGCGCCCTGCTGCCCGCCGTGCTGCTGCTCGGCGCCCTGCTGCCCGCGGCGCTGCCGTTCGGCGTTGCGGCCGATCGCCGTCCGGAGGTAGCCGGCCAGCCCCGGGCGTTGCTCGGCCGCCGGTACGACGAGCGCGAAGGCGCGGGCGTCGGCCTCGTAGTCGTCGGCGATCCGGCAGTGCATCTCGGGCGGGCAGGGCGTGAACCACCGGCCGATGTGCTGCCGGTGCTCCTCGGCCAGGGCCAGCACCGTCCCGTCGTCGGCCGGGAGGCCCGCGTCGAAGGCGGCCAGCAGGCGGCCGCGCCACTCGGCGGCCTCCGCCATCAGCTGCCGCCAGTCCTCCTTCGAGTGGGCGGCCGCGCGGGCCAGCGCCTCCCGGTGGCTCTCCCGCTCGCCCCACTTGAGGTGGGCGTCGGCGGCGTAGCTGAGGTCGAAGACCACGTCCCCGAAGACCTCGAACCGCTCCTCCGGGCTCAGTTCGACGCCCGTGCGCTGGACGGTGATGGCCCGCTCGGCGACCTCGACGAGCTTCTGCAGCCGGTCGATCTGCTCGGTGAGCGCCCGGCGCCGGGCCAGCAGGTGGTCGAGGGCGTTCGCCTGCGGGTCGGCCAGGATGTGGCCGATCTCGTCGAGCGGGAAGCCGAGTTCCCGGTAGAAGAGGACCTGCTGCAGCCGGGCGAGGTCCGCGCCGTTGTAGAGCCGGTAACCGGCCGGGCTGCGTTCGCTGGGCGACAGCAGCCCGGACCGGTCGTAGTGGTGCAGGGTCCGGACGGTGACCCCGGCGAAACCCGAGACCTGTCCCACCGACCAGCTCATGAGCGCTCCTCCGCGTTCGTGCGTTCGCTTCCCCCACCGTGCAGCCTGACGTGGGGGGAGGGTCAACACGCTTCCGCACCGGCGCGCCCGGCCGTCCGGCCCGGCACCGGAGCCTCAGCCCGCCAGCAGCGGGTAGTGGTCCGACAGGTCGGTGTACGTGTACGAGGTGCCCCAACTGCTCACCGTCCAGGGCGCGGAGTGGAACCGGTGCACCGTGTTGGTGTACTGCTGCGGGCGCGCGTGGTCGGCCCGGTACAGCACGTAGTCCAGGTCCTCCTTCGGCTCGCCCGGGTACCGGTAGGCCGCGATCGAGTTGTCGACGGTGTCGAAGGAGTTCGCCCAGCCGGTGCGCGCCGTCGCCGGGGCCAGGTTCCCGTTGGCCAGCAGCGCCGGGTACTCGCCGCCGTGCGAGTCGACGTTCAGGTCGCCCGCCAGCACGATCGGCTCGTTCGCCGGGATCCGCTTCGCGTCCAGGAACGCCCGCATCGCCTGCAGCTGCTTCGCCCGGACGTCCGCGGCCTGCCCGCTCGCGCAGCCGGAGTCGGTGGACTGCAGGTGCGTGCCGACCACGTGGGTGAGCTGCCCGTTCACGTTGATCTGCGCGTAGACGAACCCCTTGTTGGACCACCAGTCCGACCCGCACGCGTCCTTGAACACGTACTGCTCCTTGCGCAGGATCGGCCACCTGCTCAGCAGCAGCACCCCGCCGTCCTCCGGCGTCGTGCTGCTGTAGCTGCCGGACGTCGCGTCCCACCCGGAGGTCGAGCGGCCCACCACCGGGGTGCGGTACGGGTAGGCGCCCGCCGCCTTCGCCGCCAGCGCGTCGGAGGCCGCGTTGTCGAACGCCTCCTGCAGCACCACCACGTCGTGGCCCTGGAAGAAGTCCGCGCCCGCGATGGCCTGCGCACGCTGCGCCTGGCCCCAGTTCGGGTACAGCGAGGTGCTCATCAGGAAGGTGTTGTAGCTGAGCACGTCCAGCGGGGCGACGGCGGCGGGCGCGGTCTCGGCGTGCGCGGCGGTGGCCGCGGTGACGGCCGTGACGGCCTGCGTGGTCGTCAGCAGGGCTGCGGCGGCGGCGAGCACGGCGGTGGTGCGGGTGGCGCGGGGCGCGGTCATCAGGTCTCCGGTGAGTGAGGGCCGGTCGATGTTGTGCATCCAACTCGGGCCTCCGTGACGCGGACAAGACAGCGGGCGGCCGGTGGGTGAACTCGGCCGAAACACCCCCTACCGGCGGGTAGGAACCGGCCTCGCCGAGCACTGTCAACGGAAGGTTGACACCCCTCCGAGTGTCAACCTAAGGTTGCCTCATGGCAGACATCCCTGGAGCGAAGCCCTCCATCCGGCTCGACGACCTGATCGAGGGCATCAAGAAGTCGTACCCCGAAGCGCTCGACCAGCTGTCCAACGCGGTGCTGGTCGCCGACCACCTCGGCGACGTCGCCGACCACCTGATCGGCCACTTCGTCGACCAGGCCCGCCGCTCCGGCGCGTCCTGGACCGACATCGGCCGCAGCATGGGCGTCACCCGCCAGGCCGCCCAGAAGCGCTTCGTCCCCAAGGACCCGGGCGAGGTCACCGGGACCGACACCGCGCAGGGCTTCAACCGCTTCACCCCGCGCGCCCGCAACGTGGTGATGGCCGCGCACCAGGCCGCCAAGGACGCCCGCAACGACGAGGTCCGCCCCGAGCACCTCGTCCTCGGCCTGCTCGCCGAACCCGAGGGCCTCGCCGCCGCGTACATCGTCACCAGCGGCGTCCCCCTGGACGCCGTCCGCGAGGCCGCCCTGGCCGCCCTCCCGCCCGCCGTCGAGGACGCCCCCGAACTCGTCCCCTACGACGCCGGGTCCAAGAAGGCCCTCGAACTCACCATGCGCGAGGCCCTCCGCCTCGGCCACAACTACGTCGGCACCGAGCACCTGCTGCTCGCCCTCCTCGAACACGAGGCGGGCAACGGCATCCTCACCTCCCTCGGCCTCGACAAGACCGCCGCCGAGACCGAGTTCCTCGCCACCCTCGCCCAACTCGGCGCCGAATCCTGAGGATTCCCCCACACCCCGCGAGCGGCGGGACCGCCCTGGGACGGGAGCGGCCCCGCCGCTCCCGGCTGCCCGTGGGCCGAACCGGCCTCCGGCGCGGGATGCGGGAACGCCTTCGAGCAGGAGGAGTCACCCCCTGAGTACCGAGCACCACGTCTTCCTTCGGCCCGCCGACCCCGACGCCGATCTCGTCGCCGACCTCTCCGCCGCCTGCGGGAGCGAACTGCGTCCGGTCGACGGCGAGTTCGTGGACTACGTCACCACGATCGGCGGCAGGACCCGTGCCGAACTGTAGCTCTCGCACGACTTCGTGGCGGACCGGGGCATTCCGTTCGACCGGTTCCAGGCCGTGATGGTGGTGCGCGACATCGACCGGGACGTGGAACGGCAGGCCGCCGTCGCGCGCAGGATCGTGCGCGGCCTCGCCGACACCGGGCGGTACTGGGCGGTCCTGGTGTACGAACTGCAGTCCTTCCTCGAGTCGGCGGCGCCCGGAGCCCGGGGATCGCAGCTCTGGCCTCCGGCGGCGGGTCGGTAGGCCGGGTTCCGGCAGGGGCGGGGGCCGGTCGCTCGGCCGCGACCGGGTCGGGAGCGCACGGGGGAGTCGCGTCACGACGAGGGTGCAAGGGCCCTCGTGCATCGAAGGGTTGCCGTCCACGGGGCGAAACCCCGTTGACGCCGGTCCGCCCCCGCCGGTTCGCTGCTGTCGACGAAGATCCCGGAGGAACGGAGCGGTCATGGGATACCGGCTGGAGGGCCCCGTGCTGGAGGGCGCCCTGGTGCGGCTGGAGCCGCTGGAGCAGCGGCACGCCGCGGAGTTGGCGCAGGCCGCGGAGGAGGGCCGGGACAGCTACGGGTTCACCTGGGTGCCGCGCGCCGACGAGATCGCCGGGTACATCGACGCTCAGCACGGCCGCGTCGCCACCGGCCGGCTCGCCCCGTACGCCCAGGTCTCCCGCTCCACCGGCCGGGCCGTCGGCGCCACCGCCCTCTGGGAGCCGCGCACCCACCCCGAGACCGACGTCCTGTACGCCGTCGAGGTGGGCTTCACCTGGCTGGCCGCCTCCGCCCAGGGCACCGGCATCAACGCCGAAGCGAAACTGCTCCTGTTCCGGCACGCCTTCGAACGGCTGGGCGCCCGCCGGGTCGACCTCAAGACGGACGCCCGCAACGAGCGCTCCCGCGCCGCGATCGCCGCCGTCGGCGCCCGTTTCGAGGGCGTCCTGCGCAACTGGTCGCGCTCCTGGGCCCCCGGCGAGGACGGCCGGCTGCGGGACTCCGCGATCTTCTCGATCACCGACGACGAGTGGCCGCAGGTCGAGGCCGCCCTCCAGGAGCGCGTCGCCCGCTACGGGAAGTGACGGCCGGGTCGTCACTTCCCGTGCGGCGGTGGTGGATTGGCCGGACCGGGCGGCGGCGGGGGCGCGCCGCCCATGCCGGTCGGCTTCCCGGACGGAGCTTTCTGCGGTGCCACGTCGCCCCTCCTCGGTGCGTGCGTCGACGGCGGAGCGGACCGCCGCCGACCGGTGCGGTCTACGGCTGGATTCCCGTCCCGCGCCCGTCTGATGCGACCGCACACCCGTGCGCCGGTCACCGACCGTCGACCCCGCCCGGCCGCCCCTCCGCTCCCGTCCGCCCGCTCCTGTCCGCCCGCTCCTGTCCGCCCGCTCCTGTCCGCCCGCTCCCGTCCGGCTACGGCACCTGCGGGGACAGGGGCAGCCGGGGCGGCACCCACGCGTGGTGGCGCAGGATCGCCCGCACCGCCGCCCGCCCGGGTGTCAGCCGCATCGCGGTGTTGCGCACCGCCACCGCCACCGGGTGCGACAGCCCCTGCCCCAGCCGCCCCGCCTGCCGGGCCGCCCGCGCCACCGCCTGCGCCCGCGGTCGGCGCTCCGCGTCGTACCGGGTCGCGGCGGCCTCCGGGGTGGAGGCGCCCGCGACGGCGGCGGCCAGGGTCACCGCGTCCTCCAGGGCCTGGCAGGCGCCCTGGCCCAGGTTCGGCGTCATCGCGTGCGCGGCGTCCCCCAGCAGCACGAGTCGGCCGAGGGCGAACGAGGGGAGCGGGGTGCGCAGTTCGCGCAGGTCGTGGTGGAGGACGGCCTCCGGACGGGTCGCCCCCAGCAGTTCGGGGACGGGGTGGTGCCAGTGCCCGAAGCGCCGGCCCAGTTCGGCGAGCGGATCGGCGAAGCGGCTGCCCGGCGGCAGGTCGAGCACGGCGTGCCACTCGGCGCGGCCGTCCGGCAGCAGGATGTGGCCGAACTCGGCGCCCCCGCCCCAGCTCAGCTCGAAGTCGCTGACGGGCCCGAGCGGTGCACCCGGCGCACCCGGTGCACCCGGCGCACCCGGTGCGGAGGCGGCGGGGGCGACGGGCTCGGCGGTGATCGCGCGCAGCACCGCGGTGCCGACCGGGACCGCCCCCGGGTGGTCCGGCAGGGCCCGGGCGCGCAGGCGGCTGCCGACGCCGTCCGCCGCCACCACCAGGTCGGCCTCCAGGACGCGGTCCGCGCAGTGCACCCGTACCGGGCCGGGGCCGTCCTGCTCGACCGCCGTGGCCTGCACGCCGAGCAGCAGCGCGTCGGACGGCAGGGCCGCCCGCAGCAGCCGGTGCAGCTCGGCGCGGGTGATCCCGACGATCGGGGAGCCGACCGCCCGCTCCAGCGCGGCCCCGTCCATCCGGGCCAGCCACGTCCCGTCCGGAGCGCGGGTGCCGCCCCGGTACTGCCCGCGCGCGGCGGTCCGCACCGCGGCGCCGACGCCCAACTCGTCCAGGGCCCGCAGCCCGTTGGCCGCCAGCGAGATCGCCGCACCGGCGTCCGCCGGAACCGCCGAGCGCTCCACCACCGTCACCGACCACCCGACCCGCCGCAGCCCGAGCGCCGCCGCCAGCCCGCCGATCCCACCGCCGACCACCACCGCCGTGCCGTTCACCCTCGCACCTCCGGTCTTCTACACCTGTAGAAAACCCACGGTAGCCGACCGCCGGAACCGACCCCCCACGGGCCCCGCCGACCGCCGCCCCGCCCCGCCCGCCGGCCGCCCGCCCCGCCGGGCCCGCGTCCGGATTGGCGTACAAAGGGGTGCATGGCCATCGACCGACGCACGCTCCTCGCCGACACCGCCCTCGGCGTCCTCGCCGACCAGGGCATCCGCGGCCTCACCCACCGCGCCGTCGACCGGGCCGCCGCACTGCCTGAGGGCACCACCTCCGCCTACTTCCGCACCCGTTCGGCCCTGCTCACCGCCGTGGTCCGCCGCCTCGTCGAGCTGGACCAGGGCGAGCTGCACCGGGCGGCCGAACGGTTTCCGCCGCCCCGCACGCCGGCCGAACTGGTCGACGGCCTCGCCGCCCTGGCCCGGCAGCGGCTGGAGGGCGAAGGGCGCCGCCGCTCGCTGGCCCGGGCCGCCTGCGCGGTGGAGAGCGTCCGCGACCCGGAGTTGCGCGAGATCCTGCACCCGCGCGAGAACCCCGGCCGGGACGCGGTGCGCCGCCTGCTCGCCGCGCACCGCGTCCCCGACGTCGAGGCCCGGGTCCTCACCCTGCTCGCCTGCTTCGACGGGCTGGTCCTCGACGCCCTGCTCGTCGGCGGGCGGCCGGAGGTGGCGCGGACGTCCCTGGAGGGACTGGTGGTCGCCGCGCTGCGCCCGTGACCTCCCGTCAGGGGGCGGCCGGGGAGGCCCACTGGTGGACGGTGCCCTGGTGCAGGGCGGCGTAGACGCGGTCGCGCAGCGCGTTGGCGTCCGCGTCGGTGAGGGTGCGGTGCAGGTCGCGCAGGACGACCTTGACCAGCAGGTTGTACTGCTCCGGACGGCCCCCGAGCCGGGCCAGCGCCTGCGGCGGCAGGTCGCGGCAGGGGGTGCTGGAGAGCACCTCGACGGTCTCCACGCAGTCCGCGTCCGCCCCGAGGGCGTCCCGGACGCGGTCGCCGAGGTCCTCGGCGAGGTCGGCGCCGTCCACCGCGACGGACAGGTCGCGGCGGACCGCGGGCAGCGCGGAGACCGGCCGGTACGGGGCGAGGTCGGTGAGCTGGACGGCCACGGCGGGGTCGGCGGAGCGCAGCAGCCGGATGTCCGGGACGCCCTTGCGCAGCATCAGCACCCGGTCCAGGCCCATGCCGAGCGCCAGCCCGCTCCACTCCGGCCCCAACCCGGCCCCGGCCAGCACCTCCGGGTGCGCGAGCCCGCACTCGGCGACCTCCACCCACTCGCCGCCGTCACCCGCCCCGTCCACCGCGCCCGCCGCGACGTCCAGTTGGCGCCCCGCCAGGGTGTACGGGTGGACGCGCTCCTCGGTGCGGTGCGCCGCCCCCGGCAGCAGCGCCCCCACGAGCGCGGCGAGCATCCCGGTGAGGTCGTCCGTCCCGGCCGGGGTCGGACGGCGGGTCAGGTACCACAGGTCCAACTGGTGCGGCGTGCCGCTGTGCAGCCGGTCGATGCTGTCGCGCCGGTACACCAGGCCCGGGCAGGCCAGCAGCACCGCCTCCGGTGCCTCCCCGGCCGCCGCCCGGGCGGCGAGGGCCCGCAGCGCGCCCGGGACCAGCGCGCTGGAGTGGCTGCGCAGCATCCGCCGCTCGTCGACGTACCGGGTGTAGCGGGCGTCCCGGGTGATGTCGTCGCCGCGGTAGTTGAGGTGGTCGTAGTTGTCGGCGACGGTCACCACCCGCTCGCCCCGGTGCACCTGCACCGGGCAGCCCCAGTGCTCGGTCAGCGCCCGCACCGCACGCTCGACGAGCAACTGCAGGGCGTGCGGCCCGGCGGCCGGATCGGTCAGGTCGCGGACGGCGAGGTCACGGGCGAGCTGTTCGGGGGAGAGGGGGCGGACGGCGGTGCCACCGGCGGGGTGGACGGACATGGCGTGCTCCAAGCAGGACGGATCGGAACGGGGACCAACAGGGGGGACACCACACCCCCCGGCCCCTGGGCACGACCCGCCGCCGGGCCGACCCGATCCGCCGGACTCCCTACCGGCGCAACGGAACCAACCCCCTGCGGCACCCATCGGGAGCCGGGGGGCCGGTAAATCGGCGAGAGATCGCTACGACGGCCACGCCCGGAGTCTACGCACCCCACCCCACCCGCCCGCAATGCGTTTTCCACCGGCGACCCGCCCGCCCCGAAGCCCTAGGCTGAGCGCTTCCGGACAGCGGACGACGGACGGGGGCACGACGGATGACGGCGGACGGCGGGGTCGGGCGGGCGTACGACGGGGTGGCGGAGTTGTACGCCACCCTGTTCCGGGGCGAACTCGGCGGCAAGGAAGCGGAGTTGGCCCTCATCCGGCGGCTGGCCGCGGCGCCCCCGGTGGCCGGGCGCGGGCTGCCGGTGGGTGACCTCGGCTGCGGGCCGGGGGAGGCGACGGAGCTGCTCGCCGGGCTCGGCGTCCGCGCGTTCGGCCTGGACCTCTCGGCCGGGATGCTGGCCCAGGCCCGACTCGCCCACCCGGAGCGGCCGTTCGTGCGGGGCACCCTGACGGCGCTCCCGCTCGCCGACGGCAGCCTCGGCGCGGTCCTCGCCCGCTACTCGCTGATCCACCTCCCGCCCGCCGAACTCCCCACCGCACTCGACGAGTTGCACCGCGTCCTGGCCCCGGGCGGCCTGCTGCTGACGGGTTTCTTCGCCGCCGACCCCGAACTCGGCGACACCGACCGCCCGGTCCCGTTCGACCACAAGGTCGCCACCGCCCACCGCTGGCCGGTCGACACCCTCGCCGCCCTCTTCCGGCAGGCCGGCTTCACCGAGACCGCCCGCACCCTGCGCGCCCCGGCCCCCGGCGAACGCTTCCCGCAGGCCACCCTGCTGCTCGGCCGGGACGGCAGCGCGTGACGGCAGCGCGTGACGGCAGCGCGTGCGGGCGGCGCATGAGGGCGGCGGGTGAGGCAGCGCGTGACGGCAGGTGCGGGGCGCACCCCCGCCGTCACCCGGTCGCGCGGAACGCCGGGTAACCGGGCAGCTCGGGCGCGTCCCACCCCGCGGCGAGCTCGGCGAGCAGCAGCCGCACGGTCGCGGCGAAGGCCGGGTGCCCGGTCAGCCCGAGCGCGCTCGTCCAGCGGTGCCGCAGCACCTGGCGACGGGTGGGCACCGGCTGGCGGGTGCGGTGCATCGGCCCGTCCTCCGGCAGCGCGCGGCGCAGGAGGTGCAGCGTCGAGTCGACCGTCCAGACCACCGTCGCCCGGTCCATCCCGGCCTGCCAGAGCGCGTCCTCGGCCAGGTCGGGGTACTGCACGACCACCTCGGCCCGGTAGGCGCCCTCGACCCGCCGGGCCAGGTCGTCCGGCAGCCGGTGGACGCACCAGCAACTGGAGAACGGCATCCGGCAGTAGGCGGCGGTCAGGAAGACCGACTGGTAGCCGGCCGCCTCGAAGTCGAGCAGCCGCAGGCCGTCCGGGGTGATCAGGTTGTTGTCGGGGCAGGTGTCCCCGGGGGTGAAGCCGGGGTACCGCTCGCCGTCGGCGGTGCCGACCGCGGTGAGCTCCTCGGCCAGCCCGGGCGGGGCGGTCAGGCCGCACTCGGCGAGCAGTCCGAGGAAGGCGCCGACGTTCTGCTGCTGCCACGGCTCGTCCTCCCAACTCGGCAGGCCCCGGCCGTGCTGCTGCCAGAGGGCCGCGAACTCGGCCCGCCGCGGCACCGAACGGGCCGCCAACCGGCCCAGGCCGCCGGCCCACTCCAGCAGGCCGCGCTCGGCGGCCTTCGGGTCGGTGCCCAGCAGCAGGTCCGCCAGGGTGGGCGCGTCCCCCAGGTCCGCCATCACCAGCAGCCGCTGCTCGTGGTCCGCGGCGAGCAGCTCCGGCCCGGCCAGGCCGAGCGAGAGCCCGGCCGCCTCCCCGGCGTACGCGCGCCGTGCCTCGGGCTCGTCGACGAACGCCTTGACCACCACGCTGCCCCCGGTGGCCGTCCGGCAGCGCAGCACGGTGCTCCGCGGGCTGCCGCCGAGGTCGACGGGGTCCCGGAGGGGCTGGCCCAGCAGTGCGCCCGCGGCGCGCGTGATCTCGTCCACCCCGGCATCCTGCCAGTGCGCCGGGCCGGACTCACCCGGTCATGCCGAGGTGTGACGTGAACGGTCCGGTGCCCCGGGGCGCGGGCGGTCCGCCTCTTCGTGACACGGGCGGTCCGGTGCCCCGGTCCAGGGGGCGAACTGCTCGGCGACCAGGGCGGCCACCCCCGGTGCGTCGAGCGTGCCGTCGACCTCGACGACGCGGATGCCCAGGCGGCGGGCGCTGCGGGCCGCGTCCGCGGCGACCAGCCGGTCGCGGGCGACCCGGTTGGCCTGCGCACGCTCCGGGTCCCGGAGGGCGACGCCGAGCGCACCGGCCCGCGGCAGGGTGCGGAGCTGGTGCTGCCGGAACTCCTCGGTGGGGACGAGGACGACCATCCGCCGGGGCGAGTCGAGCAGCGGGGCGACCAGTTCCGGCCGCAGCCCCCAGCCCTCCGCGATCACCGGGCGGGCGGTGAACAGGCCGCCCAGGTCGTCCAGCACCCACCCGAACCGGGTCGGGAACCCGGCCAGCGTCTCCTCGGCCATCTCCGCCGGGCTCCGTTCGGACCAGACCAGGTCCGGGGACGGGTCGGCCGTCGGCAGGCCCGCGGCGACCCGCCGGGCGATCCGGCGGTCCCGGTGGCCGCGGGCGTCGTGCCAGTCGTAGTGGTACACCGTCAACCCGTGGGCACGGGCCACGAGTTCGGCGACCGTGCTCTTGCCCGCCCACTGGGCGCCACCGATCCACAGCGCACGGCGCAGGGTGCCGTGCGGGTCCCGGACGTCCGTCATCGCCCGCTCCTCCCCGTCGGGAGCGGCACCGGCGGCCGCCCCGGGGAAGAGTGTCCCGGTTCGCCCGGAAAAATTGCAGTCTTGTTCCGGCGACCGGGGCGGGGCAGAGGGGAGTACGGGGGATCAGCCCGCCTGCCCGTTCCGCCCTTCGTCCGCTCCGGCCGCCGGGCGGGGCCGCCACCGGCCCGTTCAGCCGCGCGGGTGGCGGATCACCAGCACCGCCTCGACGTCCGCCCCCACCGCCTCGTAGCGGTGCGGGACGTCCGCCGCCCAGGTGTGGTGCCCGCCCGCGGCGACCGTCACGGGCGCGTCCTCCGCGCCCACCAGGGCGGTGCCGGACAGGACGACCAGGTGCTCCACCGTCCCCGGCGGGTGCGCCGCCGACCGCTGCGCCCCGCCCGGCCGGATCCGGATCCGGTACGTCTCCGACACCGCCGCCGCGTCCTCGAACCGCTCCAGCAGCACGGCGTCCAGCACCCGTCCCGACACCTCGGGCCCCACCGCGCCCCGGAGGACCGTCCGCAAGGGGCCCGGCAGCACGTCGCTCAGCGGCAGGCCCAGCGCGGTGGTCAGCGCGTACAGCGTCTCCAGCGTCGGGTTGCGGGCGCCGGTCTCCAGTCCCGACAGCGTGGCCTTGCCGACGCCCGAACGCCGCGCCAGCTCCGAGAGCGAGAGGCCGCGGGAGGCGCGCAGCTCGCGCAGCCGCAGCCCGATCCGCGCCGAGAGCTCGGCGCTCGTCGGGCCGACGGGCCCCGCGGTGCCCGCCGCGTCTGGTCCATCCGTTGCTCGCATGCGGCCCATCGTTCCAGAGCCGGACCGCGCGCCCCGCGGGGGCTCCGCCGCACCCGGAGGCGCGCAGCGGTCAGTCGCTCGGGCCGATCCGCCCGTGCAGGTCGGTGAGCAGGCGGTCGAGCAGCCCGGCGAGCTGCCCGCGCTCGGCCGGGGACAGCCCGGTGACCAGGTCCGACTCCCGCCCCAGGACGGCGTCCACCGAGCGCTCGACGAGCGCGTGCCCGTCCGGGGTGAGCGCGACCAGGACGGCCCGCCCGCCCGCCGGGTCGGGGGAGCGCCGCACCAGCCCCTCCCGCTCGGCCCGGGCCACCCGCTGCGAGACGGCACCCGCCGTGACCAGGGTCCGCCGGGTCAGCTCACGGGTCGTCAGCTCGTACGGGGGGCCGGAGCGGCGCAGCACCGCGAGCAGGTCGAGCGTCGCCGCGTCGATCCCGGCGGCCCGCAGCACCCGGTTGCGGTCGTCCGCGAAGAGCTTGGCCAGCCGCCAGATCGGCGTGACGATCTCGATCGAGTCGGTCGGCACCCCGGGCCGCTCCCGCTGCCACGCGGCGGCGATCGCCGCCGCCGAACGCCCCGCCGACTCCTCCGCGGACCGCGCCCCACCCCCCGCCCCGGCTTCGGTCATGGGGTTGCCTCCTGCTGCTCCTGAGCTATGTTTAGAGCTAAACGTACCAGTCGCCACCGCAGGAGGACGCAGTGACCCGCACCGTGCTCGTCACCGGAGGAAGCAGCGGCATCGGCCGCGCCGTCGCCGCCCGGTTCGTCGCCGACGGGGCCGAGGTGCACCTGACCGGACGGCGGGCCGAGGCGGTGGAGCGGACGGCGGCGGAGCTCGGGGCGCACGGGGTGGTCTGCGACGCGACCGACCCGGCGGCCACCGCCGCCCTGGCCGCCCGCTTTCGGACGCTGGACGTGCTGGTCAACGCCGCGGGCGGCCTGCCCGCCGGGCCCGCCACCGGCAGCCCGCTCGAGGACCTGCTCGCCACCTGGCAGGCCAACCTCGCGCAGAACCTGCTCGGCGCCGTCCTCACCACCGAGGCCCTGCGCCCGGTCCTGGCCCCGGGCGGTACGGTGATCAGCCTGGGCTCGATCGGCGCGGAGCGCCGCGGCGGCGCGTACGGGGCCGCGAAGGCCGCCCTCGCCGCCTGGAACGCCGCGCTGTCGGCCGAGCTGGCGCCGCGCGGGGTCAGCTGCAACGTCATCGCGGCGGGCTACGTCGAGGGCACCGGCTTCTTCGGCGGGGCCCTTCCCGAGGAGCGCCGCCGCGCCCTGATCGAGGAGACCCACGACGGCCGCCCGGGCACCGTCGAGGACATCGCCGCCACCGCGCACTTCCTCGCCTCGCCCGGGGCCCACCACCTCACCGGCCAGACCCTGCACGTCAACGGCGGTGCGCACACCACCCGTTGACGTGGCGGGGCGAGCGTCAGACCTTCCGCCCGGCCTGCTCCGCACCGTCGCGCAACAGGCTCCAGGCCGTCTTGAGGTGGGGGCGCGCCCACCGCGCGTACCGGTCGTCGTACTGGCGCTCGGCCACCAGGCCGGCGAGCTCGCGCAACGAATCCACCACGGCGGCCAGCGACCCCAGCAGGAGCTGCGCGTCCGCCTCCCGGAGCCGGCCCCGATCGGCCCGCAGCGGGGCGGCCACCTCGTCCCGGAGCCTGTCCCGCGTCTCCTCCAGCCCGGTGACGGCCTTCTGCAGTTCGGCGTCCACACCCGTCCCTCTCGCCGCGGACGGCCGGACGCCGTCCCCACCCGGGCGACCTACCCCTCTGCGGATCACCGCACCCGCCGCGAAAGACCTCCCGACGCCCCGCGTCCCTCCCGGGCACCGCTCCCGCCCGCCGCTAGCCTGGCCCGATGAGCAGCGGGCGAGGCGGCGGGCGCGGCGGCGGGCAGGCGGGCGGAGCGGACGGCGGGCGGGCCGAGGGGCAGCACGCCGCACCGCACGGCGCACAACCCCCCGCCAAGCGCCGCCGGCCGCGCTACCGCGCCCTGTCGCCGCTGCGCGAGCACCTGCGCGAGGCGTTCTGGTTCGCCCCGCTGCTGACCTGCGTCGGCGCGGTGCTGCTGGCCGGGCTGACCGATCTGCTGGACCGCGAGATCTTCGCCGAGGCGTCCGCCGCGCAGACCGCCGACACCCTGCTCTCGTTCAGCTCGGCGGCCAAGAGCGTGGTCTCCACCGTCAGTTCGGCGATGCTGACCTTCATCGGCGTGGTCTTCTCGATCTCGCTGGTCTCGCTGCAGATGGCCGCCAGCCAGTTCAGCCCCCGGGTGCTGCGGCTGTACGTGCGCAGCCGCCTGATCAAGGCGACCTTCGCGACCTGCCTGGCCACCTTCGTCTACACCCTGCTCGTCCAGCTCGGCTACGACGACACCAGCGACCCGTCCCGCGCGGTGTCCGTCCCGATCGTCTCCACGATCCTCGCGCTCGCCATGGTGATGCTCAGCCTGGCCCTGTTCGTGCTGTACGTGCAGGCCACCATGCGCCTGCTGCGCGTCCCGCACGTGATCGACCGGGTCACCCGGGAGTCCCTGCAGGTGCTGCAGGACTACCGCTGGCTGGCCCCCGAGCTCGGCCCGACGCCCGGCGACGTCCCGCCCGGGCCGACCCTGCTGCACGAGGGGCGCGGCGGCGTCCTGCGCGACGTCAACATCCGCTGGCTGATCCGGGTCGCCCGGCGGCACGACACGGTGCTGTACCAGGTGCCGCGGATCGGCGACTTCATCGCGCCCGGCACCCCGACCGTGGTCGTGGTCGGCGGCAGCACGCCCCGGCCGCGCCGGATCACCACCGCGCTGAACGTCGGCGTCGACCGCACCATGCACCAGGACCTCAGCTTCGGCTTCCGCCAACTCGTCGACATCGCCATCCGCGCCCTGTCCCCGGCCGTCAACGACCCCACCACCGCCGTCCAGGCCGTCGACCGGATCCACCAGCTGCTCGCCGTCCTCGCCCCCGTCCACCTCGGCGAGCTGCGCCACCGCGACAAGGACGGCGCGGTCCGGCTGGTCCAGCCGGTGCCGGGCTGGGAGGCCACCGTCGACCTGGCGTTCACCGAGATCCGGATCTGCGGCGCCGGGCAGCCCCAGGTCACCCGCCGCCTCACCGCCGCCCTCGACGACCTGCTGCGGATCACCCCCGAGCAGCGCCGCGCCCCGCTGCTGCTCCAGCGCCGCCTCCTGGAGCGCGCCGTCGCCGCGGCCGTCCACGACGAGGACAACCGCCGCTTCGCCCTGGCCCCCGACCGCCAGGGCATCGGCTGACCGCACCCGGAGCAACGGGAACCGCCCGGAACGGGCAGGCCGTTCCGGGCGGTTCGCGTCGTCCCCGCGCGCTACGAGGCCCGACCGGCAGCCCGGTCGGCGGCCCCCCGGTCCAGCGAGGCCAGGTAGCGGTTGTACGCCTCCAGCTCGGCGTCGCCGTCCCGGTCGGCGGCCCGGTCGCGGCGGCGGGCCTGCCGCTCCTCGGACCTGGCCCACTGCAGGGTCAGCGCGATCAGCACGATCGCGGTCGGGATCTCGCCGAACGCCCAGGTGATGCCGCCCGCCAGCTGCTGGTCCTCGTGCAGGTTCGTGCCCAGCGGCGCCGTCGCGGCGCCGAAGGTGGAGACCAGCTGCCCGGAGGCCATCATCACCGCGACGCCGAAGAAGGCGTGGAACGGCATCCCCATGAACAGCTCGATGATCCGCATCACGAAGCCGGGCCGGTGCGGGCCCGGGTCGACGCCCATGATCGGCCAGAAGAACAGCATGCCGACGGCGAGGAAGTGCAGCATCATCGCCAGGTGCCCGACCCGGTACTGCATCAGGAAGTCGAACAGCGGCGTGAAGTACAGCACGTACAGGCTGGCGATGAACGCCGGGATGGTGAACGCCGGGTGCGAGACGATCCGCACGTACGTGGAGTGCAGCAGGGCGACCAGCAGTTCGCGCGGGCCCCGGCCGCTGCCCTTGCGGGCCGGGCGCAGGGCGCGCAGCGCGAGGGTGATCGGGGCGCCCAGCAGCAGCAGGATCGGGGAGAGCATGGAGAGCACCATGTGCTGCATCATGTGCGCGCTGAACAGCACCATGCCGTAGTCGTTCAGACCGGTGTTGGTGACCAGCAGCACCGTGCCAACGCCCGCCGTCCAGGCGACCGCCCGGCCGACCGGCCACTTGTCGCCGCGCCGCCACAGCCGGACGGCCCCCGCCAGGTACAGGCCGAGGGCGAGCGCGCAGAACACCAGGTAGGGCCAGTCCGGCGACCACTCCAGGGCGCGGGAGAAGGAGAAGGGGGGGAGTGGCCCGCCTCCGTGGTGGTGCATCCCCGTCATGCCGTCGCCCATCGGGCGGCCCCGCTTTCGTCCATGCCGACCGGGGCCGCACGAGCGGCGGCCCGGGCGGCCCGGTGTGGCCCGGTCCGGTTTGGTCCGGTTTCGTTCGGCCCCAGCCTAAGCGGCGCTTACCGCGCCCCGCCGGGCGCCCCCGTCCCGACCCGCCGCCGGTCCGGGACGCAACGGGCGGCGGGGCGGGACCTCCCGGGGCAGTGCGCTCCGCCCCGCGGTGCTACGCACTCCGCTCGGCGGCGACGAGTTCGGCGATCTGGACGGCGTTGAGGGCAGCGCCCTTGCGGAGGTTGTCGTTGGAGAGGAAGAGCGCCAGGCCGTGCTCGACCGTCTCGTCGGTGCGGATGCGGCCGACGTACGAGGCGTCCTTGCCGGCGGCCTGGAGCGGGGTGGGGATCGCCGAGAGCTCGACGCCGGGGGCGGTGGCGAGCAGCTCGGCCGCTCGCCCGGGGGTGATCGGGCGAGCGAAGCGGGCGTTGATCTGGAGCGAGTGGCCGCTGAAGACCGGGACCCGGACGCAGGTTCCGGAGACCTTGAGGTCCGGGATGCCGAGGATCTTGCGGCTCTCGCGGCGCAGCTTCTGCTCCTCGTCCGTCTCGGCCGACCCGTCGTCGACCAGGGACCCGGCCAGCGGCACCACGTTGAAGGCGATCGGACGCCGGTAGACCTCAGGCTCGGGGAACGCGACGGCGCCGCCGTCGAAGGCGAGTTGGTCGGCGTGCTCGGCGACCTGGCACGCCTGGGCGTGCAACTCGGCGACACCGGCCAGGCCGGAGCCGGACACGGCCTGGTACGTCGTGGCCACCATGGCGACGAGACCGGCCTCCTGGTGGAGGGGGCGGAGCACCGGCATGGCGGCCATCGTGGTGCAGTTCGGGTTGGCGATGATGCCCTTGGGACGGTTCGCGATCGCCTCCGGGTTGACCTCGGAGACGACCAGCGGCACGTCGGGGTCGTGCCGCCAGGCGGAGGAGTTGTCGATCACCACGGCACCCGCGGCGGCGACCGCCGGTGCCAGGGCCCGGGCGGTCGCGCCACCGGCGGAGAAGATCACGACGTCCAGGCCGCGGTAGTCGGCCGTGGCGGCGTCCTCGACGGTGACCTCACCGTCCTGCCAGGGAAGGGTGCGCCCGGCGGAGCGGGCCGACGCGAACAAGCGCAGTTCTGCGACGGGGAACGACCGCTCCGCCAGGATGCGGCGCACCACGCCGCCGACCTGGCCGGTGGCTCCGACGATGCCGACTCTCATCAGGTGCTTCTCCTTCGATGTTCTGTTCGTTCACGGGGGCCGCCCCGGGGCCGGGCAGCGGCGGCCGGTCGCGCTCGCACGCCACGTGGCGCGGGGCGGCGACCGGTCTGCTTCACGCGGACGGTTCAGGGCCGTCCTGTTCCTCGTGTCCCTGGGCGCCGCCGCGCGGGTGCACGCGGTGGCCTCCCCCCCGCTCCGCCGCCCGGTCGAGGTTGACGATGATCCATTCGGCCAGGTCGCGGCCGTCGCGTTCGGCCGCGTCCGCCCACAGGCTCTCCCGCTCCGCGGTCGTGCAGACCTGGAGCCTGACCTGCTTGTTCCGGGCCTCCTCGGGCGGTGCGGCCAGCGTTGCCCGCCGCAGCTGCTGCCGGAGGGTGTTGCGGGACCAGCCTCCCCGGGCGGCGCGCTCCAGCCACGCGGCACGCTCCTCGGGATCCAGCGAGGCGACCTCTGCGTGGTGCTGGAAGCTGACCTCGGGGTGCCGTTCGGCGACGGAGAAGCGCCGCGCGATCCACGCGTAGTTCCTTAAGGTCTTGTAGTCCAGACGGGTTTCTTCCATGGCCTGCCGGTAACGTCCGGGATAGGTGTCCTGGCCGAAGACGAGCCAGTCGCCGAGCCACCAGCTCGAAGAATCCGTTATCAGGTAGAGGTGCTTCCCCAGGCGCTTCCACTCGGTCAGGGGGTAGTCCACCGGCAGGGACAGAGCGGTGCGGCGGGTGAGGGCCGCCGTGCCCGGAGAGGATCTGGGCGTGGTGCGCAGGGCAGTCGTGCTGACGGACGTCTCCATGCTGATCGTTTCTCTGGTCAAGGTCGGTCGATGGGCGGAAAGCCGGTGAAGGCGGTGAGCGAGCTGTCGGTGGTGCCGACCGGCCCGCTTCGTGACGCAACGTCGAGCGCGGTTCAGCGCCGCGGTCCAGGGAACGAAGAGCGGTCGTGGTGCCGGTGGATGAGCCGGTGCCGACCGGTGGGGGAGGTTTCCTCCGAACGTTTCGTGCATTCCACGCCACGAGGCAGGTGCGGTGCGTCGTGGGCGGGCCGTCGGAGGGGCATGAAGTGTCCTAAGAGGTGGTCGGATGCCGCTGGTCCGATCGCCGTGCCCGACCACTGGCCCGGGAGTATTCCGGTGGAACGCGCCCGGCGGGGCGATCCGGCGTGGAACTGCCGTCAGATCGTCGCGCGGCGGATGACTTCCGCACGAATTCGGCGATGCAACCGAAAGATATGTGAATCCCCCCTCGATCTACCGCTTCCCGGGCAGTGGGCAATTGCGCTGGTCAAGGAGAAGTCTGGCACGGCGCTCGGGCTCCGGTCCAGATCGGACGACCGGCTTCCGCTCCGCCCGGCAGCGGGCGGCCGGACTGGAGCCGGATGGTTCTTGCAGCAAGTCCTTTCTCTGACTTGCCTGGTGAAGATGGCATTCTGGTTTTGAATCTTATGTGAAGACGTTAAAATGCAAACGATTTGAAGGTCTGGTGGGGTTGGGGTCTTCCGCGACGCGGGGGCCGGGCGCGCCGGTCGGACCGCGGTCCCGACACGTGGGAGGGGCGTCGCCGACCGCCGGGGCGTCCTCCTGGTCCCCCGCCGCAGGGTCCCGCCGTCGCGGGCCCGGTCCGGCGGCGCCCCGGGCCGGTGGGCGGCGGTGGGGAGGTTCGGGGCGCCGTGATGGCCGAACCGTGCCGACGGTGTGTCCTTCCTGGTCGTGTTCGTGCTCTTCCGGTCGTGGCGGCGGGCGGGTCCGCGTGTCCCGCCGGCGGGAAAGTCGGGGGGGAGCGG